>JBBQWQ010000019.1:0-132809 GCA_038210445.1 Polyangiales bacterium
GCCACTGCGCGGCTCGGTGACGCGTGCCGTCTCCTCCGCGGTCTTTCCGCAGGCGCCGAGCAGGCACGCCAAGACGACCGCGGAGGTCATCGCTCTGCGTGCCGCCTCGATGTTCAGCGCGGCACCGGCGGCGTGCGCCGCGCGCAGCGAGCGTTGATGCAGGCCTGGTTGGCGTCGCAGCAGTCTGCGTCGCTCTTGCAGGCCTCGAGCTCGGCCGCGCAGGTGCTGGGAGGCTTGTTGCCGCACACCAGGGCGCCGGCTTCGGGGTCCTTGCGGCAGAAGCCGCCGCAGCACTCGTCGCCGGTGTCGCAGGCGCCGCCGGTCGGCTTGCACGGGTCGACCACCCAGTAGCCGCGTGAGTTGCCGGAGGCCAGCTCCTGGCCCGGCAGGTAGAACGCCGGGTGGCTGCGGTCGATGGCGCCGGTCTTGGCGTCGATGGCGGCGACCCACAGCTTCTTCTGCGCCGAGCCGAAGGTGTTGCCGCCCTCGTTGAAGGGATGCGCGGTGAGCACGTTGCCGTAGCGGCGACGGGAGGTGAATACCGCCCAGAAGTAGCCGCCGGCGGCCACCGGGTTCACGGTGGGCATGTAGTTGAGGCGCGCGTCGAGGCCTGCGGTGTGGTCGGGGCCTTCGGGCAGCACGCTGTTGCCGGCGGCGTCGAGGCCGTTGAGGGCGTTCATGCGAGAGGCGGCGGCGCCGTCGACGCCGAGCCAGATCTCCGACTCCGCCCGGTACCAGGTGGTCAGCTGGCAGTTGTCGTTGGAATTGGGGTCGGCCGCACTCCCGCGGGGCGCATCGGGGCAGTCGCCACCGAGGAGCGTGTTGTGGAAGGCCACCGCCTTGCCGTCGGGGGTGAACGAGGGCCAGCCCGGGAAGCGTGCGGCATCGGTGTAGAGTGCACGTCCGTTCTTGAAGGTCTTGGCTGCGCCCACGCAGGTGGTGGAGCCCACCGCCGCGCCGCAGTCGAAGTCGTACAGCGCCAGGCTATGGCCGCCGAGCGTGACGCCCGCGGGGGCCGTGCCCTGCCAGAAGTTGAAGACCACGTGACGGCCATCGGGCGAGAAGGCGGGGCTCACCGCGTCGACGTCGGCCGGGAGTCCGGTGCTCGGCACCAGGCTGCCGTCGGTCTTGGCGAAGAGCGCGCTCGGACCAGGGCGCCGGGCCTCCCGGGTGAAGCGCGAGCTCGCGAGCGCGAAGGAGCCGTCGGGGTAGGGGGCGGCCCAGGTGAACTTGTGCTTGTCGCTCGGGCCGTCGTAGGCCGCCTGCGCGCGCACCGGATCTGCGGTCTTGGTGAGATCGTAGGAGAGGCTGCGGTAGTAGTCCTGGTGAATGCCCACCGGGTTCTCGCCGTCTTGCACGAAGAGCGTGGAGCCGTCGGCCGAGAGCGCATGGCACACGTGACACTTGCCTGCCTTGCCGGGGATGGCGAGGGTGGGGCTCGCGGCGCGCACTGGATCCTTGGCGCTCACCTTGATAGCGAGCACGCCGCCCAGCGGAACGTCGGGGCCTACCGCGGCGCCGGTGAGGAGCGAGTCGTAGGAGTTGTAGTACACGGTGCCAGCCAGCGGCGCCGGTGACACGAGCCAGTCTTCCGCGAGCGGTCCGTACACCACGTCGTCGGTGCCGAGAATGCGCACCTCCACGTGCAGGAATGAGGTGCCGTCGTTGCCGTTGAGGGCGCGCTTCCAGTACTCCTGATCGAGGCGCACGCGCTTGGTAGCGTCGCCGGTGCGGCCGGCGAGCGAGTAGAAGCCCTCGAAGGTGAGGGTCGCCTGCGAGAGCTTCACGTACACCGCCTTGGCGGTTTTGCTGGTGTCCCACTGGAGGAGCGGCGCGAGGATGCTCCGCGGCCACACGGTCTTGTCGTATGGGTAGAGCCACTTCAGGGTGGCATCCGCGGTGGGCGTTCCGCGGAGCTTGGTCATGTCGCCGGCGGAGATGGCCGCGCCCAAGGGCTCGCCGCCTACGCCGCCGTAGCCGCCGGCGCCGCCGCCCCCCGCGTCGAGGGTGCCGCTCTCGCCGCCGTTCTGCACGGCCTTCAGCTTCACGGTGACCGTGGCGCGGCCTTCGCGCCCGTTCGCCTGCGCGATGACGGTGCCGTCGCCCGCCGCGCGGGCGCTCGAGAGGAACACGCCGGTCTTCGGGTCGACGTCGCCGAGGTCTCCGCGATCGAAGACCCAGTTGGCGGTGATGGGCGTGCCGTTGGAGAGCGCCGTAAAGGTCGCCGGCGGGTTCGAGGAGACCACGCCGTTGGCGATATCTACCTGCACGGTGGCGGTGGGCGGCGTGACGGTCAGCGTGCCGTTGGCGTCGGCGCTGGCGTTGACGTCGGCCTGTCCGCTGTCTTCGTTGCCGATGGGCGGCACGAATACGTCGGGGTTGGTCTCCGACTGCGGCGGAGTGAACTGCGACTCCGAGTCGCCGCCGCAAGCTGCGGCCGTGACGATCGCAGACGCGACCGCGACGCAGAGGGTGAAAGAGAAGAGATGTCGGCGTGCGATCCCCATGGTCTTACGATACCCAAAATCGCGGCCGCGGGCGCCCCGATTGCAGGTGCATCGGCGGAGCGCCCACCGGTGAAGGTCGGGGTGTAGAAGTGTCGCCTGTACGGACGCGCGGCGCGGAACGCGCCGGAGCTCGGTTCAGCCGGCGAAGCGAGGCCCCTTGCGGGCGAGCCGTTTCAGCGCCGCCGGATCTTCGGCGATCAGGGCGAAGTCTTCGAGGAAGGCGCGCTCGTCGCCCGACACCGGTGAAGTCTCGATGCGCCTTTTCACCTCGTCGCTGCGGCCTGCGCCGAGGATGCGCAAGGAGAGCGCGCGATCCGCAAGTGGAGCGTCGTCGGCTTCGAGGGCTTGCTCGAGGCGAACGCGGAGCGCGCTCGGGCTGTTGCGGTAGGCGCCACCCTCGCGCACGCCGGCGCGGAGTCGCGCCAGCGCCGCCGTCAGACCTTCGCCCGGCTCCACCAACGGCGCGCGCACCGGACGTGTGGGCGCCGCGGGCTCTGGCTGCGCCTGCAGGTGCGCCGCGAGCTCCGGACGCATGGCCGCAGGATACGCGCGGAGCACCTTGGCAATGGCCGCCGGCGCCAGCCCGGAGGCCTCGCCGCGCGGGCGCACCATGTGAAGGAGAAGGAGGACGACGCCGCACAAGAGCGCGCCCAGGCCGAAGAACGCCTTGTCACCGTCGATGGCCCGCACCACCACGTGCAGGTAGTAGCCCATCGCCAGCAAGCTACCTGCGGCGCGGAGGGGCATCAGAAGCGGCGTCGCCGCCGCCGTGGGCACGCTCGGCGCCCCGCGCTCGTGGGTGCGCGCCGCGAGGGTTTCTGCGAGCCGCTCACCGGCCACGCGATCGTCCACCGCCATGGTAAGCACGCTTCGGTCTGCCAGTGTGACCAGCAGGCTCCCGCCGTGACCACGACCGGGTGTGAAACGCGCCCCCCGAACCCTGGCGAAAGGAAGGCGACGCGTGCGGAGTCGCCCTGCGACGACCAGGTGCTCGCCCTCGCAGTACACCTCGCCCACCGCGCTCCAGCGCGTTTGCGCGAAGACCGGGAGCCACATCGCGAGCCCCATGATCAGCGCGAAGGTGGTGTAGCGATCGAAGGGCGAATCGATGCTGGCTCCGAAGAGGAGCACCCCGGCCACCGAGGCTGCCGCCAGCGCCGCCAGTAAGCGCTCCAGCCACACGCGATTTCTCGAGCAACGAACGTGGGCCAGCACCCGAGCACTCTATCATCGTTCGTCGCCGCACCACCCGCGCGCGCCTGGGATCCACCAGCGCGAAGGTGCGACACCGCGAAGCGAGCGCAAATCTCCGTTCCTCGTGGGAACCGCCAGCGGCCCGTCGTCACACCGGCAAGAACTTTCCGCTTCCACGCGCGCACCGGCCCGCGCCCGGCCTACGCACTGGCGGCGTGGGGCTCGGCATGGGCGATGCAAACCGTGTGTACCATGCAACGCAACCTCACCATGGCCGCCGGTACCGCGCTCCTCCTCGCTTGTGGCTCGTCGTCCTCGGGCAGCGCCCCCACGCCGCTCGCGGGCGAGGTCGATACGCGCATCGTCAACGGCGTGCCGTCGACGACCGCCGACGATGCGGTGGTGATGCTCACCGAAGGTGGTCAGTTTAGCTGCACCGGCACGCTGGTCGCGCCGAACCTGGTGCTCACCGCGCGCCACTGCGTCACCGACATCGACGAGACGGACGAGTGCGGCACGTTCACCACCGATCACCGGGCCTCGGCCATCGGCGTTGCACTCGGCGTCCACGCCAACCAGGCGCGCCCGGTGGCCAAGGGCAAGCAGCTCTTTCACGAGAACCAGGCGAGCGGCTGCAGCTACGACATCGCGCTCATTCTCCTCGACCAAGACGTCCCGGGCGCCGTCGTCTCCAAGGTGCGCCTCGGCGTCACCACCGCGGGCGAAGCCGCCTCCACCGTGGGCTACGGCGACAACGGCAGCGGTCGGCTCACCAGCGGCCGCTACCGCAAGGACGGCATCAAAGTCGACGCCGTGGGCGCCGCTGCTTTCGTGTTCAAGACCAAGCGTGGCCAGAGCATGCCCGTCGACGTGAAGCCCGGCGAGCTGCTCACCGGCGAGTCCACCTGCTTCGGCGACAGCGGTGGACCGCTCTTCGACAGCAGCGGCAGCATCGTGGGCGTCACCTCGCGCGGCATCGACGACTCGTGCATCGACCGCCCGTCGGTGTTCAGCGACACCGCGAGCCACGCCGCGCTCATCCGCACCGCCTTCAGCGCGGCGGGTCACCCGCTCCCCGACGAGGCGCCCGCGGCCGACGCCGGTGCACCTCCGCCGGCACCCGCTACCCCGGCGCCCACCACCCCGGCCACCACCCCCAGCACGCCCCCCGCGCCGTCCGAACCGCAGGCGGAGGCGTCTGCCGGTTGTCGGGCCGCGCCGGGCAACGTTTCACCGTTCGGGAGCGCCCTGGGCATCGTCGTCGCGCTGGGCCTGGTGGCCCGTCGCCGCCGCGCCCAAGCCATCACGCGATAGGTGTATCATGCAACCTGTGCTCAGGCGAGACCGTCGCAGCAGCGAAAGGCCGACCGATTCAAACGGATCGGGTCGCTAGCCGGGCGACAGGGGCCGGGGGCCTGTAGTGGGCTTGCGCCCGCCGCCGCGGGCGGTTGGGGTCGCGGTGGGCGAGGCGGTGACCGCTGGCGCCGGCATCGGCGGCGGGTTGTCGTGCACCAGGCCGACGTCGGCGGGCGGACCCGCGTCGACCGCCAGCGCCGCACCACCGGCGTCGAGAGCCGCCGGCAGTTGCTGCCGGGCGGGCGGGTTGTAGGTGTGGGCCTCGATCATGGGCGGCGGCGCCTGACCGCCCCCGCATGCCGCGACCACGATCACGAAGGCCGGCGTGAGAGGGAGCGCAGAGAGCGGGCGGGACTTCGACGAGGCCATGCGCCGAATGTGCCCCAGTTGGCGTGCCGCGAGGCTACAAAATGCGCATCGCGCGCAAGCCATTGCGGCCGCGCGCGATGCCCCGTCGGCCGAGCGTGCGCTCAGTGACGGATGGTGACGCTGGTGGTGAAGCTCGACTCGGCGAACGGCGACACCTTCGCGCCCATGAGCGCGGACTTGATGCAGCCGCTGGTGGTCGCCGGGCCGCTCACGCTCACGCTCTGCACGTTGCCTGCGGAGGCAAACGTCACGGTGGCGCGCGAGACGGGATCGTCGCTGGCGACGCAGGCGCGCGCGCCCGGAAGGACCGCCGAGAGAGCGCTGGTGAGGGCGCCCTGCGAGGGCTTCTGCGGAACACTGCCGGGCGCGAACTGCGGGCCCTGGTTGGCGTTGCCGCTGGAGTTGTCGCTGTTGGTGCCGGCGGCCTTGCGCATCTCGTCGGAGAGCGTGCCCGAGCTGCCGGTGGGTGTAGGGTCCTTCGCGGGCTCCTTCTTGGCTTCCTTGGGGTCGGCCGTGGGCTTGGGGTCGGGCGTGGGGGCTACCGCGCCGCCCGCGCCGGCCCTCGGCGCCAAAGCAAGGGGCTTGGCCGCCGGCTTGCCAGGGAGCGTGGTGGGGTCGATCGCGTCGCTCGGCTGGGTGGGCTCGCCGACGTCGGTGGAGGGCTTGTCGCCGACCGGCTTCGCGGCGAGGGTGGGCTGGGTCTCGGCCTTCGGCGCGTCGACGATGGCCATCGGCTGTTCGGTCTTGTTCTGCGCGCGCACGTACATGAACGCGCCGGCAGCGACCGCCGCGGCGGCGATGAGGCCACCGCCGAGGAGGAGGACCAACCCTCCGCCCTTCTTTTTGCTGCCACCGTCGGCTGCAGTGGCAACCGCAGCAGAGCTCAACGGTGCCGGAATGCTGGCGGCCGGAGCGCTCATGGGCGAAGAGAGCGGACCCGAGGGAAGGGCCGCCGGGATTGAGCCGCTGGCGGGCGGCGCAACCGACTGCGAGCTCGGGGCGAAGGAGGGAACGCTCGGAGGCATCGACAGGGCCGACGCAGGCATCGAGGGTGCGGCCATGGGCGCAGCGCCCACCGGTGCGGGCATCGACGCCGGCCCAGCCAGGAGCGATTGCGACAGGGGCGCCGGCATCGATACGGGCATGGGCACCGAGGCCGGCGGCGCGTCGAGACCCAAGGTTGCCTTGAGGTCGATGACGCCCGAGTCCTCGTGCTCGCGACCGGACTCCGCCGTCGTTTCGCGGACGCTACTTTGGGGCGGGATGGAGCTCGTGCTGGCGAGCTTGGCGAGATCTTTGAGACTACGACGCGGTGCTGACATACGACCCTCCAAAACACCCGAAACCGAAGCCGGTCCGGGCACTTCACTCTTTGCGCGGGCGGCCACGCTGGTTGGCGCGCTCGCAGGGGGAGCCGCGCTGTTATGACCCTCACTGAGGGTCGGGGCCAGCACGATTTGCGCATCTGCGAGATAAGATTGCCCGGAGGCTGTTTCCTTCGCGGAAAGCCGCTGGAGCACGCTCGACACGAAGGCCTCGCCGACGTCGCCCGCGCCCTCGAAGCCTGAACGCGCGGGTAGCGGCCACTCGGACAGCGCCTCGTCGAGATCGAATTTGCGATGATTGCTCATGGAAGCCCCTTGCCCGCACGTGCGGACGACACCTCGGGGTCAAAGCCCCGGGTCACCAGATGCTCTCGGAGTTTGCGCCGTGCTTCGTGGACGCGCCAGGCGATGGTGCCTTCGGGCGCCCCGAGAATGGCCGCCGCGTCTTCGTGAGAGACGCCGTCCACGCACACGAGAATGAGCGTGGTCCGGAGCGATTCGCTGAGGCTGTCGATGGCCTCGCAGAGCGCGCCGTACATCTCTTTACGGGTGGCCTGGCGCGAAGGATCTTCGCCATTTCGCGAAATGAGCGCGTTCTCGAGGCGCGGATCGTCGACGTCGGCAGCGGGCGCCGCCACCTTGCGGCTGCGGATGGCGTTCAGCGCCAGGTTCACCGCGATGCGGTAAATCCAGGTGTAGGGCTCGCTGCGCCCGTCGAAGCTCTGCATGGCCCGAAAGGCGCGCACGAAGGTTTCTTGGGCGATATCCTCGGCCGTCGCCTTGTCGCGCAGCATGTGGAGCGCGACTCGATAGATGCGCGCCTGGTGCCTTCGGACCAGTTGCCCGAAGGCTTCGGTGTCGCCCGTGCGGGCTCGGTCGAAAAGGGCTCGGTCGGTCGGGGTCGACATGAGGGGCGAAGTGGGCGCCGGAAGCGGTGAAGGCATGGTCGCAAAACCTGGCGAAAACGCCACTTTCCGGTGACGGCGCGGGGGCCGAACGGAGATCGGGGCGGAAATCGACCCGAAGACCGCTTTCGCCTTCGTTGGCGTGGGAGATGACCATACCGTAACCACGCGGAGTTGGACAGCAGACCCCCCAAAAGCTTGGCCCGGACCCTCTACCTGCCAAGAAAAGTGAAATAAAACCAGGCTCTGCTCGACCAAGCCCGGGTGCAGCAGGAAGCGGCCCTCGTCAGTTTCTCGCCACGCGGGACTTCCTGCGGAGGCCCGAATGCATCTAAACCCAAGCCACCGGCCGCGGAACCGCGAAACCGGGCTATGGGATGCCGAGCTCGCCGAGTTTTGGGCCGAGGAGAACGCGATGTCGATGGTTCAGGTGGAAGATACCGCCAAGCGCGGGGCCGCAGCAGACGACGTGAAGCGTGAGCTTCGGCAAGCGCTCTCCGCAGAAGAGGGGAGCCGCAAGTGGGTTCAGCGCGGCATCATCGCCGTGGTCGTCGTTGCCATCATCGCGGTGGGCCTGGTCATCCGCGCCAAGAGCAAGCCGCCGCCGCCGGCCCGTTTCGTCATGGCGCAGGTCACCTCGGGCGAGGTGGTCGAGAAGGTGCAGGCCACCGGCGCGGTGCAGCCGCTGCTGCAGGTGAACGTCGGCGCGCAAGTGAACGGGCGGGTCACCAAGGTGAACGTCGACTTCAACTCGGTGGTGAAGAAGGGCGACGTGCTCGCCGAGATCGACCCCACCGTGTACGGCGCGCAGGTGAACCAGGGGCAAGCAAGCCTTCTCGCGCAGCGCGCGCAGGTGGAGAGCTCCAAGGCCAACGCCGAGGCCACACGGCTCAACTACGAGCGCATCCAAAAGCTCTCGGCGCAAGGACTGGCCAGCCGCGGTGAGCTCGACGCCTCCAAGGGGCAGTACGAGGTGGCGATGGCGCAGGTGAGCGCGGCGCAGGCCCAGGTGGCCGCCATCAGCGCGCAGCTCGTGCAGTCGCAGAGCAACGTGAGCTTCACCAAGCTCTTCTCGCCGGTCGATGGCATCGTGGTCTCCCGGTCTATCGACCCCGGCGCCACCGTGGTGGCGAGCTTTCAGTCGTCGACGCTGTTCGTCATCGCCCAGGACCTCAAGCGCATGCGCGTGATGGCCGACGTCGACGAGGCCGACGTGGGCAAGCTGCGGGCGACCATGGAAGTGGACGCCACCGTCGACGCATTCCCGGGCGAAGTGTTTCGGGGCAAGGTGGAGCAAGTTCGCTACAGCCCCAACACCGTTTCCGGCGTGGTCACCTACGCGGCCGTGGTCGAGGTGGCGAACCCCGAAGAGAAGCTCCGCCCGGGCATGACGGCCACGGTGACGGTGCGCACCAACGAGGCCAAGGACGCCATTCGCGTGCCCAACGCCGCCCTTCGCTACAAGCCCTCGCCGCCGCTGGGCGCCGACGGAAAGCCGGTGGTGCAGCCGCCGGAAGCGCCGCTCGCCAAGGGCAAGGGGCGCGTCTACGTGGTCACCAGCGACAAACCCGGCGAAGAGACCTCCGAGGCGCGCATCGTCGACGTGGGCGTCACCGACGGAGTGAGCACCGTGGTGACCGGGCTCGCGGTGGGCACCAAGGTGGTCACCGACGAGACCGACGACGCCGAGAAGAAGAAGAAGGGAAAGATGTTCTGAGCATGTCGGAACCTCTCATCGCCCTCCACGACGTCACCAAAGACTATGTGTCTGCGGCCGGCGTGGTGCACGCGCTCCGCGCCATCGACATCGACATCATGCCGGGCGAGTTCGTGGCCATCGTGGGCACGAGCGGCTCGGGCAAGTCGACGCTCATGAACATTCTCGGGTGTCTCGATCGCCCCACCCAGGGCACCTACACCCTCGCCGGCTTCGACGTGGGCGCGCGCACCAACGACGGCCGCGCCATCGTGCGCAACCGGCTCATCGGCTTCATCTTCCAGGGGTTCAACCTGCTGCCCCGCACCACGGCCCTCGAGAACGTGGAGCTCCCGCTCTCGTATCGCGGCGTGGCGGCCGGCACCCGGAGGGCGCGGGCCGAGAAGGCGCTCGCCGCCGTGGGTCTCCAGGACCGCATGGATCATACACCGAACCAGCTTTCCGGCGGTCAGCAGCAGCGCGTGGCCATCGCCCGCGCGCTGGTTACCGATCCGCCGCTGCTCCTGGCCGACGAGCCCACCGGCAACCTCGACACGCGGACCAGCCTCGAGGTGTTGGCGCTCTTGCAGCGGCTCAATCGCGATCTGGGCATCACCATCTGTCTCGTCACCCACGAGCACGACATCGCCGCCTGCGCCTCTCGGGTCATCACCTTTCGCGACGGTCGCATCGTCAGCGACGTGCGCCAAGACTCGCCCAAAGACGCGGCGCGCGAGCTCCAGCTCCTGGGCCCGGCCGAGGAGAGCAAGGCCGAGCACTCCGAGGAGGACCCCAAGGCGGCCGTGCTCCGGCGCATCGGCGGGCCCTTGCCGTTCGCGGTGTACGCCATGATGTTCGTGGGCGCGCTGCTGGGGCTGGGGGTCGGTGCATTCTACAACTCGTTGGTGCTGGGCTTCAAGGTGGCGTGGATTCCGCCGGTGGCAGCCCTTGTGGGTGAGGCGCTGCTCGGCGCCCGCTACGCCAAGAGCCGGCTGGGGCGACCGCTCACCCACGACCAGCGCATTCGCGCGGCCTTGTACTACACGCTCGGAACCATCGTGCTGTGGGGCGCCATGACCGTGCTCACCATGCCCGACCCCATGTGGAAGGCCATCTTGCCGCTGGCCGGCGCCAAGCTCGCGGTGTTCGGGCTCGGCATTCTCGGGGTGGTGCTGGCCTCGGCGCTGGTGCGCTACGGCCTCCTGTGGGCCTTCGCGCCGCGCATCTCCAAGCTGCAGCCGAAGCCCAGCGCATGACCGGTCTTGTCGCCAACGCGGTGCGGCTGGCGCTCTTTGCCATCGTGCGCAACAAGACCCGCTCGGTGCTCACCGTGCTGGGCATTCTCATCGGCGTGGCGGCGGTGGTGAGCGTCACGGCGCTCGCTGGCGGCGCCTCGGCCAAGGTGGGCGGCGCCATCGACGGCTTCGCCACCAACGCGCTCTTCGTGAACCCGCAGCCGACCCAGACCTCGGGCGCCAAGGGCAAGGCCACCGGGCGCCTCACCGACGCCGACGCGCGGGCGCTCGCGCGCGAGGCCGCCAGCGTGGCTTACGCCGCGCCGTTTCTCTCCACGCAAGTGCAGATGGTCTACCAGGACCGCAACGTCAACACGATGGCCGCCGGCTCGCTGCTGCCCTACTTTCCCATTCGCCGCTACACAGTCGACAAGGGCGCGCTCTGGACCGAGGCCGACGAGACCCTGAAGACCAAAGTGTGCATCATCGGCGGCACGGTGGCCGACAAGCTGTTCGGCACCGACGATCCGGTGGGCCGGGTGGTGCGCATTGGCGTGCACCCGTTCCGCATCATCGGCGTCATGGCCCGGCGCGGCACCTCGCCCTTCGGCGAGGACCAAGACGACCGCATTCTCATGCCCATCGGCACCTTCCGCTCGCGCATCATGCACACGGCGCCGGGCCGCGCCGACCTCATCCTGGTGTCGGCCACCTCCGAGGAGACCACCGGCCGCGCCGAGGCCGAGGTTCGCGCCATCTTGACGCAGCGGCATCGCATCACCCCGGGGCTGGAGCCCGACTTCACCGTGAACTCCCAAGCGGAGCTCCGGAACATGCAGCGGGGCATCACCGACGCGCTCACCGCGCTCCTTTTGGGGGTGGCGGCGGTGAGCCTGCTGGTGGGCGGTATCGGAGTCATGAATATCATGCTGGTTTCGGTGGCCGAGCGCACCCGCGAGATTGGCATTCGCATGAGCATCGGCGCCCGGGCCCGCGACATTCTCGTGCAGTTCTTGGTGGAGGCGGTGGTGCTCACCATGGTGGGTGGCTTCCTGGGAACGCTCTTGGGCGTGGGCGGCACGTTGGCGGCAGGAAGGGCTCTCGATTGGGACGTTTCCCCCACGCCGGCCTCGCTCGCGGTGGCGGTGCTCACCAGCTCGCTCATCGGCATTGTATTCGGCTTCTTGCCGGCGCGCCGAGCCGCCACCCTCGACCCCATCGATGCGTTGAGGACCGAATGATCCGCGCGGTCCTCTCGGCCATCCTGCTGGCGTTCCGCGCCATTCGCCGCAACGCGCTGCGGGCGACGCTCACGGTACTGGGCATTCTCATCGGCGTGGCGGCGGTGGTCATCGTCACCGGCCTCGGCACCGGCGCCCGCGAGTCGGTGGGCAAGCAGATCGAAGGCATCGGCTCCAACTTCATCATCGTGTTTCCGGAGCAGGCTTCTTCGTCGGGTGCGCGCAAGCTGGGCGGGGTGCGGCTCACGGAAGACGACGGACACGCCATCGCCCGCGAGGCGGTGAGTATTCGCGCGGTGGCGCCGGTGCTCCGGGCCCGCGCCCAAGTGGTGAACGCCGAGCGCAACTGGTCTACCAACGTGGTGGGGTCGAATCTCGACTACCTGATCGTGCGCAACTGGCCGATGGCCAAGGGGGAGGCCTGGACCCTCACCGACGAGACCGCCAAGGCCAAGGTCTGCGTACTCGGCAAGACCACCAAGGAAAAGCTCTTCGGTGATCAAGACCCGATTGGTCGCAGCGTGCGCGTGGGCCGCTACAACTACCGGGTGCTGGGCGTGCTCTCTACCAAGGGCGAGGCGCCCTTTGGCGGCGATCAAGACGACATGGTGCTCATGCCCATCTCGAGCATGCGCGCCCGGGTCATGCGCACGCCGCCCGGCTTCACCGGGGCGCTGATGCTCTCGGCCACCTCGGCCGAGACCACCGACCGCGGGGTGAAGCAGGTAGAGTCGCTCCTTCGCCAGCGGCACAAGATCGAAGACGGCAAAGACCCGGACTTTCGCATTCAGACCCAGAAGGAGTTCCAGGAGATCCAGGGCGCCATCTACGGTATCCTCACGGTGCTGCTGGTGGTCATTGCCGCCATCAGCCTGCTGGTGGGCGGCATCGGCGTCATGAATATCATGCTCGTGTCGGTCACCGAGCGAACCCGCGAGATTGGCATTCGCATGGCCATCGGCGCTCGGGCCTCCGACATCCAGACGCAGTTCCTGGTGGAGGCGGTGGTGCTCTCGTCGCTGGGTGGGCTTATCGGGGTGCTCCTCGGTACCGGTGTGAACGCCGCTCTCGCCAACGCGCTCGGGTGGACCATGCACGTGGACCCGGTAGCGCTCACGGTGAGCCTCTCGGTCTCCGCCTTGATCGGCATCGGCTTCGGCTACTTTCCAGCGCGCAGGGCGGCCCAGCTCGACCCCATCGTTGCCCTCCGGTACGAGTGACCCTCTCGCTCGGCGACGTCCTTGCGCTCGGGTGCGCGCTGGCCTGGGCCATCGCGGTGCTGCTCTTTCGTAAGCTGAAGGACGTCGAGCCAGACGCCCTCAACCTGTTCAAGAACACCGTGGCGTCGGTCATCTTGTTCGCAATCATGTGCGTTATGCATGTTCCGTTTGCGCGCCATCGGTCGCTCCACGACTGGGTAGTGCTGGCGGGCAGCGGGGTGCTGGGGTTGGCGGTGGCCGACACCCTATTTTTCGCCGGGCTCCGTCGCATCGACGCCTCGGTGGCGGCCATCACCGACTGCGCCTATGCGCCCACGGTGATTCTCCTGTCGGCGGTGCTGCTGCGGGAGCCTTTGGGGCTCGGGCTCCTCCTGGGCGCGCCGCTGGTGATCCTCGGCCTGTATCTGGCCACCGTCACGCCGCGCAACGCCAAGGTGCCGGTGGACCGCAAGGGCGTGCTGCTCACCATCGGCGGCGTGATGATGACGGCGCTCGGCGTGGTGCTGGCCAAGCCGGTGCTGGCAGATAGCGATGTGGTGGAGGCCACCGAGGTGCGGCTCCTCGTGGGCACCTTCGCGCTCATCGTCTTTCAGGTGGCGACCGGGCGCTTTCGCGCGGCCTTTGCTCTCTTTCGCCCGCAGCCGCTGTGGCGCTTCGCCATCCCCGCGACGCTCTTCGGTACCGTCATCAGCATGCTGCTCTGGCTCGGCGGGATGAAGCTTGGGGCCGCCGCCCGCACCGCGCTCCTGAACCAGCTCGGCGCCATCTTCGTGCTGGTGCTCTCGCGTATCATGGGCGAGCACGCGCCCCGCCGCCGCTGGGTCGGCGCGGCCATTGCCATCGGCGGCGCCTGCGTCGTACTCGGTACCTGAGGCGCCCCGTGCACGTCGTCGCTCCCTCTGTCTGGCTGATCATCGCCTCGTTCCTCGCGGGAACGCTCAACGCCGTGGCCGGCGGCGGCTCGTTCCTGTCGTTTCCGGCGCTCCTTTCCCTGGGTCTCCTTCCCATTCACGCGAACGCCACCAACACCGTGGCGCTGTGGCCGGGGCAGATCACCTCAGGGATGGCGCTCCGAGAGGAGCTGCGGAAGAACGCTCGGCTCATCCTCCCGGTGGCCGCCGGCGCGGCGGTGGGCGGCGTCACCGGCGCGCTGGTGCTCCTGCGCACCGGGCAGCAAACCTTCTCGCACCTCGTGCCCTGGCTCTTGCTGCTGGCATCGCTCCTTTTCTGGGCGAGCGCGCCCTTGTCGGCTTGGCTCAAGCGGCGCTCCGCCGCTGCCGAGAACGTCGTCCCGCCGTCGCGCTGGAAGCTCTTCTTCGCATTGGCCATCGTGGCCATCTACATTGGCTACTTCGGGGCCGGCGCGGGATTCCTCATCATGTCGGCGGTGGGCATCTTCGGCGTCACCGACTTGCACGAGATCAATGCGCTCAAGGTGGTCGGTGCCGCGGTGGCCAACGGCGTCGCCGCCATCACGTTCATCGTGCGCGGGGCGGTGGAGTGGCGTTACTGCCTGGTGGCCATGGTGTTGGCGGCGCTCGGCGGATACCTGGGTGCACGCCTCTCGCGCCGCATCCAAGGGCCCGCGCTACGGGTGGCCATCATCGGACTCGGGCTCTCGATGTCGGTGTACTTCTTCGTTCGGTAGACTCGCCTCGGCTCCGCCGCTCGTTCTGCTTCGAGAGATGGGGTTGCACCTTACATGCGAATCGGGCGCGCTCGGTCGCAGCCGTGAAGCGGAGGAAAAAGGCTCCGACCCCCCATGCCGAAGCATGGGAGGTCGGTTCGTGCGCTCTCGCGTCTCAGTCGTCGCCGACCAGCTGCGGCATGGTCCAGCCGGTGCCGACCACGTTGCCCGAGCCCGGGGCCCAGGTGAAGGTGCCATTGGTGCGGCCGTCGTGTCGGTACCACTTCAGCTCGCCGTTGGCTGCGAGCGTGTAGATGACGCCGTCACCGCCAGAGAACACCTTCTCGAGGGAGCCCCAGCCGGTACCGACCGTGCTTCCGGAGCCCGGGGCCCAGGTGAAGGTGCCGTCTGCGCGGCCGATGTGCCGATACCACTTGAGCTCACCGCCGGACGCACCGTGGCCGGCATAGATGGCGCCGATTCCGGTGCGGGGCGTGGCGGCGACCGCCGGGGTGATGGCGTAGATGACGCCGTCGCCGCCAGAGAACACCTGCTTGAAGCCGCCCCAGCCGGTGCCGACCGTGCTTCCCGAGCGCGGCGCCCAGGCGAAGGAGCCGTCCTCGCGTCCGTCGTGGCGATACCACTTGAGCTCGCCGCCCGATGCGGGGTGGCCTGCATACTCGGGGCCGATGCCGGTCCGCGGCTCCGCCGGCACCACCGGGGTGATGCCGTAGATGATGCCGTCACCGCCCGAGAACAACGTTTTGAAATCCCAACCATAGCCCACGATGCTGCCGGAGCCGGGCTCCCAGCGAAAGCCGCCGCCGACCCGACCCGAGTTTCGATACCAATGTAGCTGGTTGCTGGCGTCGACCGTGTAGAGCACGCCGTCGCTGGCGGAGCCGGAGAAGAGCTGTTTGACGTCCCAGCCCGTGCCCACCACGTTGCCGGAGCCGTAGCCCCAGGCAAAGCTTCCATTGGTGCGACCGTCGTGCCGGTACCATTGGAGCTGCTTGCTGGCGTTGAGGGCATAGACGACGCCCTTGACGTCGCGACGACCGTAGATCGCGCGCACCCCGCGAATGTCGCCCAGGCTCAGGTCCTGCGCGTATCCGGCGGGATTGCAGTAGTTCATGATCGAGTTCACATCGTAGGTGCCGGTCAAGTTGATGCCGCCGGTCACCTGTGCATAGTTGCCCGAGTCGGTGCCGTCGCCTCCACATTGCGCCGCCGCGCCGCCGCTCCAGTTGTCGGGCCGCTGCATCTCGTGCGCGAACCCCAGCGCGTGCCCGAGCTCGTGGATAACCTGGTAGCGAAAGCGCGCGAAGTTGACGTCCGTCGCGCGGTCGGAGATCAGCGTCACGACAGCGCCACCGGCGCCGCCTCCGGCAGTGTTGCCGCGGTAGTTGGCTGCGGTGGAGAACTGGATGGCAACGTGGCGCGCCGGCGTTTCCGAGCACGCAATCCAGGCGCCGCCAAAGGGTTGGCTGGAGTCGGGCCCGGTAAACGAGATGTTGGCGTAGCTCTCCCAGGTCTCGCGAAGGATCTCGCGGACCTTGATCTGCAGATCAATGCGGTCGTCAGGGTTGGTCCAGCAAACGGGCACCACCGCGCCGCTGGTGTTGCCCCAGGGGCGTATCCCCGACCCGAAGCCGTAGAGCTCCTGCGACGACGCGGCGCTATCGTCTTCACCGCCGGGCCCCCCGCAGCCGACCACCAGAGCGATCAAAGAGACAGCCGCCGTCGAGCTCGAAATAAGTCGCATGAATGAAGACCTCCACCCCGGAGATGCCAGCGTCGGAGAGGGGTCGCAGGCGCGATGCGCGATTCTTGAAAATTTCGGCACGCCCACCGCCCACCGTGCCGTGCCGCGCCGCGCCGCGCCGCGCACGAACTGCGCGCGAAGGTTCCCCGCGCCGTTGCGTCGGCGAAGGGTGGTATAAAGGCGGCGTGAGCTTCTTGGTGCGCTCTGCCATTGTCATCTTGTACCCGCGCACGCCGGAGCTGCCCGGCGCCGAGGACTGCGATCTCGACGCGTTCCTCGCGCAATACCGGCGCGAGACGACGACCCTCATCTGGACCGGGGTGGTGTTTGGCGCCCTGGTGTTCCATCTGACGCCCATCCTCACGGTGAAGATTCCCTGGCCCGCGTTCGGCCTCTCGGCGAAGCACGCCGACGAGCACGCACACAAGATCGCCTCCACCGACCTGTACCTGGTGCGGCAGCTCATCTTCCTGGTGAAGCTGGTGGCCGGGCTCGCTTGGGGGCAACATCCGGAGGTGCGCCGCCGCATGGCGCTGCCGCCCCTGCCGGCCGATCCCGGCACCTGGAAGACCTCATGAGCCCCGGCGAGCACATCGCGTACCGCAGCAAGGACGAGCGCGACGTCGACGTCGAGGTGGACTTCGTGGTCGTGGGCTCGGGTGCGGGCGGCGCCACGGCAGCCGTCACGTTGGCCCGGGGCGGCGCAACGGTGGCGCTCGTCGAAGCCGGCGCCTGGCGCGACCCCGAAGACTATCCCTCGAGCGCGTACGGCGGCATGCGCGACCTCATGGACGATTGGGGAGCGCAGGTGACCGCCAATCGCGCCCTTTGGCCGGTGGTTCAGGCGCGAACCATGGGCGGCACCACCGTCATCAACAGCGCCATCTGCGTGCGCACGCCCGACGACATCTTCGCGCAGTGGGTGCGAGAGCATGGCCTGGAAGACCTGCGCGCGCCGGTGCTCCGTGCGCAAGACCGCGTGGAGCGCGAGCTGTGCGTCGAAGAGGTGCCGGTGGCGGCCCGCGGCCGTTCGAACCTCCTCGCCAAGCGCGGCGGCGACGCGCTGGGCTTCTCCGACTCGCACTACATGATGCGCTACGCGAAGGGCTGCGAGGGAAGCGGCCAGTGCATTCAAGGGTGCCGCGCCCGGCGCAAGCAGAGCACCAACCTCAACTACGTGCCCGAGACGCGCGCACGCGGCGGGATCATTCTCTCGTCGGCGCCAGTCGAACGCGTGCTCCTCGAGCGCGGCCGCGCCGTCGGCGTCACCGGGCGCTTCGTGCATCCGAGCACCCACGCCAAGGGCACGCGCTTCGTGGTCCGCGCCCGCCGCGCGGTGGTGGTGGCGGCTTCGGTGACGCACTCGCCGGTGCTCCTCATGCGGTCGGGCATCAAGAGCCCGGCGCTCGGAAACTACTTCCGCGCGCACCCCGGTACCGGCGTATTCGGCTGCTACGACGAGCCGGTCGACATGAACGTGGGCGCCACCCAGGGCTGGGCCAGCACCGCATTTCGCGTGGACCCGGGGCTCAAGCTCGAGACCCTGGCCATTCCCCCGGAGCTGGTGGCGAGCCGGCTCTCGGGCGGCGGCACCGAGCTCATGAAGCGCCTCACGGAGTACCGGCACCTCGCCATGTGGTGCCACGCGGTGCGCGCCGAATCCACCGGCACCATCCGCGCCTCGTTCTTCGGCAACCCGGTGGTGCGCTACGAGCTCGACGGCGCCGACATGCTGCGCTTTCGCAAGGGCATGCACCTGCTCGCGCGCCAGCACGTTGCCGCCGGCGCCAAGGCGGTGCTACCTGGCATTTCGGGTATGCCCTACAAGCTCATGGCGAACGAGGTCGACAAGCTCGCCGAAGCGCCGCTCGACCCGCGGCGCTACATCGCCATTCTCAGCCACCTGTTCGGCGGCTGCGTCATGGGCAAAGATCCCAAGACCAGCGTGGTCGACGCCAGCGGCAGGGTGCACGGCGTGCCCGGGCTGGTCGTGGCCGATGCTTCGGTGATTCCCACCAACCTAGGCGTCAATCCGCAACACACCATTATGGGCCTGGCGGCCACCTTCGCGGAGCGTTTGCTCGACGCCCCGCGGGCTGTGGTTTGAGGCTCACTCGAGGCGCAGCAGATCGACGAGAATGTCGTGGTTCGCGGTACCTGCCTGCGCCACGAAGCGAATGGAATTGATCTTGGTCACGTCGATGCCCACCAGCTTGGTGAGTGGCACGTAGACGGTGGCCAGACGGCGCGGCCGCTTGGACCAGCTCGTCGAGGTGAGCGCGCTCAGCGCAAGGCTCACGCTGGCGCCGGCGCTGTCGGTCACCTCGAGGTAGAGCGGGTGCGTGCCACTGGTGACGGTCGGTGAATCGAGGAACGCGGTATCGAAGGCGATGGCCTTCTTGCCGGTGAATGCCGCGCTCGGAACGGCCAGCTCCAGCGCGCCGCCGCTGGCGCCCCAGTTGAGCATGACCGAGCGGAGCAGCTTGCTCACGGCTTGCGCCTGGGCGCTCGGACCGATGCTGGTGCTGTAGGTCTCGTAGCTGAGCGCTGTCATGCTTCCGCCGAGCGTGATCGCATCGCCGCCGGCGGTGGTCGTGGGCGTGGCGCCCAAGGGCTCGTCGAACCTTTCGAGCCAACCTGGCGCAGAGTCTGCAGGCCGGTAGCGGAGCGTGGCATCGCCCGAGCTCACTGGGTCTGGAACCGACGCGCCCTCGGGCCCGGCGACGCGCAGCAGATCGGCCGCTGCGGGCGCGGCGTCGCGCAGGAACGCGCGCAGGAACGGAACGCCAAAGTACGCGCAAACGTTCTTGTGCTCGTCGGGGGTGACGGAGGCCGGCGTGCCCCCCTGCGACGGCAGCGGCGTGTCGAGGGTGTAGGTGTGCTTGCTTCCGAGAATCGTCACCAGCGCTGCCTTGTTCCGGGTGTGCGCGTACAACGTGGCGGTGATCGGATAGGTCACGTCGCCGTCGTTGCCGCTCTCCAGCCACAACGCCGGGAGGTCGAAGGCCGGCACGGCGGAGGCCGGCAGAGGCGGCGCCGGAGCGCCCGACGCGATCTCCGGATTGACCGGCTGAAAGCCCACGTAGCTCTTGATGACTGCGCCGTCGGTGCGGCCTGCCGTCTTCACCAGGAGCGCCGCGCCGCCGCCGCGCGAGTGCCCCGCCACTGCGACGCGCGCCGTGTCGAGCGCGCACTTGAGGGGAAAAGAGTCGTTCTCTTGTTCGGTCAGCACGTGGGTAATCGCGTCGCTCATCATCCCGGCAACCACCTGCAGCTGCGCGTAGCTTTGGGTGGTGTAGCAACCACCGCCCGAAGGCGTCGACCCGGCCCCGCAAGGGGCGGGCGGAAAGAACACCCGCGCACCGTCGATGGAAAACGTGACGATGCCGTGAGAAGCCCAGCGATCGAAGATGCCGTCGTAGCGATCGTAGGTGACGCCGGGGTACGGACCATGAACCGCGTGGTGAAACATCACCCATGCGTGGCGCCCCGGGTGTGGCGTCACTTTGTCGGCCTGGGCCGGATAGTGAATCTTCACCTTCACGTTGGTCAGCGGCCCCAGCGTGGGCACGGTGATGGTGGTGTGCGCGGCCACCAGCGGACCATCGACGAGGGGGTTGAGTGCGCTCGGTGGATCGACCGCTCGCGGGTATCCGCTGCAGTCTTTTGGCGGCCCCGCGTCCGGAGGTCCGGTGTCGGCGGGGCCGGCGTCGGTCGCCATCGCGTCGGGCGAGCTCGCATCGCGCGCGCCGCTGCCGCCGTCGCCATCGGGAGTTGCGCCGATACCTACGTCGACGGAACCGCTGCACGCGCCGAGCGCCAGGGCCAATCCAAAAACCAGGCGGATGCGGAAGAAGCTCACGCGCACAGCTTATGGGAGGAGCGAGACAAGGAAAGGCGTTTCGCGCCCGCGCCGCGGCTCCCCTTGCGGCTCCCCCCCCTATTTCCCTATTTCTGCAGGCGGTCGATGAATGCCGAGGCGCGAGAACTTTTCCGTCGCCCGTCCGTACAAGGCCGACCCGTGCGAGGAGCGAACATGAAGAGCGTGATGCGATTGGCTGCCGCGGCGGCGGCATGTTTTGCGGCGATTTCCCTGCAAGCTGCACCGGCTTCGGCCTTTTGCGGCTTTTATGTGGGCGGCGGCGGCGCCAAGCTCTTCAACAACGCGACCCAGGTGGTGCTCATGCGCGAGGGCACGCGCACTGTCATCTCGATGCAGAACAACTACGAGGGCCCGCCGGCGAACTTCGCCATGGTGGTGCCGGTCCCGGTGGTGCTCTCGGAGGCCACAGTGAAGACCCTGCCGCGGGAGCTCTTCACCAAAATAGACGCCCTCGATTCCCCGCGCCTCGTCGAGTACTGGGAGCAGGATCCGTGTCCGCCGCCGGCGCCAGTGTATCGGTATCGGCCCGGTGGGCCGCCGCGCTCGGTGGCGCGCGCATCGATGGAAGACCGCGACCAAGCGCCCATGAAGCGCAAGGATCTGGGCGTTCGCATCGAAGCCAAGTTCGTGGTGGGTGAGTACGACATCGTCATTCTGAGCGCCAAGGACTCCACCGGCCTCGACACCTGGCTGCGCCAAGAGCAGTACACGATTCCCGAGGGCGCCGAGCCGTATCTGCGTCCGTACGTGCAGTCGGGTAGCAAGTTCTTCGTGGCCAAGGTCGACCCGGCGAAAGTGAAGTTCGAAAATGGTATGGCCGCGCTCTCGCCGCTGCGCTTTCACTACGACGCCGAGAACTTCAACCTACCGGTGCGTCTCGGGCTCATGAACGCCAAGGGGCCCCAGGACCTCGTGGTGCACATTCTGGCGCGCGGCCAGCGCTACGAGGTGACGAACTACCCGAACGTCTCCATACCCACCAACTTCGACGTCACCGAGAGCGCCAAGCAAAACTTCGGCGGCTTTTACGCGGCGCTCTTCGACGAGACCACCAAGCGCCACCCGGGGGCGGTGGTGACCGAGTACTCCTGGGACGCCCAGAGCTGCGATCCCTGTCCGGTCACCCCGCTCGGGCAACAGGAGCTGCAGGTCCTCGGCGGCGACGTACTGGGCGCGCCCCTCGACTACCACTCGTCGTCCAATGGCGGATTCACCATCACCCGATTGCATGCACGATACACCAAGGAGTCGCTGGGCGACGATCTGCACTTTCGCGCGGCCAAGCCCATCACCGGCGGGCGTGAGATGATGAGCTCGGCGGGCAAGCTGGAGCAGGGGTCGAAGTACGACGCCACCAACAACTTTCAAGGACGCTACTCGGTGCGCCACGCGTGGGCCGGGCCCATCGCCTGCAAAAACCCGGTGCGTGGCGTGTGGGGCGGTCCGCCCGGAGGCAGAACGGAGGCGCCGGTGAAGCCGGTGCTCGACGTGGCGTTCGCTACCCGTGGGCTGCCGCTTCCGCCGTTCGTGTCGGGCGGGCAGAGCCGGGTACCGGAGGGCAGCTTGCTGGGCGCAGCTTCGCCCACGCCGGCCTTGGGGCGCGTCTTTCCCTTCGTGACCGCCTCTTCGCCGGACGCCGGCTCCAGCGATGACGGCGGGAGCGACTCGACCGGCGCGGGCGCGCCAGCCACACCGCCCGGTCCGCGCGGGTGCGGCGGCTGCGCAGAGGGCGGAGGCAACGCGGGCGCGCTGGGGGCTACCCTGGCGATTCTGGCCGCGGCGCTCGGGCGCCGTCTCCGTCGCCGCGGCGCGGCCTGATCCGCGCCGCGAAAGGCAGAGGCGTCCGGCGGCGCAGTTTTGCGAGCGCACCGAACGGGTTGAAGATCGAGGAGTTTCCGATAGTTGCGAGCAGCCCAAGGCGCGACGACGACTCCTGTTGTTGCGAGGCCAGGAGGAGCAACGCCGCGCTGCGAAGGAAATCTCCGAAAAGCCGACCGATTCCACCTGATCGGTGGTCTAGGCTTCAACGGGTATGGCCAACGGTTCGCAACGGAGGCACGCGTGGCTCGCCCGAGGCGCGGCAGCAATCGGTGTGGCGGGTGCGCTCGGCGCTGCGACCGCCGCCCGTGCGGACGGCGACAAGCCCAAGACGTCTTCGCTCTCGTGGGTGCGGCTGCCGGGCGCGGAGTCGTGCATCGCCACGCAGGCGCTGTCGCGCGCGGTGGAAGATCGCCTGCGGCGCCCGGTCTTCGTGTCTCCGTCGAATGCCGACCTCTCCGTGGAAGGGCACGTGGAGCGCGCAGGGAAGGGGTTTCGCGCCGAGGTGACGGTGCGCGACGCGCAGGGCGCTACCCTCGGCAAGCGGGAGCTGCAGTCACCGGGCGCGGCGTGCTCGGGGCTCGACGAGCCCTTGTCGCTGGCCATCGCGCTGATGATCGATCCCGATGCGGACCGGCCCAAGCCCGCGGTCGATGCGGGCGCGCCCGATGCGGCGATCGACGCGGCCGCGCCGGTGGCGACAGCGACAGCGACAGCGACGGTGGTGGTCGTGGAGCGGCAGATCGTCGTCGAGAAGCCGGTGCCGGCGCCCAAGAAGCCGGGGTGGCTGTTCGACGGCACCGCGGGTCTGGCCGCCGGCCTGGGCATGCTGCCGAAGTTCTCCTTTGGCCTCGCCGCGCAGGCGATTCTGGAGCCGCCGAAGTTCTGGGGACTTCATGGCGCGGTGGCCGGCTTCGGGCCGTCGGAGGTGCCGACCGAGAACGGCGGATCCTCCGTGCTCGGCACCGTATGGCTGGAGGGCGGCCTATGCCCGGTGCACCTTCACGGAAGGGAAGTGCACTTCTGGAGCTGCGCCCTGGCCGAGATTGGCTTCTGGAACGTGCAGTCGCGGGGCGTCAACCGTGCCGAGGATACCCTTCGCTTGCTCATCGGTATGGGCGCCAACGCGCGCGTCTCGCTGCATCTCATCGGGCCCTTCGTCTTTCGTGTGGGGCTGACGCTCTCGGTGCCCTTCGCGCGTCAGGTCGTGGCGGTGCGCACCTCGTCGGGCGGCAGCAGCGAGGTCCTCTCGCCGTTCTTCTTCAATGGGTACCTGGACGCCGGCTTCGGGCTCCACTTCGATTGAGCCGGCGGGAGCGAGCGACCCGCCCGTTCCGCGGCGGGCGCCGATTGCTTCAGAAATTCGCGTAGGCTGGGGCACCCACCGGAACAAGCCCTCCTACTCGGAGCCCCGATTGCTCCAGCCCGCCACCGTACCCACCGCCGAAAAGCCTCCCAACTTATCGGAAATCTTCCGAGTCAACGGGCCGTTCGTCTATCGGGCGCTCCGGCGGCTCGGCGTGCGCGAAGCGGACATGGACGATGCCTGTCAGGAAGTGTTCATCGTGGTTCATCGGCGCTACGGCGACTTCGAAGGCCGATCCTCGCTGCGCACCTGGCTCTACGGCATCGCGGTCCGCGTGGCTTCCAGCTTTCGTCGCCGCGCGCACAACCAGCGAGAGACCATGGAGAGCTCCCCCGACGCCGAGGACCACGTCAACGCCGAGAGCGACTACCAGAAGCGGCAACTCTTGCAGATGCTCGACGAAGCGCTGTCCACCCTCGACGACGACAAGCGCGCGGCATTCGTCCTCTACGAAGTGGAAGAGCTCACCATGGCCGAGGTGGCCGAGGCGCTGGGCTGTCCGCTCCAGACCGCCTATTCTCGACTCACGGTGGCCCGTGAGCGGGTGCAGAAGGTCCTGTTGCGGAAGATGGAAGAGCGGAGGCGATGATGCCCGACGAACCCCGACGTCTATCCGAGGACCCCGAGCTCCGCGACGCCTTCGCGGCGGCCCGCGCCGATGTGCCGGAGCCTGCGCGGCTGGCGCGCATCGAAGGGCTTCTGTTGGCCAAGGCGGCGACCCTCGCAGCGGCGGGCGGCGTTGGTGCTGCCGCAACCAGCGGAGCCGGCGCAGTCACCGCGAGCGCGGCGGTGAAGGGTGGCCTGCTCGCGAAGATCGGCATCGGTGTGGCGCTGCTGGTGGCGGTCTCGGGCGGCGCCACGGCGGTGGTTCTCACGCGGCAGCCTGCGGTCGCGCCGGTGGGGCTGGTACCGCTGGGCCCCTCGGAGCCCGCGGCGACCGGCGCGCCGGAGCCGGATCTGCGCCTGGTGCCGCCGCCCGACGCCATAGGCACCGCGGTGCGCGCCGCTGGGTCGTCTAGCGGTTCGGCCGCGCCGAAGCCGCCCGAGATGGAGCTGCTGAACGCGGCGCAGCGCGCGCTCGCCACGAGCCCCGCCGAGGCGCTGGCCAAGTGCGACGAGCTTGCGCGCACCCACCCGCACGGCATGATGGTCGAGGAGCGGGAACGCATCGCCATCGAGGCCTTGGTGAGCCTGGGCCGCAAGGCCGAGGCCGAGCGGCGGGCGTCGGCCTTTCACACGTCGTTTCCGCGGTCGGGCTACGGCCCGCGCCTCGACGCCATCTTGAAAAAGTGAGCCGTCTCGACGATTGATTCAGAAAGCCGCGCGCGTGGCGGCACTCCTTGCTCACTTCACCCGAGCGAGGTTCTTTCATGCACCGTCTTCTCCTGTCTCTTGTTCTCGTGGCTTGTGGCGGCGCCTCTGCGAGCGTCGACCCGCTGGGCCCCGATGGCGCAGCACCGGCGCTCGACGCCGGCACGGTGGCAAACGACGCGGCGTCGGCCGATGCGGCGCCCATCGACGGCCCTCGGGTGCGCATCCGCCTGGCCGTTTCGACCGAGCCCTTCACCCACACCGATGGGCTCTCCGGACAGACGCCGGTGGCGCAGAAGATCGGCATCGCGGGACTCGCGCTGTACACCTCGGAGACCGATGCTTCGCCGCTGGTGGTTTACGATCTCGGCAGGTCGTTCGTGCTCGCCGATCTCGCCGCCGGCAAGACCACGCTCCTGGCCGAGGTGCCCCTGCGCGCGCTGCGCGCCGGGCGATACCTGCGGGCGCGTACCTTCATCTCGCATGTGGAGTACGAGGTCGCCACGCAGATGCACGCGGGCGGCCTCACCACGGCGGGCACCATCGCCGGAACGCAGGCGCTCACCGACGGCGTGAGCCTGCTGGGTGCAACGCGCAACGGCGGCTTCTTTCACTACCAGTTCAAGATCGGGGGCAGCCCCTACGGCGCCCCCTACGAAGGCGAAGGCGCGCCCATGCCGGTGGTGCCCGAAGGGGGTGGCTTCGCGCTCCGCACGGAAGCGGGGCGCGCGTTCTACGCCTATCCGTGCGACGTGCTGGTGGACCCCGCGGCTGCCGGCGACTGGAACGTCACCATGACCCTCAACATGGACAAGAACTTTCGCTGGGCCGACCAGAGCACGCCAGGATATCGCGCCGGCGTCTGGGACGCGACGCCCAGCACCTTCGAACCCGTCATGAAGTTCGGCGCCAACGCCTTCCAGCTTTCGTCGGTGCGCGACTGAGCCGGGCTGCGCTCAGTCGGCCCAAACCTCGAGCACCATGTTCCCCTTGCCGCGGCCCACCGAGACCAGCAGCGTCACCTCGTCGGCCTCGCTGAAACACAGGGCGCCGTCGCGCGGAACCACGTCGGTGGCGGCGTCGATCACCATGTCGCCCTTCGAATCACGCAAGGCGATGGCGAGATCGATGATCTCGGCCGAGCTGGCGCTGTAGATGCGGTAGCAGTGGCTGGCCTCGGCGCGGAACTTGAACTCCTGATGGCCGGTGCTGTCTTCGAGCTTGCCGCGGAAGGGGGCGCCCACGCGCTTCGACTTGGTGGCGGAGGCGCACGCTTGGCCGAGCTGCGCGGCGTCGGCCGCGAGATCGGAGCCCTTGCCCTTGGTGCTGCGATAACAGGCCTCGTACGCCGGGTCTTGCTTCACTTTGACCTTGGTGGACCCGCGCACGCCGAGCGGCGGCATCTCCGCAAAAGGCGGCAGCGTCGAAGGGAGGGGCGTGGTGGTCGACACGGGGGCGCCGGCGCTGCTGCCCGCCGACGGTTGCGGGAGCGCATGGGGGGCCGTGGCGGGACCGCCGCAGGCCACGAGGAGCGGAAGGACGAGGAGGAGGACGCGCATTCGCCGCCAGTATCGCCGCCGCGTCGCCTCCCGTCGAGACCCGTACGCGCGCGGTGGGATTTTGCTCGTGACCGGGCTCTACGGCGTCAGTTGCTTCTGCAGCTCGGGGATGACCGCGAGCTTCATGTAGAACTGCGCCGGGTCCATGTCGTCGATCTCTTTCAACATGCGCTCGGCCTTGACCACGTGGCCAGCGGCGTCGCGGGTAAGACGAACCCAGGGCGTGGGCATCCACTGCCGCGGGTGACCGCTCCGCAGGTTCGCCTCGGAAACCATGTAGGGTGCAAGGCTCGCGGGGCGCCTGCCGCCGAGGTTCTCCGGCCGCAGCCAGTTGTTGTGGTACACCCACACCACGCCGTTTTCGTCGGTGTGGCCCATGAGCGCCACGTGTTGGGAGCCGCCCTCGCCGTTGCAGCGCGGGAAGTTGCGCGGGCAGCCTGCCACCACCGTGCCCACCGGAATGCCGCCCGGGAACTCTCGCTCGTAGGCGGCGACGAACTTGCCGTCGTCGGCCAGGAGGGGCATGTCGACCACGTGGCTGCCGGGCGCCTTGCGCACCGACTCGACCAGCGAGAAGACCGACTCTGCTTCGTAGGGGAGCTTCGCCGTCATCGGCAGCAAGCTCTCGGCGCGGAGCGCGCTGCGAAGGACGATGGAAACGTTGTTGGCGCAGTTGCGCGGCATGGCGTAGGCCGGGTCTTGCCGCGACATCCAGAGCCGCGATGCGGCGAAGACCGTGCGGCCGAGCTGGGTGGGGCGCTCCACGGTGAAGCCCGCGGTGGAGGTGGCGCGAATGTCCGGAGCCGACATGCCGGCGCCGATGCTGAGATCCGATTGGGTGCCGTCGCCGTCGTCGGACTTTCCGACGAAGTCGTCCTCTTCGCTGGCGCTCGACCCGCAGCCGGCTCCGAACAAGGCCGTCCACCCAAGGGAAACCACGAGGACCGAAAGTCGCGCCAGACGCATCGGGCCACAGTACCACGCGCTGGCCGCGCGTTCGAGCGCCTTCCAGCGGCAAAAACCAGGCGCCTCCGCCATGGGCGATGCGGCAGCGGCTTCGCGTTCGCCTTCGCCTTCGCGTGCTAACTTTTCTCGCATGAGCATCGAGCTCGATCTGGTGGCGGCGATGCGCCGCCTCGCCGCGCCCGGGGTGGCCCCCGACGCGGAGTCGTTCGTGGTGGCCCACGGCGGATTCGCGATCCAGGTGCGCTACAGCGGTGGCAGCGCCTCCTCGCTCACGCTCTCGGCGGCGTACGACGTGGTGGCGACGCGCGCGCTCCTCGCTCCCGTCGCGGACGGCGGGCGAGCTGCGGCAAGCTACCGGGAGCCGGCGGCGAGCGCAGTGCCGGCCCTTCGGCCGATGGCCATCGCGCTGCGCGCCGAGCGGTCGGGCGACGTCGGGGCCAAAGAGGCGGGCATCAACCGCGAGCACCAGACCGGTGACGACGCGTTCGATGCCGCGGTCTACGTGAGCTCGCCGACCGAAGACGACGCGGTGTTGCGCGCGGTGCTGGGACCCGAGGTTCGCCGGGGCGCCGCGACGCTCCTCGCGCTCGGTGTGAGCCAGGTGACCATCGACGACGACGACGGGGCGGTGGAGGCGCGGCTGGTGGGGTTTCTTTCGGACCGGCCCTCGGAAGAGCGGGGCCCGGCCATGATCGCCGCATTCGCCGAGCTCCTGCGCGGCCTTCCCGCGGTGCGCGGTGCCGGCGCCCATCCGCCCGACCCCTGGCGCGCGCGCCTGCAGTGGGGTGGGGGCCTCGCGCTCCTGGGCTTCATCGCCATGATGCCCGGGTACATGATGATGGCCGGAAGCGTGGGGTGCACCGAAGGCGGCAGCGACGACGGTGAGATCAACCTGAAGGAAGGGTGCTCGTCGCCGCTTCTCCTCGCGCTGGTCGCCGGGGCGTTCGTGGGTACGATCGGCGCCTCGTTCGTCAGGGCGCTCGTGACCCCCATGCTCCGCGGTCGATCGAGCTCGGCTGGGCGAATCACCGGCGCAACGGTCATCGCCTTCGCGCTCTTTGCCGAGCTCGGCTTCTATGCGGCATCGGCGCTGGGACTTTTCTCCGGCATCGGTCGTTGAGGGTGCCAAGCCGCTCCCGCGGCGGACCGAGGAATGGTAGGAGCACGCCATGGCTCGCCGCGTCCTTCCACCGCCTTCGGTCCGTGACGAGTGGCTTCGCCGCGTCGAAGCCGAGTACCGGTCGGCGGCCATCACACAGCACCTGACCCTGTGGCTCATGCAAATCGGCGCGTCGCCCGATTTGCTCCGGGCCGGGCTGCGCATCGCCGGCGACGAGGTGCGCCACGCGGAGCTCAGCCACCGCGCCTACGTTGCGGCCGGAGGCGAGGCGCCGCCTTCGCTGGTGCGCGAGACCCTGGGCCTGCAGCGCCGCGACGACCAGCCGCTGGAGCACGACGTGCTCCGCACGGTGGTGGAGATCTTCTGCCTCGGCGAAACGGTGGCGGTGCCCCTGTTCAAGGAGCTTCGTGCCGGCGCAACGGTGCCGGTGGCGCGTCGCGCCCTCGATCGCATCCTGGTCGACGAAGTGCGGCACCGCGACTTCGGCTGGGTGTCGCTCGAATGGCTCTTCTCGTTGCCCTTGGCCCCGGCGCTGCGCGACATCGTCGAACGCGAGCTGCCCCGCTGGCTCGGGCGCATTCGCGATCACTACGGCAGCAG
The DNA here is from genome assembly GCA_038210445.1 of Polyangiales bacterium. GTDB lineage: Bacteria > Myxococcota_A > Polyangia > Polyangiales > Polyangiaceae > JABFRG01. Next base: position 29,064 of record JBBQWQ010000019.1, read on the forward strand.
CGAGAGCTCCGCTGTGTCGCCGGTGGAGCGCAGCTGGGGGCTCATGGCGCCCGCCACCTACCGCGCATGCGTCGACAAGGCGTACCGGCGCGACTATCTGCCGCGGTTCCGTCGTCTGGGCATCGACGCGGCGCGCGCCTGGGGCGTCGACCGATGCGGATAGTGGTCGACCCTTCGGCGCCCGATCTCGCCGTGCTCCGGGAGGCCGTGCGCCTCCTGCGTGCCGGTGGTCTGGTGGCGGTGCCCACCGAGACGGTGTACGGGCTCGGCGCGCTGGGAACCGACCCCGCAGCGCTCGCGCGCGTGTTCGCCGCGAAGGGAAGGCCCACGACGCACGCGTTGATCTTGCACGTGCTCGATCTCGATGCAGCGCGCCCGCTTCTGGCCCATGTGCCCGAGGTGGCCGTGCGGCTGGCGGCAGCCTTCTGGCCCGGTCCGCTGACGATGGTGCTACCGCGGAGCGCACGCGTACCCGACGCGGTCACCGGCGGGGGCCCCACCGTGGGCATTCGCGCGCCTTCGCACCCGGTGATTCGCGCGCTCCTGCGCTTGCTCGATGCGCCGCTGGCGGCGCCCAGCGCGAATCGCTACCAGTCGGTCTCGCCCACCCGGGCCATCCACGTGGAACGGTCGCTCGGGGCGGCGGTCGATCTGATCCTCGACGGCGGCCCGTGCGAGCGTGGCATCGAGTCGACGGTGGTCGACCTCGGTGCGCCCGTGCCGCGCATCGTCCGGCTGGGCGCGGTATCGGCAGAAGAGCTCCGCGCGGTCGTCGGCACACTCTCTCTCGATGCCGGCGTGGCCGCAGCGGGCGAAGTGCACGCCTCGCCCGGGCGCGACGCGCGCCACTATGCGCCGCGGGGGCGCATCGTGTTCGCCGCAGATGCGGCCGATGCGGGGCGCGCCGCCGACGCTGCGATTCGCGGCGACGCCGACGCCCAAATCGCGCTGCTCCTTCGCCGTGAGTCTGCCGGACCGAGCGCGCGCGAACGCTGCACCCTCCGCGTCCTCGGCGACGATCCCGTGACCTATGCACGGAATCTTTACGACGCGCTGCATGACGCCGACGAACAGGGCGCGACCCTGCTGATCGTCGAGCAACTCCCGCATTTGCCGGCATGGGAAGCGGTGCGCGATCGCCTCTCTCGTGCGTCATATATTAACGAAACGTAATCTTGCGCGTCTTCGCGTGTGGGTCCAAACTTAACGCGTTCACGATGTTTCGGGACCCGGCTCTCTCGTTCAACGGCGCGCGTGTCTGTCTCTGCCTCGTTTCTCGTGCGCCGTGGGATCGCATGGACTCTGGCTACTTGTTACCGCGTGGATGCGGAGGATGACCTTCCGCGGTGTCTGCCAGAGGTTCCTTCGGCTCCTGCCTCTCGCACGACACAGGTTTGGGCGACTCCCCAGAGAAGAGGAGGCCGCCGCGCCGGAGCTGAAACGAGACGAGTGATGGGTACACGGCTATATGTGGGCAACCTTCCGTTCAGCGCGTCCGGCGATGACGTCCGCGCCTCCTTCACCGAGTGCGGCGAAGTTACGGATGTACACCTGGTGATGGATCGCGAGACCGGGCGTCCCCGCGGTTTCGCGTTCGTGACCATGGGCACCGAAGCAGATGCACAGAATGCGATTTCCAAGATGAACGGCGCCATGATGGATGGTCGCCCACTGCGCGTGAACGAAGCTGAAGAGCGTCGCGGCGGTGGCGGCGGTGGCGGTGGTGGCCGCAGCTTCGGCGGTGGCGGCGGTGGCGGCGGTGGCGGCGGCGGTGGTCGCGGCGGCGGCGGCGGTGGTCGCGGCGGCGGCGGCGGTGGTCGCGGCGGCGGCGGCGGTGGTCGCGGCGGCGGCGACTGGTAGAGGTCCCGCGACGCGGTGATGCGCTCCCGCGCCGTCTTGACCTGAATGGAAGTGCCGTTCGCCGGTTGGGCAGCGGCACTTCCTCGTTTCCTCGTCCGCGTGCCGGCAACCGGGTGGGTCTTGGTTTTTCTCGGCTTTGCGCATATGAAAATGCGCATGAAGAAAGTCAGTCCCTCGCATTTTCCCAAGGCACGGGGTTACACCAACGGCGTCGTGGCCGAAGGCCGCACGCTCTATATCTCGGGCCAGATTGCGTGGGATTCGGACGCTCGCATCGTGAGCACCGACTTCGCGACCCAGTTTCTTCAGGCCCTCGACAACGTCATCTCGGTGGTGCGTGCAGCAGGCGGCGGCACCGAGCAGCTCGTCAAGCTTCTGGTGTTCGTCACCGACCTCGAAGAATACCGCGGGGCGCAGAAGCAAATCGGCGAAGGCTGGCGTGAGCGCATGGGCAAGACCTACCCGGCCATGAGTCTGGTGAAGGTGGCAGGCTTGCTCGAGCCTGGCGCCAAGGTCGAGATCGAGGGCGTGGCTTCGCTGCCCACGACGGCCTGATGATCGCCCCCGAATCGTTCGAGCTCGCGCTCAGCGAGACCGGCGTCGCGACCATCACTCTGTCGCGGCCAGAGACCCTCAACTCGCTCACCTTCGAAGTGTACGAGGAGCTGCGCGACGCGTTCCACGTCCTCGACCGCGAGGAGGCCGTTCGCGCCATCGTCATCACCGGCAAGGGCAAGGCCTTTTGCTCGGGGGGCGATCAGCACGCCATCATCGCCGATCTCATGAAGCGCGACATGGCGGGCATGCTCGCCTTCACCCGCGTCACCGGCGCTCTGATTCGCAACATGCGGGCGTGCCGGCGGCCCATCGTCGCCGCGGTGAACGGCACGGCGGTGGGAGCCGGCGCGGTCATCGCCCTCGCCGCCGACTTTCGCGTGGCCAGCGAGCACGCCAAGTTCGGATTCATCTTCCCGCGCGTCGGGCTGTGCGGCGCCGACATGGGCGCGGCGTACCTGCTGCCGCGCATCGTGGGTCTGGGGCGGGCCAGCGAGCTGCTCTTCCTGGGCGACATCGTGCGCGCCGACGAGGCGCTGAAGATGGGGCTCGTGCACCGGGTGGCCTCTGCCGAGGCGTGCGTGCCCGACGCAATGGCCCTCGCCGAGCGCCTCGCCGCGGGGCCGGCCTTCGCCCACGCCATGACCAAGCAGATGCTGGAGAGCGAGTACACCATGAGCCTCGATCAGGCCATCGAGGCCGAGGCGCAAGCGCAAGCTATGTGCATGATGCATGCAGATTTTCGCACCGCCCATCAGGGGTGGACCCAAAAGGAGCCCTTCGCCTTTGCCGGCAGCAAGGTTCCGTTCAAGGTCGGGCCGTGAAGCCGCCGCCGCGGTTTCCTGCGTTCGCGGCCACCGTCGCGATGTTCGTTGGCGAGGCCCATCGGGCCCTGGAAGCGGAGATGGCGCAGAAGCTCCTGGCCTCTCCGCTGCCTTCTTCGCCCGCCGAAGCCGCCGCCGCAATGGGCGCGCACGGGCTCTATGAACTGCTCGTGCCGAAGGCCTTTGGCGGGCGCGACGTCGGCGAAAGCGGGCGCGTCGACGTACGCGCGCTGTGCGTTGCCCGGGAGCTCCTTGGCTACGTCTCGCCCATGGCCGACTCCATCTTCGCGGTGCAGGGCCTGGGCAGCCACGCGCTCTTTCTTTCGGCCCGCGCGAGCGACGCGTTCGCAGAAGGCGTTCGCAGCGGCGCGCGCATCGGCGCCTTCGCGCTCACCGAGCCTGCGGCCGGCAGCGACGTTGGGTCCATGCAGGCGACGGCGCGCAAGGACGGCGCCGCGTGGGTCCTCGACGGCGAGAAGATCTACATCTCCAACGTGGGCATCGCGCACCACTACGTGGTCTTCGCCAATGCCGACCCCAGCGCCGGCAAGAAGGGGATCAGCTGCTTTCTCGTGCCGTCCGACGCACCGGGTGTGGAGAATCACGCGGTGCCCATGTCGGGCGGCCACCCGCTCGGGCGCATCGTGCTCCGCGGCGTGCGCGTTCCTGAGGCGGCGATGGTGGGCGAGGTGGGCCATGGCCTGCGGCTGGCGCTCGGGACCCTCGACGTTTTTCGCACCTCGGTGGGCGCTGCCGCCTGCGGAATGGCGCGGCGCGCCCTCGACGAGACGGTGCGCCGGGTGAGCACCCGCGTTCAGTTCGGAAAGCCCCTGGCGGAGCAGCAGCTCACCCAGGCCGCGCTGGCCGACATGGCCACCGAGCTCGACGCCGCGCGCCTCCTCGTGTACCGCGCCGCTGCGGCCAAGGACCGCGGCGAGCGGGCCGCCACCGAGGTGGCCATGGCCAAGATGTACGCCACCGAAGCCGCCCAGCGCATCATCGATCGCGCGGTGCAGCTTCACGGCGGCTCGGGCGTGGTGCTGGGCAGCGTGGTCGAGGAGCTGTACCGCGAGATCCGTCCGCTCCGCATCTACGAGGGCACCACCGAGATTCAGCAGCTCATCATCGGCGGCGCCCTGGTGGCGGCCGCTGCCGCCGGCGCGTGAGCTCTCTGGTCTTCACACCCCTGACGATTCGCCGCATGACGCTGCCCAACCGCGTCGTGCTGCCGGCCATGGTGACGCGGCTCTCCGGCGAAGACGGCCTGGTCAACGACGACATTCGCGCGCGCTACGTGCGCTTCGCCAAGGGCGAGACCGGCCTGCTGGTGGTCGAGGCCATGGCGGTGCACGACGCCAAGAGCGGGCCGCTGCTCCGCATCTCGTCCGATGCGTTCAAGGAAGGGCTGACCGATCTCGCTGCGCGCTGTCACGACGCCGGGCCCGGCAAGGTGGTGCCGCAGGTCATCCACTTCCTCAAGATCGCCCGGTCGGGTTGGCGGCAGACCATCGACATGCTCTCGCTCGACGACCTCGACGGCATCGTGGCGGCGTATGCCGCAGCGGCGCTCCGGGCCCGCGAGTGCGGCTTCGACGGGGTGGAGCTGCACATGGCGCACGCCTACACGCTTTCGTCGTTCCTCTCGCGTCTCAACCCGCGACGCGACGCGTACGGCGGAACGCTGGAGAACCGCCTGCGGCTTCCGCTGCGGGTGGTGGCGGCGGTGCGCGCCGCGGTGGGCGACGACTTCCCGGTGGGCGTGCGCTTCGTGGGCGACGAGTTCATCAAGAATGGCTACACCACGGTGGACTCCACGCTCATTGCCGTGCGCCTCGCGCAAGTTGGCGTGGACTGGATCTCGCTCTCCGCCGGCGGCAAGTTCGAAGACGCGCGGCACGTGCCGGGCGAACCGCTCTACCCCTACACCGGCTACTCCGGCGATCGCTGCATGCCCGGCAGCCAGTACCCAGACGGCGCCAATCTGTTCATCCCCGAGGCGGTGCGCGCCGCCCTGCGCGCGGCCGGGCTCGAGGTTCCGGTCATCGCCGCCGGCAAGATCGCTTCGCTCGCCATGGCCGAGAGCGTGATCCGCGAAGGGAAGGGCGATCTGGTGGGCATGGCCCGGGCCCTTCTGGCCGACCCCGACATTCCCAAGAAGTGGCGCCGGGGCGAGGAAGACCGCGTGGTGCGCTGCCTCTACGGCAACGTGTGCAAGGCCCTCGACGAGAGCTTTCGCCGGGTCGACTGCACGTTGTGGCCCAAGAAGAGCGGGCAGGCGCCGGAGAGCTCGGATACGACGCCGCCCACCTGGCCCGATGCAGGCGCCGCTTTGCGTGCGGAATACACGCAAGGCCGTGTGCTTCTCCAATGGCACAAGGCCGATGACCCCGAGGGGCTCTACGGCTACCAGGTCTTCCGGGCCCAGGGCGGGGCGCCGCTGGCACACTACGCCAGCGTTCGCGCCGGCACTGTCCGCTTCGAAGACCTGCGCGCGGTCGAGGGCCACACCTATCGCTATGCGCTGCGGCCCTACGACCTCGCGGGCAACCGCGGCGCCTTCTCGGATACCGCGTCGGTCACAACGTAGTTCTACTGCGAGAGATGCGCGCCCGGTTCGCATGTAGGTTGCACGCGAACCGTGTCAGGGGAACCGGCCGTGTGGTCGCCGGCCGAGACCCCGCCCTGCTGAATCATGCCCTCGGCCTGCCAAGGAAAGCCCGGAACGAGAAGGCCCGCGCCTCCACTCGCTCCGGGCGCTGCGCATCACCCGCCCTCGGTCTTCTTCTCTTTGAAGATGGCATTGCCCTTGCGATCGATGCCGACCACGTAGCCGTCGCGCCCGGCGTCGCCCACGGCGCTCGAGCTCCACAGCGCGTAGGCGATGCATTTCTCGCCCGCCTCCGGATATACCTCGAAGAGCGCCACCTGGGCCTTGTCGCCGCGACCCAGGAGCGCCGTCATCGCTTCGTCCACTGCGAAGCGCGCGGCTTTCACCACGGCGTCGGCGTCGATGGCCTTGGTGAGCTCGGCGCGCGGCCCCTCGAGCGGGTGCAGCGCCTGCTTGACAGCGTCGCGGGCGTTGACGCGCTTGCGTGCGGTGACTTCGTTCTGCCGCGCAACCGACGCCTTGGGATAGCCAGGCATGGCCCCTCGCAGATGCTTCACGAACGCATCGTCGTCCTTGGGCCGGGCGCCGTCGAAGAGACCCGCCTCGAAGGCCGAGGTGAGCGCGTCGACGAAGGCCTCGAGGGAGGGCGCCATGCGATCGCGGTCGGGCGCGTCGTGAAGGACCTCCACCAGCTGGCCGGGAACGCCGCCGAAGCTGCCGACAGGGTCGATGCACACGACGTCGCCGCAACGGTTGTCGAGAAAGGGCACCCAGCCGTCGACCCACCAGTCGACCTTGCCGTGAAACTCGCCGGCCCGGAGCAGCCCGCGCATCCTGGTTACCGCTTCGGCGATCTCCGCCGCCGACATCAGGTAGAAGTTCTCGAGGAGCGGCTCACCCGCGCATCCGTCGGCCCACCCCAGGAGCTCTGCCAGCTCCGGCGGCACCGGGCGCCCCAGCGCTTTGCCCAAGGTGGTGAGCGCGGCAGGCGCAACCGGCGCGCCTCGCCCCGCGAAGAGTACCGGCCTTTCGGCGGCGAGCCAGGCATCGAGGCGCGAAAGGGGGGCAGCGAGCGACATGCGGCGTCCGTACTCCCCTGCGCTTTCGCGTGCAAGGACGCCGTCTGCCACGCACATTGAACTCGCTCGGCCCGCGCACTACCATCCGCCCCGATGCGATCGCAATTCCCGGACACGCTCAACATGGCGGACTACTTTCTCTTCGATCGCCTCCGGGAGGGGCTCGGCGCGGCGGAGGCCATTCGCTGGGGAACGAGGCGCTTCGACTACGACCGGGTGGCCGACAGTGCCCGGCGGGTGGCGGCGGTGCTTTCTGCGCGCGGGGTCCGGCGCGGCGAGCGGGTGCTGCTGTGCCTGCCCGACTCGCCCATCTACGCCTTCGCCATCTTCGGGGTCCTGGCCCAGGGCGCGGTGGTGGCCATGGGCAACCCCGACGCGCCGGCCGCGCAGATCGAATACCTTGTAGAGTACACGCGCGCCACGGCGGTCATCACCATTCCCAAGGTGGCCCAGGCGCTGCGCGAAGCCCGAAAGGCCCGCGGGGTAGGGCAGGAGCTTTCGCTGGTGCTGGTGGCGAGCGACGCGGCCACCGGCGACGAGGTAGACGCTGGAAGCGGCTTCGAGACCGACGCCCTGTTTCGCGATTTTCACGCAGAGATCTCCACCACCCTGCCGGCGGCGACCCTGCCCACGCTGCACCGCGACGAGCCCTCCATGTGGCTCTTCACCAGCGGCTCCACCGGCGAGCCCAAGGCCAACATCCACACCCACCGCGACTACGCCTTCAACACCGAGGTGTACGCCAAGCAGACGGTGGGCTATCGCAAGGGCGACGTCACCATCAGCGTGTCGCGGCTGTATTTCGGGTACGCCACCGGCACCAACCTGTTCTTCCCCTTCGCGGTGGGCGGCACTGCGGCGCTGTTCTCGGAGCGGCCGTCGCCCGAGATCATGGCCAAGGCGCTCACCGAGTATCGCCCGACGGTGGTCACCAACGTACCCACCATGCTGGGCAAGCTCCTGGAGTACGACGCCGAAGAGGTGAAGCTCGGACGCCCGGGGCTCGATCTCTCGAGCGTGCGCTTCTCGCTCTCGGCGGGCGAGGCGCTCCCGGAGGCGCTGCTCCGGCGCTGGCAGGCGCGCTTCGGCAGCGACGTGTACGACGGCATCGGCTCCGCGGAAATGTTCCACATCTACGCCTCCAACCGCCCCGGCGACATCGTGCCCGGCTCGCTCGGCCGCGCGGTCGCCGGCTACGAGCTGCGCATTTTGCCGGAAGAGGCCGAAGGCGTTGGCGCGGCGCCCTGCGAGCCCGGGCAGATTGGCGTGCTGTGGGTGAAGGGCGACAGCGTGAGCCAAGGCTACTGGCTCGACCGCGACAAGAGCTTCACCACCTTCCACGGCCACTGGTGCCGCACTGGCGATCTGTTTCACGTCGACGGAAAGGGATACCTGTACTTTGCAGGTCGCTCCGACGATCTCCTGAAGGTGGGCGGGCTGTGGGTGGCCCCCCGCGAAATCGAAGAGGCGCTCATGATGCACGACGCCATTGCCCTGGCGGCGGTTGTCGGTGTGGAGCACGAGGGGCTCACCAAGGCCAAGGCCTTCGTGGTCCTGCGAGGCGAGGCTGCGCACAAGGCCGCCACCATCGAGGCCGAGCTCGTGGCCTACCTGCGGGAGCGCGTGTCGAAGTACAAGGTGCCGAAGCTCTACGAGGTGGTCGCCGATCTGCCGAAGAACGACCGCGGCAAGGTCGACAAGAAGGCCCTGCGCGCCGCGGGCAGCCCGTGAGCGAGCTGGGCAACCTCACTTCGCCGGAGCTGGGGGCGCTGGCCGCGCGCAGCCCGAGCTGCGTGCTCCTTCCGGTGGGCAGCGTGGAGCCCCATGGGCCGCATCTTCCGCTCGCCACCGACACCATCATCTCCCTCGCGGCCGCGACGCGCGCCATCGCGCCGCTCGAGGCGCGGGGCATTGCCGCGTTGGTAGCCCCGCCGGTGCCCTATGGCGTCACCGATTTCGCGGCCGGCTTTCCTGGCGCAGTGGGCGTGCCGGCAGAGGCCTTGACCAGCTTCTTGAAGGCCGTGGTGCAGGCCTATCTCGCCAGCGGGTTCGACCACGTGTGCGTGGTGAACAATCACCTGGAACCGGCCCACGACGCGGCGGTGCGGGAGGCGGTGAAAGACGTCGCGCGCGCCTCGGTGGCCTGCCCGCTCACCCGCCGCTGGGGGCGCCTGCTCTCGGCCGAGTTCAAGAAGGGCCAGTGTCACGCCGGCACCTACGAGACCTCGCTGGTGATGGCCTCGGGTATAGCTGTGCGTGCAGAGTACACAAGTCTGCCGGAGGTGCCGGTGAGCCTCTCCGACGGCATTCGCGCTGGCAAGCACACCTTTCGCGAGATGGGCATGAACGAGGCCTACGCGGGCGCGCCGGCGGCCGCCACCGCCGAGCACGGAGACGAGCAATACGGGCATCTGGTGGAGATGGTGGTCACCGAGGTTGTCGAAGGCCTCGCGCGGAGCGGCCATGGGCCTTTTTGACTTTCTCCGCGGCACCAAGCCCTCGGCCAAGCTGGCGCACCTGACAGGGCCGGCGCAGGTAGCGTTCGACGCGGTGGTGGTATCGCCCAACGCGCTCGCGAGCCCATTCTCGGGATTTCGCGCCGCGCTCTGGGAGCTGGCGCTGGTGGCGCGCCACGAGGTCCAGGACCGCAACGGCGAGGGCGTGGACGACGTGTTTCGCTTGCTGGGTGCGGTGCTCTTCTGCGACGAGATTCGCATCCGCGCGGAGTCCGACGGCTCGATTGTGCGGGTGCCGGCGGCGCGCCTTGCGGTGGTGTTCACTTCGGCGCCGCCCCGCGGCATTCCCTTGAGCAAGGGGCCGCCGCCAGAGCTCGCGCACCTGATGCACGCGTCCCACGGAGGCCTCACCTGCTTTCGGGAGCGCGCGCTCTCCCACGGCGACAAGGTTCGCTTTCAAGGCGTGGTGGCGCCGGCACCCACGGTCGAGGCCCAAGGGTATCGCTCCACCGCGAGCCACGAGCTGGTGGGCCGGGCCGATCTGGGGCAGCTGTATCTGGAGGAAATCTTCGAGGCGCCGAGGTTCTGATGGCCTGCGCTGCTACCCCTCCGGCTCCCTACTACCTGGCGGTCTTCGCGAGCCAGCGGCGCGAAAGCGAAGGCGACGGCTACGCCGAAATGGCGCAACGCATGGAGGAGCTGGCCCGCATCCAGCCGGGCTTTCTCGGCATCGAGAGCGCCCGCGACGAAGCCGGGTTCGGCATCACCGTTTCGTACTGGCAAACCGAAGCCGACATTGTGCGCTGGAAGGCCAACGCCGAGCATGCGGAAGCGCAGCGCCGGGGAAACCGTGAATGGTACACGGAGTTTGCATTGAGAATCGCGCGCGTCGAGCGCGCCTATACCGGGCCCCGTGGCCCCCGAGGTACCGAATGAATCGCACCGCACTGGGCGCAGTTTGCGCCGCCACCTTCGCTCTCGCATCGCTGGCGGGGATCGCCGCCTGCCACCACGAGGCGGTGCCGCTCGATGCGCCGCCGCCCTCGGGGTCGGTGTTCGTTTCACCCGCCGCCCCCACCGGCATACCCACCACCTCGCCCTACGACGCCGGCATCACCCTGCCGCCGGTCGCCACCGCGGCCGTGGGCCCGCGCTGCGTGCGGGCAGGCGGCACCTGCGTGGGCATGGCCGCGGTGCGCGCCAACCCCAAGGCGCCATGCCCGGCCGGCATGCACAAGGTCACCGACGTGAGCGCGCTCGCCGGCGAGGAGCCCGCGCCGCTTTGCATGGGAACGCGCACCGGCGAAGAAGCCTGCTGCATGCCGGCTGGCCGCTGAGCGGGCCTACTTCCACGGCGAGTGGAAGTCACCGTCGCGATCGCGCCGCTTGTAGGTGTGCGATCCGAAAAGGTCGCGCTGCGCCTGGGTAAGGTTCGCCGGCAGGCGCTCGGCGCGAATGGAATCGTAGTACGAGAGCGAGGCGGCCGACGTGAGCACCGGGATGCCGCCCTCGAAGGCGCGCGCGAGGGTGCGCCGCCAGGCGGTCTGGCGCTGCGCCAGCTCCTGCACGAACTCGCCGTCCATGAGAAGGTTGGGCAGGTTGGCGTCGCGCTGGTAGGCCTCTTTGATGCGCTTCAAAAAGCGCGCGCGGATGATGCAGCCGGCCTGCCAGATGCGCGCCAGCTCGGAAAAATTCAGGTCCCAGCTTCGGGCGTCGGAAGCGCCGCGCAGCAAGTCGAAGCCCTGGGCGTAGCTGCACGCCTTGGCGGCGTAGAGTGCGGCGCGGACGTCGTCGATGAGCGCCTTCTTTTCGCTCGCCGGCACCGCCTTGGGGGTCGGCCCCTGGAGCACCGCCGAGAAGCGCACGCGATCGGCCTGGCGCGACGAGAGCAAGCGCGCCTCCACGCTGGTGGCCACGGTGGGAATGGGGCGGCCGAGATCGGCGGCGTCTTGCACCGTCCACTTGCCGGTGCCCTTCTGCGCGGTCGCGTCGAGCACCGCGTCGACCAGATCGCCGGGCCCGAGATCGTCCTTCACCCGGAAGATGCGCGCGGTAATCTCGATGAGGAACGAGGCGAGCTCGCCTTCGTTCCAAGCCGCAAAGGTGTCGGCGAGCTCGGCGTTCTCCAGGCCGCCCAGGCCCTTGAGGAGCGCGTAGGCCTCGGCGATGAGCTGCATGTCGCCGTACTCGATGCCGTTGTGCACCATCTTGACGTAGTGCCCGGCGCCGCCCGGGCCGCAGTAGGTAACGCACGGGCCATCCTCGGTGGTGGCGGCGATTTTCTCGAGCACCGGACGCAGCTCCTCGTAGGCCGCGCGATCACCCCCCGGCATCATGCTGGGGCCGTGCCGGGCGCCCTCCTCGCCGCCGCTCACGCCCATGCCGAAGTAGCGAATGCCCTTGGCATGGAGCGCGGCCGAGCGCCGCTCGGTGACCATGAAGTGCTCGTTGCCGCCATCCACCAAGATGTCGCCGGGGTCGAGGAACGGCGTGAGGGCGTCGATGGTCTTGTCGGTGACCTCGCCGGCCTTCACCAGCAGGATGATGCGCCGAGGCTTGCGCAACCCGGCGCAGAAGGCCGCCAGATCCTTGAAACCGGTAACCGCCTTGCCTTCGCCCTCGCGCACGAAGCGGTCCACGGTGTCGGGCCAGGCGTCCCACGCGGCCACGGAAAAACCGTGATCGACCATGTTGTACGCCAGGTTCCTGCCCATCACGCCCAAGCCCACCATGCCCATGTCGCTCAAAGGTTCTGCTCCTGTTCGGGCGCCGCTCCCGTCTCGGTGCGGCGCGTGGTCGCTGGCATTGGATGCGGCACCTCGGGTTCGGGTGCCGCGTTACCTGTTTGCAATCTTCGCAGCCGCGGGGCGAGAGACCCCGCAGGCTTTAACCCTGCTGCTGCCGTGGCAGATGCGAAAACGAAGCCGCTCGGTTCAAAGTCGAGTCACGGTGCGCCTGAACTAGCACTACTGCGAGACCTCGAGGAATTCCCGTCATTTCGACGGACACGTTTCGAGGCTTCGCGACCCGCCGCTCGCTCGCACGCACCTCCGGGCTGCGGCGGCGCCGCGGCGGCTGCCTTGGCCTTCCGCGAATTCCGGCGGTCTCGCCGCTTCGGTCCCGCTGCCGCGGTGCGACTGCAACATACATGCGAATCTGACGCGCACCTTCTGCAGCAGAATTGGGTAAGCTCGCCTTCACTATGCCGTCCAGCGATCTCCCCGCTTCCTGTGTCATCTTCGGCGCCTCCGGCGATCTCACCCGCCGAAAGCTCGTGCCCGCGCTCTACCACCTGGTGAAAGAGGGGCACTTCCCGGCGGGTCTCCTGACGCTCGGCGTGGCGCGTCGCCCGAAGACCGACGCGCAGTTCCAGGCCGAGCTCCTGGATGCCGCCCAGAAGTACTCGCGCACCAAGGGCGTCGACCCCGCGGTCTGGGCCAAGCTGTCGAGTCGCCTCGGCTACGTGCAGGGTACCTTCGAAGACCCCGCTACCTATGCCGCGCTGAAAGCGCGCCTCGACGCATCGGCGCAAACCGGCACGCGCCTCTTCTACCTGGCCGTGGGCCCCGACGACATGCTGGGCATCGTGCAGCGGCTGGCCGAGGCCGGCCTGCTGGCCAACGACGAGGCCACAGGTCGGCGGGCCCACGTGGTGGTGGAGAAGCCCTTCGGCGACGATTTGCCCTCGGCCCATGCGTTGAACCAGGAGCTCTTCAAATACCTCTCGGAAGACCAGCTCTTTCGCATCGACCACTACCTGGGCAAGGAGACCGTGCAGAACCTTGCGGTGCTCCGCTTCGAGAACATGATCTTCGAGGCGCTCTGGAACCGCAACCACGTGAGCCACGTGGAGATCACCGTGGCCGAGGACATCGGCATCGAGGGGCGCGGCAAGTTCTACGAGAAGGTGGGCATCACCCGCGACGTGGTGCAAAACCACGTGCTCCAGATTCTGACGCTGGTGGCCATGGAGCCCCCCCTCTCGCTCGAGGCCAACGCCCTTCGCGACGAGAAAGTGAAAGTGCTGCGGGCGCTGCGCCCGATCACCGGCAAAGACGTGGCCAAAGAGGTTGTGCGTGCACAATACACCGAAGGCGTAGTGGGCGGTGAGACGGTGCCGGCCTATCGCGCCGAGCCCGACGTCGACCCCGTCTCGAAGACCGACACCTACGTGGCCATGCGGGTCTTCGTCGACAACTGGCGCTGGGCGGGCGTGCCCTTCTTCCTCCGCGCGGGCAAGCGTCTGTCGCGCCGGCTGGCCGAGGTGGTGGTGCATTTTCGCGACCCCCCCTATCCGCTCTTTCCCGAGGGCTCCGGGCGCTCCGCCAACGTGCTGGTGCTGCGGCTCCAGCCCGACGAGGGCATCTCGCTCCGCTTCGACACCAAGGTCCCGGGCGGCAACATGCGCATCCAGGGGGTCGACATGGAGTGGAGCTACGGCAAGGCTTTCGGAGGCGGGGGACCGGAGGCCTACGAGCGCTTGCTCCTCGACGCGCTCCGCGGCGACGCCACGCTCTTCACGCGCCACGACGAGGTGGAGGCGCAGTGGCGCTTCATCGACCCCATCGTGCAGGCGTATCGCGACGACAACGCACCGCTCTCGTTCTATGAAGCGGGCACCCGCGGTCCGGCCGAAGCCGAGCGCTTGATGGTCGAGCAGGTTCAGGCCTGGAGGCCGCTCGTATGAGCAGTACCCTGCTGGTCGCGGAGAGCGGCGAAGGGTACGTGAGCGCCGCCTCGCACCTCGTTTCCCGCGAGCTGTGGGCCGCGGCCGCCCGAAGACCGGGCGAACGCATCCACGTGGCCATCTCCGGAGGCAACACGCCGCTGCCCATCTTGTCCGATCTTCGCACCCGGGCCATTCCCTGGGACCGCATCGACTGGTTCTGGGTCGACGAACGCTTCGTACCTCACGCCGATCCGCGCAGCAACGCCGGCAACGCGCGGCGCGCGCTGTTCGATCACGTGCAGAATGCACATGTATTCCCGTGCCCCGAGCCCAGCGCCACCCTCGACCTCGAGACCGCCGCCAAGGTGTACGAGGAGGCCATCCTCGGGGCCCTCGGCGAGGCGCCGGTCTTCGACCTGGTGCTCCTGGGCATTGGCGACGACGGCCACACCGCCTCGCTCTTTCCTGGCGAACCGGAGCTCTCCGAGACCGCGCGGGTGGTGGTGCCGGTTCCCGCACGAAGCGGCCGCGAGCCCCGGCTCACGCTCACCGCGCCGGTCTTGCAGTCGGCCCGCACCACCTGGGTGCTGGCGCAGGGCGAGAAGAAGCGGGCTCCCATCGGCCGCGCCCGGGCCAACCCGGCCGGCCCGTGGAGCGAGACGCCGGCGCACCTTCTCGCCCACGCCCGCGGCGACGTGCTCTGGCTGGTAGACGCGGCGGCCCGCCCGGCGTAGCTTCCGCCCCATGAACCGTCGCGACGCGCTCCTCACCACCGGATCCATGGTCGTCTCCGCCAGCCTCGGCGCCATCGCCTGCGGCGGCGGGCCTGCCGTTGCGCAGAACACCAAGACGCCGCCGGTGGGCTCGGCGCCGCCTCCCCACCATCACGCGGGCGGCAACGGCGGCCTTACGGAATCTGCGGCCAATTGCTTCGCCAAGGGACAGGCGTGTCTCGCGCACTGCATCGGAATGCTGGCCGCCGGCGACACCACCATGGCGGGCTGCGCGCCGGTGGTCCACGCCATGACCGCCGTCATGCAGTCGCTCACCGCGCTCGCTGCCGCAGGCTCGCCGCGCCTTCCGGCCTTCGCCAAGGTGGCGCTCGAGTTCTGCAAGGACTGCGAAGCCGAGTGCCGCAAGCACGCAGCGGTCCACCCGGTGTGCAAGGAGTGCGCCGACGCTTGCGCGCACACCGTCGCAGAAGCCCAGAAAATCGCCGCCTGATCCGCCGCCAGGTGGGTACTCTCGGCTAGTGCAAAGCGCCCCGATCTTCCGGTTCAACGATCACAAGGCCGAGCTCGTCGAGGAGGTCGTTCACCGCGTCACCACGCAGGTGAAGGATCCGCTCTTCGTTCTGAACGACGCTGCCTACCTCGAGACCCGTCGCCTGCAGCACAGCGGCGGCAGCGAGCTCGCGGAGTGGCGCAGTCTCGCCTCGGCCCTCGGGCGCATGGGCGAGACCGATCGCCGGAGCAAACTGCGGCACTACGCGCAGCGCTACGCCTGGGATGTCGCCGGCAACTTCGACCCGCGGGTGTACAAGTTCGCGTCGCGGGCCATCGCGCCGCTGCTGGGCGCGCTCATGTCTCCCCGCGACACGGTCAAAAATCTGCCGGCTTCGCTCGACCTCGCCGCCCTCGATAGCCGCATCGCGGTGGAGGGCCCGCGGGACCACGTCCGCCGCCTGTGCGAGCTCGGCACCGTCGTGTTCGTTCCTACCCACCTTTCGAACCTCGACTCGGTGGCGTTCGGTTTCGCCATCGAGCGCGCTGGCTTCCCGCCCGCAACCTATGGCGCGGGCAAGAACCTCTTCACCAACCCGGTGCTCTCCTTCTTCATGCACAACCTGGGCGCCTACCGGGTCGACCGGCGCCTTCGTCACTTGCTCTACAAAGAGGTGCTGAAGACCTACTCGTGCGTCCTCCTCGAGCGCGGCTACCACAGCTTGTTTTTTCCCGGCGGCACCCGCTCCCGCTCGGGCGGGGTGGAGCGGCGACTCAAGCTCGGCCTGGCCGGCACCGGCGTCGAGGCCTTCACGCGCACCACCATGGCGGGCAAGCCCAGGCGCGTCTTCTTCGTACCGGCCACCATCAACTACCTCCTCACCCTCGAAGCAGAGACGCTCATCGACGATTTTCTCCAGGAAGAGGGGAAGGCGCGGTACCTCATCGAGGACGACGAATCGACGCGCTTCGGCCGCGTCGCCGCCTTCATCAACAAGCTCATGGGCCTCGACGGCGCCTGCGTGATCCGCTTCTCGCAGCCGCTCGATTGCTTCGGCAACCTGGTCGACGACGACGGCAACTCGGTGGACGCCGGTGGTCGCACGGTCGACCCCACCAGCTACATTCTCGGTCGTGACGGAACGCCGGCCATCGATCCGGTGCGCGATGCGGAGTACACCCGCGAGCTCGGCGAGAGCATTGTGCGCAGCTTCCTCAAGGACACCGTGGCCATGCCGACCCACATCGTGGCGGCAGCGGCCTTCGCGCGTCTCAAGCAGAGCGTCGGTTCCGGCGATCTATTCGCCATGCTGCGGCACCGCGACGACGTGTCGGTGTCGCGGGCCGATCTGGCCGCCGACATCGACGTGCTCTTGGAGAAGGCGCGGGCCCAGGAACGCATCGGCGCGCTCCAGCTGGCGGTGCCGCACGGCAACGGCCGCGACGTGCTCACCGCCGCCCTCAAGGCCTTCTCCGGCTATCACACCCACGAGGTGCTCTCGCCCCGGGGCGACGCGCTGCTGCTCACCGACACGCGTCTGCTTTTTTACTACCAGAACCGCCTGGCGGCGCACGGGCTCGCGGCCGACCACATTGCGCCGCGCGTGGCCAAGGCCGGAGCGCGGGTCGTCGCCTGATCATCGGGCCAGTCCGGCGCGCGCGTTCGCCGCATTCGATCGCGCCATCGCGGCAAATCGCGACATCGGCGTGCGGCGCCCACGCAGAAACGCCGACCCCGCCGCGGGCTCGGCGTAGAAACAGGCTTTTTCCGGGGCGCCGGTCTTGTTTCCGCCGTCAGTTGCGAATAGAACACTACGCCCCACCCCATGAGCACGCCCGAGAACGAGAAGCCCACCGAAGCGACGCCGCCCGCCGCGAGCGTCCCCGAAGCTGCCGCGCCTGCGGCAGAACCGGCCTCCGCTGCGGCCCCCCCGGTAGCCGAGCCTGCGTCTGCCGCCGCTTCGCAGTCGCCTGCCGACGCCCCCGCAGAGGGCGAAGGCGGTGACGATGGCGAAGAAGGCGACGAAGGCGAGAGCGAAGGCGGCGAAGGCGCCGGACCCGAAGCTGCCGCCCAAGCGGGCGACGCGCCTCGCAAGAAGCGCCGCCGCCGGCGGAAGAAGAAGAAGCCGGAAGGCGCCCTCGCTGCCGACGGTACGCCCGTGGAGCCCCGCGCGCCCGGTGAAGAGGGCGCGGAAGCGGCGCCCCAGCCGCAGCGTCAGAACCGCCCGAAGAAGCCGCCGGCGGACCGCGACCGCGAACGCGAGCGCCCGCCGTTCGGCGTGGGCGATATCGTGTTCGGCAAGGTCCTCGAGGTCACCGACGACGTGATGTTCATCGACCTCTCGGGCAAGGCCAAGGGCCTGTTCGACCTGCGCGAGCTCCTCATCCCCGAGGAAGAAGCCAAGGCCGCGCGCGAGCAAGCACGCGTCGATGCCGCCGCCGAGGCCGAAGAAGCCAAGGCCGACGGCGCGAACGTCGAGGCTCCGCCGGGCGAAGCTCCGGCAGAAGCCGCATCGGCAGAAGCTGCTCCGGCCGAAGCACTGGTCGAGGCCGCACCGCCGGCCGAAGCCGCGGAGCCCGCAGCAGCGACCGAGACCGCCGAAGCCGCGCCCACCACCGAAGAAGCGCCGCAGACCGAGGTCACGCCCGCGGCTGCCGCTCCCGCCGAAGAAGCTCCGCAGCCGATGCTGCCGCGGGTCATCCTCGAGCCGGGCGCGCAGTTCGTCGGCGTGGTGCACAACGATGGCGGCCGCGGCGGTCTGGTGGTGGTCACCCACCACCCGGAGCGCGTGAGCAAGACCAAGCCGATGGTGGCTCAAGCCGCCAAGGACGGGTCGCTGGTGTTCGGCATCATCACCGGCGTCATCAAGGGTGGCGTCGAAGTCGACGTCGACGGCCTTCGCGCCTTCGCGCCCGCATCGCACATGGACGTGCGGCTGGGCGCCGATCTCTCGCCGCTCGTGGGCAAGCGGCTCCCGTTCGCGGTGAGCCAGTACGGCAAGCGCGGGCGCGACGTGGTGCTCTCGCGCCGCGCCATGCTCGAGGCCGAGGCCAAGGAGCACCGCGAGGCGGCGCTCAAGAACATCGAAGTGGGCGCAGACGTCGACGGCGTGGTCCGCACTGTCGTCACCTTCGGCGCCTTCATCGACATCGGCGGCATCGAGGGCCTCGTGCCCTTGAGCGAGATGAGCCACAACCGCAGCGACGGCCCCAGCGACGTCTTCAAGGTCGGCGAGACCGTGAAGGTGAAGATTCTTCGGGTCGACGATCGCGGCAAGCTCTGGCTCTCGCGTCGCGCCACTCTGCAGGATCCCTGGGCTGCTGTCGCCGAGAAGTACGCGGTCGGCACCCGGCACACCGGCAAGGTGGTTCGGCTCCACCCGGCAGGCGCCTTCGTGGAGCTCGAGAGCGGCGTCGACGGTCTCGTCCGAAAGGGCGATCTGTCGGTGAAGCGCATCGAGCACCCAAGCGAGGTCGTCAAGGAAGGCGAGTCCATCGACGTCGTCGTCTCCTCCATCGACTCCCGCGGTAAGCGCATCGCGTTGCACCGGGCGCCGGAGGGCGATCAGGCCAACGAGCCGCCACAGAAGGTGATGCTCAACAAGAGCGTCAAGGTCGTCGTCGTGCTGGCCGAGGCGGCCGGCGTGGTGGTGCGCATTCTGGGTGTCACCGGCTGGCAGTCGCGGGGCTACATCACCGGTGGCGGCACCGGCACCGCTCGCGGCACCGAGCTGCGAAAAATCTTCCCCACCGGCAAGGAGCTCGACGCGAAGGTCATCGACATCGATGCCAAGCGCGGCGAGGTGAAGCTCTCCATCAAGGCCCTGAACGAGGATACCGAGCGCAACGCCTATCAGCAGTACCGCCAGCAGGTGAAGCGCGAGGCCAAGTTCGGCACCTTCGCCGACCTCCTCGCCAAGCGAAACTCCGGGCAGTAAAACTGCTTGTAGGTTGCACGAAAGCCCGCCTCTTCCGGAGGCGGGCTTTTGCTATTCCAGGACCAGCGCCGGCAGGTTGCTGCCGCTGGTTTCGGGCGATCCGCCGCGGTCCTGGGCGTCGCCCAGCCCCAGCTGTCCGTGGTCGTTCTGACCCCAGCATTTCAGCACGCCACTACCCAGCAGCGCGCAGGCGTGCGCGCGCCCGCAGGTGAGCTGCGCGGCGGCGCTTCCGGCGCCCAGATCTACGGCGGGAAGGTTGGGGCCCATGGTCCCCGGCGAGGCGCCCCGCGCGCTCGCGTCGCCGAGCCCCAGCTGCCCATGGTCGTTTTTGCCCCAGCACTTTACCCGGCCGTCCTCCGAGAGCGCGCACGAGAAGCCTTCGCCCGCGCACAGCGCATGGGAGACGAAGTCCGGGCCGAGATCGACGCCCCGAAGGTCGAGCATGTCGCGCTTGGCCCCGCCGACGTCGCCGGCGGCGCCGCTCCCGAGGGCGCCCGCATCGCCGGCGCCCCAGCACACGGTCTCGAAGTCGTCGAGGATGGCGCAGTTGTGGAGCGCCCCGGCGGCCACCAAGAGCGGTGAACGACGCGTACCGGTGGCGTCGACGCCGAAGTCGATGGTCCCGAGCTTGCCCATCTCGCCGGGGCCGTTGCCGCGCGCGGCGGTGTCGCCTTGGCCGAGCTGACCATGGGCGCCCGAGCCCCAGCACTTGAGCGCAGCGCCGCCGGCGCCTTCGAGCAGCGCGCAGGAGTGGGCCCGTCCGGCTGCGATGCTGCGCGCCGGCGCGGCCAGCGTGACCGAAGGAAGCGCGCGCATGTCGCCCGGCTTGGAGCCGACCGTCTGCCCGCTGTCGTAGCCGAGCTGCCCCGACGACCCGAGGCCCCAACAGCGCACTTCGCCGCCACCTTCGAGCGTGCAGCTGTGTGCGTCGCCTGCCGTCAGGTTCTGCAGGCCGGGCAGCGGAAGCGCCGGAACGAGCGCGAGGCCGCCATTCACTTGCGCTGTAGCCTCGGTGCCCAGCCGTCCGTTCTCGCCTGCGCCCCAGCACTTGGCGCTCCCGCCGGAGAGGAGGGCGCAGCTGTGGGCCGCGCCGAGCGCCACGTCGACCACGGCGCCGCCGAGGTCGAGGGCCGCAATCGAGGCTACCGACTCTCCCGGTGCGGCAGCGCGGTCGCGCAGATCGCCCAACCCTAGCTGCCCGTCGCCGTTGCGGCCCCAGCAGCGGGCCGACCCATTCTTGTAGAGTGCACAGGTATGGTCACCGCCCGCGCGCACCAAACGCAGCGGACCTGGCACCACCGGTATCGAAGCGTCGAGGCTGGCGTCACGCGCCGGCCGCGGCGCCGCATCGCCCAGATTCTCGACGCCGCTACCCGAGAGCGTGATGCCGCAGGCAGCTGCCGCAGAGGCGAGCGCGAGGGCCAGTGCCGCGGCGCGCAGGCGCATCAGGGTTTCTCTTTGGGGGCGTCGGCGTCCCAGGTGGTGCGCGGCGGATCGAGGCGGATGGCCCCGAGAATCTTGGTGCGCGCCACCGCCAGCCGATGCGAGAGCACGGCCTCGTCGGCAGCGCCGCCGTCTCCCCGCGTGGCCACCTCGCTCGTGAAGTGAAAAAAGAGGCAGGTACGAAGGAAGGCGCCGGTCGCAAACAGGTGGCCCACCAGCCTGTCGGGGCTCGACGGCGCGCTCGGTCCGCTTCCGCTGCTGGGCCGCCGACCCGCCACAGCGCCGGTAGCGCCCAGCGCGATCCAGATGCGGGTGTCGTACGCCTCCGGCCCCACGGTGATCTCGTCGGCCACCAGGGTGAGCCCTTCGTCGGTCACCAGGCCCCGGCGCTTGGCCGCTTCCCGGCACTTGTTTCGGTTCATCAGGTCGTCCTCGCGAAAGACCGAGAGGATGATGCGCGAAGAAGTGCTGTCGTGCCGGGCAGAAAGCTCCGGCTCGCGGTGGTCGTCGATGCGCCAGGTCTTGCCCTCGGGCAAGGGCAACGTCAGCTGAAAGCGTTGCGAGTGAAAGCTTCCCCAGCTGGTTTCGGAGAGCTCGAGGGCGCCCGGCGCATGCGCATCGCCTTTCGCCGCGGAGCCCGCACCGGGAACGCGCGGGGCGTCGTCCACCGCCGGAGCGCACGCCGCCCCGAGCAGCAGCGCGACCCCGGCGATCCGTGCGCGATCCCTCAAACCTTGGTGAGCCACGCGGCGTGCGCCGTGTCGCTGCCGCGCACCACGTCGAAGAAGAGCTCTTGAATGCGCTTGGTGATGGGGCCCACAGTGCCTTCGCCGATGGGCCGGTTGTCGACCTCGCGAACCGGCGTCACCTCGGCAGCGGTGCCGGTGAAGAACACCTCGTCGGCCAGCCACAGCTGGTCGCGGGTGACGCGCGTTTCTTTGACCTCGACCCCGAGCTCACGAGCGAGCTGCATGACGGTGTCGCGGGTGATGCCTTCGAGGATCGACGAGGACAGGTCGGGCGTGTAGAGTACACCCTTCTTCACGAGGAAGATGTTCTCGCCAGAGCCTTCGGACACGTAGCCGTTGGCGTCGAGCATGATGGCTTCGTCGTAGCCGCCGAACTTCGCCTCGCGCTTGGCGAGCACGCTGTTGGTATACTGGCCGGCCAGCTTGGCCTTGGCCAAGCTGATGTTGATGTGGTGCCGCGCGAAGGAGCTGATCTTCGTGCGAATGCCGGTCTTCAGCGCTTCTTCGCCCAGGTAGGCGCCCCACTTCCAGGCGATGACCGAGGTGCGGCAGGGGTTGTTGGGGGCGTAGATGCCCATGGCGCCGTCGCCCATGTACACCATGGGGCGCAGGTAGCCGTCTTCCATGGAGTTGGCGCGGAGGAGCTCGGCGCAGGCCTGCATCACGTCTTCGCGGGTGAACTTTGGGGCGAGCAGGGCGAGCTTGCACGTGTCGAACAGCCGGTCGATGTGATCGCGCAGGCGGAACACGTAGGTCTGGCCGTCGGCGCGCTTGTAGGCGCGAATGCCTTCGAAGGCGGCGACGCCGTAGTGCAGCGAATGCGTGAGAATGTGAACGTTGGCGTCCTCCCAATCGACGAGCTCACCATCCATCCAGATCTTCTTGAGTTTATCCACCATGCGTCGCTCCGAGGACCGCGCCGCCGAGGCGTCGCGCGCCGAGAAAACCGGGGGTTTGGGGTACCCACGCCATCGTTCGAAGGTGGCGGGAGGACCCTCAAATCGTCATAGTCTCGCCGTCTCGGGAGAGCCAGCAGGAAACGTCGCCCCTCGTCGCAGCGCCGCGTTAGGCCCTCAACGACGCAGCAAGACGTAGACCGCTCCGCTGCCACCATCGCCGGCGGTGGCGGAGGCGAAGGCGTCGACGTGCTCGCGGGCGCCGCCCTGGGAGAGCCACGCGGCAATTTCGCCCCGCAAGACCGCGAACCCGCCCGGGCTCCCATGACCTTTGCCGTGAATCACCCGCACGCACTTTTCCCGGCGCGTCCGCATCTGCGCGAGAAACGCCACCAGGCGCGGCTGGGCCTCGGAGGCTGTCAATCCGTGCAGGTCGAGGGTTCCATCTACCGGAAACGCGCCATGTCGGAGCTTGCGAAGGGTTTGCGGTGGCACGTCCACGCGCCGGCCTTCGAGCTGCTCTCCGTCGTCGGTCACCTCGAACGCCACCTCCGCCATGGCCAGGTCGCGCAGACGGACCCGTGCGTCTTCGGTCTCGGCGCGCGCTTCGGTGGCGGCCTTCTGCGCGTCGTCGCGGGAGCTCCCCTCGGTCAGGGCAGCGGCCTTGGGCAGGCGCTTGGGCGCGCCGTCGAGTGGGGCGACGCCGCCCATGAGGCGGGCGAACGACATGTCTTCCTCGCCAGGCGAAGGCCGCGCCGCCGCGCGCGGAGGGGGCGCTTTGGGCTTCTTGCCGGCGGCCTTTTGCGCCTCTTCCTCGCGAGCGAGCTTGTCCTTCAGCTCCTTCAGCTTGGCAAAGGGCGAGGCGTCCTGCGCTTTCTTCTTCATGGCCCCTGCATGCGCGCGCGAACAGCGCTCCGCACCGACTGGATGCCGGTGAGCACGCCGTCTTCGTAGTGCCAGTCTGGGTCGTCGAGCTCGGGGAAGTCGTGCGGGTTCTTGATGTCGTCGGCGGTGATGCCGGGCTTCAGGCGCCGCGCCAGGTCCACCACCTTGCCTTGCTGCAGGGTTTCCATGTCCGCCAGCAGCGCCTCGAGGTCATCGAGGCTGATGGCGGGTGCCTTCGTATCTTCCATGGTCATGCGTCCTCGAGCAGTGTGATGGCGTCGGTCTCGTCCACGTCGCGGAAAATGCCGCGCCCATCTTCGGCGTGCCGCGCGACGGTGGCGCCCCGCTTGGGGCAGATCCCCATGCAGTAGGTCTTCGTAACCCACACCCGCTGCACCATCCCCCGGCGCAGGCTCTCGTCCTTGAGGAGCTTGAAGACCCGCTCGCCGTCTTCGCCGCAGCCGGGGCCGAGCGGGTTGTCGTGGGCGCGCACGTTCGCGCACACAAAAAGGTGCACCCGCGGCAGTTGTGGGGCGCGGATCACGGGCCCGCGCCGTGGCGGCGGAGGAACGTCTCGAGGGCCACCGCCACCAGCGCATGCTGCACCTGGCCGCTGTCGAGCAGCGCGCCGAGTTGGCTGCGCGGCACCAGCGCGGTCTCGCACTCTTCGAGCTCGTCGAACGCCGTGCTTCCGGTGGGCGCTGCGTCCCATGCCACGTAGCTGTAGATGCGATTGCCCTGCAGGGCCGGGTTCGGTTGCAGATCGGAGAGCAGTTCGATCGTTCCCGCCTCGAACCCGCTCTCTTCCAGGAGCTCGCGCCGGGCCGCGACCTCTGGGGCTTCGCCGGCGTCGATGACGCCCCCCGGCACCTCGAGCGAAAGCTCGCCGGGCCCGAAGCGGTACTGCCACACGAAGACGATCTCCTGGGCCGGCGTGACCGCGATCACGTTGCACCAGTTGCGGCATCCGAAGGTGAACACGTCGCGCATGGGCTGGCCGGCGGCGTCGTGAAGCAGGCCTTTCTCCACGGCGAAGATGCCGAAGTCGGCGACGACCTCGACGCGAGGGCGGCTCCACGGTCGCATCGCGGGCGGCGGAACGATCATGCCCTGCGTTGTAGTACCCGCGCGCCGGAAAATCGACCGTCGCGAGGGCTTTGGCCAAGGCATTTTGATCGACGTCCTGCAGTAGTGCTAGAACCGACTTCCCCGTGAGCGCCGCGAACAAAGAGAGGGCTGCAGCCCAGAAGTTCATCGTGAAGAATCGCGCGGCGACCTTCAACTACGAGGTGGAGACGCGCTACGAGGGCGGGCTGGTGCTTCTCGGCAGCGAGGTCAAGTCGATGCGCAACGGCAAGGTCGACCTGGTCGACGCCTATGCCTCGGTGGACAACGGCCAGGTGTGGCTCAAGCAGATGTATGTTGCACCTTTCGAGCAAGCCAAGACGTTTCCCCACGAGGTGCGTCGCGCGCGCAAGGTGCTGCTGCACCAGAGTGAGATACGCGAGATCGAGAAAGAGCTCACCCGCTCCGGGTACACCTTGGTGCCCATGGAGCTCTACTTCAAAGACGGCCGGGTGAAGGTCACGCTGGGCCTCGCCAAGGGCAAAAAGGCTTACGACAAGCGCGCCGATCTCGCGAAGAAGACCGCCGACCGCGAGGCGCGGCAGGCCATCAAGGGAGGCCGCGACCGATGAGCCGCGTGGTCTGGCAAAAGGGCGGCGAGGCGCGGGTGCTCGCGGTGGTGGGCGAGGCGGTAACGCTCGCCTCTACCATCCCTTCGCCCCCGGGCTCCCGCATCGATGGCACCCTCGACCCCAGCGGCCAGGCCTTTCGCATCAAAATTCACAGCTCCAAGCGCACCGAAGAGGGCGGCCAAATCCGCTTCATTCTCCAGGGCCGGGCCATCGATCTCACCCGCGAGGGCCGCGCCACCCTCACCGCGATGATCGCCACGAACTAACGGCCCGTCACAGCTAGCTCGACCGACCCGGTCAAGTTGCTCGTGGCGTCTACTTCGTGCCGAGGTCGGCTTGCTTGACGCCGGCGATCGCGGCTTTCGCGGCGGCCAGCGCCGGATCGCGCTTGCCGCGCATCCAGTCGACGGTGACGAAGCAGTCGCTGTCGTCGTCCTGCACGGCCACGTGGTAGAAAAGGCCGTCTTCGCGCTCGCCGCCCACGCCGCCGTGACCGAAGTCACTCACCGGCTTGGCCTTCTTCAAGGTCTTCTGGATGTCGGCGATCTTCTTGGTCACCGCGTCTTTGGCGAGCTTCTCGTTGCAGATGTAGCTCACCGTCGCGCCCTCGAAGGGCTTGCCCGGAACCAGCACACTACAGGTGGGGCCGCAGTCGGCGCAGGTGGCGGGCGGCTGACCCACCTTCATGTTCGCGAGCGGGCCGGTGAGCGATTTTTCCGGGAGCAGCGCTTCGCACTTCATGCGCTCCGCGAGCTTGCCGGCGCCCGTAGCCGATGCGCTGGCGCTCGGCATCGCCGCCGCCGAGCTGGCCGCCGGCGGCGCGCTGAGAGCTGCGCTCGGGAGGGCCACCGCGCCCGAAGCCGAGGCCGCGCCAGCAGGCGTCTCCTTCTTGTCGTCACAAGCGGAGAGGGCGAGCACGCAGAGGAGGGCAGGGAGGGTCCGGCGCATGCCTAGGGCATAGCGCGAACAGCCACCGCTGGGGACCCCCGAAATTTCGCGGGGCCCACTGCAGTGCGTCAGCGGGCCGGACGCCGGGTGCGGAAGAACGCGAGGAGCAGGAAGAGCGCGCCCAGCACCAGCAGCGCGATGGAGCTCTGCCGCGACGTGAGCTCGGCTACGTCGGCGCCGCCGAAAAGGCTTCGCACGTGACCGCGGGGGAAGAGCATGGCGCCCACGCTGCTGCCACCGAAGGCGAAATCGATCGCGAGGACGATGCTCCGGCCGGCGCCGTTGCCGAAGGTGGCACCGAGCAAGAAGAGCCCCGCGTACGCGAAGCCGCCCAGCGCCGCGATGCCCGCCGAGGCCAGGACGTCGCGCACGAGCGGAGGGTCGGAAGGGCCATGGGCGAGGGCTGCCACCGCGCCGCCGACCAAAGCGGTAAGCAGAACGGTGAGCGCCACCGCAGCGAAGAAGTGCACCAGAATGGCGGCCGGGCGGGTCGCGCCCACAGCCCGCAGACCGGACACCGCGTGCCCCAGGCTCTTGGCGCCCAGCACCGCGCCCACTGCCGCGAACGCGAGGAGCGGCAAGGGGAGGGCGGCGTAGGTGGCCACGCTGTCGTCGGCGCCGCGGCCGCGCGCGGCCCAGCCGAAGAATAGTGCGATGCAGGCCCACGGCAGAAGCGTCAGCATCGAGCGAGGCGAGCGCACCAGGCGCACCCAGGGAACGCGCAACAAGCTCCACATCAGGTGGACCCTCCGGCGGGCGTGGCGACGTCGGGTGCTGCCTCGGGCGGCGGTAGCGGTACCGCATGGGCCACCCGCTCGGTGGCGCTGCGGGCGGCCGCCCCGCTGGCCTGCATGCGCGCAGCATAGGCGGCGTCGTAGGCGGCCCGTTCGTCTCCCGCGATGGCGGCGCGAACTTCGGCGAGCGGAGCGCCGTCGGGGACCACCGCCGCGATGGGCACGCCCGCGTGCACGATGGCGTGCTGAACCGCCCGCGCCACCGCCGCCAGAGACGCGCCGGTCACGGTCACGTACCCGGCGTCGGCTTGGGTCGAGAGCCCCTCGCGCGCCAGCTCGCGCAGAAGGTTCATGGGTTCGCGGGTGACGATGCGAACGCGCACCGGCCCCTGCGCCGCGAGAAGGAGCGGCCGCGACGTGGTGGTCGGTGCCAGCGCGCGGCCCCGGTCGAGCAGCACCACGGTGCTGGCGTAGTCGGCCGCGAGGCCCGGCGAGCTCACGCTGGTGATCACGAAAACCTGGCTCTTTCGGAGCTCGCGCAAGGCCCGAAGGATCGCCGGCGCCGCCTCTTGCGCCACGTGCGAAAGAGGATCGGTCAGCACGATGACCCGGCGCTGCGACGTGATGGCGTCGACCATGGCGATGGCGCGCCGCTCTTCACGCGTCAGCTTCTCGACGCGCCGCTGGCCGAGCGCGCCGAGACCGAATCGCTCCAGCAGCACGGCGCCGTCCTCGCGCGCGACTTTCCGCGTCTTCGCCCCCAGGTCGACGCACTCGCGCGCGAACAGCCCCTCCGGCAGCGGCGCATCGAGCCCGACGAAGGCAACATCGCTCGGGTCGAGGGCGCGATTTCCCAGCCGCACCTTGCCGCTCCGCGGCCCCAGCTCACCCAGGCCCCGCAACACCGCCAGGGTGCCGTCGGCAACGTCGCCGACGAACGCGGTGACGCCTGCCGGCAGCGCAAAGCTGAGCGGGCCGCACAATACCTTGGCCTCGCGAAAGGTCGCTTCCTCCAGGGTGATCATCGGGCCTCGCTCCGGACGCGGCGGGCCTCGCGGCGCACGTAGACCAGCGTCGTGAGCGCCACCGCGGTGAGAAAGAACACCGAGCCGGTGGTCCGCCGCAGGTCGAGGTGCCCCGCCGTCATGGCGTGCGACAGGCCCTGGAGCGCGTGGGGAATCGACGTCATCTCTTCCGGGACGAAGGCCCGGGTGAGCGGCGAGACCATCTCCGGGATGACCAGGAAGAGGAGCAAGAAGAAGTAGCCCCCGCCGCGCGTCCGCCCGCCCAGCGCCGCCAGCGACAAGGGAACCAGTACCGCGGTGAAGAGTGCAGAATACACCAAAGCTGCCGCCCCGCCGCGCGCTGCGTCCCAGGCGTCGCCGGTGCGGCTCGCGGCGAGAATCGCGGTGACCGACACCAGCAACGTGCCGCCCACCACCGTGCCGCCCACCAGCGCCATCGCTGCACCGACCCGGCCCCAGAGGTACACCGGATCGAGGCCGCGGGCCTGCAGCAGCCCCACCACGCCCTCGGAAAGATCGCGGTGGAATGCCCGCTGCGCGAGGGCGAACGCCACTAGAATTCCACCTCCCCATGCAATGGCGCGCGCTGCCACCCCCGGCACCAGCGCCACGGTCGGGAGCTCACCGGGCACGTGGCTGCTGGAGACCAGCGCGGCCACGCTCATGGCCGCCAGCACGATGACCGCCGACAGGCCGAGGGAGATGCGCACGAGAAGGCTCGAGAGCCCACGCCGCACGAAGAACCGAGCGACCGCTCGAGCCCTCGCGGCCACCGAGCGAGAAGTGCCGGAAGCTCCCATGCGCTGACTATATCGTGGTTTTCTTCGGCTCGCCCTGGAACCTGCGGCGGCCGCCGAGGCGCCTCCGCGAAGTTCTGGTTTTCCCGCGGGGCTTGCTAGGGTGCGCCCTACCGCCGATGGATCTGGGTCGCGCCGTCGTATTCCCCAAGAACCTGACCCGGAGCAAGGTGGCCCTGGCCTCGCTCCCGGGCTATGGCGTGGTCACCCTCCTCTACACGTCGGGGAAGACCGAGCCGGCGGTCTGGGTGTTCGCGGCGGCGGCCACGCTGGTCGCGCTCGCGTCGCTCTCGTCACCACGCCCGCTTCGCTTCCTCGGCGCGTCGCTGGCGCTCGTGAGCTGCGCGCCGGCGGCGCAAGGTCGTCTGGTGGAGACGCTGGGGCTCGTCTCCGCCGTGTTCGCCAGCTTCGACGCGCTGGCGCTACCGATGCTCCTCGATCCGGAGAGCGAGCTCTACCCCCAAGCGCGCCCACGCCTGCTGGGCCCGATGGTCGCGCTCGCTGCCGGCTTCGCCGTCGCCTTCGCCGCGGTGGTGTATGGCGGCGCGTCCACCGCGCGCGATGGTGGCACCACCGCGCGCGCATGCTCGGCGCTCGCGACTGCGTTGGCGCTCGGCACACTCTCGGTGGTCGGGTTTCGCCAGGCACGCTTGCGGCACCTCGAGCTCGGCGCAGGCCTTCGCTCGCGCACCATGGGCACCGTGTTCGGGCTGGCGCTGTTCGTGTCGCTCCTGGTGGCGTTCGGTGGCTTCGCGCGGCCCGATCGCGCCCTCCGCATCGGACTATCTGTGGCGGCCATCGGTGCTGGCTTTCTCGTTTCCATGGACGCGGTGGCGCTCTCGCGCGCGCTCCGTCGGGTGCTGGTGTGCGTGGGGCTCGGGGCGCCGGTCACGCTCGTCCTCGCCACTTGCGCCGATCGCAGCGGCGAGGGTGCCGGCACCCTCACCCTGGTGGCGGGCGCTTCGGCGCTCCTCCTGGGTATCGTCCTTCCGCGGCTGGAGCGCGGGCTCTTGCCGCTTCGCGGCGTGTGGCTCACGGCGGTGGAGCACGCCATCGAAGGCACCACCCGCACCCAGGCCGAAGATACCCTGCGCACCTGCCTGGCGCGTCTTCGTCAACCCTTCGAACCGACCCTTCGCGGGGCCGCCATCTGGACCCTCGACCCGCCGCTGGTGGTCACCGTCGACGGCGCCGGCTACCTGCACGCGCGGGAGCGCACGCTGCCGCCCGGTCTGGTGGACTTCGCCGCTCGGGAGCCATTCGCCACGTTGCGCGCCGAGGTGCTCGACGTGCTCGAGGTCCGTCGTGCCGAGTTCCGACCGCTGGCCGCCTGGTTCCGCGAGCAAGAGGCGCACGCGGTCACGGTCATCACCCTCGACGGCGTGCCGGAGGCGGCGCTGGTGGTGCCGCACCTGGTGCGCCCGGAGGCGTTGACGCTGGAGGAGCTCTCGGCGGGGAAGGCCCTGGCCGATCGCCTGGGCGCCGCGGTGGCGACGCAAGGCACGCGCACCCGCGCGCTCCTCCGCGAGCAAGAGCTCACGCGCCGCTTCGAGAACGCCACCGATGCGGCGACCATGACCGCGTACCAGGCGGGGCTCATCGCGGCGCGAAACCGCCAAGCCACGGCCCGCCTCTCGCGTGCGGCAACGGTGGGGCTCTACTCGGCGGTGGCGCAGCTGGCGCAGACCAACCTCGAACGAAAGATGAAGGTCGGCGCGCCGATCGTCGTCACCGGCCCCAGCGGCATCGACCCGGTGCCCATGCTGGCCCGCTCGTTTCTCGCAGGCCCGCGCCGCGATGCCCCCTTCGTCGTGGTCGACGGCACCGCATCGCAAGAGCACGACCTTTCTCGCTGGACCGACCCGGGCGTCTCTCCGCTGGCGCTGGTAGACGGTGGCCTGCTGCTGCTCCTCGACGTGGGCGCTCTGCCGCCCGACGTACAGGAGCTGCTCGCCCGCGTGCATGCGGAACGACGTCCGCCTTGGGAGCGCGCCGAGCCGCTGGAGTTTCAGCTCGCGGCGTTCGTGACCGAGCCGCTCGAGGCAAGTCGCGCGCGCCTGGCCAGCGCCCTCGAGGCGAGGCTCTCGGCGGCCTTCGACGATCCGGTGCGCCTGCCCCGCCTCCGCGACCGCGCCGAAGACCTGCGCGGGATTCTCATCGACCGCCTGGCGCGCGAAGGCCTGCGCCTCCACGGGGCGCCCATTGGCCTCCACGACAGCGCCTTCGCCGAGCTGGTCGACCACCCCTTCGACGGCGAAGAGGCCGAGCTCCACGCGATTGTGGTGCGACTCGCCGCTCGCATCGGCCCCGGCGGCGTGGTGCGCGCCGACGATGTGCGCGCGGTGGGCTTGGCCAAGCCCACGGCAGAGCCGTTGCGCCTGGTTCGGCCGTCGCGCGATGGCGACACCTGACGGCTCGGCGAGCGCGCCCCTTGAGGCCATGCTTGCAAGCAGAAAAGCCCACCTACCCGGCGACCCCTGTTTCCCCTCGCGTGTCAATGCGGGCGTGTGTCGGACAATGTCGGTCGCAGGAAACGCATTCCGCGACTTGACCGCGAGCCCTTCGATCTATTTCATTTCGCTCGTGGCGTACGACGTCTCTGTCTTCGGTTCGTTGCGGTTCAAGCGAGGCAAGCTCAAAGCTTGGCGAGCCATGGTCGTGGACTCGCGCGTGCACAAGTCCATTGCCCGAACCTTCCCCAAGCGCGAGCACCTCGCGCCCGTCAGCGTCGACGAGCTCCTGCACGAGCTCCCGCTGCTCACCGGTCATGGGCTCTTCCGCGTGGAAGAGGACGACGGCGTGCTCCACGTGCGCGGACGCTTCACCAAGGCGGCCTTCGAGGCCCGCTGCCGTCAGCTCGCTGCGCTGTTTTTGGCGGCAGCCGACGTGGGGGCCGACGGCGACATCTGCTTTCTCGGCGAGGGCGTGTTCGTGGGCTATGGAGTATCGGTGGGGGGCGGCAGTGGCGTTCTCATGACGCTGTCTCCGGACCAAGTGCAGAATGCATCTATGGATCCGGAGCTGGACGTCATCAGTGGCTACTTCTCGGTGGCCGACGCCGCACCTCCCAGCGCGGCGGCGCCTCCGCCCTCGACCGAGAACCCGCGCACCGGGCTGCTCGACGTGCCGAATCCGAAACGGCCCTGACGAACTTCAGTTGCTGAGCGCAGCGCTGCGGCCGCGCACCGCGTGGTAGATGGCCACGAGCACCACGGCGCCCACCAGGCTCATGAGGAAGCCCGCCGCTTCGCCTTCGCGGTAGAGGCCCGCCATGCGACCGAGGAATCCGCCGAGCATCGAGCCGGCGATGCCCAGCACCATCGAGATGATCCATCCGCCCTTCTCGCGGCCAGGAACGATGAGACGCGCGAGCGCGCCGACCACGAGACCGAACACGAGGAAGAGGAGAAGGCTGATCATAACGAGGGGTCCTTGGTTGGGGCGCTTGCTGCGCCGATGATGCGAACCCGATGAGCAACGACCGTGCCGCGAAAACTCCGCGCGTTTCGCCGATTTTCTCTGCCACAAGGCGCCATGGTGCCTCACCCGAGGCACATCCGCGCGCGCAGACGGCGCACCTCGGCTCCCATGATTCAGAGCTCGGTTGACGACTCGGCTTCGGCTTCGGTGCGCGCCGCTCCTGGACCGCCGCCGCTTCCGAGGAGCTTGGGGCCGAGCGCGAACGTGAGGGTGGCGGCCAACGCCGAGGCCGCGAGGATCGCAAGCTTCGCAGTGGAGAGGAATGGGTTCACTTCGCCGGACGGCGCTGGCGGAAACGCCAGCTGCGCGATGAAGATGGCCACCGTGAACCCGATGCCGGCCACCAGCCCCACCACCGACAGCTGGCGGAAGGTCACGCCGCGCGGCAGGTTTGCGAGCCCGAGCCGCACCGAGAGCCACGAGAGCGACACGATGCCCAGGGGCTTGCCCACCACCAGGCCCAAGACAATGCCCACCAGCACGCGGCCGCCCGCTCCGGTGAAGTGTGAGCCCGCCGACCCGCCGAGGGAGACGCCCGCGTTGGCGAAGGCGAAGAGCGGGACGATGGCGTACGCCACCCAGCCGTGGAGCGCGTGCTGAATGCGCTCCACCGGCGCGACCGCTTCGGCGCGCGCGGCCCCCAGCAAGTCGAGGTGGGGCAGCATGGCCTGGTCGTCCTTCCCGCTCACTTTGCGGATGCCGGCCAGCGCCGACTCCACCTCGTGCTCCACGCGCTCCGTCTCGAACCACGGCGTCACCGGCGTCAAGAGCGCCACGATGACGCCGGCGAGGGTCGGGTGAATGCCTGCGGCGTAGGCGCCCCCCCACACCACGAGCGCGGGGAGCACGTACGCGAACGGCGATCGCACCCCCACGAACTGCTGGCCGAGGATGATGAGCACGCCCACGCCCATGAACACGAACCCCGAGATCGCGATGTTCGACGAGTAGAAGATGGCGATGACCAGGATGCCGCCCACGTCGTCGATGACTGCCAACGCCAGCAGAAGCACGCGCAGCGCCCGCGGAACCCGATCGCCGAGCAGCGTCAGCACCCCCACCGCGAAAGCGATGTCGGTGGCCACAGGCACGCCCCACCCTCGGCTCGCGCCGCCCCCGGCCATCGCCAGATAGAGCGCGGCCGGCACCATCATGCCCCCCAGCGCGGCGGCCAGCGGCAAGGTCGCCCGCCGCACGTCGCTGAGCTCGCCCCGGTGGAGCTCGCGGCGAATCTCGAGGCCAACAGCGAAGAAGAAGATGGTCATCAGACCGTCGTTCACCACGAAAAGCAGATCGCGCTCGAACACCAGGTTCCCCAGCCGGAAGCCCACCTGCGTTTCCCACACCCGATGGTAGCTCTCGCGCCACGGCGAGTTGGCGAGGCCCAGGGCGAGCAGCGCCGCCACGAGCAGCAACACGCCGCTGGCCGCTTCTACCGCGAGGATGCGCTCGATGGGCAAAAGCACGCGGCGCGCGGCCCCACGAGCAGGAGCCCAGGAACCGGGCGGCGGAGGCCGTTGGACGGAGGACATAGAGCACCTTCGGTGGCGGCCCGACCAACCGATATCCTGCGGCGCCAACTGCGCCGCACCCGCGGCGGATTCTACCCGACCGTATTCTTGAAGCGCCACTGAAATAGCCCGCCCGGGCTCCGGTCGTCCGCGCGCACGCGTCCTTGTGGTGCCGCAAATAAGCGTGTTAGACCTTTTCCCCGATGAAGTTCCGCGCGCTCACCGCCTCGGTTGCCGTTCCCGCCCTCTGCCTCGCAGGCCTCTCTCTCGCCGCGTGTGGCTCCAACGACGAGCCCTACAAAGCGGCGCCCGCGTGGACCGGTCGAAAGCCGAACCTGCCGGCGCCCCCGCAGATTGCCATCACCATCAAGAATGGCGAGTCGTACACCGTTGCCGGCGTCTCGCACCACCTTCGCAGCCGCATCCACGAGAAAGACGTGAGCAAGAAGGAGCTCTCCATCGAGGGCTACATCGTCGAGTCCAACATTCCCGGCGCGCCCGCCTGCGCGCTCCACCCGGTGGGCAAGATGGACCCGGAAAACTGCAAGACCGAGATTCCCTCGTTCTTCATCGCCGACACCAAAGACGGCAAGGGCGGCCGCATCCGCGTGCTGGGCTTCGCGCGCAACTTCGCCGTCGTCTACGAGGCGATGAAGAAGTACAAGACCCTCAAGGAAGCGCCGAAGGACAAGGAAGTCATTAAGGACGACCAGTGGAACGTCGAGCTCCCGTACCCGCTGCCCGCGGTGGGCGCCAAGGTTCGCGTCACCGGCACCTACGGCTTCGCTTCGGAGAAGGCCTCGGGCTTGGTGACCGATCCGGTCAACGGCGTGATGACCTACAAGAAGATCGACGTGCTGGAGCCGGCGCCTGCGCCGGCAAGCTTCCAGAACGTCAAGCTCTGAACCGCGCGCCCAGCCGTCCCCCCGCGGTCTCTCGGCCGGCCCGCTCACCCGAGCGTCGCCGGCCGCGCCGTTTTCACCCCTCGCGCATCAGCAGGGCAACGGGCAGGGTGGCGAAGGCGTCTGCCAAGCGGAGCTCGCCGCTCACGCCCACGCGGTGCTCCGCCCCCGTGAGCGCGTCGCGAAAGACGCCTGCGCCGCTCCGCAGCGTTTCGGCCGCCCACACGTCGCCGAGGGCGAACTGGGCCTCTCCTCGCGTGCGCGCGAAGGGGAAGCGCGTGACCGCGCACACGCAGCGATCCCCGCCTGCGTTGCGCGCGAAAGCCAGTGCGTCGCGGGGCGCATCCAGCGGCTCGTAGTCGCCGCCCACGAAGAGGTGCGCTTGCGCCCGGCGGGCCGCCAGCGCCGCGCGCAGCACCCGCTGCTTGATGCGGCCGTCGGCGAACGCGTCTCGCAGGGCCGCCCACGAGGCGTCCCTTCCCGTGCGCGCGGCGTCGCGGAGCGCGTCGAAGTCGACGACGGCGCGGTTGTCTGGGTCGACGAGGCGCAGGTTCCACAGCTCCGAGCCCTGGTAGTGGTCGGGCACGCCGGGCGACGCCACTTTGAGCAGCGACATGGCGAGACCATTGGAGGCGCCGTGCACCGCGATGCGCGTCGCCGCTGCCGCAAGCTCGCGCGAAAACCGTGGATCGTCCAGCATGCCGCGCGCGTAGCGCGAGAGCGCGTCCTCGTAGCCGCTCTCCGGCCGCAGCCACGAGGTCCGTTGCTTGGCCTCGCGGGCCGCCTTCACCAGGTAGGCGGCCAGCCGATCGGCGAAGCCCCCCAGGTTGCCGTCGAGCGGGTAGGCGCCGAGCGCCGTCTGAAAGAACGCGTACTGATCCTCGCGCGACGGGCCCATCTCCTCCTCGACCTCGGTGAGGTAGCTCTCCCCGACCTCGAAGAACCCGGCGGTCCACTTCTCCCATTCGCCCGGGAGCTCGGAGAGAACCGCCAGCCGCGCGCGGACGTCTTCGCCGCGCTTGGTGTCGTGGGTCGAGGTGGCGAGCATGGCCCGGGGAGAGCTCCGTGCGCGCTCGGCGCTCGCGGCGTGCAGGTCTTGTGCAGAAGTGCCGAAGCGCTCCGGCGAGCCCCCCACCTCGTTGAGCGCGATGAAGCGCGTATACGTGTAGAATGCAGTGTCCTCGACGCCCTTGGCCATCACCGGAGCGGTGGCCTGCTGAAACCGCAGCGCAAAGTCCACCGCCTCAGGGCTCCTCCCTTCTTGGGCCGGCGAGAGCAGAATGGCCCGGAGGAACTCGAAGCACGAGGCGTCGATCTCCGGATTGCGGCGCTTGGCCAGGCGTAGCGCGCGCGCCAGGTGCGCCCTATCTTCTGCCGATGCCGGCTCTCCTTCGCGCAGATAGGTGCGGTACACGGGAAAGGCCGCCATGGTCTCGACGATGACGCGTCGCAACGTCGCCCGCGTGAAATCGCGATGGTGGAGATCGTGGGCGGCGATGCGCGCAAGGCGCTGGGCGAGCATGTTCACCTCGCTGGAGAGGCTGGCACGCATGATGTGCCGCTTGCCCTCGAGCGCGTGCTCCGCGAAGGTGCGCCCGTCGCCGGTGGCGCGCCGGTAGAGGGCATCGAATTCGTTCGCGTTCTCCATGGCCACGAAGACGCCGCTCACCTGGGCCAAAAAGTCGTAGCCGGTGGTGCCGTCGACCTGCCACCGGGGCAACGCCTCACTGCGCTCGAGAATCTTCTCGGCCACCACCCAGCACTGGCGTGCGGGAGAGCCTTCCCGCAGGCGCGCTCCGAGTTTCTCCAGATAGGCTGCGGGGTCGCGAATGCCGTCCAGGTGGTCGAGCCGCAGGCCATCGAGGTGCCCTTCGGCCCAGAGGCGCAGCGGCAGCGCGTGGAAGTACTCCCATACCTCGTCCACCTCCATGCGCACCGCTGCCAGATCGTTCACGTCGAAGAAACGCCGGTAGTTGATCTCCTCGGTGGCCACGCGCCAGTAGGCGAGTCGATACGGCTGCATCAGCAGCAGCGCGTCTTTGGCCAATAGATCTGCATCGAGAGCGGCCACCGCGCCGTCTACCGCGCGCGCCACCGCCTCGTCTTCGCAGGCGTGCGCCAGGCGTCGCTTGACGATCTCCTTCTCGCGGTCCCGTTCGCTGCGCCGCTCGGCATCGCTCTCCTCGGTACCGGGCAGGTGGCCGAGCGCGGTGCGAATGCTGAGCAGCTCGAGGCGCCGCGGATCACCTTCTGCCCCTTCGAAGGTGCCGAGCGCGCGGTCGAGCAGCGGGCCCCACGACGAGGGCGAAAGCGGCCAGGTGCGCTCGTAGTACTGCACCACGAACGCGCCGCCGCGCCGCCTCAGCGTCAGCTCGCCCTTCTCCAGGGTCTCGCCATACTGCGCGCCCAGCACCGGCAGCAGCACGCGGCCCCGCAGCTGCTCGGTGGCCGGGTCCCACTCGATATCGAAGGTGTCGGCGCTTCGTGCGCAGCGCCCGTTCTCCAGCACGTCTTCCCACCGCTCGTTGTCGCGACCGATGCCCATGTGGTTGGGGACGAAGTCGAGCACGTGCCCCATCCCGCGGCTGCGGAGCGCCTGGCAAAAACGCGTGAATCCTTCTTCGCCACCCAGCTCTTCGTTGAAGCGTGAAGGGTCGACCAGGTTGTACCCGTGGGTGCTCAAAGGCTCGGCGCGCAGGTACGGTGAGCAATACACGTGGGTGATGCCGAGATCCTGCAGGTAGTCGAGGCAGGCGACCGCCTCGTCGAAGCCAAAGCCCGGCTGGAGCTGCAGGCGATAGGTGGAGAGCGGAGCCGAAGGGGGTACGCCTCCGGTCATGGCAAGCGCTCGGCGGCGCCGCGTTCTTCGGCGGTCGTGCGGTGCGTGAAGACCTTCACCGAGCGGCGCACCAAGTGCGTGGAGGCGCCCGCGTCCTTTGTCTCGCTGGCGCCGTCGTCGTCGGTGTCGACCACCAGCTCCCAGCGGCCCAACTCGCCGGCCGGCAACACGAAGTCGAGGTCGGCGTCGGCGCCGTTGAGCATCACCAAGAAGTCGTCATCGACGATGGGGCGCCCGTCCTCGGCCAGGTTGTCGACGCCGCGGCCCGATAGAAACAGCGCCAGGGTATCGGTGGCGGGGTCGTGCCAGTGGACCTCGTTCATCTCCAGTCCGTCGCGGCCGAACCATACGATGTCTTTCATGTCGCTGCCGTGAATGGGCCGGCCTTTGAAGAAGCGCTCTCGGTGAAACGCCGGGTGCTCGCGGCGCAGAGAGATGAGCCGCTGGGTAAAACGCAACAGAGCCTTTCGCTCGTCGTTCAGCTCCCAGTCGTAGTGGCTCGTCTCGTTGTCCTGACAGTAGGCATTGTTGTTGCCGTTTTGCGTGCGGCCCAGCTCGTCGCCGCCCGAGAGCATGGGCGTGCCTTGCGAGAGAAAGAGCGTGCACAGGAAGTTTCGAACCTGACGCCGGCGAAGCGCCCGCACCTCGGGGTCGTCCGCCGGGCCCTCGGCGCCGCAGTTCCACGACTGGTTGTCGGTGGTGCCGTCGCCATTGCCCTCGCCATTGGCCTCGTTGTGCTTCTCGTTGTAGGCAACGAGATCGGCCAAGGTGAAGCCGTCGTGGGCGGTGACGAAGTTGACACTCGAGAAGGGCGCGCGCCCATTGTCTTGATAGAGATCGCTGGAGCCAGTGAGCCGGTACCCCAGGTCTTGCACGTCGCGGCCTAGGCCCCGCCAGAAGGCCCGCACGCTGTCGCGATACTTGCCATTCCACTCGGCCCAGCGCACCGGGAAATTGCCCACCTGGTAGCCGCCCTCGCCCACATCCCACGGTTCGGCGATGAGCTTCACTTGGCTTAGAATCGGATCCTGGTGAATGATGGTGAAGAAGCTCGAGAGCTGGTCGACTTCGTGGAGCGAGCGCGCCAGGGTGGAGGCGAGATCGAAGCGGAAGCCGTCGACGTGCATGTCGGTGACCCAGTAGCGCAGCGAGTCCATGATGAGCTGCAGCGTTTGCGGGTGGCGAACGTTGAGGCTATTTCCGGTTCCCGTGTAGTCGAAGTAAAATCGCGGATCGTCGTGGACGAGCCGGTAGTACGTGGGGTTGTCGATGCCTTTGAAACTGATGGTGGGGCCGAGCTGATTGCCCTCGGCGGTGTGGTTGTAGACCACGTCGAGGATCACCTCGATGCCCGCCCGGTGCAGGCCTCTCACCATCTCCTTGAACTCGCGCACGCCGCTGCCCGGTCGATTCTCAACCCGATAGCGGGTGTCGGGCGCGAAGAACGAGAGGCTGTTGTAGCCCCAGTAGTTGCGCAGGCCGCGGTCGAGCAAGAACCCGTCGTCTACGAACGCGTGCACCGGGAGGAGCTCCACCGCGGTGACGCCCAGCTCGGTGAAGTGGCGATCATGGCGTCCGACGCCATGCCCGCGAACTTGCCGCGCACTTCGGGCGGCACCTCCGGGTGCCTTATTGTTGCGCCGCGCACGTGCGTTTCGTAGATGATCGACTTGTGAAACGGCGTATTGGGTCGGGTGTCGCCTTCCCAGTCGAAGGTTTCGTCGATGACCACGCCGAGCGGCGCGCCGTGGGCGGTGCCGGCGTACATGGCGAGATCGCCCTGCTCGTGCCCGAGCTCGTAGCCGAACAGCTCCTGTCCCCACGTTTCGGGAGAGCGAAGAGCCTTCGCATAGGGGTCTAGCAGCCGTACGTTGGGGTTGAAGCGCAGCCCGCGCGCCGGCTCATAGGGGCCGTGCACCCGGTAGCCATAGGCCTGGCCGGGGCCAATACCCGGAAGGTAGGCGTGCCACACGAAGGCGGTCCGCTCGCGCAGGGGCACCCTTACTTCTTCGCCGCGGGCGTCCACCAGGCACACCTCCACCCCGCTGGCGTTCTCCGAGTAGAGGGCAAAGTTGACACCCTTTCCATCCCACGTAGCTCCCAGCGGATACGGCTGACCTTTGCCAACTTGCATGCGCCGCCATAGGCACGTGACGTGCCGCGCGCCCGGGGAGCGCTGCGCATGCCGTGAATCGGCCATTCCGAAGCGAGGTCCGCGGCGCAACCGAGAAGGGCCGGGTCCGCGTATTCGCCTCCCAGGCCGAGGCGATCCGCCCCGGGTGGGGCGCCGTGCCCCGCGCGCCCGAAGACTGCCACCGATGTTTTGAGTGCATTCGCCTGCGGTACGAACCCTGCTTCCCAAGGCGGCAGAATGGATAGCTGGGCACACCGAACCTCGCGTCTCGAGTCTCTGATCAATACCGTCGAGGCAGAGCGGTACTTGCGCAAGCCGCTGCTCCTGGATCTGCTCGACGAGCTCCGGGCGACGCCGCGCCTGCACCGCGCCGCCGAGGTGGCAGGCGACATCCTGGCCCGCCTCCCGGAGCACGACGAGGCACGCCTTCGCCGCGATCTCGAGGTGCTCCGCGGCCTTGTAAGCGTAGACACCGGACTCGGCACGGCGATTACCCCCACCGGGCCGCGCCGCCGTGCATCCTGAAGCACGCCGCGCGGACGATGCTGTCGAGCGCCGCCTCTCGTGCGGCGCGGAAGTTTTTGGCGACGCCACCCACTTTCGCGTTTGGGCGCCGGGAAAATCGGGCGTACTGCTGGTGCCGACGCCGGGCCGCGGGGCATCGCCGGCGATGGCCCTGGAAGACGAGGGCAACGGGTACTTCTCCGCGCGCGTACCGGGAATGCGCGCGGGCGATCGTTACCGTTACCGCATCGGCGACGCCGAAGTCCCCGACCCAGTGTCGCGGTTCCAGCCCGAAGGTCCCCACGGTCCCTCCGAGATCGTCGACCCCCGCGCATTCTCCTGGACCGACCTCGACTTTCCCGGGTGCGTCCTCGCGGGGAGCGTCGTGTACGAGCTCCACGTGGGAACCTTCACCCGCGAGGGAACCTACGAGGCAGCTGCCCGCGAGCTGCCGGAGCTTCGCCGCCTGGGCATCACTACCATCGAGCTCATGCCGCTCGCCGACTTTCCCGGGCAGTTCGGCTGGGGGTACGACGGAGTGAACTTGTACGCGCCCACCCGGCTGTACGGGCGACCCGACGAGTTGCGAAGGCTGGTCGACGTGGCGCACTCGCTGGGCCTCTCCGTCGTGCTCGATGTAGTGTACAACCATCTGGGGCCGTCCGGAAACTACCTGCGGGTCTTCGATGCCCAGTACTTTACGGAGAAGTACGCCAACGAGTGGGGCGACGCCCTCAACTTCGAGGGGCCGCGCGCGGTGCGCGACTTTTTCGTGGAGAACGCCGGATACTGGGTCGACGAGTTCCACTTCGACGGCCTGCGGCTCGACGCCACCCAGAGCGTCCACGACGCCTCCGACCGCCACGTGCTCACCGACATCGGGGAGCAGGCCAGGCGCGCTGGCAAGGGCAAGGCGATCTTGCTGGTGGCCGAGAACGAGCCCCAGGAGAGCAAGCTCATCGACGCGCCGGAGAAGGGCGGCTACGGGCTCAGTGCGCTCTGGAACGACGACTTTCACCACGCCGCGCGGGTGGCGCTCACCGGGCGCCGCGAGGCCTACCTCTCCGATACCCGCGGGGTGGCCCAGGAGCTGGTCTCCGCCATCAAGTGGGGGTTCTTGTTTCAGGGCCAGCACTACGCCTGGCAAAAGAACCCACGGGGAGCGCCGGCCCTCGGTAGCTCCGCGGCGTCGTTCGTGCTGTACCTCGAGAACCACGACCAAGTGGCCAACTCGGGGCTGCGGGAACGACTCTCCGCGCTCACCTCTCCCGGCAAGCTTCGCGCCATGACCACGCTGCTCCTCTTGGCGCCGGAAACGCCCATGCTGTTCCAGGGGCAGGAGTTCAACGCATCGACCCCGTTCTTCTACTTCGCCGACCATGAACCCTCGCTGGCGCCGCTGGTCGACAAGGGGAGGCGCGCATTTCTCTCGCAGTTCGAGAGCCTGGCCACCGAGGCCGCGCAGCGAGCAATCCCCCCGCCGCACGAACGCACCACCTTCGAGAGCTGCAAGCTCGACTTCCAAGAGCGCGAGACCCACCGCCCGTTCTACGAGATGGTCGAGACGCTGCTGCGCCTGCGCCGCGAAGACGTGGTCGTCGCGCGGCAAGACAAGGAGCGGATCCATGGCAGCGTCATCGACGACGCCGCCTTCCTCCTGCGCTACCTGGGCGACGACGGCGACGATCGTCTCCTCATGGTCAACCTCGGCCCCACCCGCGACCTGGTGTCGCTGGCCGAGCCGCTCCTGGCGCGCCCGCGCGGCCGCGCCTGGCGTCTCGTGTTCTCGTCGGAGAGCCCTACCTACGGGGGCGGCGGGGCGGCTTTGCCGGTACCCGACGGCGAGCTGCACCTTCCTGGGCCTGCCGCGCTCTTCTACCAAGCAGTGCCCGCACCATGACCCTGCCGTCTCGCACCCTGACCTGGCGACAAGGCGACGGCGTGTTGCCGCTCCTCGAGGCCGAGTGGATCGTCACCAATGGCCTGGGCGGGTACGCTGCGGGCACCGTTTCGGGCGCCCCCACGCGGCGCTTTCATGGTCTTCTGGTGGCTTCGCTGCCGGCGCCGCAGGGGCGATCGATGATGCTGAACCACCTGGTGGAGACGGTGCGCCTGGAGTCGGGCGCCATCGTCAACCTGGGCGGCGTGGAGCGCGCCTCGGGCGTCGAATCCACGGTGGGGGCCGCCCTGCGCGACTTTCGCCTGGAAGGTGGCCTTCCGGTGTGGCGCTTCGAGCTGGGTGAGCACGTGCTCGAGAAGCGGGTGTTTCTCCCCCACCTGCAGAACACGTCGTTCGTCTCGTATCGTCTGCTATCACCGCCCGGTGCCCAGGGCCCAGCGCTGCGCCTGCAGGTGCGCCCAGCGGTGAGCTTCCGCCCGCACGAGGGCCGCCTCGACGGTTCGGTAGAAGGCTACGCGCTGCTCGCCGAGTCGGCCCGCTACGAGCTCCGCGGGTCCGAGCACTACCCGCCGCTGCGCATGCAATTTCTCGGACCGCGCGCCTCGTTCACCCTCTCCGAAGAGCGCGTGCGCGACGTGCTTTACCGGGTAGAGCAGGCCCGCGGCTACGATGCCGTCGGCGATCTGCACACCCCCGGCTACTTCCGCGCCGACCTCGGGAGCGACGCCGACGTGGTGCTGGTGGTCTCCACCGAGTCGTGGGAAACGCTGCAGGCGCTGACGCCGCGCCAAGCCGAAGACGCGGAGCTGGTGCGCCGAGAGCGGCTCATCGAGCGTGCGCGGCAGAGCAGCCGGCCGCCCGCACGAAGGCATGCCCACCCGCTGCCCGAGGGCGCCGGCGACGACGTGCGCCACACCGTCGACGAGCTGGTGCTCGCGGCCGACCAGTTCCTCATCACACCGGGCAGTCGTATCGTCGACGCCGCAAGGGCCCACGCCTGTGGCGACGAGGTGCGCACGGTCATCGCCGGCTACCACTGGTTCACCGACTGGGGCCGCGACACCATGATCAGCCTGGAGGGCCTCACGCTCACAACCGGGCGCCACGAAGATGCAGGTTACATTCTTCGTACCTTTGCCAAGTACGTGAAAGACGGCCTGATTCCCAACATGTTCCCGGAAGGCGAGTGCGCCGGGCTGTACCACACGGCCGACGCCACCCTTTGGTTCTTTCACGCCATCGACCGTTACCTCCACGCCACCGGCGACCGCACCACGCTGCGCCTGCTCTTGCCGGTGCTCCGCGAGATCATCGATGCGCACCTCCAGGGAACGCACTTCGGCATTGGCGTCGACCCGGAAGACGGGCTCCTTCACCAAGGCCAAGAGGGCTATCAGCTCACCTGGATGGACGCCAAGATGGGCGACTGGATCGTGACGCCGCGCAGGGGCAAGGCAGTGGAGATCAACGCGCTCTTCTATAACGCCCTTTCGCTCTTCTCAGGCTGGGTGGCCAAGGAGGACTCGGAAGCGGCTGCGGCTCCCTTCCGTGAAGCCGCGGCCCGGGCCCACGCGTCGTTCAACCAGCGCTTCTGGTACCCGGAGGGCGGTCACCTCTACGACGTGGTCGACGGGCCAGGCGGCAAGGATGATCCGGCGTGCCGGCCCAACCAGCTCTTCGCCATCTCGCTGCCCCATCCGGTGCTGGCTCGCGAGCGCTGGGCGTCGGTCATGGACGTGGTAGACCGCGAGCTGCTCACGCCGGTGGGGTTGCGGAGCCTCTCCCCCAAGCACCCCGACTACCGCCCTACCTACGACGGCGATCTCGAAAGTCGCGACGGCGCGTACCACCAGGGCACGGTCTGGGCCTGGCTCATCGGGCCGTTCGTCGACGCCTGGCACAAGGTCCGTCCGGGGGAGCTCACGCGTCTGCAGCAGATTCTTCAAGGCTTCAGCGCCAACCTCGGCGAGGCGTGCATGGGCTCGGTAAGCGAAATCTTCGACGCGGAGCCGCCGTTCGCGCCGCGTGGTTGCGTATCGCAAGCGTGGAGCGTCGCCGAGGCCCTACGGGCTGCGGCCACCCTGGAGCGCGCCCGCGAACCCCGAAGCGGCTAGCTCTCTCGTGCGCGAGAGCGCTGGCAATCGAAGCGAAGGCTCTCTGCAGTCCGCAAGCGTTAGCGCGTGGCGGCGTTCGCCGGCTCCTGGCGAAGGCCAACGTCGGCTTCGTACGCCTGAAACAGCCGGGCACTGCGGCGGTCGAGGGTGTCGACCTCGATGGTGCCGTCGGGGGTGGCCTCGATGGCGCCCTTGCGCCCCAGAACCACGAATTGAATGCGCTCTACAAGCATGCCGTCGACCGACCGCGCCCGCACCAGCACGGCGCGGTCTACGATGGCGCCATAGCGGTCGCGCGCCTCCACCAGCTCAGTGTGGCCTCTGTCGACGCTGCGCCAGCTGGCGATGCCGAGCTCGCTGCGTACCGCGGCGCTGGAAGGTTGATCGACGTGGGGTGTGGCGGGGGTTGCCGCTGCACAACCGACCAGCCCGAGAAAGCCGATGACGACGAGGGGAGCGATTCGCGTGTTCATGATGACCTCGTGCCCCACTTCGCAACCGGCGTGCCAGCGGGCGCTCGACGGATTCTGGGTGCTTGGCGCCGTGCGAGAGTGCGATAGCGCACAGTGGGGTATTGCGCCCCGGGCGCTCGCTCCGGGCCGCGCCTACG
This sequence comes from Polyangiales bacterium, assembly GCA_038210445.1. Classification (GTDB taxonomy): domain Bacteria; phylum Myxococcota_A; class Polyangia; order Polyangiales; family Polyangiaceae; genus JABFRG01. The sequence continues at coordinate 73,444 of JBBQWQ010000019.1, forward strand.
CTGCAGCCACTCGCGCTCCACGAAAAACACCCGGTATGGCGAACAGGCTGACGATAACGTGCGAGAAAGGCACGCAGCGGTCCGGAAGACCGCTGCGACGTGGCGGATGAAGGAGAGGCTGAAGATGATGCGCCGAGAGCACGATGCGATGGGAGATATCGACGTACCGGCTGCCCGCCTGTGGGGCGCGCAAACCGAGCGGTCGCGGCAGTTCTTCGACATCTCCACCGAGCGCATGCCGCTCCCCATCGTCCGCTGCATCGTGATGGTCAAGCGCGCGGCCGCAGAGGTGAACGGTGCGCTGGGCCTGGTGCCGGCTCCCATCGCCCAGGCTATCGTGGCCGCCGCGAGCGAGGTGCTGGCCGGCGACCACCCCGACGAGTTTCCGCTTTTGGTGTGGCAGACCGGCAGCGGAACGCAGACCCACATGAACGTCAACGAGGTGCTCGCCAACCGCGCCAGCGAGCTCCTGGGGGGCGAGCGCGGCGCGGCTCGCAAGGTGCACCCCAACGACCACGTCAACCGTGGCCAGAGCTCCAACGACGTGTTTCCTACGGCCCTCAACATGGCCACTGCCGAGGCGCTGATGCGGCAGGTGATACCGGCCATCTGCGCGCTCGAAGAGGCGCTGGGCGAGCGCGCCCTGGCCTTCCGCGGCATCGTCAAGCTGGGGCGTACGCACCTGCAAGATGCAACGCCGCTCACCCTGGAGCAGGAGCTCTCCGGTTACGTGGCCCAGCTCGGCAACGCGCGCCGCAACGTGCAGCAGGCGCTGCCGCACGTGCTCGAGCTGGCGCTGGGCGGCACCGCAGTGGGCACGGGCCTGGGCGCCGACCCCGGCGCAGCGTCGCAGATCATCGCCAAGCTGGGCGAGAGCCTGGGCATACCCTTCGTGCCTGCGCCCAACCGCTTCGAAGCACTGGCCGCCAGCGACGCGGTGGTCTCAGCCCATGGCGCGCTCAAGGGCCTCGCCACCGTGCTCTTCAAGATCGCCAGCGACGTGCGGCTCATGGCCTCGGGGCCCCGCGCCGGCATCGGCGAGCTGCTCTTGCCGGAGAACGAGCCGGGCAGCTCCATCATGCCCGGCAAGGTGAACCCCACCCAGTGCGAGGCCATGCTCATGGTGTGCGCGCAGGTCATGGGCAACGACGTAGCGGTGAGCCTGGCCGGCGCCTCCGGCAACTTCGAGCTCAACGTCTTTCGGCCGCTGCTGGCCTATGACGTGCTCCAGTCGACGCGGCTCCTCGAAGGCGCCATGAATAGCTTCCGCAAGCACTGCGTGGTGGGCATGGAGCCGAACCGGGCTCGCATCGCCCGCAACGTCGAGGAGTCGCTCATGCTGGTCACCGCCCTGAGCCCTCACATTGGCTACGACCGGTCCGCAGCCATCGCGAAGAAGGCCCATGAAGAGGGCACCCATCTGCGGGCGGCGGCGCTCTCCCTGGGCGTGTCCGAGGCCGATTTCGACGCCTGGGTGCGCCCGGAGGCGATGGTCGGACCATGACGTTTGCGTAGCTCCCGCCTCCGTGTTGACAGCCGTGAAGCGCGGTGGTCTACCGAGGGCATGCTCACGCTCCGCAGCTACGTTGCCGGTGAATGGTTCGAGGGTCAGGGCAAGTTGGTCACCTTGGTGAACCCCGCCACCGAAGAGGCCATCGCCACCGCCTCCACCGAGGGGCTCGACTTCGAGAAGTGCTACGCCTACGCCCGCGACGTGGGCGGCCCGGCCCTGCGGGCCCTGACCTTCCGCGAGCGCGGCGAGCTCCTTCGCGCCATGTCGAAGGCCATTCACGGCAAGCGCGACGAGCTCTTCCAGTCGGCCATGGCCAACGGCGGCAACACCCGCAGCGACGCCAAGTTCGACATCGACGGCGCCTGGGGAACGCTGGCGGCGTATGCCGATCTCGGCGCCGAGCTGGGCGACACCAAGGTGCTCGCCGACGGCGATGCCATTCAGCTCGGTCGCAGCCCGCGGCTCTTCGGCGCGCACGTGTATCTTCCCCGCGAAGGCGTGGCCGTGCACGTGAACGCCTTCAACTTCCCCGCCTGGGGTCTGGCCGAGAAGGCTGCCGCTGCGCTCCTCGCGGGCATGCCGGTCATCTCGAAGCCTGCCACCAGCACTGCCCTCCTCGCCTACCGCATCATGGAAGTGTTGGTCGATGCCAAGCTGCTCCCGCCGGGGGCGCTGCAGTTCCTCGCGGGCAGCACCGGCAAGCTCCTCGACCTGCTGGGGGGGCAAGACGTGCTGGCGTTCACCGGCTCGAGCTTCACCGGGGCCACGCTTCGCCGGGGCGTGGGCGTCACCGAGCGCGGCACCCACATCAACGTGGAGGCCGACAGCCTCAACGCAGCGGTGCTGGGGCCCGACGCGGAGGACGGCTCCGATCTCCTCAACCTGTTCGCGGCCGACGTGGTGCGCGACATGACGCAGAAGACCGGCCAGAAGTGCACCGCCATCCGGCGCGTGTATGTTCCCCGCGATCGCATGGACGCGGTCATCGAAGTGCTGCGCGAGCGCTTGGCGCAGGTGAAGGTGGGCGACCCCACCCTCGACGAGACCACCATGGGCCCGGTCTCCACCGCCCAGCAGCTGGCCGACGTGCGCAGCGGCGTCGAGAAGCTGTGCCGCGTGGCCAAGCTGGTGGTCGGGAGCGCGACCGAGGTGAACGTCATCGGCCGCACCGGTGACAAAGGCTTCTTCGTTGCCCCCATGCTCCTCCGCGCCGACGACCCCCAAGCCGGCGACGAGGTGCACGCCCACGAGGTTTTCGGGCCGGTGGCCACCGTGATGCCCTACGACGGCTCTGCCAAGGACGCCGCGCGCCTGGTGGCCATGGGTGGCGGCGGCCTGGTCTCCAGCGTCTACTCCGACGACAAGGCCTTCCTCGAGGGCTGCGTCCTGGGCATCGCGCCGCACCACGGACGCGTGACCATCGGCTCCACCAAGATGGCCGGGCAGGCGATTCCCCCGGGGCTGGTGCTCCCGCAGCTACTCCACGGCGGCCCGGGCCGGGCCGGCGGCGGCGAAGAGCTGGGCGGTCGCCGCGGCCTTGCATTCTACATGCAACGCACCGCCCTCCAGGGCGATCGGTCGATTCTCGAGGGAATCATCGGCAAGAAGGCCTGAGCCCTCCTCTTTGGCGCGTTTCCGGGGCGTTCGACGCTCCGGCCGCAATTGCGCCCACACGCAAGGCAATGGGCATGTGGTACGCTCGCTCCAGCGTTCATGGGTGAGCTGCTACGGGTTGGTACCTGGCTCGACGACGAGTGGCGCATCGATGCGAGACTTGCTCGGGGCGGCGTGGCGACCGTGTATGCCGCAACCCATCGGGACGGCCGGGCTGCGGCGGTGAAGGTGCTGCACGCGGAGCTCTCCAACCATGACGAGGTCAGGCGCCGGTTCGCCCAGGAGGGCTACCTGGCGAACCAGGTGGAGCACGCGCGGGTGGTGCGCGTCATCGGCGACGGAACGGTGGACGGCCAGCCCTACCTGGTCATGGACCTCTTGGTGGGCGAGCACCTCGACGAGCGGCGCAATCGACTGGGCGGTAGGCTCTCGGCCGCCGAGGTGGTGCACCTGGCCGTCGAGATCCTCAAGGTGCTGGAAGCGGCCCATGCCAAGGGCATCGTGCACCGCGACATCAAGCCCGACAACGTGTACCTGACCACCGACGGCCGGGTCATGGTGCTCGACTTCGGCATCGCCCGCATGCGCCAAACGTTGCGCTCCGAAGAGACAGCGACCGGTCTCTTGCTCGGCACCGCCGAGTTCATGTCGCCGGAACAGGCGCTCGGGCGCTCCCGGGAGATCGACGAGAAGGTCGACATCTGGGGCGTGGGCGCCACCATGTTCATGCTGCTCGCGGGCGAGGCGGTGCATCCCGGCGAGACCATCGGCGACATCCTCCGCGCCACGGCGGCAACGCCGGCGCGCCCGCTCGGCTTCGTGTCGCAAGACGTTCCGCCGTTTCTCTCGGTGGTGGTGGACCGCGCGCTGGCCTTCGACAAGAACGCGCGCTGGCCCACCGCCCGGGCCATGCGCGAGGCCCTGGAGCGGTGCGCGAAGAACCTGAGCTCTCGCGCTCCCTCCGGCGTGTTCGCGCCGGTTGTGCCGCAGCCGAGCCTGCCCGATCTCGACGATGACGCGCTCGAAGAAGACGCGGCGGAGCGCACCATCTCGACCGACGATCAGCCCACCATGACGCCGATGCAGTCGCCGGTGTCGGCCGAGCTGCAAGGCGAGACGCCCGAAGGAGCTCCCGCTGGGGAGGATGATCCGTCGACCGTGTCGGTGATGGTTCCGCAGGTGGCCTCGCGCGCCGCCGCAGACCTCGACGACTTGCTCGACGATGAGAGGCTCGACGACCCCGCAGAGCTACAGACCGAGGTGCGCCGCCCCACTGCAGAGGAGGCCTTCGCGATGGACGCCACCCACCTCGCCCCGCCGATTCCTCGTATCGTCGGCGACGGGGAGGAAGACGAGCAGGACCAAACGGCGGTGCGCGGCATACCGCTCGACGATGCCAGCGAAGAAACGGCGGTGGCGCAGGTGCCCTCGCGCATCGCCGGGAGCGATCCCCCCGAAGCGAGCGACGAGGTGATGCTCGGCGACGAGCAGGACGAGACTGACACCGTCATCGGAATCGGCACCGGCACCGGACAACCCCCCTCGCGTCGCGCACCGCGGCCGCCATCTGCACCGCCGCCCTCGTTTCGCGCAGAGCCTGGGCGCATCGACTCGCACACAATGCCCCTTCCGCGCCAGTCGCTCGCAGCTCTTCGGGCCGCGTCTCCGGCCTCGCAGGGCGCCTTCCCAGCCTCGCCGGCGCCGTTTTCGTCGCAGCCTCCGGTACACGCGTCCTTCGGCCCTCCGACGTCGGCCCGGGCCGGATCGCTCGCGCCCGCGCCGCGCGCGAGCGCCGTTCCTCCCTGGTGGGTGATCGTCCTTTTGCTGATGTTGTTCGCCGCCGGCGCCGCCGCGGTGGGCGCGGCGCTGGCCGACCACGTGCTGGGCGACGACGCCCAGGCTCATCCGGTCAGAACGACCAGCCCAGGTTGAAGCGACCGAGCACCTCGCCCTTGCCGGAGGCGGCCGTGGTCTGCGAATTGCCGTCGTCCACGCCCACGCGATAAAACATGTATCGCGCACCGAGTTGCACGCTGAAGGTCAAGCCGAGCTTGGACTCGATTTTGTAGCCGGCAAATGCACCGGGCCCGATCTCCGAGCCGGTTTGCTTGATGACGACGGTACCCGCGGTGCCGCGGCCGCTGGAGCCGCCGTACACGACCTCGGCGCCGAGCTGGAGACCGTGGTGAAAGCTGCCGATGGGGTAGAACGTGCCTTGGACGCCAAGCATCCAGCCGAACTGCTTGTCGAGGGTGCCGATGGTGCGCCGTCCGAGGCCCAGCATGCCGCCAACGCCGACGCGGTCGTGCAGGCGATACTCGCCATCGACCTCGAAGAAGGGCCGCGAGAGCACCTTGATGGCCTCCAGCGAGAGGTACAGATCTCGTGGTTTCGGCGGGGTGGGCGCCGCCTCGCCCGGCCCCGGAACCTTGTCGACGTAGACGATCGGCGGCATCGTCGGTGCCGGCGCGCTGTCGACCGGAGGCGCTGCGCTCGCAGGCGGAGCGGGCGGAGCTGCCGGTTCGGGCGCGGGCGCAGACGTTGGCGCGGGCGCGGGCGCGGCATCGGGCGGCGTGGCGGGGGCCGGTGCCGACTGTGCCCATGCGGCACTCGTCGTGCCGAGGGCTACCGACATCACCATGGCCAAAGTGCCCGATCCAAAACGCATTCCGAACCTCATGACCGGAGCCTACCGCAACGCGTGTGCCATTCGATTCGAAAGGTGTTCTTGCGTCATGAGCGCCGAAGGTCGCGACATCCGTGTCGTGGTTGCAACGTTTGCGCATTATCTCGTGGGCTCGGGGCCCGAACGCCCATACGCTAGGTGGATGAAAACTACAGCCATCCTTCCGGCCTTGGTCGCGTTCCTCGTCGCCGGCTCCGCCTCGGCCGCCGTTACCAACTGGGGTGGCGCGCTGAGCGGCGCCAACGAAGTCCCGGCCAACGCTTCCGCATTCAAAGGCAACGCGGTCTGCACCTACGACGACGCGACCAAGACGCTCGCCTGCAACATCACCCACGACGTAACCACGCCGACGATGGCGCACATTCACACGGGCGCCAAGGGCGCCAACGGCGCCGTCATCTATGCCTTCCCGAACCCGGCGAGCCCTATCGCCATCTCGACCACACTCAACGCAGGCCAAGAGACGTCGCTCAAGGCCAACGGTCTCTACGTGAACGTTCACACCGCCGCCAACCCCGGCGGTGAGATTCGCGCGCAGCTCGAGCCCATTGTCATCACCGACGCCGGCGTCACCGATGGCAGCACGCCCGCCGACGCCACCACCAGCTCGTCGTCGAGCTCGTCGAGCTCGTCGAGCTCTTCCAGCTCCTCGAGCAGCTCCGGCAACACCTCCACCAGCTCCAGCTCCTCCGGCAGCAGCAGCGGCAAGACCGACGACGGCGGCTGCAGCACGTCGAGCGGCGATAGCTCGCCCTGGGGCTTCGGTGCGCTCGCGGTGGGCGTCGCTGTGGTGCTCGGCGCCATGCGCAAGCGTCGCGCGGCCTGATCTATTCTTCGCAGTGAAGCGAGCGCGCGCCGGGTTCCGGTGCGCGCTCGCGGCGCTTCAGTCGACCGACGGCGCGCCGCCCATTTCGCGAATCAGGTGATCGCCGCCGTCGACCGCGTCGAGGAGCCAGAGCACGTAGCGAATGTCGACGTGGATGCTGCGGGTGAGCTCGGGCTTGAAGAGCCAGTCTGAAGCCAGTGCCTCGTAGTTGCCGTCGAACACCAGACCGGTGATCTCGCCCTTGGCATTGAGCGTGGCCGAGCCGGAGTTTCCGCCGGAGATCTGAAGATCCGCCAAGAAGTCTACCGGCACCTGCCCCCAACGCTTGTCGACGTAGCTGCCAAACTTTTTCTGCGTGTAGGCTGCAAGCAGTTTGGGTGGCGCGTCGAAGGGCTCCTTGCCGGTGTTCTTCGCCACCACCTCGGGAAGCAGCGTGAATGGCGCGAAGTACGGGGCGTCCTTCTTGGGGCGGTAGCTGCGCACCGTACCGTAGGTGATGCGCAGGGTGCCGTTGGCGTCGGGCGCGATCTCGCGACCTTCGAAGGCACGCAGCGCCTCGAAGTACGTGGGCTTGAGGGCTGCCATGTGGCCGGAGAGGGCTTCGTCTCGCTCGTCGGCTTCCTTCACCAGCGGCCGCAGGGCCAGAGCGAAGCGAATCATCGGATCCGGGCTCTTCTTCAGGTCGTCCAGCGTCGCCGTTTTGAGGAGCTGCACGCGGGTCTTGGTCTCTTCCAGGCGCGTCTCTTCGAACAGCACCGACACCGGCGGCTTGGCGGGCGCTGCGTTGGCGTTCACCGGGAAGAGCTTGCGCAGGATGACGTCGACCGGCGCGCGCTCCTTGGGGTCGGCCTTGGCGTGGCGCGCCAGCGCGAGATTGAAAAGCGTCATGTCGACGGTGCGGCTGTACTGCTTCTCCAAGGCTTCCTGACCCTGGCTGAGCCGGGGCCAGTTGCGCTCCTGGTAGTCGGGATCGCGCTCCTTGTCGGCCTTCGGTCGCTCCTCGGCCATGCGCACGATCTGGTAGGCGGCGCCCACCAGCCGCGGCAGCAAGAATTCCGATCGCAGCTCGGCGTCCGACTCCCGGTGCTTGCGCGCGCCTTCGTAGGCCTTGGCAATCTCGGCCATCGCCGGCGCGTAGCGCTTCTTGCGCGCCGGGTCGGCCTCGATAAACTTCATGAACGCGGCTTCGCGCTCGACTTTTTGCTGGAGCAGGCCGTCCTTCACCAGGCCCTCGAGCATGCCCTTGGTGTTGGTGAGGGTGTTGCCGAACCAGCGTACGAACGGGGTAGCGCGAAGGGCGGCTTCCTTGCCTTCGATCTTCTCCAGCGCCGCCAGCCGATCCTCGCAGAGCTTCTGCGTGCGCGGGTAGCGGAAGGTGACGAAGTCCTCCACCTCGGCGCGGCTCTTGAGCGAGTGGGTGCGGCCGGGGTAGCCCGCCACGAACACCAGATCGTTCTCCTCCAGACCCTTCTGCGCCAGCTTCAGGTGGTGCGCCGGCGCGTAGGGCACGTTGTCCGGGGAGTAGTCGGCGGGCTTGCCATCCTTGCCCACGTAGGCCCGGAACATGGAGACGTCACCGGTGTGCCGCGGCCAGCGCCAGTTGTCGATCTCGCCGCCGTAATTACCCACGCCCTCGGCCGGCGCGTACACCAGGCGAATGTCGCGGAGCTCGAGCTGCTCGATGAGGTAGTAGGCGGCGCCGTCGTAGAAGGTCGAGACGGTGCAGCGGGTGCCGGGGCGATCCTTTTCGCACTCGGCCACTAGCGCCTTCTGCCGCTTCTCGATGAGCTTGAAGCGCTCGCGATCGGTGACGTGGGTTGCCAAGCTCGTATCCCACACCTGCTTGGTGACGTCGGTCACCTTCTGCGTCACGAACACCCGCGCGGTGGGGCCGTTCGACCTCTCCTCGGCGCGCGTCTTGGCGATGAAGCCGTCTTTGAGAAGGTTGGCCGCCGCGGTCGAGTTGAGCTGCAGCGCGCCCACCGCGCAGTGGTGGTTGGTGATCACAAGACCGCTCGGCGACACGAACGAGGCGGAGCATCCACCGAGGCTGACCACCGCGCCCAACACGTCGGAGGTGGGGTCGGCCAGCTGCGCCGGGTCGAAGCCGAGTCCCAGCTCCTTCAGCTTCGCGGCGTGCGCCGCCATCTGGTTGGGCATCCACATGCCGCCGGGGTTCTCGTAACGCGCCGGCGCCGGCACGTACGCGGCTTGCGCAGGTGCCGGCGCTTGGGCCGTGCTGGTGGCGGTTGCAGTGGGCGTTGCGCTGGGAAGCGGCGCCACGTTGGGGGGCGGCGCATCGCCGCAACCGACCGAAGAAACGACCAGGAATCCACTGACGAGCGCGCGGGTTTTCACGCGCTCCCTTTTACCACGACCCGCTCACCCCGCGACCCGCGCATAGCGCTGGTCCTGCACATTCGTATCGAGCTGGGAGTGCTTGGGCGGACCCGCCTTGGTGGCGAAATTCCATCCCTGCATCGCAAGCTTGCCGGCGGGTGCCTTGTACGTGCTGCCCTCCTCGTCGTGGCGCCGGGTGGCGGTGAGCGTCCCCGTTCCAGTCGGACCGTCGTTGCCGACCACCGGAAGTTGCGCGGTATGACTTTGATTGATGAGCGTCTGCTTCTCGAAGGTGCCTGTCTTCACCTCGACTTCCGTCGTCTCCGGAATCGCCTCGAGCGCGCCCTTTACGTTGCCGGTTCCCAGCTCCTTCAGCATCTTGCTGTTGACCTCGACATTGGAGATGGTGGCACTGAATGAGACCCCGGCGCCCTTCTCCAATGGGCCCGCGTTGGCAGCGACCGAGCCTTCGACGGTGACGGAGACGTCGATGTGCGTGGAAGCGACTTGCGACATGACCGCTTTCCTCAGGCTCTTTTCGGGGCTGTGCAAGACCGAGTCGACGCCGGCGCCGGGCTTCAAGACGAAGTGCTTCGAGACCTTCACGTGCACCTCCGCTCCGCCCTCCAGCCCCACGCTGGTGCTCGGACCAACGAGCTTGAACTCGGTTTTTCCCTCTGCGTCGGGTGTTCCGGGCTTGGCGAGCCCTGCAGCGGCGCGGGCCGACGCGGCCACCGTCATGTCGCCTTCCACGACGACCTCGGAGACCTTGCCGTGGTCCATCTTCAAGGTGACGGATTCGGAGACCGTCCCTTCCAGCTTGCCTTCGACGCCGGCGTTGAAGAACTCTTTCGTAGAGCCGGTTTCGGCCAGGAACTTGGCAGCTTCGCCGCCAGTGACGGTTACCGCGGTGCAGTGCTCCGCAAGGAACTTCTTGTCGTCGGCAGTGAGCGCGTGTCCGGTGTACTTGAGAACCTCTTTGCCTGCGACACTTCCCATCTCGAAGCCCGCCTGTGCCGAGAGCTTGGCCAGGCGAAGGGCCTCTTCCTTGGTGTCGGCGTGGAACGTTACCTTGGCGCCGAGGCTGGCCTCGACCGACAGTGTCGCGGTATGCGAGACGGCGGCGCTCCCCTGCAGGGCCTCGGCGCCACTCGCCTCCACCGTGTAGCCACTCTCCTCGCGCTTCACGGTGATTCCCGAGCGAGTGCCTGCGCCGGCCTTCATGCCGGGCTCGACGGGGGCGCTGAAGGAAGCCGAAATCCCGAGCGTATAGATGTCTCCCTTCTCCAGGGTCGCGATCTGATGGAGCGGATTGATCTTGTCCAGGAACTTCTCCCCAGCGGCTTTCGCCGCCGCCACGCCCTTCTGCGCCCCCGTTTCGACCGCCTTTCGCGCCGCGTCGACGCCTTCTCTGATCGTGGCGGTCTTCTCACGGATTTGACCGACGAGACGATCGCGTTTCTCGTGGATGTTCGAAGCCAGTCCACCCCCCTCCGCACCCGCAGCTCGCTTGAGCGAGCCGCGCACTCCGCCGCTACCCGCGTGCTGCTCGCTCGCGCCGACCGGGGCGTGGCCGGTGCCGGTACTCGCCTCGTTGGCACCGGTTTCCGGAGCTGCGGCCGGCTTGGTGGTGGGGGAGGGGTGGCTGGCGCGGCCCTGGTAGGTCACTTCGTGGCCGACGTACTGGGGCGCGCCGCCGATGCCATCGGTCTTGGTGTGCGCCGTCTTCGCGGCGGGCTCTTCGTCGCCGTGCTCGTGGGCGTCTTGTGCGTGCACTGCGGCTTCGAGCTTGGCAAGGGTCGCGCCGTCTGCCTTCCCGGAGGGCGAGAGGCCGTGGTCGTTCTGGAAGGCCTTGAGTGCCCGCTCGGTCTCTGCGTCGCCCTTGCCGCTCTCCTTGAGGCGGTTGGGGCTGAGAGCGTTGACCAGGCGCTGCGCGTGCAGCGTGGCTTGCTCCTCGTTGTGGACGCGATCGTCGTCGTCGTCCTGGGTGGAACAGGTTCGGGAGGTGCCGGAGGTGCCGCTGACGTTGTTGCTCATTGCGGCTCATCGGCCGGATGGCGCCGGAGTTGCGCGCGTGGCCGGAAAAAGCGCGGTCCGTAGACGGGGGGCGGCTACCTACGCTAAGTCCAAGGCACCATGCGCATCGATGTCGAGCTTTCGGAGATTGCGGGTCAGGCCATTCACGACGCCCTCGGAACGGCTTCGCCGGCGATCTTGCGCCCCACCCAGGACCCGAAGCACGGGGATTTTCAGGTGAACGGCGTGCTGCCGCTGGCCAAGCAGCTGAAGGGCAACCCGCGCGAGCTGGCCACCAAGGTGGCCGAGAAGCTCACCGGGCACGAGGCCTTTGCGGCAGTGGAAGTCGCCGGCCCCGGGTTCATCAACCTGCGGGTCGCGCCGGCCTGGCTCGAGACGCGCCTCGACGCGCTCACCAAGGACGCCCACGCGGGCATCGCCAAGGTCGAGAAGTCGGAGCGCATCGTCATCGATTTTTCGAGCCCCAACATCGCCAAGCAGATGCACGTGGGACACATTCGCTCCACCATTCTCGGCGACGCCATCGTGCGGCTCCTGCGGGCGGTGGGCCACGAGGTCATCGGCGACAACCACCTCGGCGACTGGGGCACGCAGTTCGGCCTGCTCATCGCCGGCATGCGCGCCTTCGGCTCGGAAGAAGCGCTCGACAGCGCCCCCATCGACGAGCTCGAGCGCGTGTATAAGCTCGCCACTGCCAAGGCCAAGGAGGAGCCGGCCTTCGCCGAAGAGGCGCGGAGCGAGCTCGCCAAGCTGCAGAGTGGCGACGCCGCCAACGTGGCCGCCTGGGAGCGCTTCGTGAAGGCCACGCGGGTGTCGCTCGACAAGATCTACGCGCGTCTGGGGGTCACGTTCGACGCCTGGCTCGGCGAGAGCGCCTACAACGCCATGCTCCCCGGCGTGGTGCAAACCTTGAAAGACAAGGGCCTGGCGCGCGAGAGCGAGGGCGCCATGTGCGTGTTCTTCAACGAGCTCGCAGACTCGCCCAAGGATCTGGCGACCTTCAAGGAGCCATTCATCGTGCAGAAGCGCGACGGCGCCTTCCTGTACTCCACCACCGACATCGCCACCGCCTACTACCGGCGCGACCACTTCAACGCCGACCGTTCGCTCTATGTGGTGGGCACCCCGCAGTCGCACCACTTCAAGCAGCTCTTCGCCATCATGAAGATGCTGGGGGTCGACCTTCGCTACGACCACATCGCCTTCGGATCCATTCTCGGTCCCGACGGCAAGGCCCTGCGCACCCGCGAGGGCAAGGCGGTGACGCTCCAAAGCGTGCTCGACGAGGCCGAGGAGCGCGCGCTCGCCCGTATTCGCGAAGACGGCCTGGAGATCGCCGAAGAAGAGATCGCCGAGACCGCCCGCAAGGTGGGCATCGGCGCGGTGAAGTACGGCGATTTGCGGCAGAATCGCACCACCGACTACATGTTCGACTGGGACAAGATGATCTCCTTCCAGGGGAACGCCGGGCCTTACTTGCAGTATGCATATGCCCGCACGCGCTCGCTCTTCCGCAAGGCGGAGCTCGAGTTCGCTTCGCAGCCCGATGGCGAGGTGAAGCTGGTGGCGCCGGAGGAGCGCACCCTCGGCCTGACGCTGCTCCGCTTCGGCGACATCGTGTTCACCGCAGGCGAGACCTACCAGCCCCACCTGCTCTGCGATCACTTGTACAACGTGGCCCGCGACTTCAGCACGTTCTACGAGGCCTGCCCGATCCTAAAGTCGGAGGGCGCCGAGCGCCTGTCGCGGCTCACGCTCACCTGGCTCACCGGCCGGCAGATCGAAACCGGCCTCGGGCTCCTGGGCATCGAGGTCGTCGAGCGCATGTAGCGCTTCAGATCGGGCTCGGATCCTCTTCGACCGGCGCCGGAACCTTGGGCGCCGCGGCGCGCTTGGGCTTGGCCGCCGCCAGCGCCACCGAGGCCATCCATGCGATCAGGAACGCGGCTGCGGCCTTCTGCACCGGTGCCAAAAGCGGGTGCGTGCTGTGGGCGTGCGCGCTCAGATGCTGCAGGTAGAGCGCGGCGTCGATGGCCGAAGTGATCAGCGTCAGACCGCCCAGCGCCGCCGCGGCCTTGTGTCTTGCGCGGAGGAGCCCGGCGGTGGCGGTGAGCGACGCGAAGAGACCCGGCACTGTGCCCATGATGACCGCGAAGCCGTGGAGCGGGCCCAGATGGTTCGACGGGAGCACCGCCACCACCGCCACGCCCACCGCCGAGAAGATTCCCGAGACCCGCACCATGGTTTGCGCAAAACCCCGCGGAAGCAGGCGCGCGGTGAGCAGCCAGAAGGCCACCATGCCCGGCACCAGCGCCACCATGGCCACCGTCGCGATGCGCGAGCCCCACCGGTTGCCGGCCCCGTTGAGGGCCACGTCGTGCGTGAGATCGCAGAAGAAGTTCTGCAAAAAGTCGTGCCCCTCGTGCATGGGGTCGTTCCAGGTGCCGCCCGGGTACAGGACCATGGCGGTGGCGATGCCCACCACGAAGACCGCGAGGGAAGAGGCGAGCAGGAGGTGCAGACGATCTTTCACGACACCTCTGTAGTATTGCGGGCCCCAAGAATCGACCGCATCGGAGCGAAAAGGAGGCCTACTTGGAGCCGCCGCTCGATGAGGTGCTGGAGCCTCCGCCGTCGTCCGGCGCCACGGTGATGCCGCAGGCGGCGAGCTCGGCCGCGCCGAAGCCGCAGGCAGGACAGCTGCCGAAGGCGATGTCTTTCACGGCCACGCCGTTCACCGTGCAGCTGCAGCGAGCCTCCGGACATTTGCACGCGATGCCGCGTTCTTCGCGGCCGCAGGCATAGGTGCTCTCGGAGCTGCAGGTGCCACTTCCGCTGCTACCGCCGCCGCTCTGGGCCACGCAGGGCTCGCCCGCATCGAAGGCGGTGCCCCCGTCGCCCGCGTCCCCACGGCGCGAGCCATCGCCCTCCGCCGCGCCGTCACCCGCTGCATCGTCGGGGCTCCGTGCATCTGCGAGGCTCGCGTCGGGGCTGCTCGAGAGCGAAGACGTGCTCCCGCTGCAGGCGTTGATGGCGACGAGACCCAAAAGACCCGCAAGAAATCCGCGAAAAGCCCGGCGCATCGAGGGAGTCTGCCACGAACGCGAAAAAATACGAGACATCGCGCCGAACTCTTTGTAGAAGGAGCGCACCACTTGTTGCACGGCATTCACCGCGTGCATCTCAAGGGGCCGTAGCTCAGCTGGGAGAGCGCATCCATGGCATGGATGAGGTCAGGGGTTCGATCCCCCTCGGCTCCACAACTCGAAGGGGAACGCGTAGCCGCAAGGCTCCGCGGGTCTTTCGCTCCAAAAAAGAAGAACGCCGGTGCGCAGCGATGCACATCGGCGTTTTGCTTTCAGGTGCGCAGTCGCCCAGTCGCGTAGGCGCGTAGTCGCGTAGGCGCGCAGGCGCTCAGTCGTGGCCGGCGTCCTTCGCTTCGTTCGCGCTGGGCGCTGCGCTGGGCACCACCGAAGCGAGGGAGGTGGGCGCGTTCGGGCGGCTCGCCCCCGCGCGGCCGGGCTCGGTGCCTTGCCAGCTCTTGGTGGCCACGTAGCCGAGAACGCCGGCAGCGATGGCTACGCTGGCGGCGGCCAGGTACACGACCGTGCCGCCACGCTTGGCGGGCGCATCACCGATGGCGCGGACGCGCGCACCCAGCTCCACCGGCTCCCCAGTCTGGACCCCGGCCTCGGCCAGCCGTTGCCAAACCCGGGCGCGGTCGGTGTCGCTCGGCGAAAGTTCGCGGCGGGCGGCGCCGAGGGCATTCTGCAGGCCTCGCGGAAGCTCACTCATCGCGCCCTCCTGGGGTATTCGGATTGCCGAACATTTTGGTGTAGTGTACAGATATCTCTTCGCGTGCCGCGCGCAGGCGCGTGTACACGGTGTTCACGTTGGCCGACATGACCTCGCCGATCTCCGCGGCGGTCATCTCTTCCAGCTCTGCCAGCAAGAAGGTCTCTCGCTTCTCGGCGGTGAGGAGCGCCAGCACGCGATCGAGCCGCACCAACGCCTCCGAGCTCTCCAGGGTGGCGAGCGGCGTCGGCTGCGTCGATTCGTAGGCGTCCAGGCCCTGCTCCTCGGGCGCCCCGCGGAGCTTCGATTCCTTGCGCCGGTATCTGCGCCGGTGGTCGGCCACCACCCGCCGCACGAAGCCGTAGAGCCAGCTCTTCACGCTCACCCGCCCGTCGTAGTCCGAGAGCTTGCGTTGCACCGTGAGAAACACGTCTTGCGCAACGTCTTCCAGCTCGCCCCGGGGCACACCCAGGTACCGCGCGGTGCGCCACACGAAGGCGAAGTGCTCCCGGTAGACGGCGTCGAACTGGAGTGGCGGAATCGGCGGGGGCATGCGGGAGCGTTTCGAGGAACCCTCGAGACTTACCCCGATGTGCCCGGAACGGCAATTTCATCTCGTTTCGACCGGGTTTCATCAGAAAGACTTCTCGCTGCACGCGCCGGCCACACAGAACGGCTTCTTCCCGAAGGTCTGGCCAAAGCAGCTGTTCCCGCAGTGGCCGCAGTTGTTCGCGTCGCGGCTCAGGTTGATGCAGCGATCGCCGCACCAGCCTTCGCCGTTCATGGTGCAGGTGCGGCAGTGGTACATGCTGCAGATCTCGTTCTTGGCGCAGGTCTTTCCGCAGCCGCCGCAGTTCTCCCAGTTCCCGGCGAAGTTCACGCAGTAGTCGGGGTGACCGCACGACTCGTAGGCGTCCTGGCAGGTCCACTTTCCGCTGTGGCACTCCATGTGAACGTCGTACTTTCCGTCGCCTTCCTTGCTGCAGCTCTGGCCGATACGCGGGCCCTTGTTGCCCGGCGTGGGCGGCAACGAGGCGTCGAGCCCAGAGGCGCTTCGCGAGGCATCGGGCACCGAGGCGTCCATGGAAAAATTGCGGTCGCCGCGGGGGATGCCCGGGACCGCGCCCGGCTTGGGCGAGGGTGCGGGACCTCCGGAAGCCAGCGGCGTGGTGGGATCGGCCGGTGAGCTGTTGGCCAAGGTTGCGGTGTTGGCGGCCTTCGGCGTCGCTACCGCCGTCGCGTCGTCTTCGTGGCTCATGAACGCCACCGCGCCACCTGCGATGCCTGCGAGTGCGCCGATGCCCAGGAGCACGGCCGCCACCACCCAACCCCCGCCGCCGCGCCGCTGCACGTGTACCGGCTGGGCGCCGTACACCGGCGTTCCGGTGGAGGAACCGAAGGCCGGCGGCGGCGCGCTCTGGCCCAAGACCGGCACCGGCGCACTCACGCCCAGCGCCGGTGAACCCCCATAGGGAGAGCCGTACGAAGGCGGGCCCCCCATGCCGCCCATGCCCCCCATGCCGCCCATGCCCCCCATGGGACCGGTGGAGTGGGAGCCGGTCTGGCCGCCGTACTGCGGGTGACCGCCGCTGGGCGGTGCGCTCGGCCGGGCGATGGGCAGATCGGTGGCGGTGCCGCTGGTGGAGAGCCAGTGCTGAAGCCGCGACGCCATCTCGTCGGCGGAGCCGAAACGCTGCGCACGATCGCGCGCCAGCGAGCGGTCGACGATCTGCACCATGGGCGCCCCGGCCCAGGCAGCGAAGAACGAGAACGGCGTCATCTCCCCGTGCACCGCCTTGTAAAGGAGCGAGGCCTCGTCGTCGGCGACGTAGGCGCGGCGACCGGCAAGCGCTTCGTACATGGTGAGGCCCACGCAGAAGATGTCGGCGCGGCCGTCGACGTCCATGCCCATGGCCTGCTCCGGCGCGATGTACGCCAGGCTTCCCAGGAGCTGCCCCGGCGAGGTGATGCGCTGACCGGGGGCGGTGGGCACTTTGGCGATGCCGAAGTCGAGGATCTTCACCACCTCGCCGAAGGTGGGCGAGCGCGTGACGAAGATGTTCGAGGGCTTGATGTCGCGGTGGACGATGCCGGCTCGGTGCGCGGCGCCCAGCGCCGAGAGCACCTGAATCATCAGGAACGCGACCCGCGACGGCGCGAGACGCGTTTCCGACCGGAGTACCTCGTAGAGCGAGCGGCCTTCGAGGAGCTCCATGACCACGAACGGGGGCTCACCCGGGTGGTGGCAAAAGTCGATGATCTGCGCGATGTGCGGGTGGCCCAGCGCCGCTGCCGCCCGCGCCTCCTGCTGCAGACGCGCCACCTCGTCCGGGTGCCCGGCGAAGTTTCGCAGGACCTTCACGGCGACCTTGCGCCCGAGATCTTCTTGCAGGGCCTCGTACACGGCGCCCATGCCGCCGGCGCCCACCGCGCGGACGATGCGAAAGCGTCCGCCCAGGCGTTTTCCAATCCACTGATCTGCGTCCGGGGGAAGATTCATGGGCTAATTGCGCGGCCAAAGGTCCATTGGCCGTCCCTTTTCGGTTTCGTGGAACATGGACAAATCTAGCGGAATTTGGCGCGTACGGTGCCTCCGCTGCGCCCACCGAGGGTCCATTGGCCGCGCCTGGCTTACATTGTGGGACTCGTAGCCGTCTCCTGTCGTTTTCAGTCGCCGGCGGCGTCGGCGCCGGCATCGGCGGGCGCCCCAGTGGGAACCAGCCGAAGGATGCGTGCTTCGTCCACGATGTCCTCTGCATAATACACGTAACCATCGAGGCCCTGGGCCACGTCGCGAATGCGCCAGGCGCCCACGTGGTAGAAGAGCTTCTCCCAGGAGATGAACTTGGTGCCGTCGAACACCACGCGCACCACGCCCTCGCCGGCCAGCGCCGCGAAGAACATGTTCTCGCACCAGCCGGGGAAGGCGAGGCCGGTATAAAAGAACGTGCCGGAGGGGGCCTGCGAGGGCGTGAACTGCACCTGCGCCTGGGTGAAGCCGTTGCCGACCTGGTCGCAGGTGTAGTCGGGCCAGCCGTAGTTGAGGCCCGGCCGTAGCCAGTTGATCTCGTCGCAGCCGGTGGGCCCGTGCTCGGCCACGAAGAGGTTGTTGGTCTTCGGCTGGAGCGCGATGCCCTGGGGGTTTCTATGGCCCAAGGTGAAGATTTCCCCGCGTGCGCCGTCGGTGCCGACGAAGGGGTTGTCGCTGGGAATGGTGCCGTCGTCATTGAGCCGGATGGTCTTGCCGGCGAGCGAGTCGAGCTGTTGCGGCTGGGGCCCGGTGTGCGTCTCGCCCAGCGTCAGGTAGAGCTTTCGGTCGGCGCCGAAGACCATGCGTCCGCCGTAGTGGCCGTCGACGTCGTGCACGAAGTAGCCAGGGAAGACGTCTTTGGGCGCCTTGAGCTCGTCGTTGTCGAACAGGTAGCGGGTGATCTTCACCGCGTACTTGGGTGGGTCTTCGCCGTTGGTGCCCACGTAGCTCACGTAGAGCAGGTGGTTTTGCGCGAAGTCCGGATGGAGGACGATGTCGAGGAGGCCGCCTTGCGGGCCGGGCCGCGAGACCGGCGCGCCCGCCACCGGAGCCTCGCGCAGCTTGCCGCCCTTGATGATGCGAATCCGGCCGATGGCGTCCTTGAGGTAGTCGCCCTTCTCGGTAACGAGCCAGTCGCCGTTGGGCAACGGGTCGATGGACCAGGGATTGGAGAGCCCTTCGGCCACCACCTCGGAGCGCCAGTACATGGCGGGCGGCGCCGCCATTGGCGTGCACGTGGTGGGCGCGCTGGCCTCTGCCTCGCGATGCGCGTCGGCCAAGCTCGCGTCGGTTCCGCCGTCGCCCGCGCCCGCATCGGCGGGGCCGGGGCCGCTGGGCGCCGGAACCTCCTTCGGCACCGTCTCGCCGCAGGCTGCGAGCACCATGACGCCCCAGTAGAGCCACTTGCGCATGCCCCAAGCCTACGCCATCCTGCTTGTGCCCGCACGGTCTGGGGTGGCCCGCGGGCAGGTTGCGGCGGGTAGGGAATGGCATAGGCTGCGGCGGAATGAACCGAGCGTCCGGCCCGCACTTGCCCACCAGCATCGTGAGAAAGTGAAAGTTTTCCACCCCGTCGAGCAGCGCCACCCCAGCAAAAGGGCGACTGCGGGAAACACCAGCGCGCGGGCCGCGCCCTGTTCGAGGAGCCGCTGACCCAGGAGCAAGAACAGCGTTCCGTAGAATACGACGAACAGATTGTCGAGCCCCACGGTGAGACGAAGCGCTCCCGGATTGCGGAGCAGTACGGCGGCGTAGGCCGCGGGCGCACGCGAGAACTGCAGACCGTCTTGGCCGACTCCGGTCGCGGCGTATATGCCGATCATCGCCAGCACGAGCAAGACTACGCCCACGGCGACGGCGCGAGCCGCGGTTACTTCGTGTTTCATCCCTCACGAATCTCACGACGCGGAGCGGCACGCGTTGACCTGCATCAAGAACGTCGGTGGGCGGCGGCGCAACCCGCAGGGGCTTCGCGGGGCGCAAGCGGTGCGCGAGACGGGCGGTGCGCGGTCGCGCTGCGTGCATTCTACTGGCAATTCGGCGCGGCGCGCAGTTTGCAAACGTCACCTGCATGTCTGCTCTCGACACCGTCTTGCCCATGCCGCGGCTCCTGGAGATCGATCACGTGGACCTGGCGATTCCCGCGGCCCGCGCCTGGGACATCCTGCGCAGCACCGATCTCGCGCATCACGCGCTGCTGGTCCGCGCCCTCTTCGCCATTCGCACGCTTCCGGACCGCCTCGACGGAACCGCCAAGGGGCCGGTTGCGCTTCGCATCTCGGACCTCGCGTCGTCGATCTCCGAGCCGGGCTTCCAGGTGCTCGCGGAGCATTCTGGGCGCGAGGTGGTGGTGGGCGCCATCGGCAAGGTGTGGCACCTCGAGATCCCCTTCGTCCACGTGGGGAGCGCCGAGGCCTTCACCGCCTTCGCCGCGCCGGGCTTTGCCAAGGTGGCCTGGGCGCTCCGGGTGGTTCCGCTCGGGGAGCAGGAGTGCAGAGTGGAGATCGAGGTGCGCGTCGACGCCACCGACGAGGAGGCCTGGGGAAAGTTCCGCCGCTACTTCGTGCTCATTGGCCCGGGCTCGCGGTTCATCCGGCACTCGCTCCTGAGCGGCTTGGCGCGCGAATACGGAACGCCCGACGCAAAGGAGAACGAGCGACCGCTGCCGGGCGACGAGCTCCTCCCCGATGCCACCGACCAGGTGAGCCTGGCCATCGACGTGCACGCGCCGCCCTCGGCGCTGTGGCCGTGGATCGTGCAAATGGGGGGGCAGCGCGCGGGCTTCTACAGCATCGACCTGCTCGACAACGAGAACGTACGGAGCGCCCGGGAGCTCCACCCGGAGCTCGCGAAGCTGAAGGTGGGCGACGTGATCCCCGCGACCCGCTCGAGCGCGGATGGCTTCGAGGTGCTGCGCATCGCCGAGGAGCGCGAGCTGGTGCTCGGGGGCCTCTTCGATCCGGAGCTCAAGACCCAGCTCCGCTTCGATGCCCCGAGGCCGCTCCACTTCTGGCAGATCACCTGGTCGTTCGTGCTCGAGCCCCGGGGCGACGGCACGACCCGCCTCCATACGCGCGCCCGAGCCCGTTATGCATCGAGCGGCGCCAGTCACGCGGCGTGGATTCGACCGGTCCACTGGCTCATGCAGTCGGTGCAGCTCCGTGCGCTGGCTGCGCGGGCCGAGGGCCGGCTTCCCCGGGACGACTGGCGCGACGTGACCGAAGGCGCCGGCGGAGCGCTGGTGATGGCGGCGGCCTTCCTGACGCCCTTCATGCGGCAGGCGCGGCGCCATTGGGGTCTCGACGAGGCAACCGCGAGCCGGGTGCTTCCCGGCGACGAGCTCATCCCGAAGCCCGACTGGGACTGGACCCACGGCATCGAGATCGCCGCTTCGGCGGCGGAGGTGTGGCCGTGGATCGCGCAGATCGGCGCGGAGCGCGGCGGTTTCTACAGCTACCAGTGGCTCGAGAACGTGGCCGGCTGCAAGGTGCAGAACGCCGAGCGCGTGCACCCGGAGCTGGCGGTGGGGCCGCACGACTCCATCTCGCTGCACCCGAAGATGCCGCCGCTGCCGGTGGTGCGCTACGAGGCTGGCAGCCACTTCGTCGTGCACGCAAGGGCCGACGAGGCCGCGCGCGGCGTCGGTGCTGGCAAACCGTGGGTGGAGACCACCTGGGGCTTTTACCTGGAGCCGCTCGGGCCCGAGCGCTGCCGCTTCATCAGTCGTTTTCGCTGCGCGACCTCGCCGGACGCGCTCGCCCACATCGAATACGGCCCGCTCCTCGTGGAGCCCATCGGGTTCGCCATGGACCGCCGGATGCTGCTCGGCGTGAAGGCCCGCGCCGAGGCGCGCCCCTCCGCGGTCAAGGCCAGCAAGGCCCGCAAGGTGAAGAAGCCGAAGGCCGCGCACGCCTGAGGTCAGCGCATTTTCGTGGGCCGCTCGACACCGTCCTCGCGGCCCACGAAGACCTCGTCGATCTCGTCCACGAAGAGCCCGTGCTCGACGATGCCCGGGATCGACGCGAGGCGCGCCGCGAGGTCGGCTGCTTCGTGGATGGACCCGAAGGCGGCGTCGACCACGAGGTTCTGCTGATCGGTGCGAAAGGGCGTCCCGGCCTCAACGACCCGGCGCGTGGGCGCCGCGCCGAGCTCCGTGAGCGCCCGCATGACCCAGGCCTCGGCGAAGGGGAGCACCTCGACCGGGAGCGAGAAGGCCCCGAGGCGCTCGACGACCTTGCTTCCGTCGACGACGATGAGCACCCGGTCCGATGCCGCGGCCACCACTTTCTCCCGGAGGAGGGCACCGCCGCCGCCCTTGATGGCGCAGAACCGCGGGTCGATCTCGTCGGCGCCGTCGATGGTGAGGTCCACCCGCGAGACCGTCTCGAAGGTCGCTGGTGACGCGGGGATCGCCACCAGCTCATCGCAAGGTCGGCAAACACCGAACTCCGCGCGCGAGGTCGATGTCGGACCCGGCAATCGCCATTCCGCAGCGAGGACACAACAGTTGCATCGATGGCGAGCGTAGCACCGTCCGGACGGTGCTCCTTCATCCCGGCAGCGAGAGGGTGCGGGTGGGCGTGAGGGCGTCGAGAAACGCGCGATCGTGGCTCGCCACCACCAGCCCTCCGGGCCACGCGCGCAGGGCCCGGGCGAGCGCATTCTGCCCCACCCGATCGAGGCTGAAGGTCGGCTCGTCGAGGAGCAGCAGCTCGGGTGCCGGCGATTGGTGGAAGATACACAGAAGCGCCGCGCGTACGCGCTCGCCGGGGCTCAAGGAGCGCAGGGGCCGCTCCGCCAGGGCCAGCGGAAAGCGGTGCGCCAACAGGGGCTCGGCGACCGCATCGAAGGAAGCCCGGCGGCCCTCGAAGCGCAGAAGGTCGAACAGCGACTCCTCGCGCATCCAGTCGGCGCCCCCCTGGGCGATGGAGGCGATGCGCCGGAGATCGCGCGTCGCTGCGCCTGCGTCCGGCGCGCGCACGCCGCGCATGATCTCCAGGAGGGTGGTCTTCCCAGCTCCGTTCTCGCCCACGACGGCGATGCGATCCCGGCCAACGCGAAGGTCGAGTGATTCGAAGAGTACGCGCCCGTGGGCCACCGCGGAGACGCCGCGCAGCTCCACCACGTCGGTGTGGCCTTCCGATGGCAATGTCGGAATCGGCAGATCGAACGGCAGCTCGACCGCCATCGATCGCCGCAAGGTCCGGGTCCAGCTGCGCGCCGCATCCAGCCGCTGCGCGCGCTGTCGGGCCAGCTTGCCGTGGCTCGCCTGCGCCTCGCTCCGCTTCTGGTTCAGGCGAATGCGCGGGGTGCCGCGGTCAAGCTCGCTGCAGCGGCCGTAGCGCTTCTTCCGCGCCTTGCGCCGGGCCACGTGCAGCGTGTGGGCCTCCTGGGCCTCGAGCCGGCGCAGGCCCCGGAGGTAGCGGAGCTGGCTCTCCTGGTGGTCGCGCTCCAGCTCGGCGTCGAGCGCGTCGACGGTTCCCGTGAAGGCGCGGCAGCCGGCCTCGCTGGCGACGAAGAAGTCGCGGAAGTCTTCCAGCAGGCGGCGATCGTGGGTGGCCACGACCAGACACCCGGAGAATCCCCGGAGCCAGCCGCGGAGCCACGCTACGCCCTCGTCGTCGAGGTCTTCGCTGGGCTCGTCGAGGAGCACGATGTCCGCGCCCGAGGCCGCGGCCCGCCCGAGCTCCCGTCTTCGCTGCTCGCCGTGGCTGAGCGAGCGATCGCGCGGCAGAAGCTGGGGGACGTAGCAAACGCGCCCGCGGAGACGCCCCCCCACGTCGCGCGCCCCGGCCAGCGTCGCGAGCAGCGTGGACTTTCCCACGCCGTTGCGTCCCACCAGCGCCACGCGCGCGTGCGATAGCGCCAGCGTGAGCCCCGCGAAGAGCGGCCTCCCGCCGGGCGTTGCGATGTCGACGTTGCGTAGCTCGATGTACGGCGTCATCACTGGATCTCCTTCAAGGTCCTGGCGATCTGCGCCAGTACGTGGGGCTCGCCCTGGACCGTGAGGCGCAGGCCGTGGGGGGTGGCTTCGCTCTCGAGCACGCGACAGCGCGCGTAGATCTCCTTCGTCGACTCGGTGAGCGCGTACCGCACGAAGAAAACGCGCGTGCGATGACGGCCTCGCGCGCGCTCGACCACGCGTACACGCAAGCTCGCCACCGCCTCCGGATCGTGGCTGCTCAGGCTCGTCCACGGGTGCCCGTCCGCCCACGCATCGAAGGTCCGCTCGGCGATGCGGCGGTCGAGCCGGTCGGCCTTGTTGAACACGTAGAACCGCGGGATATCCTGCGCGCCGAGGCGCTCGAGTACCTCGCCCGTGGTGTCGATGTGGAGCTGCCGCTCCGGGTCCGCCGCGTCGACCACCAGCACCAGCAGCGACGCCTCGGTGATCTCCGCGAGCGTGGACTCGAAGCTCGCCAGCAGGCGCTCCGGAAGCCGGCGAATGAAGCCGACGGTGTCGCTCAGGAGCACGTCGCCGCCGTGTCGCGTGAGGCAGCGCGACGTGGTGTCGAGGGTCTCGAACGGCATGTCCCGGGCCGAGAGCTCGGCGTGGGTCAGGGCGTTCATGAGCGAGGTCTTGCCGGCGTTGGTGTAGCCGACGAGGGCGATGCGCTCGCAGGCGCGCCGTTCCTTCCGCTGGATCTCGCCGGTGGCGCCGATGCGCCGCGCCGCCTTCTCCAGCTCCTCCAGGCGTCGATCGAGCTTCCGCGCCATGAGCTCCGAGGCGGTCTCGCCCGGCCCGCGTGCGTTCTTGGTGGCGCCGGTCTGCTGGTCCATGTCGAGGCCGACGCCGCGAATGCGTGGACGCAGGTACTGGAGCTGGGCGATCTCCACCTGGATGCGCGCAGCGCGGGTTCGCGCGTTGCGCAAGAAGACGTTGAGGATGACCGCCTCGCGATCGCAGATGGCCATGCCGGCTTCGTCTTCCAGGTTGCGAGTCTGCGAGGGGCTCAGCTCCGCGTCGAGCACCAGCATGCTGGCGCCGGCTTCGCGGGCGCGCGCCGCGATCTCCTGGGCCGCGCCCTTGCCCAGGAACGTACGCGGATGCGGCGTCGTGAGGTGGCGGATCTCGTGACCCACCACGCGGTCGCCCTGGTGCCGCACCAGGCTGGTGATCTCGGCGAGCTGCGCCTGGCGCACGAGGGGCTCGCGCTCCGGCCCCACCGATACGACGTAGTCGGCGTTGCCTGGCTCGCCCGCCGAGGGCTCGTGGGCTGCGCCGCGCGCGGTCGCGGTCCAGTGGCCGACCATGGCTTCCCAGCGTCCGTCGTCGGCGAGCGGAACCTCGGCGTGCTCCGGGAGTGGTTTGGAGGTGAGCTTGTACATGTATTGTCTCCGTTCTTCGAAATCTGGGCGTGACGCGGCGGTCCGCCTCCGGAAGGGGAATGGCGGCGCGCGCGCAATGGTGTGTGGGCGTCGCGCGTCCGGCGAAGCGGACACACGCGCATCGGCTCGGTGCGCGCAATGGCGGGCACCGGCAAACGCGTCTACTTCTTCGCGCTCGGCATCACGCGAGCCTCGCGGCGCCATCCCCCGAGCAGCGAGGGCTGCAGGTGCGGCATTGCCGGAGCTCGCAGGCGAGACGACTAGACGAAGAAGAGCGGACGCAAACGCATGGTTCGAGGAACGTAGCGCGACCTTGCGGAAAATCAAGGCATGGGGACAAAACGCGCGCGAGCGCGGAGAGGTGCCGCGCTCGCCGTGCATCCGCCGCCGCGAGTCACCCCAGAGACACGGCGCTCAATGTGAACGGCATGCTTGCCGAACTGGGAGCCCTTGAAGGAATAGACAGATTAGTCTAATGTCGGAGGCATGCGTCAGCGCGTGTTCTTCGAGGTCGATGGCACCCCGGTGGTCGGTGAACTCTATCTTCCGGTGGCCACCGGGCCTCACCCGGCCGTGGTGGTGGCCGGACCCATGACGTCGGTGAAAGAACAGGTCACCGGGACCTACGCATGCGCGCTGGCGATGCGAGGCTTCGCAGCGCTCGCCATCGACCATCGTCACTATGGCGAAAGCGGCGGAGCCCCGCGTAGCTACGAATGCTGGCATCACAAGGTGGCGGACCTGAAGGCGGCGGTCGACTGGCTCGCGAAGCACCCGGAGGTGGATGGGGCGAAGCTGGGCCTCGTGGGCGTGTGCCTCGGCGCCGGCTACGCGGCGTGGGCCGCGGTCGACAATCCTCGGGTGCGCGCGCTCGGGGCCGTCGCGGGTTACTACCGCGACCCCTCGGAGCTGCGGGAAAAGGACGCCGCCGGGTTCGCCGAGAAAGTGGACGCGGGACGCGCCGCACGCGAGCACTTCGACGCGACCGGTGAGGTGCGCACCATCCCGGCGGTCGGGCTCGTCGGCGATGCGGCCATGACGCTCCCCGATACCTACGACTACTACGCGACGCGCCGCGCGGCGGTGCCGAACTATCGCAACGAGCTCGCCTTGATGTCGCGCGAGCACTTCCTGCCGTTCGACGTGCAAGCCGCGGCACCGAGGGTCGCGGTCCCGATGGCCATGGTGCACGCGGAGAAAGCGCTCTCGCCGGCCTGGGCGCGCCGCTTCTACGAGAGGGTAGGTGCCCCGAAGTCCATTCTCTGGGTCGATTCCGAGAACCAGGTGGATTTCTACGACGCCCCGCGGCTCGTTCGCGCGGCCTGCGACGAGATCGCCGGCCACCTGCGCGCACACCTCGTGGGAACGGTCGAGTGACCGGTCGCGACACGCGCGAAGCGCTCCTCGTCGCCGGAGTGGAGCTGTTCCTGGAAGGCGGTTACGACTTCGTGGGCACGAACGCCATCCTGGCGCGGGCGCGCGCGCCTCGTGGCTCTTTCTACCATCACTTCGCCGACAAGGAGGCCTTCGCGCTGTCGGTCGCCGAGTACTACTACGAGAGCCATTTGCCGACGCTCGATCGCGCGCTGGTCGACGAGAGCCGCCCACCCCTCGAGCGACTGCGTCGGTACTTCGAGGCGCTCGCGCGAGACTTCGCACGTGCCGGCTACGGCGGCGGATGCCTCCTGGGGCTGCTCGGACAGGAGCTTGCGGACCGCAGTCCGGAGGCGCGTGGGGCTGTGTCGCTTCTCTTCGGACGCTGGCGGCATCGGATCGCGGATTGCCTGCGAGAGGCGCGAGATCGGGGGGAGCTCGACCCTGCGATCGAGTGTGACGAAACCGCTGCGTTCGTTCTCGACGCGTGGGAAGGCGCGTTGATGCAGATGAAGCTGAAGAAGAGCGGGGCGCCGCTGCAGGGCTTCCTGCGCGTCGTGTTCGGTCGGCTGTTGATCGCGCGATAGACCGGCGACCCGCAAGTGAACGTTCGCCAGCCCGTCTTGGGCAGCCGCTAGACAGGTTGGTCCAGGTTTCGAGGCGGCTGCGGCGGTTCGGTGGCGCGATGCAGTGCTAGACTTGCGCACGATGTGCCGGTACGCGTTCAAGGTCTACAAGCCGCACCTGGCGTGCTTCGGGTGCCGCAAGTCGTTTCGCCGTCGGCTTCGGGCCGACGTGGATCCTCACGGTGAGGAGCACGTCGCGGTGTGCCCGCAGTGCGCGGTGCCGATGGCCGACCTGGGGCTCGATTTTCGCGCGCCGCCCATGAGCGCGCGGAAGCGCTGGGAGACGATTGCCTCGCTGTGGCGCGCGGGGATCACGTTCCACTCGTGCGGGTGTGGTGGTCCCGGCTGGCGGCCGGCGACACCGACGGCCTTGCGCGCGTTCCTGGAGACGCGCCTTCGCCATGCCATCGAGCAACGGGCCCGCTGGCAGGATACTTTGCCCCGCGGATTCAAGGAGCGCCTGAACCGCGCCTCGGCGATGGCCAGCTTCACGCGACAGGTCGTGGCCATCGAAACGGAGCTGGCGCAACGGGGGACAAAGCGCAGCGAGCGCGAAGGGTGAGCCTTCGCGCTCGCCGGTCGCCACCGCTCCGCGCGGGGCGATCGGACGGAGGGTAAGTCAGGGCAGGTGCTGGACCGGCGCCATGTGATCGGCCTCGCGGCCGAGGGTCGCACGGGCCACGTGCCAGCCGAGCTGTTGACCGTAGGCGGGGCGGGTGGCGACGTTCACGCGCTGCCCGTGGTGCGTGATGAGGATGACGGCCTCGGTGCGGGCCCAGTAGCCGACTTGGAGCTTGTGGTTGTTGTCGGCCATGCTGTTGGCCACCGCGGTGGCCGCGGCGCTGATGGCGAGGCCGATGAGGCCGCCGCCACCCTGCACGCGCTGGCGCTGGGGCTCCACGTCGGCCACCTGCTGGAGCGCGTACATTTGCGGCGCGCCGGTGCCGGGGATGATGATGAAGCGCCGGTTGGTGAGAATGTGGGCCTTGGCGTTCCGGCTATCCATGGTGACGGCCAGGTAGATGAACACGAAGCCGACGAGCACCACGGCCAAGAGCACGCCGACGATCCAGTTGATGACCTTCTCGGTGGTGTAGTCGTGCTTCTTGAACCAGATGACCCGCTCGCCCGGCTCGAGGGGAATACCGAGCACGCTTGCGCCGCCCTGACCCTGCATGGGCGGAGGCCCATAGCCTTGCATCTGTTGCTGCTGCTGCTGCTGCTGCTGCTGTTGCTGGTAGGGGTCGGGGTAGCCAGGCGGAGGGGGTGCGTAGGGCTGCATGGTGGGACTCGAGAGTACGGGGGCAGGGAGATCACCACAAGCGCCACGGCAGGAGCGCCCGCGCAGCGCGTGGTGAGAGCGGGTCGTACGTAGGCTCCTTGGCGAATCTTCCCGGAAATTTAGGGAACCGGCACGCCAAGTCGCTTGAGCATCTTGGTGAGGCCGAAGCGCGAGAGCCCCAGGAGCTCGGCCGCGCGTGTCTGATTGCCGCGGGTCTCGGCCAGGGCTTCGGTGAGCAGCGTGCGCTCCAGGGCATCGACGCGGCCGCGGAGATCGAAGCGCTCTTGAGCCGGTGCGGCGCCGCTCTTTCGGCCGGCGAACGAGAGCTCCCCGACGTCGATGCGATCGCCGCCGAGCACCAAAGCACGGCGTACTTCGTTCTCGAGCTGGCGCACGTTGCCCGGCCAGGCGAACTCGGTGAGCGCGCCGAGCGCGGCCTTGGTGATGCGCACGTTCTTGCCTTCGGCGTACTTCTTCAAAAAGTGGTGCACCAGATCGGGAATGTCCTCGCTTCGCTCCCGGAGCGGCGGGACGCGGATGGAGACGACGTTGAGCCGGTAGAAGAGGTCTTCGCGAAACGCGCCGGTCTGAACCATCGCTGCCAGATCGCGGTGGGTGGCGCCGATGACCCGCACGTCGACCTTGCGCGTGCGCTCGCTGCCCACCGGCCGCACCTCGCCCTCTTGCAGCGCCCGCAGGAGCTTGGCCTGCAAGCCGGCGGACATCTCGCCGATCTCGTCGAGAAAGAGCGTGCCGCCGTCGGCCACTTCGAAGAGGCCGATGCGCGAGCCGGTGGCGCCGGTGAAGGCGCCGCGCACATGGCCGAAGAGCGTCGACTCCAGGAGCCCCTCCGGCAGGGAAGCGCAGTTCTCGGAAACGAAGGGCTTTTTGCCCCGCAGCCCGTTGCCGTGAATGGCCTTGGCCACCAGCTCCTTGCCGGTACCCGACTCGCCTTCGACCAGCACCGGCACGTCGCTGTCGGTGACGCGATCGACGAGGTGGAGCATTTCGCGAATGCGCGGGCTGGTGCCGCGTATGGCGTCGTAGGCGAAGCGTGTTTCGCGGCTCACCCGCACCAGGGCGCTCTTGGTGGCCGACAGCTCGGCGTCGCGCTCCTGCAAGAGCCGCGTGACCTCGGCGCCGGCGCGCTCGGCGCGTCGCACCGCGCGCCGGAGCAGCACCTGGTCTTTGGCATCGGCGATGGCCACCGCTGCCTGGCTGGCCACCAGTCGCACCCACGAAAGCTCGCGCTCGCCGAAGATGCCGCGCCGCGTACGGTCGTCGAGGTACACCACACCGAGCGCCTCGCCGCGCGCCAGGAGCGGTACCGCGAGCACGCTCCGCAAGCGCAGGGCGTGCACGGATGCGTGTAGATTACCCATGGTCGCGAAAGCGTCGGTGGCCAGGGTGGGCTCGCCGGTCTCGAGGGCGCGCCGGGCGAGCCCGTGCGAGAGCGCAAGCTGGTCGCCCACCATGTCGCGCTTGCCGAGGTTGCGGGCCGCGCGCACCACCAGGCGATCGCCGGCCCGGGTGAGCACCATGCCGCGCTCGGCCGAGGTCCACAGCAGCATGGCGTCGAGGGCCTGGGTGAAGAGCTGCGACAGGCTGTCGCGCCCGCTCATGACGCGCACCACGTGCGCGAGATCGGCGACCTGCTCTTCCGACAGCGTTCCCTGATGCGCGCTGCTCTGGTGCACCCAGCGCAGGCTGCCCAGCGCGCCCTGGAGCGCGGGCGGAACCCCCTGGCGGAGCGCGACGGCGGCCTCGTGACGGGCGCGCTCGAGGCGCCGAAAGATGTCGAGCTCGCTGCGCGCCGCGGCGAGCTCCGCCACCCGCGCCAGGGTGGGGCCGCGCACGCCGAGCGAGCCTCCGCCCGAAGCGAGCCCCACCACGCCCACCACGATGCTGGCGGCCTCTTCGGGCCGCGCCCGCTCCGACCGTGCGAACCACCATTCCCATTGCGCAGCCGCGCTCGCGCCCAACGCGACGACGTCGCCCGCCTGGAGTGACGCATCATCGAGGTCGCCGATCCGGGCTCTTCGCGCGAGCACCCGTAGACCGCCGTCTTCGGCCCCGACCGTTTCGGCGGCCCGGGCCACCAGCTCTGCGAGGGCTGGCGCCCCGGCGCCGGCGCCGCCGTCGAGCCGCGCGTCGACTTCGGCCAGGCACGCGTACCCTTCGGCCACCGCGTCGCCGCCCTCGCGCCCGGCAATGCGTGCCAGCTGCGCCGCCTCGGTGGCTTCGCCGGTGAGCCCGATGGTCAAGAGCGCGTTGGTCCGCGCCAGGAGCGCGCGGGCGGCCTGCGCCCGCTGCTCGAGCCGCTCCCACAAGAGCGCGGCGCGGGTCGCGGCAGTGAGCCCGGCGCCCACCTGCCCAGCGTCCGACGCCGCAGCCGCCAGGCCCGTAAGGTAGGTGGCCTCGTCCACCACCGAGTGCGCCTCTCGGGCCAGCTCGGCGGCGCGCGCGAAGGTCGCTGCGCTGCGCGCGCCCTCGCCCATGGCGTGCTCCAGCATGCCGCGCACGCCCAGCAGGCGAGCGCGTTCGAAGCTGTCGAGCGGCCCTGAGAGCGCAGCTTCGAGCTCCGGGATCGCCACCTCGGGTCGCCCCTCGGCGTAGCGCACGAGCGCCCGCACCTCGTCGGCGCGCGGGCCCCTGGCCCCCGTGAGCAACAAGTGCGCAGTCGGCAGATCGCGACGATCCCAGGCGATGCGCGCCAGCGTGGCCCGCGCGCCGCTTCCGTACCTGGCGTCGTGCAAGAGAGGCCGGAGCAGCGCCTCGGCTGCGTCCACATCGCCCCGTCGCCGCGCCAGATCGCCGCGCAGGAGCGCCGCCTCGGGGCCGGTTGCGCCGTAGAGCGCGACGAAGGCGCGCCCGGGTTCACCGCGCCGCAACAAGACTTCGCCGAGCGTCACCCGGAGCGCCTGCGGGAGCGCTGCCTCTTCCTCCACCGCGCGCAGCTCCGCCGCGGTGATGTTTCCGCCGAGCAGAGCGCGTTGAAGCGCCAGCCAGTCGCCCGCGCCCCAACGCGGCGCATCGGCGGCGCGCCCGCCGAGATCACCGCTTACGTCGGCCTGCGTCCACGTCGACGGCGGCATCGTGCGCGCGAGCTTCAGGAGTTGGTCGGCGAGCGAACCCTCGTCGCCTCCGGAGAACACGAGCGACGCGCCCACTTCACCCGCCAGTGCCACGACCCATCGACTGCGGGCGTAGGCGCCCATGGGCGCCATGGGTGCCATGGGCGTGGCCGGCTCCGGGGCGTTCTCCGTGGCGACGCGCGCCATCCAGTCCAGCACCTCGCTAAGCCACGCCCGCGGCGCCCCGCCAATGCCGTCGTCGAGGACGCGGCGCGCAGCGAGCTCCGGCTCCCGCAGCGCCAGGTAGGTGCGGCGCACCGAGGCCGCGCGCGCCGCTGCCTCTTCCTCGAGCGCAATCGCGTGCACGGCGATACCGAGGGCGCGGCAGGCGAGCTCCACCACCGTCCGGGCGCTCGGCCTGCCCCCCGGCGCCTCTGCCAAGAGCGCGCACACCAGGTGGCGCAGGGGCGTATCGGCGACCGTGCCCCGAAGGAGCGTCACTGGATGTTCGGCTGCGCTCGCGCCCGGGACCACCAGCTCGCCGAGAAGCACGCCCAGCGAGAACAGATCGGCCGCCGGCAAGAGCGGGCTTCCACGCCGAGCTTCCGGTGCCATGTAGCGCGGCGTCCCCCCGCTCGCTGCCTCGCCCACGGTCCCCGCCAGCCCTAGATCGATGAGCACGCTCTCGGCGCGCGGGCCCTCCCCGCGGCGCAGCACGTTGGCGGGTTTGACGTCGCCGTGGAAGATGCGGGCTTCGTGGAGCTCCGCCAGATCGCTTGCCACGTCGCGCGCCACGCCCCAGGCCTCGACCTCCGAGAGCGGGGCCTGCAGCGGCGCGCCTTCCACCCAAGCCGTTGCAATGTACACGCGTCCGTCGCCGCTGCGGCCGGCGTCGAGGAGCCGGGGGCCGCGCTGCCGCTGCAAACGCGCCAACAGGGCCAGCTCTCGCGACACCACCTCGCCCAGCGTGGCCACCTTGATGGCGGCCACGGCGCCGTCGGCGCGCGTTCCTCGGTACACGTGGGCGCTGCCGCCGACCATCGGCGGCCCTTCGACGACGAAGTCACCGAACGACAACTGAGTTGCCGCCACCCCGGTTTTCTTGCTCACTTATAGAGCATCATACGCGCGGCGTCGCCTGTCAACCAAGTTGTCGTCCCGGGGGCGCTCAGTTCCGCGGCCGGCCCACTGCGATCGGGCGAATGGGCGAACCCGCGGCGCCCACCACGCGCAGCGGAAGGACGATGGCGCAGGCGACGTCGACGCGGTCGTCGGCGATCTTGGTGAGGTCGAGGTTCTGGATCTGGTGAATCCCCTTCACGGAGAGGTTCGTGTGGTGATCCGAGAAGGGGAGCCCGGGAAGGGTCTCCGGCCCGGGGGCGCAGGCGCCGGTGAGCAGGCAGGGGGCCGCTGGATCGGTGAACGGGTTGTCGAGCCCGAGGACCACGATCTTCTTCTCGGCCAGCCAGAGATCGGCCTGCACCGAGAGGCCTGGGCCGCCGGTGTAGTACTCCCCGGTCGGCGGGTTCGGGTCTTGCCACTTCTCGCCCCAGCCGGTGCGAATGAACACCGCGTCGCCCGGAAGAATGCCTCTCCGGGTGAGGCCTTGGCGGGCGAGCATCTGCTCGACCTCGGCGACGGAGATGGAGTAGCCGGCGGGGAGCGCGCTGCCATGAAGCGCCTTGGCATCGAGGACCACCGCCGTCGTGAGGATGGGCGCGGCGCGCTCGACGCCCAGGTGCAGGAGCGGGCTCGCGTCGGTGGGCTTCACCTGCGCCTGCGTGAGTCCCCCGAAGTAGACGGCGCTGGCCGACGGGAGCGGACCTGCGCCAGCGATCCAAGGACCGGGCAAGCTACCGAAGTGGCCGAGCGCGTCGAACTGCGTGCCCTGGCTTCCGATGGCGCCGCCGGTCTCGCCGTTCGCGAGGTGGGCGGTGTACGGGAGCCCTTGCGAAGCCTTGTACCCGATGGCCACCGGTGCGTCGGCGAAGGGCGACTGGGGCATGGTGCTCGAGTACACGCGCCCGAGCTCGTAGGTCCTTGCCCCCTCCAGCGCGAGGTGCGCCGCGCAGCGCGTGCGGGTGGCGGTCCCGAGGTACTTCGCGTTGCCCACCTCGTCGATGGCGGTGAGCGGTTCCCCCGCTGCCTCCGCGAGCGACGCCGGTGCGTCGAGTGCGCTGGTGGCAGAGCAGGAAGCGAGAGCAAGGGCGGCGGCATAGCTCGCCAGCGTGTGCGTTTTCATGTGTTCCCCCAAGGTCGTTGGCGCGATGCCGGAACGGCACCGTCGCGAGGGGGCAGTGCACCGCGCGTGCCGCGGCCCAGCCGCGTGAAGTGGGCGAAATCGACGGGTGTGCGGTCGACTGCCCCCCGGAGGCATGACGGCGTCGCGTCAGGCGCGTGACGCCGCAG
Organism: Polyangiales bacterium; assembly: GCA_038210445.1. GTDB lineage: Bacteria > Myxococcota_A > Polyangia > Polyangiales > Polyangiaceae > JABFRG01. Next base: position 106,879 of record JBBQWQ010000019.1, read on the forward strand.
GCGCCTTCAGCGGAGATCGTTGAAGATGCAGATGCCGTCTTCACAAATGAACTTCGTGGAGCATGTTCCGCAGATGAACGAGTCACCGCAGCCGTCGGACGCGGGGCCGCAGCGAAGCCCGGTGCAGGCCACGGCCTTGGTGAGCGGCGTACAGCCACAGACGTTCGCGGTGCCGCTGCCGCCGCAGGTGTTGGGCGCAGCGCATGTGCCACAGTTGAGGGAGCCGCCACAGCCGTCGGCCACCGCGTCGCAGTTCTTTCCCAATTGGGCGCAGGTCTTCGGCGTGCAGCCGCACACGTTGGCCAGGCCGCTTCCCCCGCACGACTGCGGACCGTTGCAGTTGCCGCAGGGAATGAGCGCGCCGCAGCCGTCACCCACCGAGCCGCAGTTCTTGCCCTGCTCGCCGCAGGTCTTGGGTATGCAAGGCGCGGCGCCGCACTTGTTCACGCCGCCGCCGCCGCAGTTGGGCTTGGTGCTGTCGGCGCACTTGCCGCAGGCGACGGAGCCGCCGCAGCCGTCGGCGATGCTGCCGCACTCGGCGCTGCTTGCGGCGCAGGTAAGGGGCTTGCACTCGCACTTCATGGCCGCGCAGGTGAGAGAACCGGCGCACGTGCCGCACGAAAGATCCTTGCCGCAGCCGTCGGAAACGTTTCCGCAAGAGGCGCCCAGCTCCGGGCAGGTCTTGCCCTGACATGCGCAGCGTCCGCCGGCGCAGGCGCCGCCGCCAGCGCAAGTGCCGCAATCGAGGCTCCCGCCGCAGCCGTCGTCGTGCGACGAGCAATCGCCGGGCGTGCACGCCTTGGGCACGCAACCCGACGAGCCGCCATCGCCGCGCAGGGTAGCCGACCCGTAGTCGACGTCGACCAACATGCCGCACCCGAAGAAGGCCAACGCCGGCAACGCGACAACCAGTGCGGCGAGCCTTTGCATCTCCCGAGCATAGCAGGGAGCGCTTGCTACTGCACCGCCAGTACCGTGAGCGTGGCGTCGCCCGCGTCCACCTCGTCGCCGGCAACGCACCCGAGCAGCGCCTGCGCCACCGGAGCCGTGATGCTCATGCCGCCCGGAACCACGCCAACCTCGTCGGGCGAGACCAGCCGCACCACGCGCTCGCCGCCGGGGCCCGCAAACCGCACCGTGGAGCCCAACGCCGCGCGCGCACCGCCACCTTCGGCGATGCGCGACGTGTCCAGTAGGCCGCGAAGCCGCTCCACTTCGCCGGGCGCGCCGCCCTTGGCCAGGAGCGCCGCGAGCTCCGCCCGCATACGCGTGGCGCCGTCGCGCGTGAGCCAGCCGAAGCCGCTGCTTGGCCGCGGTGCGGTGACCACCGCATCGAAGCCTGCGTCCTCGTCCTCTTTGGTGAATGCCTTGCTCATGGTGCGCACAAAAGAAACGCGGAACGGTCGACCGGCGACCGCTCCGCAAAGCCACAAGCGGGTGAGACTAGAACTTGATGCCGTTCTCGGACCGGTGCTTCCACCATTTGATGCCGAGGTATACGGCGGGCACTGCGGCGGCCACCGCGATGTAGGGCGAGAGCAGCACGCCGGCGGCCACGGCACCCACGGTGACGGCGCCAGCGGCGATGCCCTTGGTTTGCGATTCCTTCAGGACTTCCGACCGGGTCTTGCTCATCTACCAAATGTGCGTCCTCCCGGTGATTTCCGCAAGCGGGGCAAAAATGCTCGTAGCTTCGCAGAGGTAGCTCACAAAACGCCGGCGGCGCGGCGGGCAGCGTGCCCGTCGCGCCGCATGCTCGGTGCCCAGGATTCAGTCCTTCTGCGCGACGCAAACGGGCCTGCCGTCGGCGCCCATGGCCGCTGGCGCATTGAAGTCCGGCGAAGTCCGCGTGCAGAGCAGCTTGGGGTCCGAGCACTGGGCGCCGGCGGCGATGGCGCCACCGACGCAGCGGGTGGCCGAGTACAGCGTGGCCTCGTCGCAGTAGAAGCCGTCCTTTCGACCGACGCACGAGATGGGCTTCGTGACGCGGCAGGTGGTGCCGGCGAGGGCGCTGACCTCCGAGGTGGAGAGCGCGCCCACCGCGTTCCAGGCGCATGCAACGGCTTTTACCGATTGCGGGAAGGTCTTGCGGGTGAAGGCGATTTGGTCCTTCGCAACGAGGTTGTAGCCCTGGCCCGGCATCACGGCCGAGGCCGTATGAAGCCAGATCGAGCGCGAGATATCCCAGCCCACGCCTTGCTCCACGACTTGCTGCGAGGTGTCGTTCTTGCCACCGAAGGTCATGAGCCAGAAGGCGTTGTTGCCGATGCCGGCGTTGACGTGGACGCATCCGTTGTCGTTCACGCCACTGGGGATGGACGAGCAAGGAATCTTGGATCCCAGAGGGAACTTCGCCTGCGCGGTGAGATTGTCCACCATGCGCTGACCCGTGGAATCCACTCGGGTCTGCGGATGCTCGAGGCTGCGGTAGCCGGCGTGGTCCACGTCGGCCGTGTCGCCCACGATGTTGGCGCGAAGGAATGGCAGGTATTCGTGCTTCACCAGGATGCCCACCGCATCGGCGATGGCCTCGCTCAATGCTCCGCTTTCGCCGAGCATGATGCCCGCGTATGCGATGCCGAGGTGCTTGATGACGAACGCATGGGTGAGCTCGTGGGCGACGACATCGAGGGCCGTGGCGGTGGGAAGGATTCTACCTTGCTTGGCCGCGGCGTCCCAGTCGCCGTCGCCGTAGTACACGACGTTGACGAGGGGATTGAAGGCGGCGTTGTTGGCGAAGTTCAGTCCGCAGTGACGGTTGTGGTGCACCACGTTCACGATCGGCACCGACATGGGGCTCTGCTGGGCGTAGCGCCAGTAGAACTGGTCGACCCGGCTGGCGTTGTGCTGCGCGTCCACGGCAGACCCGAGCGCGACGCTGCCGTTGCGCGCGTCGGGGTTCATGTTCTGCGAGTCGAAGGCCGTGAAGTCCAGGCTGTCCACGAACTTTTTGACGACGCCGCTCAAGCACTTCTCGCTGCTCTCCGGACCCGAATCATACGTCGTGGAGACCGAGGAAACGCGTGGCCCAGCAGGCTGCTCGAGACGGAACCCCTGCGGAAAGGGGAGGATCGTCGCCTCCACGGGCAGCGTGGTGCCCGGAACGCCGTGGGGAGACGGCAGGTAGTGGGCCACACTCTTGGAAGAGACTGTGATGCCCATCTCGAGGGGGAAGGTCGTGAGGGTGCGGCCGTCTTTGCCGGAGACGATCACGCCCATGGCCGCTTCGTTGGGGCCGGCGCCGTCCACGTGGCCGAGATACGCGGGCTCGAGGACGCCTTGCTCGTTGGGGTAGGCGAGGGCTTCGAACATGTCGAGCGTCGGCTGCGTGTCGTCGCTGCCTCCGGCGGCGACGCGCGCGGCGTCGCGGATCTTGGCCTTACCGGCTTCCGCGTCGAGGGCCGCCGAGGCCACCGTGGGGACGGTGCCGGTGGAGACTGCGCCGAGGATGCGGCCGTCGGCGTCGAAGGACATGGTGAAGGAGCCCTGCCACACCGGCATGCCGCTCTCGGTGCGGGGGCGGATGGCCACCTGGCGATCGCCGCCCACCAGATCGAGGACCGTGGCGTCGGCGAGCTGCTTGGGCGATGCGACGCCGAGGTCCGTGGCGTGGCGCGCGATGAGCGTGGCCACGGCGCTCTTGGCCGCGTCCGCGTCTTTGCCGACGATGCGCGAGGCGCCCATGGCGGTGATGCTGTTGACCGCGCCGTCCTCGTTGCGGAGGACCACGAACTCGGTGCCGTACTCCTGCTGGAGCGCCGTCGCGAGCGCATCGCCGGAGGTGGCGATGGGGGCCGGCGCGTCGCCTTCGGGGCCGCCACTGCAGGCGGTGACCATGACGGAGGCGGCGAGCACCGTGCCGAGCACGGAGAACGAGCGGCGCGCCTTGGTCGTGGTCTGCGTGGCGGCGTTGGTCTCGGTGCGGGGCGTGGTCTTCATGGTCGTTCTCCGTGGTCGTTGCGGGCGGCGTGGATGCCGTCGTGGGGCGTCGGCGAACCGGAGATGCCGCCTTCGGTGTGGGGTCGCATGGGCCCATGCACTTTTCTTTCGAATCCCGCGGTCGTGCGCTTCTTCGTGCTCGTATCCATCTGGAATGACTGCGATTATCAAGGAATCGACGGGCGCGGATGCGACCTCGCGCGGGCGCCGGCATCTGCCTCGCGGAGGCTCTACCCATGCGACGAATCCTTGGAATGCTGGTGCTGCCGATGCTCGCGTGCGGCAGCGCGGCGTCGGACCCGTCGATGCCGCCCTTTCCGGAGAACCCCACGGTCGACGGCGGGAGCGGGCCCGACGCGGCGCCTCGTGAGCCTCTTCCCGGTCCTTGCCAGGGCGTCGACATCGAGGCCGGCAAGAGCGTGGGCGGGTACGTCTCCGACGTGGTTTCCTTCTACGACGCGAGCTGCCAGCTGCGCACGGCGGCGCTGGTGCGCAACGATGCCCGAGACCCCGGGGGCAGCTTCGGGGGCATGCTGCGAAGCTTCAGCTACGCCCACGGCGGCGAGCGCCGCACGGTGACGGGCACTGGCGCCAACGGGCTCTGGAACGGCTTTGGCTACGTCATCGCCCACTACGGACCGGGCGGCGACGACGCCGAAAGCCGTGACACCGCGGGTACGTACCGCACGGTGCTCGCCGGGCTGCACCACGCCATCCACGCGTTCACGTGGCGCATCTATCCGAGCGGCAAACCGGTAGACGTGACAGTGCACTGGTTCTTTGCCACCGGTCGCTCGCACCCGGTGTACGCCATCACCTACGATGCGTCCCCCGCCGGCACCAACGCCGTCGCCGCCGACACCCGTGCGCCCTACGGCGACATGGCCTTCGAGGGCAGTCCGAACGGCGACGTGGAGGGCGTGGGCTGGGGCGACAAGTTCAAGTTCCGCACCACCAGCGCCGGCGCGGTCACGCCGCAATCGACCTGGGACTACACCCAGCCCAATCGCGTGCCCTATGCGCTCGCCTGGTCCGCGAGCCAAGACGCGGAGATGGGGCTGGTGCAGACGGAGAGCTGGGAGAGCCACCCGGCCGGCGGCGACTACGGCGGCGGCCTGCTCGGGGTCGCCTGCTGGGGGAAGACCAGCGCGACGCGCGGGGCCCGGTGCAGCGGCGCCGGCTGGACCATGCCGGATGCCGGCCTGTGGCCGTTCCAGCTCAACAACTGGGAGCTCCCCTTCACCACCAGTTCGCATCGCCTCGCCTGGGGCGCCACCTACGGCGCGGTGGGGCAGACCGACTACGACACCTTCGGCACGACTTCGCATGGGTACCCGTTCACCAGCTACGCCACCACGGTGGTGATGGGCGGCCATGCCGACAGCGCCGTCGCAGCGCAGCTGAAAGACGCCGAGAGCACCTCACGCGCCACCCTCACCGCCGCGCGCGGGGCAGTGGCGCGAAAGGGACCGGGCGGCGTGGGCCGCACCGACACCGTGCCGTTCGCCCTCCCGGGCTACAGCCCCGTGTATGGTACATGGGATGTGGACGCCGACGGCAATGCCGCCGACGTGACCCTGACCAGCGAAGGCCTGGACCACCCGATGTTCCGGCTCCGCAAGTACACCGCGGCTTCGGCCCCTGCGCGGGTGGAAGTGAACGGCCAGCTGCTGGTGCCCCACGTGGACTACTTCGCCACCGTCGATGCCCAGAGCGCATTGCTGTGGATCACCCTCGCGCGGACCGTGAACGGCGCGACCCGCATCGTCGTGCAGTAGCCAAGAACCCGTGCGACATGGCTCGGTTGGGCGGCTCTTGGGAGCATGAAGTGTCGCGCGATGGGTTGGTCCTTGGTGTGTGCGGCTGGGCTCGTTGCGCTCATGGCCTGCTCTGCGGGCACGTCGTCCGGGAGCTCCAGCGCGAGCGGGCGCACCGGCGCGCAGACCTCGTGCGGCGACGCGGGGAGCTGCGCGGCGCCGAAGATGCTGGGGACCGTGAGCGGCGACGCGCCCTCGGCGCCGCTGCGCGCCCAGGGAACCGGCTCCGCCTGGTTCGCGGTGTCGGTGACGGAGGACGTGGATTCGTGGACCGGAAAGTCGCTTCATGTGATCGCGACGGTGCGCGGCAATCCAGACGCACGGCTTCGCGCGCTCGGCGATCTCGCGGAGCGCGCTCCCGATGGCGGCGTCTGGCCCGACGGTGGTCCGCCTGTCGACTGTGCGACGCAAGGCGCGGCGGGCGCCCCACGAACCTCGGCGGAGCTCACCTGGGGCGAGTCGGTGGGCGTGGACGGCGGGAGCGCGAACGGGAGCCCCGACGGCCGCACGATCGTGTTCGAGGTGCGCGATACCGGGGAATCCTGCGACGCCTGGGAGCTCGAGGTCCGCGGAAACTGACGGCAGCTGCACGCGCGGTAGGTCAGTCGGGCGTATCGGTGGGACCGAGCGGGCCAGGTGCTCGCGCGGTGCCGCTGGGCGCCGTCGGCGCGCGCCCGCCGGTGGCCCTCGGTGCGCCCGGCCTTCCCTTTGGGCCTGCGCCCGCGTGCGCGGCGGCGGCGCTCGTCGCCAGGTTCGTTGTGGCAGTGGCGCTCGGTGCGATCGCACCGGCGCCCGTGGTCGCCGCACTCGTTGCCGCCACCGGAACCGCGAGCTGGGTGGGGTCTGGGGCGATGCCGGCGCTCGACGCCTCGCGTAGACCTCCGAGCGAGGCCCGCATCTTCCAGGCGCCGATGGCGCCACCCGCGAGCAGCATGATCACGAGCCCGATGCTCACCGCCGCCCAGCCTGCGCGGCCGCGTGCGGGCGCCGGCGGAACCGTCATGCCCAGGGCGCTCGATTCGAGCGACGTCGCGAACGGGCGGAGCGCCGCTACCAGCTCGCCGACGGTGGCGTAGCGGTGCGCGCGATCCTTTTGCAGGCAGCGCAGAATGACTGCGTCGAGGCCCGGCGGAATGTCGGCCCGTAGCGTCGAGGGCACCGCGGGCTTCTCCATGGCGATGGCCAGCGCCACCGCCGGCAGCGAAGTGCCGGGAAACGGCGCCTTGCCGGTGAGGAGTCGGTAGAGAATGACGCCCAACGACCAGATATCGGTGCGGCCATCGACGTCTTTGCTGTCGCGCAGTTGCTCCGGCGACATGTATAGCGGCGAGCCCAGGAAGCTCTCGGTGGTGGTGAGGCTCACCTCGTCGACGCCCCCTTCGGCAGCGCCGCCACGCACCCGTTTGGAGATGCCGAAGTCGAGGACCTTTACCTGGGGCGAGCCGTCGGCGCGCGTGGTGAGGAAGAGGTTCTGGAGCTTGAGGTCACGGTGCACCACGCCGGCCGCGTGGGCCTCGGCGACGCCCGCGCAGGCCTGGAGCAGGTACCCCACGGCCACCGGCACCGGCGGCGTACCGAGGCCGCTGAGATCGGACCCGTGCAGCAGCTCCATCACCAGGAACGGCGCGCCGGTGTCGAGGCGCCCCACGTCGAAGACCCGCGTAATGTGGTCCGACGAGAGCCGGGCGCAGGTCTGCGCTTCCCGGAGAAATCGCGCGCCCTCGTCGCCGTGCTCCGTGAAGAGCACCTTGATGGCCACCTGGTGGCCCAGCTCCCGGTGCCGTGCGGAATACACCGCGCCCATGCCGCCGCGCCCCACCACCTTCTCGATCTCGTACTTCTCGCCGACGATGTCGCCCTTGGCCGGGAGCTTGCCCCAGCCCTTCTCGCTGCGTTCTTCGGCCCTGCCCTGGGTATTGCGGGTCGACATGGCGCCGTAGGCGGCGTCGCCCAACAGGCCGCGGCAGCGGGCGCAGTCGGCGATGTGGGCGTGCAAGATAGACCGCCGCTGCGGCGTGAGCCCGCCGTCGACGAACGCCGCCACGCTGGCCTCGTCGAGGCACGCGGAAGACGGCGGAGAGAGGACGGAGGTTCTCAAGGGGAGCCCAAACCGCTGGAAGCGCGGCGAGATCACGATATCACGCTGTCATTTCTCGTGCGAGGTGCGGCACAATACGGGGCGTGACGGGGTCCGACCTACAAATCTACGTGGAGGCAGCCCGCCGCGGCTGGCCCGCCCTTCGGGTGGACCTGCACGCCTTCGCGGCGCACGTGTCGCGGCATGGGGCCGTTAAGGGGCTCCTTCCGCTGGAGCACGCGCCAGACCTGTATCTCGCCTTCGCCTGCGCGGCGCGCGTGCCGGGTGGGTCCGAGGCCTTCGAGCAAGCGTTCGGCCGCGTCATCGCGCGGGTGCTGGCGCGGCGCCGGGCCAACGCCGACGTGGCCCAGGATGCCGCCCAGATTCTGCGCGAGCGCCTGCTGGTGGCGCCGGCCGGCGGTGTTCCCAAGATTGCGGAGTATTCCGGCGCCGGACCCCTCAAGAGCTGGGTTGCGGCCACCGCGGCCACCACGCTGCTCATGATGTACCGCTCTCAGGAGCGCCGGCGCGAAGACAGCGACGAAGGCGGCGCTGCGGCGGCCATCGCGCGCGATGCCGGACCGGAGCTGCAGTACATCCAGGAGCGCTACAAAAACGAGCTCCAGGAAGCGGTCGTGCGCGCGCTCACGCGCCTCAACGAACGCGACCGCATCATGCTGAAGCTGCACCTGGCCGACGGCGTCAGCATCGACGCCGTCGGTGCACTCTACAACGTCGATCGATCCACCGCCGCCCGCTGGATCAACGCGGCCCGCACCTCGCTGGTCACCCTGACACGCACCGACGTCCGCGAGCGTCTGGGCCTCACCGACGGCGAGTGCGACAGTATCGCAGCGCTGGTGCGCAGCCAGCTCCACGTCTCCTTCGTGCGGCTGCTCAAGTGAGGCCCGTGGGCTGGGGGATCCACCCCGTTTGGGCGACGGTTTCCTGGCCGGTACCGCCGCGAATTGCCTTGCCGCAGCAGCGTGCGGGATGCACCGTACACTCGCACTCCTCGACCCCCATGAAACGCTCGATCCGCACATCTGCCTTCCTCCTCGCGCTGGCCGCGCTCTCCGCGGCCCCGCTGGCACGCGCGCAGCAACCGGCCGACCCGCTGGCGCGCGCCAATGCGCTCTTCGACGAGGGCAAGCAGCTCCAGAAGGACGGCAAGCTCGCCGAGGCATGCGAGCGCTACCTGGAGAGCTACCGGCTCTCGCCGCGGGGCGGCACGCTGCTCAACGCCGGGCTCTGCCACGAACAAGAGGGCAAGCTGCTGGTGGCCCGCCGCGAGCTCCGCGACGCGCTGGCGCTGGCGAAGCGCGATGGCCGATCCGATCGGGAGCCGGTGGCCGCCGAGCACCTGGCAGCCGTGGAGGCCAAGCTCTCGTGGGCGCGCATCGTACCGCCCAAGAACGCTGAGGCGACGGCGGTAGAAATTCGCGTGGATGATGCACCCATTCCGCGCGACGAATGGGGTCGGGTTCCGCTCATGCCTGGGCCACATGTGGTGATGGCGAGTGCCCGTGGGTTCAAAAGTCGCGAAGCCAAGCTCACCATCGCGCCGGGCGCCCCGCAAGCGCCGACAGTGCAGCTGGAGCCCTTCGAGGCCGGGGCGGGCGACGCCAGCGGCGCGGCTGGTTCGAAGGGGCCCGGCCCCGCGGGCAGCGGCGGCACCACCAAGCCCGTGCAGCACGCGGATGGCGCGCACGCCAACCCGTGGAAGCTGGTGGCTCTGGTGACCGGCATCGTGGGCGCGGCGGCGAGCTTGGGCATGGGCGCCTGGGCGCTCGAGCGCAAGGGTGCGGTGCGCGATCACTGCGACGCCGACAAACGCTGCGACGACGCGGGCGACAGCGCGGTGGGCACCGGCCGGGCGCTGGTCATCGGCAGCACCGTTGCCCTGGGCATTTCCGCGGTGGGCTTCGGCGCCTGGTTCTTCATTCCTTCCCGGGTCGGCCAGACCACCGGGCAAAGCACGGGGATCACGTTCCATGGCACGTTCTAGGTTTCTCTTCGCGTTAATGGCGGCGGCCGTGCCCATCACTGGCTGCTGGGTGGTCATCGGCGAGAGCTTCGATGGGTACTCGCGCCGTGGCGATGGCGGCACCGAGGTCGACGGCGGCGTGGCCGACGTGGACGCCAAAGACGTCGATCCCGACATCGTTCCACTGCCGCTTGGCTTCAGCGCGGAGCCACATGCGGTGGGCGCGTGCCTCGCCAAGTTCACGGTCGCCAACAACGTGGGCTATCCCACGGTGACTACGCCGCCGGGGCCGGTGACCATCGTGACCCCAGCCACGGAGGGCGTCGCTGACGAGCTCAACACCGACCAGGATCCGCGGTGCTACGTGACAACCCCCGCGTTGCCTTACTGCCTGATCTTCGCGTCCACCTTCGAGATCCAAGAGGGCGCCCATCTCGGCGTTTTTGGCTCCCGTGCCTTGGCCATTGTCGCCACCGGCGACATCACCATCCAGAGGACCGGCATTCTCGATGTCGGCGCCTTCGATGGACCCGGCGTGCTCGGGCCGGGTCCGCACCCGGACGGGAACGCGCCCTCGGTCGGTGGCGGGGGCGGCAACGCCGAGCCCGGCGCGAGCGCCTGCGGGCAGCCGGGCGGCCCCGCCATCGCGGCGCCCCGCCTCATCGGCGGCGGCAACGGCGGCGCCCGCGGTGGAGACGCCAGCGTTGCGTGTCGGCAAGGCGGCGGCGGCGGCGGCGCGGTGCAGCTGGTGTCGCTATGCGGCAGCATTCGCATGATCGGGAACGCCAACATCAACGCCACCGGCGGCGGTGGAAACGCATCCACCGACACCACGTGCCCGGATGGCTTCGGCGGCGGAGCCGGCGGCACGGTGTGGGTGCAGGGCGCAGACTTCGTGTTCGACACCACGAACGGCTCCACTGTGGACGTGTTCGGCGGCGGCGGCGGCGGCGGTGGCTGCCGCGACAGCGCGGGCGTCGCTTGGACCGCTGCGGCCCTTCCGGATCGTGACGACGGCGGCCTCGGCGCCATCTGCGCCGGCAGCGGCGCCAGCGGCGGCCATGGCGGCGCCGGCAGCCGCAAGTCGACCAGCCCCCAGCCGGGTGGCGCCGGGACGCCGGGTACCGGCGAAGCCACCTGCGGCGGCGCCGCCGGTGGCCGTGGGCGCATCGTCATCCAGACTCCCAACGCCGACTGCGGCAACTACCCCTTCAGCAGCGTCTCCTGCGTCGCGCGCAAGGACGCGAAGTAGCCTTTTGCGCAAGAGGTTGACGAAGCCGTCGGCGCGTTGCACCCGCGACTTGAGCTCGGCGCGCGTCGGAGCCTTTCAGCCTGAAGCGACGTTCGGTATGCGACCACAGCCCGTCACTGATTGAAGGTTGCCACGTCGGGGGCGAAGGCGCCGGCCTTCACTTCGCCGAAGTCGAAGAGCGCGTGAAACATAGTGCAGCGCTCGCTGGGATCGTTCTCCACGACGCAGACATCATGGATCTTCTTGAGCGCGGTCACCGTCACGAACGTGCCCAGCTCCGGCTTGAAGGCTGCCGACACGTACGCGTTGGCGATCGACGGGTGGGCTTCCTCGCCGCGATGGCACACGCCGCAGACGGTCTGGCCGTTGCCACGAGCCACGCGGGCAAACGGTGCCTCCGGGGCGAGGGGAGCCACAATCGGCAAGGCCACTTCGCCCTTCAGCGTGCGGGTCGTGGTCGTCCACTCGCCAAACTCGAGGAGCTTGCTGCCATCACCCTGCGGCACGGCGCTGACAACCAACTTGGGCAACAGAAAGAAGAGCCGCGGGCTCTGCGCACCGCTTGCGGGCTGAGCGCTGATGGTGCCGGTGGTGGCCACCACGCTGAGTGGCCTCGGGAGGGAGGCGACGAAGCACGAACCATCGACCGGCGTGGGCAGGGCATTGAGGCGTGCCACCGAAGCCGCGATAGACGCGAGATCGCCCCCAACCTTTGCGCACTGCCGCAGCACCTGGCTCGCTTGTGGCGGGAGCCTCCAGTTTTTCTGAGAGGCTCCGAGTATGTCGGCGTCTGCGCGACGACGACTGCGCGTGGGAGCCGCTTGGGGCCGCGGGGTGGGCGAAGCTTGGGCGCCGCCGACTCGGCTCACCCTGGTTGGGCGACGGCGCTCGGCTATGCCAAGCTCCAGCGCCTTTGGCTCGCCGCAGTGCGCCCGTCGCGGGGAACCGTCAGAGGTCCAGCTTCGCCCACGCGTGATAGACCTTGTGGCCCGACCCGCCGGTGCCGGCAACCTCGGCGCCGAGGTTGCCGCCGACGACGCGGTTGTGCGAAAAGTAGACGAAGTCGAGCTTGGCATTGTTGTCGGCCATGGTTGCCTCGCCAGAGCGACAGGCCTCCGCGGCGCAGCGAACGTCCTCCCGTTTGGCGTACTTCTCACGGTCGGCGTCGGTCTGATCGGCCTCGTCGAACTTTCCGCCATTGGGCTTGCCGGAGGCGGTCAACCGGTAAAGGTAGTTGTGTGGCTCGCGCCCCGGACTGGCGTTGAAGTCACCCGCGAGAACGACGGCCCGGCCGCTGTTGACGCGCGGGTCGAGGGTGTCGGCGATGCGCCAGGCCTGCCTCTTTCGCGCCGCCTCGGCGATCGCGGCGTCATTGCCGGTGGCGTGGAGGTGCGTGACGCACGCGAGGACGTTGCGCTTGGTGTTTGGAACCGACACCTCCCCGCAGAGCAGGGTGAAGGACTTGACCCCGTCGGGGTCGCCGAGGTCCTTGCGGATCTCCTCGGTCATTGCGTGCGGCGAGGCGAGGAGCTGGCCCTTCGGCGTGCCGCCGCACTTGGTGGCTCCCTCGTTGGTGGTCATCGGAGCGAAGAGCACGCTCCAGCCCCGGTATCTCGCCTTGAACGCGTCGACCTGGGCCTGACAGACCTCCTCGAGCATGACGACGTTCGGCTTCGTCGCATCGATGCGGGAGAAGGTGTAGGCGATTCCCGCCGCGCCGCCGTCGTTCTCCGCGCCGCCGCCGACGTTGTGCGAGAGCACTTCGAACCGGCGCCCCGTGTCGTTGCCCTTCTTCACCTCGGACTCGTCTTGCGCCGTCTCGTCGCTTTCCCCCTCCAGCGCGCAGCCGTTGAGGCCAGTGGAAAGCGCGACGAGGGCCGCGAGGAGCGAGGTGGTTCGGAGCATCCCACCCATATTGCACGTGGTGCGCCATGCTCTGTCCGACCCGCGTGCGCGTGTAAATATTGGAAACAATTGATGTCTACATCAGGGGTATGCGTGGGACGGCCCTCACCGGGGATCGCGAGGTATCCAGCGACGCCTGCGCAACGGAAGCGTCATGGGGGCGACGCAGCGTCATCTCGCTGACGCCGCCGGTACCCGTAAATCCCGGCAAATTCACGGAAGTTCGCTTGGCAACGGTCTTGCGAGAGAAGCTCCCGAACCTGGAGCTTTCGAACATGCAACATGCATCCGCGCCGCCTCCGTCCTTCGATTTTCGCAACGCTGGCAACGCCAGCGCCCATCGCAGTGAAGCGCGGCAAATGCGCGCCCGACCCATCGTGCCGCTGGAAGAGTTTCGGAGCGAGCGTGTCTCGCGGCCTCCGCCCGCGAATGGGTCGACCGGAGCCGGGCGCATCGCGCTGGCGCCCGCCGAGTCGTTCCGCGCGTCGGACGAGATGTTGCGCGACGAAGCGCAGACCAAGCTGGCCCACTCGCCGGCCTTGCAGGTCGTCTGCGAGATGATGGGCAAGCTGCGGGTCATGACCTTCGATTGGTGGACGCCGGAGTTCACCCGGCAGCGCTGGAGCGCCCATGCGCGCATGCGCTGGTTTCGTGATCGTCCGGACTTGCGGCAAGAGATCACGGCGTCGCTGACGGGCCTGCCAGCGACGACGGCCCGGCACAAAAGCCCGGAGTTCCAGGCGGATCTCATGGCGGCGGTGATGGAAGCGGGCGACGTCTCGGCGCCGCGCTTCGAGGAGGTCTTCGACCCGCGAGACCTGGTGGTGCACGGACCGGTGTCGGAGTTCTGGACCTCGTTCCGGGAGCGGATGCCTTGGCACGACGATGGGCCTTCGCACCAAGCCTTCATCGCCTGGTTCTTGCGCGCGCTCCTGGCCGAGCGAACATGCGCCGAGGAGGGCACGCGCCGGGCCATCCTCACGCCGCTCGACGTGCGCGCCGCCATCGACGCGCGGGTGTGGCAAACCTACTTGCCGGTAGACGTCCGCGCCGCTGTCGACGAGGCGCGCATCCGTCAGGAGCGCAGCCGTCCGCGCGATCCGTACCTGGCGCGCCACGAGCTCTCCATCGCCGTGCCCGAGCACATTGCGGCCCACGTGCCGCTCACCGAGCTCACCGGCGTGTTCACTGCCGCCGAGCAGGCCATGGCCAGTGAGTTCTCTGCGGTTCGCACCGTGGGGCGTGTTCGCAGCGAGCCCTGAGGCGCGCAATCAGTACAGCTTGAGGAAAGCCAAGAGCGCGCCGAGATCGGCGTCGGAGAGCGCCGCCTGGCTGAAAGGCGGCATGGTGCCGCCGTAGCCGAGGAAGCCGCCGTGGCGAATCTTCTCGATGAACGCCTTGCGGGTCTCGGTGGTGGAGCCGAGATAGTCGTGCGCTTCCACGGACTCCTGCGGCAAAATCGGCGCTCGTTCGCTGGGCCTTCCGCGGCCCGTGCTCGCTGCGCCGTGGCAGCTGCTGCACGCGTTGGCGTACACGTCGACGCCGCGGCTCGCATCACCGGCCGGGAGATCGACGATGGCCTTCTGCACCACGTACGGCTGCGCCTCCTTCTCCTTCGGCTCGGCCCTGGCGTCGAGGCTCGTCAGGTATGCATACATGGCGCGCGCCTCTTCGTCGTCGCGCGTCCAGTCGTCGCGGGCCGACATGAAGAAGTAGCGGCAGTGGTTGATGGAGGTGAGCAGATCGTTGTCTTGCCCGCCCCAGTAGCGGGGCCGGCTGGTGACGCCGCGCAGCGTGCCGCCCGTGAGGAGCTCGCCCGGGCGCTCTCCGGGCTCGCGCCGATGGCAGGTGGCGCAGCTCGCGAAGTTCACGGTAGCTGGCGAAGCCTTGGGGTCTTCGAAGAGCGCCGCGCCGTGGTCGAGTGCGGTGCCGCGCACCACCCGATCGTCGGGCTTGGTGCACGCCAGCAGGGCGGCGCCGAGGAGGGCGAACCAGCGGCGCTTCATGGAACCTTCACCACCACCATGCGGTCTGGGTAGGCGCCCACCGCGATGCGCGCGAGCGGGTCGAGCGAGGTGGGGTCGAGGGTGCGCACCACGCTGGGAGAGACCTGATCGCCCTCGCATACCGTGTAAAGTGCACGTGAATCGGAGAGGAAGCCCACCTCGTGGGGCTTTTGGCATTCGTCCAGGGTGAAGGCGCGGAAAGCCACCACGGTGCCCGCGTCGACGTCGACCACCCGGATGCCGTCGGGGTTCTGGGTGGGCACGTAAAGGCGCTTTTCGTCGGCCGACCAGGCGGGGAAGAACGCCGCGCCGCCGGTGGCGATGGCTGGGCCCTTGGGCTTCATGGTCGCGGTGTCGAAGAGAATGACGTCCTTCGACTCGGTGTTCCCCACCGCCAGCCATTTCCCGGAGGGCGAAAGCGCAATGGAGTAGGGGCCGAAGAGCGGAGTATCGCCCTTGGTGAGCGCCTGCCCGAGCGGAATCAGGGTGGGCGTGGCCGCCGGGTTGGTGGTGTCGACCACTGCGATGGCGTCGTCGGCGTAGCACGCCACGTAGGCGGTCTTGCCGTCGGGCCGCGAGAGCGCGACGCCATGGGGGGCTCGGCACACCCGGACGCGCACCGGATCGGGCGAGCCGCTGGGCAGGAGCTGGTCGGGGTCGGCGATGATCAGGTTGGCGCGCGGCTCGCTGTCGAAGAGCCGCGCGCGCACCAAGTCGAAGTGGCTCACCACCAGGCGGCGTCCGTCGCCCGAGAGCACGACGTCGCCCGGGTTCTCGTCGACCCGCACCTCGCCCACGAGCGACAGATCGGTCAGCGAGAGCTTTTGCAGGTAACCGAGCTTCTGGCTCGAACCATGGGCGGCGTGGGGGCCGCTGGCCGCCACCGCGGGGTACGACAAGACTGTGTACAATGCACCTTTTTCGCGGTCTACCGCCAGATGGTGGGGGCTGTCGGTGTCGACCGGGTTTCGCCCCACCGGCGGCTGGGCGATGACCACGTTCTTCTGGAGATCGATCACCGAGATGTCGTCGGAGCGCGAGTTCGACACGAAGCCCACATCGCCCGAAGGCAGCACGATGGGCGGCCGTCGATTGGGAAAAGCTTCGGGGCCGCTGTAGGCGTCGTACACGCGCACTTCGCCGGCGTCGCCGGTGGTGCACGCGAGGAGGAGCGGAAGGACGAGGAGGCGCTTGTTCATCGGGCGTAGCCCACGAAGACGAGGAGGCCGGCGGTGCCGGTGGCGTTCTCGCCCAGAAAGCCGAAGGGGGGATTGTACGTCACCGAGAGCCCGGAACGAAACCCGCCCTCGAGCTTGAGCGAACCCGAGGCGCCGATGCTCGAAATGCGCGAGTGGGTGTCGGCGATGGTCTTGCCGTCGTAGCCGATGGGCCCCTCCCAGCCGATGTCGACGAACCCGCCGACGGTGATTTCTTCGGAGACGAAGCCCAGCACCAGTGCGCGGGCCAAGAGCCGCGGACCGAGCTGCCGGGACCGGCCGATGGACTCGTCGGCGAAGCGGTAGGCGGCCTCTCCGATGCCTGCAAGCTGCAGCTTTCCCCAGGTCTTGCGGACGTCGACCGCGGCCGAGAGCTCGGTGGTGCCGAGCCCCTGGCTGGTGGCGGTGGAGCCCACGGTGCCAGTGCTGGGCCCGTTGGCCTGCACCCGATCGACGCTGCCGGTGGGAAGGCGCGCGCCGACGCTGACGCCGATAGCCGGCCACGCGGTGCGGTCGGGATAGGTGAGAGAAGGCTCCTGGACGATCTCGTAGCGCGCGCGCAGTGTGGCGTCGGAGACGGAGCCGCGCCGTCCGTAGTAGTCGGTGAGGCGCACGGTTTCGCTGCCATAGCCGATGGACCCCGCGACCTCGAGGTTGGCGATGGGACGCACCCCGAGCGCGAACGCAAAGTCGAGCGCGCGATCGCTCTCGCCGCTCTCGTACTTTCGATAGCCGGCCCCCGGTACCCACTGCCCGTGCGCCACCCGGACCATCTGCATGATGGAAAACCCCCACCGCTGCCATGGCGCCGTCAGCGTCGCCCCCGGCCCCACCGGGCCCCGACACGATCCACACGCCGCCGCCGGCGCGCTCACGGCGCCTACCGCCAGGAAGGCCAACGCCGCCACTCCAACGCGAATGCGCCCCTTCGACCTACGGAACGTCGACACCAAAACGAACCTGGTCTTCCTTGGCGCCGCCGGCCACGCTGAGCGTGATCTCCCATCGGCCGCCCATGAAGAGCACCAGGTGGTCGACGCGGAACGAGCCGTCCGCAGCTTCGGTGATCGACGGCGGATCGCTCGAGTGCCCGTGCGCCGGCATGAACGCGGTGGCGCCCACCACTTTGGCGCCCTGGGGGAGCACCACCCGCACCGAGAAGTCGTTGGCGCCGCGCTTTACCGGCGAAACCGGCACCGCGCGCACTTTGTACACGCCGGTGTCCGACGCGAGATCGCTATCGGTCTTCAACGTCGTCGCGCCGCCATCGGCGCTCGCGCACGCCGCGCTCATTAGACACAGCGCCAGGGCCAGAGCTCTCATGGTTCCACCGTGAACGTCACCGCGGGCGACGCGAAGGGGCCGCCGTCTTTGGCGACCAGGTTGTCTTGGAACACCGCTGCGGTGATGACCAGGTTGATGGGGGCCTTGGCGCCAGTGAGGCGCGCCCACACGTCGGCGGTGGGTTGGTACGTATTCTTCACCGTGAACACCCGCACCAGCCGCGCGTTGCTGGCGGTGCCGAAAACCAAGAAGTAGGCGAGCCCGTTGGTGGGCGTGCCATGGGCGCTTGCCACGCCCTCGAACGAGAACAGCTGCGCCAGCGCGGAGCGCGTCGTAGCGCGCGGCGGCGCGAGCAGCTGCGAGGGCAAGAAGGCCTGCGCCGGCGCATCCCAGGCAAAGGTGGGAATCGCGCCGGCGCTCGGGAGCTTCTGCCCGGCGGCGGGAAGGATAGACTTCGAGGCCTTGCCCGGCACCACCTTGGCGCCCAGGAGCTCGAGCAACGCCTCGTCGGTGGCGCCGTCGTAAATAACGTCTTTCGCGTCGGTGGCAACGGTGCCGCTGCTGCTGCTCGTGCCGTGGTCGTGATCGTCGCTGCACGCGGCCAACCCCGCCTCCGCGAAGCCCACACACGCCAGCGCCAAGATCGTGCGCTTCATGCCGTTCACTGTGGCGGACCCCCCCTTGCGAATCAAGATGTGCGGGCCGCAGGGGGCGCGGTCAATTGCCGCACCCCCGCGCACGACCGAAATTCGTCGGGATTTCGACACAACCGGCGCGCCGGGCGGCCGATGGGGCCCCATGACCAACTTCCCTCGTTCGCTCACTCCGTACCTCATGGTCGGCTCGTCGTTGTGCCTCGGCGCGACCCTCCAAGGCTGTTTCTCCGGCTCCGACGACCCGCACGTCTACGAGGAAGACTCCACGTCGTCGGGTCGCAGCAAGACGTCCGGTGCCGAACCCAATGGACCTTGCGTCAAGAGCGGGCCCATCAAGGCTAGCGAAACCTGGAGCCCGGAGACCTGTCCCGACGGTGTGCGCCTGACCGCGCTGGTGGAAGTGAACAGTCCCGCCGAGCTGACCATCGCTCCCGGCACCGTGATCAAGGGAGACAGCGAGGGCCTCCTCCGCATCCTCCCGAGCGCTGCGCTGATTGCGCGTGGCACGCCCGAGAAGAAGATCGTGTTCACTGGCTGGCAGCAGAAGTCGGGGTCCTGGCTCGGCCTCTCGATCCGCTCCAACAACGCCAAGAACGTGATCTCTTTTGCCCTGGTGGAGAACGTCGGTGGGCCCGACGTTGCCGCGGGGATGCGCCTGCAGTCGGATCGGAGCCAAAGTGGAAGTCTGGAGCTGACCGACGCGGAGATTCGCGGCTCGACCCGTTTCGGCCTCTACCTCGACAGCGCTGCGCACTTTACCAAGTTCGAGCGCGTCGACATTCACGACAACCAGGACGGCGCAGCGTGGGCCGAAGCGCCTGCGGTGTCGGCGCTCCGCGGTGCAGGCAACTCGTTCCACGGCAACGGACCCTCCAACCTGGTGCGCATCGAAGGCGGCATACTCCTGCCCATCACCCACGACGCCAGCTGGCCCGACCTCTCGCCCGCTATCTATCGGGTCGGTGGGCGCGATGGCGGCGCAATGGTCTACATCAATGCCCATCTCACCATCGACGCGGGGGCGGTTTTCGAGATGGTGGGCGGGTCGAGCCTCGCAGTCGACGGAGGTGCGTCGGGGCTCTCCGCCATCGGCACCGCCAGTCGGCCCATCGTCTTCCGAGGGATCTCCGAGTCCGGATGGGCCGGCGTGACCTTCTCCGACTCCACCTGGGCAAAGAACCGGCTCGAGTACGTCCACATTCACAACGCGACGCGGGCCCCGGAAAGCCACGTCGCCGGTACGGCCTCCAGCTCATTCCGCTACCCCAGCGTCCTCGTCGGCGGCATGCCCGGCAACGGCACGTTCCTGGCGCTGTCGAATGTCGCCTTCCACGGCCCCAACGCTGCGGTTGTCGACGTTGCAGCGACGAACCATGGGACGCTCGCCATCGAAGGCAGCAACACGGGCGCAGCGGGCGGCGACATCACGGTCGAGCGATTCTGACCGACCATCCCACGATGGCAAAGGCGACCCAGCTCTCGCGAGCGTGGTCGCCTTGCGCGTTCAGAAGGCGCTGACCCGAGCGAAGAAGGTGCGGAACGCGTCCTTTCGGCCGAAGGGGACAATGTGCGAGCCCTCGATGCGGGTGAGCTCGACGCCCCAGTGGGCCGCCAGGCGCTCGGCCTGATTCAGGGGCGTGATGCGATCGCCCTCGGCGCCGATGACCGACAGGCGCTCGCGCGGTACCTTGGGTGCGCGCGCCAGGGGGCTCACCACGCGCAAGAGATGGTCGACCCGATCGCGCAGGTGGGCGGCCTCTTCGCCCCGGCCGAGCTCGCCGTTGGCGTAGGCAACGTCGGCCAGGGCTGCCAGCGGGGTCAGCGCACACACGCCCGCCAGATCGCCGTCGAGGGTGGCGAGCAGCGCCGCGAGATAGGCGCCCAGACTCATGCCCAGGAGCGCCACTTTCTCCGCGCCGCGGGACCGCAAGAACGCGACGGTGGCGCGCAGGTCGAAGATCGCCTGACGGAACGCCTCCACGGTTATCCACGGATCGTGCCCGGGAAAGAGCGGCGCGCCTTGATGCGAGGGATCGGCGCGCAGCGCGTGAAACGGCAGGAGTGGCATGACCACGTCGGCGCCCTGCTGCGCGTAGGCCCGGAACGGGAACTTCCGCTCCTCGAGGAGCCAGTGGCCGCCGAGGTACCCGTGCACGAACACGAACGCCACCTTGGCCGGTGCGCGGTGCAGGTGCATGCGCGCCACCACGGTGCGGTTCTCCACCCGCGACAGGTACCGTTCGCGCACCACGCCAAGGGCCAGCGGCTCGAAGGCGCTGGGCCAGGTCGCGTCTTCCACGTCGACGCCGTCGTAGTCGGCGATGCGCACGCGCTTGGGGGCGATCGCCGGGGGCTCGGGAAAGAAGCGCGCGTCGGGGCGATGCTCCGGCGCGCCGTAGAACGCGGTGGCCTCCTCGGTGGCGCCCAGACGGTTGGGCAGGGTGGGGCCGATGTTGCGCACCTGGCCCGCGAGGATGATCGCGCGGTCGACCACCGAGCCGGCGAGGTTGCGCCAGGGCTTGCGCGTCATCGCAGGCTCCAAAGAAGAGAGTCCCCCGAGCGAAAAGCTCGGGAGACCCGCAGTTCCGCAGGCGAATGCCGCATGCTCAGTCGTTGGGGGGCGGAGACGCGCACGGTTTGGTGAGCGCCGTCACGTCGCCATCGCAGCTGGTGGTCGGCTCGGCTGCGCCAGTGGTCTTGGCCAGCAGCCAGGCGGAGACATCGCTGGAGCCCACGTCGACGATGGTGCTGTGGTCCTCGCCCTTCTTGTAGCAAACCTTGAAGTTCGCCTTGTCCTTGGCGAGGAAATCGAAGCCGCACACCGCGCGGTCGGGGGCGATGGTGGTGTCCTTCTCGCCGTACACCACGTAGATGGGCACCGAGGCGGCAGCGCCGGTCATGTGCGGTCGATCGTCGAGGTAGCGCTTGATCCACTTGTTGCAGGTGGCGTCGGCGGCGTCGCAGTCGCTGAGGCCGGGGGCGGCGTAAGCGAGCGAGGTAACGAGCGCCGGGTCGAAGGCCTCAGTGATGTATTCTACACCGAGCGCATCGAGACCACCCTGGGCGCCCAGGCAGTAGCTGTCGACGAACGACTTTACGGCGGCCTGCTTCTCGGGCTTGAAGAGCTTCAGGCCCTCGCCCGGGCCGTCTTGCACTTCGGCGTGGCCGTAGTGATACCAAACGGCGACCGCGGAGGTGAGCAGCGAGCTCTGCACCGTGAGGCCGAGCGACTGGGCCACGCTCTTGTTGAGGATGGTGCCCCAAGAGCGCTGAG
This sequence comes from Polyangiales bacterium, assembly GCA_038210445.1. Lineage (GTDB taxonomy): Bacteria > Myxococcota_A > Polyangia > Polyangiales > Polyangiaceae > JABFRG01. Next base: position 128,293 of record JBBQWQ010000019.1, read on the forward strand.
GGATCCAGAAGGGCGAGTACACCGCCACCGCAGCGATGGTGGCGTCGGCGCCGTAGGTGTTGCTGAGGGCGAGCGCCGAAAGCGCAGTGTGGCCGCCGAGCGAGTGCCCCACCAGCGCCACCTTGTCGGAGAGCGCCGGGAAGAGCTTGCGGATGGCCCGGGCCGCATCGAGCATGCTGCGGCCCGCGTCGGTGGACAGGGCGTAGGCGCTCTGCGGGTTCTTGGTTCCGCCGTAGTTGGCGTAGCCCGCAAGGTCGGTGATGATCGCCGGCATGCCGGCGCCCACCGTGGAGTACGCCATGAGGAGCGCGCGGTCCTTGGCGTTGGGGTCTTGCTTGGTGACAGCGCACGCGGCGGCTTGACCGCGGGTGCCGCTGGCGATGACCACCGCCGGCGACTGCTTGGCCGCGGGCGTATCGGGAATGTAGATCTTGGCGCTGGAGTAGCCCGGCGAGCCGGCGTCGTCGCCGCGCTCGGTCTGGTACAGCACGCGGTACACCGTGGCGCCAGAGCTCGCGGGCGTGCCCTTGTAGCCGTTGTTGTCGAGCTTCGCCTGGAGGTCGGCCTTGCTGATGTCGGCGTCCTTGGCGAACTTCAGGATCTTGCCGCGGTTGCCCGCGTCTTTCGTGAGCGCACCCGGGTCGGCGTAGATGGACTCGAGGGTGTCGGTGGCAGCCTGGCTCGGCGTGAGCTTCTCGGCTGCGGCGTCGGCGCCGCCATCGAGGTTGATGGGGGTGGCGGTGGAGCTGGAACAAGCAGCCCCGGCGGTGGCGGAAGCCACCGCAGAAGCGAGGAGCAAGAGACTAAGGCGTTTCATGGAGACCTCCGGGACGGCAAGATGCGACCGCCGATCAGAAAGTGTAGCTCACGTTCGCGTTGAACATAGCGATCTGCGACTTGTACTTGCCCTCGGCGCTGGGGGAGCGCGACTGCTGCGCGAAGCCCTGCTGCCCGGACTGGCCTGAAGTGTCGACGGTCATGAACGCGATGTGGTTGTAGCTAAGACCCAGGCTCACGTGCTTGCCCAGGTTGAACTTGCCGCCGAGGGTTCCGTAGAAGCGGAGCGAGTCGATGGTGGAGGCGTCGATGGTGGCCTTCGGAACGGCCGGCGTGGTGAACCCCACAGAGGCGAAGAGCTCGATGTTCTCGTTGAGGAAGAACGCGGGCGCCAGGCGCATGCCGATGGAGTCGTTCCAGTTGCGGGGGACGTTGAGGATGACGTCGCCGGTGGGGTTGTAGCCGGGGCGGCCCGCTTCGCCGCCTGCCGACGCAGGCGCCACCGAGAGATCGCAGCTCTTGCCTTCGGCCACCAGGCACTGCTTGTCGAACACCGACCAGCGCACGTACTCGAAGTCGGTGCGAATCTCCCACTTGTTGCCGAGCTTCTTGGCGGCGCCGAGGCGGATGATGTCGGGGTAGGTCTGGAGGAAGTTGACCTTGGTGACCTGGCCTTTGGGTCCGGAGGCGAGCGTCTGCTCGAGCTCTCCCGTCATCTTGGTCTCGCCGAAGCCGGGCTGCGATGTGTACGAAAGGCCGAGGCGGTAGTCCTTGTCTTCGGCCTCGTAGTACACGCCGAAGGCGGCGCCGAGGTTGAAGCCCGAGGCGGTGATGAGCGAGCGACCTTCGGCGAGCTTGCCGCCGCCCACCGTGTCGTCGTCGCCGTTGATGTTGCGGGCGCGCACGGTGGAGACCGTGTGGATGATGCCGCTCAGGCTGGCGCCCAGGCTCACCGGGCCAATTTTGTAGGCCAGCGCGAAGGTGTTGTAGAACGAAAGCAGCTGGCCGCTGATGTTGTGCCAGCGCTGCGGGCCGTCGGCAGCGCCAGGGGCGTTGGGGTTGGCGTTCTGGTCGAGGCGGTCCCAGTTGGCCAGGCCGCCGAAGGGCACGTAGAACGCGTAGCCGGCGCGCAGGTTCTTGGTTCCGAAGTCGGTGTTGATGCCGAGGAACGGGAGCGCGAGCACGTTGGTAAGGGTGGCCTTGCCGGTGTTGGCCTTGACGTAGTCGGGATCGTTGAGGCGGCTCGGGTTCGAGGGCGAGAGCGCCGCCGTCGACCGCTCGTAGCTGGCAAAGCGCAGCACCAGCGACGCGTCGGCGGTGATGGTGGTGCCGGTGGTGCCGCCGAGAGCTGCGGGGTTGAAGTACACCGCGAAGGTGTTGGGCGAGGACGGCGTGCCCTGGTCGGAGCCAAAGCGAGCGGTGAGGTACCCGCTGGCGCTCGCCGTGCCCGACGCCGTCACCGCGGCTGCGAACCCAAGACCTGCAAGACCGAGAGCGAAGGTGCGACGCATACAATTCTCCGAGGAGCGGGGGAGCGCGCATGCATCGAAGCCGTGCGCGCGCGAAAAGATGCTCGCAGCATACTCAGCTCGATTGCGTGGGCGTTAGAAAATCGAGTGCCTCCTCGCGACGACAGCGCTAACGCATTGCAGCAACGGGCGACGCGCAACAGTGCGTCTTGGTGACGCGTTGCGGGGATGTGTCTCGTCTCTGGTTTCTGTCGCGCGGTCCTGCTATTTCTTCCTGCATGTCCTTCCCCGCGTTCGGGCGCATCGCTCTCTGTGCCGCTGCCGTTGCCGTCCTCGTCTCTGCGTGTCTTCCCGACGCGCATCAGGATTACGAAGACTTTCTCTCGAAGACCGAGAGCTACCGGCAGACCGGCGTGGTCGACTCCGGCCCGGTAGACGCGAAGCCGCCGGTAGACCCCATCAAGGGCAACTACTTTGCGTCGTGCTACTCCGACCTCATGGCCGGCAACTTGAACAAGATGCTGCGCTTCTACACCGAGACGGAGTTCGTGCCCGAGGCCTCCGGCGGCAAGATCACGTTGAAGCTGTATCCGTTCAAAGTGACGGCGCGCTCCTTCGCCAAGACCGAGACCACCGGCATTCCGCTCAGCTTCGACGCCACCCCGGTGGACGCAACGGGCAAGTTCAAGGCAACCTCGGCGTCCATCGACATCGCCGGCGCCGCCAACCCCTTTAGCGGCAGCGACATCACCATCGCGCCGCTCACCCTCGACGGCCGCTTCACCGCCACCGGCAAAGACAAGTTCTGTTCCGGCTTTGCTGGCAAGATCGTCAAGCCCATCACCAACGACTTCACCGCAGCGTGCTTGTTCTACCCGCTCAAAGAGGGCGATGGGTTCGACTTCCCCGGCGGCACCGGCGAGTCGCTCTCGATTCCGAGCCTAAGCCTCACGCTCAAGCAAGACGACTTCGTCTGCCAGTGAGCTGAGAACGCGCGTGCACGCGGCGCCCGGCGAGAGCCCGGCGCCGCAGTCGTTTTGTGTCGTGCGTGCCAAGTGGGACCTCATGGCGTCTCGCAAACGATGCGTAGGCCCGGCGTGCAACCTCGGCGTGGTTGGCGCGACGGTTCGGCCAAAGGCCGTGTAGCTTCCCAGCCAGATCCCTCAGGGTGATGCCGACTTCCCCGATGACGGTGCCCTCGAAGCGCAGCCCCCGGGCGGCGAGGTAGCCATCGAAGGCTTCCAACGTTTCGCGGGGACGCATGGTATCAGCATGACCGATACCCTTTCGTTGTCCAGTCAACGGCGGGAGCGTGAAATCACTGCGCATCCCGCCGCAAACGTGCGGTGAACCCTACGATCGACGATGCCGGATGATCTCCCGCGCCAGCGCGTCGGGATCCTCCTCGACGCTCCACATCGCGAAGGCATCGAGATGATCGCGATGGCTGAAGCGCGCCGCTCCGGCTTTCACCAGTCGATGAAGCGTTGGGCGTCGGACAGCACCTGCACCCATGTCACATGGAGATGATGGCGACCAACAGCAAGAGGTGACAGAAGCCCCATCCGACGAACTGCAGCGCGGCGAGCGTGCGAAGCGGGGCCGGCCCCATGTCATCCTGAACTACCAGAATGGACAGCAGCCCTCCGCCCAGCACTGCGCCGGGCGCCCCCCAGAACGAACTCTGGGTGTTCACATCCACGCTCCCCGATGTCCATAGTGCCCATCCGCACAAGACGGACCAGAGCGCGCCCGGAAGAATGCACAATCCCCTCACCCCCGCCCAGAGCAGGTGACGCCGGCTCGCGTGCCGCCACTGCTTGGACACCCCCACGAAGGTCGCAAGGATCGCGAGCCACTGGCCAGCAATGACCAGCGCGAGGAGAAAGTGGCTGAGATCTATTCGCACTCGACCACGGTCGTCAAACCCTTTTCATCGTTCCAAGATCCATAAAAAAAAGTGTGCGAGTACGTCCAGAAGCAAGTGGCGAATCGTGAACGGGTTCGGGGCGTAATTATGAGTATAGTTTGACTTCTCATCGGGCAGCAAGTCGCCACTGGCGTCGTAAGCGCATTCATACCCGAAGGACGAACGCCACTTCTTACCAACGAGCGTAGCAACGAGCCCCTCGTCCTGCTTCCACTCGGACTGGTCCTGTCCACCGCAAACGTTCGGCGGGTGTCGATACGCCAGATCTCCTTGCCTCCGGTCAGCATGTACACGCCGCCGTCGTCGTCGAACGCAAGCGCGATGACGCCGTTCAAGTGCGT
>JBBQWQ010000020.1:0-132092 GCA_038210445.1 Polyangiales bacterium
CTGCGCTTGCCTTTACAATGGTTCTTGTTGCAGAAAAACAAACGGAGCGTCTATCGCGGTTCTGGGCGTGTGGCCCTGACTTGCCACCTCACCCCCCTCACCCTGATGGGCCCTACAGGGAGAGGGGGTCGGGGGTGAGTCAAAGAGAAGTAGGCTCCGGGCCTCAGGCCTACGTCCTGGTCTCGTGCTTCTCGGGCTCGAGCTTCATCCAGCGGACGATGGCGCCGTGAAGAGCATAGATGACCGGCGTGAGGCAGATGGCGACGACCAGCTTGATGCCGTACTCGCGGAGCCCCTTGCGGGCGATCCAGCCGACGTCTTGCTTGCCGAACCAGAAGATGCCGTTGACCGCCACGGTGTCCACGATCTGGCTCAGTAGCGTAGACCCCGTGGCGCGGAGCCACAAATGCCGGCTCTGGGTGAGGGCTTTCCAGAATTGAAAGACGTAGATGTCGAGGAATTGCCCGATGAGATACGCGATGATCGACGCCACGAAGAGGCGCGCGCTCCCGCCGAAGATCTTGATGAACTCCGCCTGCGTGAAATACGTGTCGTTGGGGTCCGGCGGGGGCGGGATGGCGGTGGTGATCTGCAGCAGCGCCCATGCGCCCACCGCGGCGCCGAAGCCCAGGAACGTGAGAAAGCGCGCGCCCCGACGACCGTAGAAATCGTTCACCACGTCGGTGAGCAAGAAGGTCACCGGGAAGGCCACGATGCCCACCGAGATGGGTCCCAGCGGCGTTCCGATGTTCTTGCCGCCGATGACGTCGCCCAGGAGCAGGCACGAGATGAACGCCACCGAGAGGCAGACGAAGAGCTTCGCCGAAGGGCTCACGCGGTCGAACGGGCTCGAGACCTCCTCGCGGACCACCGCTTGGGCCAGAACGGGCTCACTCATGATTCGAGGATGACGAAAAAGGGGCGGGAACTGAAGCTCATTCGGAGGAATCGGGGGGCGCTTCGGGGGGGCCCACGATGGGCAGCGTGAGCCGGAAGGTAGCGCCCCGACCGAAGGCGCTGCCGGGGAGGTGAACGAGCTCGCCGTCGTGCTCGAGGGCAATGCGCTGGGCGATGGCCAGGCCGAGACCGGTGCCGTGCGCTTTGGTGGTGGCATAGGGTTCGAACAGCCGTTCGGCAATGGCTGGATCGATGCCCGCGCCGTTGTCGGACACCGCGATGAAGACGTGCCCCTGCCCTGCCATGCCAGTGCGAAGGGTCACACGCGCGTCTTTCTGGCCCTTGAGCGCGTCGGTGGCGTTCTGCACCAGGTTGGTGAGCACCTGCACGATCTGATCGCGATCGGCGCGAATGCTCGGCGTCGGCGACTCGGCGATGGCCTCGAACTGCACGCCGGAGTCGGCCTTGTGGAGCGTAAGTATGGAAGCCACGAGCTCCGCGAGATCCACCGGCTGCGGCTTGGGCCGCGGAAGCCGCGCGAAGCGGGTGAACTCGGTGACGATGTTGGAGATGCGATGCACCTCGTCGAGCACCGTGCGCGTGGCCTCGTCGAAGTACTCGTCGAAGGCCGGATCTTCCCGAGCCCGGAGGCGCCGCAGGGTTTCCACCGCAGCGCGAATGGGCGCCAGCGGGTTCTTCACCTCGTGCGCGACCCGACGCGCTACCTCGCGCCAGGCCGCCACCCGGCTGGCATCGGCAAGCCGCTGACGCGTCTTCGAGAGATCCTCGATCATGGTGTCGAAGGCGATCACCAGCTCGCGAATCTCGCCCGAGCCCTGCACCCGCAGCGGCCGCGCGTCGCCGCTGGCCACCTTGCGCGCTTGCCGCGCCAGCTCGGCGATGGGGCGCCCCAGGCTGCGCGCCAGGATGATGCTGAAGAGCAGCGCGATGCCGGTGGAGATGAGCGCCGCCACCAGCACCAGCTGGTCGATGCGCTCGATGTTGGCCCGCAGCTCCTCGGTAGACTTGGTGACGGTGATGGGGAGCGAGTGCCCGAAATCATCGTGCAGTGTACACGTATCGTGGGCAACATTCTGGAGCTCGCTCTTGCTCTCGCCCACCTGCACGCCCACGTCGAGGGTGGAGCCGATGCGCGCCAGGAGCGGGTCGAGGTTACGGCCGCCGATGAGCCCCACCGAGCCGGAGCTGCCCTGCATGCGAAAGCGACAGCGCGACACCAGCGACCGCGTGCCCTCGGTGCGCAGCTCGAAGCGCTGGGTGTCTTTTGCGAGCTGCCGCTCGATGTCTTTGGCGCTGGTGCCCAGGAGCGAGCGTGGATCGGCGCCGATGATGTCGCCCTTGCTGGTGGCGAGGATGAGCTCGTCGAGATCGTAGGCCACGCGCCGGGGCGGCACCAGCTGCGAGAACCGCGTGCGATGTTCGTCGAGGCGTCCGGACTCGATCTCGACGGCCACCCGATCGACCAGCTCGAGCGGCCTGCAGGCGTTGTCGACCAGCGTCGCGTCGCGCTCCGCCTGGCGCGTGACCTCCTTGGTGAGCTCCACGCAGGCGCGCTTCACCCGCGCGTTGAAGTCGGAAGTCGCCTTGGTCTGCTCGCCTTGACGGACCGCCACGCCCAGGCCGGCAACGGAGACCGCCGCCAAGAAGCCGAACGCCAGCACGAGCCGCGGCGCGAGCCTCACTTGCGGGCTCGCTGGGTGGCCGGAAAGTCGGCGCCGGGGCCCACGGCGAAGGCCGGGAGCAGCAGATCCGGCGCGCGGCCGCCTTGCACGCGCACTTCGCCGAGAACGCCCAACCGCAGCGTGCGCGTGAGCACGCGCGGCGAAACGTCGGAGGTGAAGCGCGGTGGCCGCAAGATGCTCTGCGCCGCAGCCGCCGGATCGTCGGCCGTGGCGAGCGCCGCGAGTGCACCCAGGGGTCCAGGAAAGAGCGGCCGCGCCACGTCGACCATGAGCGCAAAGGCGCGTGAGCTGCGGAGCGTTCGAATCTCGCTTTCGCTGGTGGTGCGCACGGAGATCTCGTGGCCCGGCCGCGAGAGCGTGGCAGCCACCGCGCGGGCCAGCTCGGCGAGCCACGGCGCGTCTTCACGCACCACCAGCGCGGTGGGCGGACCACCCCACCCTTCTTCGCGTTCGCCGGGCCAGGCTGGTCCGAGACCGAGGTAGGAGAGGCGCGAGTGAGGCAAGCCATCGCACAAACGCTGCGCGGTGCCGGCGACGTCCCAGGTGCCCGCATCTTTTCCGGTGCGCAAGACGGCCCAGGCCACGGCGCCCAGATCGAACGGACGCGCGCCCGGGCGCGGCTCGTGGAGGCCCATGCCCAGCCATCCGAGATCGTCTTTGCCGGTCTCGAAGGCGCGGAGCGACGCTGAAAGATCGGCCGCCTCGAACACCTGAATCTCGTCGAGGTAGGCGGGGCCGCGAGCCGCCAAGGGATTGCGCGCCAGCACCCAACCGTCGCCGCGGCGGCGCCAGCGAAAGGGACCGGTCCCGTCGGGCGAGTCGGCGTCGAAACCGCGCGGCACGATGGCGGCGAGCGGCGAAGCCAGCGCGCGCACCACCTTGGGAATCGCTGTGGCATCTTTCGCGGAGAAGGCGATACCGCCGCGCTGAAGACGCGTAGCCGGGAGCTCCGCGAACCAGGCGCGGGCCCCGAGCTTTCGCGCGCGCTCCAGCGAGAACACGACGTCGCTGCCGTCGATGCCCTTGCCCGAGGCCGAGCGCAGGCCTTCGCGGATGGGCACGTGAACCAGCCCGCCCTCGAAAGTGGGCTCCGACTCCGCCAGCGAAGGCGTGAAGTTCCCCTGATCGTCGCGCGCGTAGAGGGTGTCGAAGAGGGCGTCACCGAAGAGCGCGGCGGTTGCGTCCTCGATGCGATGCGGATCGATGCTCCCCAGGGGCCACGGCACGCGAAAGCTCATACGACCGGCAGGGAGCGTACGGCCACGGCCGGCGGCCGAAACGCCGAACCCCACCACCGCGGCGCCGAGCAGCGCAGCGCGGCGCGAGATCGCCGCATCAGCGAACAAGCCACACCTCCGGCAAGCCGGGCTTGGCCGGGTCGGCGCTGTACGTTGCGCCCACTGCGAGTGCGATCGCCGGCACGCCGCGCTCTTCCGGAGGGCAGGCGGCGACCGCGCGAATGCCCGTAGGCGCCGGCACGCGCAGCCGCTGTTGAAAGCCGTTCTTGGTCCAGGTGAGAATGGTGAGCGCGTCGTCACCGGTGTCTTGCGAGAAGACGATCTCTGGCTCGCCGTCGAGGTCGAGGTCGGCGAGGAGCATCTGCGCGCCCACGTTCTCGAGCACCTGCGTAACGTCACCGCGCCGGAGCCGCAGCTTGCCGCCAGGCTCGCGGGCGGCGATGACCGTGCTCGTAGTGCCATCCTTCGACACCAGATCGAGCGCCGCGAAGGCGTCGAAGCGTGTGGTGGGCGGTACGAGCCCATCTTCAACTGGCGGTTTGGGCTTGCCCGCGGGCGCCGGCTTGGTGGGCACCGGCACCGGTGGAGCCGGCGGGGGCACGCAAGCCAGCACCATGCCGTCGAAGGCCGAGGCCTCGGGCGAGAGCGAAGCGCACCCGGCGGCCGCGCTCACGGGAAGGCCGCGCAAGGCATCCTTGGGCGCGAGGGCCGCATCGAGGCGCACCCCGCCGCGATCGGAGAGGCCCACCAGGAGTCCATCGAGACCGAAGAACGCAGTGGCCATGGGCTCGCGCAGCGGGACCGGCACGCGCTTGGCGAGCGTGGCCCAGGGGGCTGCGCGCTCCACCACGTAACCGCCGCCGCGCAGGCGACCGACCGAGACGCGGTTGCGGGTCACCAGCGCGAGCTCCAGGCCACCGTCGGCATCGAGATCGCCGCACGCCATCGCCAGCACCTCGCCCTCGCCGTGCCGCGCCTTGTGCACCTTCGACTGCTCCAGCAGCACCGGCGGGTAGAACGACCGAACCTCGGCGTCGGCCGGGCGCGAGGCGAACGCGTGCGCCAGCGGCGGCGGCGAGATGCGGCGCAGGCGGTCCCAGCTGTTGGTGACCACCGGAAAGGCGTCGACCGTGACCCGCAGCTCGCCCTTCTTCACCTCGGTTTGCACCCACACGAAGGCGGGCGACTTGGCCGCCGCAGCGTGCGCCGCCGACAGCGATAAAGGTGCATTATGCACGCGTGCACCGTCGAGCTTGCCGGCCACCTGCGTCGCCACCCGCACCGCCAGCTCGTCGCCGCGCGGAGTGGGCATGTCGGTGGTGAGCGGCGCTGCGATGACCAGTGCGCCCTTGGGCACGGTGGCCAGCGCCTTGGCGAGATCCGGCGCGACGGTGCCGATGGCGCTCGCAGCGCGGGCCGGCGACGCATGTACGCACGGCAAGGCTCCCAGCGCCAACGCGAGCGCGCAGCGCCGAAGCAGGGCCGAACAGGGGAGGATGCGGATGGTCACGAGACAGGTTTGAGCTTACGCCCCTTCGGTGCCCGTTTCTATAGCCGGCCGGCCGCAACACCCCCTGGTGCAGCTAGCGGCGATCGTCGGGCAGCGGCGGCAGGTACACGTCGGGGAAGCTGGTGGGAATGCCGGCGTCGGTCGGCGCGCCAGCGTCGGGCTCGGGGATCTCGCTGACGTCGGTGGGCTCGGTCTTCTCCAGAAAGACCTCGTCGATGACGTCGGGATCGTCGGCGTACGGCAGCTTGCCGGTCTTGGCGTCAATCTTCACCACCACGACGCCGGCCGGGCGCGAGAAGTCTACCGCCGGCTTTCCATCGTGCGCGCCCTTCATGAACGAGACCCACGCCGGGAGCGCGGTCGAGCCACCCGCCTCGGCGCCGCCCAGCAGCTTGCCGTCGTCGTAGCCCACCCACGACACTGCGGCAATGTCGGTCGAGAAGCCGGCAAACCAGGTGTCCTTGGAGCCGTTGCTGGTGCCGGTCTTGCCGGCCACCGGGCGGTTCAATGCCTTGGCGCGGGTACCGGTACCGTGGTCGATGACGCTGGTCATCATGCTGGTGATGACGTAGGCCTCGGCCTCGTCGAGCACCCGGCGCGCAGGGGGACGCTGCTTGAGCTCCAGCTCTTTGCCGTCGGGTCCGACGATCTTGCTGATGAGCCGCGGCGCATCGTACACACCGCCGGCCGCGAACGTCGCATAGGCCGCGCACAGCTCGATGGGCTCCACTTCGTAGCTGCCAAGGGCCAGCGAGAGATCCGGCTTCATCGGCGTGGTGATGCCCAGCGCGCTGGCCCAATCGACCACATTTTGCGGCCCCACGTCTTCGAGCACCCGCACCGCGCCGACGTTCACCGAGTTGGCGAGCACTTCGCGCAGCCGCAGCGGATCCTTCGCCGTCCAGCCCTCGTAGTTGGAAGGCTTGTAGTCGCCGAAGGCCTTGGGGTTGATGTCGATGAGCGAAGCCGGCGTGAAGCGACGCGAGTGAATGGCGTAGCTGTAGACGATGGGCTTGAAGGTGGAGCCCGGCTGCCGCCGCGATTGCGTCGCGCGGTCGAGGCCGCCGGCGGCCGCTTCGTAGTTGCCCACCAGCGCCAGCACGTCGCGCGACTTCACGTCGATGGCCACGAACGCGCCCTCGGGTCCCGACTCCAGGCGCAGCGGCACGCGCGGCGCAGGCTTCGCCGGGTCGGCCGACACGGCCGGCGGCGAGAGCAGGCTCACCCGCACCTTGGCGCCGCGCGGTGCGAAGGCGCTCGCCTTGAGCTTGGCCGGGTTGTAGCGCTCGTAGTCCCCGAGCTTCACCATGCCCATGACCGTGCCGACGCGCACGTCGAACGTGTTGGCCTCGTCGTTCGCGGCGTCGATGACCCCCACGTACACTTTGTGGGTCTCGAAGCTGGGAAGGCCTTCGAAGGGCGCGTCTTTGGGCGGCGTGCGCGAGGGCGGCGGCGCCTTCTTCTTTGGGTCGGTGGGCGGTGGCGGCGGCGCCTTGAAGGCTCCTTGCACGCCATGGCGCTTGTCGTAGGCGGCGAGGTTGTCGCGCAGCGACTTTCGCGCCAGCGCCTGCATCTTCGGATCGATGGTGGTGGTGATGGTGAAGCCGCCCTGGGCGCTCCGCTCGGGCGCCAGCTCGTGGAGCATCTTGCGAGCGATGGCCACCACCTCGGGCGCCAGCTCGTTGGTGCTCTCGGCCGCGGGCACCAGGCGCACCGGCTCGTCTTTGGCCTGGTCGAACACGGGCTGATTGATGAACCCCTTGTCGAGCATGCGCTGCAATGTGCGACCGCGCCGTTCCAGGGCCTTCCGGAGGTCCTTCCGAGGGGTGCACGACTCGGGGCACGCGATGATGCCCGCGAGCAGCGCTGCCTCCGCCACCGTCATGTCTTTGGCCGACTTGCCGAAGAGATCGCGCGAGGCCTCTTCGATGCCGTAGCGGCCGTGCCCGAAGTAGATGTGATTCAGGTAGAGCTCGAGGATCTCGTCCTTCTTCAGCTCTTGCTCCAGCTTACGCGCCAGCACCGCTTCGCGGATCTTCCGGCGGTAGCTTCGCTCCGAGTCGAGCAGAATGTTCTTCACCACTTGCTGGGTGATGGTCGAGCCGCCTTGGCGCACCTCGCCGGAGCGGAGGTTCACGTACGCGGCGCGCATGATGCCGAGGTAGTTGAGCCCCTCGTGCTCGTAGAACGTCGCGTCTTCGGCGCCCAGTACCGCGCGCTTCACGTGATCGGGCAGAGTCTCGATGGAGACCAGCGTGCGCCGTTCCGTGAACAGCTCGGCCAACACCGAGCCGTCGCGGGCGAGCACGCGCGTTACCTGCGGCGGCTTGTAGGTGTGGCGAAGATCGGTGACCGCCGGGAGCTCGGCCTCGATGCTCCGCACGTAGAGCCAGAAAGCGACCGCGCCGGCAACGCCCAGCACGAGCGCGACCACCGTGGTGCGCTTGAACCACTTCCACGTGAACGAGAGAAAGCGCGGAAGGCCGCGCAGCGCGTCTTGGGGGGCCGGGGAGCCCGGACGTTCTTGCATGGACGGACGGGAAACGCGCGGCGGGGTGCTTTCGATTCCCCAGCGCGACGGTACCTCCCGGCGGTTCTTCGGGAGATCGCCGGTCGGAGGCTTCGGCGGGCGTTCAGAGGCCACGGGCGTTCAGCGCAAAGCCCGCATGAGGACCACGGTCACGCCGATGCCCAACACGAAGGCCAGCAGGACCGCGAGCACCATCGGGCTCGATCGTCGGGGCACGCCGGCCACCACCAGCGGCGAATCGCCGCGCGCGGAAGCCGCCATCGGTGCGGTGCCACTGCGCGCGGGCGACGCAGCCACCGGAATCGCCGGCGCGGAGGGCAGCACGGCGGTCGCGAGCGGCACCCGCGGAGCGCGACCGGTGGACGCGGTCACCAAGGCGTCGCCGAAGGCTGCTGCCGTTTGATACCGAGCCTCCGGCTCCTTGGCCAGCGCGCGCTCCATTACCGCCCACACGGCGGGCGGGAAGGTGCGGCCGGGGACGCGCTCGTTCAGGGGAATTGGCGGCGCGGAGACCTGCATCTGCAGGAACTCCATGGCGCCCCGCGCCTCGAAAGGCAACTTGCCGGCGAGCGCCTCGTACAGAATCACCGCCAGCGAGTAGATGTCGCTGGCCGGTGTGAGCTTCTTTCCCTGGGCTTGCTCCGGGCTCATGAACTCCGGGGTGCCGAAGACCATGCCCTCCTGGGTGAGAACGATGGACCCCGGCCGCATCTCGCGCTGGGTGACCTTGGCCAGGCCGAAGTCGAGGACTTTCACGAAGTCGTCGATGCCGCCCTGCTTGCAGACGAACACGTTCTCGGGCTTCAAATCTCGATGGATGATTCCGGCCGCGTGGGCCTCTTCCAGCGCGCCACAGGCCTGGGCCAAAATCGGCACCGCCCGCTCCAGCGGCAGCCCGCCGGTCTGGCGCACAAGCTGGTTCAGGTTCTTGCCGTCGAGGTACTCCATGACGATGTAGAGCGAACCGTCGTCGAGCTCGCCGTACAGCAGCACGCGCACGGTGTTGGGGTGCGTCAGGTGGCTAAGGGCGCGGGCCTCGCGACGAAAGCGCGACGCCATGTCTTTGCGGTCTACCAGCTTGGGGTGCAGGATCTTCACCGCCACCATGCGGTTCATCTCCGGCTGGAGCGCCTTGTAGACGGTGCCCATGCCGCCGGCCCCGATCTTCTGCACGATCTGGAACTGCCCCTCGAGGATGTCCCGACCGATGAACGGATCCTGAGGCTTCATCGCACGCTCGTGATACACGATTTCTCGATGGGTTTCGTCCTCCAAAGTGCGCGCCTGGGGAAGCACGGATTTCGCCACGGTTTCTCGCTCCGGCCCGCGGGCGACTTCGCCCTCCTCCGGGACCCGGCAAAGTTGCAGGCGGCGCAGACGGCCCTTGGCGCGGCGGTGGGCTTCGACCCGGCGCAGCTCTACCAGGTGCGCCAGGTGCACGGGGCGCGGGTCCTCGAGGGCGAAGGCGAGCGCGCTGCGCGGGAGCGAGACGAGGCCGACGCGCTGGTGGGCCGCGGCTCGACCGGGCACGCGGTGGCGGTGCGCGTGGCCGACTGCGTGCCCATCCTCCTGGCCGACCCGGAGACCCGCCACGTGGCCGCGGTGCACGCGGGCTGGCGGGGCGTGGAAGCGCGCATCTTGGAGGCGTCGGTCACCGCGCTCACCGCGTCGCGCAATGGATCGCGCCTGGTGGCGGCCATCGGTCCGTGCATCGGCGCCTGCTGCTTCGAGGTGGGCGAAGACGTGGCCGAGCGCATCGCCGCCGTGAGCGCCCCCTCGGTGGTGGTGCGCCGGGCATCGCCCAAGGCCTACGTAGACCTCCGCGCAGCAGTTCGCGCGCAGCTTCGCGAGCTGAGCCTGGCCGACGACGCGATCGAGGACGTGGGCGCGTGCACGCGATGCAACCCCGCAGATTATCACTCTTTTCGCCGCGACGGCGAGGCGAGCGGCCGGCTCGTCGCGGTGATCGTCGCGGGAGCCTGAAGGGCGGGCTCGTCCTTGCGCGCGCGTTCGCGTAGCCTGCGCGAGATGCAACGCGCGGGCCTCGTAATACTGGGAGCCATGGGCCTTTGGGCCTGCGGGATCACGCTGGTGGGCGGCGGAGCGCCGGAGCCCGAGCCGGAGCCCGCGGCCAAGGTCGATGCGGGAAAGGCCCGAGGCGACGCCGCGAGCGACGCCCCCGCTTCACCGCCGTCGACCAGCATGGGCAACGGCCAGAGCGGCGACGTCACCATCTCGGCGCTGCAGATCGTCAATCGTTACGCGTCGCTCAAGCAGCCGGCCATGGCCGAGGCCACCAAGGTAGTCATCAACGCCAACATCGAGGCCGACAAGACCAAGCCCACCGACACCAGCGACTTCGACCCGGGGCGGCTCGTTCTGCTCTGGAAGAGCAGCTCCGGAGCGGCCGCAACCGCCGACGCCATGGCGAACGGTACGGGAACCTACGCGGTGCGGCGCATTCTGGGCATCGAAAAGGCCGGCGCCGACAACGTGCTGGTACTCGACGCTGCGGTGGGCCTCGCGGGCACCGCCGACGAGATCCAGGCGGTGCTCTTGCCCGAGTACAAATCGCTGCAGGTCACCACCAACGGCACCATCGACGCCATGCCCTTCGACGGGCGCATCGGCGGCATCGTGGCCTTTATGGTGCAAGATACCGCGACCATCGAGGGCAGCGTCACGGCCCACGGCGGCGGCCGCGGCGGAGCCATCAAGGGCACCAACAAGAAGAACTGCACCAACGCCGATGGCAAGCCCGACGACGGATACGGGCACAAGGGTGAAGGTGTATTGCGCACGTTCTTTGGCCCCACCAACGGCACCGCGCTCTTCGGCGGCGCACCGGCGCACGGCAATGGCGGCGGCGGCGGGGGCTGCTACGCGGCCGGCGGCGGCGGCGGCGGCAATGGCACTGCGGGCGGGGCGGGCGGCTACACCCTCGACGCCGCCACGGCCGATCTCGGAGGTCGCGGCGGCGATGCCCTCAAGGGCGACAAGGCGGCCGTGTTCCTCGGGGGCGGCGGCGGCGCAGGTTCGCTCGAAGACGGAAGCGGGCCCGGCGGGGCGGGTGGCGGCGCCATCTGGATCCGCGCCGATCGCGTCACCGGCAAAGGCACCTACGACGCCTCCGGCTCTGCCGGCCCGTTTACGCTCGGAGCCAAGGCTACAGGCGGCGGAGGCGGCGGCGCGGGCGGCACCCTCGACATTCAGGTCAAGGCCTCCATCGACTGCCTGCAGCTGGCGGCGGTGGGCGGCGCAGGCGCAGCGACGGGCTCCGCGGCCGCTCCCACACTGGCGGGCGGCGGGGGTGGCGGCGGGGGCGCCGGTCGCATCATCGTCACCGAGGCCAAGTCGCGTGACGCGCTTTGCGCGCTCAAGGCGGGCCCCGGCACCGGCGGCGCCGACCGCATGGCGAAGGACGGCGAAGCACTGGCCACGCCCACCGCCACCATCACCGAGCTTCCGCCGCTGAAGTAGTCGGCGTCAGTCGCCACCGGGGACCGCGGAGGCGACGGCGTCGGTCGTCGGAACCGGTGGGTCGTCACTCGGCTTCACATTGCCGGGAGCGAGCACCGGCGGACCGGAGCTCGCGGACTCGTCACCGCGCTCGCGCAACAGATCGAGCGCCTCCACCGCCAAGCGCACGGCAAGTGGCCCCAGCAGAATGCCCCAGCCGCCGAAGATGACCAGGCCGCCAAAGATCGAGAAGAGCGTCGCCGACGAGGGCAAGTTGAGCTTCGCGCGCTTGGCGAGCACCGGACGAAGCAAGTTGTCCATCGTTCCGATCACCAGCACGCCCAGCGCCACCATGATGGCTGCCTTGCCCCAGTGACCGGTGAGGCCGAGCCCCAGCGCCAGCGGACCCCACACCAGCGCGGTGCCCACGCTGGGAATGAGCGAGGTCACGAAGGTGAGCGCGCCGAGAAGAAACGGGCGCGGCACCCCAAGGGCCAGGTACGCCACCGTGGCCGCCACGCTCTGCGCCAGGGAGCAGCCTCCCATACCCACCAGCATGCCGCGGCCGGTCTCGGCGAAGGCCTCACCGAGGCGCACCGTGGCGCGCGTGGGAAGGGGGCTGCGCGAGACGATCCAGCGGAGCAAGGTCTCGCCCTCGGCCAGGTAGGTATACGCCATCACCACCGCCACGAAGAACTGAAGCGCGGCCGAACCGCCGGCGCCCAGTACGGTGGTGGCCACCTTCAAGCTCGAGGCGCCGTGCTCGCGCAGGAGCTGCACGCCCTGCTTCCACGAAGAGAGACCTGCGCCCCCCTCCCCTTCGCTCTGCACCAGCTGCTCCAGCGCCCCCTTGGCAGAGGGTGTAGTATGCATTGTTTTCCATAGGTCGCCCGCGGCCGACGAGGCGCCAATGGCCACCAGCGCGAGCGGCACCACCACCGCCGAGACCAGCAGCATGGTCACCACCACCGCCACCCGCTTCCGCCCGCGAAAGTGGCCTTGCAGGCGGACCACCAAGGGGTGCGCCACGATGGCGCAGAATGCGCCGAAGATGATGGCCGGCAGGAGCGGCGAAAACACCGCCAACGCGCCCGCGGCGAGCATGGCGGTGAGGATCTTGAGCGGTACCTGGCCCGCGGGAAGACGTAGGTTAGGGCGGCGCCGAGGGTGAAGCACAGCGCGCAATGGGCAAGACGCGTACCGCGGCGCGACCCGCCAGAACCTGTGGAAATGCGGATGACTTCGGATGGCCCATGGTGGCGAAAGCGCCACGGTGGGACATTTCGTCCCTTAACACCCTCACGTCAGCGCAGGCCCCAGCGGGAGGCGCCACGCTCCGTTTCGCGCACACCTCAAAGGATGGGCGGCGGAGACGCGGGTTTCTTCGGCTTGACGATGTTGAAGACGCCCTTGCCGGTGGCGATGGTCTCGCCTTCGCCACTCGCATGAAAGAGCCGAATGTCGACGACGCCCACGCGATTGCCGGCGCGCACCACGGTACCCTCGGCGATGAGTCGCTCCAGACGGCCCGGGCGCAGGTAGTCAATACGAAGGTCGATGGTGGCGACGCGGCATTCGAGATCGTCGGTGTGCGTCCACACCGCGACGCCTCCGGCGGTGTCGGCGAGCGTGGAGATGAGCCCACCATGGAGCGCGGGCCGCATGGGATCGCCAACGAACTCGTCGCGGAAGGGCAGCTCCAACCGCGCGAAGCCCTTGCGAACGGCTCCGAGCGTGATGCCCAAGAAGCGATTGAAGGGAATGAAGCGCTCGGTGAGCTCCCGCAACGTTTCCTCGTCGAGATGCGGCACGCGAAGGCTCAGCCGGGCGCGAGGAACGAAACGTCGACCCAGTGCTGCTGGCCGTCGGGGAAGGCGACCAGGCAGCGACCTTGCGACACTTGCCACACGGTGGCGGGGTAGCGCTGGCCGTTGGACCAGGTGACCATGACGCGGGTGCCGGGCGCGAAGGCAGCGGGGGCGGGAGGCGCCGGAGCGGCGGGGTAGCCCGGGGCCGCACCCCAGCCGGCGGCTTGCGGCGGTTGCGCGGGCGCCGGGGCCGGATTGTAGGCGCTCGGAGGCGGTTGCGCGGGCGCCGGATTGTAGGCGCTCGGCGGCGGCGGATTGAAGGGCGCCATCGGCGGCTGCACCGGCGGCGCTGCGCCGTAGGGCGAATTGGGTGCAGACTGCACGGGCCGCGGAGGCTGCGCCATGGAAGAGGCGGGAGGCGCCGCTGGCTGGTTTGCCGACGGGGGCTTGGCCATCTGCGAGAACGGAATCGACGCCATGACCACGGTGCCCGGCTGGCCCTTCTGCTCCGAAGGGGGCGGAACATCGGGCTGCGACGGCACTCGGGGCGGCATCGGCGAAATCATCGCGGGAGGCGGCAACGGCCCCTGACCGTCGGAAGAAGGCAGATCGAAGTGGCTCGAAGCGAGCGGCGAGACCGGAAGCGTACCCGCGAGGCCCATGCCCATGGGGGCCGCCGGCGCGGTGGGGGCCTGCGCGGCGTCGGGAACCGGCGGGGGCGGCCCGTAGGAGCTCGCCCGCTCTTGGTTCACAGGCTTGGAGGTGGAGGCGAAAGGGTCGACCTGGCTGCGCGGCGCGGCAACGGGTTCGCGCACCGGCTCCGCGGGCGCGCCGCACGCGGCGCAAAATTTCTTCGAGCCGATGAGCTCGGTTCCGCACTTGCTGCACACCATGGGACGCCCGATTCTTTCACGAACACCGAGAAAAGTAGCTCAAAAAGTGGCGCGATTCAGTCGCGGTCGCGCCGCGGGCGGCCACGGCTCCCGCTGCGGCCGGGCGCCTCGCGGGGCGCCGTGCGCGTGGCGGGTGGGCGAGCGGGCGACGTACCCTGATTCCGCGCGCGCCACACCTGAAGCTCGGCCTCGAAGCCGCCCATGTCGAGGGCGCGGGCGAACACCAGGCGAAAGCCAGCGGCCTCGGCCACGCCCCGGTGCTTCCGCGGCGAAGGCGAGCACCACACGAAGCGCGAGTACACCGACGTGTCGTCGTCGCGGCCCGCGGAGAGCACGTCGTGGGCGTGCCGGATGAAGTCGGTGAGGGCATCGGCCAGGCCCGCGTGCCGCTCCACCCGGCGCCCCATGGGCGGGTTGGTGATGATGCAGGTAACGCCAGCGGGGGCCAGCGTTGCGGCGTCGCCGCGGGTGAGCTCCACCCCGCGCACCCCGTGCAGGTTGCGCCGCGCCGCCTCCAGGGCCGCCGCGTCCTTGTCGGACCCGATGAGCCGCCTGGGGCTGCCGCGCTTGGCGCACTCGTAGAGCTCGGTGCCGGCGCCGGCGAACGGGTCCCACACCACGTCTTCGGCGGTGGGCAGCGCGAGCCAGGCCAGCGCCGCCGCGATGGTGGGGTGCGACGACGCGGGAACATCGAGTGCACGATACACGAATCGCGGATCCTCCCAGGCGCGGGGGGCGAGCATGATGTCGCCGCGATCGCCCACGATGGCCTCCCAGGTGGCCTCGCGCGGATCGTTCAGCAGCTCGGGGAACGCCGCGCGCACGGCCTCGGCCACGGCGTAGGTGGCAGCCCGACGATGCACGCCGCCCGGCCAGCCCAGACGAAAGCGCGCCGGCCCTTTGGTGAAGCGCTTCACCACCGTGCGAGCCAGCTCCGAGGTGAGCGCGGTGGAGACCGCGTCGTCATCGCCGGCCGAGCTGCCCGCCAGCAAGAAGCCCACGTCGCTCCACAAGCGCGACGCGAATACCGCACCGAGCGGCTGGGTGAGCACCGCGCCGACCCGGCAAGGGCCGAGAATCTTCGGCTGGAACGCCGGGCCCAGCTCGTCGACCAGCAGCGGCTCGAGCCCCTTGCGACAGGTGAACTGAAGCGGCAGACCTTCGCGCTCCACGGGGGCGCGCTCCAGGATGATGGTGGCCGCTTCGCTGCGAACCTGGGCGCGATCGAGCCGCAGCGAGGCCTTGCCGGCGTCGGGGTTTCCCGCGAGCGCGGCCCGGGCCCGTGCGCCTCCCACCTTGCCCAGGGCCTCGACCACCGCGCGCCGCAGCGAAGCCGCCGAAGCGTCGCCGACGGCCGCTTCGGAAGCGCCGAGCTCGTTGTAGACATCCAAGAGAGCACTCTCGATGGTCTCGCTCGTCTCGCATTTCCCCAGCTGCACCACGGCTTCGCGCCGCACCCGCAACGGCGCAGCAGACCCCAGCGCATCGAGAAAGAGCGGTTGCGCGTCGGGTCCGCGGTCGACGCGGCCGAGCGCGCGGAGCGCACGGGCTCGGGCCATCGGCGGTTCCACATTGGGCAGCGCCTTGGCCAGCGCGCCGGCCAGCCCCTTTTCCACGCGGGTGAGGCCCTTTTCCGCCGCATCGGCCTCTTCGCCGTCGAGGAGCGCCAGCAGCCCCGGCACGTCGCGCAAGCTGGGGGTGAACCCCGGTGAAGCGAGGCGTTCGCGCAGGTCCGGGCGGGTCTTCATGGCACCTCCACCTACACGATGTGCGCCGTTTCGTAACGAAAACCCGGCGGCGGCGTAGATCAGAGGCAGCGAAAGGCCACGCAAACGCGTCGTGGCCGCGGCGGCCGCGGTACAATGACACTGGAGCGAAGCCCATGCGAGACGAAGACCACGAACCGCGAATCTGGACGCCCTCGATGAAGCGGCGCGCTTTTCTCGGCGCGCTCACGGCGGGGGGCATCGTCGCCGCGCTCGGGGGCGGAAAGTACGTTCTCGCACAAGAAGCGGAAGCCGAGAAGGCGCGCAGCGACAAGCGGCCCGACGGACGCCCGCGCCTGCCGCCGAACCAATACCTGCTCCGCAAGCTCCGCGACATGGGCGGCCAAGAAGGCGACACCACACCCGGCAACCACCGGCTCAAGGTGTACGGCGAGGTCGAGGCGCCGTTCGAAATCTCGTTCAAGGACCTCTTGGCGATGCAGCAGGTGGAGCAGGTGTGCGACGTCCACTGCGTCACCAAGTGGACAGTGCTGAACAGCAAATGGACCGGCGTGAAGGTTGCCGACTTGGCGGCCCGCGCCAAGGTGAAGCCCAGCGCCCGCCATGTGGTGTTCGAGTCGGCCCACGACTACACGTCGAATGTGCCGCTGCGCGAGGCCCTGGCGCCGAACGTGCTCGTGGCTCACCGGCTGGAGGGCAACCCCATTCCCCGGGCCAACGGCGCGCCGCTGCGGGCGCTGGTTCCCGACCTGTACTTCTGGAAGAGCGCCAAGTGGCTCACCGCCATTCGCTTCGTGAGCAGCGACCGCCCCGGCTACTGGGAAACGCGCGGCTACCACAACCACGCCGACCCGTGGAAGGAAGAGCGGTATGGCTGACGACGAGGCGCGGCCGGAAGAGGCGACCAAGAGCGAGCCCGCGAAGCCCGCGAAGAAGTCGAAGCCCTTCGTGCGGCCCTGGGTGCGCGCCATCCACCGCGACTTCGGCTACTTCGTGGTGGGTCTCACGGTCATCTATGCGGTGAGCGGCCTGGCCGTGAATCATGTTGCAGATTACACCGATGGCGACGCCAACTTCGTGAAGTTCGAGCGCACGGTGGAGCTCGGGCCCCTCGCCGGTGACGACGAGGTCATTGCCCGAACGGTGCGCGAGAAGCTCGCCATCGAGCAGGCGCCGAAAGAAGTCTTTCGCCAGGGCGAAGACGAGCTTGAGATCTCCTTCGACCGTCGCACCGTCACCGTGAACCCCAAGACCGGCCACGTGCACGAGGAGGGGCAGCGTCCGCGCTTCTTCGTGCGGCTCGCCAATTGGCTGCACTTGAACCGCGGCAAGAAGTCGTGGACCTACATCGCCGACACCTACGCGGTGATCCTCTTGTTCCTGGCCATTTCCGGGCTCTTCATGATCCCCGGTCGCAAGGGCCTGCTCGGGCGAGGCCTGGTCATCGCCATCGCGGGGGCGGCCATCCCCGTGCTCTACGTGCACTTCTCCGGCGGCCCTTGAGTAAGGGCACGTAGGAGCTGCGCGCAGAGGGCCTGCGACCCCGCGCGTTTGCGGGGCTTCGCCCTCAGTGTAAACGCGCATTCTCGCGAAAGCAGGGGGCTGCTGCGGCGAAACGTCGCAGCCCTCTGCGGCGCGCAACGCGGTGGGCCATCGTGCGCCCCTGGCGTCTTCATTGCACACCCGTGGCCCATGCGCGTATTCGCCATCGCCTGCGTCCTCGGTTTCACCGCCACTGCCTTTGCCTGCAGCGACAACGCCGACCCCGGGCGCGACGAGCTGACCGCGCCGAGCACCGGCGGCGAGGGCAACGGCAACGGCAATGCCTCCAGTGGCGGCGGCACCTCGTCGGGCGCGTCGGGCAACACCAACGCGGCGCCAACGTTCACGCTCATGACCACCGACCTCACCGGCGAGCTGTACCAAGACAAGACCGCGACCATCATGGTGGTGCCGCAGAACGGCTTCACCGGGGTGGTGACGCTCACGCTCGAGGGGCTCGGCACCGACATCGTCGGCAAGCTCGACAAGACCACCTTGAACGCCAGCGAGTCGGCGACGCTCACCGCCAAGTCTACCAAGGGCGGCGCGGTTCCGTTCGTGGTGAAGGGCACCGCCGGCAGCGTGGTGGTCCAAAAGACTGTCACCTTCACCACCGAGAAGATCCTCACCCTTCGCCTCAAGATGGGCGCCAACGCCACGCCGGCGGCTCCGGACATCTGGGGTCCGGCCGACGGCAAGTTCATGGTCACGAACGCGCTGCCGCTCACCGTCAAGTTTCAAAACCTCGACAGCGTGGCGCACACGCTCCACACCGGCGGCACCAACTTCGCGCACGGCAAGGGGTCGGTGGCCCAAAACGGCTTCGACACCGAGGTCCGCATGGTGGCCGCCGCCGGCACCCGCGATGGCTACATGCACGACAAGGGCGGCGCGCACTTCACCCTCGACGTGAAGTAGTCGCGCCCGCAGCGGCTTTCTCCGGGCCGCGCGAAGGTGTACGCTCGAGAGAGCATGCAGCATAACCCGATGCATCCTCCTGCCGCGCTCGTGCGCGCGATGTGCCAGAACTGCGGGGCGCCCGACGACGGCGAATTCGTCCAGTGCTCCTTCTGTCATTCGCCGGTGTCGCTGCAGGCGGCGCAATACGCCATTCCCTGCCCCAACCCGCAGTGTCGAACGGCGTGCCGCTGGGGCAAAAACCAGTGCGGTCGGTGTCGCATGTGGCTGGTGGTGAGCTGCATCTTCTGCGGCGCGCTCTCGCCGCACAATCAGAGCAACTGCATGGCCTGCCAGGAGGCCTTCCACGGGGCGGCTGAGCGCAAAGCCATGCGCATGCGGCAGATGAACCACCGGGAGAACATGCAGATCGTCGCGGCGGTTGCCCCTGCGGCAGGCTATGCCGCAGGCGAGATCGGCGGCGCGGTGCTGTTCGGCGTCATCGGCGCCATGCTCGACGACTGAGCACCATCGTGTTCGGCATCGACGAGGCCATCTTTCGCGCGCTCCACGGCGAGAATCCCCACAGCGCGCTCACCTACCTGAGCTTGCTCCTCACCGCGGTGGGCAGCGGATTCACGATGCTGGTGGCCGTGCCGCTTCTCCTGCGCAGTCGTACGCGCCCTTTTGTCGCCGAGCTGGTGGCAGTGGTGGTGGTGGTGGCGGTGGTGGTCTTCGCCATCAAGGCCTGCGTGGGCCGCACCCGCCCGTATCTATACTTGCCTCATGTACATGCATTATACATGATGTTTCAGCCCCCCGTCGATCACTCCTTTCCCAGCGGACACGCCGCCGGAAGCTTCTCTACCGTGACCTTCCTCGCATTCCGCTGGCCGCGGCAGCTGGGGGTGCGCAGCAAGGTGGGGCTGTTCGCGCTGGCCACCGCCATCGGCCTCTCGCGCATCTACCTGGGAGTGCACTACCCGAGCGACGTGGCCTCGGGCGCGCTACTCGGCTTCGCCTTTGGCGCCACCTTCGGAGTGGCTTTTCGCCGAAGGGCCGCCCGGCTGGCCGACGCCACCGAGGAAGCCCACCCCTAGCGGTCGCGCGCGGTCGCACAGGGCGCCCAAGAGGGCCCCCGGTACCTGCGCGAGATCGAGAACTCCCTCGGCGGCGCCGATCTCTACCGCCGTCCCCGGCATGCCCCATACCGCCGACGACGCCTCGTCCTGGGCGAAGGTGCGGCCGCCGGCTGCGCGCAGCTCCTTCAGCCCCTCGGCGCCGTCGCGTCCCATTCCGGTGAGCAGGCACGCCGCGGCGTTGGGCCCCGCAGAACGCGCGAGAGATCGGAAGAAGACGTCGACCGAGGGGGTGTGACCGGACACGCGGGGCCCCGCCACCAGCGCCACCCGGTACTCGCCGCCTACGCGCCGCACCTCCAGATGGCGGTCGCCGCCTGGCCCCACCAGAACATGCCCGCGCAAGATGCGATCGCCGTCCTTCGCTTCGGATACGCGCATGGCGCAGAGGCCGTCGAGGCGCTCGGCGAACCCCGAAGTGAACCCCGGAGGCATGTGCTGCACCACCACCACGCCCGGAGAGTTGGCGGGAAAACGAGGCAGAATACGCCCGAGCGCCGCCACGCCGCCGGTCGATGCGCCAAGGCCGACAACCGCATCGGTGGTGACCCCCAGCGCGGCCACCGCCTCCTCTCCTATCGGCGCATCGACGTCGACGCGGCGAAAGACCTTGCTCCGTGCGGCGATCCGTACGCGCGCCACCAGATCGCGCATCATCGTCGGGAGCGCGCTCGCCACGTCGCAGGCGGGCTTCGCCACTACGTCGACCGCGCCCGCCTCCAGCGCCTCCAGCGCCAGCGCCGAGCCTTTGTGGGTAAGCGCGCTCACGATGACCGTTGGCGTGGGCAACGCCGCCATCACTTTCTTGAGGAAGGTGATGCCGTCCATCTTGGGCATCTCGATGTCGAGGGTCATGACGTCGGGACGCTCGCGCACCAGCAGATCGCGGGCCTGGTAGGGGTCGGCAGCGGTCTCCACCACCTCGATGCCCGGCTCCGCCGAGAGCGCCCGCCGCAAGATGTTCCGCGCCAGCGCCGAGTCGTCGACGATGAGCACGCGGATGGGCCGCTCCCCCCTTGCCGCGCTCATGGGCGCACTTCCTTGCGAAACATCCCAGCCCCCTTCGGCGTCCAGCGCGACACCAGATCCACCATGGGCTCGCTGAGCCCGACGAACAGCCACCCGCCCGGCTCGGTCGCGTCGAAGCACGCCTCGACAATGCGCAGACGAACCGCAGGGTCGAAGTAGTAAAGTACGTTGCGCAGGAACGTTAGGTGGAAGCGCCGCATGAACGGCCAGGGAAACGACACCAGGTTCATGCGTCGAAAGACGCACGGCCGCATCACCTCGCCGGATATTTGCACCGCGCCGCCCGAGGTCGGCGAAAAGTGGCGGCGAAACCGCGGAGGAACATTGGCCACCGCCCCCGCGTCGTAGACGCCCGCCTCGGCCGCGCGCACCTGTCTTTGACTGATGTCCGTTCCCAGAATGCGGAGTCGTTGGGGTACCGGCGTCACCTCGCGCATGCACATGGCCAGCGAATAGGCCTCTTCGCCGCTCGACGCAGCGGCCGACCATACCCGCACCTCGCCGTGGTAAGGCAAGTGCGGAACCACCACCCGCGCCAGCGCGTCGAAGCTCTCGGGCTCGCGAAAGAAGAACGTGTGATTGGTGGACGCGGCCTCGGCCACGCGCGCGACGGTGGCGGGGTCGCCCACCCGAAGGCGCTGCACGATATCGCCCAACGAGCTCTCGCCTCCGAAGGCCATCGCCAGGCGGCGCCCGAGCACACTGGCCTGCTCGTCGTCGAAGCGAATCCCCAGTTGCTGCTCTACCCAGACGCGAATGGTCCCGAACGCGCCGCGGCTCTGTTCGGAAGAAGGGGAATTGTCGGATTCACGCATAGAGGCGGTCGCAATCCAGGGCGATGGCTACGTCACCGGTGCGCAGCATGCCGCAACCGGCGGCCGCGCGAATTGCGCTCAGGGGACCATGAAGGGGCTTGAGCATCACCTGCTGATTGCCAATGAGCTCGTCGACCGGGAGCGCCAGGGCTCCGCGGCTGGTTTGCACCACCACCACCAGGCGACCTTCGAGGTCGGCGGCGGAGCGCTTTTCGCCCCAGAATTCGCCCAGCCACAGCACCGGAACGCAGGTATCGCGCACGCGAAGCATGACCTGCTGGTCTGCTGAGTTGGTCACCAGATGGCGCGCGTCGACCTTCGATACCTCGAATACCTTCTCGATGGGAAGGGCGAACAGGCGATCGCCGTCGCGCACCACCATGGCTTCCACGAAGGCGAGCGTGAGCGGCATATTGAGCGAGACGCGAGAGCCCTGCCCGGCCACGCTCTTCAGCACCACGCGCCCGCGCAGCCCCTCTACCGTGGTTTTGAGAACGTCCATGCCCACGCCCCGACCGGAGAGGGAGTCGACCGCTTCCTTGGTGGAGAAGCCAGGCAGGAACACGAACTGGGCTATCTCGTCTTCCGAGGGATGCGCGCTCTCGGCGCACAGTCCGCGCTCCTTGGCGCGTGCGAGAATGCGTTCACGATTGAGCCCGCGGCCATCGTCGCGCACCTCGATGGTGATCTCGCCGCCTTGATGGCTGGCCGAGAGGACGATACGGCCTCGCGTCCCCTTGCCCGCTGCGGCGCGCTCCTCGGTGGTCTCGAGTCCGTGGTCCACCGCGTTGCGGAGCACGTGAACCAGCGGGTCCTGGAGCGCATCGAGCATCACCTTGTCGACCTCGGTGTCTTCGCCCAGCACCACGAAGTCCACGTCTTTTCCCGTGCGACGCGCGGCGTCGCGCACCACCCGCCGCATGCGTTGGAACACCGGCGCCACCGGGACCAACCGCAGCGACGAGAGATCGTTTTGCAGCTCCCGAACCAGCAGCTCGAGACGATGTGCTGCCGCGGCAAACCCGTCGATGTCGTGCGCGAGCACACCTTGGTGCCGGGTGACCGCCGAGCATGCCAGCCCCAGCTCTCCTGCCAGATCCATGAGCGCGCCCACTTTGGTGGCGTCTACGCGCAGGAACTCGCTGCGCTCCATGGGCGTGTCCTTGGCAGCGGCCTGCGACGCGGCGGCCTGGGTTGTCGCGGCGCCAATAGCTTGGCTCCGCACACTTGCCGCGCGCGCGCTGGGAACGGCGCTGGGAACGGCGCTGGGAACGGCGCTTGCGGCCCGCGAAGGTACCCGGATGGCCACCGGTGCCACGTCGTCGAAGATGGTGAATCCCGGCAAGAGGGCATTCACTTTGGCGATCGGAGCTCCGCCGAGCTCGCGAAAGGCCTCGCCGAGCCGCCGGACGATGTCCTCAACCTCGGCGAAGGTCGGTCCGTGGCGATGTTCCTGAAGAAAGGCCACCGCCCAGCGCAGCTTGTCGAGCGACTCGAGGAGCAGATTCACCATGCGAAGGTCGAAGTCTACGCCGGCGTCGCGCGGAAGGCTGACCAGGTCTTCGCAGGCGTGCGCCACCTTCTCGATGGCCAACAGCTCCAAGAACGCGGCATTGCCCTTCAGCGTATGCATTCCCCGGTAGAGCCGGTTGATCTCGGCGGCGTTGGCCGGGTCGCCTTCCAGCGTGAGGAGGCTTTCCTCGATGTCGCGGATGGCCTCCGCCGCGTCGGCCAGGAAGTAGCCCAGGTTCTCGTCGTCCTCGCGGGTCATGGTGTGCTCGGCTCGATGGTCGAAGGTGAGGGCTCAGAACCCGTCGAAACCGCGTTCGTCGCGATCGAGCGGCAGGAGCGCGCGGGCAGAAGCTCCGTTCGACTTGTGCCCGTTGGCCGAGGGCGGGGGCGCGGAAGGGGGCGCAGGGGCCGGCGTCGACTTCGGCGCCTCATGGCGTCCGTAGTTCGATTGCATGGCGGCCAGCACCTGCTCGATGAGCTCCGGCGTGAGGGCGATGCGGCCGCTCGCGGCTTCCACCGTCGCCTTGGCGGCGTTGATGCGGTACTTGTCCATTCGCTCTTTGAGCGCCTTCATTTGCCGGCTGAGCTCATCGGCCGCAGCGGCGATCTCGGTGCTCTGTTGGCTGCCCGCCTGGGCCACGCTCGAGGCTTGACGCATGGATCCGCTCACCGACCCGAGGGCCCTTGACTGCTCGCCGCTGGCCGAAGCAATCTCGCCGGCCAGATCGACCACCTTGGTGACGTTGCCCACGATGTCGCTGAGCGCTTGTCGGGTGACCTCGGCGATTTTCACGCCCTGGCTCACCTTGGCCGAGGAATCGGCAATGAGCTCGGCGGTCTCCTTGGCGGCCTTGGCGCTGCGCTCGGCCAGGCTGCGAACCTCTTGGGCGACCACCGCGAACCCCTTGCCATGGCGTCCGGCGCGGGCGGCTTCCACCGCCGCGTTGAGCGCCAGCAAGTTGGTCTGAAAGGCAATCTCATCGATGACCTTGATGATGCGAGCAATCTGCTGGGCGGAGCTATCGATGGCGCTCATGGCACCATTCATTTCCGACATACGTCGCTCGCCGTCGCGCGCCGCCTGGGCGGTGTGGGTCACCAGCTGATTGGCCATGGCCGCGCTCTCGGCATTGGCCTTCACGCCGTCGGCGGCGCGGGAGAGGTCGTTGGAAGACTGGTCTACCGTCTGGTTGAGCTGAACCGACGACTCCGACATCATGCCGCTGGTGGCCCGGAGCTGGCTCGAGGCCTGGCCCACCTGGTCGATGGCCGTCTTCACGAAACGGAAGGAGTCGGCGGTCGAATCGAGCAGGCGATTCATGTGCTCCCCGATGGTTCGCATGAACCCTTCGAAGCGCTGGGTGTCGATGCGCTGGGTGAGGTCGCCGTCGACCGCAGCCGAAATGAGCTTCTCCAAGGCGAGCGACGTCTCTTTTTCGTCGTGAATGTCCTTGAGCGCTCCGGCCACCCGCAGCGGAATGCCGTCTTTGTCGCGTATGGTGGCGCCGGTGGCGCGGAACCAGCGATACTCGCCGCCCTTCATCTGAAGCTGGTATTCGACGTCATACGGCGTTTTGCCCGTACGGTCGACGAGGTGCTTGGCAAAGGCGTCGAGCACCCAGCCCTTGTCGTTTGCATGAAGGCGAGACGACCAGCTATCGAGCACATTGGGGAAGTCGAATTCGTCCTTGTAGTTCAGCATGGCGCGAAATTGATCCGACCACCAGAACTCGTTCTTGGGATTCACCGGGTCGCCGGCGATGACCGACATATCCCAGAGGCCCACGCTGGAAGCCTGGTTGATGAGCTCGAAGCGGGTCATGGCCGCGCCCAGCGAGAGCGAGGTCTTCTTCTCCTCGTGAATGTCCTTGAGCGCACCGGCAACCCGCAAGGGCACCCCAGTGGCGTCGCGCATGGTGGCGCCGGTGGCGCGGAACCAGCGATACTCGCCGCTCTTCATCTGCAGCTGATACTCGACGTCATACGGCGTTTTGCCAGAGCGATCGGTGAGGTGCTTGGCGAAGGCTGCCAGCACCCACTCCGAATCCCGAGGATGCAGTCGCGACGACCAGCTTTCGAGAACGTTGGGAAAGTCCAATTCGTCCTTGAAGCCGACCATGGTGCGGAACTGGCCCGACCACCAGAACTCGTTCTTGGGATTCACTGGGTCGCCGGCGATGACCGTCATGTCCCACAGCCCCACGCTGGAAGCCTGGTTGATGAGCTCGAAGCGCGTCATCGCATCACCGAGCGAGAGCGAGGTCTTCTTCTCCTCGTGAATGTCTTTGAGCGCGCCGGCCACTCGTAGTGGCACGCCAGTCGCGTCGCGCATGGTGGCGCCGGTGGCGCGAAACCAGCGATACTCACCATTCTTCAATTGAAGCTGGTATTCGACGTCGTAGGGAGTCTTCCCGGTACGGTCGGTGAGGTGCTTGGCGAAGGCCGCGAGCACCCACTCCGAATCCCGAGGATGCAATCGCGAGGACCAGCTCTCGAGAACGTTGGGAAAGTCCGATTCGTCCTTGAAGCCGAGCATGGTGCGGAACTGGCCCGACCACCAGAACTCGTTCTTGGGATTCACTGGGTCGCCGGCGATGACCGTCATGTCCCACAGACCGACACCCGACGCCTGGTTGATGAGCTCGAAGCGCGTCATCGCATCACCGAGCGAGAGCGAGGTCTTCTTCTCCTCGTGAATGTCTTTGAGGGACCCCGCCATGCGCAGCGGCGTACCATCCGGGGCCCGGTGCACGGAAGCGCTACCGTGGAACCACCGGTACTCTCCGCTCTTGGTCCGCATTCGGTACTGGCAGTCATACGGCGTCTTGCCCGTGCGGTCCGCGAAGAGCGCGGCAAAGCCGCTATTTACCCGCTCCGCGTCGTCCGGATGGGTGACGTCCATGGCGCTGGAGAGCGTGTTGGGAAAGTCGGTTTCGTCCGTGAACCCCAGCATGCTGCGAAACTGATCAGACCACCAGAATCGGTTCTTCGGGCTTTCCGGGTCGCCGTCGGCGATGGTCATGTCCCAAAGGCCGACGCCAGAAGCCTTGCTCACCAGGTCGAAACGAACGAGCGCGTCCTCGGTCCTGGCGCGGTGGTCGCGCGTTTGCGCAGGTCGCTTCGGCGCGGCGGCGACGCGGCGGGGTGCAACGCGTCGCAGCGCAGCGCGGCGCGGCGCGGCGGATGCTTTGGCGCGCGCGGCCGGCTTCTTGGTCTTGGTGGTCTTGCTCTTCGCGGTCTTCTTCTTTTGCGCCATGATGGAGATTCCCCTTTTCAAGTCTGGTCGTCGCACGGGGCAACTTCGCCGGCCGCGCCGTCGCCGCGGCTTGCACTGTCCCCCTGCACCAAGCGAGGAACGCTGATGATGAACGAGATGCGATCGGCGCGTTTGCTCATGCCGGTCACCAGCGCCGCGTGCGCGCCGCGCGCCAGGTTCGGCGTGGCCTCCATGAGCTCGGGGCCGATCTCGGCGATGTCGAACACCGCGTCCACCACCAGCCCGGTGGGCGTGCCCTCGACCTCGATGACCACGATGACCGTGCGGTCGGTGTACACCGTCTCGGCCAGACCGAAGCGCGCGCGCACGTCGAGGAGCGGGATGACCTTGCCCCGAAGGTTGATGACGCCGCGCACGTGCCGCGCCACGTCGGGCACGGCGAAGATCTTCTGCAGGCGGACGATCTCCGTCACGTGGGTGACCGGGATGGCGTACTCCTCGGCGCCGACCGCGAAGGTGAGGAACGTATTGTCGATGTTGTCGTCGTCATCGAAATCCTGATCGTCGAGGTCGGTGTAGGCCACGGTCACCCCTCCAGCGTCGTTCGGTTCGCACCGCCCTCGCGCGTCGCGCACGGGCGTCCGGTACTCCTTTCGAGTACGGCCAGGCGTCGACCCCCTTGAGCGCCGATTGGGCGGCACGCAAATTTGGCACCGCCCCATGTGCGAACTTACGAAGGAATACCGAGTACTTACGCCCAGACCCCGGGGGTTACTACCGCCCCCGGCGCGCAGGGAGCTTGCGCAAACGGCCAAGGTGCCTTCAATTAACCGCGCGTGTCCTCTTACTTCCTACGGCTGATGGTGGCGTTGTCCGCTGCGCTTTGCGCATGGCTGGGCACGTCGGCAGCCCGTGCGGAGAGCCGCGAAGCGCCGCACGATCTCGGGGTGCGCTGCGACGCCCGGGGCGCGACGACTTTTTCTCGGGCGACGGTGGCGCCTGCAGCGTCGACCGCATTGCCCACGTTGCCTCCGGCAGCGCACGCCGACGCCGAGGCCGAGAGCATGCTGGCCGCGCAGTGCGACGCGCGGGCGGCCAGCTCGGTAGCGCCGGAGCCGGTGCGCATGCTGCCCACCGACGAGGGCATCGAAGAGGGCCGGGCTCCGATGCCCGTCGCCGAGCATGCCCACGGCGCGCCGAACGAGAATCAAAGCCGCGGTGAAGACGCTCTTCCGCTGGTGGTGGTGCAGGTGCCCGCCTCTTGCGTGAGCGACATGCTCCAGCAGCCGCCGGTCGATGCATCGACCCCGCGTGGCGTTCGCTGGCGCGTGGAACGTCCCCCGCGTTCGTAAGCCCTGCGTGAACGGTGTGCACTTCGGTTGCGGTTCGTCGAGAGCGACGGCCGTCGACCCATCGCACCGTGCGCGCGCGCAGCCCATGTTTCGCGATGTCCGGCTCTCCGCGAGCCGCGGCAACGCTTCCCGCGTCTCTTAGTAAGGAAAATCAACACATCATGGCGAAAGAACACAAAGCGTCCGCCACCGACGAGAAGCCGGTGCCGACGGACAAGCAGTACGACGGCGGCGGAGGCATGAACACCGGCGTCGCGATCGTCGGGTTCCTCCTCTGCTTCCTCGCCGGCGGCCTCCTCATGTGGGGCTACGACCGGAACCAGATGAAGAAGGAAGGCATCTCTGCCGACAGCACCGTGGCCTGGAGCGACGACGAGTCGCCCATCCCGGTGAACAGCAAAGACCCGGTCTGGGGCAGCCGCACGGCGCCCGTCACCGTGGTCGTCTTCTCGGACTTCCAGTGCCCCTTCTGCTCCCGCGTCGAGACCACCATCGACCAGGTGAAGACCACCTACGGTCCGGAAAAGGTCCGCATCGTTTGGAAGAACGAGCCCCTCCCGTTCCACCAGAACGCCAAGCCGGCCGCCGAGGCCGCGCAGGGCGTCATGGACATGAAGGGCTCCGAGGCCTTCTGGAAGTTCCACGACACCGCCTTCAAGAACCAGCAGGCGCTCAACGAAGAGAGCTACACCAAGTGGGCGCAGGCTGCCGGCGTCACCGACGTGGCCAAGTTCAAGGCTGGTCTCGCTTCGCACAAGTGGGGCGACAAGGTCGAGAAGGACCACGCCATCGCCAAGCAAGTGGGCGTCAACGGCACCCCCGCTTCGTTCGTGAACGGCATCAGCCTCTCCGGCGCGCAGCCCTTCGACAAGTTCAAGGAGGTCATCGACAAGGAGCTCGAGAAGGCGCAAGCCAAGCTCAAGACCGGTACCGCCAAGGACCGCATCTACGTCGAGATGACCAAGGAGAACCGCAAGAACGCGAAGCCTCCGGCAGACGACGAAGAGGGCGAAGAGAAGGAAGACACCAAGAGCGTGTTCAAGGTGCCGGTTGGCGACAGCCCGGTGCTCGGCAACCCCAACGCCCTGGTGACGATCATCGAGTTCTCCGACTTCCAGTGCCCCTACTGCAAGCGCGTCGAGCCCACCCTCAAGCAGATCCGCGACACCTACGGTGACAAGGTCCGCATCGTGTGGAAGCACGAGCCGCTCCCGTTCCACCCCCGCGCCACCCCGGCCGCGAACCTCACCCTCGAAGCGCGCGCCCAGAAGGGCGTGACCGGCTTCTGGGCCGCCCACGACAAGCTGTTCGACATCCAGCCCAAGCTGGAAGACGCCGACCTCGAAGGCGCCGCCAAGGACCTCGGCCTCAACGTCGACAAGGTCAAGGCTGCCATCAAGGACAACAAGTACAAGAAGGACATCGACGCCGACCAGGACCTGGCCGACGACATGCAAGCCAGCGGCACCCCGCACTTCTTCGTCAACGGCCGTCGTCTCGTGGGCGCGCAGCCCTTCGAGAAGTTCAAGCCGATCATCGACGAAGAGATCACCAAGGCCAGCGCGCTGCTCGCCAAGGGCGTGGCTCCGGCCAAGCTGTACGAAGAGCTCATCAAGGAGGGCAAGGGCGCACCCGAGCCCGAGAAGAAGACCTTCGACATGAACAACAAGGACGTGAAGGCCGCCCCGTTCAAGGGCAACGCCAACGCCAAGGTCACCATCGTCGAGTTCTCCGACTTCCAGTGCCCCTTCTGCTCGCGCGTCGAGCCCCAGGTGGCCGACATCATGAAGAACTACGGCGACAAGGTGAAGTTCGTGTGGATGGACAAGCCCCTTCCCATGCACCCCGACGCGCCGCTCGCCTCGGAAGCCGCACGCGAGGCCTTCAAGCAGAAGGGCAACGAGGGCTTCTGGAAGATGCACGACAAGCTCTTCGCCAACCAGCAGAAGATCAAGCGTGAGGACCTCGACGGCTACGCCAAGGACATCGGTCTCGACGCCGGCAAGTTCAAGGCTGCGCTCGACAGCCACACCCACAAGGACGCCGTCGACGGCGCCTCCAAGGCCGGCGACGGCGCAGGCATCACCGGCACCCCGGCGTTCATCATCAATGGCTACTTCGTGAGCGGCGCCCAGCCGTACCCGAAGTTCCGTAAGCTCATCGAACGCGCCCTGGCCGAAGCCAAGTGATTCGCAGCGCCTGCCTCGCTTCGGCGAGCTAGGCGCCGGTCACACACCGAGCCCCGGAGCCCACGCTCCGGGGCCTTTTCTTTTCTACAGGCCCAAGAGGCTGCGGATCTCGGCGATGGGCTTGCCGCCGTAGAGCGCCTTGCCTTGCTCCTGGGTGGTGAACGAGCGCGTCTTCATTCGGTCGATGTAGAGCGTGCCGTCGATGTGGTCGACCTCGTGCTGGAGAATGCGCGCCGGCCAGCCGCGGACTTGCCAGGTTTGCGCCGCGCCGTGCTCGTCGAGGCCGGTGACCTTCACCTCGCGAGCCCGCTCCACCAGGCCCATGTAGCCCTTCACGCTCAGGCAGCCCTCGAAGAACATCACGCGCTCTTGGCCCACCGGCTCCAGGACGGGATTGACGAGCACGCGCACCGGAAAGGCCTCGCGCTCGCGCTCGCGCGTCTCCAGGTCGCTTAGCTTGGCGATGAGCTCCGGGCGGTCTTCGAGGACAATGAGACGCCACGGTACGCCCACCTGCGGCGCCGCGAGGCCCACCCCGGGCGCCTCGCGCATGGTGGCGATCATCTTCTGCACCAGCTCGCGAAACTCGGGCGTGGCGATCTTCTCGGGCGGCACGTTCTCGGCGTGACCGCGGAGCACCGCGGCACCGGTCTGGACGATGGGCAACGTAGTCATGGTGGACACCGAGGCGGAGGGAGTGAAGGGAGCGGCGGGAGCGGGGGGCGGCGGCGGAAGCGGCGGCGACGACGCGCAGGCAACCGCGAGCATGGCGAAAAGGCAGAAGCGCTTCATGGCGTTCGGAAAATAGCATGTGCGCCGGGCGCGGGTTACCCTCGCTGGCATGCTCTCGAAGGGTCTCTCGCTCGGCGCCGTTGCCGCGGCCGCAGTGGTTGCGTGCACTCCACACTCTTCTGCTCCGACGCCCAGCGAGCCGCGAGCGGCCTCCGCCCCCGATGCGGCGGGGAGCGCGGCGCCGGCAGGGAGCGCGGCGCCTGCCACGCCTTCCATCGTCGACCGAGCCTACCCGGCGGTCCTCGACCGCACGTTGCCCCGGCCCACCTCGATGAACCTCATGGCGCTCGGCCCGCGGGAGGCGAAGTTCTTCTGCGCCACGTCTGGCTTCACCAGCTACGAGGTGGTCGTCGACCTCGAGACCGGCTGCCTGAAAGAGGCCGCTGCCATCCCCGTGCGGGATGGCGATCTGCTCTCCGCGGTGGAGGGCAAGACCGACGGCGAAATCATCGCGGCCCTGGTGTCGGAGGCCGGGCAGGCCGAGGCCGGCAAGCGCCTGGCAGGCATCGCGCGCTTCGAGCTCAACGGCGGGGCCCATGGCCTCACCCACGAGCTGGCGAGCGGCACCTGGGCGCTCTCGCGCGACCACCGCAAGCTGGCGATGACCCTGGGCAACCGCATCTTCTACTCCGGCAACGGCGGGCAGAACTTCGAACGCGTGGGCGCCGACGTGCGCGCGACCATGGTCAACTTCGTGCACTTCGGCGAGGGCGATCGCACCTTGCTGGTGGAGTATTGGCCCGAGGGCGAGCCGCCGCAGCGACGTATGCTGTTCGTCGACATCGCGCCCGACGGCGCCGCGAAGAAGCGAGGGACGCTGGACCTGGGTGCGCTCTTGCCCTGGGGCAGCGCCAAGGGGCCAGTGGCGCTCTTCGTCGACCGGCAGACCCGTTGCATTCAGGGCGTGGACGCAGGCGCCATGAAACTTTTGGAGGTGCGCTGCTTTCCCCAGCACAAGGGCACATTCTTTCCGCACCTCTCGCCGAGCGGCACCTTCGGCACGTACACCGACGAGGCCGGCGGAAAGCCGTTCGACGTGGTCTTCTCCACCACCGGCAGCGCCGAGCCCAGGAAGATCACCGAGGCCATCGTAGGCAACTTGCTGGGGCCCGACGACATGGGGCGCGTGGCGTGGAAGCGCAAGGCCGGCGGCTTTCACCTGGAGACAGCGACCGAGAAGGCAGATTTGCCCGGCGCAGGTGAGCTCCTCGGCTTCGACCTGGCGGGGAACTTGCTGGTGTTCGATGCGCCGGCCGGTGCGCCCGCGCCCTTCTCCACCTCGGGGCGCGCCGCCTTCGCCCCGCCGCCCCCGCGCTCGACTGCACCTCGACGCAAGCCTACCGGCACGCTGGAAGATGTAGAATGCAGCCTTTTGCGCAAGCTGGGACCGGGGGGCGGGAAGCCGGCGCGGCCTTGACGCTCAGACGATGGGCGTAATCTTGTTGGTGCCGGCCTTGGTGACGAATTTGTAGCGTTTGGAGACGCCGTAGTAGGTTTTGTCGGTGGGGTCGCCCAGCTCGACGAAGGTGACCTCGACCTGGGCGGCGGTCACGTTCACCAGCGAGAAGCCGTAGGCGCTGCTCTTGGCGAACTTGAGGAACGGGTTGGTCTCCATGAGCGCGCGGTCGGCGTTGTTGGCCCAGGCGTCGGCCACCGAGCGGAGCGGACCGTCGGGCACGATCTTGTCGACCAGCGCCTTGAGCGACGCCGACGAGATACCGGCGGTGACGTACTCCACGGCTGCGGGCTTGAGGCCGGGTCCGTCGAAGTCGAGGTAGATCTCGGCGGCGAAGAAGGCGTGAATGTCGCCAGTGCACACGAAGAGGTTGGTGACGCCGCCCTTGGAGAGCTCCTGAAGAATCTCCCGGCGCTCGCTGCGGAAGCCGTCCCACTGGTCGGCGTTCACGTACACCGTGTAGCTCACAGCGTCGGGCACGCCGGGGAGCTTGCCGAGCGTGAGCGCCATCTGCCAGAGCTGCACCTCGTTGCCCCAGATCTTCCAGGTGGCCGTCGACTTCTTCACGGCGTCGAGGAACCAGGCCTTTTGCTGGGAGCCGAGGAGCGAGGGCTTGGCAGTAGCTTCGCGCTGATCGAACACGGATTTGCGCACGAAGTAGCGCGAGCCAATCATGCTGTTGGCGGAGAACTTACCCACCGCCAGATCGCTCGGCCCCTCGGGAATGAGGTGGTCGGCGCGGTACATCCGCTGGTCGGTCATGAACAAGTCGATGTGCTTGCCGTAGTTGAGCGCGCGGTAGATGGTAATGTCGTTGGGGAAGGTGGCGCCCTTGTCGTAGCGAATGTCGCAGGCCTGAAACTCCGAGAAGGCGCGGTTGGCGGCCATGCGCCGGGGCGTATTCTTCTCGTCGGTGAAGCCGCCGGTCTTGGGGTCGAGCTCGTTGTATGCGGTGGAGTGATCGGCCCAGCAGTCGTCGGAGAATTCGTGATCGTCCCAGGTGAGGATGAACGGATAGAGCCGGTGCACCTCGCGAAGCAGCGGCTCCTTGCGGTAGGTCTTGTAGACGTGGCGGTAGTCGGCCAGCGTTCCCGCGGCCAAACGCGATTTGTCCTGGGCGACCGAGGTGTCGAGGCCGTCGGGCAGCTTGATGTCGCGATCGGGCGAGGTGGACTGAAAGCGCGCGTCGTTCACCGTCTCGTAAATGTAGTCGCCGAGCCAGAGCACGAAGTCGAGGTCGGCCTTCTCGTCGAGCAGCGCCTTCCAGGAGTGCCAGTAGCGGCCGATGTAGTCCTGGCATGCGCCGAAGGCGAACTTCACGCCCACGTCGGAGTCTGCAGCCGGGGCGGTCTTGGTGCGGGCCACCCGGGTGGTGGTGCCGGCGGTCTCGAAGCGATAGAAGTAGCGGGTGCCGGGCAGGAGCCCCACCGGCGCCACCCGCACGGTGTGGTCGACGTCGCTGACGGCGGGCACAGTGCCGCGGGCCACGATGTTCTTCAGGTCTTCGTCGGTGGCGACGATGAACTCGAGCTCGATCGACTCGGTGAGGCCCTTGCCTGCCCCCGCGGGATCCACGCGCGCCCATAGGATGACTCGGTCTGCACGAGGATCGAAGGAGGCCAGGCCTTGCGGGAAGAACTTGTCGCTCGCCTCCGGCGTCGACGTCGGCGTGACGGGCTTCTGCGGCTCGCTGCCGTCGGGGTCCCCCGTGCCGCCGTCCGGCGCCCCCGGCGCGACAGTGGGGTTCTCGCTGCCGCAGGCAACGATGACGATGGATGCCACGGAACCATGAAGAAAGTCGCGACGACGCATGTCTAGCGACTCTCCCACAGTCGCGCGCGACGCGCCACGATTGGCGTGCACCGGCACGGTTCTTCGGGCCGCAAAGGTGCGTGTGGCGTCCACCTCGGCGATCCGGTTCGGCACAAGCTGACACACCTCACCTTCGCGAAACAACTCGCGATTTCGAGAATTCCATGGAGGCACGCCGGTTGCTGGAGGCAATGCAACATGAAGCCCTCTGCGCTCCTCTCGGCATTCTCCCTCGCCGCTCTCGTCGCCCTCTCCGCGTGCGGCGGCAAGGCACTCAGTCAAGGCCTCGGCGGAAGCAGCGGGGCCAGCGGAAGCAGCGGAAGCACCGGAAGCAGCGGCGCGCAGTGCACGGCGGCGCCCACCTGCGAGCTCGGCGACGACACCCTGTTCACGGTCCAGCCGTGTGGTGACGGCGCCCCCTGCGCCGAGCCCGCCCCCGTCTGCCCGCTGGGCAAGACCTGCTACACCAAAGAGACCTGCGGGGCGACCGTGTATTGTGCATCCAACGTAGCGTGCCCTCGGCCCCGCTGCGACGCCAATCAGATCGAGGTCGCGGGCCCCGAGAGCTGCTCCAAGAGCCGTCCCTGCACGCCGCGCTCGAACGGCTGCGGACTCACCATCTGGTGCGCCCCCGACGAGATCACCTGCGACGGCCTTCCCTCCTGCGACCCCGGCGACCGCACCGTGAGCAGCCCGAGCCAGTGCGTGAGCGGCCCCGGCGCCGTCTGCTACTCGCGCTCGGTGTGCGGCTCCACCATCTGGTGCAACGGGTTCCGCGGCTTCGGCGCCGACGGCGGCACGCCGCCCCCCACGGTCGATGCCGGCAAGCCCGCGCCGATTCCCGAGCCCGCGCCGGAGCCCGATCCGGCTTTCTGAGAAAGCTGCCGAAGGAGGCGCGCCCGAAGGCGGGCGCATCTATACTGCGCGGCCATGCGCCGCACCGCCCTCGTTCTTTCACTCTTGATCGCCTGCGCGCCCGCAGCGACGCCCACGCCGCCCGCCCGCGGCCCCGAAGACGCGCCGGCGGCCGCGAGCGTCACTGTCACGCCTCCTTCCGCGAGCAACGCGAGCGCTGCGAGCAACAGCGCTCCGGCCGAGCCCGCGCCGGCGCCGCTTCCGCCGCCCGAGAGGAAGAGCGCGGGCGCGGTCCCCAACGACGCCGCCTACCTCGGCGCCGCCGCTGCGCCGGTGACCATTCAGGTCTTCTCGGACTTTCAGTGCCCCTACTGCCGCGACATGGATCAACTGCTGGGCGAGCTCCGCGCCAAGTACGGCGACGCCGTGCGCGTGGTGTGGCGCGACTTCCCGCTCGACATGCACCGCTATTCGCGGCTTGCCGCCATGGCTGCCCGCGAAGCCTACGCGCAAAAAGGGAACGAGGGGTTCTGGGCCATGCGCGAGAAGCTCTTCGCCGGGCAGGACAAGGACGAGGGCCAGGGTCCCGCCGCGGTAAGGGGCTACGCCAAGGAGATTGGCCTCGATACCCGCCGTTTCGCCGCGGCGATTGCCCAAAAGACCCACCTCAAGCGCATTGAAAAAGAGCTGGCGGTAGCCACCTCGCTCGGCCTCAACGGCACGCCCACGCTGTTTGTGAACGACTACATGGCCGCCGGCGACGGCGCCTCCAAGGAGGCGCTGGTGCGGCTCGTCGATCTCGCCCTCACGGAGAAACATTGAGCGACCCGCCCGCAGCACCCGGCGCCCAACCCTCCATCGACATCCTGTACCGCGACGACCACGTACTGGTGGTCTCCAAGCCCTCCGGGCTCATGACCCATCGCTCGGAGCTGGCCCCGGACTCCGACGTGGCGATGATGCGGGCCCGCGACGCCATCGGTCAGTACGTGTGGCCGGTCCACCGGCTCGACCGCGGCACCAGCGGCGCGCTGGTATTCGCCCTCAGCGAAGACTCGGCACGGAGCCTGCGCGAGGCCTTCGACGAAGGACGCATCGAAAAGGTGTACTTTGCAATTGTTCGCGGCGAGGCCCCGGCCCACCAAGTGGTCGACTACGCCATCCCCAAGGCCGAGGGCAAGGCGCGGGTTCCGGCGATCACCGAGGTGACGCGCATCTTCGCCGGCGATGGCTTTTCGCTGGTACTGGCCCGGCCGCGCACCGGTCGCTACCACCAGATTCGCAGGCACATGGCTCACCTGCGGCATCCGTTGGCGGGCGACAGCAACTACGGCACTGGGTGGTTCAACCGGCACATGCGCGAGCACGCCGGCCTGCACCGGCTGGGGCTCCACGCCTGCGCGGTGACGCTGCCCGCCATACGCGAGGTGCGCGCACCGCTCGACGCCGCCTTCGCCGATTCGCTGCGCCGGCTGCAGGTTCCGGAAGCGGTGCTCGCGCCCTTCCTGGCGCCTTCGCAAGCGGCCCCGGCCTGTGTAGAGTCTCGGGTCCCTTGAGAGTATTTCGGACCGCCATAGCTTCCCTCGCCCTGCTCCTCGTAACGGCGCCCGCATCGGCGGTCGAGCGGCAGCACCATCTGGCCCTGGCGCCGAGCCTTGGTCTGCTCAAGGTGGATCAGTCGCCACTGGCGGTGGGCGCCGGCATCAATGCACTGTACACCTATGGCATCACCGACCAGTTCAACCTGGTGGCAGAAGGCGGCAGCTCGCTGCTGAGCTTCAGCCGCGACCCGCAAGACCCCGAGAAAGACAAGACCGTGCCCAAGACCCGGCCCGGCAACCTCTCTACGCTGGGCACGGGGCTCACCTACGTGCTCGACGTGCTGCGCTTCGTGCCCTACGGCGGCGTGCTTTTGGGGGGCAACGTGCTGGGGGGCGGCACCCTCGACAATCCGCGCTTCATTCCCAGCATCCAGCTGGCCGTCGGCCTCGACTACCAGTTCAATCGGTTGGTCTCTGCCGGCGTCGGCTACCGCCAGCACATCTTCTTTGCCGAGCCGAGCACCTATCCGTCCTACTCGGTGATCTTCGCCAAGATCGAGCTCTCGTGGGGTTACTGATGTTCGAAGACAAAGTTGCAATCGTCACCGGCGCTTCGTCGGGCATCGGGCTCGCGGTGGCGGAGAAGCTGGTCATGGCCGGCGCAAAGGTTGCCCTGGTGGCGCGCACCCAGAGCACCCTCGATGCAGCGGTGCGGCGCTTGGGAAGCGATCGCGCCGCGGCCTTCGCGCTCGACGTGGGCGATCTCGACGCACTCATCGCGCTCCCGCTGCGGGTCAAAGAGCACTTCGGGCGCCTCGACATGGTGGTGAACAACGCCGGGCTCAACCACCGCGGGTCCATCGACAAGCACGCGCCCAAGGCCCTCGCCGAGATCATCCACGTAAACCTCACCGCGCCCATCGTGCTCACACGGGCCGCCTCCGAGCTACTCGAGAGCGGGGGAAGCGTGGTGTTCGTGGCCAGCATCGCCGGCATGGTGCCGGTGCCCGGCGAGGCCACCTACAGCGCCTCCAAGGCCGGCATGCGCGCCTTTTCCCGGGCGGTGCAAGAAGACTTCGCAGAGCGGAACATTCACTGTGGCATCGTCTCGCCCGGCCCGGTCGACACCGGCTTCTTCGGCGACGAGCTGGAGCAAGTGCCCGACCTGGTGTTCTCTCAGCCCATGAGCAGCGCCGACCAGATCGCCGACGCGGTGCTCGCCTGCATCGAGCGCCGCAAGGAGGAGATCGCCGTGCCCGGGCAGTCGGGGCGCCTCGCCACGTTCGCCTACGTGTTCCCAGAGGTGGCCAAGGCCCTTCGTCCGATGCTGCAAAAAAAGGGCGCCAAGGCCAAGGCCGCGTACATCGCCAAGAAGCGCGGCTAGCGCACCGATTGGGTTAAATCGGTCGGCTTTTCGGAGATTTCCTTCGCAGCGCTGGGTCGAAGCGGAGCGTCGCTGGGCCGCCTGGATGGCGTAGGTGATGGACGCTGCGCGCAGCCCCTCGGCTGCCGTACACTGGCCTGCCATGGCTCTCGACGCCGATCTGCTCGCGCTGCGCACACCCACTCGAAGCAACGGCCTCG
Source organism: Polyangiales bacterium (assembly GCA_038210445.1). GTDB lineage: Bacteria > Myxococcota_A > Polyangia > Polyangiales > Polyangiaceae > JABFRG01. The sequence continues at coordinate 37,498 of JBBQWQ010000020.1, forward strand.
CGCGACCCGATCCAGTGCCGCCGGCCGCCGAGATCTGGAACGAGGTGCGCGCGGGCCTGGAGTTTTCACGATGGGATCGCCAGACGCTCGATCGCCGCTTCGGCCCCGCGCGCATCGCGAGGCTCATCGAACTGCACGGCGACGAAGCGCCCCCCGACGACGCCGCGGTGCTGGGCGTGCTGGGCCGTCTGGTACGAAGCGGCGTGGATCGGCTCGCGCTGGCAGTGGGCGGCGTAGAAGGGGCGCTGCGCTACATGGTGGCCTTCGCGCAAGCGGCCCCCCAGCCCTACTTCTCGTTCCTGCCGCCGCTTTCGGATGCAACCCGCACGGCCACGCTCACCCTGGCGGACGCCGCGTACGAAGCTGCCCTCGAGGTGGCCCGCGCGCTCGTGGCAACGGCGCCGGTGGAAGCCGCGCTCGCCATCGCCGACTGCTTTCCCGACGATGCGCAGGTGGTCGAGACCGCAGCGCAGGCGGCCATGGCGTCTTCACTCACGCCCCTCCCCGCTCGAATCGTCGGTGCGCTGCGCAGCCCGGCACTGGTCATGCGCGCCATCGAGCGGCGCCCGAAGAACAGCCTGGTCGCGCTCCTGCCGGTTGCGGTCGATCTGGTGGTGAACCTGGGCTCCGAGGCCGCGGCGCCTCTCGCGGATCTCCTGGCGGCGCGACCTTCCGACGGTGCCCCCGGAGCTCTGGTGGCTGCGCGTGCGCTCGCCAGCCTCGACACCGAAGCCGCAGGACGCGCGCTGGTCCCGCTCCTCGACAGCAAAGTCTTGGCTCCCGTTGCAGAAGCCTGGTGCAAGCGCATGGGCGATGCGGCTCGCGCGCCCCTGGAGGCGCTGCTTCGCGGAGAGATCTTCACCAAGAAGGCGAGCGGCAAGCGCGCCCTCGGCGCCGCCAAGGCGCTCCTCGGCGAGCACGCGCCAAAGGCGACGGCGGTCACGGCCAAGAGCCCCGCAGCCATCGAGGGTCTTCCTGCGGTGCTCGCCGCACCGCCATGGCTCGTTCGAACCAAGACCAAGGACGAGCGGCTGAGCCTCGAGATCGCGGCGGACGACGAGGACATCCCCACCCGGCGCGAAGTCCGGCGGCATCCGAGCACGCGCGAGGGCCACGACGAAGCCCAGCGTCAGCAGCTCGAGGCCGCCCGAAGCGGCAAAGCGCAAGTCTATGTCTCGTCGCTCGACGCCTTGCCCGACGCCGAGGCCCTCGCGTTCTGGAACGACGCCGACGCGGCCTGGTTCCATGGCGGCGACTACGACGGCCGGGAGGTCTCCACGTTGCTCGATCGCTTCGGCCTCGAGGCGTTGCCCGGTCTCCTACGCTACGCCGAGGGCAAGCTGCCCAGCGCCGAGCCGGCGCTGGTTCGGGTGGTCTCACCGCGGGTGGCGCCGTACATCGCGCTCATCTTCGCCAAGGGAAAGAAGCGGGCCCGCAGCGAGGCGTGGTTCCTGGCGTACCCCGACGTGGCAGCGCTCGGTCTGGTCCCCGCAGCCGTGGGCGCCGACCGCGCCAAGCGCGAAGCTGCGCGCACGGCACTTCGCTACCTGGTCGCCTGCGACTTCGGCGACGCGGTGCGCGGCGCCGCGGCGCGCTACGGGGCCGCGGCCGAGCGGGCTCTCGAGGTCGCGCTGCAGAGCGATCTGCCGGCGCGCATTCCCGATGGCCCTTCCCTGGCCGACGCCGGCGAGCTCCCGCAGATACGCTTGTTGAATGGCACGCCCGTGCCGCGCGAGGCGGCGGCGCACGTGGTGACGATGCTGCGCTTCTCGCCAGTGGTCCCCGCCTACTCGGGCCTTGCGGAGGTGCGCGCGGCGTGCGATCGCGCGTCGCTGAGCGCGTTCGTGACCGCCCTCTTCGAGCGCTGGAAGGAGCGCGGCTGCGCGCCGGGAGACGAGTGGGCGCTGTGGGCCATGGGTCACCTGGGCGACGACGAGGCGGCCAAGCGCATCGTCGCCAGTCTCGGCACCTGGCAGACCGGCGGCGCTGCGCAGCGGGCGGCGCGAGGTCTCGATGCCATCGCCCTCATCGGCAGCGACTGGGCCTTCTTTGAGCTCGACCGCATCGCCCGGAGCGCCCGCTACCCGCTCCTGCGCGACGCTGCCGAAGCCGCCGTCGCCCGGGTCGCCGGCCGCCTACGCATCCACCCCGACGAGCTCGAGGATCGCCGGGCCCCCACGCTGGGGCTCGATGCGCGCGGCGAGCTCGTCATCGCTTTCGAGAAGGGCGAGCTCGTCGCGACCTTCGACGAGCACCTGGTTCCCTTCCTTCGCGATGCGCAGGGCCAGCGCGTGACCAAGGTGCCGAAGAGCGGCGAGGGCGCTTCTGCGTTCAAGGCCCTGGTGAAGTCGGCGGCGCTGGTGGCCGAGTCGCAGATCGCGCGGCTGGAGCGCGCCCTCGTCACGCAGCGCCCGTGGACTATCGATGCATTTTGCACATATATCGTCGGCCACCCCTTGCTGATGCACCTGGCGCGGCGCCTGGTTTGGTCGGTAGACGGCGCCACCTTCCGCGTCGCCGAGGATCGCTCGTTCGCCGATCTCGACGATGCTGCGTTCACCCTCCCCTCCGGCGCCGCGTCGCGGGTTCGGCTCGCGCACCCCGCGCACCTCTCGGAGAGCGACCGCCTCCGCTGGTCCGAGCGTTTCGGCGACTACCGCATCTTGCAGCCGTTCCCCCAGCTCGGTCGACCGGTGCTCGCGGTCCATCCAGGCGATCGCGAGGGCACGCGGCTCGCGTCTCTCGAAGGAACCCGCGTCCCCTGGCACCGTGTCGCCAAGCTCCAGCGGCAAGGGTTCCGCGACGCCAGCGCCGACAGTGTGCTCCACAGCCTGTCGCAGCGGCTCCCCTTCGGGCCAACCCTCTCCATCGGGCTGAACCCCGGGCTCTCCCGCGCCGACGTCTCCCACAGCGGCGAGCAAACGCTCGCCTCCGTGCGCGTCTACGGCATCGCGCGCCTCGCCGATCTCGACCCAGTCGCGCAGAGCGAGCTGCTCCTCACGCTGGCCCCGCTCACCGAAACCGACTGAACCAACAGCCTACTTGCCGCCGGATTCGTTGGCGAGGCCGAAGCCGTCGTGCAGCGCGCGCACCGCAAGCTCGGTGTACTTTGCATGAATCAGGCACGACACCTTGATCTCGCTGGTGGAGATGGCCTGGATGTTGATGCCTTCGTTGGCCAGCAGCCGGAACATCTTCGCCGCCACCCCCGCGTGCGACCGCATGCCGAGCCCCACGATCGAGACCTTGACCACGTCCTCGTCGTAGCGAACCTCGGTGGCGCCGATACGCTTGGCCACTTCCTCGATGAAGGGCCGGGCCCGCGTGAGGTCGCTCTTGGGCACGGTGAACGTCACCGCGCGCTCGGGGCCGGTGGTGGCGCTCTGGATGATCATGTTGACCGAGATGTTGCGGTCGGCGATGGCGCCGAAGAGATCGGCCACCACGTTGGCCTGGTCCGGCGCGCCCATCACGTGCACCCGGGCGTCGTTCTTGTCGTACGCCACACCCGCCACGACCACGTCTTCTAGCGACTTTTCTTCAGCCACGACCCACGTCCCTTCCACATCCGAGAATGAGCTTCGCACGTGCACCGCCACGCCGTACTTCATGGCCAGCTCGACGCTGCGAATCTGGAGAACTTTTGCGCCCAGCGAGGCCAGCTCCAGCATCTCTTCGTACGAGATGCGGGAGATCTTCCGCGCCGAGCTGCAGATGTTGGGGTCGGTGGTGTAGACGCCGTCGACATCCGTGTAAATTTCACAGACATCGGCGTTGATGGCCGCCGCCACCGCCACCGCCGAGGTATCCGACCCGCCGCGCCCAAGAGTGGTGATGTTGCCGCCGGCGTCCACGCCCTGAAAGCCGGCCACCACCGCGATCTTCCCTTCGGCCAGCGTCTCGCGAATCATCGAGCCGTCGATGGCCCGGATGCGCGCCTTGGTGAAGGCGTCGTCGGTGAGGATCTTCACCTGGTGCCCCAGCAGCGATCGCGCCTGGCCGCCTTCGGCTTGCACCGCCATGGCCACCAGCGCCGCCGACACCTGCTCGCCGGTGGCAGCGATGACGTCCATCTCCCGGGCGTCGGGCAGGCCGGTCACCTCGTGGGCAAGCCCCAGCAGTCGATTGGTCTCGCCGCTCATGGCGCTGACGATGAGCACCACGTCGTGCCCCTGTGCCCGCGCGCGCAGCGCACGGCGCGCCACGTTGCGCATGCGGTCGATGGACCCGACGGAGGTGCCGCCGAACTTTTGGACGACGAGTGCCACGGACCGGCGTCTACCAGGACTGCGCGCAAAAAACATCCCCAGAGGCAGGCGGATTTCACTTCCCAGCGCGGAAAATTCGTGATGACTCGATGCGGCGGGGATGACCTCCTACACCGGCTATCTCGTGGAAACCGTGGCGACGCTGGTGTGCGTCTGCGGAGTCGCGTTCGTCGTCCTCTACGGCGCGCGCCGGCTCGGCATCGGCCGCCCCACCGGCCCCGTCTCCCTGGTGGGCCACCTGCCGCTCGACCCCCGAAGGGCGGTGTACCTCATCAAGGTGGCCTCCAAGGTGCTCGTGGTGGGCGTCACCGAGGGCGGCATGACCAAGCTCAGCGAGCTCGAGGCCTCGGAGCTGCCGGCGGCGCCCAAGCCGCAGAATCCCTTCGCCGACGTGCTGGCGCGGGTCATGGGCAAGGCGCCGCGCGAGCCGGCCTCCAAAGACGACGGAGGCGCTTCGTGAAGACCGACGATCTCCTGAACAAGCCCATCGCGCTGGTGGTGGCGCTGGCCATCGTCTCGCTCTTGCCGTTCCTCTTCATGAGCCTCACGGCGTTCGTGAAGATCTCGACGGTGCTGCAAATCGTGAAGAGCGCCATCGGCGCCCAGAACGTTCCCTCGAACAACGTGGTCATGGCCCTGGCCACGGCGCTCACCCTCATCGCGATGGCGCCGGTGGGCGAAAAGATAGCCGACCGCGCGGCGCCGCTCTTGCGCGACAAGAACGACACGCCGGTGCTCGTCGAGAAGGGCGTTGAGGCGGTGCGCGAGCCGATGCGCGATTTCCTCAAGGCCAACTCCAGCGCCTCCGAGCAAACCCGCTTCCTCGAGGTGGCCCAGAGCTCGCGGCCGGAGCCAGATCGCTCCAAGGTCTCGCAGAACGATCTCTCGGTGCTCGCGCCTGCTTTCGTAGTCACCGAGCTGACCGAGGCCTTCGCCATCGGCTTTCTCATCTTCTTGCCGTTCCTCATCATCGATCTGGTGGTGGCCAACGTGCTCCTGGCGCTGGGCATGCAAATGCTCAATCCCACCCAGGTGAGCCTGCCCTTCAAGCTGCTCCTCTTCGTCGCCATCGGCGGCTGGGGCCTCTTGGCGCAAGCGCTGGTCGCCGGATACCACTGAGAAAGCGCGGTGGCGCCCGATGTGCGCTCGGGTGCGCATGGTCGAGGCACGTTGCAACCTTGCGGTGGCGGCGGAACGTACAACACTGTGATCTCTGTGAGGTTCCGTGTCGTCATCGTCCTCGGCGGTCTCCTTGCCGCCTGTGGCATCGAGCTTTCGGGCGGCGGCGTGGCCGAAACCCCCGACGCCGCGTCGTCGTCGATCGGGAGCGCCCGCGATGGGTCGACGGCCGAGGCGAGCGTCGACGCAATGCTGGCGCAAGATGCCGAGGCGGCAGACGCCAGCGCCGACGTCGACCCGCGCCCCAACGCGTGCGCTTCTGCGACCGACCTCACGGAGCCCGACTTCGAGAACGAGCCCAAGTGGGAGAAGCGCGGCAACGCTTCGCGCCTGGGGAACGCCGGCGCGCGCTTGATGCGCCTCACCGACGAGAACAACAGCCAGGCCGGCTCCGTGTGGTGGAAGCAATACGCCACGGTGTTCAGCGGCTTCAACGCCACCCTCAGGTTCACCATCGTCGACGTCAAAGACGTGGCCGCAGCCGACGGCCTGGGCTTCGCGTGGGTGGGCAACGGCAACAGCAACTCCGCGCCCCCGGGCGGCGACGACGGCAACAACATGGGCGTCTGCAACGGCGGCAACCGCGGGGTGACCGGCTACGCGGTGCTGGTGGATACGCAGGGCGGCGATCGCGGCATCCGCTTCGTGAACGCCAAGGACTGCTCGCCCATCATGGAGGGCGGGAAGCCGGTCACGGCGCCCCTGCCGCTCGTTACCAACGGCCTGCCTCACACCCTCGAGATCATCTACCGCGCGACCCCGGGCGTCGTGGTGGCAGTGCTCGACGGCGCGTTCCTGTGGAAAGCAACGGCCCCGCCGGCGCCCACCGGCAACGTGTACTTCGGCGCTTCCGGAGCCACCGGCGGCCAGGCCTCGGAGCACCAGGTACAGAAGCTCGCAGTGAGCCTCTGCAACTGAGAAAACGCCCTATTTCGCGCCGAACCCAGTGCCGACGTCCTTGCGCCGCGTGCGCAGCGGCAGGGCGGTGGCCTACGAAATTGCTCTCGCCTGGCGCCAGGACCTCCCGATGAAGCTCGCCCGTCTCCTCCCGGTACCCGCACTGTTCGCGTTGGCGCTCGCCTGCGGCGGCAGCGACAGCAACGGCGCCAGCGAAGACGACATCCTGCCCAACGTCGAGACGCTCACCGGCAAGAGCGTGCAGTGGGTGTATTCGGGGCCATTGCCACAGCTCGAGTCGCCCAAAGTCGAAGTGTCGCTGCTGGCGCACGTGGCGTTGGTCACCGGTCTCTTGCCCCGCGACTTCGACCTCGCGAAGCTGCCGTCGTACGTCAAGACTGCCGCCATTGGCGGCCGCACCCAGCTCGCGGTGGCCTACCCGGTCGCAACCGCCGCTACCGACGCGATGGACCCGGTGCGGAAGGCCCCCTACCGCAATTGGCCGGGCGACAACGCAACGCTCTACTCCATCCCCTTCACGCCCTCGAACGCCACCAGCGAGAACACCGACGCCACCATGTGGGGAGGGTTTCCGTTCATCAAGTACGCGCCGCCCGGGCACGCCCTGCACGGCCCCATCGACGTGGCCCCCGGCGCGGAAGGCGGCCAGGTCTGGAAGCTCAAGCGCGGGCCCGTATCGCACGGCTGCAACCGCATGAACGGCGAGCACATCGTGGAGCTGGCGCATCTCATCGGCACCAACATGGCCACGCGCAACTACGTGGAGAACACCATCCTCCGCGGTCCGTCCAAAGACGGCGTCGGTGTGCCCGTGCTGGTGCGTGAGGCGCAGATCTCCTGGAACGGCAAGTACGTCGACTCCAGCTACCCGGTGTACAAGGGCATGGAAGCACGCGTGACGCGCCCGCCTGCCGCGGAGTCCAACGTCTTTGCGAGCTGGGACGCGAGCGCGCCCGAGCTCCAGTCGTTCGTGTGTCCGCTCGACAAGAAGTGGCTCAAGCAGAAGGCGCTCACCAGCATCCCCGCCGGCTATTGTCGGGCCCGCTGGCCGAACGCCGAGTGGTACGCCGACTGGTCGAAGTACGGCTTTCGCTAGCCGGCACCTGGTGCCAGTAGCCTGGATCATTCGTCCATCGGGATTGGGGTCTTTGTGTGCTCGGCAACTCGCACCGGGGCGACTGAAGTGAGTCATTTTCGATAGTTGGGCGTTCCGAGTGCGGCGGCATACGTCATGCACTTACATCTCATGACTCCAACCAGGAACATGATGATGAAGCTCGCTCGCCTCCTCCCGCTCTTCGCCCTCTTGGCCCCGCTCTCCACCGTCGCATGCGGAGCCGCCGACGAGGCCGCCGACGCCACCGACGACGACCTCACCTCCAAGAGCGACGAGCACTGGTTCTACACGGGTCCGCTGACCGCCCTCGAGAACCCTAGCGTCGTGGTGTCGCTCAACGGCCACACCGTGCGCGTCACCGGCAAGCTCCCGGCGAGCGTCTCGCTGGCCGACGCGCCGCACGTGAAGAAGGCGGCCGACGGCACCGTGAGCGTGGTGTACCCCATCGCCACCGCCGCCAAGCTGTCCGGCAACTCCAAGGCCGACACCTACAACTTCGAGATCGCCAAGCCCTACCGCCCGAGCGGCATGGCCACCAACAGCAGCGGCACCAGCTTCGTCCCTTGGGGCGGCTTTCCGTTCCTCGGCTACAACAACGGCATCGCCTTCCACGGCCCCATCACCAGCGCCGACTCCAACGCCGACGGCACCAAAGACGTCTGGTATCTCATGCGCGGCCGCGTTTCTCACGGCTGCAACCGCATGAACGGCGAGCACGCGGTGGAGCTCGCGCACATTCTCGGCCTCACCATGCGCAAGATCTACCCGGGCAACACCGGGGTCACCGTGCCCACCAGCATGAAGAACGCACCGGTGAAGGTCATCGCCGACTACGACCAGTTCGAAGGCAAGTACGTCGACGTCGACTACCCCACCGACACCGGCGTGGTTCGCCCGGCCAAGGCCTTCGGCGACGACAAGGTCGTGATGTTCGGCTCCTGGGTCGGCACCGAGTCGCCCACCGGCAAAGACCTTCCGCCCGACGCCAAGTGGGAAGCAGGCATCGCCGGCAAGCCCTACGTGTTCGCCGCGCACTCGAAGCAGAACTGGGTCTGCTCCGCGCCCAAGTCGTCGTTCGAAGGCCTGAAGAAGTTCGCCGCCAGCCGCCCGGCCGGGGTTTTGCCCGACGACTTCTGCGCGAAGCGTGCATGCTACATCGAAAAAGCCAAGACCGGCGGCGACCCCTCTACCTGCCGCTGACCGGAATTTCGTTGACTTCGTGGCCGCCCGGAATAAGGTCCGGGCTCCCGAAACCGGGGCAGTAGCTCAGCTGGGAGAGCGCCGCGTTCGCAATGCGGAGGCCAGGGGTTCGATCCCCCTCTGCTCCACGAAACGAAAGAAGAGAGCGACTCGCAAGAGTCGCTTTTTTCGTTTTGGCCCGCGCTCAGAGCGGCGTGACCTTGCGGCCCGGCACCGGCGGCTCGAGCACCAAGCCGAACTTCTGCGCGCGGAAGGCGCCGCCTTCGCCGCCCTCCTTGGCCGCCAGCGCGAGGTCGAACACCAGGCCCCACTGGATGCCTTCGTCGCCCGCCACGTAGGCGATGGGCGCGTCGCAGGTGCTCGCGCCCTTGCGAAATCCATCGGAGCCCAGCGTGAGGTCGGGGCCGGCCATGCCCTTGGCGAAGCGCCGGGCCACCGTACCGCCCACGGTCCACACCGAGATCGAGACGTCCTTGGCGATCATCGCCACCGCGGAGCAGGCCACAGGTGCATCGACCCAGCCCACCGGCAGCTCGCCGGTAGCGTTGTCGCGCTTCTGCGTGCGCACCAAGACCCCAGCGGCCTTGGCGTCTTTCAGGGCCGCCACGGCGATGGCCACGCGGGCGGCCTTGGCATTGCGCTGCGCCACCAGCGGCACGGTCTCGCCGGCGATCTTCGGCTTACCCGCGAGCTCGGTGGCGATGCGCGCACGCGGGCTCGGCCCGTCGAAGGCGATGCGCGTTCCGTTCACGGTCACTGCCGTGTCGTCCATGGAAACCGAGGTGGTGGTGGGCGCCTCGACCGGCGCGGCGGTGGGCTGTGCGCTGGGTTTGCCAGTCGGCGCGCTGCCAGCGCCCGGCTTGGGGTCGTCGCAGCCAAGAGCCAGCAACGCCGCGAAGAGTCCGATCCGAAAGGAGGGCGACATGCGCGCAGGATAAACGCGAGAAATGCGCGATGGGTGGCATTTCTGGCGCCCTCCACGGTAGGATACTTTCGCGATGAGTCATTCTCCCAGCGACGCCGGCGCCGACGACGAGGAGTCGTACGAGGGCGTCGTCATCGACGGCAAGTACCGCATCGACGCGCTGATAGGCCGGGGCGGCATGGGCACCGTGTGGGCCGCCACCCACGTAGACCTGGCCTCCAAGCTGGCCATCAAGCTCATCCGCCCGCAGTACGCCGAGAAGGCGGACGCCCGGCGGCGCTTCGAGATCGAGGCGCGGGCTGCCGCGCAAGTGAACTCGCCGCACGCGGTGCGCGTCTACGACTACGGCGTCACCGACGCCGGCATTCCCTACATCGTCATGGAGTACCTGGAGGGCGAGTCGCTCTCCGAGGCGATTCTTCGGCGCGGCAACATTCCCCTGGAAGAGATTTCCAAGATCCTAAACCAGGCGGCGCGGGCCCTCGAGAAGGCCCACGAGCGCGGCATCGTCCATCGCGATCTCAAGCCCGACAACTTCTTTCTGGCGAGCAACGTAGAGGAGCGCAACAACGAGCTCCCCTACATGGTCAAGCTGGTCGACTTCGGCATCGCCAAGCTCCTCGATCTCGATGGCACCGGCCTGGGCGCCGGGCTCTCGGGCCCCACGCAAACCGGCATGGTCATCGGCACGCCCACCTTCATGAGCCCCGAGCAGCTCACCGAGGGTGGCGAGCCCGACGCGCTCATGGACGTGTGGGCCCTGGGCGTCACCATGTACGCGGCGGCGGTGGGCCGCTTGCCGTTCGAGGGCGAGGTGCTCGGCGACATCGTGCTCAAGGTCTGCGTCGAGCCGCTTCCCATCCCGAGCCGCCAAAACGCGCGGCTGCCCGCTGCCTTCGATGCCTGGTTCGCGCGCGCCTGCTCGCGCGATCGCAAGAACCGCTTCGCCACCGTCACCGAGATGGCCACCACGCTCGACGGCATCGTCAACCCGCAGGCCATCGACCACGAACGTGTACAATACAAGCTTGGTAAGGCCAAGGCGCCGGCCGGCGAGGCCGAAGTGGTGGTCGAGGTCGACGACGACGCCCCCAAGCCCAGGCTCTCGCCCACCGCGGCGCTGGTGCTCGGGTTGGTGTTGGGGCTCTCGCTGGTGGCCGCCGCCGTCGGCGCCGTCGCCTACAAGAACAAGGTCGAGCAAGAAGAGCTCGACAACGCGCCGCCCCCACCGGCGCCGAGCGCCAGCGCTACGCACTGACGCCCGCTCAGGCGCTCAGGCGGCGATGCGATGCTTCAGGTCGCGGCGCAGCTGGTCGAAGCTGGGAGCCGGTAGGCCGCGTGCGCGGCAGAGCAGGAAGAGCGCGTGATGCACTTCGGTGGCGTCGGGCTCCGATACCGAGCCATCGAGACGATTTCGATCGCAGGCCAGCGCGTAGGCGGCCGTGAGCTCATCGCCCGAGGCCGCGTCCATGTAGGCGCGGGCCTCGTCGAGAGAGAGCGTGCTCAGGCTTTTGACCGAGAGAGCTGCGAGTCGTTTCATCATCAGGACACCTCTTCCGTTGAACCACCGAAAAGAGCGAGCGCACCTCCACCACGACAATCGTGGGGAGTGGAAAAGGTTCGAGCGGAGCGGCAGCCGTCGCAGGCGAAGTCGGAAGAGGAACTGTGGCGAGCGGGCTCTGACATCGTTCTCCGCGAGCACACGCCCTTCAGGCAACGGCGCTCACATCTTCAATGTATCCATGATGTCGCGCGTGACCAATTTTTTGTTGGAGCATGCACGCAAACGGACATGTACCCACATGCGCTCGCGCCACCAAAGTGCGCGCTGACGTCGCGATGAAACGCCGAGCAAACACGGTCGATCCGCGATCGTCACCCGCTCGAGACAGGCGCGTGCATCACTCCGGATGACGGGCGAGAAATGTGGCGTAGCGGAGCATGGCGCTACCCGCATGCTGCGCGTAGTCGATGCGCAGATCGAGATCGACAGGGCTCCCGGGCACCGCGCCCGATACCGCCGACGGATCGCGAAAGGTGTGCGAAGGCCCGGGCAGCAGCTGCTGCCGTACCACGAGCCCCAGCGCGCGCGCGGTAGAAGCGCGAATCGCTGCAGCTTGCACGCGATCGGCCGGCGCGGCGGCGAGCAGGATGTTGAGCGTGGCCACCGACGCCTCGGCGCGGCTGGCGGTGGGTGTGAGGCGCGGCGAGAAGAAGGGCGTGATGCCGAAGCTGCCGTCCAGATCTTGCGCGAGGTCGCCTTCCGGGCGCGGCGGCCCCTGAAGTGCACGCTGCACCTCTTGCCATCGCAGACAAAAGGCGAGCGCCTGGCGATCGGGCGCGCGATCCCACAGGTCTTCCATGGCCTGGCAGGTCCAGTGCTCCTCGGCCACCCAGTATCGATCGCCAAAGAAGCTCCAGGCGTGGAGCACCAGATGGGAGAGCGCGCGCCGCGCAGCTTCGAGGTCTTGTGGGTCGCCGGTGAGCCGGTGTGCGCGAGAGAGCGCCAGCGCCGCTTCACCGGTATAATACATGTATTGGACGTCGACTGGCGCGCGGAGGGCGAGGTCGTACTCGTGGGCGAACTCGCCGTCGGGCCGTTGCTGGCTCCGAAGGAACGCGGCGAGACGGGTTGCTTCTTCGCGGGCCGGCGGGCCGCCCAGAATGTCGAGCGGCGCGATGGCCGCAAAGGCGAGGAGCGCCAGGGCCGAGGCTCCGAAGCCGGGTACGCCCTCTTCCAGGGCGCAGCGACGACCGCCGCAGTCGCCGAGCGAGGCAGCGCGCAAATACGCGCCCCCACGGGCGGCGGCGGCGCCCAGCGCAGGATCGCTCGAGGCGAGCGCGGCTTCGGCGAGAAACAGCGTGGCGCCAGCGTGACGCGGCCAGTTGTACCCACCAAGCTCGGCGTTCGTCTCGGCGCGCACCAGATAGCGATAGCGACCGGCGGCGTCTTGGTTGCGAACCAGATGGTACGCCGCCTCCATGGCGCGGGCCCGCAGCAGCGAGGCACTGCGTACCACCTCGGCGCTGCTCGGCGCGGGCTCTCTGCTTTCGGCCACCGGGCGCATGCGGGCGCGGCGCACGGTAGCGGTGCGCGCGAGCTCGGCCTTCGGCAAGCCGAGGCGCGAGGCGGCCAGATCGAGCAGGCGCGGCATGCTCACGCCGAAGCCGCTGCCCAGCTCTGGAGCACCGAACGCGGCGTCGTAGATGCGTTCGCGGCGCAGCTCATCGGGTGTAAAGTACACAGTTTTGGAGCCCGCTCTCACCACGGCGCCGTCGACGTTGGGGGCGAAGGAGAAGGCGGCGAGCGGCCCCGGGGGCAAGGGGGCTTCGGCCGTCACTTGGTCGACGGCGAGGCGCGCGAAGGTGGGTCCGAGCGCCGCGCGGGCGGCCTCTGGCGTATCGCCCGAGGCGCGACCATCGAAGGCTCCCGCCACCCAGGCGGTGGCGAGGAAAGGACCGGAGGCCGGCGTGCCCCGAGCATGCGCGTGCGCCCCCGCCGCGAGCGCCAAGGTGAGCAGCCCCCAGCCGAGAAGGAGCCGCGCCAGCGCCCGCGGCGTCACTTGCTCGCTCGACGGAGCCAGAGCAGCTGCGCCGCCGGCAGCGCCACCAGGTACGGAACCAGGAGCGCGATGACGAGCACAAAGAGCACCGCGCCGCCCGAGCCGAGCGCGCCCTGCACGCCGCTCAGGAACGCCACCGACGCGGCCAGCGCCGCGATGGTCGAGAGCCCGAGCGCCAGCGCTGCGAACGAGGCAATGCGCGAAAGAGGCCGCGCCCAGCGTGCGAAGCGAACGCCGCCCAGGAGCCCCACGCCCGCCGCCGCGAGGAGCAGCGCGAGCACCGCCGCCGGAACGTCGACGAGCAGGTAGCGCGCCGGCAAACCGCGAAACACGCCCAGCACCAGCAAGGCAGCAGAGGCGAGGTTGGCAACCCCGAAGGCGAGCGAGCCCACCGAGCGGTCGGTCACCGCCTCAGAACTGGCCATAGATGAAGGGCTCGGCCTTGGAGCCCGCGGCGAAATGGATGATGTAGGCAGCGATCGCGAGCACCACCGCTTGGGCCACCGCCGGGCTGCGCACGAACACCGCGCGCAGCGCCTCTTCCCAGCTCTTGGGAATGAAGTGGGTTCCCGCGCCCAGGGCCAGAAGCGCCACCACCTTGAGCGGCAGGTTCACTACGCCGAAGGAGAAGTGCCCGATGCGCGCCAGCACTTCTATGGCGCCGGCAAAGGTGGGCGCCTTGAAGAAGACCCATGCAAAGCACACGTAGTGGAACGTGAGCACCACCATGAGCGCCCGCCTCCACGGCGGATCTGCCACCACCGGACCACTCTCTTTCTTGGAGCGCTGGTAGGCCCGGGTCACCGCCAGCGCCAGGCCGTGGAGAAAGCCCCAGATGACGAAGTTCCAGGAGGCGCCGTGCCACAGACCACCGAGGAGCATGGTGATCATCAGGTTGCGGTAAATCGTCGGCTGCGAGGCGCGGGAGCCGCCCAGAGGAATGTACAGGTAGTCGCGTAGCCAGGTGGAGAGCGTGATGTGCCAGCGATGCCAGAACTCCTGGAGGTTCGAGGCGGTGTAGGGCGCGTTGAAGTTCTCGGGCAGCTCGTAGCCGAAGAGCTTGGCGCTCCCCAGCGCCACGTCGGTGTAGCCGGAGAAGTCGGCGTAGATCTTGATGGCGTAGCAGTAGACGCCGATGAGCATCTCGAGCGACGAGAAGCGCTCCGGGTTGTCGAAGGTGCGCCCGACCATGTTGAGCGAGAGGGTGTCGCCGATGACCACCTTCTTCATGAGGCCTTTGGCGATCTGGAAGAAGGCCTCGGCGCGCTTCTCGTCGGTGAGCACCGGTACGTGCTCGAACTGCGGCAGCATCTGCTGTGGGCGCACGATGGGCCCCGCCACCAGGTGCGGGAAGAAGCACACGAAGAGCAGGTACTCGCTGTACTTCTTGGCGGGCTCGATCTCCCGTCGGTAGACGTCGATGGTGTAGCTCATCGTCTCGAAAGTGAAGAACGAGATGCCGAAGGGCAGCACCAGGTGCAGCTGCCGCGGCGACACGTGGGCGCCGAAGAGGCGGGCCGCCTGGGCGAACGAGTCGAGGGCGAAGTCGTAATATTTGAAGACCGCCAAAACGCCCAGGTAGTAGGCGATGGAGGCGAGCAGGAGCGCCTTGCGCTTCCACGGCGTCTCGGTGCGGCCGAGCACACGTCCGATGGCAAAGTCGAGGGAGCTGCCCACGAAGATGATGCCCAGGCAGAGGAAGCTCCAGAAAATGGGCCCCACTGGGACCGGCTCGCCCTTCTGCGCTTGCTCGATGGCCGAGTCGTAGGTGCCGTAGAAGTAGAAGATGTAGCTCGCCACCACGAGGAACAGCGTGCGCGCCAGCCGGTGGGTCCGGAGGAGCCAGAAACCCAGATAGGCGGCGAAGAGGAAGACGCCGTAGGTGGTGCTGTTGAAGAGCATGGGCGAGCGCGCGGGGCCCGAAAGCGAGCCGGGGCCGGGCGGGCCGACGGTTCTACCCCGAGGCGCGGGGCCTGTACAGATGCGGACTATGGCGGTCCGGGCGGGCGTTTAGTACACCCGCAGCCGTGCCCGACGCCTCCTCAGAATCCACGCCGCCGGAACCGCGTTCGCGGCCCTTTGGCGGCAAAACGGTGGTGGCCTTCGGCATTCTCCTGGGCCTTTTGGCGGTGCCGCACCTGAGCAGCCGGCTGGCCCGCTTTCGCATCGGCCACCTGCCCTGGGAAAAAGAGCAGGAAGAGGCTGAAAAGCGTCCTGGGGTGACGCCGCCGGCGGCGGTGCCCACGGTGGGTGAAACGCAGCTCTCGGCTTCGGAGAACAAGGGCTCGGTGAACAACGCGCTGCCGTCGGTCAAGAGCGACGAGCTCGACCCCGAGGTGCTGGCCAAGAACTTGGGCTCGGTGGCGGTAGACCAGCCGCAGGCGCTCGATGCATTCTACACCAGCCTGGCGAAGACGCTGAAGCCCGACGAAAAGCACGTCACGCGCATCCTCCACTACGGCGACTCGGTCATCACCAGCGACTACGTGTCGGGCACCATGCGGCGCAAGATGCAAACGCGCTTCGGCGACGCCGGCCACGGGTTCATCCTGCTGGCCAACGGCTGGGACTGGTACTTTCACAACGACGTGAACCATGGCGCTTCTTCCGGGTGGACCGCCAACCGCATCAGCGGGCCGCTGGCCAAGGACGGCATGTATGGTCTGGGCGGCGTAGTGTTCCACGGCACCCTGGGGGCCTCGGCCTTCTTCGGCACCGCGCAGAGCGGCGACTACGGGCGTAAGGTGTCGCGTTTCGATGTATATTACATGGAGCAGCCGAACGGCGGCGACGTGGAGGTCAAGGTGGCCGGCAAGGAGCCGGAGACCTTCTCGACCCGGGGCGAAGCAGCGGTCTCCAAGGTGCACGCGGTGGAGGTGCCCGACGGCGAAGCCAAGCTCACGGTGCGCGCCATGGGCAAGGGGGACGTGCGGCTCTTTGGGGTAGCGCTGGAGCGCGACGCGGCCGGCGTCACCTACGACGCCCTTGGAGCCCTGGGCGCGCGCGCCAAAATGTGGGAGCCGATGAACCAGGACCACTGGGAGGAGCAGTTCGCGCTGCGCAAGCCGGCGCTCATCGTGCTGCAGTTCGGCACCAACGAGAGCGAAGATGGCTTCGTGAACCAGGGCGACTACGAGAAGATCGTGGGCGCCTTCGTCGACAAGGTGAAGGCCGCCGCGGGCCGCGACGCCTCGGTGCTGGTGGCCTCGCCGCTCGATCGCGCGGAGAAGAACGCCGCCGGGACGATGCGCTCGAGCAAGGCCCTGGTGCGCCTGGTGGGCTTTCAGGAGCGCGTGGCGAAGGACAAGGGCGTCGCCTTCTGGAACACCTGGAAGGCCATGGGCGGCGAAGGCGCCATGGGGCGCTGGCTCAACATGAAGCCGCAGTTGTGCTCCGGCGACCTGACCCACCCCACGCCCGCGGGCGCCGAGGTCATCGGCGATCTCTTCTACAAAGCGCTGGTGAGCGGCTACGAGGCGTGGGCATCCAAGCACCCGGGATCGCCGCCGCTGCCGCCAGAAGCGAAGAAGTAGCGAGTCGCGGGCGGCGCCTTCATGTACCGAGGACGACGCAGCGCTCGGAACAGGAACGCCGAGGTCGCAAGCCTTCGAGCATGGGGCTGTGTACTGGAGGAACGTCCGACCGAGAACTTTGTGTGCGACAAAGTCGGAGGACAGGCGTCTGGGATCAAAAGGGTGCTCCCATGACCAAATATGCTTTCGTTTCGGCCGTCACGGCCATGTTGCTTCACGTGGCCTGTTCCAGCTCCAGCACGACCGACGGGTCGAGCGGCGCCAGCGGGGGTGGCAGCTCCGGTGGGTCGAGCGGCGGCGGCGGCGGAGGCGGCGGAAGCTCGAGCGGAACCAACGCCAGCGCCGGCACCTGCTGCCTCAACGGATCGTTCTATGCGTGCGGCACCAAGGAAGCCTTCGACAAGTGCGCGGGCTTCGACGTGGGCGCGTGCCTGGACGCCTGCGCGGCCGGCGACTTCGCGTGCAACGATGCCTGCTTCAAGAAGGGGGGCAGCGCCGCCCACGATCCGTCGTCGTGCGCCCGCGACGCGGCGCGCGACAACACCTGCAACACCGGCTCCTCGTCGGGTTCGAGCGGATCGTCGGGCTCCAGCGGTGGATGCAGCGCCATTGGCGGCGCAAAGTGCGGGTACGACTCGCAATGCGGTGCGGGCAAGCACTGCGCCGGTGGCGCGTGCTACGCCAACTCCGTAGGCGCAGCATGCGGCTACGACTCGCAGTGCGGCTCGGGCAACCATTGCGGCGCCGGCTGCTGCGTCACTGGCGCCCGGGGAAACCCCTGCGGCTACAACAGCCAATGCGACTCCGGCAACTGCAGTGGCGGCAAGTGTCAGTAACGTAGGCCACCGTGCGTCGCGTCACGACCTGCGAACATCAGCTGCTGGCGGAGGCGTAGTGATTCACCGCGCGCTTCCAGAGCAGGCGTGAGACCACGAGCGCGACGACGCCAGCGGCGGCGCTGGCCCAAAGCGTCGCTCCGTCGAGGCGCCCCAGCAGGGCTTCGGCGGGGTACGACGTCATGAGCGCGAGTGGGATGACGAAGGTGAACACCAGCCGCATCACCCCGCGAAACACCGAGCGTGGCCAGCGCGCCGCGTCGAGCACCGACGAGAACAGGTACGTGATGTTGTCGATGCGAATGACGTAAAAGGCGGTGCTCGCGGCCACCAGCCAAAAGGCGTAGAGAAATGCCACCGATGCCGTGAGCGCCACCGCCGCTGCAAAGAGATCGTAGGCCGAGGGGAGGTACCCGATGCGGTAGAGCGAGCGCACGATGATGCCCAGGCCCACCAGCGCGTTGATGCAGCGCCAGGGCTGCACCTTGGAGAAGGAAACGAACAGCTGCGAGTCCACCGGCTTCACCAGCACGAAGTCGAAGGTGCCCTTGCGCACCTGCTCCACCAGGCCGGTGAGGCTGGGCGAGATGAGCCCCTCCATGACGCCTTGCAGGATGGCGAAGATGCCGGCCACCACCAGCGCGGCATCGAAGCTCCATCCGCCCAGGCTCTCGGTGCGATCGAACACCACCACCAGCGGATAGATGGCGGCGGCGATCCAGAAGAGCTCCACCGCGCCGTCGACCAAAAAGTCGGCGCGATACTGCAGCGAGGTGGTGACCGAGAGCCGCACCTGCGCTTTGAGCGTGGCCAGGGTTCTCATCCGCCGTAGGCCTCGAAGTGCCGCACGCCCCGGCGAAACACCGCGTGGGCCGAAAGCGTCACCAGCGCGACCATGACCCACTGCTGCGCCACCAGGCGCAGCGCGGTGCCCGGGCTCAGGGCCCCGGTGAGCAGCTCCACCGACAGGCCCATCTGGTAGCGAAACGGCAGGTAGTCGAGGACCACGCGCACCGGCTCGGGAAAGAGGTCGAGCGGGACCATGTAGCCGCTAAACACGAAAAAGAGTGCAGTATACACATCCATGAGCTTGACGCTCTGCTCGATGAAGAACGCCAGCGCCCCCACGATGACGTTCATCAAGAAGCTGAGGGCCCAGGCACCGAGCACCGAGATCGGGAAGAGCACCAGCATCAGGGGCTCCTTGGGGGCGTGGATGAGCGGGTCGAGGGCGAAGAACAGGAGCGCCACCGGCATGGAGAAGAACGCCCGCACCGGCACGTGCGCTGCTTGCTCGATGGCGTAGTGCACAAGGGGGTTCACCGGACGCAAGAGCCGCATGCCCAGGGTGCCGTCGCGCACCTCCATATTGATCTGCCAGGCGGCCCAGGAGCCGCCCAGCTGGCGCACCACGAAGGCCGCGAGAAAGTACGAATGGAGCTCACCGGCGCCGTAGCGGCCGATGGGCTTGCCGTCGGCGGCAGCGCTCCAGAGCAGGAACATTACCAGCGGCATGGTGGTGGAGAGCATCCACACGATGGTCTCGCCGCGATAGGCAATGGCGTCGAGGAAGCCGATGCGGAGCATGGCGCGCATGCTGCGCGCGGTGGAGCGTACGCTCACGCTGGCTCCTGCGCGGGCTCCTTGGCGAACCAGGCCCGCATGATCTCCTCCAGCGGCGGATCGGTGACGCTCAGATCGCGCACCGGGAGCACTTGCAGGGCGTGGGCCACCAGGGCGCTCACCGCGTCTTTCTGCACTTCGAAGGTGGCCTCGGCCGCGCCGTGCTCCACCAGGTTGCCCACCGCCCGAAGCTCCGCGACCGGAACCTCGCGCGAGAGTGAGAAGCGCACGCGCTTGTCGGTGCGGCCCTTGCTCATGAGGTCGGCCAGCTCGCCGTCGAAGGCGATGCTGCCCTTGTCGATGAGGATGATGCGCGGGCAGAGGGCGGTGACGTCGGCCATGTAGTGGCTGGTGAGCATGAGGGTGGCGCCGTACTGCTCGTTGTACCCGCGAATGAACGTGCGAATCGTCTCCTGCATGTTCACGTCGAGCCCGATGGTGGGCTCGTCGAGAAACAGATACTTGGGCCGGTGAATGAGCGCGCACGCGAGCTCGCACTTCATGCGTTCGCCCAGCGAGAGCTGGCGCGTCGGCCGCTTGATCTGCTCGCCAATCTCCAAGAGCTCCACCAGCTCGGTGGTGGTCTTGCGAAACTCGGGCAAGGAAACGCCATAAATGGCGCGGTTCAGCTCGAAGGTTTCTTGCGGCGGAAGGTCCCACACCAGCTGCTGCTTCTGCCCCAACACCAGGGTGATCGACGCCAGGAATGCCTCGCTGCGCCGGAACGGCTCCAGCCCGCCCACAGTGGCCTTCCCGGCGCTCGGCTGCAGAAGCCCCGCCAGCATCTTCAGGGTGGTGGTCTTGCCGGCGCCGTTGGGGCCGAGAAAGCCCACGCGCTCACCGTCGTCGATTCGAAAGCTCACGTCGCGCGCGGCTTCGACCGTGGTGTACTCCCGATGAAAGAGCGCCTTCACGCCGGCCAGCAGCCCGGGAGGCCGCTTTTGTACGCGAAAGGTCTTGCCCAGGCCCTCGACCGAGATCACGGAGCCGCGGCGGTGAGCGCCGGCTTGTCCTTGCGCCAAGCGTCGTAGGCGAGCAGCAGCTCTTTGGCGAAGAGCTGCCCGAGGTAGGCATAGCTTTCACGTGTATAGTGCACGCGATCGCGCTGCACCCGCGGTGGGTCTTCTTCGGCCCAGCGAGCGGCGGTGCCATCGCCGCCGATGGCAGCCTGTTGGTCGAAGAAGGCGCAGCCGGCGGCGGCGGCGACCCGCCGCTGCACCGAAATGACGTCTTTCAGGCGGGCGATGGTGGCCCAGCCGGTGCCGGTGTCGACCGCGCGATCGGGCGGGCCCATGAGCAAGCAGGCGGCGCTGGGGACGGCGCGCGCCACGCGACCCAGAACGTCGACGATGTGCCGCTCGTAGCTCTCGAGGGAGCTGTCGTCGCCCGACTCGTTGGTGCCGTAGGCGAGGATCACCAGATCGGGGGCGCGGTGCCGGAGCTGATCGGTGAAGTGGTTCTCGTCCCACTCCTTGAGCGTGGTGATGCGCGCGCCGTTGATGCCCAGGGCGTCGAAGGTGAGGCCCAGCTGCGGCCGATCGAGGGCGGCGCCGAAGACCCGTACGTCGCCGTCGCCGCGAGCGCGCACCTCGATGGAGTGAGGCCCCTCGGGCACGTTCACTTCCTTCCAGCCGGAAGCCACGTCCTTGGCGTTGGTCTTCACGGTGGCCATGCGGTTACCGTCCACGAATACGTCGAAGGTGCCGCCGCGCGGCCGCTCCAGGTACGAGAGCTCGATGCGCGAGGACCGCGCGGTGACGTCGGACGAAGCTCGGGCGCCGCGCTTGCCGCTGGTGATGCTGGCGCCGGCCAGGCCGTAGAAGCCGTCGCCGACGAACTTGCCGTGCTGGTGCTTGCCCCGCTCCGAATCGAAGTGGCTCATGAGGCCGGGCTTCACGCCCTCCTGAATGTAGCCCTTGAAGGGCGCGCCGATGGCCACGAAGCCGCGCCCGCCGTCTCCGAATCGCACCTGGAGGCCGCGCCGAATGGCCGCCGTTTCCAGGTCGGCCGCGGTGTGCGAGTCGCCGAACTGGACGATGCGTACGTCGTCGGTGGCCTGCTTTTGCTCCATTTTTTGGAGAATCTCGAAGAAGCGCGAGAGCTTGTACGAGAGCTCCACCGACGCGAGGTGCGGCGCGGCCGGGTCCGTCGACGCGCTGAGGCTGGGGGCGGCGGCAGGGGCGACGCCAGCTCCCGGCAGACCGCCCGTTTGTGCCGGGCGCACCACCGCCGGCAGCGCAGCTTCGTCGCCGGCACCGTTCTTGGCCTTGGCCACGGCCTCGCCGCAACCGACCAAACAGAACAGGAGAGCGGGGATCCAGCGGTTCACAGCCACCCAATCGTTACACGCCCCGGCTTTTCCCGGAAAGTTTCTTTGCGTTTTCCCGCGCGGATCGCCGGTGAACGTGTCGAACGTCGCCATCGCCTCCCTGCTAAACTCCCGACCCGTGGTGGATGTTCCCCCGCGTATGCGTCCCTGGTTCGCGGCCCTGTTCCTCGGGGTCCAGGGCGTGCTCATCGTCACGGCGGCGCGCCGGCCCGACCACGCCTTCGGGTTTCAGATGTTCTCGGAGTCGACGGTGATCCGCATACGGCCGTTCCGCGAGGTAGACGACGCGTTCGGAGTGCGGTTGGTCCCCATCGACCCTTCGGGCAACTGGGTGAGCAAAGACGCCCAGGGCAACGCGCTCTCCTTCGCCTGGGGCGACCGCGTGAAGCGCCCCGAGCTCCGCATCTTCGACCAGTGGATCTTCGCCGGCTACGGAGCGGATGCTCAGCTCGATCGCTTTCGGGGCGCCCTCTCCGACATGGCGTCACACCTGGAGGGCGACACCGACACCCGGCGGCTCGTGCTCGAGGTCGACGTGAAGAAGAACGGCGGCGAACCGTTCGTGGTGCGTCTCGAAAGCCCCTACCGCTGGCCACCTGGCGGCGCCAACCACGGCGCGCCCTGATGCGCGATTTTGTGGCAAGGCTCCGCACCGAGACCGGTGATCCGTACGTGCTGGGTCTGGTGCGGGCGTGCATCGGCGCGTTCCTCTTCTGGCACGCGCTCGCGGCAGCGCGCGAGCTCTCGGCGGTCGGCTATTTCGGCGACGGCTTCTACGTGCCGTTCCTCGACGCGCTCGCCGGCCGCGCACCGGCGCGCGGCGTGTTCGTCGGCATCGTCGCGCTGCGCATGCTACTGGCCGCCATGATCGTGGTGGGGCTGGCGGCGCGACCGGCGCTCCTCGGCTCGGCGCTCCTCGGGCTCTACGTGCTCTTGCTCGATCGCCTGCAGTTTCATCACAACCGCTATTCGCTCCTGGTCTTCGCGTTCTTGCTCTCGTTCACCCGGTGCGATCAGAGCCTCTCGCTGGCGGCCGCCCCTGGCCCTCGCATCGAGAGCCCGCTGTGGGCGGTGCGATTGATGCAAGTGCAGGTGTCGCTCATGTATCTGGCCTCGGGGGGCAGCAAGCTCCTCGATCGCGACTGGCGCGAAGGGTTGGTGCTCGGCGATCGCTTGCTGCGGTTCGGCGAGCAAGCGGTGGCGCGCGGCGTGCCGGCGAGTCTCGTTCACGTTCTGCAAGAGCCGCAAATGAGCAGCGCCCTCGCCAAGCTGGCCATCAGCACCGAGCTGTTCTTGTGCGTGGCGTTGTGGCTCCGGAAGAGCCGCGTATTCGCGCTGTGGTGGGGCGTGATGTTCCACCTGACCATCCAGGTGACGAGCAGCGTGGAGATCTTCAGCTGGCTCATGCTGGCGCTCTACGCGCTGTTTGTGACCCACGACGTGCGCGCGCGAAAGCTCTTCTACAATCCCCGGCGCGTGAAGGGTGTGGCGCTGGGCTGGACGGTGCGCCTCCTCGACTGGTTCTTGCGCTTCGATGTGCGCGCCTGGACGCCCGACGAGGTGCAGGGCGGGCACACTATTGTGGTGGTGCGCCGCGACGGCTCGCTGGCCACCGGCGTGCGCGCGCTCGCCATGATCGCGCGGACCGTGCCGCTGTTCTTTCCGCTCTGGGCTCCGTTGGCGCTGGTCGCGAGCTTCACCCGCAAGGGTGATCTGCACACCGCCGCGTGACGCCAGAACGCCCCACTTCGCGCAGGAACGCCGAAGGGAGTGGGGCGTTTCGGCGCGGGCGCCGAAGCTCGCGTGAAGGAATCGCCGGCGAACGCCAGCGGGCTCCTTCTTGCTTTCGAGGTGGACGAGGGCTCGCGCGCGCCTGGCCCCGCTGCGCGCGGTAGGAGCCTCATGAAACGCGCAGTGCGTCGTCGCTGGATGGTCGCTGGAGGTACGCTCGTCACGACGGCGGCGTTGCTCGGAGCGGCGTGCACGTTTCCCAGCATCTCCTATCGCGACGACGCCGCGACCACCGGGCTGGAGGCGCAGGCGGGCGATGGCGTTGCCCCCTTCGATAGCGCGTCGGATCGCGATGTGCGCGACGCCGGCCCGCGCATCGACGCCTTGGCGGCGTGCCCCGCGCTTTGCGAAGAGGCGGGCATCGGCGTGTGCGACGCGGGCACCTGCGGCATCGTGTGCACCGCGGCCGATACCTGCCCCGATCCCGTCGCTTGCCCGGCCGGGATCCCTTGCTCTATCACCTGCACCGGCGCGGGCTCGTGCGCGTCGACCATCGACTGCGCCGGTTCCAGCGCGTGCGACGTCGCGTGCGTGGGCGCAGGCGCCTGCAAGCTGCGCGTCACCTGCGGCGGGAGCCGATGCAAGGTGGCCTGCCTGGGCGCCAACACCTGCGCCGGCCCGGTGGTGTGCAACGCCGACGCTTGCGACGTGCGCTGCAAGAACCCCGATAGCTGCGCGGGGCCGGTGAGCTGTAGCGGCCCAAGCTGCCTGGTCGATTGCTCCGGCGCGCGCGCCTGCGGCGGCGGGGTGACCAGCCGCGCGGCCGACACCATCATCGGGTGCACCGGCGACGGCACCTGCGGCCAGCGCGTGAGCTGCACCGGCGCCGAATGCAGCGTCACTTGCTCCGGCGTCCCCAGCTGCGAAGGCGGCGTCTGCTGCGACGCCGGCACATGCCTGGGCGTGCGCCCCGCCTGCAAGTAGAGCGGCGGCGCGCGGTGATGGGTCGTCGCGCTGCCGCCTGTGCGCTACGGTGCACCTGAGGCCGCGCGATGAGTAAGCGTGTACTCTACACGCGTTCGACCCTCTCCCTGGCGGGCGGAGTCATGTTCTTCGGCGCCAGCTGGCGTTTGCGCTCGACCCGCCGGTCACGCTCGATGCTGAAGCGGCGACGCTTGCCTGGGACCCGGGTCGCTGGCAAGCCACGGGCGTATCGGACCTACCGTGCCGCGACGCGGGAAACGTGTTCCGGCTCCCGAAGCATCAGCGATGCGGCGGCGCTCCTGGCGCTCCCGGCGCTCCCGGCGCTCCCGGCGCTCCCGGGCCACCGGGAACGGGGACCGGAGGCCCTTTGGGACCGAAGGTGCTGGGGCCGCGCGGTCCGCCGGAGCTCGTGAAGGTCCCTCCGGTGCTGGGTACGGGCGTGCAAGGGCCATCCATACAGTCGGGGCCCGCGGTTACCCGGGGTCGCGGGGTCATTCCTTCGCCGCCCGGCCCCGAGCCGCCGCCCTTGTTGCACGTGCACGGGGTGTCGGGCCCCGCACAACGCGCTACCGCACACTTCGGATCGTCGGCCTTCTGCCGCACTTGGTCTCCGCCTTGGGTCATGCACGACATGGCGCCGGGCAGCGAAGACTGAACCTGCTCGGGGTCGAACAGCGCGTTCTTGGGGTCCGGCGTGCCGGGCGCGCGCGACGGCGGTTTGCGGTCCTTGCCGTTTGCGCATTCATAGAGCGCCTGCGCGCGCTTCGCCGCGACGGAGCCGCGACCGCAGCTGCCCTGTGGATTGCTACCGTCGTTGAAGGTGCGACCCTTGCCGCTGTTCTTCAGGTAGGCCTCGTAGTCGCCGTCCTTCCCGTACTGTTCAATGGCGGCTTTTTGCTTCAGGGCTTCGAGCGCGCCCTTCTCCGCGGCGGCGCCCTCGGGGCTTGCCAACGCTCCGAGCTCCGCGATCCCTGGCGGGGTCTTGTCGAAGACCGCCATAAAGACACTGACCGCGACGTCCTTGGCGGTGTTGGCCACGTCCTTCACTTTGTCCCACGCCGTGGGCGGCTTCGGCTCGACCGGCGCCGGCGTTGGCGCCGTTGTGCCACCCGCCTCTTCGGTGAGGGCGCACTTCGGGTCGCGCACGCCCGGCTGACCGCTGCCGGCCCCGGTCGCGAGCAGTTGGCCCGCAGCCGCGGTCTTCGGATCGAAAGTCATCCCGGCGGTTGCCCGGGTCATGCATCCGAGCATCCCTCGCCCACCCGTGCTTTGGGCCGACGCGATGGTGCAGGCCAGGCCCGATGGCATCGCGCTACCGGGCATGTCGCCCATGGCCCCGCCGCCGGCTCCTCCTCCGCCTCCTGCTCCCGGCTTGCCCTTGCAGGCATAGCCGGCCCGCGTCATGTCGAGAAGGGCACACGTGCCGTCGCCGTACTTGGCCATGTCGATGGCCGAAGCCAAGAGGGGGTCCACGCCACCGCTTTGGACCATGGCGCCGCGCCCAAAGTCGTAGAGCCAGAGACCGAGCTCGGTCCGCGGATACGAGCCGAGGAGCTTGGCGATGCGTGCATTGTGAAAGTGAATGGCCGGCAGCCAGTAGCTCGAGCGAGTGAACTGAACCTGATCGAACATGAGCGCGCCCAGGTTGAACACGCCTTGCACCGCGATCTCGGCCTGGTCGCTCGGCAGTTGCGTGATGGCTCGGTGCAGGAACATCGCCAGCGCGAACTCCATGCCGCGGGCGCCATCCATCGTGAGGCACTGCGTCTTGTCTTGGAACTGCGCAAGCGTCCGCGCAGCATCGCCGTGGCGCCGGGCGGCGATCGCTTCGATGGTCGCTTTCACGATGGCAGGCAGGCCAAGATCGCCCTGACACGAAGGTGCCGCCGCGGTGGTCGTCGCGGCGCGGAGGCCATAGTACACGTCGGCGCGCTGCCAAGACTGCGTCCACACGCCTTGCCAGCTGGTCGACGCCTGTCTCCCCGCCGGAGCCTCCCCTTTGGTAGGTGGCGCCGCCAGCGATACCACCGGCAGCGCCCCGAGAATCGCGGCGATCGCGAGTGGCCGCAGCCGCGAACGGCCAACGCCGCGCCGCGCCGCAGCGCTCGGATGGTTCGGGGCGTCGGGCGCGCGCAGCGGCAGGGATGGACGGAGACCGATCATGAGCTTTTCTCGCTTCGGAAGGTACGGCAATGCGCCGCAAGGGAAACCGGTGCAAGTGGCGAGCCGGCGCACGAGTCGCGCGCGACGGCGGGAAGTTGCGGCGTGAACGGGTCCGCACGTTCGGGGGAACGCTTCGTTGCGCCATCGTGGCGCAGGCCATTGCGCTTGCCCTGCGCAGAATCCCGCGGAACGAAGACTCCCCGTTGCTTCACCAACTGAAGAATGATGAAACCGATGCGGATGAACGGTGCACCGGCCCTGACCTACCCTATAGTTTCGCGGATGGTCGTCCCTCCGAAACCGTTCAACTTCGCCGCTCTCGAGGTCCAGCTTCGGAAGGCGGCGAGGCGCGCCTTCAAGGAGGTCGCGGCGGCGCACCCCGATGAGCAGCTGTGCGCCTTCGCCCTGTACAGCGACGACGGCGCGATGACGGTGTGCCCGTCGATCAACACCACCCAGCACCTCGCGGAGATGCGGCGCCGGCATCCTGATGAGGCGATGTTCTACAAGTTCGCCACCCCGGAGTGGAAGTACGAGGCGACCGGCGCACAGGCTGCGTTTCGTGCGATCTGCCTCAAGGTCCGTACGCAGGCGCTGGCCTTCGAAGGCGTGACGGCGGCCGATGCAAAGACGCTCGCCGGCGTCAGCCCCATGCGCGTGGTGCCCACGCCTCGCGGCTTCGGCACCTTCAAGCGCGCGCTGTTCGAGACCTGTTTGCGCGTGCTCGAGTCGCTGCGCACGGATCGATTGTTCGCGGGGGTGACGCTGGTTTTCGCGGTGTCGGACACCGATTCGAGCGCCCGGCGCGAGCTGGCGATGATCAAGCGCCTCAACGACAAGGGCGTGGTCGACGAGTTCCGGAGCTGGACGAAGACCTGGGGGCAGTGAGTCACTCGTGACCAGGACGAGCGGCCGGCCCGTATCGACTTGATCGCCTACGGTGACGTGGGCTGCGCGCGCTAGCGTTCGACCTCGGGTGCCGGAGCGCAGCAACCGTCAGCACCTGCGGCAGGTCGTCGGCGGAGGGGTCGGAGGTGAGGGCTGCGTGTGCGAGCGCGAGAGCGCACCGTTTCCAGGGAATTTCTGCCCGTCATGGGTCGTCGCGCTGCCGCCTGTGTGCTACGGTGCACCCGAGGCCGCCCCATGAAGAAGCTTGCGCTCTACACGTGTTCGACCGTCGCCCTGGCGGGCGGAGTCATGCTCTTCGGCGCCTGCGGAACCAGCGGTTCGAGCGGAGAGGCGGACGCCTCTACCTCGCCGACGCCCACCGCGACCACGGGCAAAGACGCCGCGACCCCGCCCACAGACGGCGCGCCGCCGGTGGCCACCAAGCGCTTTCAGGAGATTCACGGCGTGATGCACATGCACTCGCCGTATTCTCACGACGCCTGCGACGGCGAGGGGCTGAGCAGCGGCGTGCCCAACCCGGGGTGCCTGGCCGATCTGCGGGCGGCGCCGTGCAAAGACAACCTCGACTTCATCGCGCTCACCGACCACCCGAGCCACATGAACGAGATCACTCCCACCGAGAACGTCCTCTACGACGCGGCGGCCGGCGACGTGCTGCTGAAAGACGCCACCGGCGCGGTCATCGGCAACGAGATGAAGTGCCCCGACGGCCACAAGGTGCTCTTTACTTACGGCTTCGAGGGCGAGCACACGCTTCCCATCGGCTTCACCCGGCACCCGACGCGCTACGACGGCTACCAGAACAGCCGCCCCATCGCCGACGTGCAATCGCTGGTGGCAGAGCTGCACGCGGCCGGCGCCATCGTGGCGCTGGCCCACTCCGAAGCCGACGACATCGACGCGCCCACCATCATCAACGGCGGCGCCGACGCCATGGAGTGGTACAACCCGCACGGCAACTTCAAGACCGCCCTCGGCGGCGACAAGATCACCGGGGCCGCCGTCGACGTCATTCCGTTCTTCGAGAAGCTGAACGACTTTTTGCAGGGCTCGACCTCGGGCGCCAACCCCGACCTCTTCTATCTGCTGCTCTTGCCTTCGTGGCCCCAGAAGGGGTTCGACAAGTGGCGCGAGGTGCAGCGCGGGCGCTTCGTGCCGGGCATTCTCGGCTCCGACGTGCACCAGAACGTGAGCGTCGACCCGGTATGCAAGGGCGCCGCGGCGCAGGCCCTTTGCGCGGCACTGCTCGGCGGCAAGCCCAACGTCCTCGCGCAGCTCATCGCCGGCGGCAAGCTCACCATGTCCGACGGCCGGCGCTTCGACGCCTTCGAGCGGCTTCTTCGCTGGCTACACAACCGCGTGTTCGTCAAATCGCTGTCGCCGGCCGACCTGAAAGAAGCCATCGCGCATGGTCGCTCCTACGGGCTCTTCTCGGTGTTCGGTGATCCCAAGGACTTCGTGTACGAGGGCGAAGCGGCCGGCAAGCCGGTCGACTTGGGCGACGAGGTCTCGGGTTCGGTCACGCTCAAAGTGCAGCTCCCCAGCGCGCCGGCGCCCATCCCCTCGGGCGCGGTGTTCGACAAGCCCACGGCGGCCAAGGCCGAGGTGCGCGCCGTGCTCTATCGCACCGACGGCAACGGTACGGTCGAAGTGGCGCAAGCCGCAGGCCTCGGCCAGAGCATCCGCAAGACCGTGAGCGAGCCGGGCCAGTACCACGTGGAGATCTGGATCAAGCCCAAGCACCTCGCGTCGCAGATGGGGAGCCAGGCGGCCTCCGCCGACACCGAGTACATGTGGCTCATCACCAACCCGATTCGCGTGAACAAGTAGCTTCCACATCGATGTCCCCTCCCCCGGCCCCCCCGGTCCCCCCCGGTCCCCCCCGGTCCCCCCGGCCCCTGTCGCAAGCGCGCAAGCGAGAGGGGAGCCCAAACGTGGACCCCAGACAGAGACGGGCGGCAGGGTGGGGCGTCGCAACGGAGGCGGGCGTACGTGGACGCCGCCTTCCGTACCGCGCAGCTCAATGCGGCGCTTGATGCAGTCGTCCAAACGCTCCCGCCTCGAAACTCTCCTCCAAGCATTGGACGCCGCTACCTGCCCGCACCACAGGCGGCTCGCGTAGCCCGCTCTCCGCGCGGCGCCCCACTCGCCGCACGGCGATCGGCCACTCCGGATACCAGCTCCTACGAGAGGGGAGCCCAGATAGAGACGGGCGGCAGGGTGGGGCGGCGCAGCGGAGGCGGCGTACGTGGACGCCGCCTTCCGTACCGCGCAGCTCAATGCGGCGCTTGATGCAGTCGTCCAAACGCTCCGCCTCGAAACTCTCCTCAAAGCATTGGACGCCGCTACCTGCCCCCATCAAAGGCGGCTCGCGTAGCCCGCTCTCCGCGCGGCGCCCCACCTCGCCGCGCGGCGATCGGCCACACCGACGGAGGGGAGCCCAGACGGGCGCCGCATGTCGACATGTAGGTACCGCGAGCTGTGCTTCCCATTCGGGTTTGTTTCAACGACAATCGTGGGGTCATGAACCGACGTCGACCTTTGGCATTTCTCGGCGTTGCTCTGGTGCTCGGAGCGTTCACAGCGGCGGCGGCGAAGCCAGTGCCCCCGAAGCCCAAGGCAAAACCCGACGCGGGCGCCGACGAGATCTTGACCATTCCCACAGCTACGCCCACCGCGAGCGGCACCGCGCCGGCAACCGCGGCAACCGCCGACGCGCCGCCAATGAAGGCCGAGCTATACGACGGCGGCGTACGCCCTTCGCCGCTGAATCCTGCGCAGAACGAGTTTCCCCCGGTGGGTGACGGTGGCGCAGTGGCATTCGACTACGACCGCCTGCTCGCAGACGTAGCCGCTCTCCGCGCCCGGGTGGCCGCCGCCGGCGACGCACTGTTCCGCTCGAAGATCGCCATCCAGGTGAAGACCGACGGTAAGCACGCGCGCATCGGCAAGCTCACCGTGTCGCTCGACGACGGAACCGTGTACACTGCACCCAACGGATTCAGCCCCGACGACTGGGCCATGGTGTACGAGCACTCGCTGGCGCCCGGCCGCCACGCGGTCACCGTGGACGTGGAGCGAAAAGACGATCGTGATGAGTCGTTCCGCACCGCCCAGCGCTCCCGGGTTACCGTCGAGGTGCCCAAGGAGCAGCGGCTCGAGCTCCAGGTGCTCATTGCCGACGACTCCACCATGGGCGGCGACTTCCCCGGCGATCGAAGCGGCCGCTACGATCTCCGGGTGCGCTTCAAGGCCAACGCCAAGGCGATGAAGTAGCCCATGCGCGGCCGCTTCCTTCTCACGCTCTCGCTGATCGTGTGCGCGAGCGCGGCCCGCGCCGACGATCCCCCCAAGGCGGGTGCGCCGGCCAAGGGTGCGACCGCCGCAGCCACACCGCCCGCAGCCCCGGCTGCACCCGCAGCTCCTGCCACCACCCCCGCCGCCGGCGCTGCTGCCACCGCCGATCCCACCCGCTCGGCCGATATGCAGGCCTACCACGCGGCCTTCGCCAAGCGGCGCCTGGGGTCCGACGCCGACTTGCGCGTGGAAGAGATCGAGGCGCGGCTTCGCGAAGCCGAGGAGCTCCTCACCACCGGCCGCACCGACCAGGCCATCGCGCGGCTCACCGAAATCGTCGAGCACCCGCGCTTCAACCTCTTCGAGGGCAGCGAGCTCGGCCGCGGCGCGCGCTACCTTCTGGGCGACGCATTGGCGAGCGCCGGTATCTACGAGTCGGCCCGCGGCTACCTGCGCAAGGTGGTGGAGCAGCCCGCCGCCTGGCAAGACGCCGCCATCTACGGCCGCCGCGCCTCACGCAGGCTGGTCGAGATCGCCATTCAAGAGAGCGCCACCGGCGGCCTCGCCAGCCTTACCCAGGGGCAAGACGACCTCAAGAGCGTGCCGGCCAGCGCCCCGGAAGACGTGAAGGGCGAGCTCGCCTACCTGCAGGCACGCACCAAGGAGATGCAGAAGGATTGGGACGGCGCCATCGCCTCCTACATGCAGGTTACAACCAAATCGCGGCACTGGGCGCAGGCCACCTACCTGGCTGGGCTCATCCACGTAGAGCAGGGCCGCTTCAAGGAAGGCGAAGACCTCTTTTGCAAGGTGGCCGACCCCAAGCGCCAGAACAAGACCACGCCGGTGCTGGCCGACGAGCGCTTCTTCGCGGTGCGCGATCTGGCGCGCCTGGCGCTCGGCCGCGTGGCCCACGAAAAATCGCGCTTCGACGACTCGCGCTACTACTACTACCTGGTGCCCAAGGACTCGGACCGCTTGGCTGAGGCCATCTACGAGGCGGCCACCAGCCGCTACGAGAAGAAGGATTACGACGGCGCCCGAGAGCTCATCGACGAGCTCTATGGCATGAATACGCACCATCGCTACGAGGACGAGGTGCAGATCCTCGACGCGTACATCGATCTGGCGCAGTGCAAGTTCTTCGACGCCGACAAGAAGCTCCGGCGATTCATCGCCCGCTACGAGCCGGTGCGCGATGCGGCCCGGCGCATGCAAGCCTCCGATCGCGGCATGCGCGCGCTGCTCGCGGCGGCCCGCGGCGGCTCCGACGCTGCTGCCTCCGACGCCTCGGCGGTGTCGGTCTCGCCCGACGGCCTGCGCGCGGTGGCGGCCCTGGTGCGGGTCGACCCGGCCTGGACGGTGGTGTCGCGGCGCCTAGCGGTGCTCGACCACGAGGCCAGCGGCCTGCGCCTGGCCCGGAGCCAGCTCAAGGATCTCGAAGGCAACATCACCGTGGGCGGCGGCCTCAAGCCCTCTCTCGGCGATTCTCTCGATGCGCCCGATCGGGGCGAAGAAGCCCGCGCCGCCCTCGACGGCCTGCGCCGGTCTATCGAAGAGATCGAAGGCGAGAAGGGCAAGGACGCGAAGTCCTTGCGCGCCGAGCTCACGGTCCTCGAGGCGCGCTTCGCGCAGGCTGGCGTGAGCGCCCGCGCGCAGGGTGCGGGCGCCCGCAGCAGCGGGACCGACTTGCCGGACCTGGTGAAGAACGACGGCGCCAAGGCCGACGCGCTTCTCGGTGAGCTCGACGTGGCGCGCAGAGAGCTGGGCACCGCCGAGAGCGCGCTGGCGAAAGATGCGCTTTCGCGCCTGGATTTGCGGCTCTCGCGCCTTCTCCGCCGGGCACGCCTGGGGCGCATCGAGTCGGTGCTCGGCAAGAAGCGATCGCTCGAGGTGGAGATCGAGGCCATCCAGGCTGGCTACCTTCCGCAAGACGCCGTCGACTCCATCGACCCGGTTCGCTACTTGAAAGACAACGAAGAGTACTGGCCGTTCGAAGGCGACGACTGGGCCGACGAGTTCGTGGGCGGCGAGAAGGTCAAATGAGAGCGCGCTCCCTCGCCTTCGCACTGGCCGTGGTGGTGGCCTCCGGCTCGGCCGCGGCCTTGCCGGACAAGAAGCCCACCACGCCCCCCACCAAGCCGGTCGACCTCACCACCGCGGTCACCCAGGTGAAGCCCGCCGCCGAGCGCACCGTCGAAGGCGGCAGCGGCCCCAAGAAGCGCGCGCCCGGCAGCGGCAGCGCCACCAGCACCGCCACCGGCCCCGGCGGCCGCCCTACCATCAAGGGTCCGAAGATTCCCGAGCCCCTGCGCAAGCAGCTGCAAGCGCAGATGGACGGACGCATCGAGCGCGACGTGAAGCAGGTGCGCTCGCTCCGCGGCGAAGCCATCAAGCTGCTCACCACGTTCGTTACCGAGACGCCGAAGGAAGCCCGCGAGATGCCCGAGGCTCTCATGCGCCTGGGCGAGCTCAAGTGGGAAGTAGAGCGCGAGGCCTTCGTGGAGCGCTTCGCCGCTTGGGAAAAGAAGCCGGTCGATCAGCGCGGTCCCCCGCCGGACCCGAACTACGCGGTGGCCCGCGATCTCTTCGCCCGCGTGCTTAAAGACTACCCGTGGTTCCCGCAGTACGATCTCGCCCTCTACGCCGACGGCTTCATGGCCTCGGAGCAGGGCAAGCTGGAGGAAGCGCTCGAGCGCTTCACGCGCATTCTCAAGGAGTACCCGCAGTCGCGCTTCGTGCCCGACGCGCACATGGCCAAGGCCGAGTCGTACTTCAACGGCAAGTACGACTACGCGGCAGCGCTCGGGGAGTACGAAGAGGTCCTCAAGTTCAAAGACAGCGATCTCTACGGCCTCGCCCTCTTCAAGAGCGCCTGGTGCTTGTGGCGCTTGGGCAAGGGCGACGAAGCGGTGGTGCGCTTCGTCGAGGTGTTCAAAGTCACCGACAAGAAGGGCGCCGTCTCCGGCGTTCAGCAGAAGCAGCTCGACGAGCTCCAGGGCGAGGCCCTCAAGTACCTGGTGGAGGTGTTCACCGAAGACGAAAAGAACACCGCCAACGACATGTACAAGTTCCTCGTCAAAATCGGGGGCGACAAGTTCGCAGGCAAGATCGTCAAGGCCCTGGCCGAAACGTTTTACGAGCAAGCACACTACGATCGCGGCATCGAGGCCTACGAGCTGCTTCTCAAGCTCGACCCGACCAACCGCGAGGCCGGGAGCTGGGTGCTGGCCATCGCCGCTGGCTACGACGCCCTGGAAAACTACCCGCAGCTCAAGGCCACCTACGAGCGCGCCATTGCCGGCTACACCACCGGCGGCACCTGGGCCCGAACCCAGGGCGACCCCAAGATGGTCGAAGAGACCTCGAAGAAGGTCGAAGACCAGCTGCGCAAGAGCTCTTTGGCCATTCACGCCAAGGCCCAGAAAGACAAGACCAGTCGCGCCGAGTTCGAAGCCGCCGCTTCGCTCTATGAAGTGTACCTTACACGCTTCAAGGGCGAGCCGCAGAGCTACGACATCATGTACAACCTGGCCGACATCCAGTTTCAGCGGCTCGACAAGAACTCCGAAGCCGCGAACAACTACCTAGCCTCGGCCCGAGCCATGCCCGCCGACGTGGCCGCCAAGGAGCCCGGCAAGGGCCTTCGCCACGACGCCCTCTACAACGCCATGTCGGCGCTGGAGCGGGTGCGCGTGGCCGAGATCGAGGCGCGCAAGAAGCAGCCCACCGGCACCTATACCGAGACCGAGACCGACCGGAAGTTCGCCGAGGCGCTCGATCTCTACGCCCAGCTCTACCCGGAAGATCCGGCGCTGCCCAAGCTCTTCTTCCGGCAGGGGCGCCTCTACTACGACAACGGCGTGTACGACCCCGCGGTGCGCATCTTCGGAAGCTTGCTGGAGAAGTTTCCCCGCAGCGAAGAGGCTTTGCCGGCCGGGCAGCTCATTCTCGAGTCGTTCAACAAGTCGAAGAACTACGAGAACATCGAGACCTGGGCCCGGCGCCTGAAGACGGCGCCGTCGTTTCAAACCGCCGAGTCGCAGGCCAAGCTCGACACGCTCATCGTGCAGTCGGTGTTCAAACAGGGCGAGACCAAGTCGGAGGCCGGCGATCACGCGGGGGCCGCGAAGGCCTATCTGCGCGCCGCCAAGGAGTTCCCCAAGGATCCACGCGCCGCGCAGGCGTGCGTCAACGCCGAGCTCTCGGCGCAGAAGGCCGGTGATCTCTCGACCCTCAAGGAAGCGGCGCAATTGGTCACCAGCAAGGACTACCGCGATCGACCGGAGTCGCCCAACGGCGCTTGGATCGCGGCCAGTACCTTTCAGGCCATGGGGCTCTTCCAAGACGCCGCCGAGTTCCACGAAGCCATGGCGGGCCTGGCCGACAAGGACCACCCCAACTACCTGAAGCACGAGCATGCGAAAGACGCCGGCTACAATGCGGTGCTCCTGCGAACCACGGTGGGCGACTACGACAAGGCCATTCAAAACGGCAACAAGTACATCGCGGGGCACCCGGGCACGGCCGAGGCCGACGAAGTCTACTTTTACATGGGCCGCGCCCACATGAACGCGGGCCGCCCGAAAGACGCAGTGGAGCTCTTCCGCCGCTTCGTCACCCGCACTCGCTCCAACGACAAGCGCGCCCAGGCCTTCGTGCAGATGTCGCTGGCGCAGTCCAAGCTCGGCGACAACCGCGGCGCCGACGAATCGCTGCGCGCCGCGGTGAACCTCGGAAAGCAGCGGGGGAGCGATCTGGGCCCCGACGGCAAGTACGCCGCCGCCCGCGCCCGGTACCTCGAAGGCGAGCGCGTGCTCGCGCGCTTCGAGGAGATCAAGATCGACGGCGACGTGAAGCAGCTCACCGCGCGCCTCAAGCAGAAGGCCGAGCTCCTGAAGCAAGCCGCGGCCATCTTCCTCGACACCGTTTCGATGAACGTGGCCGAGTGGACCACCGCGGCGCTCTACCAAATTGGCCACACTTACGAGACGTTCGCCAAGTCGCTGCGCGACGCGCCCCCGCCGGCGAGCCTTCCCGACGCCGACAAGGAAGCCTACCAACAGCAGATCGACGAGTTCGTGGTGCCCATCGAAGAGCGCGCCCTCGACGCCTACGAGAACGGCTGGAAGAAGGCGGTCGAGCTGGGCATCTTCAACCAGTGGACCGCCAAGCTGCGGGAGTCGCTGGGGCGCCTCAACGGCGAGCTCTATCCGCCGCTGAAGGAAATCGGCTTCGAGATTCGCTCGCAGGCTGCATCGCCCATGCCCGCGCTCATCGACGCGCCGCGGCGCGGCGGCGCTGCACCGAAGACCGATCTCAAAGGCAGGCCGACCGCGCCTGCTGCGCCCGCCAAAGCCGAAGCGCCGAAGACCGCCGCTGCGCCCGCGCCTGCCGCTGCCGGCGGCGACAACGCGCTCAAGCCCGACAGCGACGCGCTGAAGCCCGACGACGGCGCCACGCCCGCGGCCACCGCCAAGCCAGCCGCTGCAAAGCCTCGCCCGCAGCCTCCGAAGAAGAAGAAATGAACCGCGCGCTCCTCACGTTTCTCTCCCTGGCGCTCGCGGGCGCCGTTGCCTGCGGGGGCGGCGGTGGCCACGGCACGGGACCCAAGAACGCCGCCGAGCTGCCGCCCGCGAACCCAGAAGCGGTGGCGAAGATGGTGCAGGGCGTGCAAGCCGCGAAGGAGCCCAAAGGCTCGGAGCGGGCCATCGCGCTGTTGAAAGAGGCGGTGACCATCGACCCCAACCTGTGGGAGGCGCACTTCGATCTCGGCGTGGTGCTGGCCGGCACCGGCGAGACCAAAGCCGCCGAAGCCTCACTCGAGCGCGCCTACAAGCTCGCGCCGGCGCAAGAAGACGTGGCGGTGGCGCTGGCCGAGGTGCAACGGCGACGCGGCTCCAGCAAGGACGCGGCCGATACGTTGGGCGACTTCGTAAAAGCACACCCCGACGCCGACGGTGCGCGTACGCTCTTCATCACGGTGCTTCGCGACTCGGGGCAGGTCGACCGCGCTATCAAGGAGGCCCGCGAGGTGCTCGCGCGACGCTCCAGCAACGCCGCCGCGCTCTCCGAGCTGGCCCTGTGCCACCTGGCCAAGGGCGAGCGCGACACCGCCGAGCTCCTCGCCAAGCAGGCCAGCGACGTCGACCCCAAGAGCGCCGTGGCCCATCGCACCATGGGTATGGTGCTGCTCGCGCGCGGCGACGATGCCCTGGCGTTCCAGTCGTTCCAAACGGCGTCGAAGGAAGATCCGAAGGACACCACCGCGCGCCTCAACATGGGCACCGTGCTCCTGAAGGCCGGCGCCTACGCCAAGGCCGAGGAGCAGTACCGCGCCATTCTCGCGGTGTCGAAGGAAGACAGCGCCGCCGAGGTGGGGCTCGCCGCCGCAGTGCGCGGCCAGGCCGACGCCAAAGCCAAGAACAAGCTCGACGAGGCCAAGGCCATCCTCGAGCGCGTGCTCGGGCGCGAGCCGCACAACGTGGCGGCACTCTACAATATGGGTGTACTCTACGCCGATTTCTTGAAGCGCCTGCCCGAGGCCAAGGGCTACTTCGAGAAGTACCTCGAAGGCGCGCCGGACAACGATCCTGCGCGGCCGGAGGCGCAGAAGTACATGACGATGCTCAACGCTTCGTCCAAGGTCGAGGCGACGCCGCCCGCGACGCCGCCACCGGAAAAGACTCCGCCCGCCAAGGGAGGAAAGTGATGCGCCTTTCGAACGCCAAGCGCAGTTTCGTGTTTCTGATCATCGCCGCGATCACCGCGATCACGCTTCTCTCCGGCGCCCAGCCCAAGCGACGCCCGCCGGCACCGGCCCGGCCCCCCAGGCCCCCCGCCAAGGTCGTCGACGCAGGCTCCGCGGTGCCGGTGAAAGAGGGCGATGCCAGCGGCGCGCCCGCGACTGCAGCGGCGGGCGGCAAGGCCGACAACGTCGAGGTGCGCACCGTCGACGGCGGCGCCAGGGTCATGAAGTTCGGCGAGCTGGAGATCGAAACGCGCCTCAAGAGCCCGCAGCTCGTCTACTTCCTGCGCCGGGTTCGGGCCGAGTTCGCGGCGGGCGATCTCGGCCATCGCACCTTCATGAAAGAGCTCTCCGACACCCGCACTTCACCGGCGTTCTGAGCTTCAGCGGCAGACGATCTCGTAGGGCGCCTTGAGGCCCACGCACTGCTGCGGCTCGAAGCACTGCAGGCCGTACTCCACCTGCTGGCCCACGCAGTAAAAGCCGGAGTAAGGGGCCACGATGCTGCAGTAGAAGCCGTCTGCCTTGCCAGTGCACGTGTCGCTGCGCGGCGCCGCGACGTCTACCCCGTCGGGTTGGGGGCCAGGCTCGGGGGCCGGCGCCGGAGCGGCCGCCTGCGGATTCGAACCGCATGCGCTACTTGCCTTGCTGGTGAGCACCAGGCCCACCGGGACGGTGATCATGCCCGGAACCGGGAGCGCGAGCTCGAAAGGCTTCGACCCGCCCTTGATGCCCTTGAGCGAGCCGACGAGATGGCGCAGCGTGGGCACCACCTGATCCGCCGGCATGCCCGGCCTCTTGTCGGCGTACAGCACCGCGTCGCCCGATACCGGCGCCGCGTCGCCGATCTTCGCTCGGTAAGGGCCGTTCCAGTAAATCTTGGGTACGGAGGCGAGGGCGTTGATGACCCCCCAAGTGGGCCGCTCCTGGGGCTTGACGTTCACGTAGCTCACAAGCTCCACGTCGATGTCCAGGCACTCGGCGCCGGAGACATCGACCTTGCCGGTGAGCTCGTACATGACGCCGTAGTTGCCGAAGTCCACGGCCGACGAGTCGGCCATCCGCAGGACCGCGGGCACCGACTGGTCGGTGGTCCCGATGCGGTAGCCGAAGCTCTGACCCGCCTTGGTGAAGGCGCCCTGCACCTGACCGCGCACGTGATCGCCCGCGTACATGCCAGAGCTTCGACCGGCGCCGCCGCCGTTGTACCACCCGGGCCAGGCCACGTTGCCCTGGGCGAGTGTGGTCGGTACCGACGAGGCCGAGGCCTGACGCTGCGCCACCACGTAGGGCGCGAAGCAGCCATTGGTGGAGCGCAGCGAGAGACGGCCGTCGACGTACACGCCCCCGCCCCCGTTGGCCGCGCTGAGCTGCACGTACTGCTTTGCCGGCACCGAGACCGAGCGCGGCGACGGCGACCCGAAGAAGTGGTCGCGGGCGGCAGCGGCCGACACGAACGACGGGCTTCGAAGCTGAGCCCACGCGCCGGCGTCGACGGAACCAGTGATCTCGATGGTGGTGGCGGTGTCGGCCACCACCCCGAGCGCCACGTAGCCGGGCACCTTCATGATATGTGCAACATACACCTCTGCACTGCGCACGTATCCTGCGGGGCAAGATGCGTCGAGCGCCGAGGAGCCCACCATGGTTGCTTTGGGCGCCGAAGCTAGCCCCCCGAACGTGCCATTGTCGGCGCGGGAGCCGCCGGCGAGCGACGAGGGCAGCACGGTCGCGGCCAGGATACCGTAGCCGGTGATGGTCTCCGGGTTGTTGCTGGCGAAGAGCCGCGCCCCGCTGGGCAGCACAGAGACGGAGCGGAGCTCGCCCTGCGTCGGTACCGCGGTCTGCGCTTGCGATACGCCGCCGAGATCGGAGTCGGCGCTCCCGTCCGATGCCGCACTGCATGCGATGGGAAGAAGGGCGACGAAAGGAAGGCCCAGACGGGTTGCGAGGTGCATGATGCTACCTTCAGCAAACGCTGGGCCCACCCAGGCGCACAGTGGCGCCCGCGCAATTGCTCACGTTTCTCTGGCGAAGACCGCCGGCGCGCTGGGACACTTCACTGAGAACTTCGCTTTCTCACCGAGAACCGCGCTTGCCGGATGGCGACTTGCTCCCTCTCCGGGTTCTGGTACGTGAGGGAGCGCATGTCGGTGGTCGTGGTCGTCCTCGTCGTGTTCGGTTTGCTGGTAGCGACGCGCGTCGCCGGGCAGAAGAACCTTGTCGCGCTCACCGCCTTCCGGCGCGCGGAGCTGGCCAAGGCATGCCTCGAAGAGGGCGTGGCCCCCGACGAGGTCGACGCGCTGGTGACCCAGAAGCGCGACGCCGAGCTGCTCGCCCTCTACCGGCGCTTCGCCACTCGCCGTCAGCTCGGCCAGGGCCCGTTTCGCTGAGGTTGCCAGCGTTCAGCCGACCATCTCGCGCACGTCGATCTCGTTCACCTGCACGACCTCCGCGAAACGCGCGGCCCAGTCGACGGCCGCGGCCTTCGAGGGCAGGTCGAAGATCGCGTAGCCGGCGATGAGCTCCTTCGACTCGGCGTAAGGCCCGTCGATCACCGTGCGCTTGCCGCCACTGAAACGAATGCGCGCCCCGTGCCGGGTGCTGGCGAGACCACCGGTGACCTGGAGCACGCCCGCTTGGGTCATCTCGGAGACGAGCGCAGCCATCTTGGCCATGGCCTCCGGGCTCGGCGGCGCGCCGCTCTCGGACCGTGGGTCGGCCTGGTGCATGGCCAGAAAGCGTTGCGGCGCCCCCTCGGGTTTGGGCATGCCGAAGTCCCACGCTTCGACCACGGACCCCACGAAGATGTCCACGTCGCCCAGCACCGCCGCGAACTTGTCGAGCCATGCGAGCGCCTCTTCCCGCGATTTCACGGAGAGCAGCGCGAAGCCCGCAGGCAGCTCCTTCGCATCAGCGAAAGGGCCTTCGGTGAGCGTCCGCTTGCCGTTTCGATAGGATAGATGGAAGCGCTGCGCAGAGGGCTTGAGCCCCTCTCCGGAGACGAACACCTTGTGGGCGGCAGCTTCGCCCATGAGCGCGCCGATGCCCTCCATGACCTCGGGCGATGGCGGCAGGCCCTTTTCCATGTCCTCGGTCATCTTGTGCATCATCATGAAACGCATCGCGTATCTCCTTCGTTCGGGGCGGCATCATGCCGCGATTCCGGAGAGGCGACGAGCGAACACGCCAGCGATCGACACGCCCTTGAGCTTTTTTTCGTTCGCTGGAAGAATCCTTGTCCGAGCCCAGCCACGGGCTACGCTCGGGCTCACCCGTGAGCGCACACGACGACGACTCCCGGATCGCCCTACTCCGGCAGCATCTCGGCGACCGTTTTGAACGGTTCATCGGGGCGCTCGACGCCGCGGCAACGGAGCCACTGTTCTGGCAAGCGCGCGTGCTCGACGAGATCGAGGCCCAGTCGGGGGTACGGTTCTCGCGTTCTCCGGCGGTGCTCGCCGCGTTGCTCCGACCATTGCTGCCGGTGCCGGCGCGTATGGATCCGGAGGCGGTCCCCGCGTGGATCACGGTGGAGTCCCTCGAGGGCTCGGCCCCGCTGCAGGGTGAGGGAACCGTGACCGGCGGCAAGCCGCTGGTGCTGGTACTTCCGCGCACGCCACGAGCACTGGGAGCTCTGGGCCGCACGGGCCCCTGGCGCCGATCCCCTCGAGGACCGAGGCGCGCTCGTTCATGAAGAGCCCTACGGTTCCCAGATGTTCGACGCCAGCTACATGCCGCGGGAGGAAGCGAGGGCCTTCATCGTCGCGCAGCTCATGCGCTGGAAGGCATCGCTGCTCGACGAGTGAAGGGCGTCCTCCATGTAGGCGATGGCACGACCCTTCGCAGAAGGTGCGGTCAAAGCAGCGCCGCGAGCGGATTTTTGCGAACGGAATATCGTTGGAGGAGTCTGCCCGTACGTTACGCTGAACATTCTCGCCACCGCTCGGCCCTCGCAAGGAGCCCGCCCTTGAACGCAACGATTGTCGCCTCCGTCGGTCAACCTCAGGTGCTCCGCTGCGCCGCAGTGTGGGGCACCACGGTGCTGAGCCTGAAAACGCTGGGCCGCGGGCAGTCGTTCGAGTTCGGTGAGACGCCCGACGCGGTGCTACCCATTCCCGAAGGGCTCGCCATGGCGCCGGCGCCGCTGCGCGCAGTGCCCGGCGGCTGGATGCTCGACGCGCGGGGCGCAGTGGGCGGGCTGCTCACGCTGCGCGGTCGCGCGGAAGATCCTGCGCA
Organism: Polyangiales bacterium; assembly: GCA_038210445.1. GTDB lineage: Bacteria > Myxococcota_A > Polyangia > Polyangiales > Polyangiaceae > JABFRG01. The sequence continues at coordinate 79,060 of JBBQWQ010000020.1, forward strand.
GCTGGGCGGCACCGGCGCGCCAGTGCCCATCATGCCCGGCGACTACGGCCTCGTGCAGTACGGCCTGTTCTCGGTGTTCTTTCAGTACACCTCTCCCCCGCAAAAGCTGGGCCGCAACTGGGTGCCCGAGGTGCTCGGCATTCTCACGCTGGTGGCCAGCGCACTGCTCCACGTGGGCGTGCTCGGCCTCTTGCGAACACTGATGACACCCGACCCGCTGCCCAAGCCGCTGGAGCTCACCAACCCCGACGAGCTGGCGGCGCGCTTCGGTCTGCACCGGCCGGTTCTCACCGAGCCCACGCCCCCCGAGCCCAGCGCCGCCAACGACAACGGCGGCGGCAAGGGCGTGAAAGACCCAGGCGCACAGGACAAAAAGCCTCAGGGTGGCGGCCAGAAGATTCAGGGCAAAGAGGGCAAGCTCGGCCTGAATAAAGATGCAGACCACACGGAGATTCCTGGCGAGATCAAGCCCACCACCCACTACGGCGGCATGGCCGAGGTGCTCGACGGCGAGACCGGCAAGGAGATTCAGCAGACGCTGAAGTCGATTCAGACCGTGGGTCAGGCGCTCTCGGGGCTCAACTCCAAGGACCTGGTGCTCGGCGCGGGCCCGGGTACCTCGCTCAAAGGCGTGGGCGGCGGCGGCGGCGGCAACGGCCCCGGCGTGGCGTTCGGCTCGGGTACGCTCCAAACCGGCTGGGGCGCCGGTGCGGGTGGCGGCTACGGCGCAGGTGGCGGCGGCCCCGGCGGGCGTGGTTCCGGCGGAAACGGAAACGGCGGAAACGGAAACGGAAACGGGGCGGGCAATGGAAACGGCAATGGCAATGGTGGGCCAGGCGGCCCCGGCGAGCGGAAGATCTCGGTCGCCGCAGGCGCCGGACAGGCGCATGGCGGGTTGACGCCGGAACAGGTGCGCCGCGTGGTCGTGTCGCGCACCGGCGCCCTCCGCGCCTGCTACGAGAGCGAAGCCCAACGCAACCCGAACCTCCAGGGCGGCGTCACCGTGCAGTGGCAGATCGATCCAAGCGGCTCGGTCACTTCCGCGTCGGTGGGCTCGAGCTCCCTCTCGAACCCGCGTGTCGAAGGCTGCGTCGTCCGCCAAGTTCGCTCCTGGCGTTTCCCCGCCGCCGATGCTCCCACAACCGTGGCCGCCTACCCGTTCAAGTTCGGCATCGGCAACTGACGCAGCGGATCGAGCGCAGCCACACAGCGCTGCCGACCAGCGCCGCGGAGTGAGGCACCGGCTTCGTCGATATCCCCTCTTGGGGCTTGGGGTCCCCGACTCGATGCCGCCGCCGCCGTCGTCGCCAGACCTCTCCTTTGCGCCGGGGCCCAAGAGCGGCATCGTGCGGTCGCTCGATCCGGGAGCCCCGGTGAACGACAGCCGGTCGCCCACCGCACCAGAAGGCAGCCTCGCCATCACAGCCCGCGAGGAGCCTTCGAAGGCCAGGTGGTGGATGCTCGCGCCGGTGGCGATTCTGCTGCTCGGTGGTGGACTCGCCTGGGGCGCGTTCTCGAGCCGCAGCGCCTCGCCCAAGACCGGACTCCAAGAGCTCAGCGCCCCGGTGGCGCCTTCCGCCAACATCGCGCCCACCGCGGAGCAGCCCACCACAGCGCAGGGCCCGGCCGTCACCACGCCCGCGGCCCACGACGCGCAAGGAGCCTCGAGCGCGCGCGGAAGCCACGCAGCGGCAGCACCTTGGCCCCCCAAGAAGGGCGGTGCCGCTGGCGCGCCCACCGCCAGCGCGACCGCAGCACCCGCGCCGCCGCCGCAAACGCCCGGCCTCGACATCCGTCGAGAGCGATAACTTGCGACAAAGCCTGCATGCCGGTTCGCGCCGGCACACCACACCGAAGTTCGAATCGAGCCTTTTTTCCCATCGCACGCAATCGCGTCGAGGAGCCTGGATGAGTCGCGCACGACAGCACGTCGTTTCCCTGATCTGCACGCTACTTCTTTCTCTCACCCCCGCGCTGGCCCAGGCCGATGACCTGGCCGACGAAGCCGACCTGCAGTTCAACCTCGGCGCCGATCGCTACGAGGCGCGCGACTTTCAGGGCGCGCTCGAGCACTTCCTGGCGTCGAACCGCCTGGTGCCCAACAAGAACGTAGTGTTCAACATCGCGCGCACGTACGAGCAGCTCAAGAAAGCGCCCGAGGCCTATCGCTATTACCTGCTCGCGCTCGAAGGCGAGAAAGATTCAGCCGCCAAGAAGCGCGTGGAAGAAGCGGTCGCGCGCATCACACCCAGCGTGGCCATTCTTCGGGTGGAGACCAACCCACCTGGCGCCACCGTGTATCTCGATCGCCGCGACCTCGGTCCGCGCGGTACCACCCCCCGCGTGCTCGGCCTGGCGGCCGGCAAACGCAAGGTCATCGTCGAGCTACCCGGCTACGAGCCGGTGCAAGCCGAAGCGGTGGATCTGGTGGTGGGGCAAGAGCGCAAGGTGGAGCTCAAGCTGGTGCGGCAGGTGGGAACGCTCAAGGTCGAAGGCGAAGCGGGCGGCGTGGTGCGCCTAGACGAAGACAACAGCGAGCCCCTGTGCACCGTGCCCTGCGTCGTCGACGCGCCGATCGGCAAGCACATCGTGTACGTGACCAAACCAGGATTCGCCACCAGCGAATATAACGTCGAGATCCCGGTCAAGCAGACCACTACCCTGCGCACCAAGCTGGCGGCCGAAACAGGCGCCTTGGTGGTGAACGCCGACGTGCGCGACGCGCTCATCGAGATCGACGGGCAGCCGATGGGCTTCACCCCGGCTGTGCTGGCGGTGCAGGTGGGCGAGCACAAGCTCAAGGTGTCGCGCAGCGGCTTTCGCGCGGTAGAGCAGAGCATCGTCATCTCCAAGAAAGATCAGACCAAGCTCGACCTGCAGCTCGCCTCGCAAGAAGAGGTCACCGCCGCCTCCCGCGTGACGGAATCGGTGGAAGATGCACCGGCTTCAGTCTCGATCATCTCACGCGACGAGCTGCGGGCCATGGGCTACCCCACCGTCGCCGAGGCGGTGCGCGGCGTGCGCGGCTTGTATCTCTCCGACGACCGCAGCTACCAGACGGTGGGCTTTCGCGGCTTCTCCCGCCCCGGCAACTACGGCAACCGCGTGCTCATCCTGCTCGACGGCCAGCCCCTCAACGACAACTACATTTGGTCTTCGTACGCGGGCTACGACGGCCGCGTCGACATCGACGACGTGGAGCGCATCGAGATCGTGCGGGGCCCGGGCTCGGTGCTCTACGGCACCAGCGCGTTCTTCGGCGTCATCAACCTGGTTACCCGCCCGCGCAGCTTGCCTTCGTTCGCCGAGGGTAGCGTGTCGACTGCCGACTACGGCGTGGGCCGCGCTCGCGCCACCGGATACTACCGCTTCAGCAAAGACGCGGGCATGTGGACCAGCGTCTCCGGGGCCTACGGCGCGGGCCGCGACTTTTACTTTCCCGAGTACGCCGCCGATCCCACCAAGCCCAACCCCGAGCTGGGCGCCAACGGACTGCCGGTCGACGGAAACGCGCGCGGGGTCGACGGTTTCCGCGCCGGCACCATCAACGGTCGGGTCTGTACAAGTCGTTCACCGCGCAGTGGTTTCTCACTTCGCGCAGCAAAACCCTGCCCACCGGCGAGTACGGCACGGTGTTCGGCGACACACGCACGCGCTTTCGCGATACGCGCGGCATGATCGAAGCGCGCTTCGAGCCGCAGGTGAACGAGAAGCTGCAGCTGCTGAGCCGCGCGCACGTCAACCTCTACAACTTCGCTGGCTTCTATGCGTACGCCGGGCCCGAAGGCTCGGATCGCGAGCTCTTTCAGGGCATCTGGGCGGGCGCCGAGCAGCGGGCGGTGTTCACGCCGAGCTCCAACGTTCGCCTCACTGCAGGCGGCGAATTCATTCGCCACTTCCAGGCCAAACTGCGCGACTTCAACGATACGGCGGCGGCGGTCACCGACTCGAACGGCAACCCGAGCCTCAATGTTCCGTTCAACAACTTCGCCGGGTACCTGAACGCCGACGTCTCCGCCAGCAAGAGCTTCAAGGTCTCGGCCGGCGCGCGCTTCGATTACTTCTCCAACCTCGATACCTTCGAGTTTTTGCCGGCCTTCAACCCGCGGGTGGCCGCCATCTTGAAGCCCTACGCCGGCGGCAACCTCAAGGTCTTGCTGGGCAAGGCATTCAAGACGCCGGCGGTCTACGAGCTCTACTACGTCTCCTCGACGCAGGCGAAGTCGCAAGGGCTGAAGCCCGAAGAGGTGTACTCGGGCGAGGTAGAGTTCACCCACCGCTTCACGCCCACGCTCACCGCCACCGCCGCGGCGTACATGAACTACGTCACCAAGGTCATCGAGCTCGGCAAGACCACGGTCGCCGCGGGCGAAGAGCCCAAAGACATCTACCGCAACTCCGACGGCAACGTTCTCATCATGGGCGGTGAGGCCGAGATTCGCCGCGAATGGCGTCAGGGCTGGATGGCCGGCCTCTCGTATTCGTTCTCGCGGGCGCGCTACGTGAACGCACCCGACCTGCGGCGCGTCCCCAATTCACCCGAGCACCTGGCCTCGTTCAAGGGCGCGGTGCCCATCATCGGGCGCTCGCTCATGGCCATGACCCGCGTCACCATCGAGGGTCCCCGGCCCGACAACCTGGTGAACAAGATCGACTCCACCGGGCAGCCCAACGCCGAACAGGGGTTCACCGACGCCGGCGTCATCTGGGACCTGGTATTCTCGGGCGAGGCCGAGAAGCTTGGCGTGCGCTACGCCATCGGCGTCTACAACGTGGCGGATCAACGCTACGACTCGGTGCCGAGCGCCGAATTCCGACAGCGCACCATCGTGCAGAGCGGGCGGTCGGTGCTGGCCTCTCTCACTGCAACCTTCTGACGACGCTGCAATGCCGGGTGCTTGCGGCCGGTTTTGGCGCATTGGAGTGGACGAATCGACGGCAGGGTTCGAAGTCTGTCCGTAGTAGTAGATTCGACTCGCTCTCGCCGTCTGCTAGAAAATAGGCACTACCATGAAGTCTCGCACCTCGCTTCGCGCCCTCTTGCTCGCAACCGTGGCCATCATGCCCGCAGCCCTGTTCGCAGCGTGCAGCAGCAGCGGCGGCGGCGGTTTCGACGACCCCAACGCCAGCAGCAGCAGCGGCAAGGGGAGCAGCGGCTTCGGCGAAACCCCCGACACCGGTGTTGCCTCGCGCGATCCGGTCACCTGCGAGGAGGCGGCGCGCTCGCGCACGTACATCGGGTGCGACTACTGGCCCACCGTCACCGGCAACCTGGTGGATTCGGTGTTCGACTTCGCGGTGGTGGTCGCCAACGTCGGGACCGAGGCCGCGAACATCACCGTGACTGGCCCCCAGGGAACCAACCAGAAGGTCACGGTGAAGGGCGGCTCGCTGGAAAAGGTGTATCTTCCCTGGGTCACCTCGCTCAAGGGACCCGAAGCTCCGGGCACCACCTTCACGTCGGTGCTTGCCAAGGCCGGCGCGTTCCACGTGGTGAGCGATCGGCCGGTGGTCGTGTACCAGTTCAACCCGCTGGAGTTTCAGGCCACCGGCGGCCCTCCCGGCAAGAACTGGAGCTCCTGCATTCCGCAGCCCCAGGCGGCAGCGTGCTACTCGTACTCCAACGACGCGTCGTTGCTCTTGCCCAGCACGGCCATGACCGGCACCTACCGCATCATGGGCCCGGCCGGGTGGACGCGCACCAGCCCCAACAGCCTGGCGCTGCCCCCGTACTTCGTGGTCACCGCCACCGCCGACGGCACCGAGGTCGACGTGAAGCTCTCGGCCACCGGGCAGGTGGTGGGCGGCGGCGGCGTAGCTTCTGCCGCCGGCGGCGGGACGCTGCACCTGAGCTTGAACGCCGGCGACGTGGCCGAGGTGGTGGGCGGGGTGGGCAATCGCTTCGACTTCTCGGGGTCGCTGCTCACCGCTACCAAGCCGGTGCAGGTGGTGACCGGCATCTCGTGCATCGACTTCCCCATGAACGTGCAGGCCTGTGATCACGTGGAAGAGGCGAACTTCCCGGCAGAGACGCTGGGCAAGCACTACGTCGTCACGCGCCCCACCAGCCCGCGCACCGACGCAGGTCACGTGGTGCGCATCTACGGCAACATCGACGGCACCACCCTCACCTACCAGCCCTCGCGCCCCGGCTCCTGCCCCGCCACCATCAACGCCGGTCAGGTGGCCGACTGCGGCGAGGTCGGCATCGACTTCGAGGTCATCGGCTCCAGCGAGTTCGGCGTAGCGACGTTCATGCTCGGCGGCCAGAAGGTCGACCCCGGTTCGCAGCAGCCGCTGGGCGATCCCTCGCAGAGCTTTGCCGTCACCGTGGAGCAGTTCCGGAAGAAGTACGTATTTCTGGCACCCACCGACTACAAGAACAACTACGTCGACATCGTGGCCCCGCGCGGCACGACCATCACCCTCGACGGCCAAGACATCTCGGCCACCCTCAAGAGCCTGAGCGGCACCGAATACTTCATCGGTCGCGCGCGGCTGGGCGTGGGCCAAGACGGAGCCCACGTGCTCGAGTCCTCCAACCCGGTGGGCATCCAGGTGCTCGGCTACGGCGAGAACACCACGTACCAGTACCCCGGTGGCCTCAACCTGGGCACCATCGCCGCGCCGCCCCCCAAGTAGTCGTCAGCGCACCTGTACGTGGGGCCGGGAAGCCGGCAGTATGCGCGCATGATCGTGGTCCACCACCTGAATGCCTCGCGCTCACAACGGGTTCTCTGGATGCTGGAGGAGCTCGGCCTCGCGTACGAGGTGAAGAAGTACCAGCGGAACGCCACGACCATGCTCGCGCCGCCCGAGCTGCGCGAGGTTCATCCGCTGGGTAAGTCGCCGGTGGTCACCGACGGCAGCCGCACCTTGGCCGAGTCGGGCGCCATCCTCGAGTACCTGGTCGACACCTACGGCGAGGGGCGTTTTCGCCCCGCCGCAGGCACCGATGAGCGCCTGCGCTACACCTACTGGATGCACTATGCAGAGGGTTCGGCGATGCCGCCGCTCCTGCTCCGACTGGTGGCGAGCCGCATCGCCTCGGCGCCGGTGCCGTTCTTCATCCGGCCCATCACCAAGCAGATCGCCGGCAAGCTGGAGTCGAGCTTCATCGGCCCCCAGATCGAGACGCACTTCGACTTCATCGAGGCCGAGCTGGGCAAGAGCACCTGGTTGGCCGGCGACGAGCTCACCGCCGCCGACGTGCAAATGAGCTTTCCCCTGGAGGCCGCCCTTTCGCGCGGCGGCATCGGCGCCACCCGGCCGCGCATGCGCGCCTTCGTCGAGAAGATTCGCGCGCGGCCTGCCTACCAGCGGGCCGAAGCCACCGGCGGCCCGTTCGCCCTTCCCTGAGCGCCGCGGGGTCGAAGAAACGTGCTGCATTCCTGCGGACCTCGGCGGTCCCAAGCCCGACGTGGGCACGGAATCGACGGGAATGCGTGGAAGTCGCTGAGTAGTGCTAGGTAGGTCGTCTTCTCCTTTGGCCCAACACCTTCCCCCTTCCGGTCGCCGGTTTCCGACATGTTGACGCCCCGCTGGATAGCCCCTTCCGACGCCGCCATCATCGCCATCGAGTCGACCGCCGAGGGCGGCGTGGCGTCGCTCTCCGAGGTTGGCCGGGTGACGCTCCTCGACGCGAGCGGCCAGGAGGCGAGCCACTTCGACCTCCCGCGAGGCTCCAAGGTCGACTACGGCGACGCAACGGACTTCGACGTGCCCTCCACCCTGCAGAGCGCGGGCAGCAAGGGCTGGGTGGTGGCGTACGCCCAGCAGGACCACTTGTTGCGCGTGGCCGGCGCGGAGAAGAGCGTACTCGCCAAGCAAACCGGCGGCGTGGCCGCCATGCGCGTCGCGGGTGAGCAGGTGGCCGTCGCGAGGTTCGATGGCCTCGACCTCTGGACGCTCACCGGACAACGCCGCTGGCAGCACGAGGGCGGGCCCTTCGTGGCGGTGACGGTGGTGGGCAAGACGGTGGTCGGCCTGAAGGCCGACGGCGAGCTCGTGTTCCTGTCGATGATGAACGGCTCGCTCACCGGCCGACTCAAGCTCGAAGTGACCGAAGCGGCTTATACCTGGCACATGGCCCCCATCGAGGGCAATCGCTTCGCGCTGGGCCTTGGCGAATGGCTGGTGATCGTCGACGCCGCCAAAGAGAAGGTGTTCCGTCGAACGCGCCTGCGGGGCAAGGTCTCGGCGCTCGCAGCGAGCGATCGAAGGGTCTTCGTTGGGCTCGAAGACGGCTGGGTTCAAATGGTCGACCCGCTCACCGGCGAGGCGCGCGGCGCCCTGGAAGTGCACCGCACGGCGGTACGCGCGGTCGCGCTCACGAAGGGTGTATTCTTCACGAGCTCGGGAAACGAGGTGCGCGCCTGGGACGAAGCGTTGCTCTCCGGGGCGCCGGTCGCCGCATCGCCGGTAACAGCCCTGGCCGGCCGCGGTGCGCTCGCCGCCGTGGGCGCCAGGAGCGGGCGATTGCGCATCCAAAAGGGCGTCGAGGAGGTGGGCACCATGCGCCTCGATGGCAGCGTGGCTTTCGTCCACGTGGGCGCCGACGAGTCGGTCATCGCGGTCTCGTCGTCGCTGGTGGTGCGCCTGCAAAAGCCGTGGAAGGCGCCCAAGCCGCTGGTGCTCGACGCCCCGTGCACCGCCTTCGCCGCCGACGAAAGCTACGCCTTCAGCGGCAACGAGCACGGCGTGGTCGACGTGTTCCAGCTAGAGGGCGGCAAGAAGGTCACCAGCTACGAGCTCACCGACGCTGCCATCTCGGCGCTGGTGCGGCCGCGCGGCGTTCACCTGGTGGTGGGCACCGACGCGCTCGATGGGAGGCTCTTCGTGGTCGACGTGGCCGAAGCGCAGATCGCGCACCGCATCGAGGCGCATCAAGACGCGTTCGGCATCACCAGCCTGGCCGCGGAGCCGCGCGGACGCGTGGTGGCATCGGGCTCCGACGACGGCACCATCGCGCTCATCGACGTCGCCAAGGGCAAAGTCTTGGCGCGCCTCACGGTACGCGAAGCGCCGGTGAGCCTAGCCTTCGACCCCACCGGCAAGCGTCTGGTGGCGGCGCTGGTCGACGGTTCGGTGACGCTCATCGCGCTCGATCAGCGCGGCGCCATGACCGTGGTGAAGGTGCCTCCCACCACGCGCGTGGCCTGGGGCGAGGCCGCGAACCAAGTTCTGTGCGGGCTCACCGACGGCCGGGTCGAGCTTGTCACCGTCGGCTGATCTTCTTCGCGGCTGAATCGTCTGTTCGCGGGGGCGAGCTGCTACGTTGGCCCGTATGAGTGCGAATGCGAATGCGCGGATCGCGCGCGCGCTGTTGCTGGTCGTGGCGGCGGCAGCGTGCAACAAACGTTCGGCGCCCATCGCCGACGGCCAAGCCCCGGCGCCCGGTGACGGCAGCGCGAGAGCGGCGGCGCCGGAGAGCCCTGCGCGGAGCGCGACCCTTCCTTCCTTGCCGACCGTCACCGGCGCCGGCCGCTTCGCAGTGCCCGGGCGCGCCGAGTCGGCGATTCAGGTCGTGCTGCCGGAGCAGCGCGCACCCAAGCCGCCGCTCCTTATCGCGTTTCACGGCACCGGCGAGGAGCCGGAGAACATCGTCGCTGCCTTCGACTTGGTGGAAAACGCTGCCGCGCGCGGCTTCGTCGTCATTGCGCCGCGGGCCGGCTATCGCGACGCCAAGCACCCCGCCGACGTCGACCACCCCGCCGACTGGGGCGCATCGGGCTGGAACATGTGGGCCGCTGGCGCCGACGCGAACGACGACCTGCGCTATGTCCGCGCGCTCATCGACGCGGCGCAAAAGAGCTGGGGCATCGACCCCTCGCGCGTGTACACGGCGGGGTTCTCCAACGGGGCATACTTCTCGTACTTCGTGGCCGCATCGATGCCGGACCGCATCGCAGGCTTCGCCGCGATGTCGGGTGGCTGGTCGACAGACGCGTGCCCCACCCGTACCGATGGCGACGGCACATCGCTCCATCTCATGAAGACCAGCGCGCCCGCTGGGCGCGAGATGGCGTGCGCCTCGATCTTCGCCGACAAGGCGTTCCCATCGCGATGTCGCGTGACGGCCGCCAACGCGCTGCGCCCACCCAAGCCGAGCGGGCGCGTGCCCTTCGGATACGTCGGGCACTACAGCCTGGACGACGCGGTGTCGGTCGCCTGGTCGTGCCTGCTCGCAGAGGGCCTGGGCGGGCGCGCCAAAACGATGATTCGCGCGCGCGAAGCCAATGGCACCACGGGGCACTACCCGATGCCCGACTTCATCGACCGCGCGTTCGACTTCTTTGCGAGGCGAACGAGCGCCGACTGACAGACCGTTTCGCGCGTTGCTCCGAGAGCGTCGGAAGCATGGGGGTGGTCGACGAAATCTCGTAGCGACTGTAAAGAGCGCAGGGTGGGTTCCGTCTGCAGCTACAGAGACCCGAAGCGCGGGCTCGAGCTCAAGGAGCAACGCAAATGACCAAGTCCATCTGTTCGTGCAAGACCTGCGGTTCCGCCTGCAAGTGCCAGAGCCAAACGCGAAGCGCCGGGGAGTGCTGCTGCGGCCCCCAATGTGCTTGTGGCCCCACCTGCGACTGCCCCGCTTCGTGCGGTTGCGGCGCCGCCCAGAAGAAGTAGCGCCACTGCGCCACTGCGCCCCGACGCCCCGACGCCCCGACGCCCGCTTCGCCCGCTTCGCCCACCTCGGTGCGGAGCGGGCGCCCGCGCCGCCGGGGGGTGGCAAAGCGAACGTACGTGCCTCCGTGGTCTTGCCGGCAACCGGCGCCATCCAGCGCAATTTCCTGCAAAACATGGGGTGGGCGCGCTGGCACCGTCTTTGCTGCTTGGGTCTGTGCCACCACGACCCACACCGGGAGACTCCGCATGATTCGATCGACTGAACGCGCCCTCGCCCTCGCCGCCCTCATGGTCGGCGCACTCGGAACGACTGCGTGCACCGCGAGCAGCGACGAAGCTGGCGACCCCACCTCCGACGACTTCACCGAAGACGCCACCGAAGCGGGAGCCGCCGACACGTCGGGGCTCAAGGCGTTGGCCTACGACGGCGCGAAGTCGACCTTGCAGATCACGCGCAGCGGCGACGTCCTCGCCGTGGACATCTACTTCGAGGGTCGCGCCCCCGGAGCGACCAACCAGGCTGCGCTGGGCTCCGGCAAGATTCTCGTGGCGCGCGCCGGGAGTCCCACCAAGGTAGCGCTGCGGTCGACGGTGGGCGTGAAGTGCGCGCTCGACCTGGTAGTGCAAGGCAGCAGCGTGACCGGTACCGGTACCTGCGGCGACCAACCGTTCGAAGACAAATGGGAAGTACGTTCGGCGTCGGCGCTCGCGGGAAAGTACGCCTGCACCGACGGAACCGTGGTGGCAGCCAGCGCCCCGGTGCAGTTGACGCTCTCCAACGTTTCCGCCGACGGCAGCCGCGCGCGCGTGACCGCCGAGGCAACCCCCGCCGCCGCCGGCAAGACGCCGCTGCTCCTCGGAACGTTCGAGATCACCTTCGAGCGCCCCGCGGTGGTTTTCCGCGGTCAGGGGTTCTCGTTCGGCGCCTGGCGCCGCACGCAGCTCGATTGGAGCGGACCTGGCTACGGACGCGACAACCCTTCTCGCGGAGGGCGCTGCGTGAAGCAGCCCTGACCAAGCGTCGGCCTACTCCGTCACGCCGCCGGTGAGGACGTCGAGGAAGGGCAGCAGGTCGTCGGCGTGGCTGCGCGCGAACTGCGGGAGCCACGGCTCGGTCACGCCGGTGGTGCGCGGATCGGATGCGGGGAGGCCGGCGGTGCCGTAGACGCGCACCACGTCTTGGAGCGTTGCCAGCGTGCCACCGTGGCCGTACGGCGCGCTCGCGGCCAGACCGCGCAAGGTTGGCGTCTTGAACGAGCCGAGATCGCGCGGGCGCGCCACGAGGCCCGGGTGTGGCTGCGCGAACTCGCTGGTGAGGAGCTGCGCGATGCCGTCGATGCGGCCGCGATCGGCCGCGCCATCTTGCCGGCCGGTGGGATAGCCGTCTGGATGAAACGCATCGTTGGTGAGCCGCGAGCCCCAGTGGCACTGCACGCACCCGTTCACGAAGAACGCGTGAAGGCCCAGCTTCTGCGCGGCGTCGAGGGCGCGCAGATCGCCGGCCACGTAGGCGTCGAACTTGGTGGGCTTCACCCGCAACGTGCGCTCGTAGGCGGCGATGGCCTTGCCCAAGTTGACGAACGCGCCCGTCACGGTCTTCTGATCGGCAAGCTGCATGCCTTGCCAGGCGGCGTCGCCCGGCTTTCCTGCGGCAGGAAAGCGCGCTGGGTCGGAGAGATCGGGCGCTGCGCCGAACACCGCGCCGAAGGCCGCCGCGTGGTCGCGCAGCGCCGCACGCACCACGAAGAGGCGCGTACTGGCGATCTCCTTCTCGTTCTCGAGGGGGCCAAGGGCTTGCATCCAGAGCGTGTCGGCGCGGCCGTCCCAGAACTGCCAGCGAGCGTGCGACGCGAGCGCGATGGGCGGCGAGTTGCGGTCCACCGTGGCGATGCCGGCGGTCGACTGGGGCGCGCCATCTTGAAAGCTCTTCGCCGGATCGTGACACGAGGCGCACGAGACGCGCCCGGAGGGCGACAGCCGGGTGTCTTCGAAGAGCGCCTTGCCCAGGGCCGCCGCCGCAGGCTGGTCGGCCACCTCGTTGGTGGGGTCGGGCGGGGGCGCCGCGGGCAGCGTCATGTCGTGGAGGAGGTCCCACTGGTTTTGGAAGAAGAGCTCGTCGAAGCGCCGCTCCACCGGATACGGCGGCGGCTTCACGCCATCGAGGATCGCCAGCTCTTGCCCGATGCGCAGCTCGAGGGCTTGCGGGTCGGGATCGTGAAGGTAGGTGCGTACCCTCATGGTGCGGGTGTCGATGAGCACGATGAACGGCAGCGCACCGCGCACCGGGTCCACGCTGTGGAGCTGAAAGGCGGGGTCTACCGCCACCGCCTCGGGCGCATCGATGAGCGCGCGATACCCGGGCAGGTCGGCCACCGTGGCCGGCTCGTTGTCGCGGTCGGCAAGCTGCAGGTCGAGCCATTGAAGACGCGCACCGACGCTCGAATTTTTGGTGTCGGCCGTGTGCTTGAGGTGCCAGAGGCAGGTGCCGCACCAGGCCGCGCCAACCCGAACCACCAGAAGCCGCGAGCGCGCCGCGCAGGGCTCGAAGTAGTCGTGGAGGGCGATGGGCCCGGCCTCGCCCTGGAACGAGAGATCGGGCGAGGTCTCCATGAGCTCCGGCTGGGCCTTGGCCGAGGGGTAGCCAGCGCTCTTGCCGTCGACGCACAGCGGATTGCCGGCATCGACTCGGGACGCGCCGGCGTCGGCCGGGCCGGGCGCAGACGACGAGGAATCGCTGCAAGCTGCACCGATTGCGACGAGCAGGCCGCCAACGAGGGGGAGCGCAGCTGCGAGCGCGCGGGCGCGCAAGGGGCGATGGTCACGGTGCATGCGCGCGCATCATGCCACGCGCCGAGCCTAGGTCGATGCCGGGCGCAGGCGGTGGCTCGAAAAAGGACGCAGCAACTGTAACCGGCGGGCGCAGGCTTCCGTCTGCATTCACAGAGGCCCAATTTCGGGTCTATTCTTCAAGGAGAAGCGACATGACGACGAATTCGAGCTGTTCGTGCAAGAGCTGTGGTCCCGCTTGCAAATGCGCGAGCCAGACCCCAAAGGCGGGTGAATGCTGCTGCGGCCCCCTCTGCACCTGCGGGCCCAGCTGCGCCTGCCCGGCCTCGTGCGGCTGCGCCGCGGCCAAGAAGAAGTAGCGATGACCCGCGACTTGCTGCGGACGCTGGCAGAGCGGCGGCCGCTGTTTCTGGCGTTTCTTCGGCGTCGCACGGCATCGGCCGCCGACGCCGAAGACCTGCTGCAGCAAGCTCTGCTCAAGGCGGCCGAGCGCATCACCGACCTGCGCGCCGAAGAGCGTCTGGAGGCCTGGTTCTACCGGGTGCTGCGCAACGTGGTGGCGGACCATCGCGCGGCGGCGGCGCGGAGCCAGGCGAAGCTCGAGGCGGCGGCTCGGGAGCTGGTGCCGGACGCGCCGGCGGCCGCAGGCGCAAGCTGCGCGTGCAGCTTGGGCATTCTCGAAGGCCTTCGGCCGGAGTACGCGGAGATTCTCCGCTGCGTCGATATGCGCGGCACCGACCTCGATGCGGCAGCGAGCGCCCTGGGCATTGCCCGCAACAACGCCAAGGTGCGCCTGCACCGTGCGCGCAAGGCCATGCGCTTGGCGCTGCAAGAGGCCTGCGGAACAGGCTCGATGCGCGATTGCCTGAGCTGCGGCTGCGAAACCGACGCACGCTGAGAGTCGCGTTCACGTTACGGACTCGTAATCTTCATGCTACCGTCGGTGGGTGGATTGGATCGCCCCGCTACTGACGCTCACCGCGATGGAGGTCGTGCTCGGCATCGACAACATCGTCTTCTTATCTATCCTGGTTGCGGGGCTGCCGGCGGAGCGGCGGAACATCGGGCGACGGCTAGGCCTGGCGCTGGCGCTGGTGGCGCGCATCGTTCTCTTGCTGGGCGTGCGCTGGGTGATGAGCCTCGACAAGCCGGTCTTCCATTGGTCGAGCATTGGCTTCGTGCCCGACTTGTGGGTGCAGAACCATCACGTAGACGCGGTGACCGGGCGCGATCTGGTGCTGCTGGCGGGCGGGCTCTTTCTGGTGGGCAAGAGCGTAAAGGAGATTCACAACAAGGCCGAGGGCGAGGACGGCGCCCCCGACGCCGCGAAGAAACGAAGCTTCGCCGGGGTCATGGCGCAGATTGTGATTATCGATCTGGTCTTCTCCCTCGACTCGGTCATCTCCGCGGTGGGCATGGTCGACGAGATCTGGGTCATGGTGGTGGCAATGCTGGTGGCGGTGGGATTCATGGCGCTCTTCGCAGGGAAGGTTTCGGCCTTCATCGAGGCGAATCCGACCTTCAAAATGCTGGCGCTGGCGTTCCTGATTCTCATTGGCGTCATGCTGTTCGCCGAAGGCATCGGAACTCACATTCCCAAGGGTTACATCTACTCCGCGATGGTGTTCGCGCTTGCCGTGGAGGCGCTGAACATGCGCACGCGCAAGAAGCGAAAGGCCCCCGAGACCTCGGTCGGGGTCGACGACGCTACTGCCAAGTAGATACGCGGTTACAAACGCTGCTCACGCCTTGGGCTCCTGGTCCATGCTGACGACCTTGGGCGCCTCGCGCATGAGGCGCTCCAGCACCACGCGCAGCTCCTCGACGCGGAAGGGCTTCGCCAGGTGCTCGTCCATGCCCGAGGCGAGGCTGCGCTCACGATCGCTCTCGAGGGCGTTGGCGCTCAGGGCGAGCACCGGCGTACGACCCCAGCCGGCGTCGCGCTCGTGCTGCCGCATCCGGCGCGCCGCCTCGAAGCCATCCATCACCGGCATCTGGCAGTCGAGGAGCACCATGTCGGGCTGACGCTCCTGGAACGCCGCCACCGCTTCCGCGCCATTGACCACCAGCCGCACCGAGAGACCCAACTTCTTCAAGGAGGCCTGGGCCACCAGGGCGTTGACCGGATTGTCCTCCGCCAGGAGCACCTGGCGCTGCGCCATGTCGGAGCGCGGCGGAGCTGGGTTGGATGAGGCGGGGCCCGAGATGGGCGACGGCGACGAAGGCGGCGCGACCGACGGCGGCTTGGGTGCGGACGAGGGAACGGTGACCTTCTTCATGGTGGAGGAAGAAATGCGGCGCGCGAGGATCATCGCGCCCGGCCGCACCGCACCCTGACGCCGGGTAGGCGCTTCGGAGCGCGGTGAAGGCTCCGGCGCGATGGGAAGCGCCAGCATCACCGTGAAGCGCGAGCCGCGGCCCACGACGCTGGAGCACACCAGATCGCCGCCCATGGCGTGGGCTAGCTCGCGGGCGATGCTGAGCCCGAGGCCCGTCCCTCCGTAGCGCCGGGAGAACGATCCGTCGGCCTGGTGGAACGCGTCGAAGATGCGCGGCAGCTCCTCGGGCGCGATGCCGGGGCCGGTGTCGTACACCGCGATACGCGCGCGCCCTGGCCGATAGGTGGCGACCACGGTGACGGTGCCCTGGTCGGTGAACTTCAGGGCGTTGCCCACCAGGTTGTGGAGAATCTGCCGAACCCGCGCCGCATCTCCATGCACCCTACACGAAACTGGCAAGCGCAGCCGCGCGCGAAGGGCGAGGCCGGCCTCCTTGGCCACCGGTTGGGAGAGCGAGAGGACGCCCTCGATGAGATGCTCCAGATCGAAGGGCTTGGGGCTGAGCCGCAGGTGCCCGCCTTCGAGCTTCGATACGTCGAGGGCGTCGTTGATGAGCCGAAGCAGATGCTCACCCGCTTGCTCCACCAGCGAGAGCTGCTCGGCAGCGGGGACGGCGCCGGCCTCTTGCATCATCCGCGTGATGCCCAAAATTCCGTGAAGCGGCGTGCGCATCTCGTGGCTCATGGTGGCGAGAAACTGGCTCTTCACCCGGCTCTCGCGCTCGGCCAGGCGCAGCGCCTCGGCGCGCTCCTCGGCGATGCGGTCGGTAGAGAACCGAAGCCGCAATAGCTCGAGAATGCGCGCCTCGCAGCGCCGTGCCTCGAGCAAGATGATGGCGAGAAAGATGCCGAAGCCGACCCCGGTATAGAGACCAAAGCGCGTGCGCTCGGCGAGCTGGTGCACGACCACCGGAAGAATCATCATGGTCAGGAGGGCAGCGCTCGCGCGCCAGCTAGCCTGGAGCACGAACATGCCAACCGCCGCGACGCCGGTGATCGCCGTGAGTAGCAGCGCCATGACTTGGGGGTTATTGCGCGGCGCAAGCCACATGCACAGAAGGCCCCACACCAGGCCATCGGCGGCAAGCGCTGCGAGGAAGACGCGGTCCCACATGGCCGGCCCCGAACCCAGGGCCTCGGGCGCAGCCGACGCGCGGGCGTTGCGATTGCTGACCACCAGCCGCGCCGTCGAGACCACGCAGCGCAGCGTGAACCACATCCAGACGGCGATGTGATCGACGTACGGCAAGAGCCCGAGGCAGATGATGCCGCTGAACGCCACGCCGGTGAGCGTCGACATCTGAATGCGCTGGTGGAGCATGGCCCCCTGCGCGCGCTCGACCCGCCGTTCCGCTTCCTGCATGAAGCTCTCCCTCGGAGCTCGAGACCGCTGACCCGCTGCGAGCGCAGCCTCGAACTTTTAAAGGTACGCGGCGGCTGAGCTGGGTGCAACCCGGCTCGCTCTTGCGGGTAATGAAGTGTAGGCGGGCTCGAGAGGTGCGAGCCGCAGGGATACTTCCGTCGGCCTGGGCACCCCGCCCTCGTCTCAGTCGTTGGCCAGCTCCGCAAGAAGATCGGTCAACTTGGACGCGAGATCTTGTTGGCGCGCGTAGCCGCGCTGCTCGATAAGCGCGAGGTTGCGACGAACGGCCGCAATATCGAGCTCTGGGTTGCACCGCAAGAGGCCGAGCGCATCTTCGACGTCCTTGCGCCGACGCCGGGAGGAGGAGAGAACCTTCATCGCGAGCAGATCCTCCGCGCGGGCGACGCCGAGCAGGCGTCCTCCGATGTCGATGGGCTCTGCGCGCGACACCACCTCGGGCTCGATTCCGCAGCTCGCGAGGAGGAGATCGACGACGATGCCGGTCGGGCTGGCCAGCCGTACCGTAGCGAGACGCCCCGTGGCCGCTTGTTCGACGATAGCGACTGTTTCGTAGCCGCCTTCGCGCAAGGCGTGGACCAACCGCTCGCTCTCCACGTCATCCCCGCTCGCGATTGCCAGGTCGACGTCTCGCGTGAAGCGCACTTCGCCGCGGACCGAAACCGCGAGGCCGCCAACCAGCGCGAACGGCCGGCCAAGGCGGTCGAGCACTTCTGCGATGGCATGCAGCGCCCCTAGCGGCGCGTCGAGGCTCGGGCTATTCATCGCTCCGAAGCCATGCGCGGAGTGCAAGTTCGATGGCGGCTGCGTCCCAGGAGGGGTGCTGCGCGGCCAATGACGCGCGCTTCAGCGTGATTCCATCGGCCATGCACGCGAGCGCCTGGAGCGCCTTGACCTCGAGCGACGCCTTCCTCGCGCGCGCAATGTCATCGGCTCGCAGGGCGTCCACGAATGCAGCTTACCAGTCACCTGCGCGCCATGCCACTCAGGCCCGTGCCGGGATCGCAGTTCGGAACGACGCGGTGCCGGCGGCTCATGGCTCGCCGCGTGCACCACGCGGAGCTGGGGATCCGCATTCTCTACGCGCTACGAACCTTCGTACACGTCTGCCACTTCCAGGCGACCGCCGATGCTCGCAAGCTCCAGCGCCGTGGGGAGGCCAGTCGCAAGCGGAATCCGCGCTTCGATCACGCTCCACGAGCCATCCATCTCGCGTCGGTGAAGCGTCAAGCGAGCGGCCGCGTGGGCGACGATGAGGACCTCCCGCACGCTGGGAAGCTCCTTGTAGTGATCCAGCTTGGCGCCGCGATCGTACGCTTCGGTCGAGGGGCTGGTGAGCTCGACCAGGAGCACGGGGTTCGTTACAGCCATGGGATCGCGCGCGGAGGTCTCGACCTTGCCGCAGGTGATCGTCCCGTCCGGATAGGTAGTGACGTCGCGGGCATCGACACGAACGCGCAGATCCGAGGAGTAGGTGCGACAGCCCGCCGGTAGCTGGTTGCCGATGAGGCGAAGAACCTGTGCCGCCAACGCCGCGTGCTCCGGCGATCCGCCGGCCATCGCGTAGATCTCCCCTCCGATGTACTCGTGTCGAACCAGGCCATGCTCCTCGATAGCCAGGTACTCGCCGTACGTGTAGGCGTGGAGGGGAATCGGCAGCGCCATCGCCAGGAAGCGTAGCACGAGGCGCCGCCGAGGGCCGCGCTCACCCGGTGGCGGGTTGCGCGGTCGGGGGGTCGGTCTTGGGCGTCTTGGGCGGCTTGGGCGCTTCGGGCTTGTCGAGCTTGCGCGCGAGCCAGGCGTACACAGTGGGGAGTACGAAGAGCGTGAGCAACGTGGACGACACCAGGCCGCCGATGACCACGGTGGCGAGCGGCCGCTGCACCTCGGCGCCGGCGCTCGTGGCGAGGGCCATGGGAAGGAAGCCCAACGACGCAACCAGCGCGGTGGTGAGCACCGGTCGCAAGCGGCCTTCGGCGCCGTCCTTCACCGCAGCGTCGAGGGGCTCGCCCTTGTCGCGCAGGCGCTCGATGCTGGCCACCAGCACGAGGCCATTGAGGACGGCCACGCCGAACAGCGCGATGAAGCCCACCGCGGCCGAGATGGAGAGCGGCAGGCCGCGGGCGAAGAGCGCCGCGATGCCGCCACTGATCGACATGGGCACGTTGAGGAAGATGAGCAGCGCCGGGCGCGCCTTGCCAAACGTTGCCACCAGCAGCACCACGATGAGGAGCAGCGCGATGGGCACCACCACCAGGAGCTGCTTGGTGGCGCTCTCGAGGCGTTCGTACTCGCCGGCCCACGAGGTGGACATTCCGGGCGGCACTTTCACCTCGGCGTCGATGCGCTTTCTGGCCTCGTCGACGAAGCTGCCAATGTCGCGGCCGCGCACGTTCACTTCAACGGTGATGCTGCGGGCCAGCCGCTCGCGGTGCACCTGCGAGGGCCCGGGCGAAACGTCGATGCGCGTGAGCTGCCCCAGCGGCACCATGGCGCCGTTGGGCGCGCGCACGGGAATTTGCGCCACCTGCTCGGCGCCCAGCTTTTGCGCGTTGGCGATGCGCACGCGGATGGGAATGCGCACCGAGCCCTCGACCACCACGCCGGCCTCGATGCCCCCGATGGCCGCGATGGTCTGCATCACCGAGCGCACATCGAGACCGTAGCGCGCGATGGCCACCCGATCGGCATCGGCCGTGAGCACGTTCATGCCGGCGATCTGCTCGGCGCGAACGTCTTTGGCGCCGGGAATGGTCTTGAGCACCCGCATCATCTGGTTGGCGACTTGCTGCATCTGCCCCATGTCTTGGCCGTAGATGCGCAGCGCCAGGTCCGACGAAATGCCCGCCAGGAGATCGCTGGTGTTCATCTCGATGGGCTGGGTGAAGGCGAAGCTGGCGCCGGGCACCGAGTCGGCCAGGGCCTTGTCCATCAGCTCCACCAGCTTCTCGCGCTCGTGGGTGGTGGTCCACTCGTCGTGCGGCTTCATCATGACGTACACGTCGGTCATGTTCACGCCCATGGGGTCGATGGCTATCTCGGCGCGGCCGGTGCGGCACACCACGCTGGTGACCTCGGGGAAGGCGAGGAGCGTCTTCTCTACCGCGCGCGTCTGCTCCATCGACTGCTCGAGCGACACACTCGGCAGGCGCACCATGGCGAGCACCAGGGTGCCCTCGTCGAGGGTGGGCAAGAACTCGCGTCCCATGTTGCCGCCCACCACCAGGCTACCCGCGAAGAGCACCAAGGTGGCCGCCGCCACCAGCTTGGGAAAGCGCAGCGACTTGGCGAGCAGCGGCACGTAGGCGCGGTGCGCCGTGCGAATGAGGAAGCTCTCCTTGTCTTCCACGTCTTTGGGCAGGAACATGGAGGCCAGCGCCGGCACCAGCGTGAGCGAGAGCACGAAGGCTGCGCCCAGGGCGAAGAGCACCGCCAGCGCCATGGGCCGGAACATGCGCCCCTCCACGCTCTGCAGCGCGAGAATCGGCACGTACACCAGGGCGATGATGGCCTCGCCAAAGGCCGTTGCGCCGCGCACTTCGCGGGCCGCATCGACCACCACCTCGCTCCGTTCTTCGTCGGTGAGCGCGCGCCCCAGCTCCTTGCGCTTGTCGCCCAGGCGGCGCATGGCGTTCTCGACGATGATGATGGCGCCGTCGACCACCAGGCCGAAATCGATGGCCCCCAGACTGATGAGGTTGCCCGACACGCCGCCTATCCACATGCCGATGAACACGCCCAGGAGCGCCAGAGGAATGGATACGGCCACGATGATGCCGGCGCGAAAGTTCGCCAGCGTAAGAAACAGCACCACCACCACCAGCAGGCTCGCCTCGATGAGGTTCTTGCCCACGGTGTGGATGGTGCGGTGCACCAGGTCGGTGCGATCGTAGTAGCCGTCGATGACCACGCCTGGGGGCAGCGATTTCTGGATATCGGCGATGGCGTTCTTCACCGCGTTCGCGGTCTTGCCGGAGTCGGCGCCGCGCAGCATCATCACCACCCCGACCACCGCTTCTTCTTTGTGCCCGTCGCGCGTGACGGCGCCGTAGCGCACCAGCGGCGCCTCGTGAATCTCGGCCACGTCGCGCAGGTACAGCGGCGTGCCGCCGGGGCGGGTGTCGGCCAGGTCGCCCTTGGTGGCCACGATGATGCCGGCCAGGTCGGCGGTGTTGCGCACCCGGCCTTCGCCGCGCACGGTGACGTTCTCGCGGCCGTCGACCACGTAGGCGCCGCCCACCGCGACGTGGTTCTTCTCGATGGCGTCGAGCACGTCGGGCACGCTCACCCTGGCCGAAGCCAGCTTCTGCGGATCGAGCGAGACCTCCAGCGAGCGCGCCTGCCCGCCGAAGGTGTTCACCTCGACCACGCCCGGCACCAGGCGCAGGCGCGGGGTGATCTCCCAGTCGAGGAGCGTGCGCCGCGCCATGAGCGGCATGGAATCGCCCTTCACCTCGAAGTGGTAAATCTCGCCCAGGCCGCTGGAGACCGGCGCCATCTGCGGCTCGCCGTAGCCCTCGGGAATGTCGCGCTTGGCCTCGGTGAGCCGCTGGCTCACCTGATTGCGTGCAAAGTACAAGTCAGTGTCGTCGGTGAACACCACGGTGACCACCGAGATGCCGGCGCGCGAGATGGACCGCACCTCTTCCAGGCCGGGCATGCCGGCCATGGCCCGCTCCACCGGCACCGTGATGTAGGTCTCCACGTCGATGGGCCCCAGCGCCTCGGCGGGCGTGATGATCTGCACCTGCACGTTGGTGACGTCGGGCACCGCGTCGATGGCCACCTTGGTGGAGGCCACCGCCCCCAGCAGGATGAACACGAAGGCCAACGCGATGACCAACACTCGGTTTTTCACCGAGAGAATGAGGAGCCGCTCGATCAATCGTTGGTCCCCATCTGCTCTTTGAGCAGTTCGCTCTTGAGGATGAACCCGCCATCGACGACGACGTTCTCGTCGCCCTTGAGGCCGCGGGCAATCTCCACGTCAGCGTCGAGGTCGCTCCCGCGCTCCACCGGTCGGAGCTCGAACTTGCCCTTCTCTTTCTCGAGGAAGAGGTACGGCTGACCGTCGATGATCTGCAGCGCAGCGCGCGGCACGGTGGTCACCATCGGCGCGGCGCCGGCGTCGTCCTTGGGGGCCGCCGCGAGGGCGGGATCGCCGAGAATGCGCGCAGTGGCGGTCATGCCCGGCCGAAGCGCGCCGTCGGTGTTGCCGAGCACGATGCGCGCCTCGACCACGCGCCGATCGGGGTCGACCACCGTGCCGAGCAAGTCGACTTTGCCCTCGAACACGCGATCGGGATAGGCCACCGTGGTGACCTTCACTTCGTCGGCCAGGTGCACCCGAGAAAAGTCGCGCTCGTAGATGTCGACCTTGAGCCACACCGGGTCGATCTCGCCGACCACCACCAGCGTGTCGGTGGCGCCCACCGGCTGCCCGAGGCGCGCCTTCACTTCGAGCACCGTGCCGTCGATGGGCGTGGTGAGCGCGATGCCGCCGTTGGCGGAACCGGTGCCCAGCGTGCGCAAGCGCGCTTCGGCGGCGCGCACCTCGTTTTGCGCAAGGTTGCGCTCGGTCTCGGCCTGCATCACGGCGCGCTCGGAAGAAGCTCCGCCGGCCATGAGCCGCTTCTCGCGCTCGAGCTCCACCTCGGCCTGCGCGAGCCGAGACTTCGACGAGAGAAAGTCGGCCCGCGCGCGGCCTGCGTCGACGCTATCGAGCGAGATGAGCGTGGCACCGCGCTTGACGTGCTGCCCAGCGGTGACCATTACCGCGCCCACCCGGCCGCCGATGCTGGGACCCACGCGCGCCACGCGGCTGGGCACGAAGTCGATGGAGCCGGTGACCGCCACCGACGAGCGCCGGGGCATCATCTTGGGCTTGCCCATCACCAGGTGCGCGGCTTCGAGCGCCTTGTCGGAGAGCTGCACGTCGACGTCGGCTTCCTTGGCGGCCTTGGCGGGCTCGGCCTCGGGCTTGGCCTTGCACGCGGGCAACGCGCTCAGCGACACGAGCACGCCGAGAGCGACCGAACGAGGCAGATTAAGGGCGCGCAAGAATCTCACGGCGAAACCATCGCAAACCCGGCCAATTAACGCAAATGGCTGGGGGCGCTGCGGCGGCGGTTCCGGCGTTTTCTCGGCATCGGCTGCGCCTTCGGGTTAGCCTCCCCCGCCATGCAGCGACCGAAGCGGCAAAAGCGTGGCCGCATGTTCGTCATTCTCCAGGTGTTGTCGGTCCTGGCGGTCGTCGTCCTCGGGTGCTTCATCCTGGCGTCGAAGGTCTCGGCGCAGGGGCCGAAGCCTGCCGCCGGTGCGGCGCCCAAGGGCATGCCGGTGGCGGCTGCCTCGGCTGCGCCCAACAGCACCGCCCTTGCGGCGGGCGGCGTGCGCAAGCTGCCGAAAGGTGATGCGCCGACGGCCGCCCCCGAAGCCGCAGCGGGCGATGCTGGCGCACCGAGCGATGGCGGCCTGGCCGCCGACGCCAGCCCCCTCGACTATACGGTGGTGCAAACCGACGACGACTTTCCCAAAGGCATGACCGAGGAGCAACGGGCCGCGATGGGCAACGGCAAGGTGCCGATTCATCGCGAGGGCCCCTATCGCTCGCCGCTGGCACATCCGCGCTTCGGCGGCCCGGCAACCGCCAAGGTGGGCCTGGTCATCGACGAGATCCGCGACTTCGACATCCAAAAGGGCACCTTCGAGGCCGAGTTCTTCCTCTCGATGACCGCCGACAAGGCGCTGCCCAACACCGACATCACGTTCCCCAACGGGCACGACGTCACCTGCGATCCGCTGACCGACGCCGAGACCTTCAAGCTGTACCGCTGCGCTGGCTCCTTCACCACCGAAGTCGACTTGCGGGCCTATCCCTTCGACACCCAAGAGCTCGTCATCCAGATAGAAGACAAGCGCGCCGGCATCGACCAGCTCATCTTCCAGGCCGACCCCACGCGCACCTCGCTCAACTCCGAGTTCCGCATGACCGGCTACGGCGTGGCCACGGTGGGCGCGCGCGCCTACAAGCACCTGTACCCGCCGCGCTTCGACCGCGACGACCTGTACGTCTCTCGCTACAAGTTCACGCTGGGCGTCGACCGCTTCGCCACCAGCGCGGCCTTTAGCGTGTTCGTGCCGGCGTTCATCATCGTCATCATCTCGCTCATGGGCCTTTGGGTTCCGCCCGACGAGCTCGAGGTGCGCAGCAACGCCGGCGCCCCCATGCTGGCGGCGGCGGTGCTCTTCCACTTCTCGCTCATTCAGGCGCTCCCCGCCACCGGGTACCTGACCCGCGCCGACAAGCTCATGCTGGGTGTGTACGTCTCACTGCTCCTCAACATGGCCACCACCTGGGCTTTCTTGGTGGTGGACGAAGACATGGTGGAGACGTGGTTCAAACGATTCCGCGCCTGGGTACCGCCGCTCACGGCAGTGGTCATGGCCCTTGCTTCGATGGTGTGAGGTTCCGATGTTGAAGACGATTCTGATCGCAGCAGGCACCCTCATCGTAGGGCTCATTGCGGGTTTCTTTTTGGGGCGCATGCTGCTCGAGAACCAATGGTCGAAGCCGGTCATGGTCATCAGCCAGGCCGACGAGCAAAAGTCGAAAGAAGGCGACGCCGACCCCACGCCGCCCGCCGGCACCCGCATTTTGCGTGCGCTGCCGTTGCGAAAAGCGCGCGAGGCGGCCAAGGCCTTCACCGCCGGCGACAAGCTGGTGGTCAACGTCGTCTCCTTCGGCAACGGCGAAGAGGGTGGTGAGCTGCACGTCGTGGTCGAGAACCGCACCGACTGCAAGATCATCGCCTTCGCCGGCGTCGCCTACGGCTTCGACGCCTACGGCCGGCCGCAGAAGGCGAACAAGCGCGGCGAGCCGTACATTCGCTTCGTGGGCGAGAAGCAAGAGCTGGCGCCGAAGGACACGACCACCTTGGCGCAAACCGTGAAGCACACCGACACCGCCTCGCTGGGCGTCGCCCATGTAGATACCTACACCTGCGAAGACGGCCGCAAGTGGGAGCGCCCCAAGGGCTGAGGGGCCCGCTTGCGGGAGGGGGGGGACAGACGTTCCAAAGCATGTAAGCTGCACGCACCCATCTGCGCCGAGTTGGGCTCCCCCCCCCGCTTCAGGGGCCCACCCGTACGGCACCTCGAGAGCGGCGGCGACGCTTTCTCGTTAAGCCCTTGCGCGCATCAAGAGTGGGGGCTTGGGGCCCTCCCGCAAGCGCGTAAGCGGGAGGGGAGGCCAACTCCCCGAGCCCCGAGCCCCGAGCCCCGAGCTCACTCCGGGTGCGGACGGCCCCATGCGTGAGCCCAAGTTGGGGCTTGGGGGCCACGGTTTGCGGGCCGCGCTCGAGAGAGCGCAGCGAGATGCGCGCCCAGGTGCGCGGTGCCGCCGGCGTGTGGGCTGGCATGCCAGCTGCTTGAGCGGCCTCTGGAATCCACCCGAACATGAACGGAGCAAGCATGAACACCAGCGAGAAGCAGACCCACGGGGACGACGGTGACTACGCCCGCGGTCACGACCTCTTCCAGAGCTTCGTGCGCGGCGACGCCGCTTGCGGCCTGATGAGCGACGTCGCCGGCACCGAGAGGCAGATGATGGACGCCCTGTGGACGTCGGCGGCGCGGAATCACACCCCCGCGTGGACCCTCATCGCCGACGCGCACATTGCACGCATTCAACCGATTGGCGCGTTCGAGGGCGTCGACGCCGACGAGAGTCGCGTGTGGCCAGACTCCGTTCGCGAGGTAGTCGATGAAGACAATCCCCCCATCGAATGCGCACTTCGAGCTTGGTACCAGGCGAGCCTGCTGGGTAACCGCGAAGCGACCCAACATTTTGCGAAGATGTCGCGGCATTCGTCGGAGGAGAACCAACGCTTGGCGCTGAAGGCGCTGGAAGCCCTGCCCGACCCGACCCCCGCCGAGCTGTATCGCCTGGGGTTGGTTCACAACTGGCGCGGCGACATGGAAGCCAGCGCAAAGGTGCATATTGCAGCGGCCGAAGGCGGGAATGCCGACGCGCAGTTCGAGCTCTACATCTACTTTCTTCAAGGCGTTGGCGTGGAGGCCGACCCGGTAAAGGCGAAGGGGTGGCTCGAACGAGCGGCAACCGCGAACCACCCGCGCGCGCTCTTCAACATGGGTGCGCGCGCCGCCAGCGGCGAAGAGGGCGAGCCCGACAAGCAGAAAGCGGCCGAATGGTACGAGCGCGCCGCAAACCACGGCAACGCGCGGGCGGCGGCCACCCTGGGCGTGATGATCCTCACCCACGAGATCGACGGCACCCGAGAGCAATGCATCGCGTGGCTCGACCAAGCAGACGAGGGCGGCTACGCGTCGTGGCAGGCGCTCGACTACGCAGGGGTCGACGATCCGCGCGATGAGAACGCCGAGACGGATACCGGAGCCGAGGGCTGACGACGAGCAAGAGACGATGCCCGCACTTGCGGCAGAATCTCGCAGCGACGCTGCGAAAGACGCCAGTCTCCTATCAGGGGCAGCGGCGGGCGTACTGCAGATCGCCCGTGCGCGGATCGTAGTACACCGCGTGCAAGATGCGGCTTCGGTCGACGGCTACTGAGATGTAGCGCCCGAGATCGGGCGGGGTGCCGGGGGCGGCGAGCGTGGTCTTTTCCCAGGCGCCGGTCGCCGCAGCGCGGTGGGCGTAGCGTAGATCGCCATTCCCCTTGTCGAGGTAGACGATGTGCTGTTCGCCGACATCGTCTACCGCCAGCGATGCAGACCAACCGACGTTGCCGTCGACCTGGGTCTCGACGACTTCGCGAGGCCACGAAGGCCCGCTCTTTTGCGCGTAGTGGAGATCGCCGGTGCCGAACCGGGAGCAACCGGCCACGTGCAGATTGCCGGATCGGTCGATGGTGAGCGAGCTCCACAGGCCTGCGGAGAGGCTATCGATGCGGGTGCTGGTCCAGGTGCCCGAGCGGGGCCGCGTTGCATACTTCAAATACGCCTGGTTCTCGGAGTAGGTGACGTGAAGGCCGCCCGCCGCGTCGACCGCGAGCGAGCTCTGCTGCCCCACCGAGGTATTGCTGTCGTCTACCGTCTCGGTGGTCCAGGTACCGCCGAGGTCGCGGTGCGCGGCTTTGAGAAACCGATTCGCGCGATCGGTATAGGTCACGTGCGCGCCCAGATCGTCGAGCGCAAGCGAAGGCCAGCCGCCCACGTTGGTGGCGCCGTCGGCGGTCTCGAGGGCCCATGCGCCTCCTGGCTCCTGGCGCGCGAACTTCAAATGCCCATTCGCGATATCTGCGTAGGCAATGGTCGGCCGATCCGCTGCATCGAGCTGAATCGAAGTTCCCATGCCCATATTTCCCGCTTCGCCCGACGGCGGGCGACCCGCGAGGTCGACGTCGGCTGGCGCCCAGCCCGCGCTCGTTCTCCGGGCGTAGCGAACGGTGGCGGTGGTGACGTCGTAGTAGCTCACGTGAACGCCGTCGGCACCGACGGCAACGGCAGGAAAGCGCCCGGTGTCGCCCCGGCCGTCCACCAGCTCGGTGCGCCAGCTTCCGGGCGCCTGCCCGTCGCAGGTCACGGGCAGCGCTCCGTCGAGGCCGCGCGCGTCGACGGCGCCGTCGGAATCTTGCGCGCGCGCATCGTCGATGGGCGGGCAGCTCGCGGAAGGGGCGCAGGCGGGGCCGCCTTCACCGGGCGGGCGATCGAAGATCCCCTCGCCGCAGCTCCAGAAGGCCGCCGGAACGACCGTGGCGCAGGCGAGTGCGCACAGGGCGCGTCGATGGCGACTCATGGTGTCCACTCTACCCCCAGCCAGGCCCCGGGGTTCACAACTGCAGCGGTGCTCCCATCGCGGCGCAACCCGAGAACCAGCAGCGATGCGTCGACCAGGACGGCCCACGCATCGCTCAGGTGCAGGGCGCCGCCAAGGGTCGGGCCACCGGCGACAATGCCGGTGACGCGAGTGCCCTGGGTGTCGACGTGCTGAAGGGCAAAGCCAGCGCCGGCCTCGAGACCGAGCGAGCCCTGCACCACCCCGCGCCGCGCCCCCACGCGATATCCAATCAGGCCGAGCGCCATGCTCTCGTCGAAGCCCTGGCGCGCGCCGGTGGCGCCCATAAGCGCCAGCGACGGGCCAGAGGGCCGCGAAGACCTCACGCCCGCCCGCAGCGACGGCAAGATGCCACTCGCGCTGGAGGCGCCGCGCTGCAGTCCGAAGGCGCCGAAGCCCGCGAGCTGGAGGCCGCGGCTCTCGGTGGGCTTGGCCGCCGACGGCGCATCGTCGTCGCCTTTCGAACGCACCGCGACCCCCACGGCGACCGGCGCAAGATCGCTCCAGGCGACTTTGCGCGTCTCGCCAGCGGCCAGCGTGAAGGCCGCGGCGGCCGACTGATCCTTGCGCCATACACGCACCGAATAGCGCCCCGGCACCAGCGCCAACTTCCGGGCTGCGTCCGAGGTGACCTCGGCCATCACCTGATCGCGCGCGAGGTGCACCACGATGGCGCGATCGAGCTCGGCGGGCAGCTCGATGGTGGCGAGAGGCCGCGCCAGCTCCGAGAGCACCAGCTCGCCCTGCCCCGATAGTCGACTATCGTACGAAGGGTGTTGCGCGCCCACCAAGGTGCTGCTGGTGGTGCGAAGGGTGCGGGTAAAGGCGTAGGCGTAGGCCTCGGCCAGCGTCACCAGGCCGTCGCCCGATGCGTCGGCGGCGCCGCGAAGACCGGAGACCAGGTGGTGCGTGAAGAACGAGCCGCCGATCTCGCTGGATTCGAGGGCCACTTCGTCGGCCGCGCTGGAGGTGAGCGTGGCGTCGCCGCTCGTCGCCAGCTCGTCGGCCAGGTGAATCTGGAAGGCGGGCCCGGGCGCCCCGCCCTTCGACTTGAGAAACGCGCCGCTCTTGCAGGCGTCGATGACCGTGAGCCGCACGTGCGCGCCGGTGGCGCCGAGCCATTGACGAACCTCGGAGTAGCCCATGCGATCAGGCCCTTGCTCCAGCGACAGTCCGTCGGAGTGTCCCGAGAAGTAGAAGATCACCATCACCCGATCGGCAGGGCTCTTCAGCTTCGCCAAAACCCGGGCCGAGGCCGCGCTCATGGCCGCCCGGAGCGCCGCCTGATCGCGCCCCTGCAAGAGGAAGAGATCGGCCGGGTCGACGCCCCCCAGCTCCAGAAGCACGCGCGCTACCTTCCCGGCGTCGGTCTCCGCATAGCGAAGGGCGGGCTGCGCGCCGCTGCCGGCGTTGTTGCCCACCACCACCGCCACCCGCCGCGTCTCGGCTTGCGCGGCCGCTGCGAAGAAGGTGATCGCGAGCGCCAAAAGGACGACTGCCCACTTCATGGCGAGGCTTTGTCGAAGAAGATGGAACGCTGGGCCTCGGCGGGAACCGGCAGCGACTGCGCGCGCACGATGTCGTCGCGCCCGCCGGCGCCGAGGGCGCGCAGCGCAGTGGTGACGGGCGCGGCGGCGATCGGCTCCTTGGAGTAGAGCGCGAAGACCCGCTCCGGGCCCCGTGCGTCGTCGAGCACGATGCTGCCCGGCAGCTCCACCTTGTGCCCGTCCTCCACGCGGCCGCTCTCCTTGCCGCCCGCGGGAAAGTACACGGTCACCTGTCCGTCGCCGTCGACCGAGGCGACAAGCAAGTACGGAAGGCCATTCGGGTCGACCACGAAGCGAATGGCGTCGCCCTTGGCCAGCTTCACGCCGTCGACCACCTCGAGCTGCGTTCCCGCGTGCTGCGCCACGATCTTCAGGCCCGCACTGCCTTTGATGGCGAGGTACGGTTCTTCGGGCAACTTGGGCGTGGGCGGCGGCGCCTGGAAGTGAAACGCAAGCGCGATGGCTGCCGCTGCTGCCACGCTCGCGGCCCCGATGCCGATCCACCGCACGGTCGCGAGCCGCCGGATACTGGCCACCTGCGCGCGTACGCTCGGCAAGGTTCGCGGCAGCACGTCGGCGGTAAACTTCGCGTGCAGCGCGCGCACGGCTGCGACGTCGGCGGAGCAGCGGGCGCAGCCTTCGAGGTGCCGTTCGGCGGCCTCGTGCTCCGCGGTGGGCAGTGCGGTGGGCAGTGCGCCCGACCCGCCCGATGCCAGGGCATCGACTGCAAAGGCCGAGAGATGTCTGTCTTTGGCGCGCATCACTGACTCCTCTTGGCGAATCGCTGCGCGTACGCGCCAAAGTCGGCGAGCCGCGTGACCACCGTCCGCCGCGAGACCCCCGCAAGCTCAGCGATGGCGCCCTGGTCCATGCCGTCGACGTGGTGCAGCCAGGCCACCACCCGAAGGTTCTCCGGGGCCTCGGCCACCAGACGCGCCGCAAAATCGCGGTCGGCCAGGAGGTCTTCACTGTCGCCGGTGGGCAGCTCGGGCAGCTCGCGCAGCAGGTCGGGTCGGCGCTTGCGGTTGCGCACTTCGTTCAAGCAGTAGTTGGTCGCAATGCGGTAAATCCAGAGGAGCGCCTCGTGGGAGGTGGGCGCGGCGGCGAGGTGTCGGTGCACCCGCAGGAAGGTCTCTTGAGTGGCGTCCTCGGCGGCCACCGGCTCGCCCAACAATCGAACGCAACGAGCGTAGATGATCGGCCCGTAGGTGCGATACAGCTCCGTTAGGCGATCGTCCTGCACGACGCGTGGAGCAGGCGTTGGCGTCATGATGCTCCCACCTTTCATAGCTCGAAACCCGGCGAGCGCGGAAGAATCCACGGCGCCACCGGGGCCCGCGCAGTCGCTTCGATACACCTCCACAACGGTGAAACCCCTGGCGGGCGTCGATTGCGCAATTTTTCTTCGCGGCCCGCTCGAAAGCGCCCGCCCCAAGAATTGTTGCGCACCGGGGGCCCTTCGCGGGTCTCCACAAGGCATTGGCCGCAGCCGCCCTCGTCGGGGCTGCGCGGCCCCCACCCGACGGAAGCTCGATCATGCGAACACCTTCACTTGCATTCTACACCTTTACCCTCGTCGCCCTGGCCTGCGCGAGCGGCTGCGCTCCGTCGCTCAAGAGCGTACCCATGGCCAACCCGGCGGCCGGCCAGGCGCCCGGCGCGGAGCTTCGGCTGTTGGCCAAGGACGATCGCTTGCGCGCCGACTGCACCAAGCAGAGCGCCACGGACTGCATGGACGTATTCTGGCGCCTCGAGTCGGTCTCCGAAGGCGAGGTGGTGTTTCGTTATCGCGTGGTCGCCGCCCAGGAAGAGGGCGCCCGCGCGACCCCGGACTACATCGGGCGAATCACCCTGGTCAGCGAGGACGGCCGCGAGGTGCCGGGGCGCATCGCGGAGCGCTTCCAGCTGGAGCGCCTGCGCGCCATTCACTACGAAGACGACGGCTATGTGAAGACCGGGCGCAAAGAGATCAAGCCCAGCGGCACCGGATCGCTCATCGTCCAGGACGAGACCACCATTGGCACCGTGACGCGGACCACGCCCCGCTACAGCGGTCTCAACTACGTGGTCTTCGAGGGACCCAAGCTGGTAGGCCCTTCCAGCAAGCGCGTGCTGCTCCGCTTCAAAGGCGGGCTGATCTGGGGCAGTGAGGAGTGGACCTTTCGCTTCGACGGCGGCCAGCCCGTGAACGCGGTCATGGCCGAGACGCGAGAGGCCGCGGCGACCGAACGAAAGGCGCGCTGAAGAATCATTGCGCACTCCTGCCGGGTACGGGGTTTGGAAGGCAGGAGAATACAGCATGCGCCCTTTCCAGATACTCGTAACCTCGCTCGCCTTCGCGGCGCCCGCCATCGCCGGCGGGTGCTCGGCCAATACCGAGCACCAGGATACCGCGAACGAAGACCAGCTCCGAGCCCTCACTCCGGGAGAGGTAGTGGGGACCATTGCCTACGGGCAAACGCTCGGCCCCCTGCCCTACAGCGAAACGCCGCTCTACCGCGCGCTGCGCTTCGTGGCCGCCAAGGGCGACAAGATCGATATCTGGGTACGCTCTGCTGACGGTGACGCGAGAGCTTGGCTCACCGCTTCGACCTTCGCGACGCTCGCGAGCAACGACGACGCGGGGGCGGGCCAGAAGGATTCGCACATCGCCTTCACCACCACCAGGGCCGGCGCGTACTACATCGTCTGGCGCGAGAAGAACCGCGAGGACGCGAGCTTCGAAGTATCGCTGGCGGGCGGGCCGCCTCCCATCGCCGGCCCCATCACAGGGCCCATCACCACGCCTGGATTCACCGCGACGCCGGGTACCTATGCGCTCACCGGCACCTGCGGGCTGGTCGGCGGCACCGGCGCGGCAGCCACCGCCACCGCCACGGTTTCCGCTCAGCCCGATGGTACCCGGCCCCAGGTGACGATTCATACGCTCTCTGAGCCATCGGGTCGCGCCGGAGGGTTCTTCCCGCTACCGCTGACGGGCGCCGAGCTCACCGAGGAAGGCGGTTTGCTCGCGCAGTGGTCGTATACCGAAGTAGACAGACTGGTAACCAAGCGGGGCACGTTCCGAGAAACCAAGAATGGACCTGGCAGCTATTCGCTGCTGCTCGAAGGCTCAATGGATATCAACGCCAACCCCTACGGTGCCATGCGCTGCGCCTTTGGGTTCAGCGCCCCGTTCGTGCGGCCCGCGCCGGGCCCTGCGGCGCTCCCGCTGGGCGTGGCGCTCACCGCCGCCGGCGCCTGTTCGGTCACCGAACGCTACCCCTATGCGTGCATTCCCGGCACCGCCGGGCGCGACCAGAACGGCTGCTGCGTGCACACCACCACGGTATCGACTCCCGACAGCATTTCCTTCCAGCTCGACGCCGCCGGCAGCTCGCGCGCGCTCCGGGTGCTTCAGGCGCCCGTCAACGCGCCCAACGTATCGGGGCTGACGGTGGCCGAGTCGGCTGGCGCCTTCGACGCGCGGCCCGCGCTCTACGCATCGACGGTGCAGCAGTCGTTCACCGTCTCGACCCTCGCTGAATCAAACGAAGCCATCCAGTGCGGCATCCGCGTCGTCACGCGAAGCTGCCACCTGGTGTTGGCGCGGTAGAGCCGCATGAGCGTCCCGACGAGGCCTGCCGCGTAGCCCAAACGGGTGACGAGACTCTGTGTCAGAACCAGCTCCCATCTCGCGCATGCGCTCTCGAACGATGTGCGGCTGCCGCCGCCCAGCGAAGGAGCAAAGTATGTCGAGTCTGTCTTGCCTCCGGCTACGTCATCTCAGCCTGGTCCTCGTGCTCGGCGGTGCGCTCAGCGCTTTCGGGACCGAATCACACGCCGAGGGTCCGCTCGTGCTTCACGATGGTCGCGACTGCGGGGTCATCGGAACGGCATTCTTCACGTTTCAGGAGCGCTCGGTTCGCGCGCTCGCCCTCTTCGAGTTCGAGACGACACGTCTGACCCATACGACGCAGAGCTGCGCCGAGGGAAACCCGAAGACCTACGGCAATATGCGCGCCGCGCTGGGCCTGCCGCCGGCGGCGCCGCCGAAGGCTGTAGCACCCAGCAGTCCGGGCAGCCCAAGCACGCCCAACGCGCCGAGCAAGCCAAAGGGGCGCGGCGGCGCAGCGGTGGTCACGTCCACCGCAGCGGGCGGCCAGCGGTGCGCGCCCGATGTGGAGTACACCAACTACAAGCAGGCGGAGGGGGATTGGGCCGAGAAACCAGTCCAGCCCGGGTACATGAAGTTCGAGCGAACATCGTGTCACCTCGTTGCGTGGACAACCGCGCTCGGGTACTACGGATACGACTACAATCCCGAGCAGCTCCGCGACGAGCTGAACCGCACTGATGGCTGGCGCTCGGGCAAAGGCGGTAAAGTACACCCATCGCGGACGGCGCTCCAGGCGCTGACCAAGGGCGGCAAGTTCGCCAAAACAACGGGGCTCGCCGACCACGGCAAGCACAACGCAGCAGCGCTGGAAGCGGTGCGCCGGCACTTTTGCGTCGACCGCAAAGGCGAGCCGATGGTTGGCAACGTAGACTACGAGTCCGATGACGACGATCGCGGGAACCACTTCGTGACCATCATCGGCTTCCAAGACGGAGAGCCGCTCGTGCTCGACCCCGGCTCCGCCGACACCGACAAATCGCGCGTCAGCGGCGCCAAGCTCACTTCCAACAAGTCCGTGAAGACCGGAGTGCTCTTGAACGACGTTCGCCGCCCCAAGCAGGGTCACTACTACCTCACCGGGCTCGAGTTCGTGGAGTGACGAGAACCCGCCGATGCATGTAACACCTGGCGGCGCGACCGCGGACAGGTGGTCGATGCGCGGGCGCGAGGCGGCGCAGGGCACGATGCGCCGCGCTCGCGCGAGAGCCGACCTCACTTCGCCGCGTGCTCGCGGCCCACGTACGCATGCACCGAGCTCAGCGGAGCTCGGCAGTGAGGAGGCACGATGAGCCGCCGCTGGAGTCCATGACCAGCTCGAGCGCGTCCTCTGTTTGCGTGGCTTTCACGAATACGTTCACGGGCGGGCTCTCCCACGAGAGCGTGGTTCCGTGCCGGGTTCCGTCGACGAACACGGTTTGCGAATTTCGCAGCCAGGCCAGGAGCCGCTGCGTCGCGCGGCTGGTACCCTGGGTTTCGTCGCGTCGCCAGGCGATGCTCCCGAAGGTCGCCGCGGGAACGTAGGTGAAGCTCACATTGGCGAAGCTCTGCTGAACGCCGCCGGCAGCGGTGGTGTCCCAGCAGCTGCCCCTCAGCGCAAAGCAGGGCGCGCCATCGCAGGTGCTCGCGCCAACCGGCGTGGGAAACGCGGCAGCGGTGGGGACCAGAGCCACCACGGTATCGAGAAGCGCCGCGATGCTCGCCGTGGTCACCGCGGTTCCGGTACCGCAGGCCGAGCGCTGCTGCACATAGTAATACGCGCGAGTGCCGCGAGAGACGTCGAGCGACAGCACCGGCACGTCGGTGGGGCAGGCCGTGGGGCGCGCGGCGGTACGCACCTTGGAGAGCGCCGTTCGCACGTCCTTCACCTCGACGGCGCCCAGCGCGCGGTCGACAGTGACGGTCCGCCCGTCGACGCAGCCGGCGCCGATCATCTTCTTCTGCACGAGATCGAGGGTCCACGCGCCCGACGGGCGACACGTGGACGAAGGCTGTGTGAAGCCGGTGCTCTGGCGCACCGTGAACGACGTGATGGTGGAGGCGGTGAGATCATCCTCACCCTCCGTCGGCTCATCCTCGGCGCTTCCCGCGCCTCCGCACGCAGCGGTGAGGACGAAGAAGCCGAGGGGAACGAGCGAGAGACGGAGGTTCATCGGAGGGGGTTCCTTGGTGGACGCACGCAGCCTCGCGCGCTGCGCTCACCGATGCACGGCCCGTGCCTACCTCTACGCACACGTCGACTTGGCGGTTTCAGCGCCTTTTTTGGCAAACCTGCGCGAGGGTGACGGCGAGAGCGCAGCCGTCGCCGGCAAGTTGCCGGATCCGCGGACCGCGGCGGTGACAGCGCGGCGCAGCCCGCAGTCTCCCGGTCTGGTCGGCCGCTCGCTACGCGCTCGTGGACCTTCTACCAGTACCACTCCGCAAAGCCGGCGCCGGCAACGTCACATTCGAGGCCGGCCCGAACACTCGACCGCAGTCGAGGGGACGTGCGCGGGCGCGGGGTGGTGGTGGCGTCGGGAGACTTCGAGGGAGAGTTGTCTCTGCTCATGCGCTGGGTTGAGCAAGCTCGGGCCGTTATTCTGCGGCCTCCACTTCCGAAGTGCGAAGTCTGGCCACGGGCGCGTGCCGTGAAGAGGCCGTTGCGGCCGCGGGCATGGTGCTGGACGATTCACACTGCGCTCCAGGGAGCGCGCACCGATGGCGCCAAAGGGCGGCGCCCGGTCGCGCGTCGTGCGGCGCACGGTATGCCCCATGCTACCGTTTGCCGCATGAGCTTCGCGCTGCGCTTTCGCGCCCTTCTGCCGGTGTGCACCGCCGCCGTCCTCGCCACGACTGCGATTCACTGCGGCGAGCCCGACGCGGCGGAGGACGAAGCCGACCATACCGCCAAGGCGCCGATTTACGACAACGCCCCCTACTTCTGGGCAGTCACCGACTACCCGACGTTCAAGGCGGGCGCGCAGGCAGCCCCTTTCAAGACCGGCGCTCCGCTCGAGGCGAACAGCGCGATCACCGCCCGCCTGCAGGCCTGGGCAGACCGCATTCACGCGGAAGTCGTCAAGGACGTGAAGAAGCGCAGTGGCGCGGCACTGGTGGCGCCGAAGCCGGTCATCGTGGTCATTCCCGCCAAGAGCGCCAACGCCTGGGTGAGTGGCCTCCCGGCGTGCTTCACCGCCGAGGCCGACCTCTCGGCGGTGGGCAAGGCGGGGCGACCGGCGCGCACCGCTGCGCTCGCGTTCGCTTCGCACGACGGCATCAAGGAAGCGGTCGGCCTGTTCGGCGCGCCTCCGCCCAAGTGCGCGACGCCCACCAACTGGAAGAGCATGGAAGAGGCTATCGCCTTTTTCAACGCGGGCGGGTCGAAGTGCAAGCTGGGCCGGGGCGCCGGCGATCGCGTAAAGGTGACGGGCGCCACGTGCGAGCTCTTCGATGGCGCGCCTACAGTGGCAAAGCAGCTCACGTTCTACGCCACCAGCCAGTACGTGCACGTGACCTCGGCGATGGTCGCGCTGGCCAAGGACGAGCGGGGTTTGGTGGGGGTTCTCGCGCACGAGCTCGGGCACTTTTACCGCGCGCACGTGGTGAGCGAGCTGGTACTTGTAAAGTACAACTACTGGTACGAGCAGAAAGACCCGCCGCAGCCGACTCAACCGCCCCCGGCAGCAGACGCAGACGCGCTCGCCGCCGCCCTGCATCGTGCGCTGCCCTTTCCAATGCCCGCAGTCACGGGGCAAAAGCTCAGCTACCGGCTCACCGACGTGGTCGTGGACTCGGTGGCGCAGCTCCTGACCGATGCGACCGCTGCAACGCCGACCTTTGCCTGCGCCGACGCGGCGTCGAAGCTCGGTAGTTGGCAGTACGACTTCGGCGGTCTCGGAGCTTCGTACGTAAAGGCGTCGACGCAGAAGTCTTATCTCGCCTTCGAGCGGGCACTGCTCGCCTGCGCCCCGCGGGTGCCGGTGACGACCGCCGGCGGCCCCGGCGCGCTGAAGCTCGGAGACCTGCGCGAAGGTATCGCGCGCAACGCGGCGCCGTTCGCCTCGCCGGCGGTGGGCGAAGGAACTCTTGCCACGGTGCTCGAGACACTGGCCATCCGCGCCGCGGTGGCCGACCAGGAGCTGGTCACCTTCCTCGACGGTGTTCGCTCGCGACGCCTCGGTCTCTACACTGCAGAACAGGAAGCCGACGAGTTTTCGCTCGAGTACTTCTCACGCATCGGCTTGCCGCCCCGCGCTCGTGTCGACTCGTACTTCGAGCTGGTGAAAGCCCACGCGGCCGAGGATGAAGACCGCTTCGTCGCCGCCAACGGCGGCCTCACCGTCGCCGCTTGCGAGGCGCTCTTCCGCGCCGACTTCAAGGTGAGCGCCAGCTCGCAGGCCCGCGCCTTCGTACCGCTCGGCAACCTGCTCGAGCCGCATCACGGCGACTGCTACCGACTCTTCAACATGTCGCAGGAGCTGCGGGCCCACAAATACAGGTCCAGCGGCACGAGCCCGACGTTCGCCGCCACCTGGAGCACGCTGCAGGCGGAAGCCCAGCGCATCACCGACGCCTTCGTCGAAGTAGGCCCGCCCGGCGGCTTCCACGCGCCCGAACGCGGCAACGGCGCCACCGGCGGCACCATCGTCGACGGCCCCTGACACCACGCCGGCCGAGCAGGTGCGGCGTGGTCGTGCGTCAGCCGTACGGGCCAGGCAGCTCGAGCTTCTGCCCCAGGGCGCGCAGCTCTGCAACGACGCTGGCCGATGTTCGCAGAAACCAGCAGACCGAGGCGGCGCGGCCGTTCAGCATGTAGATTCTTGTCGGCGCACCCACCGCCGCCAATTCCGCCGAGGCGAAGCGGGCGAGGTCGTGCAGCCCGTGGAGGTCGTCGAGGTGTTGGCCGGAAGGCCCGGGTCGGTACCCGGCGTCGCCCAAGCGCTCGAGCCGCGCTATCCGGTCCTCCTCCGTCCACCGCGCGTCCAGCTGCTCGGAGAACCGCTCGAAGTGATCCTGCGACGGAACCTCCTCCAGCACTTCATAGTAGTAGCCACGTTCGTCGTCGTGCGGCATGGGACACGGAGTGTCCTCATCGACCGCATCGGACCGAAGCGCATGCCACTCGTGCATCCGAGCGCCACGAAACACGTACGCGTATACCGAAGACTCCGAGAAAAAGCTGCCTGACCAGTATTTGCGAGTCGCGTCATCGGGCTCGGCGCGCTGGAACCGGAAGAGCTGGTCGGCGACCAACAGATTGATACAGGTGAACCACCCATATTCGGATACGTCGGCAACGCCGATACCATACTCCGCGAGCTCGTCGGCGCTCAGGCTCGGATGGGATGCGTCGCCCTCGCTCGATGGGCTACTCGCCTGCGCGATGAGAAGCTTGGCGGCTCCATCGGGCCCTGGAGCTTGGTCGCCGAACACCTGGGTCAAAAGCGCGTCCCACGCTGGGCCCGAGCGCGCCACGAGGTGATCCCCGCGGCCGAGAGCATTCAATATCTTGCGGCAATCGCCATGCAGCAGGGCCATGCGAGAAGCATAGCTTCGCGCAGCGTCCCCCGGGGCGCATTCGATGCAGCCAGCAGACGCCAAAGGATGACGATGGGCGGCATTGCCGGCCGCGCCACGCGGTGAGACACTTGCTGCCCATTGAAACCCATTGACACCGAGAAACGCAGCCCAAGCCCACAGCGTTCGGTACGCGGCCTGCTTGCGCGACTGAACCGCTTTGGGCGTCTTCGCGGCGAGTCGTTCTGGGCTTACGACCTGGCCAAGGGTTCCAGCGCGACTGCCGAAGGGCGGGCGGTACGGATGCAAGGAACGCTCGAAGCGCTTGGAGGCCACTGGGTTCTCGATGACGCGGTTCTCGTGGGCGTACCATGTGGGCTCGATCTCCAGCCGACGCATCACTACCAGGTTGATGGTTGGCTTCACGTCGGCCCGGACGGAGCACCCGAGCTCGAAGTCTTCGCAATCGAATCACTCGAAGTCGCGCCCCCCACGCGCTTTGCGGGCCGCACCGTTCTTTCGGTGCGCAGCGCCGCCCCGAGCCTCGCCCACGAGCGGGCCGGGTTCGTCGACCCAGGCATCGACGTCGCCCATGCAGTGGTTCACGGCGCCGAGCTCCTGATGGTCGCCGGGGTCAGCGGCAAGGACCGCGGAGAGACGCTCACGGCGCTCCGCTGCCTCTGGCTTCGACACCTCGGCGCGACCACGGCGGCAGCGTCGTTTCTGTTGCACGACGAAGCTCCGCCGCAGGAGAACCACTCGCAGCAGGTCGACCGTCGACCGCTGCCCACGGAGATGGAAGCGCTTTTCGTGGAGCTCGAGCGTCGCGTCTGCGCCACCGCCAACTTCGTCCCGGGTCGCAACGGCATCCTGGCCGCCGGGTGCTTGCTGGGAATCGAGCGTGGCAAAAGCCAAGTACGAATCGCGCGCACCGGCTTGCATCGCATCTACAAGGTCCGGAACGGCGAGCCGTCGGTCGTGGTGTACGAGCACTCGCTCGAACATGGTGTCGACGCCGCGAGCGTCGCGCATCGACAGGCGGCGCACTCGAACAAGCTGCTGCGGAACGTAGTGATGTCGTACTGGTCGTCCGACGGAGGGGGCACCACAGAGCCGCTCGTGACCGTCGACCTGGAGCCCGACGCATCGCTGGTGATCGTCTCGGAGCCGCCCGATATCGCCGAAGAACTGGTCGAAGCATGCGTGGCGCTTGGGCACCCGACGGCCATCGCAGCGCGGCTTCGGGAGCTGACGCCCGCGGGGACTCCGAGCCGGTTGGCAGTCACCTGCATCGGTCCAGTGGAGGCAGAGCCGGCCAAGAGTGCCGCGACGGGCCTTCCCTACAGCCAGGGTTCCGTCGCAGCCCTCCGCGACTCGCTCGTGCAGAAGGGCGAACTCCCCAAGTGGGTCAATCCGGTCGATGCGGAAGAGGCCTGCGGGCTTCGGCAAGACACGTGGCTCACCGTGGAAGGGCTATATGCGGAGCAGGGCCACTTCGAAGCACCGCGATTCGAGGGAATGCACGTATCGCACAGCGGGGGCCAAGCAAGCCTCCTCGAAGGTCTACGCTACCGCATCGAAGGGTATCTGTGCGCGGCCGACCCAGGGTTTCCGCCGCAGATCCACGCACGCGGCATCGAAGCCCTAACCGAATCGCCCGGGCGGAGCTTCGGAACCGTTCGCGTGAAGGGGTACCGCCCTGAAGCACGGGAGCATGGCGACAACCGCGACGTGGCCGCCCCAGTGTCGCGATTCGACGCGCTTGCCATGGAAACAGGGAGCGGCGTAGAGGTTCATTGTCATCTGTTGCCGTCGAGTGCGTCGAGGGCGGAAGCTGCGCCCGCGTCGCTCTTCACGGTCCTCGAATCGCTCGCTTCGCCCGCAGGCGAGCCCGACCGTTCCGATATGGCTGCTTGCTGCATCGCGATGGTGAAGGGCTCGGCGGGCGGCGATGGATCGCTGACGATTCTCGAGCAGCGCGCGACAAAGGTGTGGAGGTGGCGTCACGGCCGCATCGAGCTGCTCCGCGACGGCGTGGGCGGCCCGCAGCCTTTCGAGGCGGGGGACGTCTTCTTCATCGGCTGCGGCGAGGGCCTCGATCTCCCTGCGCTTGCCAGCGAGATGGCGGACGCGGGCGCGATCGCCGAGGCGCTTCGCGTGCAAGCCGATCGCTCGGTTGGGCGCTCGTATGGGTGGGTGCGCATTGACGTGTCGCACGCACGCCTTGTCGACGCTACGGGTTGAGCACTGCCCACAGGGGTACCGACGCTGCCGCAATTTCCGCGAACGCGGCGAACCTGAGCCTAACCTTCGACGCTCATGGGAGCGCGCCGAGAAACTCCACTGCGGTGAGCTGGTCGGGGTCGAGCACGGGCCCATTCCAAGCGACGCGCGAGAGGACCATCGAAGCGGGCTCTTCTTGCTCCTCGCGGCGAAGCCCGCGGACCGTAGACGGGTCGGGGGCGGGCGGTTCTTCGGTCACCCAAGCTCCCTTCCGCCGCGCAGCTGCTCCACCAGTTCGTCTGCGGTGCGCGCGCCGCGGGCGATGGCGGCGTCGATGCGATCGCGGCGTCCGTTGGAGAAGCCGACGAAGGTGCAGCCCCGCGCATCGAGGAGCGGTCCGGGCTGCGGCATCGCGGTGCAGTCGAGCTCGACCACCCCAATGCGTCGCTCACCCAGGTGGGTGAGCACGGCGCCCAGGCATCCGGCGAGCAAGTGACACGAGCGCCCGCCGTCGGCTTGCGATCCGGCCGGAAGCGCGAGTCGGGTCGACTCCGCCACTGCGCTTCGTGCCAGCTCGGCGATGACCAGCCCTTCGTGTGCGAGCCGAAAGTCGAGCACCAAGCGGCCCCAGCCCTGTTCGCGCAGCCGCGTCGAGAGCATGGTGCCGGCGAGGCGCATGGGCAGCTCCCGCAGCCCCTTTGCGTGGCGCTCGATCGCTTCGGTCTCGAGATCAACCGCGAGCCGGCGACCCCATTGCACGCCCCACTCGTGGCAGAAGAGCGTCCAGGTCTCGGGGGCGAGGCGCTCGCACGTCGTCCGGAGCGACGCCAGGAACGACCAGGGTACCTGGAGCACGCGCGCATCGAGCTCGTCGCGGCGCACGCCCTCCTCGGTTTCGCCCGGCGCCAGCGACCGCTGCTGGATCGCGCGCAGCTCCGCCGGAAAGTCTTCGCGCACGCCGGTGGCGCGGGTGCGGGTGACGAGCAAGTACACGAGCGCGCTCCCCCGCGGACGCACGATCTCGACTTCGACCTCTTGCGCGCCGAAGGCGAAGTCGAACACGAAGGGGAAGCGCTCCGCGCGGACGCCACCGCTCGCGATGAGCGCGCGGAAACGAGCCTCGAAGGCTCCGCGTGTGCACTTGGCGACCTCGCCGAAGAACTTGCGACCGATCACTTGCGCGCGGTCGAGTCGCGCGAGCCGCGACTCGTACAGATTGTAGCGGAAGATGGTTCCTTCCTCGTCGAGCCCAACTACGCCGACGTCGAGCGTGTCGAGGTCGGCTTCGCTCAGGGTGTCGATGGCGAGCGCCTGGAAGGAAGATGGCCCCCGGTCGGAGCCGGCTTCGCTGGGCAAGATAAAGGGCTGATTCACGCGTTCACCTCGGTGTGAGCTTTCCCCGGAGTAGCGCGTCGAGCGATCCGCGGAGCGGGTCGGGGGACGGCGGCTCGGCGAGCGCGGGTTGGGTTCGGGCCACCGCAACCCCGCCCGCAGGCACCACCCCGGTCGCCATCGCGTCGGTGCTGCCAACCCACGTGCGCAGGTGCTGGGCAAACGAGCCCGCAGTCGGAAAGCGATCCGACGCCGACTTCGCAAGGGCGCGGCACAGTAGGCCCCAAAGCCCATCGTCGACGAGGGGGTCGGCAGGCCGCGCCGGCGGCTCCCTGAGAACGCGTTGCAACGTGGCCGAAAGGTCAGGCGCCTCGAAGGGGGCCTTCCCGACGATGGCTTCGTAGAGCGTTGCGCCGACCGCCCACACGTCGGAGCGCGCATCGGCCTCGCCGCCGTGCAGTTGCTCGGGCGCCATGTAGTCGGGCGTGCCCACCAACTCGCCCGCGACGGTCCAGCGGGCTGCGGTGGCGCGCACGCGGGCGATGCCGAAGTCGATGAGCTTCGGCTTCTCCCCCGACGGCGTAGCCAGTAGGAATATGTTGTCGGGCTTGACGTCGCGATGAGTGACGCCGACAGCGTGGGCCGACTCGAGGCCATCGAGGATGGGGACCAGAAGCTCGACCGCAGCCCGCGGCGTCATGGGACCGCTCGCGTGGATGCGCGCCCCCAGTGTTCGCCCCTCGAGGAGCTCCATCACATAGAACCCGAAGCCCCCGTGCTCCCCGCAGTCGAAGACCTCGACCACCGAAGGATGGCGAAGGGACGCGAGCACGCGCGCTTCTTGGAGGAGGCGGCCGCGGTCGGTGGCCTGTGCGCTGCGCACGACTTTGATGGCGGCCACGCGCCCCAGAACTTCGTGATGGCCACGCCAAACCTCACCCATCCCGCCAGCACCGATGGGCGCATCGAGACGCCAGCGACCGCCGATAAGCACATTGGCTGCGAGCGTGTCTGTGTCTTGGGCCTCGAGTGCCACGTCCAACATCGTCGCAGTTCGACGCGCGAACGGCAAGCGCGGAGTCGGAATCGGTCAAGCGCACAGAGTGTGCAAATCGGGGCTCGCTACAGCACGCGCGCACGATTCGTCGTAAGGGTGGGCTACGCCCATGGCCGCCCGTGATCTCCCGGAAAAAGTGTGCGCTGCGTGCGGCCGCCGCATGGTGTGGCGCAAGAAGTGGGCGCGCGAGTGGAGCGCCATTCGCTACTGCAGCGACGGCTGCCGAAGACGACGCGCGAGCACGTCGGACGCGGCGCTCGAAGCAGCGATTGGGGAGCTGCTGGCGGAGCGGGCGCACGACGCGTCGATCTGCCCTTCGGAGGCCGCGCGCCGGGTGGCCGGAGAGGAGGGTGACTGGCGGGCCTTGATGGAGCCGGCGCGGGCCGCTGCCCGCCGACTCGTGGCGCGCGGTGAAGTGGAGATGCTCCAGCAGGGCGTGCGCGTCGATCCTTCGACCGCCAAAGGGCCCGTCCGGCTGCGGCGCGCGCGCAGCGCCCAGATAGCCTACGGGCCTCAGGCGAAGAGGTAGCGCGCCACCACGTCGGTCACTTCGTCGATGGCGAGCTCCGGATCGCAGTCGCGGTCCTTGAGCACCGAGGCCATGCTGAGTCCTTCGACCAGCTCCACCGCGTAGAAGGCCGCGCGATCGGGCGACGGCAGCCGCAGCGAGGCCTGGTGCTGACGCAGGTAGGCCGCCACCACGCGGGTGATCTGCGCCAGGCTCTCTTCGAGGCGACTGGCGCGCCCCAGCCGCGGCAGGTGCTCCCGAAGCACCCGCGACAGGTCGGGGTTCTCGCGCTTGGCCTGATAGATGGCCGCCACCACCGCCCGCGCCAGCGCCCGCGGCGCCAGACCCTGCGCCCGCAGAAAGACCTCGCCGAACAGCGCGTTCATGCGATCGCAGTGACGATCCATGAGCTCGCCCACCAGCGCCTCTTTGCTCGGGAAGTACTGGTAGAGCGAGCCGATGCTCACGCCGGCCCGGATCGCCACCGCGTTGGTGGTGAGGGCCTCGTAGCCCTGTCGCGCCAGAATGTGAGCTGTGGCCTCGAGAATGGCCTCCACAGTGGCCTGAGAACGCACCTGACGCGGGCGCTTTCGGACCTTTTTGACCGGTTCTTGGAGGCTCGTCATATGCGAGTGGATAACGTGAGCTTTCGCTCATATCTTGTCAAGCATGAACCCCCTGTCCAAAGGTATCCTCGCGCTTCGCGCGGGCCGCGCGTTTCTCAGCCTGGTGCGCAATCCCTCCAAGCTCGACGACGTCTTCGTCATTCTGGATGGCCTTGAAAAGACCCAGGCCGGGGCGGACATCGCGAGGGAATTCACCGACAACCCCGGCCTTGCTTCGGCCTTCGCAGGGCGCAAGGTGCTGGCGCCGCTGAACCTCGAGGCCCTGGCGCGCCTACCCCTGGGCACTCTGGGCCGGGCGTTCGCCGACGAGATGATCGCGCGCAAGCTCGACCCGGCCGACATCCAGAGCAGGCCCGACGACGGCTCCGACGCGAGCTTCGTGTTCCGCCACCTGCGCGAGACCCACGACGTATGGCACACCGTCACCGGCTTCGACGTCGACGTGGCCGGCGAGCTGGGGCTCCAGGCCTTCTACCTCTCCCAGTTTCGTGCGCGCCTGGCGCTCATCATCCTCTCCATGGGGC
Source organism: Polyangiales bacterium (assembly GCA_038210445.1). Taxonomy (GTDB): domain Bacteria; phylum Myxococcota_A; class Polyangia; order Polyangiales; family Polyangiaceae; genus JABFRG01. The sequence continues at coordinate 123,979 of JBBQWQ010000020.1, forward strand.
TCCTCAATACCTGCTTCTACGCCATCGAAGATCGCGAGCGCCGCATGGACGCCATCGCGCGCGGCTGGCGGCTGGGCCGGCAAACCAAGGGCATCTTCGGCTTCGATTGGGCAGCCCATTGGTCGATGCCGCTCGAAGAGGTGCGGGTCAAGCTCGGCCTCGGCGCGCGCGAGGCTCGCGAGGCGAGTGTGGCAAGTGTGGCAAGTGTGGCTGCGGTGTCGAGCGCCGCCTGAGCGCTGGCCGGGCTAGCGGCGAGCGGCAGCGATGCTGCCCTGCAGCTGGGCCCCGGCGATGGCCTCGCGAACGGAGCGGCAGAGCGACAGCGCCGACACCGGCTTGGAGAGCACGGCGGCCACGCCATAGGCCTCGGCCCGCTCGACCATCTGCTCGTCGGGGTGCCCCGTGACGAGCAACACCGGAACGCGCCACTCGGCGAGACGGAGCGCCCGGAGCAGCGCCAGGCCAGAATGCTGCGGCATGCGCACATCCATGACGACGGCGCTGGGCGACGGAAGGTCGCCCTTGGAGACGGCAGAGAAGGTGCCAAGCATCGCGGAACCTCCGCCGGCGGCGAGCACGGCGTAGTGGGCCGCGCGAAGCGCGCGGGAGAAGAGCTCTCTCAAATCGTCATCGTCCTCCGCGAGGAGCACGCGCGTTCCGGGAGGCGCTGAGCGGTAGAGGGCAACGTCGCGAGCGGCATGGGTATCCCAGCTCGGCGAAGTCGGGAGTGGCATGGGCATGGGCATGGGCATGGCCAGGCTCTGTGCAACGCGGGTGCCGGCCGAGGTGCGCTCCGCAAGCATCCGGGGAAATGGCCCGTTCGCCCTTCTGTCTCCCGCGCTTCGGCGTTGCGAAGTGCCGCACGGCGCGGCTGCAGGTTGCAAAGTGCAACAACCGGGCGGCGCGCCTTTCCCCACGAAGCCGCTGCAACTCTGCGTATTCCCAGGCACCGCGGCGGGGGCACACCGCGTGCACAGCTGCTCCTCGACGCAACCGAAGGGAGCTCCCGATGAAAGCACGAACGACCGGTAGAAGAGGCGAACGACGAGCGCGCATCGCGGCCACGTGGCAAGAGCCACTGCACGTTCTGGTGGCCACCGCCGACGCGGCGCTCGGCGAGCGGGTGCGCCGGAATCTTATGCGACCCGACGTCGACGTCGACGTGATCGCTTCGCCCGGGCAAGTCCTCCTTGCCATGGACGCGAGATACGAGGCCGGCGGCAGGGAGGGACCCGACCTGGTTGTGCTCGACGATCGCATGTGTGCGTTGGGCTCCCTGTTGCTCTTGGTGGAACGGGTCGTAGACAGCAGTGCGCTCGTGCTCTGTGTGGGCGACGATGGGCCACTGCACCCGACCTGCGGCGGGCCCCTGGGAGCCCTCGCCGTCCTCGACCGGCCGCTTCGGTGGGGCGCCCTACGAAGCGCGGTCGCCGCGTTCGCGCGGAGCAGGATGGGAATCGGCCTGGCCAGGGAACACGCTGCGCACTCGATACGCCTCGACAGCGAGGCGCTCGACGAAGAGCCCGCCACCGAACGCTCGCCGATGTTCTTCTTCGACGGGCATGCCGGCGAATCGCAGGGCTGAACGCACGCGCCGGGGGAGCGACCACGCCGGCAGTCGTTGTCGGCTACTTCTTGCGCGGCACGGGCGCCGAGGCTGCGTGCAGAAACACGATGGCGTCTACCGACCCGCGTACCTTGCCCGCACCTTCGCTCGTCTCGGTGCCAAACGGTACGGGGTCGTCTACGACCGATCCTGGCGGGAACGCCGCCACCTGCGTGAGTGCGTCGGCCGGCGTCGCTGCGAGATGCTCCTCGAGGGATCCCGGGCGGAGGTGCACGATGAAGGTGCCCTCAGCGCGCGCGGGGGAATACCGACTTCCGCTTCCATAGAGCAACCTCGATACCCACAGGGTTCCCGGCCACGCCTTTGACATCCTCGTGCCGAGGCTTTCCCACATCGGCATATCGTGTCCGGGCGCGCCGTAGCGGAGATGGCCGGAGTCGCGGGCCACGTGCAAATTGTGGGAGCGCGGGCGCCGAGCCGATTGGGCCAGACAGGCCACGCGCCCGAGGCCAAACTGGCCTCCAGCCGCCGTTCACCGAGGATTTCCCGGCAAATTTGCCAGCGTGAGCGTGGGCACGCGGGTTGCTTTAGGTGAGGATGCCGCACGATGCGGCCCCGAAAGGCCTCCCATGAAGACCACCTCGCCCAAGCCGACTGCCCGACCGAAACTCCGCACCGCCCTCAAGGCCGGTGGCCTGCTCGACGAGGGCCTGCGCCGGCCGCGCGAGCCCGCTCGCGACGCCGACGGCAACCCGCTCCCGGATTGGTGGGTCTGAGCGTGCTGGGCGCGAGACAGGTCGCGAGCGTCGCCTTGGTGGCCACGGCCTGCTTCAGCGCTCCCGAGGTGCCGGTGGCGGAAGATGCCGACCTCACCGGCGCGCCGGTGGTCGAGCGGGCCGCCTATCCCGCCACGGTGCAGCTCACCTTCACGAACGGCACGTGCACCGGCACCAAAATCGCGCAGCGCGCCGTCCTCACGGCGGCGCACTGCGTGGACACCGAAAACGGCGGGGTCGACGCCGCCGCGCGGCCTGGCGCAAAGGTGGTCGTGCGCACGGTGGCGACGCCGCAAGGGCTCTCGTTCACCATCGCGCGCGTCCACGTTCACCCGGCCCGGGTGGCCGTTTGCGTTCGCGAGGGATGCCCGCGAGACAGCGCCGCGATGAAGACGCGACAGCAGCCCGACGTGGCGGTGCTCGAGCTCGCCGAGCCTATGGTCGATGTGCCGAACGCGCACGTGCGGGCGACGCCCATCGCAACGGGCACCGCGGTGGTGCTCGCCGGCTTCGGGTGCACCGTCGATCGGTGGGGCAAGAAGACCTGGGACGATCAACTTCGTGCCCGAGCAGCCAGCACCGAAGACGCCGCCGTCGCGGTTCACATCGGCAGCCACGTTTCGACGGCCGAGGCCGCGGAGCACGCGCGCGCCTACCTGTTCACCCGGGGTCTCGGCTCGAGCAGCAACGCTGCGAGCCTGTGCTCCGGCGACTCCGGCGGACCGCTCTACGCGCGGGCCGACGACGCCGCCTGCGTGGGCGCGTGCCGCAGCCTGGAGATCGTCGGCGTACACTCGTCGTACACGTTCTACCCGATCGGCGTTCGCGGTCTCTCGGTGACCAACTGGCACACGCGTCTCGACGACGACTCGGCCTTCGCGGTTGGGCCGTGGCTTCGTGGCCTCTTGTAGCCGCATTGAAACCTTTCACTCGCCAACGCTCCATCAGGGCCTAGGGGGTCGGCATCCGATCATGCCCGACCCCAGCGCATAGGGTACGCTGGTCCACGCGGAGTTTCGCACGCACGGAGAAGCGACCCACCTAGGGAATACAATGCAGCACAACGAGCTTATCGGCGGGCGATACCGGGTGATTCGCGAGCTGGGCCGCGGCGGCATGGGCGTGGTGTACGAGGCGCTGCAGGAAGATCTGCGGCGCCCGGTGGCCATCAAGGTACTTCGAACCACAGCCCCCGGGGCCTCCCAGGGCGCCCACGAGCGCTTTCTGCGCGAGGCGCGCGCAGCAGCGAGCTTGAGCAGCCCGCACGTGGTGCAGATACTCGACTTCGGCACCGACCCGACGCCGTACCTGGTCATGGAGCTTTTGGTGGGCGCCACCCTCGCGCAACGCCACGCACGCGAGCGGCTGGGCGAGCGCGACGTGCTCGCCTACGCGCGCCAGGTGCTGCTCGCCCTCGAGCTGGCCCACGCGCAGGGCATCATTCATCGCGACATCAAACCGGCCAACCTGTTTCAGGTGGGCGGCGACCGCGGCACTTGGAAGCTTCTCGACTTCGGCGTGGCCAAGCTCACCCACGCCACCCACGCTCTCACCGCCGAGGGCAGCATGCTTGGCACCGTCGCCTACATGGCGCCCGAGCTCTTCAGCGACCCCAACTTCGTCCACCCGGGCATCGACATCTACGCGCTTGGGGTGTGCATGTTCGAGTCGTTGACCGGGCGAAGGCCCACCTCGCGCACCGACTTTGCGGGAATCCTTGCGGAGCTGGAGACGCAGAGCGCACCGACGCTGCGAAGCCTCGCGCCCAACGTGAGCCCAGCGCTTGCCGAGCTGATCGACCGCGCCGCCGCGCGTGATCCGCGCATTCGCTTCGATTCTGCGCGCGCCATGCTCTCGGCGCTCGACCAGCTCGAGCAACGGCTTTCGCAAGCCGCGCCGGCGCTCACCTCGGCGGCCGTGCTGGCCGGCGGAGCCGCCCGCCCGCGAAGCTCGTGGCCCTGGGCCCTGGGGGGCGCAGCGCTGCTGCTGGCGGTGGGAGCAGGCGTAGCCGCGGGCATCTACCAAGTCGCGAGCGGCAACGCCGCCGACGCGCAGGCAGCAGAGGCACGAAACGACATCGACGCCGGACTCGCGGCGCCGATGGGCGTCGTGCCCGGCGCCGTGCTCGCCGCGGTACCGTCTGCGGCCCCGACGACGCCGGGAGCGCCGAGCGCAGCGTCGCGCACCGTCAAGGGCGACGCCGGCGCTTCCAGCCGCCGAAAGGTCGGCGAGAGTTGCGCAACCTCTGCCGAGTGCGGCGCCCCGGGCCGCTGCGTCGACCGCGTTTGCCAGTGCGGAGCGATGCAGACGCGAACCTGCGGCGGGTTCTGCGCCTCGGTCGACGACGACCAGTGCACCGCATGCGGCAAAGCTTGCCCCACCGACCAACACTGCGTGCTCGCTTCAGCGGAAGACTTCAACCCCACGTGCGTGGCCTGCAAGAGCGACCAAGCGCTCGACCCGGTGGTGCACTGTGGTGCGCCGCACCAGTGCGTGCACCTGAAGTCGAGCGACGAGCACTGCGGTAAGTGTGGCAACACGTGCGCGGCAGGTTCCAAGTGCCAGCAGGGCATCTGCGTCGTCATGTCGACGCTGCATGGCCCCTGCCAGACCAACGCCAACTGTCCGCTCAAGAAGGACAGCTCGCTACGGCTCGTGTGTCGGCAGGGGCGCTGCGAGTGCTGGGACAACGAGGTAGAGAGCGAGGGCGTTTGCGTTCCAAAACATTGAGCGGCGCGAATACGGAGAATCGAGACGATGCAGCAGAATGACCTCATCGGCGGGCGATACCGGATTGTTCGGGAGCTCGGACGCGGCGGCATGGGCGTGGTGTACGAGGCGCTGCAGGAAGATCTGCGGCGCCCGGTGGCCATCAAGGTGCTGCGCAGCACGAGCGCCGCCGGCCCAGACGCCCACGAGCGCTTTCTCCGCGAGGCGCGCGCAGCCGCCAGCTTCAGCAGCCCGCACGTGGTGCAGGTACTCGACTTCGGCACCGACCCGACGCCGTACCTGGTCATGGAGCTTTTGGTGGGCGCCACCCTCGCCCAGCGTCACGCGCGTGAACGGCTGAGCGAACGCGAGGTGGTCGCCTACGCGCGGCAAGTTTTGCTGGCGCTCGACAAGGCTCACGCGCGGGGCATCATCCACCGCGACATCAAGCCGGCCAACCTGCTGCTGGTAGATGGAGAAGGGGGAGCATGGAAGCTCCTCGACTTCGGCGTGGCCAAGCTCATTCACGCCACCCACGCACTCACCGCCGAGGGCAGCATGCTCGGCACCGTGGCGTACATGGCGCCCGAGCTCTTCAGCAACCCCAACTTCGTTCACCCGGGCATCGACATCTACGCGCTCGGGGTGTGCATGTTCGAGTCGCTGGCTGGGCGAAGGCCCACCACGCGCGCCGACTTCGCCGGAATCCTGGCCGAGCTCGAGACCCAAGCCGCGCCGAAGTTGCGAAGCCTCGCGCCCCAGGTAGACCCGGCCCTCGCCGAGCTGGTCGACCGCGCCGCCTCGCGCGATCCGCGCGTGCGCTTCGACTCTGCCCGCTCCATGCTCTCGGCGCTCGACGAGCTCGAGCGCCGGCTCTCGGGCGCCGCGCCGGCGCTCGCAACGGGTTTGTCGACGCCCCCCGGCTACGCCGGCGCATCGCGCGCGCCGACGCGGCGTATCTGGCCCTGGGCCGTGGGGGGCGCAGCGCTGCTCCTCGCGGTGAGCGCAGGCGTCGCCGCCGGCGTCTACGAGGTGACGAACGGGAGCTTCGCCGCAGGGCGAGGCAACAGCGCAGATGCAACGGCCGAGGTCGATGCCGGCCTCAGCTCCGCGCCGGGGGTGGTGCCGAGCTTGCGTGTCGCAACTCTACCTTCTGCGTCGACCTCCAAAACCCCGGGCCCCCCGAGCACGGCCCGCGACCGGAAGAGCGACGCGGGCGTCACGCGCGACGCCGGCGCTTCGCAGCCCGGAAGGGCCGTAGGAAAGCTGAACACGAAGTGCACGCCGGCTGAAGAGGGCAACACCACCGACTCCTACCTCGTCGGCGGAAACGGAACGGTGTGCGTGGCTGGCGTTTGGAAGTGCCTCCGCGCAAACTGGAGCGACATCCTGCAGTGCGGCGACCACTGCGAATTCGTGAGCGCCCTCTCGTGCGCCGGCTGCGGCAAGCCGTGCCAGGCGAACCAGATGTGCTGGGTCCAAGGCGGCGTGCCGGACCAACCGGGCGAGTGCAGGGAGTGCCCGGTGGGCAGCGGTCTGTGCGCGAGTGCGCCGAGCCGTACCTGCGTCCGCTTCGACAACGATGGCAGCAACTGCGGCGCCTGTGGCAACGACTGCTTCAGGAGCAAGGGCCCTCACAGCGCGTGCATACGGGGCGTATGCGTGGCGCTCCAGGGGCCACCATGAGCCGCGGTTTAGCTTCGCTACAGCCCGAGCCGACGCATGATCTTGTAGATGTACGACTTGTCGACGCCCGCGGCGTGTGCCACTGCCAGCGCGTCGTTGTGGTGGGCGGACAGGAGCCCCTGCAAGTAGCGGCGCTCGCCTTCCTCGCACCACGCGTCGCGAAACTCGCGGAAGGGGCGCTGCATCATCGCCGGGAGCTGCGCGTCGATGGACCCGTGGGTGGCCAACGGCCCGGGCGGCGTGCTGGCGACCGGGGGTGAAGAAGATGCGCGCACCTCGTCGCCCACGGCGCCCACGCTCATGCGCATGGCGGTAGCAGCGCCCAAGGCCCGGGCGCGCTCCACGAAGTTGCGAAGCTCGCGCACGTTGCCGGGCCAGGGCCAGCGCGAGAGCTCGACGCGGGCCGACGCTTCGAAGAGCGGCGCCGGCGAGCCGGGAGAGCTGCGCTCGGCGAAGAGCTGCAGCAGCCCGGGAATATCCTCAGCCCGCTGGCGGAGCGGCGGCACGGTGACCGGGAGCACGCCCAGGCGAAAGAAGAGATCTTCGCGAAACGCGCCGGACGCGACCATGCCGGGCAGATCGCGATGCGTAGCGCTCACCACCCGCACGTCGACCGAGCGATGCGCGACCTCACCGAGCCGGCGCACGGTCTTGGCCTCGAGCACCCGAAGGAGCTTGGGCTGAACCGCGAGCGGCACCTCGCCGATCTCATCGAGGAACACCGTCCCTCCGTCGGCGGCCTCGAACGCGCCCACGTGCGCCGAGAGCGCGCCGGTGAACGCGCCCTTGGCGTAGCCGAAGAGCTCGGCATCGAGAAGCGAGTCGGTAAATGCGCCACAATCGACCACCACGAAGGGTCGGTCGCGCCGCGGCGAGGCGTCGTGAATGGCGCGCGCCACCAGCTCCTTGCCGGTGCCGGTCTCGCCGCGAACCAGCACGTGCGCATCGCTCCCGGCGACGCGCGCCAGGAGCGCGAAGAGCTCTCGCATCACGGCGCTTTCCCCGCGCAGCTCGCCGAAGGTCGAGGCAGGCCAGAGCTCCACCGGCGCGCGGGCGTCTTCGGCGTACTCGAGCTGCACTTCTACGCTGCCGAAACGCATGGGCGCGCGCGAGGTGGGCTGCCCGCCCGAGACGCGCACGCCGCCCACGTGGGTTCCGTTGCGGCTCTCGAGATCGCGAACCCAGAGTCCGTCTTCGCGGAGGCTCACCTCTGCATGAACGCGCGACACGGTGCGATGGTCGATACGTATCAAAGACTCGGGCGCAGACCCCACGATGCCGTCGCGCTCGAGGCGCACCGTGTGCTCGCCCGCCGCGTCTACCCAGCGCAGGTGGGGGTGGCTGCGAAAGCGCGGAGCGCCGGTGGCCATGGGCTC
>JBBQWQ010000021.1:0-131501 GCA_038210445.1 Polyangiales bacterium
CGGGGAAACGGAATGGTTAGCCGGTATGTTCCTTAGGTGCGGTGCGAGGGACCCCCTCTGCCAGTTCGTTGCGCCCGAGGGGCCCCCTCACTTCGCCCGAGGGGCCCTCTCGCTTCGCTCGGGGTGAACGCGCGGGGAAGCGGAATGGTTAGCCGGTCTGTTTCTTAGGAGCGGAGCGAGGGACCCCCTCTGCCAGTTCGTTGCGCCCGAGGGGCCCCCTCGCTGCGCTTCGGGGTGACCGCGAAAGGGAACGAATTCTGGGCTCCCGTCTCCCCTTAGGGAGAGGGGCCGGGGGTGAGGTGGATCGGGAGTACGGGTCGACGTGGCTGGCAAATATCTGGTATCTCATCGCCATGATTGGCACTCGCGTCACGCTGCGGCTTCGAATGTCTTCTCACGATGCGCACTATGCAGGCGAGCTGGTCGACGGCGCGCGCATGCTCGCGCTGTTCGGCGACTTGGCCACCGAGCTGCTCATTCGCATCGACGGCGACGAGGGCCTCTTCCGGGCCTACGAGTCGGTGGAGTTCCTGGCCCCGGTGCTGGCCGGCGACTACATCGAAGCGTCGGCCGAGCTCATCACCCTGGGCAACACCAGCCGCAAGATGGCGTTCGTCGCCAAGAAGGTCGTGAGCAACCTGCGCGCCCACGGAGTCTCGCCGAGCGCGGCCGAGGTGCTCGACGAGCCCCTGGTGGTGTGCCGCGCCATCGGCACCTGCGTTACGCCCAAGAGCCTGCAGCGGCGACCCAAGGGCCTGTACATGCCGGGCCTCCCGCCGGGCCCCGCGCCCGAGGCTTCGCCCCTGGTTACGCCCGTTCAAAACGACCTCATCCTCACCGCAGCCATCGTGGGCGCCGAGGTCACGCGGGCGCAAACCAAGTATCTGCCCATCACCCCGCAAGAGATCGCCGACGAAGCGGCCCGCTGCCGCGAGGCGGGCGCGGCGGTGATTCACCTGCACGTGCGCAACGACGACGGCACGAACACGCAGTCGAAGGAGCGCTACGCCGAGGTGCTGGAGGCGATTCGCAAGAAGACCGACTGCGTCGTGCAGACCACCACCGGCGGCGCGGTGGGCATGCCCATCGAAGAGCGCGCCGGCCCCCTCGCCTGCAAGCCCGAGATGGCCACCCTCAACTGCGGCACCATCAACTTCGGCGACGACGTGTTCGTCAACTCGCGCCCCGACATCCGCAAGCTGGCCAAGCTCATTCGCGAGGCCGGCAGCATCCCCGAGCTCGAGTGCTACGAAGTAGGCCATGTGGAAGAGGCGCTGGCGCTGTTCCGCGAAGCGCACATCCACGCGCCGCTCCACTTCCAGTTCGTGCTGGGCGTGGCCGGCGGCATCGGCGCCCGCGAAGAAAACGTGCACTATCTCCGTTCTTTGGTGCCGCCGGAAGCCACCTGGGGCGTGGCCGCGGTGGGTCGCCACCAGGTGCCCATGACCGAGCTCGCCATGCGCCTGGGCGGCCACGCGCGCGTGGGCCTGGAAGACAACATCTACCTCTCCAAGGGCGTGCTCTCCGAAGGCAGTGCGCCGCTGGTGGCTCGCGCCGCGGCGTTCGCCCGGGAAATCGGCCGCACGCCCGCCGACCCCACGCGCGCGCGGCGGCTCCTCGGTCTCACGAAGTAGGCCTGCGCGCGGCGCGCCCGCGGCGACGGAGGCCCAGCGCGGCAAACGCGAGCACCAGCACCCCACCTGCGCTGGAGCCCGGCGCACTGGCGCATCCGCAGCTCGAGGCCTTGGGCTTCGCGTCGCTCGCCGATGGCGTCGATGGCGTCGATGGCGTCGATGGCGTCGATGGCGTCGATGGCGTCGATGGGGTCGATGGGGTCGATGAGGGCGTAGCGCTGGCCGGCGCCGCGACCGGTCCAGTATCCACCAGGCCGGCCATCCAGTCGCGCGCTTCTTTGCGTGCCGGCTGCGGGCGCTTGCCCGGCAGGTAGCTCTGCTTCTCTTCGGTACCGTCCTCGTACACGTAGGTGAGGGCGATGCTCTCGGCCTTGCTCGCTTTGACCGTCACCACCTCTTGCACTTCCTTCAGCGGAATCTTGGTATCGACCAGCGCGAACGGCGGGAGCGCGTAGCCCACCGCGTGCACCGTGGGCGTGGCGGCGAAGTACTTGGGCCGGTCGGCACTGGGCACCTTCTCGACTTCGGTGAGGAGCCACTGCGAGCGCATCCACGCCATGGGCTTTTCCTTGACCGCGACCTTGGTAAAGGCCGCGGCGTCGAGCGCGTAGAGCGCCGAGTCGCCGCAAAACTTGTAGGGCTCACGGGGGCTCTTGAGCTCCAGCACGTCGTAGTTGTTCTCCTTGCTCATGGGGCCGCACGCGGCGGGAAAGGCCACAAACAACGCCTTGTCGTCGCTGACCACCGAGAACTTCACAGAGAGGTGTTTCTTGCCGTCGGGCATGAGGTCGGCGTGGGCGATTGCGGGAACGAGGAACGGAGCCGCCGCGAAGGCGAACGCGAAGGGACGAGCGATGCGCATGCCGACACGATACGACATTTCGCGGGCGCAGCTCGGGCCCGCCAAAAATCTGACGGCGGACGATTTTCTAAAGTCCTCTGCGGGCTACCGTTCTACGTGTTCGGCGAGCCTGGTTCGCCGTAGGTGGCCGGGCAACCGGTGGTGCGGGGAGGTCAAATCGTGAAGCTTTCATACGGTGCGGCGGCGCTCCTGGGCGCTGCGTTGTGCGGATTTTTCGGTGCCGGCTGCGATGGCTGTGGCTCGGCTCCCGCGGCCCTGGTCGACGCAGACGGTGGGAGCACGGCGGCGCGAGAGCGTACCTGCAAGGACGCCGATCTGCGTGACTGCAGCATCGGTCACTGTCAGCTCGCCGCTCCCCCCGGCGCGCTCACCGAAGGGCAAACGGTCACCCTCTCCGAGGCCGCCATTCCAGCGCCCCTCCGCGACGATGCGGTGGGCGCCACGCTCTGCCAGGTGCGATGGTCGAGCCCTGCCGTCAGGGCCATCACCCTGACCGTCGACGCAGGCGACGTGGTCGGGCCGCGGGCTACGCTGTTCCGCTGGAGCGATCCGGTGGCGCGCGCAGTGCCCGCCTCGAGCTTCGGCACCCGCGTGCAAGGGTCCATCAGCAGCTCCGGCACCTTCGGCGTCACGGCCACTCCGGGCGCTCTCGCCATCGAGGCGCAGATCTCCAGCGATCCCCTTTCGTCGGAAGATCTCCCGGCGCTCCTCCGCAATCTCTCGCTGCCCGGCATCGCCGCTGCGACCTTCGACGGCCGTCGCCTGTACGTGGCCAGCGGACCGCGCATCCTCGTGTACGAGGGAATCCCTACGAGCCCCACCACCCGCCCCGCCCTGGTGCTGGGCCAGCCCACGCTCGATTCACGGGTTTCCGGGACCTCGTCGTCGGTGCTCGGCGCGCCGGTCACGGCGCTGTGGTCCGACGGCACGCGCCTGGCCGCAGCCACCGGGCATCGCATCCTGGTGTGGGCAACCATTCCCACCACCTCGTTCACGCCCGCCGATCTGGTGCTCGGTCAGCAAGACTTCTCGTCGTCTTCGGCCAACGTCGGCGGCCTCGCGGGCGGCACGCTCAACGCGCCCTTCGCCCTCGACGGCGATGCCACGCACCTGGCGGTGGCGGACCTGCAGAATCATCGGGCGCTGGTATGGAGCCCGTTTCCCAGCAGCCTGGGCCAGACGGCCTCGGGCGTGGTCGGACAAGCCTCTCCGACCGCTGCCCTCAACCATCCGCTCTACCAGGCGTGGGGCGTGGCGCTCCACGGCGCGGGCGCGTTCGTCGCCAGCTACTTCAGCGGCGTGCAGTTCTTCCCCTCCCTCGGCACCGGCGCGGCGCCGTCGTTCGCGCCCATGCGCTTTGCGCCTTCCGTGCAGCCCGACACCGTGTACAGCCCAGACTCGGTAACCAAGACCGCGGGCGGCGGCCTCGCCATCGGCGACGACTGGGGCTCACGCGTCGCCATGATGCGCGCCGTCCCCACCGGCACGCGGCCCATGGACTTCGTGCTGGGCCAACCGGATCCCGCGCGGCGCGTGGCCCTCGACACCAGCGCTTCGTCCACCTCCGGCGGCGGCCGGGTGATGGCCAGCGGGGGAGCGTTCTTCGTGGCCGATGGCGCACGCCTCTTGGTGTACGAGAACGAACCCACCTACAACTTCGAGCCCGCCACCCGCGTGCTGGGGCAGGCTGGCACGAGCACCAACGAATACGGTGTAGATTACAGGCACATCTCGGCCCGCTCGCTGGCTGCGCCAGCCGACGTTGCCGCCGAAGGCAACACCGTGGCGGTGGTCGATCGCGGTAACAACCGCGTGCTGCTGTACCCGGCCTTCGCCAGCGGCGCCACCAACCCCACGGCAGCGGTGGTGCTGGGTCAAGGCGACATGCGCGCGTTCGTGGCCAACCAAGACCAGCCCCGCGCCGGCGAAAGTACGCTCTCCGGCCCCTCGGGCGTGGCCCTGGCCGCCGGTCGCCTCTTCGTGGCCGACACCGAGAATCACCGGGTGTTGGTGTGGAACACGGTGCCGACGCGCGACGGCGCTGCGGCCGACCTGGTGCTCGGTCAAGCCGACTTCGGCGGACGGCGCCCCAACCGCGGTCGTGGTGACGGCGATGGCGATGGCTACTCCGACGCCCGCGCCGACGGCTTCTTCTACCCCACCGGCATCGCCAGCGACGGCACCCATCTCTTCGTGGCCGATCGCATGAACAACCGGGTTTTGGTGTGGAACGACGTCACCGCGCTTCAAACCGGCATGCCGGCCCAGCGCGTGCTGGGGCAAGCCTCGTTCAGCGCCCTTCTGCCCAACCGCGGCAACGCCGGACACGGCGCCTACGCCCCGCGCGCCGATGGCCTCAACCTGCCGAGCGGCCTGCACGTCGACGGCGGCAGCCTGTGGGTCGCCGACACCGAGAACAACCGCGTGGTGCGCTACGACCACCTGGCGGGAGCGCCCATCGCCACCGTGTTCCTGGGCCAACCCGATGGCAGCAGCCTGACGAATCCCAACTACTACGGCCTCGCCGACTCGCGCACCGGCTCCCTCGCGCCGGTGATCACCGATCCCGGGTCGGTAGTACGGCCGCGCGGCCTCGCTACCGTGGGCGATCGCCTGTACGTGTCCGAGGCGGGCTCGCACCGCGTGCACACGTTCCGCAAGCAGAGCGACACCAGCTACGTGCACGCCGGCGTGGTGGGGCAGAGCGACGCGAGCGGGAGCCTGGCCAACGCCGGAGGGCTCGGCGCCGGCTCACTTTCTAACCCCGCCGGCCTCGCCATCGCAAACGGTAGGCTCCTCGTCGTCGACGCCGGCAACCACCGCGTGCTCTCGTTCGAAGAAGCGAGCCTCGCAGGCCATGGCGCGGCGGCTGCGAGCGTGGTCGGGCAAACCTCGACCCTCACGAGCGGCTTCAACCAGGCCACCACCGGTCGGCAAACGCAGCCCCGCGGCATCGCACTATCGGGCGGCAAGCTGCTCGTGGCGGAGACCGCGCGGCACCGGGTGGTGGTGAGGGATGCGCAGTCGCCCACCGCCATCGAGCGCGTATTCGGGCAAGCGAGCGAAGTCGGCGCCATGGCCAATGCCGGCGGCGCTCCCTCGGCGCGCACGCTCTCGTCGCCGCGCGCGGTGTTCGCCGACCCAACCCACGTGCTGGTAGCCGACACCGGCAATCACCGGGTGCTGGTGTTCGATCGCACTTCGCCCGCTGAAGACGCGGTGCGGGTGCTCGGCCAAGGCAACTTCGCAGCGGCCTCTCCAAACCGCGGTGGCAGCCCAACGGCGGGCACGCTCAACACGCCCACCAGCGTGTGGAGCGACGGCACGCGGGTGGTGGTGGCCGACACCAGCAATCACCGGGTGCTGGTATGGAACAGCTTTCCCACCGTCGATGGGCAGCCTGCCGATGTGGTGGTCGGTCAAGACGCCGCCGATGCCGCCCTGCCCAACCGCGGCTTCACCGCGCCCTCCGCTGCAACCCTCTCGGCCCCCGCCGGCGTGCTGGTGGAGGGCGACGCGCTGTACGTATCCGACACCGGCAACAACCGCGTGCTGCGCTTCGCGTCCTTTCCCACCCGCTCGGGCGGCGACGCCAGCAGCGTGCTGGGCCAGGTGGACTTCAAGAGTCGCTTCGCCGCCGCCGACCCCGACGATCGCGCCGCCCTCGCTGGCCCCACCGCGCTGGCCTCCGACGGCGCCAGCCTCTACGTGGTCGATCGCGACATGAACCGCGTCGTCTCCTTCCCGCTGCCGGCCGACGGCGGTCTCGCCGAAGGCCCCATCGTCGCCGCCGCCACCGGCGCCGCCCTCTCGGCGCCGGGCGGAGTCGCGGCCGAACGCACCGGGCGATTCACTTCTCGGCTCTACGTGGGCGACACCGGCGAAGACCGCGTCCTGCTGCTCTCGCCGGTGAGCCGTCTGCTGCAACAGTGAACCCCTTCGAGACAGCAGCGTCATCGCGAAGAGCGCTGCGGCCACCAACGCGGCGAGGCCGCGCACATGGTTCCACAGGGTCCACTGCAGCAGGTAGCGGGTCCAGAAGTGCGCCGCCTCGGCGTCGGCCGGATGCAGCGGCGCCAGCACGTCGTTCAACGGAACGTTGCCCGCGGCGGTGACCACGATGGCGCCGAAGAGGTAGACGGCGCAGGCCGCGAGCCGGAGCGACGCCCCCGGCTCCGACCCGCGCAGCATCGACGCCACGGCGATGCCTGCGCACAGCGCCGCGGTGCCGAACATCGCGCCCATGAGCCAGGCGTTGATGGCCGCGACGTTGATGGCCTGCATGGCCTCGATGCCGGTGGGCGCGGGAACGCGCGAGAGCGCCGGCATGACGAAGGTCGAGAAGGCGAAGAAGACGCCTGCGACCAGGCCGCAGCCGAGCGCTGCGGCCACCGTTGCGCCGGCGAGGAGCCGGCTCACGACCACACGCCCGACTTCGCCGATGCCTCCACAAACTCGCGAAAGTCGCGGGGCGCGCGGCCGATCAGGCGCGGGAGATCGGAGGTGACGTGGGCGTTGTGCCCATCGAGCAGGAAGGTGAAGAGCTCTGCGAAGAACGCCGCGTGCGCCTTGGGCATCTCGCCCTCGAGTCCCTGGGCGAGCTGAGCGCCGGTGATGGGCAGGTAGCGCAGCGGGCGGCCGGTGGCGTCGGCGATCGTTGACGCCACCTCGGCAAAGGTGACAAGCCGCGGGCCGGTGAGCTCGTACACCTTGCCCACGTGCGCGTCGTCCAAAAGCGCATTCACCGCGGCTTCGGCTACGTCGCCGGCGTCCACGAAGGGCTCGGCCACATCGCCGCCCGGAAGGGCAAGCTCACCCTGCGCCACCGCCCCCGCGAGGTGCCCCTCGCTGAAGTTCTGCGCGAACCACGCGGCGCGCAGCACGGTCACCCCGTCGAGCTCGGCCCGGAGCGCAGACTCGCTCACCTGGGCCTGCGGCTCGCCGCGCCCGGAGAGGAGCACCAGCCGCTCCACCCCGCGCGACGCGCAAACGCGCCCCAGCGCGCGCATGGCCTCGGTCGCACCCGGCGCCGCGAGGTCCGGGCTGTACGCCACATACAGCGCGCTGGCGCCGGCGATCGCCTCGCCCCAGCCCTCGGGCTTCTCCCAGTCGAAGGGCACCGCCGCGCTCCGCGACGCTGCCCGCACCGGCACCCCGCGCGCCGCGAGCTCCGCAGCCACCCGCCGCCCCGTTTTTCCCGTTCCGCCCAGCACCACCGTCGTTCGCTGCTTCATTATGACTCCTCGTCGATCGGGTACGAGAAGAGAGATAGTTCGTGCTCTGGTGCATCGCTACGCCCACTTTTACACAGTATCGTTGCGCTCATGCATTGCTGCTCCCAAAGGTAGTACCCTTGCGCGCATGCAACGACGCTCCGCGCCCCGCGCCGACCTCGCCTGGGACGACGTTCGGCTGTTTCTCGCGCTCTGCCGCGCGAAGACCGTGGGCGCCGCCGGCGCTGCACTCAAGGTCGACGCATCCACCGTGTCGCGGCGCCTGGTGCTCGTGGAAGAAGCACTGGGCGCCACGCTCTTCGATCGCGGACGCGACGGTATCGCAGCCACCAAGGCCGCCGAAGATCTGATGCCGGTAGCCGAAGAGATGGAACGGGTGATGGCGCGATTCTCGAACACGGCCGACGCACTGGAGCGCGAGGTCTCGGGGCTGGTTCGTATTACCTGTCCGCCCGACGTGGCGGCGGTGGTGGTGGCGCCGCTGGTGCAGGAGCTATTGAAACGGCACCCCGCGCTGCGCATCGAGCTCGATCCGGGCGAGGCGGTGGTCGACCTAACCCGCCGTGAGGCCGATATTGCCTTGCGAACGGTGCGGCCGCAGACCGGCGACCTGATCGTCACGCGCGTCACCACTGCACCGTGGATCGCAGCAGGGGCGCCGGCGCTGGTGCGGAAGCTGGGCGCCCTCAAGGCATGGGGCGACGCGCCGTGGATCTCGTGGGGCGCGCGCATGGCGAATCTGCACGCGGCGCGCTGGCTGAGCAAGCACGCCAAGGACGTCGACCCCATCGTGCGTTCCGAGAGCCTGACGGTGCAGCTGGCGGTGGTTGCCACCGGGGCCGGCATCGCGCTCTTTCCGCAGCCGAGCGTGGAGCACTTCGGGCTCGTTCCCGTGAAGCTCGCCCGGGCCCTGCGCACGGCGGCCGCCGAGTGGCCGGTCGACGAGCTCTTCCTGGTGACCCACCGGGCGCTGCGCGACGTGCCCCGGGTTCGCGCAGTGTGGGACCTGATACGCGAGCGACTCGGGTCGAAGAGCTAGCGGAGCGCGTGCGCTAGCGTGCAACCAGGCGCAGATCGTCGATGCGAAACAGGAGCGGGTTGGCGCCGGCGGTGTCGCAGGCCGGCGCCGAGCAGCTCTGCACCTCGAAGAGAATCTGACCGGTCTTGCCGAAGGTCGCAGGAATGGCGAATTCTGCAATGTTCCACCCCTTCTTCCACGACCACGAGGTCTGCGGGAGGAGGAAGTACTTGTGAATGTCTTGCGGGGGATTGAGCGGCGCCGCCGCTGCGCTCACCACCGCATCGCGGTCCACGTAGATGCGGAAGCGGAGCATGCCCGCGTCGATCTGCGCGGCGGGGTTGCTCAGCGCGAAGCCCACGCCGTCGTACTGGCGTGACGTGTAGCCGACGGCGCTTGCACCGGAGCACGCAGGCGCGCCCAACGCGGTCGCGCGCTGGAATCCATTGACCGACCAGCCGGCCGCCGGTGCGTCGCCGAAGATCTCTGTCTCGTTCGCCGCCTTCGCGGGCGAAGGACAGGGGCCGCTGGGGCCCGCGTCGGTGCCGGCGTCGGTGCTCGACGTAGCGTCGAGGCCTGCGTCGGCGCCGGGGGCGGTACCTGCATCGGTCCCCGGCAGCGTGCTCGCGTCACTGCCGCCGGTGGGCTGCGGCGTGATGGCGCCCACGTCGTCCTGTCCGCAAGCGGCGACCGAGAGCGTGGCGAGGGCACACAAGGCGAGAACGCGCATGCCACCAAGGCTATCACGCTCCGAGACGCCCGCGTCAGGGGCGGACGAGAATGCGGGCGGGATAGTTGGCAGTTTAGCAAAACCCCACCCGAGGAGGACGAAGGCTCGTCAGCCGCCGTCGCCGGTCTTGGCGTCGGCGCCCGCGTCGCCCGCCGGCGGAATGGTGATCGTCGGGAGCGAGGCCTCGTTGCACGAGGCAACGTCGGTGGCCGAGCCAAGCCAGGAGAGCAGACACTTTTCCATGGGGCTGCCGGACCCCATGCGATTGCCGCCCTTGTGGTTGTCGAGGCCTTTTGCCTTGCGCACCAGGGAAAGCCGGTCGTAGCCGCTCTTGTCGCGGACCACGTTGGTCATCACCTCTGGCTCCAGGCCGACGACGGCCCGGTAGGTGAGCGCGAATTCGGCGTCGGTGGTGCCCTCGCCGCTGGGGAGCACCGAAGGGTCTGCGCGCAGTCCACCGAATCCGTACACCCGCATGTTGCGATACTTCGACCCGTGGCACTCGAGCGAGCCGCACGTATACAAGAGCGCACTCCCCACCTCCCACGCCTGCGGCGGCACGGGTCCCGGCGGCCCCGATGCGCCCACGCGGCCGTCGTCGGAGGTAGAGCAAGAAGCAGCGGTAGAGAGCGCCGCAGCCGCGACGAACGCCAAAGACGCCCGGCGAACGAGGACGGCACTCATTGCTTCGCTCCGAGAAAGAGCGCCGGCACGCGGCCCTGATTGCCATTGCCACGATGGCACTCGGCGCAGCCGCCCGTGCCGTTGATCTGCGTCTTCATAATCGCCGGCACGTGTCCGTCTTGGGTGATGGTCACCTGGCGAAACGGCAGCGCCCCGCCGAAGGCGCCCTCGCGCACATAGAAGTTGCCGGCGCCGTTGGTGGTGAGGGTCAGCTGTTCGCCCTTGGCGTCGACCAGTGAAACCCGCGCGCCCACCGCCGGCGTTGCGCTACCCGCTGCATCATACACAGTTCCTGCCACCACCCAGGTGGGGCTACCGGGACCCGAGCCGCTGTGGCAAACGGTGCAGGGCTGACCCGGGCGGTGCAGCGGCCCGGCGCGCACGCCCGAGGCCTCGGGACCGAGGTCGACCACCGCGCCGGCGTGCACCGGATCGCCACACGAGAGCGCGAAGGCGATGAGCAAGGGCGCACCGAGGGCGGCCCACCAGGTCGAGACGATGCGCTTCAAAACGTAGCCTCCAGGTTCAGCACACCGAGCACGCTGACTCGCTGGGCAACGTACAGGGCCTCGAAGAACTTGGTGTATACGCCATCGACGGTGGCGGTGAGCACCCAGCTGTTTTTGTCGCCGGCGCTCCCGAGCGCCCAACGAAACCCGAGGCCGGTGCCGACGTTGACGAGTTGTCCGAGCTCGCGATCGCCGGTCCGGAGCTTGGGAATGTCGGTCGGCCCGTTGGAGACGTACGCGAGCTTCCAGAAGTCGACCGGTGATTGGTAGTGCAGCCGCAGATGCGGCCACACCGTAACGCGCTCACCGAGGTCGACCATGTAGCGGCCGTCGGTGGTGGTGCCCTTCATGCTCCAGCTATCGGCGTACAGGCGCTCGTCGAGACGCAAGGTTGAGCCCGAGAATCGCGTGGCCAGCCGCCCGGTGACGGCGTAGCGATCGCGCGCCAGCGGCAGTTGCTCGAGCGGCTTTTCTTGCAGGCGCAAGTTCGCCACCAGGTCGGGCGAGGCGCCGGCGCCGATCTTTCCCGCGTCTTGCGGGCTGAAGAGCGGGATGAATCGATAGGGCTTCGACTGGTCGCCGCGCTCGAGCTGCACATCGGCCACCACCGTGAAGATGGTCGACGACGAGACCACGCGCGAAACTGCCGCGCTGATCATGTGGTACACGAAGTCGCGCGAGAACACCGACAGCGGCGTGCCGGTCTTGCCGATGCGGTCGTAGCCGAGGCCGTACGAGGCAATGAGCGTGAGGTTCTTGTCGTCGAGATCTTGGGTGAAGGTGCCACTGCCCGAGAACGACAGGTAGTCTGGCGTGTACGAAGTGGAGCCGTTGACGGCAAAGCCGGTGTTGCCGGGTTTGTAGCGAAGGCCAAGGTTGCCAGCGTGGCGCACTTCCATCCAGCGGCGCGAGGCGGTGGAGACGATGTCGGGCGAGGCCGCAGAGACCACGTCGACCAGGTAGCGTCCGCTCACGCCCCAGCCGGCGGTGGGGCTCTCCACAGCCGCTGCCAGGGTGGGCGTGAACACCGTAGTGGCGTTGGAGTCTTGAAACACCGAGGTCTCGGCGCCGACCCTCGCGGTAAGATTTCCCTCGGCGCGCGCCGCAGGCGAAGCCGCTACTACGCCCACCGCGAAGGCTGCTGCGAGGCAAAATGGGGAGCGCGAAGCCACCGAGCGCAACGTCAGTTGCAGCCGCATCCGCCGCCGCCCGCCGTGTCACCACCGGTCGCGCCTTCTTGTACCGAGTACATGTGCTCCTCACCGGGGCCGCCCATGGCGCCGGGCACCATGGTGGGGTGCGCGAGCTTGCCACGCTCGTAGGCGTTTACGTGGGAGCAACCGACGCCGGTACCGATCAGCACGAGGAGCAGCAGAATGCGTTTCATGGGCTTTCAGTAGGCAGGTACCCGCCGCCTTGCCCGAGCAGGCGGCATTAACAACGCAGCGCGACGAAAGCCTACGGAGCCACGCAGATATTGCGGGCGGGGTCGCAGAGCGGTGCAGCGACGTTGCGACAGTCGGCCGAGGTGACGCACGAAACGCAAATGCCGCGACGGAGAAAGCACACGGGGCGTTCCTGGGGGCAGCTCGCGGCGGAGAGGCACTCGACGCAGCGCCCGTTGTTTCGGTTGCAGGTGGGCGCGGTCGCGACCTTGCAATCGGTGCTCTTCTCGCAGCTCCGGCAGATGCCGTCGTCGCAGCGGGTACCCACGGTAACGCAGGCCGGTCCCACATCGGTGCACCGTTCGACGCAGGTGCCGCTGAGGGTGTCGCATGTTTCGGTGCTCGAGCAGTCGCCGCGGGCGCGGCACTGGACGCACCGGTTGATCGACGTGTCGCAGCGAGCGCCGCCCGCACTGCCCGCGCAATCGCCATCTTTCGTGCATTCTACACACACGCCGGCGGGGGCATCGCAGTGCAAGGTGCCGAGGCGGCAATCGGTGTCTTGTTTGCAGGGCGAAACGAACGCGGCGTCGGCGGCGCCGCCTTCGACTCCGCCCTCCGGCGTAACTTCGTCGAAGCGGAACTGGCCGTTGCACGCCGCCACCAGCAGGAGCGACGCTGCGACGATTCCACCCCAGGATCGCGCGGAGGAGCCCATTACTTTCCGAGGAGCGTGTCGGCGTCCTTCTTGGCGTACCCATTCGGGTAGCGGCGAAGGTATTCTTCGGCGAGGCGACGGCTGCGCACGATGCGCATCTTCTCCGCCAGCGCGTCCTCGGCATGTACGCCACCCGGGTAGGTCGTAGCGAGCTGGTCGAATAGCGCCACGGCGCCGCTCGCATCGCCAGCCCGCTTGCGGGTCATGGCTTCTTGGAAGAGATCGTTCTGCGCCGCGAGCGTGGAGTGCGGGGACTTGGGGTTGACAAACCGCGGAGCGCTGCTGCTGGCGACGGTGGCGATGGCAGCGGGGATGGCGTCGCACTGCGGCCACGAGCTACCGGCTGGAACGCGCGTTTCCTGACCGCCGCTTCGCACCACGACCACGCCCTCGGTGACCACCAGGCGCGTGGGCGTGCCGTTGCCGCAGCTCGACTGCGGCGGCACCACGCTCACAGTGAAGGCGGTACCGCGCACTTCGATCTCTGCGTCGGAAGTGCGCACCACGAAGCGTTCGCGCTCGTGGAGCTTGGCGACCTTGGCCGAGAACGAGCCGCTGGCCAGGGCAAACACCTTGGCCTCGCCCTGCTCCACCAGGGTGATCTGCGCGCCGTCGCGCACCACCACCGCGGTGCCCGAGCCGTAGGCGAATCGCGCCTCGGAGTCGGGCGAAACGCTGAGCGTTGCGCCCTCGGGAAGGGTCGAGCCCATGGTCAGGTGGCCGCTGCCCGCGGTGCTGCGAATCTCGGCCGAGCCGTGGAGATCTTGCACGTTGGCGAGCGCCACCGGCGTCGTCACCGCAGGCTTCGGACGAACCACCCAGATGCCCACCGCTGCGGCGGCCACGAGCAACACCGACGCGGCGGCGATGCCGCGCTTCTTCTGGCGATCGCGGCGCGCCTTCTCGACGATTGCGGCGCGCAATGCGGCGATGGCGTTGTCGCGCGCGACGGCGGAAACCACCGCGGGAGGTTGCGTCTCCAGGTGGCCGCGCAATAGGCGGCTGGCCTTCTCTGCAAATTCAGGCGCGGTCATTGGACCCTCCCCATGGCGGCTGCGAGCTCCGGGTCGGCGGCGATTCGCTCATGCAGCTCGCGGCGACCTCGGACGAGGCGGGTCTGCGCGGCGGCCACGCTGACCTCGGTGATTTGGGCGATCTCTTTCAAGTCGTATCCGCAGATGTCGTGGAGCGCGAAGGTCCAGGCCTTGGCTTCGTCCATCTGCGCCAAGTGAGCTTGTATGCGGCGAAGCGTGGAGCGCGAGAGGGTCTCGCGGACGATATCGGTGGAGCTGGGGGCGTCGACGCCGTCGGCGACGCCGTCGAAGAGCCGACGCTCGGTCTTGCGGCGGCGAATCTCTTTGAACACCACGTGGGCGGTAATGGTGGCCGCCCAGGAGTCGAGGGAGCAGTCGCCGCGGAAGCGATCGATGGTGAACACCAGCTCGATGAGCGCCTTCTGCGCCAGGTCTTCGTGGTCGCGATCGCCGCGACCGAGGAGCCGCACCAAGGTGCGCTCGACCACCGGACGGGTGCGATCGTGCAGTGCGCTGGCAGCCGCTTGGTCGCCCCGCTTGAGCCCCGCCAGGAGCTCGCTGTCGTCGTGCGATGGCGAGGGCGCGCGAACGCCGGCGGCGGCGGCGTGACTGCCCGGCGGTGCGCTCCCGGCCTCGGGGGCGGGTCGCACGAGCCACAGCTTTCGCTCTTTGGGTACCGGGAGAGACATGTTGTCGGGTTGTCGGAAACGCAGCGCCTGCGCGCAACGGTCCTGGGTACGAGAAGTGTACCTTGAGTGCCGAGAGAGCAGGCGGGTGCGCTCAGAAATAGCCGCGGATGCCGAAGTTCCCGTAGAGGCGGAACGGCGGAACCACCGCGACCCGCTGACTGCGCGAGAAAACCTCGTTTTTTCCGAACGCCGTCTCGACACCGGTGCCGAGCACCAGCGCGAGCTGGTTGCCGAAGAACACGAGGCCCTCGACGCCGAACATCATGCCGGGCTGCCAGATGGACTGCGAATCGGCCGTGGGCTCGTCTCCGGAAAAGTGGGTGAGCTGCTGCCGGATGACGAGCCCCGACAAGTGTGCGCCCGCGCCGAAGCGCCGCCCGGGGGCGGAGGGCAGCTCTACCGCGAGGCCCGCTGCGCCCACGAATACGGTCGAGGTGGCCTGCGCCGGGTCGACGCTCCCCACGCGCACGCCCCCGCCGAGGCGCACCGCGAGCCAGTCGGTGAGGCTCGCGCCTCCCGCGCGATGGGAGAGGTACACGCGCGCCGAGAGGTTGCCGCCGAAACCGCCACCGTAGCCGCCGGAGCCAATGCCCACCGTGGCGGCGCCCGTAGCGTCGAACGATGCGTGGCGCACGAAGGCTTCCGGGGGCCGATCGCTGGGCGGCGCGGTGGGAATCGACGTCGGCACCGCGGTAGGGAGCAGCGGTGGCTGCGGCGCAGTCGGCGCAGTCGGCGCAGTCGGCGCAGTCGGCGCAGTCGGCGCAGTCGGCGCAGTCGGCGCGGCGGGCGCGGTGGGCGCGGGCGGCGGATTCTCCGTTCGCTCCGGCTCTGGCGCGCGCACCTGCTCGGGCAGCATCGAGACGAAAGAGAGCCCCACCGCCCGCGTGCGCTCGCTCTCGGCGTCGGCCGCGTCGAACTCGATGGTGCGCTCCACAAAGCGTGCATCTTGCACGCGATACACCCGTAGATAGGCCTTCTTGTGGCGGGTGCCCCAGCGCACAGAAACCACCGCCACCACGTCGGCAGTGGCGGCGGCGGCGCGGCGGAGCTCGTCGTCGCGAAGGCTGGGCAGCGTCACGGTTTGGAGCACCACCCCCTTGTCGACCGCGCGCGACATGGCGCCTTGCAGCGTGAGCTTGCTGGCGGCGTCGGCGTCGCGACCCAGGGCGACCACGACGGTGAGGGCTAGAGGAAGCATATCTTCGCGAATTCGTTCCGTTCAGACGCGATTCTGTCAGCCATACGCGAAAGGGAGCGCGGCTGCCTGATTTCGAATGGGGAAGGTACAACACGTTCGCGCAACGGCAACGGCGTTCGCCCACGAAGTCGACCTCGAGCTCTGCCGCAAGCGCTCGACGAAACGAAGGATCATTCCCATGCATACTTCACGCAACTTGCTTCACCCCGGTACGTCGAAGGTCGCGCTCGGGCTCGGCCTCCTCTTGGCAGTGGCCGCCGGTTGCGCGTCCAACGGCACGTTCAACGGCGACGACTGGACCCCCGGCAGCTCGGGCGCGAGCGCAGCGGCCGGCTCGTCGGGCGGCGGTGGCGAAAGCTCGGGTGAAGTAGGATCGTCCTCCGGCGGCGCCAGCAGCTCGGGCGCCTCCAGCAGTGGCAATGCAGCCGCCACCGGCATGCCGTGCGACGTGCAAGCTGTGCTCAACGCCAAGTGCAGCGCGAGCTGCCACCTTTCGGGCTCGGCGCTCCCCATGCAGTCGTACGCCGATCTGGTGGCTCCTTCCAAGAGCAACCCCGCCAAGAAGATGGTCGAGGTCTCGGTGACGCGCATGCAAGCGGGCACCATGCCTTCGGGTGGCGGCGCCAGCGCCGCCGACATCGCGGCGTTTCAGAACTGGATCACCGCGGGCTTGCCCAAGGGCACCTGCGGCGCCGGCGCCGACGGCGGCGCACCCGATGCCTCGAACCCCTACAATACGCCGCTGGTGTGCACGAGCGGCAACACCAGCCCGCCCAGCGAAGGCACCAATATGGCCCCCGGCCGTGCCTGCGGCGGGTGCCACGGCAGCGGCCTGTTTGCGGGAACGGTGTTCCCTACCGCGCACGAGCCCAACAATTGTCGCGGCGCGAACGGCACCACCACCGGCGCGAAGATCGTCATCACCGGCGCCAACGGCAAGATCATCCAGCTGCCGGTCTCGAGCGGCGGCAACTTCATCGCCAACACCAACGGCGTCACCCTTCCCTATTCGGTGAAGGTCGTGGTGGGCACCAAGGAGCGCGCCATGGCCAGCAAGACCTCGGTGGGCGACTGCAATAGCTGCCATACCGCCAACGGCAGCTCCGGCGCCCCGGGCCGTATTATGCTGCCGTAAGCATTGCCTTGTTCGGGCGGCGACGCGGTACTGAAAGGGCGATGACGATTCCCCTACGCTTGGTGCTCTTCGTTTCGCTGGGTGGCGCTGCGCTGGTGGCCGCCTGTTACACCGGCCCGGAGCTCGACGATCCCTACGCGCCCCTCGCTGCCGCCCCCAGCACCACCAACGTAGAAGGCACCTTCGACTGCGCCAGCGGCGTCGCCGACGTGCTCTCCGGCTGCCAGACCTGCCATTCGAGCCCGCCCACCGGCGGCGCATCGAACTCGCTCACCACCCGCGCCCAGCTCATGGCGCGCTCGGCGAGCGATCCCTCGAAGACGGTGGCGCAGGTGTCGCTCGCGCGCATGCAAGACGCCAAGAACCCCATGCCGCCCACCGGCGTGGCGCCGACCGCCGATGTGGCCAAGCTCGACGCCTGGATCAAAGCGGGCATGCCCGGCGGCGACTGCGGCGGCGGCACCAACGTGTTCTCGGGCGGCCGCGTGTGCACGAGCAACGCCACCTACACGGGGCGCAAGGGCAACAACATGCGGCCCGGCGAAGCATGCAACGCCTGCCACGCGCGCGAGGGCGACGGGCCCACCTTCAGCGTCGCGGGCACGGTGTACCCCACCGGGCACGAGCCCAACGATTGCGTCGGCATCACCGACGGCAGCGTCAAGGTCATCGTCACAGATGGCACGGGCAAACAAACCACAATTGCCCTCAGCGGGGGCAACAATGGCAACTTCATGCTGCAGCGGGCGACCTTCACCAAGCCGGTGCACGTGCGGGTCGAATCTGCCGACGGCTCGAAGAAGCGCCTCATGGCCACCGAGCTCAACCTTGCGAACGGCGACGGCGACTGCAACAGCTGCCACACGGAAGGCGGCGCGAACAAGGCGCCCGGGCGCATCGCAGCGCCTTGATTGCGCGGTGATAACTGTTTCGTAACGAAATGTTTGCGCGGGCTGCCTGCTCGCCAGGTCTCGGGGGTACATCCCTTCCATAAGTTCGTCGCGCTGCCTCTGCGGCGCCGACGAGGCGCGTGGCAGCCGCCCGCAGCCTTCGATGCCGGCATTCGCTGGCCCACCACTGGAGGATTGCGCATGAAGACCATCGCTTGGCTGCTTCCGTGTCTCTTCGCGTGCAGCGGCGCGCAACAAGATTCACTCGTTGGCAAAGGCGCGACCACCCCCGGCGAAGAGAACGCGGCCGACGGTAGCGTGCAGAATACAGACAGTGGAAACGGCGGTACCGATGCCGGCGGTGGAGAAGGCGACGCGGGCACCGGCAACGACGCGAGCGCCGCCACCAATGCGTTCACCGGTGCGGCCGCCTACAACAACGCGGCGGGCGCCAGCGCGCGCAAGGGTGGCCACAGCTTTGCGGGCAACACCCCGCAGACGAGCCCGGCCAAACAAGCCTGCCTCGGCTGCCACAAGGCCGGCGGCAGCGGCCCTACCTTCAAGTTCGGCGGCACTGTGTACAAGGATCTCGCCGGCACCATGCCCGCCGCCAACGTCGAGATTCGAGTGCGCGACGGAGCCGGCACCGCCAGCGTGGTGAACAGCGACGCCGACGGCAACTTCTACCTTCGCGCCGGCGCCTTCACCTACCCCGCCCTCACCGGCGCCCGCGACGGCACCACCACCAAGCTCATGGTCGGTCAGATCACCAGCGGCGACTGCAACGCCTGTCACAACGGCACCACCACCGGCTTCATGCACGTGCCGTAAGGCGCACCGAGTGTCCATCACGCTGCCTCTTTCACCCACGCCAGGATGGCCTCACGGAGCGACGCGTGGAGCGAGAAGCCCTTCTTCTTCGCCCTCGCTTCGATGATCTTCCAAACCTCGTCCGGGAAGCGCACCGAGCGCGGCGATGTTCCGCCCACCTCCTCGAGCTTCTTCAGGCGGCCCCTGCCAACCTGGACGGTGATGCCCTCCTTGGCGATGCGGGCTGCGTGATGGTTCTTGCGCACGCGGGCCTTGGTGAAGTCCACCTCGGGCATCTCCTTGAGCGATGCCTTGGAGGGCTCGACGTGTTTGGTCACTTTCCTACTCGCCTTCTTCATACCGCCTCCGTTCTGGTCGGCTTGCCAACCGTGCGCTGATGATTCGGGTAGCGGTCTCATCCTTCTCGATGAATGCGGTCAAGAGGATGCGCGCGCTCCGCGACATGCCGGTCCCAAAGCGCCTCGTGGTCTACGGCCACCAGTTGACATCGATCAACAGCGTGCGGCCTGCCGTCCAATCGAGCGATGTTGCGGAGGTCGTCGCGATGAGCAAGCGAGGAAGAGCCACGACCCCCGTCGAGCCGCGGGGCGCCCCGACGGGCCTCGGCGCCGGCCAACGCCGCCGCGCGGCAAACGGTGAGCTAACGCAAACGCAAACGGGCTGATCGCTTCGCGACCAACCCGTCTGTTACTGCATAAATTGTAGGCGCGATTGGGGTTGAACCAACGACCCCTACCGTGTCAAGGTAGTGCTCTACCACTGAGCTACGCGCCTGCGAGGGAGCGAGGAATAGCCCGGTCGGTTCCCGGTGTCAACGCGTGAAGTGCTGGCTGCCTCAGGAAACGGCGGCTTCGTGGGCTTCGTGGACCGCGCCGTTGGCCCGCGCCTCGTCGGGCTTCTTCGAGGCCTTCTTCTTTTGAAGGAGCTGCTGGATGTCCCACATGGGGCCGGCCACGAACGAGAGCGGATCGTCCTTGAAGGCTGGGGCGTTCTTTTCGAAGATGAGGTGCCCGGCGATATTGAGGCCCCAGCCCACGGCGAAGGAGCCCGCGGCCACCGACCAGGCCGGGCGGTACGGCTTGAGCGTGAGGAGGCCCGCAGCGCCTGCCACGATGAGCGGAATGCCCGTGATGTGGAGCCAGCGGTTGACCTTGTTCTGGTGCGTCGCGTCGTAGAACTTGGTGGCCTCGTCCCAGCGCTCCGCGAAGCCGCCGTCGAAGTCGGGGTGCTGCTGCCGCCAGTGTTCTTCGAGCGCCATGAGGCCCTTCGCAAACATGCCGAGCGCGGCGACCTTGCGGCCAGCGAACAAGGCGCCCATGCCGGAAATGGCCCAGCGCGTTCCGCTCTTGGATTCTTCGGTCATCTCGAGCCTCCTCGAGAGAGACTAGCCCGGAGCCAGGGCCCCGTAAACGCCTCAGCCGGTTTCTTCGAGGAGCACTTCGCCGCGCAGCCGCGCGACCTCGAGATCGGACTCGGCGCCCGCAACGACGGCCCACTTCTCGGCGTTGCGAAGGGCCCGCGCGCCCCGCACCGCGGCGCGGTAGCTCGGGAAGACCCAAGAGAGCACGCCCGGCTGCGCGTTCGTCCACCCGTACACCACCAGCGTCACGTGCCCATGCGGGCTCTCGTCGCCGACGCCGCCCAGGTGCCGGTGCGAAGCCGGCGAGCGCGTGCGCGAGGGCGGGGCCACCGGAATGTCGTGGGGCTCGCGCGAGATCGGACGAATGCCGCTCGGTCGCTCGTCCTCCGCGGGAGGTCGCTCTTCCGTGTACTGCGGGTTGTGGTGGGCGGAGGAGCGGGGGAACATGGGAGGTTCGGTCGCGGGGCGATCGTTGCTGATCAAAGGTTATGGTTGTCCGAGGGCCGTTCGTAAAGACCCAATCGCGATCGAGGGGACGAAAATCGATGACACGCCGCGCAAAAAAACGCGCTGCGCGATGGGGCTTTGACGTTCGCGGCGAGGCGCGATGGCGCAGATGTGCCGCGCGTGTGGCGCGACGGTACGGGCGCGGGCGCGGGCGCGGGCGATGGCCGCTTGGGCGCGGTGCGTTAGCGGGCCGCACGTGATACGCGAAGAGCGTGGCATCTGTCCGCCGCGCATGGCCGTTTCTGCCGATCCCGCTGGTGGTCGTGGTGGCGCTCGCGCTGCTGGTGGCCGCCGCGGTGGGCAGCGTGGGCCTGACGCACCTGTCGCGCACCAGCGATGCCCAGGCGCAGCTCCGGGCGAAGCTGCTCTCGAATACGCTCGCTGCGCGCCTCGCAGAGGCCGCCGAAGAGAACCATCCAGAGATTGCCCGGGCCGTTGCCCGCCGCGCCGAGGGCACCGAGATGGTGGTGCTCGACGACGACGCGCGGGTCATCCTCGACCTCACGCACCAGACGCCGCCCCGCGAGCGCTT
This sequence comes from Polyangiales bacterium, assembly GCA_038210445.1. Classification (GTDB taxonomy): domain Bacteria; phylum Myxococcota_A; class Polyangia; order Polyangiales; family Polyangiaceae; genus JABFRG01. The sequence goes on from JBBQWQ010000021.1 coordinate 20,951, forward strand.
GCAAGACGTGCTGGCCCGGCGCGAAGGCGAGATAGAAACCAGCCTCGGGCGCACGTTCTTCCACACCGAAGCCTTCGGCACCAAGGGCGGCAAGCGCGAGATCCTGGTGGCCTTCGTGCGCGCGCCGAGCCAGCCCGACAGCGCATCGACGCTGGCGGTCTCGCTGGTGGCCCTCACCTTTTTGCTCATCTTCGTGGCTGGCACGGCAAGCTACTCGGTGGCCTTCGATGCGCTCCGCGACGTGGCCTTCGTCACCAAGCGCATTCGCGACATGACCCGCGTCGCCACCGAGCCGGCCGGCGAGCCCATTCCTGCGCGCACCATGGACGAAGTGGGTGTGCTCACGCTGGCCTTCAACGATCTGCGCGGCCGCTTCGAAGCCGCCGAGCGACGGCACCGAGCCGACCTCACCCGCGCTCTCGAGCAAGACAAGGACCGCGCCGAGTTCTTGGCCGCCGTCAGCCACGAGCTGCGGAGCCCGCTCCACGCGATCCTGGGCTTCGCCGACGTGCTCTTCGACGAGGTCGATGGGCCGCTCTCCGACGACGCGCGCGAGGACGTGGAGCAGATTCGCGAGTCGGGGCGGCACCTCTCCGGGCTCATCCACGACATCCTGGAGTTCTCGGCGCTCGAGGGCGGACAGCTCAAGCTTTCGCTGGCCCCGGTCGACCTTTCGCAGGTGGCGGCCGAGGTGGTGCGCGAGTCGCTGGTGCTGGTGCAGGGCCGACCCTTGACCCTCGCGCTCTCGAGTGACGGGCCGGTGATGGTGCGCGGCGACGCCAAGCGGCTGCGGCAAATCGTGTCCAACCTGGTGGGCAACGCCATCAAGTTCACCAAGGCCGGCGAGGTGCGGGTTCGCGTGTGGGAAGAGGGCTACGAGGCCACCGTGAGCGTCCTCGATACCGGCCCTGGCATTCGGCCCGAGGAGCGCGCGCTCATCTTCGACGAGTACAAGCAGTCGAAGCACGAACGGGGTCTTCGCCGCGGCACTGGCCTGGGCCTCGCCATCGCCCGGCGCCTGGTGGCGCTGCACCACGGGAAGATCAAGCTCGCCACCGAGGTGGGCCGCGGCTCCGAGTTCCGGGTGGTGCTGAAGAGCGCCAACCGGCCGCGAGAGGGCGGGCTGCCGTGAAGATTACCTTGTTCGCCGTGTGGGCGCGGCTCACGCTGGTGCAGACAGCCATCTGGATCATCGTGGCCATTGGCACTGCGACCTTTGCCCCGCAGCTGCTGCTGCTGGACGACGCGGTGGTGAGCGGAAGCAAGGCCACGGCGCTGGCGACGCTCGGCTTCTTGTGCGCGTTCTCGGCGGCGCTCACTGCGCTTCTGGTGCGGCGCGTGCGCGGCTCGCTGCTGGCAGTGGCCACCGGCGAAGGCGAGGTAGAGCCGGAAGACGTCTACGTCCTCTATCGCATTCCGCTGCGGCTTGCGGCGTCGGGCCTGGCGGCGGCGTGCTTCATCACCACCGTGGGTGTGCTGCCCGGCGTGCGCCCGGGCACCAACGACCTCATCACCCAGGCCTCGCTGGCGCTCCTGGTGTGGACCACCGCCAGCGCCGGCTGCCTGGCCGGCTACGTCTTCATGCGCAACTTCGTGGGGCGGGTGCTGGAGCAGTTTCCTTCGGCGAGCGTGCGCGAGGCCGCGGGGCTCCATGACCTGCGGCGCACCCGCATTGGCCACGTGCGCAATCGCATTATGCTCTCGGCGGTGGTGGCGGTGAGCTTCGTGGCGCTCTCGGCCGCGCTCCTGGTCATCGCCCACGCGCGGGCTCTCGAGACCAACGCACGCGAGACCATGGCGCGCGATCTCGTGCAGGGGGTGGCGGCCCCGGTGCAAGGCGATCGCACCGGCGTGTCGCGGGCCATGGAAGAGGCGCGCGGGCTGGGCTTCGAGGTCACTCTGCGGCCGGGCACCTTCGAGGCCAACCGTCTCACCCGCACCAGCGAAGGCGAGACCCGCATGTCGATTCTGGGCGAGGACGGCAGCGGCCTGGTCTCCTTCGACACGGTGCGGCCCACCGCGGTGTTCGGCATCTATGGCGCGCTCTTCGCGGTGGCGTTCTTGCTGGCGTGGCTCCTCGGCTCGTGGATCGGCTGGTTTTACGAGCGCGATCTGGACCTGGCGACCAAGGAGATTCACCGCATGGGCGATCTCGAGCGCAGCCTGCGCCCCAGCGATCCGCCCGATGGCACCCTGCGCAAGCGCTCGCCGCGCTTCGGTGCGGTGCAAGACTTGCTGTCTGCCATCGACGGCCTGGGCGACGTGTTCCGGCGCTTCGCCGACGTACACCGCCGCTCGATTCACGCCAAGGAGACCACCGAGCGCATGCGCGCGCTCTTCTTGGCTTCTATGAGCCACGACCTCAAGGGGCCGCTCAATGCCATCTTGGGCTTTGCCGAGTTGGTGCGCAAGGGGCCGCTCACCTCGGCGCAGCGCGAGAGCGTAGATATCATTCTTCAGCGTGGCCGCGAGCTCTTGCACCTGATTCAAACGGTGCTCGACGCCGCGCGCATCGAGGCCGGCGAGCTTCAGCTCTCGCCTTCGCGGGCGCGCATCGACGAGATCGTCTCAGAGGCCACCCGCGAGTCGCGCGATCTGCTGATGGGGTCGGAAATCGCCGTAGATGCGCACGTGCAAGACGACTTGCTCCCGGTGTTCGTCGACCGCACGCGCATGGTGCAGGCCATCCTCGCGGTGGTCATGAGCGCGGCACGCTTCACCCGCCCCGGCGCCGCCGTGACCCTGCGCGCCTTCCTGCCCGAAGACGCGCGCCAGGTGCGCGTCGATATCGAATCACCGGCCGGCGCCATTCCCCAGAACGAGATCGAGAAGATCTTCGTCGCCTTCCGCTACCCGGAAGAGGCGAGAAAATTCGGCAGCCTGGGCCTGGGGCTCTCGCTGGCGCGGACCATCGTCGAGATTCACGGCGGCACCATCGACATCGAGTCGAGCGCATCCGGCGTCATCTTTCACGTCATGTTCGGCGCCCGTGAGGACGCCGAGTCGATTCGCGTACGCTCGCGCCGCTCCACGCACCCTTGACCCTCGGCGCTCCAAGCGGCGGCGGGTTTGTTCGAGCTCGCGACGCTGGCCCTTGCGCGCGGCGGCAATTGCTCGTTTAAGGAGAGGCGCACCATGTTTCGCCTGACCATCGCCGGGCCCGACTCGCACATCGCCTCGCCCCTGTGCGCGGCCTGCCCGCACGCGGCTGCCGGTTGCTGCGTCGCCCCGCCCCGCTACGCCTGGGCCGACATCGCGCGCGTCGTGCACCACGGGGGCCGCGACTGGCTCTTGCGCGAGATCGCCGCCGGCAGCCTCATTCCCTTCGCCGAGGGGCTCTCGCTGCGCCGGGTGAAGATGCGCGTTATCTCCGAGCGGGGCTCCCCGCGCGTCGCCAAGTGCGTGTTTCACGAAGGCGGCCGCGGCTGCACCATCGAGGCCACCCAGCGCCCCGCAACGTGCAACTACTACGTTTGCGAGGACGTGTATGTGGAGGGCGACCGTGAAGGCGCCGGGGCCGAGGTACGAAGTGCCCGCGCGATGCACGACGAGCTGGTTCGCTGCTTCATCGGCTGGGACGAAGCGCTGGCGACGCACGTGCGCACCCACTACCCAGGCGGTCCGCCCTACGACGCGGCGTTCTTCGACGACATCGCCGCCGTGTTCGCTTCGCTACGGCGCGACGCTACTTGAGGAGGCCGGCCAGCGCCTTCGCTATCAGCAATGTTGAAGCCGGGAGAGTAGTATTGCTTAGGCGATTTGTGCGATCGAAGGGGCGGCTCGGGGGCCGCGCCAAGTGGGATGGGCTGCCAAAAGCGGCCAAAGCTCCGGTGCCTCTAGAAGCACGATCGGCGGAGGCGCAGGTGGGCGCTGGCGCGACGTATCGCGCGACTCGTGCGTGCAGCTCAGGCGGCGGCGGCGCGCGGTCTGTGGGGAGCGGCGAGAAGCTTGGCTATCGAGGCTGGGTCGGCTCGCCTTCTTGACTCGGTACGACACGTTCCCGTCCCGCCGCAAGCGCAGACGCGCCAGAGAGAAACACGGCCGGTTGAGGTACCGGCAGAGACGCTCGCGCCCGACGTCGTCGCGCGCCGCACGATGGACGCTCGCACGCAGGTTGAAGCGCGCGTGCGTTACCGCGTCGGTCACCCGTGGCGGCGGGGGTGGCGCGAAGGAGGGATCGTCTGCGCTACCGTCGCTCGAGTCGCGCACGGGGCTTTCCGCGACACCGTGACGAGGCTACCCCGCTGCATGCCCGCGATGGCCAGCGCCTCGGCGGGAGACAGCTCCTGCCGCGCGTTCGAGGCATACGTCCTCCGCGCTGCGGAGTAGGCCTCGGCGGCGCAGCCACTTCAGCGTGGCGGAGGTGACTCATGCTTCGCGCGCACTTTGGTCTGGCGAAGAATCCCTTCGTCGAGACCGCGCCCACCCAGCTGCCTCACCGAGCGACCTCGCCGACGATCTGCGGAAGCTCGCCGATCTCACGACCACCAAAGCGGTCGGCGTTCCGCCGCCAACGCAATCTTCGTGAGGGTTGATCGTTGAGGCGCCTTACGGTGACTGCGTCCGCTTCGCGCGCCCCTTGGACCGACTATCCCCGACGGATTGATCTGGAGTGACCGAACACGAACTCGTTTCTCGAGGGACGAAGAGAAGTGCATGGCACCGAGCGATGTCGCCTCTGTCTTCATGGCCGTGATCGAACAGCCGCGATCGGCGTGGACCCACGAGCTTGACCTTCGACCTTGGATCGAGAAATTCTAGCGCCAACTGTTTGCGTCATGCCGCGTGATGAGCGGCTAGAGCGAGCCTCAGAAGAGCTCGTGGCGACGGAGGTTGGATGCGCCGCTGAGGATGCCGAGGGCGTCGAGCAAGGAGGCGGCGCGGTCTTCGATGGAGAGCGAGGGAGAGAAGAGCCCGATCGCTGGAACGTCGCCGCGCTCGGCAGCGATGTGAATCATCTGCTGGTAGACGTAAACTCGTTTGCTTTTGGGGACGAGACGAGCCAAAGCATTCGCGCCTGCGTAGTCGCGGTAGTTTGCGAGAACGACGGCAGACTCTCGAATGTCGAGCTCGCTCTGGCCCTTGAACCGAGTCTTGGCCAAGCCGAGCGCGCGTTCTCGAATCGCCAAGTCGTCGTGGCGAAACGCGAGACCCGTCACATGAACGAATACCGACGGACCGCTGTCGGCCGCCTCGCACGCTTCGAGGAGCATGGGGCCCCATCGAGCCCAGCGCTCTTCGGTCATACGAAAGTCGTCGAGCCAAACGAACCATTCGATGTCGGGTGACATCGCTTCGAGAAGAAATAGGCGCTTCCAGTCGGGCCGCGAGGTGGATGAAATCATCTTCTCGATGAGGTCGAATGCTCCCGCGAGCGCCGCCGCCTTGAGGCAATTGAGCGGTTGGCATCCGCCGCTCGTCCCCGCGACGATTCTCCGAATCTCATCATCGAAGCCAGCTGCAAAGTCTTCGCGCACGAAGGTCGCCGAGAGATCGCGGTCTGCGAGCGCGACGAGTTTGGCGATTCTGAGACGCGCGCGAGCATCTGGAGCGCTCGCGCGACGCGCGGTCAGAAGTTTAGCGGCTTCACCGGGGGCGATTGCAACCCAGCTTCGAACGATCTTCGCGAGCGTGCTCCACGAGTCATATCTCGGAAAGAGGGTAAGGCTATCGACGGCATCGCTATGCCTTTCGGCGCGCGCGAGAGCGTCGGCCATTCCCTCCATCGCCGCATCCCCTTGGCCGCGAGCTTCGTCGCTCGTTGCCCGAACGAGAGAGAACGCAGCGTCGAGGCCATCGAGCTCGATGATGTCACCGACAATCGAAGGATGCGGTGATTGCACGGCTTTGCCAACCGTGGACAGAACGTCATCGGCCGACATGATGCCCGAAGCCATGGCGAGGCGAACGAGCAGCTCTCTTGGCTCGGTGAGAGAAGGTCGCGTCATGAGAATCTTCGCGAGCGAAGCCGTATCGGTCGGGCCTTCGCCGCTCTTCAGCGCAAGCACTCCTCGCGCTCCGATATAAACGTCGCGATAGGGCAATGCGCGATCTGCATCGAGGCTCGTTTCGAGGTCGCTTCCGACGATTGCGAGAAATCGCGTCGCGTGGTCGAGGTGATTTTGTGCAATGGCATCGACGAGGAGAGACACACACGCAGAGGCGTTCTCCTCGGGTCTCGGCTTCAGCGGAGCGATCGACTCTGCGGCCGCGATTGCGTCGCCTTCCGCCAGGAGCAGCTTGCCGAGGCGCGTTCGAAACCGTCGTCGCAAGGCCGTATTGGGTGATTCGAAGACCGGATCGATCAAGAGATCAGCCAGCTGGGCGCGCAGCGTGCCGGCGTCGCTCACGAGCGTCGTGTCGACCTTCGGTTTTTGCTTCGACGGGCGCTTTCCGCCGTCGATCGCTGAGGGAGGCATTCTTGGCAGGCTAGCTCGCGTCGCACCCCCTGGACAAGGGCGCCCGCGTGGTCGACATCGCGTAGCTACTTGAGGTCGACGCCCACGATGGTGGCGCCTTCCTCGATGGCCTCCGGCCGCAGCCACATGGCCGTCTGGTCGCCCTCGTAGATCTTGGAAATTCTGCGCCGGCGACCCGTCTTATCCTCCCACGCCCGGCTCCAAGGCCTCAGACCGTTGGATCATCGCGGCGAGTCGCGTGCGCTGATCCGCGAGCTCCGTCTATGGCTTCGACCCCAGGGGAAAGTGGCCTTCCCCCAGTTTCGTAGACGGTGGCACTATGCTGCAGACTGCAGCGATGTAACCGTACGGGCGTGGACCTGAACGGCATTTCTCGCCGTCATTCACGGCGCTACGCCACGAAGTCGGTCACCGTCGCGGGCTTCGCCAGTGGTTTCCAGCGATCGGAGAGGAGCTCGCGCATGCCGTCGTCGGCGGTCTTGTCGATCCGGTCGAGCACCTCGGCGAGGTAGTCGACGGGGTTCACGCCGAGGCGCGTGCACGAGACGACGAGCGAGTAGAGGAACGCGAGCTCCTTTCCGGCCTCTTCGCTCTGGACGAACATGAAGTTCTTCCGGCCGAGAGCGTACGCGGAGGCGGCCACCGCAACGGACGCAAACGTGAAGGTCGACGTCGAAGGTTCGCTTGAGCAGAGTGCCCCAGTCGAGCCGCGAGCTTGTCGCGTACAGCTTGCCCTCGAGGAGAGGAGTCGACGGAGACGAATTGGCTCCCTCACCGGTTGTTGACCAGGCCTACCGATAGGGGCCCACACCAGCGCTTCCGTCGGGCGCCTGCGCGCGCGGGCTCCACAGCAGTCGCCGGCCGAGTATTCGATAGCCCTCGTGCCCATGGGCAACCAACAACGCAACGTACGCCGCCAGCGAGACCCACGCGCCGTAACGCGCGTCGGGGGCGACGCCAATGACGAGAAACCAGCCGGTACCGACCACCCCCGCAAAGAGCCCCCCTCGGAGGGCCGCGTGCGGCCCGAGGCGGCGCGCTCGGACGAGGATCAGCGTTGCTACGAGGCAGCCGGCGGGAAGCAGCAACTCGACCGCATCGTCGCGGCGGGTCATGAGGAGCCCCACCACCGGTACGGCGCACGCGATCGCTGCCGCGGTCACCGCGAACGAAGCCATCCGTGGCGCGACGCCGGTGCGGAGTCGGAACAATGCAGCGAGACCGAAGAGGGCACCCACCAGGTACGGGAGAACGCCGAGCAGCCAGCCGCCGGCCCAGTGGCCCGCTCCGTCGCTTAGGGCAGCGCCGGCGTAGTGCACCGGCGTCTCATCGTGGCCACAGGTATGCACTGCGGGCAGGAAGAATGCGATCACCAGCGCCGCCCCGCCGAGCGCCGAGATGCTTTGGCTTCGGCGAATGGGGCTCGCGGAGGGCCGGGTTGCGGACACGTTCGGGAGCATAGGCGTTCCAGCGCAGCAAGGCCACGCGGGCTGCACGGGGATGCGGCCGGTTGGCGCGCGGCAACATCGACGGCTCCTGACCCACACCCGGACGTCGAAAGCCTCCCCTTCGCCCACGCCTTGTAGCGGTCGCCGGCGATGGACCTTCGGGCAGCTCACTTCCAATGCTTGTCGTAGCCGGGCAACGCCTCGATGCGATCGCTCCAGCGGCGTAGTCGCTGCACAAGTAGGTCGTCCTTCTTGTCGGCGCATTGGAACTTCAGGTCAAATATCGCCTTCATGTCTTGTGGATGTGCAGGGCATCGGTCGACGTTCCCGAGCGGTGACCGAGGAGTGCTCGGGAGACGCGCGCACCTCGCATACAAGCGGATTATGTCACCAACGGATTTGGCTTGCAGCGCGATGCAGCAGCAGGCTGGCTCATGCGAACGACGCTTCTCGACACTTTGATGATCTGGCGGCGTTCGGCGTCGTCGAACTTCGACCCATTTCGACAATTGCGATCTCGACTTCCAACCGATTGCTCGATCAAGCCACGCGTGCGACATCACGAATATGCACACTGCGCGCACCGTCGTCTTTGCGATGGCCATAGCCAGCATCGCCACTTCTTTGTTTGCGCGGGGCATACCCGGTCGCCCAGCGCCGCCCAGCCCCGGTGGTGCGCCGGGCAACGTGCCGGGCAACGTGCCAGGCAACGTTCCCTCCAAGACCCCAGCGAAGCTCACGCCGCTCGCCCCGGGCTCCGTGCAGCCTACACCTGCAAGGCCGCTACCGCACGAGCCCGAGCTGTGGACCTTTTCGCAGTTGAAGGTCGCGGCGATCACGCCGACCACCGCGAGCATCTCCTGGGCCCCCCGAGAGGGTGCCACCCACTACCGAGTCTATCGAGACGACGCGCTTTGGATGCAAGTTCCCGCCGGGCCGACCTCGCCGCGCTCGCTCCAGGATGAGTCGTTGAGCCCCGGCCAGGGCGCGACGTACTTCGTCGAGGCAATCCAAGAACCCACGGCGACGCCCCGGCCAATCGCCCCCGCCGCTGGAGCGCACGGGGCCAGCTCGGCCCCCGTCGGACGGATCGTCGTACTAGAAGCCTCGAGGAGGGCTGGCGTGGCCACACCCGCGCTCACTCCCCCCGCAGGTCTTTCCGTCACGCTCGCCGACCGAAAGAAGCAGTTGGTCCGCGTTGCCTGGTCGCTTCCGAAGTGGGTTAGTGCCGTAGAGATACTACGCGACGGCGCGCCCTTCGTGCGCACCACCAGCCCAGCTACGACGACCTACGACGACATACCGCCCCTGTGGGGAACGCACACGTACGCGGTGCGAACGCTCTACACGGCAGGCCCATCAAAGACGCTTTTTCGCAGCGACGCGACCGCCGCGCTCACGCTACGAACGGCCCCCTTCAGAATGGTCGCGATGGGCGACTCCATTATGTGGGGCCAGGGCCTGGCAGACAGCGCCAAGTTCACCAGTCTCACGCGCGACGCGATTCGCGCCAACCTGGGCGTCGACGTAGAGCTCACCTCGTTCGCCCACTCGGGCGCGATTTTGCGGGAGCCCACGGCGCCGTTGGTCTTGCCGGCCGTCGGGCAACCCGAGATTACTCCGTTCAATCAGGCGCTGCTCACTACGTCGGGAGAGGTACCCAATTCGTATTCCACGATTCTTCATCAGATCAACGTGCAGGCACCATCCACGACATCGCTCGTGCGCTCCGAGGTTGATCTCGTTCTCGTGGATGGCTGTATCAACGACGTGGGGGTCCAAAACGTTCTGAATCCGCTCACCGCGACGGCGGCGGTGCAAGCCACGACCGAAACGAAGTGCAAGGCTATGGAAGGCGTGTTGAACCGAGCTCACGCGGTCTTCCCCAACGCGGCCATCGTCGTCACAGGCTACTATCCAATCGTATCTGCGCTCACCGATCTCAGCCTCATCCCGCCTTTGGTAGCCACGGTGGTGGGGCCCGCCGCGCTGGCCGTTGCGCCTGCGCTCAGCCTCCCTCCCGACCCGGTGTTGGCCGTCGCAGCCATCGCAGGCGCCCTGCATCTGACGGAGGCGAAGCGACAGAATCTCATCGCGAACTCGCTCGCACTGTACAACACATCCAATAGCGTGCTCGCCGCGGCGGCGCAGTCGGCAAGCGCGCAGGCGGGGAGCGCATCGCTGATCACTTTCGCAAAGGTGCCCTTCGAGCCCAAGAACGCCTATGGCGCTCCAGCGCGCTGGCTGTGGCTCATCCCCACCGGCCTGGTCCCCAACGATCAAGACGACGTGATCGCCGAACGCGGGACCAAGTGCCACCAGGCGGGCGCGCTCGATCGGAGCGTCGGAAGTCCGCTCGTTCCGGGCGCCACTGCCGCGACCGGCGTAGACATGCTCAAGTGCGAGCGCGCCTCCATGGGACACCCCAATCGCGCCGGAGCCCAAGCGTACGCAGCCGCCATCGCAACGGCCTTGCAGGGCCACATGCCCGGCTGGCGGACCCGCTACGCGACGACGCGGAGCGCCGGCCCATAGACCCACCCGACCAACCATCCGAATCGACACTCGCCGACACCCTCGCGCAAGCGCGCACCTTCGCGCAAGCGCGCACCTTCCTACTCGCGCAACCGAGAAAGCTCCCCACATGCAACTACCCTTCCCATTCAGGCGCGCAGCACTTGCGCTCTTTGCCCTCGGACTCGGGGCCCTGGCCCCAGCCACGGCGAGCGGCCAGAGCTGCCCTCTCGTGAGCAAGTACGATGGTTCCAACTGGTGGTGGGGAGCCTTCGGAAACTGCAAAAGGCAAGGCGGACCCACCGATCGCGCCGCTATTTTTGAGTGCGCATGGAGCCAGGTTCCGCCCAACGAGAAGGCGCCATGCCTCAAAGCAAGCCTACTGATGACCGACCAGACCCGCCGCGGCATCGATGCCGTGGTGGCCGCGAACACACCGCCCAATGCCTGCTCACAACTGATACCCAAGTACGATGGGTCCAACTGGTGGTGGGGAGCCTTCGGAAACTGTAAGAAGCAAGGCGGACCCACCGATCGCGCCGCCATTTTCGAGTGCGCCTGGAGCCAGGTTCCGCCAAACGAGAAGGTAGCGTGCCTCAGGGCCCATCTGGTCCAGACCGACCAAACCCGAAGGGGAATCGACGAGGTATTCGCCAACAATCGCACGGATACCATTGCGAAGAACCACTCCATCGTTTCCTTCACCTCCTGTGCCGACCGCCGCAGTGGCTGCCCGGAGGCGTGCGATCTCCCTCCGAACCGGTCGCTCGCGACCCCCGGTGCGCCGGAGGCGGGGAGCGTACCCTTCGACATAGGCTCGAACATCCCCGTGTACTTCGAGCCACGAATCCCGCCGACACTCCTCGATACCCAGCCTCTGCCGAACCAAACCCTCAATGTCCCGCCAGCACGGAACATTGGCGCCAACGAGGGGCGCCTCTCCAACGAGCTTCGCGCGGCAGCCAGGGTGGCCAGTCCGCTCAAGTGCAGCTTACATGCTTCGGCGATTCTCTTCGCGCAGGCCTCGCGCGTCGGTAAGCAACGGCAGAACCTGTTGGCGCGGGCGCAAGCGTTCGCGGACCTAAGCGTCACGGGTCACAAAGCATTTAGGATATTCAGTGGAGCCACGCCCGGCGAAGGAGGGCTACCCGGCGAATCCTATTGCCGAGACCTTCACTTGCAGCACAGTGATGCAATCGCCGGCTGCCCGAACGTCGGGACCGTAGACGACTCGTTGCTCGTGGCCGGCTGCCACAAGGCTCTCGACCGCGCGTATCGGGTGGCCAACTTTTTGCGAGCCGGGCAGGCGATTCGCGTGACGGGTCCGTTCGTCGGTTCCAATCGCAACTACAACGCGGCCGCGGCGGCAGAGCGGATACGCAAGTTGAATGAGCGCAATGCCCTCGACTACATTGCCGTATCCGGCGAAGACGATTCACCCCATCGGCCGGTCAACGCGCCGTCGAGTGACTTTCCTCAATACGAGCTCGACGTGCCGGTGGCGGCGCCAGATGCCCGGCCCCCCACCACAGTCAACGTCCACGCCCGCTACATCATTGCGCAGTCCCGTGCCACGGCCCCCACCGACGTACCCGCAGTGGGGTGGAGGCTCGCTGCGGAACGAGGCCCCAGCATCGATGGCAACGCCGAAGTGCTGATCTTCGTGCACGGCATGGACTCGCGCGCCGAGGAGGCCGACGACATCACCAAGGCGTTGTTCGCACAGGTGTCCAACGGCACCAAGAACCTCGTCGTCATTTCGGTCGACCTACCGACGTCTGGCTACTCCGAGAACCTGGACTTCAATCGAGTCTCGCTGCTTTCCGATGTCGGGGCGCCCAAGATCACTGTACTCCCCGTCCCCTATCCGATACCGCCCGAGATCTATGGGCTGCTGCAGTTGATTCCCGGCGCGCAAGCAATCCCGCCGGTGATCCCACCGGGCGTTCCGATCCCCGATTTTCAGGCGAGCGGTCGAACACCCCTTCTCGATTTCATCGAAGCCTTTATCGTACAGTTTGTCGAAACGCTGGACAAGCGAGTCGCCTTCAAAGGCAACATCAAAGCGGTGATGGGGGGCAGTCTCGGCGGCAATATGAGCTTCCGGCTCGGGCGCCGACCGGGACTTTCATGGTTGCCCAAGGTCGTAGTCTGGTCGCCGGCGTCGATATGGAGCTCGCTCGGCGAAGGCAATGACATCGCCAAGCACTTTGGCGTTCGATCCGCGTGGGAAGGTGCCAACGCGCAGCCCCAGCCGGACGATCGGCAGAAGTTCTTCGGAAGCTGGGACAAGGCGATTCTCCCGGTGATTATCCCCATGGCGCAGGCCGATACCTGGACGAGCGACTTCTGGCCCTGTAAAAAGTCCGCCATCGCCGCCGCCCGGCTCGACCGCCACGAGACCTACGACGCTCAGTTTCTGCGCTGGCACTGGCGCCTTGCCACGGAGCAGTTGCTCTTCAGTCACCAAACGAACGACGCAGCGACGCACAGGCCCCGTTTTCTCTTGAACGAAAAGCCGATGCTGCTCGGCTGCGGTGTTTACGACACTATCAAGTTCAACGACATCTGCGGAGCCACCCAACGGACCGCGCCGAACATGGTGACCACGCCGGGCAAGGCCATCTTTCTTGACCAAACCGGGCATTCGCTCGACAACGAGCGTCGCGTCTTCTGGGCGCAAGAGACGCGGTCGTTCTTGTCGCTGTAGGGGGTTTCCCTACGAGTACCTCGACACAGAGCGACACAGCGACTTCGAACGAATTCGCACGACGAACTCCGCGCCCGCGCCTCCGTGACGTCGTCGCTCGCCGCAAGATGGACGCTCGCATGCAGGTTGAAGCGCTCGTGCGTTACCGCATCGGTCACCCGTGGCGGCGGGGGTGGCACGAAGGAGAGATCGTCTGCGCTACCGTCGCTCGAGTCGCGCACCGTGACGAGGCTAGCCGAGGCCCCTCCTATGCCGGTGGCACAAAGGCCTGGAAGATCTCCTGAAACACCGGCAGCGCCTCACAAGCCCCGGAATGGGCGGCAAGTGCGGCATAGGGCTGGCGGTCGATCTGTGGCAGGGCATCCGCGACAAAACGCCAGGCGCAGGCCACGGCGATATCGGTATGCGACAGATCCGCGCCAAACCACCAGGGGCCGGGGCGGGCGGCGCGGTCGGCCTCAAGTGCCTTCATTGCGCCGCTGATCTGCGCCGCGCAGCGGGCCTGCCAGACGGGCGAAGGCCTAGCATGTAGCACGCCTTCGTAAAACAGGCTCACCGCTTTTTCCGCCAGCCCGGTCCCCAGTGCCGTGATGCGCAGGACCTTGTGGCGGTCGGGCTCGCGGCGCGGCGCCATGGGTTCGGTGACCAGACCGTCAAGGTAATCAAGGATCAGATGGCTGTCGGTCAGCACCGTACCCTCCGTCAACACCAGGGCCGGCACCCGCATCAGGGGGTTGAGCCGCCCCACCTCTGCCGCATCGCCAAAGACCGACAGCGGGCGCTGGTCAAAGGCCAGACCGTAAAGCCGCAGTGCCACGCCGACGCGGCGCACAAAGGGGCTGTCATATTGGCCGATCAGAATCATCTGGTTTTCAGCTCTTCGGGGCAGTGGTGGGTCATTTGACCGGTTTGACAGCGATTGCAACTTCAATTCGAATTTCATTGGGCCGACGTAGTCGATTTTCGAATGTCGCCGCTGAGCATTGTAGATACATGGATGTATTCGTCGATCTTGTCCTGGTCCGCATGCGCGGACGGTGGACGAGTGCACCATGCATAGAAGCCGCTACGCGACACATCGAGCGCGGAGCAGAGTGCGGTCACCGAGTAGGGGGCCTTCTGCGCCGCGACGAACGTGAACGTCACGTCGTCACCTTGGCAAAGAAGGCCGCGGCTTCCTTTAGGATTTCTCGCTCCACTTCCAGGCGCTTCACGCGCTTGCGCAGCTCGGCGAGCTCACCCCGCTCGGCTGGAGAGAGAGGCTCCTCCGTCGCCTTTGGCGGCGCGGCCTGGCCTCGCTTGACCTACTCGCGGAGCGAGCCCTCCGTGAGATCGAGATCGGTCGCGACCTGGCAGAGACGCGCGGCGTCGGTCTTGAATTCGGCCGTGAACGACCTTCGGGCGCATTGTCGCGCATTTTGGGGGGTGTCCACACAATCGGGGGAGGCTCGTTCTTCGACGACATCCCCGCCGTGCTCACCTCGCTACGGCGCGACGCTACTTGAGGAGGCCGGACAGCGCCTGCGCCAGCAGAAAGACCCCCGCCGCCGGCACCAGGTCGAGCGAGAACACCCCGAGCAGACTGGTCTCCGACGCCCCGGCCACGAAGGCATGGTGCACCAGCAGCTCGAACCCCACCAGGTGAAGCGCGGAGCCACGAAGCCCCGCGCGAAAGCCGAAGTTTCCGTCGGTATCGACGGTGGGGCCGCCGCGCAGGCTGAGCACGAAGTACCCGGCGACGCTGTGGCCGGCCGTGAAGGTGAGCTCAGCGCGGTTCGCGCGGGGGGCGAAGGTGTATCCTACATGCGCCCCGAAGAGAGAATGCGGGCCGTCGCCACCGCGCTTCGATCGAACGTATACCAGGCCCGCGCTGAAGCCGAACACACCGGCTCCCAGCACCCGCGGCGCCACCACCACGCCGGCGCCCGGCTCGAGCACGAACGAAGGCCATAGCTGGCCGCTCGACGACTCGGCCTTCTCTTCACGCGCGGGCGGCACGGGCGGCGCGGGCGGCGCGGCCGACGCGGGCGGCGCAGCGGCGCTGGCAACCGGATCGGGCGCCGCAGCGACTGGCTCATAAACGGTAACGGGTGGCTCGGCCGCACGCGCCCCAGGCGCAGCGCCGATGCTCACCCCGGCGGCGATGAGGAGCCACCCGACGAAACGCGAAAGAGAACGCCAGGGCTCAGGGCATCGCACCCACGAGCGCCCGGTGCCCGATGCGACGTTCACGCGTGCTTGTGGCCGTGCAGGTGCTCGGCGAAGGCCTTGCAGAGATCGACGGTGGTGAAGATGCCCACCACCTTGCCGCCCTCCATGACCACCGCCGACCCGCACTTCTTGGTGGCCATCGCGTCGACCACCTCGTCGAGAGGCGTGGTGGGCGCCACCGCGTACACGATGGTGGTCATGGCTTCTTCCACCGTGACCTTGGTGGGGTCGACCTCGGTGAGCGACTCCACCAGATGAAGGTCGCGATCCGAGACCACGCCCACCAGCTCCGCGCCGTGCAGCACCGGAAGGTGCCGAATACCGTGCTCGTGCATGAGCGAGTGGGCCTTGGAAAGCGGCTCGTGCGTGCCGACCGAGTGGGGGCTCTTCGTCATGTACCGTTCGATGGCGGGAATGGTCTTCGGCATGGTGGGCGATGGTAGCACCGCGGCGCCGTCAGCGGCGGCCCTTGATGCGCGAGGGCCCCACCACCTCGTCCCACTCCGCGCCGTAGCCGTCGTAGCGAATCTTGTACTGGTCCTTCGCCACCACCGCGGTGACCACAGCGGGGTAGGAGCTGCCCTTCCACTCCACGAGGAGCTTGTCGCCTACCTTGAAGGCGTCGGCCTTGGCGGAGCCCGCGTCCTTGGCGGCAGCCGCAGCCGCGTCCTTGGCGCCGCCCGCATCGACCGGCTTGGTGCCGCCGTCGCACGGGTTCTTGTTGATCTCCTTGGTCTTGCCGCGCTCGTACTTGGCCCCGCTGAAGTAGAGCGGCGTCGTGTACTCCTTGCAGTCGCAGTCGCCGCACTTGTCGCTGGCGGTGATCTCGAAGCTGCGAAGACCCTTCGACTTGCTGCCCACCACGTGAAAGCCGTCGGTGGGGCCGCTCTCGCCCACGAAGTGGCCGCAGCTTCCGCGCATGACGTAGAACCAGCCGAAAGAGTGGTTTTGCGCCGACTGGGTGAAGATCTTGTCCTTCTTGCCATCGCCGTCGAGGTCCGGGTTCTCGGCCTCGACCGCACCGCCGCCGATAGACCGCTTGGCCGCGTCGGCCTTGGGGTTGACGCACGGGCCCGGCAGCTTGACGTCGACCGGGCCTGCGTCGACCACCTCGTCGGCCACCGTAGGTGCCGCGGACGCACTGGGCTCGGCGCTGACGGGTGCGGCCACCTCGGTGGGGCCAGCATCCACCGGCGCCGCCTTCTTCCCGAGCAAACCGCAGGCAGTGATCGCGAGAAGGCCGACGGCGACAAGGCAGGTGCGCGCTTTCATGGCAGCCACCAAGGTACCCACCGCCGCGCCGCGTGTGCAATGGCATTTGCCGCAGCCCCGCACGCGCGGAAAATGCGGTGCAAAGCCTGCTTCCTTTCGATATGAGCAGCCTCCACGACCGCATGAACGATCCCGCTCACATGCCCATTCCGCTGCCGCCCGTGGCGAGCTCCACCCACGCGCCGCGCATTCTCTTTCTCTACGGTTCGCTGCGAAAGCGCTCCTACAGCCGGCTCTTGGCCGAAGAGGCAGCCCGCATCATCGCGGCCATGGGCGCGGAGACGCGCTTCTTCCACCCTACCGATTTGCCCATGGCCGACAGCGTGCCCGCCGATCACCCCAAGGTGGCGGAGCTACGCGAGCTGAGCACGTGGTCCGAAGGGCAGGTGTGGTCGTCACCGGAGCGGCACGGCGCGGTGACCGGCGTGCTCAAAAACCAAATCGACTGGATACCCCTCGCGCTGGGCGCGGTTCGACCCACGCAGGGTCGCACCCTCGCGGTCATGCAGGTGAGCGGCGGCTCGCAGTCGTTCAACGCCGTCAACTCCCTCCGTATTCTCGGTCGCTGGATGCGCATGTTCACCATTCCGAACCAGTCGTCGGTGGCCAAGGCCTACGAGCAGTTCGAAGACGACGGGCGCATGAAAGACTCGCCCTACCGCGACCGGGTCATCGACGTTATGGAGGAGTTGTTCAAGATCACGCTGCTCCTGCGCGACCACGAGCCGTACTTGAGTGATCGGTTCAGCGAGCGCAAAGAAGCGTCGGCCAAGGCGGCTGCCGAAGCCGCGGCCAAGGCCGTCGAGTAGCGCGCTCAGGTCGAAGCCAGTTCGACCCAGGCCTCGTTGCGGCGCAGGAATGGCATGGTCCACGGCGCGTCGTAGCCGGCAAAAAGCGGCTCGCCCTGGGGGTGCAGGCCCTCGGCGCGGAGTCTGGTGAGCAACTCTTCTTGCATGCGCATGTTTCTGTCGGCGTCGAAAGTGCCCGACCAGCGCAGCGCAGCGACGCGCCGCTCCGGGAGCTGCCGAAGGTGGATGCGCTCGTCGAGGGGCGCCGGAAGAGAGCCCAGCGTCCACTTCTTGGGCATCACGAAGCGCATGGTCCAGTCGCTCGCGCCGGCGTGCGACGAAGTCGCCATGGAAACCGGCGCCGTCATGGAGATCTTGGTGCCTCCCTCGTGCTCCTGGCTCACCGGCGCGGTCATGGCAATGCGTGTACTGTCCATATTCTTTCCGAAGATGTACCCGGCGAGCAAGCGAAACCCCTTGTTTAGCCCTTCGCGAAAGCTGGCGGCATGCACCTGCGTCTCGGCCACCACCTGCGGCGCATAGCGGCGAATCTCCAAGTTTCCGATGCGGCGCTCCACCTCGTAGTGCGGCTGCTCCGAGAAGAGGCGTGCCAGCTGCCAGCGGAAGATGCCGAAGCCCACCAGCGCGCCCGCCCCCAGGAGCACCGGCGGCGAGAGCAGCACCTCGGCTGCACGCTCCAGCGGCGTCTTCCGGCGCCGAAGCAGGCTCGTGTATCGGGCCACCGCGCCCAGCGCGGTCAGCGCTCCGCCCACCATCACCGCGCCCCGCGCCCATTGGCCGCTGCGGGCCTCGTTCTTCGTGTCCTCTTGCTCCATGGCTTCACCTCTTTCGGAGCGCGGGTGGTGCAACAGGAGTGCCGGCCGAGCGATCGGCCCCTGGGCGGCGGCGCGGATAGCCCGCTGGGGCGAGGCGAGAGGGCGCGCTGCGGCGTTGTGCCCCACGCGGCGTGCCTATTCGCGGAATCGGTAGGTGTGGCGCGCGGCGCCTTCCACCGTGAACTTGGCGCGCTGATACTTGGGTACGCTCAGATCGCCGAGCACGGTGGTGAAGGGTCCGGCTGCGGAGTCGGCGGCCTCGATGACGTACTTGCGTCCCGGCACCAGCGCGGTGGTCTCGATGGTGAGCCGCGAGCCCTCGAAGGTCGACCGGAAGCCGCTGCCGAAGGGTCGGGCCAACGGCTCACCGATGAAGATGCCTTCGGCGGGCCACAGCACCGATCGCCAATAGGCCTCGATGAGGGTGCTGCCGCCGAAGTACGAAGGAATGAGCACCGAGGGGTCGGGGAACTTTTGCTGAAAGGCGCAAGGCTCCACCACCGTGCCGAAGCTGCCGGTGGCGCCGCCCTTGATGAACTCGAACGCGCTCATCTGACCGGACGTGGGTATCTGCCCGCCGTACGAGGTGAGGTGGTCGGCCACCGCGCCCGGGAGGAACGTGTTGGAGGCGATGTTGGCCACGCTGGCCAGGCCCTGCACGTAGAAGAGCACGTCGGTCTTCTTCTCGATGAAGTCGGCCTTCACGATCTCGGCCCCAATGCCCGACGCTACAGGGTCCCAGGTGTTCAAGAAGGTCTGGCACTCGTTGGTCCAGCCAAAGCCGGCGTTGACGATGCAGCGTGCGCTCCGCGTCTGGTCGCTGGTGTTCATCAGGTAGGCCGACCCGCCGGGCCAGGTGTCGTCGGCGGCGACGCCGCGGTCGATGAGCGCCTTGGCCTGCTCCATGGTGGTGGCCGGAATCGTCATCGCGGGACGGAACGCCAGGTCGGTGAACGGATGGGTGGTCGCGCGTTTCTTGGTGTACGGATTCACCGAACCGTACTGCGAAGCCGGATCGTTGCAGGTGTCGCCGATGGCGCGATAGCCCATGCCAAATGCGCTGGTGATCGACATGTTGTCGACCGCGAACGGCTTGGTCCAGGTGATTGCCAGGGCCTCGGCCTTGGTCTTGGCGAGCGCCGCGTCGACCTGCGCCTTGAGCGGCTCGAACTCAGCCTTGGGCATGGTGTTGCCGGTGGTGGTGAGCGTCAGGTGCACCACGTTCTCGGCCGGTATCTTCCGCGCCGTCACGTAGTACGCGGCGATGGATACCGAGAGCGGATCGGCATCGTTCACCAGAACCCCGAGCTCCTCGGCGGTGATGCCGGTTCGGGGGAAGATCACCTCGGGCGCGCGAGCTTGCGCGCCGTCGGCCGCGACCGCGTCCTTGGCACCTGCGTCTGGCAACGCGCTGCCGGCCTCGGTCGACGGCGCCGCTGCGTCGCCGCCACTGCACGCAGCGACGACGGCCGCGGAAAGAATCACGAGCAAGGGATAAGAAAAGCGCATGGGAGGAGTTAACACGCGATCTCGACAGGCGCACCTCGGAATCGAGCCACCGACGCCCGCTACGCTGCGGGTGCGCTTCGCGCAGCGCATCGCCAGAAGGTGATACCATCGGCCTCGATGCGCCCCCGATGCTGCGGCCTGTTGCTCGGATTCATGACGCTGCTGCTGACGTGGTCGGTTCGCGCCGACCTCTATCGGCCGCCCCCCATCGCCGGCCACGTCACCGACGCGGCGCACAAGCTCACCGCCGAGCAGGTGGCTTCTCTCGACCAGAAGCTCGCCGACTATCGCAAATGCTCCGGCAACCACGTGGCGGTGTTCTTGGCCGCGACCCTCGAAGGCAAGACCATCGAGGACGTGGCCTACCGAACCTTCAACACCTGGAAGATCGGCGAGAGCAAGAAAGACAACGGCGCCCTGCTGGTCATCGCTCCGCAGGAGCGCAAGGTCCGCATCGAAACCGGCAAGGGCGTAGGCGGCGCGCTTACCGACCTCCAGACCCAAGACATCTTGCGCGAAAAGGTGTCGCCGCGACTCAAGAAGGACGACTTCTTCGGGGCGGTCGACGAGGGGACCTCGGCCATCGGAGCCGCTCTGGGTGGATGCAGCATGCAGCCAACTGCGGAGCCCGCGGCCCCGCCGCCGGCGCCCCCGACGCAGCTGCCGCTGGTAGACTCCGGCCCGCCGAAGACCTACCCGGAGTACTGGCTCGCCCGGATCGCGATGGGACTGGGGCTCGCGGTGCTACTGGGGCTGGCGGTGCTCGCTCTTCGCAGTGCATTGCGGGTAGCTCTGACAGGAAGCGCCTTCGTGTTCATCATGACCCAGATTCTCTTCGCCTTCCTGGGCGCTCCTTCGCTGGCGAACTCGGCGTTCGACATCGCGGCGGTGCTCGATCTCTTCACCATCTTTGCCGCCGTGCTCTTCCTCGGCAACATCATCGCGTGGAGCATGCGCATTCGGGGAACCCTGCCGGGCTCCGGCTCCGCAGGGCCGTTCGACGGCGGCAGCTCCGAAGGCAGTGGCTCGTCCAGTTCCTTCGACGCCGGCAGCTCCTTCGGCTCCTCGTCTTCCTCCTCTTCTTCTTCTTCTTCTTCTTCTTCCTCCAGCAGCGACAGCAGCTACTCCGGCGGCGGCGGAAGCTCTGGCGGCGGCGGCTCCAGCGATAGTTACTAGGGTGCGGGCGGGCAGGCCGTGACGCCAGGCGGCGATGGCTTGGCCTTCCGCAAGTTCGGTCTCGCTGCCGCGGCGCAGGCGGCAACATACGTGCGAAGCTGACGCGCATCTCTCACCGCAAAACGAGCGCCCATGCCCGAGCTCCCGGAAGTCGAATATGCCCGCCGCTGCCTCCACACTTGGATGCATCATGCAACCATCGAGGCGCTCGTGGTGGAGGACGCGCGCATCCTCGAGGAGGGAACCTCGGCGCGGTCCGCCGCCCGCGCCCTTCAGGGGCAGCGGGTGCTCGAGGTGCGTCGCCGCGGCAAATGGCTGCGCCTGCAGCTCGAAGGCGCGCTCCTCTTCTCGCACCTGGGCATGACCGGCAAGTGGGTGAAGGAAACGCCCGGCGCGCCGGCGCGGCGCTTCGAGAAGGTGCGGCTCGAGGTCGTCAAAGGACGGAGCCGGCGGAGCGTGCGCTACCTCGACCCGCGCCTCTTCGGCCGCTTCGTGATCACTGCGCACGACCTTCCAGCGTGGAGCGCGCTCGGTCCCGACCCGCTCGACGAAGCGGTCGACCCGGCGGCGCTGGGCCAGAAGCTCGCGCGGCGGTCGGGGCCCATCAAGGCGGTGCTGCTCGACCAGACGGTGCTCGCCGGCGTGGGAAACATCCAGGCCACCGAGGCGCTGTTCTACGCGCGCATCGATCCGCGGCGAGCTGCCAAGAGCATCGAGGCCCGCGAGCTGAAGAAGCTCCTCCGCGAGATTCGCGCGTCCATCGACCGCACGCTGGCCCTGCAAGAGGGCCCGGAAATACAGTACGTGGAAGAGGCCGGCGCCGAGAACCCGTTCACCATCTACGGCCGCGAGAAGCTCCCCTGCCCTCGGTGCAAGCAGCCGCTCCAGAAGATGGTGCTCGCCGGGCGCGGCACCGTGTTCTGCCCGCACTGCCAGCGGTGACGAACCCGACGGACTTGGCTATACCGGTGCATCCATGACCCGACCCTGGGAAACCATCGCCACCGTGGAGACCGCCGAGGGTCCCCTCGATCTGCGCCGCCGCGGCGAGAAAGACTTCCTCATCACCATCCGCGGCCGGGTCCTCATGACCAGCGCCGCGCACCGTTCGGAGGACGCGCTGGCCAAGCTGGCGTGCGCGGGTCTACGCGAAAAGCCCAAGGCTCGGGTGCTGGTGAGCGGGCTGGGCATGGGCTTCACGCTGCGCGCGGCGCTCGACGAGCTGGGTGCCGACGCCCTGGTGACGGTGGCCGAGCTCAACGAGGTGGTGGTCGATTGGTGCGAGGGACCGCTGGGCTCGCTCACCGGCCACGCGGCGCTCGATCCGCGGGTCACCGTGGAAGTGGCCGACGTTGCGGAGCACCTGGCCGAGGTCGCCCGCAACCCCGGCGCTGCCCGCTTCGACGCCATCGTCCTCGACATGTACGAGGGCCCGCACACCCAGGTGCGCCCCAGCGATCCGCTCTACGGCCCTGCCGCGGTGTTGCGCACCAAGAAGGCGCTGGCCCCGGGCGGCGTGTTCGCGGTGTGGTGCGAGGCCGCCTCGCCCGCGTTCGAGCGGGCCCTGCGCGACGCCGGTTTCGCCCATTCGCTGGAGAAGGCGGGCAAAGGCGCGCGCATTCATCACGTGTACATTGCACGCGATAGCGGCAAACCGGCGCGCGACCCTGCGGACCCGCGACCACGCCGCGGAGGCAGCCCAGGCCGAGCGGAGGGTGCGCGCAAGGCCAAAGGTCGCGGCCCGCGCTAATTCTACTGCGAAGCTGCTACTTGCGAGTGCGCAGCGTGCCCATCGCCCGATCGACCCAGCGATTGCTGATACCGAAGTTGGTGTCGACGTCGGCAAAGTGGTGCGACATATGGTGCGCGCGAATGACCTTTCCCCAACCGGTGATCGGCTTGCGAAAGTGCGTTGCCCAGTGGGTAAAGTCGTAGAACAGGTATCCGCAAACCAGGCCCACCCACAACGGAATGGTGAGGTCCGGGCGGTGCGCGAAGTAGAACCCCAGCCCGACCAACGACGCGAGCGAGATGCTCACCGCCAGCGGCATCACCAGCCGCGCGTGGTCGTCGGGGTACTTGTGATGAAAGCCGTGGACGATGTCGTGGAAGCGTCGACTGATGGGGCCCACTCCCTGCCAGTGGAAGACCTTCTTGTGGATGAAATACTCCATTGCCTGCCAGGTGAAGAAGCCAGTCGGCACCAGCAAAAAAAGCATGGTCGCGCTGGTGAGGTTCGCGCGCAGGCTGTAGCCCAGCAGGCCGAGCGTGACCGGTATCCACAAGACGAACGGCGCCGCCGGGTGCACCTTCGAGAAGAACTCGAAAAACTCGCTCTCGAACATGCGGGCCCGCTGGTGTCGCGTGTATTCCTTCACGCCAGCGCCGGAAGCATATTCCGTTCCCGCCCCGCCGCCGGCGCCGACAGGCCGGAGAAGCGTTGCCGCGTATCGCTTCTACGTGCATCGCCTGCGCGAACCGCAAGGCCTGCGGCGCCCTCCCCTTGACAACTTAGGACTCCTAACCTACGATTGAGGCCAGTCATCGAAGGCCGCGCAGGGCGCGGTCGAAAGGAACGCTCATGTCCAACGTACGAAACGCCGCGCTCGACCTCGCTCGCTCTCCTGTGACCCTTGAGGACTTCGACCGCATGAAGCAGAGCGTGCTCTTCAGCGACGACGACGTCCGCGCGCTGCGCGCTTCGCACGCGGTGCTCGCGGGCCAAGTGGAGGCCATCCTCGACGTCTGGTATGGCTTCGTGGGGTCGCAGCCGCACCTTCTAGCCTCCTTCAACAGCAAGGTAGACGGCAAGCCCATCGAGGCCTATCTCGGCGGCGTCCGGCGGCGCTTCGCGCAGTGGATCCTCGACACCGCAAGCGCCACCTACGACCAGGCCTGGCTCGACTACCAGCACGAGATCGGCCTGCGCCATCACCGCACCAAGAAGAACCGCACCGACGGCGTGGAGGGCTCAAACATCGTGCCGTTCCGCGATCTCTTCCCGCTCGTCTTCCCCATCACCTTCACCCTGCGGCCGTTCCTGGCGAAGGCGGGCGCCGATGCCGCATCCGTCGAGGCAATGTTCAACGCGTGGGTGAAATCGTGTCTCTTGCAGGTCACGTTGTGGAGCCATCCGTACGTTCAGCCGGGCGACTTCTGAGCCGATAACGCGCCCAAGGTTGAGCTGGACTATGATGTAATTATTGCGGTAAATTGTTCTTTGTCGAATTCGCGCAGACGCAGTTGCACCCGTGAGCATCGCGAGGTATCTTCATAACACCGCTGCGTTGGAGCCCCCCCTTCGACGCAGCGTAGAACCCGGCGTGCCAACCCCCCCTGTGCCGCCGGGTTCGATCTTTTTGTTCTCCTAAAGTCGTCGCTTCGAGCTGTGGCTAGCGTCGCTTCGCGAGCGTGACCAGGCCGACGCCGGCGATGGTGAGAGCGCAGGCCATCATCTTGGTGCGGGTGAACGACTCGCCGTTCCACAGCGCGCCGAGCCCAAGGGCCACGAGCGGGTTGACGTAGGCGTAGCTGGTGGCGAGCGCAGGCCGCGTGTTGCGCAAGAGATAGGCGTAGGCAGTGAAGCCCAGGAGCGAACCAAACGTGACGAGGTATCCGAAGGCCACGAGGCCGCCCAGGTGCCACGCGATGGGTCGCTCGCCGCGCACCAGCGCAAGCGACAGCATCACCGCGCCGCCCCCCATCATCTGGGTGGCGGCGCTCATGAGGCCCTGCGGTACCGGCAGGCGCCGGCTCCACACCGAGCCCAGCGCCCAGGCCATGGGCGCGAGCACCAGCACGATCGCGTCGACCCCACGAAACGAGAGACTGCCGCCGCGGTTCAGCACCAACACCCCGCCGAACCCGAGGAGCAGGCCCAAGAGCTCGAGCCCCGACGGACGGTCCCCAAAGAAGGCGCCGAAGAGCGCCGCCCACAAGGGCATGGTGGCCACCACCGTGGCGGCCACGCCGCTGTCGACGCTGCGCTCGGCGAGCCCCACGAAGCCGTTGCCGCACGCCAAGAGCAGCGCGCCGACGAAGGTGGATGCAAGCCATTGCTTCGGCGTGGGCCAGGGCGCGCCGCGCGCACGCATCACAATGAAGAGAATGCTCCCCGCCAGGAGAAAACGGATTCCCCCCATCAGGAAGGGCGGAAATACCTCGAGCGCGACGCGCATGCCGAAGTAGGTCGACCCCCAGATGACGTACACCGCCAGCAGGCACACCAGCACCCAGAACTTGGGCGCAGGGGGGCTCACAGGCGCTGCAGCATCGGACGAAACGGCGGTCACTCGCACTACGTAGTGTTGGTGCTGCCACCACCACAAGGGACAAGTCGCGAAGAGAATGGGGCCCCACCTTCTCGCAGGGCTCAGCTCCTTGCGCACGAGACGTGGCGAGCGAAGTGCTCCGGGAGCTGTGGCGCGCCGCACGCGGTCGATCGTCCGCGCTGACCGCGCCAGGGCTATTCGCAGCGCCGGAAGGTGCGACCCTCGACCGCCGGCGGGCTACCGTTGGCACAGGCGGAACCGGTGGGGCACAAGCCGTCGACCGTACAGTCGCGGGAGCACTTGCCGGTGTTGCGGTTGCAGTAGCCAAACACGCAGTCACCGTCGCGCGTGCAGGATACACCCACCTCGCCGACCCCGGTGGCGGGTAGGCAAAGCCCGATGCGTCCGGCACCCACCGAGCCCAGCGCGGTGCAGGCGAACCCGTCGATGCAACCGCCCTGGTAGCGGCAGGAGTCGACGCAGGTGTCGCCGGTCGCCCCCGGCGTGGTCATGGCCGACGCGCAGTTCACTGCCGGCGGCGCCGGCACCGAGAACGCGTTGAAGTCGATGTGCTGGGCGTCGTTGCAGATGTTGATGATGGCGCTGGCCGCGTTGCAGGCGTACTCCGCCGGCATGCCGCCGGCGAGCGGGCCGTAGACGTCGGCTGGCCGCCGGCAGACTCCGTTGCAGCTCCACGGCGTGAGGCCCGCAGCGCGTTGCGGGCAATCGGCGGCGGTGTTGCACGCCAGGGTGCACCCGGAGACCAGGCCGGTCTCGTCGCAGGCGGCCGGCGCGATGCAGGCGTCGGTCATGCCTGCGCCGCAGGGCGCCGCGGCCTTGACGCACACGTTGGCGGCGGGCGAGCCGACCGCCTGGCAGCCGTAGCCATTGGGGCAGTCGGCGCCGCTCTGGCAGTTCATGGTGCAGTAGCGGGGACCGGTGAGGCATCCGAAGCTGCACTGGTTGGCCGCAGTGCACGGGCGCCCGATGTCGCTCTGCACGCAATAGGCATCGGTGCCGACGGTCACGCAGCGGCCGCCCTGGGGACAGTTGGCGTGGCTGGTACACGCGCGCGTGCAGCGGGGCAAGGCGCCAGTGGCAGAGGGCTTGCACAGACCACTGGCGCACTCGGCGTCGTTGCCGCAGAGGTCGAGCACCAGCTTGGTACCGCCACCCGAGTCGCCGCCGCCGTCGCCGGTGCCGGCTTCGCTTCCGCCGTCGGCGCGGCCGCCGTCGCTCCCCACGCCGCCATCGGCTCCGGGCAGCTCGCACTTGGCGATGAGGTTGCAGATGTATCCGGTGGGGCAGTCGTACTTGGCGTCGACGCAGTCTTTTTTGCACACGCCGTCGGCGCAGTACGAGTCGGTGCAGTCGCTGTTGTAGCGGCACGGCCCGGGTCCGGCGCAGCTCGCAGCGCCACTTCCGAACATGGCCATGGCCAGACCCAAGACGGCGAAGGACCGCGCGTTACGCATACCGCTTAACAATACTGCGACAGCTCGAGGAATCACCGTCATTTCGAAGGACACGCTTTGAGCCTCGCCTCCGGGCTGCCGGCGGTCTCGAGCCTTTTCCACCGCGCATGTTCGCGGTCAGTCGGCGAGCGGCGCCGACCGTGGGGTGGGCTGCCCGACCGCGGTGTACTCGACGGTCTTGCTGGTGAGCACGAGCCGGGAGATGCGCGCGGTGACCTCGCTCACTTCCGCGGGCGTGCCGCCGGCCCGGGCCACTCGGTACAGGCTGTCGCCGCTGCCGACGAAGTAGATGCTCTTGTCGTTGACCGCGAAGGCGCCCGCCACTTCCTCGTCGCCGAGGTTCACCTTGACCACGTCGCCCCCGGTCTTCGCCAGACGGAAGAGCTGCATGGCATAGGCCTCGTCGACGTTGCCGGGGGCGGTGAAGAACAGATCGCTCCCTTGCACCGACAGGCTCTCCGGGGTGCGCTCCCCGAGCGAGGCTATCACCTTGGGGGCGCCACCGGTCTTGGCGACGCGCGAGATAGCGACGTCACCCTTGCCGTCGAGCGCAACCTTGCCGCTCACGAAATAGAGATTCGCGCCGTCGAGCACCAGGTGGTGGGCGGTAGACCCACTCACAAGCTCGGTGCGGCTGCGGCTGCGGAAGTCGACCCGGCTTACGGTGTAAACGGTGCCGCTGTTCTTCCAGCTCTCTTCCACGAAATACGCGGCGTCGGCGTCGACCCGAAGGTCGGCCAAACCCGCCGAACCGGCAAAGAGCAGGCGCTCGCTGGCCATGGTGCGTGTATCTTCCACACAATGAACGCTGCTGCGGTCTTCGATCCAGCAAGCCCGGTTGCCGCCGGCGACCAGCGAGTCGACGATGGGCGCGCTGCTGGCAAGGCTACGGGCACTGAGGCCGGTAGGGGGCGCGAGCCGGAGCACCTTTTTGGCCGCGTCGCGACGCACGAGGGTGCTTCCTTCGAACCAGAAGACGTCGGTGCCTTCCCGTGAGGCCGCGAGCGGGCCCGCCGCCACCGTCGGCGCCTTGGGAACCGCCACCGAAGGCGTGGGAAGATCGAACGGCGGCTGGTAGCTGTACGGAGGCGTGTAGCTGGGGGTGCTCGTTCGGGCGCAGAGGAGCAGCACGCGAATGCAGAGGATGCCAATGCCGATGATGGGCAGGCCAACCCAACGCCTGGCCTGGGCGGGGCGGGCGCCCCCATCTGCGGGGCCGTAGTTGGCGCCGCCGAAGGGGGAGACCTTGGGCGGCGAGTAGGGGTCCACCGCCGGCCGCGGCGCGGGCGGGGGCGCGGGGGCCTCTTCCGTCTTCTTCGTCTCGGGCTTCTTCTCCGGATCGATGAGTCCGAATCCGTAGCCTCCCGGGGGCGGTCCACCAGCGCTCATATTCGAGGTCCTTTCGAATAGGAAGAGCCTAGCAACGGCGGAACGTCGCAGGGTTCTTCATTCCATAAAAAAACGCCCCGGTGCGCCGAAAGGTCCACACCGTCCGCCGGGTCCTGATTCTACGCACATCGGCGCCGAAGCTTCCCTGCCCGCCAGGCGCTCGACATCGTTCGGCATTCGGCAGGTTGCTTTTTTTCGGAATGTTTGCGGAAAAGTGATCGCTTCGGGTCGGGCGATGACACCTTTAAGTTTACCGATGTCGGACGCCGATTTCCCCCGCAGCATGGCCGTCGAGCCCGAAGTGGCTCCCAGCCCTGCCATGCAGCTCGCCGCGCAGGCGGCCAAGGGCGATGTGGCCGCCACCCGGCGCCTGCTCGAGGCAGTCGCTCCGCGCATGATGCGCGTGGTGCAGATGGTGCTGGGCGGCGCCCATGCAGACCTCGACGACGTGGTTCAGCAGTCGCTCATCGCGCTGGTGCAGGCGCTCCCGAGCTTTCGCGGCGAGTGCGAGCCGGTGCACTACGGCACCCGCATCGCCGTCCGCACTGCGGTGGCCGCGCGCAAGCGCACCCGCCTCCAGTGGTCGCGCCGCGACGACGAAGCCGAGACCGAGACCCTCGCCGACCCAAGACCGCTTCCGCTGGACGCGGCGCGGGCCGAGCGCCGGAAGATGCTGCTGCGCGACCTTCTGGCGGACATTCCCGACGAGCAAGCCGACTCGATGGCGATGCGCTTCATGCTCGGTTGGTCGCTCGAAGAGGTGGCCGTCGCCACCGGCGCGCCGGTGAACACCGTGCGCAGTCGGCTGCGGCTGGCGAAAGAAGCGCTGCGGCGGCGCATCGAGGCCGACCCGGCGCTGGCCGACGAGCTGGAGGTGCAATCGTGAGCATCGCCGAGCTCCACCCGGAAGATCTGCTCGATCGCGAAGAGAGCGGAACGCTCACCCCGGCGGAAGAAGACCTCCTGCGCGCGCACCTCGCGCACTGCGCGGCGTGCCGCATGGAGCGCACGCTCCGGGCGGACTTCGCCGCCGACCTCGACGCCGAGCTGCCGCTGCACGACGGCGCGCTGTTCGTCACCGGTGCGCTCAAGCATGCACCCGCGGCCCCGACCACCGGTGATCGCGAGTCGCGTCCTTCGTTCGAAGGGCCTGCGGCCAACGACGACGCTTCGGCTCCGCACCCCGCTCTGCCGGTGAAGCGCCCGGCGCGACGCCGACTCGCCGCGCTGATTCTCATCGCCGCCACCCTCACCTTTGCCACCGGCGCCGCGGCGCGGTGGTCGGGAGTGCTGCCCTCGGTGTTCGGCTCACCGGCTGGCGTCGAGCCGGTGGTCGTTCCCGCGAACGTTCCCTCTCCGGTCGAGGTGCCCCGCCCTGCGCCCCATGGCAATGCAGCGCCGGTAGAGAGCACGCCCGCGGTGGAAGCCAGCGCGACGCCCGCCGAAGCGGTGCTCCCCGCGACGCCGAAGTCCGCAGCGACTGCGCATGCGGTGGCGGTCCGCGCGACGCCGCCCAAGGAGCCTACGCCTTCCCCCGACGCGCCGGTGGTGGTGCCGCCGCCGGTCGTCGCTCCTGCTGCCACGGTCGCTCCGCAGGTGGCCGAGCCAGCCCCCGAGCGCAGCCCGTCTTCACTGTTCGCAGATGCGACCGATGCCCGACGCCGGGGCGATCGCGCAGCCGCCATGCGCTTGTATGGCGATCTCTTGAACAAGCACCCCAACGCGGCGGAGGCGAACGCCACGCGGCTCGCGCTGGGGCGCCTCGCGCTCGACAGCGGCGACAGTGGCCGTGCCCTCGGGCTCTTCGATCAGTATCTCGGCAGCGGAGAGGGTACGTTGCGCGAAGAGGCCATGGCCGGGCGCGCACGGGCGCTGCAGAACCTGGGCCGAGAGACCGAAGAACGCGCCGCATGGAACACCCTCCTTCAGAGCTATCCGCAGACGATTCACCGGGAGCGCGCGACGGCGCGGCTCGAGCATCGTTGAGAGCGGGTCGTTCGCGGCAGCCCGGGCGGCGCCGACGCGTTCGCGCCTCTGCCCGCGCCTGGCTGGCGCTACTTGCGGCGCTCTTTACGTCTCTGGCCGCTTCGCTCGCAGGGCGCAGCGCGATGGCGCAGGAGCCCGAGCGCGCGCAGCGGCGCACCACCGTGCAGCTGGTGCTGGCAGGAGACGCCGAGGAGTCCACGGCCTTCGAAGCCTCGCTGCGTGAGCTCGCGGGCCGCCTGGGCCTTCGCCTGGAAGTGCGCAAGGAAGAACGTGTAGACCTCACGGATCGCAGCGGTCTCACCCACCCGAGCTCGGCCTTGGGCACGGTGTGGGTCGACCTCTCGAGCAAGGACCGAGCGGTCACGGTGCTGGTCGAAGGTCGGTCCGGGCGGGTCGTGCTCGAGCGCGAAGTGCTCCGCGATCGCTCGGCCGCCATCGTGGTCGAGGAGCTCGCCCACATCGTCTACGCGGCGGTCGAAGAGATGGCGGAGCAAGACCGGAAGCGCACCGAAGTTCCGCCACCGCCCTCCCCGGAGAAAGCCAAGCCGCCGGCCACGACCGAACGCGACGAAGGCGCCGGCTGGGGCCTCGACCTGGGGGCCCTCGCTGGCAGCCGCATGTTCGGCACCGGCGCCCTGTTCGTGGTGGGCGGCGGCGCGACCGTGGGGGTGGCTTCGTCGCGCGGCGCGTTCCGGCCGGAGCTCTGGCTGAGCGGCATCTTTCACGTTCCCTACGAAGTGAAGGGGTCGCGGGTCGACCTCCACTTCAGCGCGCTGGCGCTGCGCCTTTCTCCGACGCTTCGGCTCTTCGGCGGAAGCAGCTGGCTGGTCGAAGGCGGCCCGTCGGCGGGGGTCGACGTGCTGTGGTCGAGCCCTCGCTCGAGCACCGTGCCTTCCAGCAAGCTGCAGGGCGATCGCGTCGACGCTTCGCCGGTGCTGGGCGCGCTCATCACCGGCCGAGTGGGCGTAGCCAAGGTGGCCGACGTCTTCCTTCAGTTGGCGCTCGACGCCGATCTTGCGCCGCAGCGATACGTACTTCGGGTGGGCAAGGACACCGAGGGCGTGTTCGAGACGTTCCGCCTACGGCCGTCGCTTTCGCTCGGCTTCGCGTTCAACCTGGTGGGCTCCTCTCCCTACGCGCATCGAGAGGAGCGGCGATGAGAGCACGCAGCCCTGGCCTCGCGCTCGCCTTCGCCGGCGCAGGGCTGCTCTTCGCATGCGCCCCGCAAGAAGTCGTGCTGGCGGAGCTTCCGGAGCGGCCCGACGGTGGCGGCGTCAACGGGAAGCCCTGCGTGGGCGACGAAGACTGCGAGAGCGCATCGTTCTGTGCGCGGAGCAACTGCAGCGACGCCACCGGGCGATGCGAGGAGCGGCCGGCCTTCTGCGACGGCGCCATCGGCATCTCGTGCGGGTGCGACGGCGTCACCTACTGGAACGACTGCTTGCGCCGGCTCGCCGGCGTGACCGCGCACACCGAGGGCCCTTGCGGCCCCACCGCAGCTCTCTGCGGCCGCGACAAGGCGTGCCCGGGCTCGACCCTTTGCGGCCGCCTTGCGCCGCCCCGAGGGCGCTGCGATTCGCCGGATATGTTGGGCCACTGCTGGTCGCTCCCCGCCACCTGCACCGGCGCGTTCACCGTGTTCGAGAGCTGTGGTCCGGGCCCGATGCCATGCAAAGATGCATGCGCTGCGATTCGCAGCCAGGCGCCGCACCGCAGTCTCGATCGCGCCGCGTGTCCGTGAAGACCTGCGCGCGGGGAATAAATCGCATGCGCGGGTGATCGCTTTGGGTGAGCCGAAGGCTCTAGGAAAGCAGCGACCGAGGCGTTGGCCTCTGTACCCACCCTAAGCCTTCGCGGAGCCATCATGCGCACTTTCTCGATCACCTCGATCACCTCGATCACCTCGATCACCTCGATCACCTCGACCTTCCTCGCCAGCGGCCCGTTCGCCATCTTCTTCATGGCGTGCACCGCGACCACGGCGGCCGAAGACACCAGCTCGACTTCCACCGGGACCGAGGCCGCCGCGCTGGAGGCCGCGCAGTGCTCTCTCAAAGGCCACGGCGCCGAGGTCGACGCGTGCCGCGCCAGCTATGCCGTGTGCAGCGCAGCCGACGGCGCGGACGAGGCCGCGTGTCGCGGAGCGCTGGTCGCCTGCCTGCCCACCGCGGGCAACCACCGCGGCTCTCCTGGCGGCGCGGACAACGGGGCAACGTGCGATGGCGGGCCGCGCCCCAAGGACGGTCCTTCGGGTCCCCCCCGGGACGGCAGCGCTCCCCCCCAAGACGAGCGCGGCGGCGATCGCGGCGGCGATCACGGCGGCGGCCACGGTCGTGGTCCGCACCCCGACCCTGCCGCGGTCAAGGTATGTCACGACGATCTCACCACCTGCCTCGGCGGTACAGGCGACGTAGCAGCGTGCTTCGACAGCGAGCACACCTGCGTGCGCGCGGCCTTCGATGCGGCCTTCCAGGCCGAGTGCGCCAGCCTCGCCGCGAAGTGCGCGGCGAGCGAGATTCCCGCAGACGCCTGCACCAAGATCACCGCACGTTGCGCGCAAGGAGTCGCCCCGAGACCCGACGCCGGGACGCAGCCCAGCTGCGATTGATCGGCGTCTGACCGGGCGCTCGGATGGAGGTGACTTCGAAAGTCGACATCAAGAACACCGCAAATATTGCGAAAAACGGCTCGTCGCGTGACCGCGGCGGGCTGCTTTGACTTTTTATGCATAATACACGCATATCGCACAGGGGCCGTGCGTCGGTCGTGGTAAGAGCGAACCCATGAAGTCGCATCGCGAAGGACATCGGGGCAGTCGCGGCGGGTGGTTGAGAGCCGCAGTGCTGGGCGCCGACGACGGCGTGGTCTCCACCGCGAGCCTGATGATCGGCGTGGCCGCCACCTCGGCCTCGAAGTCGGCAGTGCTGGTAGCGGGCCTTGCCGGCCTGGTGGCGGGTGCCCTCTCGATGGCCGCCGGCGAATACGTTTCGGTGAGCTCGCAGCGCGACGCCGAGGAGGCCGACATCGCCAAGGAGAAGGAAGAGCTGGATGCCGACCCGGCGGGCGAGCTGGAGGAGCTCGCCGCCATCTACCGCAGTCGAGGTCTCGACGCGGAGCTCGCGCAGAAGGTGGCCGAGCAGCTGAGCGCCGCCGACAACCGTCTGGCCGTGCACATGCGCGACGAGCTGGGCGTCGAAGAGGCCACCCTGGCGCGCCCGCTTCAGGCGGCGGTCGTGTCTGCCGCGAGCTTCGCCGGCCTTGCGGGGCTCCCCATCCTGGCGCTGCTGCTGGCGCCGGCTGCGGCGAGGGTGGCGGCGGTGGCGGGCGTGAGCCTCTTGAGCCTGGCTGTCCTCGGTGCGCTGGGCGGCCATTTGGGCGGCGCGTCGAAGGCAAAGGCGGCGATGCGCGTGGTGCTCGGCGGCGGAGCCGCGATGCTGGCTACCGCGCTCATCGGGCGGCTCATGGGTGTTGCGGGTCTGTAGCGGTTCCCGGTTTCGAGCGCGCCGCAGAGTGGTAGAACCACCGCATGAGCAAAGATATCTCCGTCGCCGTCATCGTGGGCAGCCTGCGCAAGGATTCCTTCAGCCGCAAGGTCGCCACCGCGCTCGCCACCCTCGCGCCCAAGAACCTGCACTTGGAGATCGTCGAGCTCGGCGAGCTCGCCATGTACAACCAAGACCTCGACGGCGCGCCGCCGGCCGCCTGGACGGCCTTCCGCGACAAGGTCCGCGCCGCAGGCGCCGTGCTCTTCGTCACGCCGGAGTACAACCGCTCGGTGCCCGCGGTGCTCAAGAACGCCATCGACATCGGCTCGCGGCCCTACGGCCAGAGCGCCTGGGACGGCAAGCCCGGCGCGGTCATCAGCGTCACGCCCGGAAACCTCGGCGGCTTCGGCGCCAACCACCACCTGCGGCAGTCGCTCATGTTCTTGAACGTTGCCACCATGCAGCAGCCAGAGGCCTACCTGAGCGGCGCCGGCACGCTCTTCGACGAGAACGGCGCGCTCACCAGCGATGCGACGCGCACCTTCCTGGAGAAGTTCGCGGCCGCCTTCGCGGTGTGGGCGGAGACGCACCAGAAGGCCTGAGGCGCCGCCGCTGGCCCGCGACTACGCCCCTTCGATGGGCACGAAGGCCTCGGTGTCACCGAGGTCGATGAAGTCCTCGGGTCGCGCATCGGCAAGGGTGAGCGTCTCCAGGTCGGCCAACTGCGCCTTGAGCTTCTTGGGGTCGGCACGGCGCAAGAACTCCACGATGCGTTCCTCGCCGGCGCGCTCCTTCTCGTAAATCTGCACCAGCCTCTCCACCGCCTGCGCGATGCGCCGCGCGGGAATCTTGGCGACGACGCGCCCGAAGTGCGCGCGCTCGCCCTCTACCCCGCCGCCCACCATGACGAAGTACTGCGGCACCGCGCGGCCATCGAGCTTTCGTACGCCGCCCTGAAAGCCAATACCGGCCACATGGTGCAAACTACACCCATTGGGGCAACCGCTGATGCGCACCGAGAGCCCGGGCGCCCGGTCGACATAGTCGAGTCGCTGTTGAAAATGCGTATCGAGCTCGCGAGCGAGGCCGCGCGACTGGGTCACCGCCAGCTTGCAGGAGTCGGCGCCCGGGCAGCTCGAGACGTCGGCCACGGTGTCGGCGTCGGGGCGCGCGAGGTCGATTGCGCGCAGCGCCGCGTAGAGAGACGACACCTTGTCTTCCGGGACGTAGCGAAACAGAAAGTTCTGCGCGGTGGTGGCGTGCAAGGTGCCGGTAGAGTGGCTGCGACAGAGCTGCGCGAGCGCGCGCAGCTGGACGGAAGTGACGTCGCCGAGCGGAACCGTCACCGTGACGGCGCGGTAGCCCGCTTGCTTCTGTGGCTTGGTGTTGGTGCGAAACCAGCGCGCTTCGTCGCCGGCCAAGGGCAGCGCTCTCGGGAGCTCGCCCGGCGGCAAGACCACCTCGCCGCGGTCGGGCGGCGACTCGGGATCGAACGGCAGCGGCGGCAGGCCCTCGGCCCGCACCTTCTCCAGCTCGTCCAACACCGCCTGGCGAAAGGCTTCCCAGCCGATGCGCTTCACCACGTACTTCATCCGCGCCTTGTGCCGATGCTGGCGGTCGCCCTCGCGGTCGAACACGCGAAGGAGCGCCAGCGCGACGCCGAGAATGTCGCCTGCAGGCAAGAACTCGAAGAGCCGGTATCCGGTGGTGCAAAGGGTGGCGGTGCCGCCGGCCACGGTGACCACGAAGCCGCGCTCCGTCTTGCCGCCATCGCCCTCGCGCAGGCGCGCGTGCCAGCCGATGTCGTTGACCACCGCGAACGAGTGGTCTTCACCGCCGCCGGCGAACGCGACCTTGAACTTGCGGGGTAGGGTGCCGCTGAGCGGATGCCGGAGAAAGTACCGGGTGAGAGCCTCGGCGTAGGGCTCGGTGTCGAAGGCCTCGTCGAGCGCCACGCCGGTGGTGGCCGGCGCAGTGACGTTGCGCACCGAGTTGCCGCAGGCCTCTTTGGTGGTGATGCCGGCACGCGACAGCGTGCGCATGGTTTCTTCCATCTTGGCCAGCTCGATGAAGTGAAACTGCACGTTCTGGCGGGTGGTCAGGTGGCAGAAGCCGCGTGAGTGCGCGTCGGCAACGTCGGCGATGACCTCGATCTGCGAGGCCTCCACGCGCCCCTGCGGCAACTTGGCGCGCAGCATCGAGAGGGTGCCCCCCTGACGCTGGCCATAGGTGCCGTTCACCAGGCGAAATGCTCGCCACTCCGGCTCGGCAATGTCACCGCGTTCGAAGCGATCGAGCATCTCCACGAAGCGATCCACGTCGGCCTCGTCGGAGAAGTGCGGGGCGTGCGCGGCGCGCGGCGCCGGTTCAAGCGTACTCACGAAGATCCTCCTTGGGCACCGAGGCGGCGCCATCGTCCATCGTCACCGGCGTGCCGTCGGCCGAAACCAGCCGAATCGGCAGCGCCACCACTTCGCCGACCACCACCAGGCCTGGCAAATCGCGGCGGTCGAGCGGGAGCTCCACCCCCGGCAAGTCGCCCAACGTTCCCCTCCAGGCCCAGGCCCGCGCGGTGTGCGCGCCCAGCACAATCGCCGCTGGCAGTGTTGCAGAGAACCCGTGAGCCAAGGCGGTTCGCGTGATCTCGACGCGCCGTCCGAGCGCCATCATGAACACGTAGGTGAGCGCGGCATGCGGTCCCGCTTCGAGCACCGAGACGTAGCTCTGGGCGGGCTCGGCCGACAGCACCACGAAGCCGGAGGCCACCCCTCGGTGCGACACCGGGATGCCGAAGGCGCCGGGGCCGGCGATGGCGCTGCTGATGCCAGGAACGATGTCGACTTCCAGCCCGGCCGCCGCCAGGGCCAGGGCCTCTTCGCCGCCGCGCCCGAACACGAAAGGGTCACCACACTTGAGGCGCACCACCCGGCGACCGGCGCGCGCCGCGCGCACCATGAGCGCCGAGATCTCCTCTTGGGTGATGGAAGGCCGCCCGGCGCGCTTGCCCACGTAGAACCGCGAAGCGGTCCCCGCTAGCTCCAGCACCCGCGGGTCCACCAGGGCGTCGTACAAGACGAGATCGCACGAGCCGAGAGCCCGCGCAGCGCGAACCGTGAGCAGATCAGGATCGCCCGGACCCGCTCCCACCAGCGTGACTTTCATGGGACCTCCCAAACGCGTTCTTCGCGTGCACCATACACTTTTTCCAGCGCCCGAAACAGCAGGTGGCGACGTTCACCGAAGGGCACCTGCGCCTCCTTCCACCGCGCGCGCTCGAGCCTCGCGAGGTCGAGCCAGCCGCCCAGCTCCTGGGGCAGCACGCTCTCGAGCGCCTCACGCAGCAGGCGCACCAACGCCGGCGCGTGCCCACCGGTGGAGATAGCGAAGGTGACGCCGCCGCGCTCCACCCGCGCTGCGCCGAACGCGGTGGCCGACGCCAGATCGTCCACCGCCACCACGAAGCGGGCCTCGGCATCGCAGGCCTGCCGCACCGCCCGGTTCACCTCGGGCGTGGCCGCCGCCACCACGAACCAAGCGCCGTGCACGTCGGCGGGAACGAAGGCGCGCTCCGCCAGCGATACGCCGAGCTGGCGAAAGGCAGGCAGGCTCTCCGGCGCCACCACGTCCACCCGAGCGCCCGCCCGGAGCAGGAGCTCGGCCTTCTCCAGCGCCACCGGGCCGCCGCCCACCAAGAGAATGCGGCGTCCCGAGAGCTTGAGAAAGAGGGGCATGAGCTGGGGCTCGTTCATGGGGCTCCTGTGGCCTGGCGCGCGGGGTGAGAAGGGTGCAGTCCACACTCTTTTTGATCGGGGCTTTCCCAGTAAAAACGGCCCGCGCGCACGTCGTCGTCGGGGCCAATGGCGCGGGTGCACGGGGCGCAGCCGATGGATCGAAAGCCCTGGCCGTGGAGCGGATTGAGCGGCACATCGTGTGCGCGCGCGTAGTCGAAGACATCGGCCTCCGACCAGGCGGCGAGGGGCGCGACCTTCACGATGTCGCCATGGGCTGCGTCGACCTCGAAGGTGGCCAGGCCGCCTCGGGTCACTGCCTGGTCGCGCCGGAGCCCGGTGATCCACGCGCCGCGGCCAGCGAGCGCGCGGCCCAGCTGCTGCACCTTGCGCACGTCGCAGCACGCCTTCCGTGCCTCGACCGATCCGCGAAAGCCCAGGACACCCTGCGTACGCACCAGGCGCTCGACCAGGGGCGCCGAAGGGAAATAGACCGCAATCGGCACGGCATAGCGCGCCTGCGCCTCGGCCAACAGGGCGTAGGTCTCCTCGTGCAGGCGTCCGGTATCGAGGAAGAAGACGTGCGGCAGGGCGAGACCATGCTCCCGGTGGAGATGCGCGACCTCGCGCAGGAGCACCATGTCCTCGGCGCCCAGGCTGGTGGCCACGGCGAGCGTGCCCCCGAAAGACTCCATGGCCCAGCGAATGACCTCGCGCGCGGCGGCGCCTTCGGGCGGACGCGGGCTCACGACGAGGCTCCGGAGAGCGGGGTCATCGCCGGCACCCGGGGCGCAGACACCTCGAGCTCGCGGTATACGCGGCGAGCGCGGTGACGGTACCAGAGCACCTGGGTGAGCAGCACCGCGCGCAGGGCGATGCCGAGCACCAGCCCAGCGACGAACATGTGCTCGTTCTTCGAGGCGGAATACACCAGCGCGCAAACGCGCCCCAGAAGGTTGAGGCCGGGGAAGAACAGGCTCACATCCTCCGATCGCTTCAGCCGATAGAGGCGCGCGATCTGCGGAAGGTAGGAGCCTTCGATGGCCAGGAGACCGATGCTGCCGAAGAGCCAGTTGATATCCGTCATAACGACTTCTTCTCAGATAGCAGACGAGTTTCCGTTATGCTAGATATTCGGAGTGACCCGATCATCGCCTTCTTCGCCCACCCATCTTCGTGCCCTCGAGGACGAAGCCATCTTCGTATTCCGCGAGATCTGCGCCGAGCGCGAGCGCCCGGCCCTTCTGTTCTCCGCCGGGAAGGACTCGCTGGTGCTGCTGCGACTGGCGGAGAAAGCGTTCCGTCCGGCGCGCTTCCCCTTCCCGCTCCTGCACGTAGACACCGGTCACAACTTTCCCGAAGCCATCGCGTTTCGCGATCGCAGGGTAGCCGAGCTGGGAGAGCGCCTGATCGTCGCGTCGGTAGAAACGTCCATCGCCCAGGGCCGGGTGACCGAAGAGACCGGACCGCGCGCGTCGCGCAATCGCCTGCAGACGGTGACGTTGCTCGACGCCATCGCCGAGCATGGCATCGACGCAGCGTTCGGCGGCGCCCGACGCGACGAAGAACGCGCCCGGGCCAAGGAGCGGGTCATCAGCTTTCGCGACGAGGCCGGCCAGTGGGACCCCAAGAACCAGCGGCCCGAGCTGTGGGACCTGTACAACACCGACGTTCGGCGCGGTGAGCACCTGCGGGCCTTCCCCCTCTCCAACTGGACCGAGCTCGATGTGTGGGAGTACATCCGGCACGAACAGCTGGAAGTGCCCTCCATCTACTTTGCCCACCAGCGCGAGGTGTTCTCGCGCGACGGCATGCTGTACGCCACCTCGGCATTCGTCACCCGCTCGGCGCGTGAGGTGCCGTTCCGCGAGACCGTGCGCTTCCGCACCGTGGGCGATATGAGCTGCACCGGCGCCGTACGCAGCACCGCGCGAACGCTCGACGCCATCATCGACGAAGTGGTCTCCGCCACCGTCACCGAGCGCGGCGCCACCCGGGCCGACGACAAGTTCACCGAGGCTTCGATGGAAGACCGCAAACGCGAGGGATACTTCTGATGACCACGTTGCTACGAGTGTGCACCGCAGGAAGCGTCGACGACGGCAAGAGCACGCTCATCGGTCGACTTTTGTTCGACGCCAAAGCGCTCATGAGCGACCAGCTCACCCAGGTGGAGGAAGCGAGCCGGCGCCGGGGGTTTGCCCGAACCGAGCTGGCGCTGGTGACCGACGGCCTGCGCGCCGAGCGCGAGCAAGGCATCACCATCGACGTGGCCTGGCGCTACTTCTCGGTGCCCGGGCGCCGCTTCATTCTGGCCGACACACCAGGACACGTGCAATACACACGCAATATGGTCACCGGCGCTTCTACCGCAGAGGCGGCGCTGTTGCTGGTCGACGCCCGGCAGGGGCTCACCGAGCAGTCGCGAAGGCACCTGTACCTCACCACGTTGCTGGGGGTTCGGCACCTGGTGGTGGCCATCAACAAGATGGACCAGGTGGCGTTCTCGTTCGAGCGCTTCGCGGAGATTCGCGACATCATCGACGCCTACCTGCGCGACCATACGCGCGGCGCCGCCAGCGTGGTGTACGTGCCGGTGTCGGCGCTGCACGGCGACAATGTGGTTACCCGCTCCGGCCGCACGGCCTACTACCAGGGGCCCACCCTGCTCGAGCACCTCACCCTGCTCGACACCGTGCGCGACGAGGCCCACGCGCCGTTTCGCCTCCCGGTGCAGTGGATCGTGCGGCCGCAAACCGACGCCCACCACGACTACCGCGGCATCGCCGGGCGCATCGCCGCCGGTACGGTGCGGGTGGGCGACGCCATCACGGTGCACCCTTCGGGAAAGACCAGCACCGTGCGCGCGCTCGAGACCAGCGGCGGCCCGGTAGAGGAAGCCCGCCGCGGCGCCTCGGTGACGGTGCACCTGGAGCACGACGTCGACGTGAGCCGCGGAGACGTGCTCGCGGCAGCGGCCACGCCGCCGCGCATCGGCCAGGATCTGGTGGCCGACCTGGCGTGGTTTTCGCCAAGGCCGGCGGAAGCGGGCAAGCGGTACCTGCTCAAGCACACCACGCGAACCACCAAGGCCACGCTCGCGTCGGTGGAGCACGTCATCGACGTCGCCTCCGGCGCGGCGCTCGCGAAGCGCGACGTGGAGGAGAACGACATCGCGCGCGTGGCCTTCAAGACCGCGGCGCCCCTGGTGTGGGAGCCCTACGAGACCGACCGCATTCTGGGCAGCGCCCTGTTGGTCGACGAGACGACCCACGAAACCCTGGGCGGGCTGATGCTGCGCTGAATAGGGAGCGCGAGGCCACCGTCCAAGGCCCATGACTTTTCTTCCTTCGTCGGTCGCTCGAAACACGGCAATTTGCGGCCTCATCGCTGCGTCGCTGGGCTGCGGCGCGGGTACCGTGGAGCACGGCGCGGTCGATCTCGCCATGACCAGCGCGTACCGACCGACCCGCGGGCATGGGCATGGGCAGGGGCTCGGGAGCGAGAGCGCGCTGGCGGTCGGGGAGGCTGCCCCCCGCTATCACCTTCTGGGCGGCGATCTGCACTGCCACGTACTGCCGCCCGACGACGCCACCCACGTGTCGCGCTCGCTCCACGACACGGTGGCGTTGGCCAAGCGCGAGGGGCTCGACTTCGTGGTCCTCACGCCCCACGTTGCGGCGCGCTTCCAAGAAGACGAGGACGCCCGCCGCGAGGTGGTGCGCGAACAGCGAGCCCTCAAGGACGCCATCAGCGGCGAGTCCCTGGGCGGCCTCATGGTGGTTCCCGGCTTCGAGTACACCGACCACGAGCTGGGGCATGCGGGCGTAGCCTTCGCCGATCTGGAGCGGGTTCTGGAGAGTGTTTCCGTGCAAGATGCACGAAAGAGCCCAGGGCTATTTTTCGAGCGCTGGGTCGAGAAGGGCGGCCTCCTGGTGGTGAACCATCCGCTGGTCACCGCCCTCCCCTCCGGGCCCTCCATCGCCCGCGCCGACCTCTCCTGGCGCCCGCTCACCGCCCCGGGTCCGGGGTCGGGCGGGCTCCGCGGCGACATCGACGCCATCGATCGCCTGGCGAGTGGCTTCGAGGTGTACAACCTCACCGCCACCCACCTTCGCGACCGGTACCTGCAGGGCGACACCGACAAGACGCTGCTCGCCACCCTGCTCCGCCTCGACCAGGAGATTCCCCTCCGCAATCGCCGCATGACCCCCATCGGCGGCACCGACAGCCATAGCTACCACCTACGGCCCACCACCTACGTGCTGGCCGAGACGCGCAGCATCGAGGGCGTGCGTGCCGCGGTAGCGGCAGGCCGGACCTGTGTGCGCGCACCGGAAGCGTGCTCGCTCGAAGCCCGGGTGCCGGACCAAAGATTCGCCGGCTGGTCGCCGCTGGGCGCCAACCTGATCACCGCCGGCGAGGTCGAGCTGCGAGCCACCGGCGACGACATCGAGCTCTACCGCGACGGCGCGGTGGTGGCGACGCCGGCCTCCGGCGCCACGGTGCGGGTGCCGGTACCTGCTGGCAAGTGCTCGGTGCTGCGGGCGCGGGTGGGCAGGGGATTTTCCGCCCCCATCTACGCCAACTGCGACATTCGCACCTGAGCGGTTCAGCGCGCGGCGCGCAGCATGGGCACGAAAGCCTTCACGAAGGCCTCGTCGCTGCTCGGCTGCTGCCCGGTGACAAGCTCGCGATCAACCACCACGTGGCTCGCCCACATGGGTGCAGTATCCACGTTTCCCCCGGCAGCGCGTAGCGCGTCGTCGGGGTAGAAGCGCACCTTGCCTCCCAAGAAGGCCTGACTGCCGCCCTCTTCCACCGTCTGCTCCTCGGCTGCGCTGAACACCGTCATGCGGTACCCAGCGTACGGCCAGCCGCGCCGTAGCTCGGCAGTGCGCGCCTCGTCGTGAGCCGCGAGGGCGGCGGCCAGCTCCTTGGGCTGGGCGGTGGCAGCGAGCAACGCGAGTGGCCCGTGACAAAGGAGACCGGTGGGCCGCTGGTGATCGTGAAACCAGCGCAGCGTCTTTCCCACCACCGCGTCGCTCGCCAGATCACCCATGGGCGCGTGCCCACCGGGAACGAACACGCCGCGGTAGCGGTCGAGGCCGGCCGCGACCACATCCCCCAGGCGGCGTGGATGCAAGAGCTCGGGCAGGCTGGCTTGCAGCGTCTTCATGCGCTGATGGAGCGCGCGATCGCCATGAAAGTACGCAACGTCGTCGGAGTGCACGTCCATCACCGACGGCGTTCCTTCGGGGTTCGCGAAAACCAGGCGAACCCCCGCTTCTTGCATAGCGGCGACCGGCACCATGAGCTCATTGAGAAAGTAGCCGGTCGCGAGCGTCTTGCCGCCTTGCAGGTCGATGGCGTTGCGGCTCGAGAGGATGACCAGCACCGTCGGCGCGTCGGTTTCGGCCTTCACTGCGGCTGCCGACGGGGCCGCAGACCCGGTCTGGGTGCCGGCATTGCACGCCAGGAGCACAACCAGTGCCAGGGCTTTCACGGGCGCACCTCGGCCGAGCCTTTCAGGAGCTTCACCACGGCTTCGCCCACCGCCGGCGCCGAGGCCGGGTTCTGGCCGGTCACCAGCCGCTCCGAGACCACCACCTGACTCTGCCAGTTGGGCGCCGGACGATGCGTGGCGCCGCGCTCCGTGAGACGGTCGGCCAGCAGGAAGGGCACCACCTCGGCCAGCCCCGCCGCGCGCTCTTCCTCGTTGGTGAACGCCGCTACCTCCTTGCCCGCCACCAGGTACGCGCCCGAGCGCAGGCGAACGTTCACCAGGGCGGCCGGCCCGTGGCACACCGCGGCGACGACGCCGC
This sequence comes from Polyangiales bacterium, assembly GCA_038210445.1. Lineage (GTDB taxonomy): Bacteria > Myxococcota_A > Polyangia > Polyangiales > Polyangiaceae > JABFRG01. Next base: position 63,993 of record JBBQWQ010000021.1, read on the forward strand.
CCTGTTCGTAGATGCGCGCCGCCACGCCGGCCAGCGTGGCCTCGTCGGGAAAGTCCCACATGGTGCCGTGACCACCCGCGTAGAAGATGGCGGCGTAGCGCGCCGGATCGACGTCGCGGGGAGCGGCGCTGGCGTGGATGCGCGCCAAGGTGGCGGCGTCGTCGAGCAGGCGCGCGTTCACCAGATCCTTGCGATCCACGCCGTCGAGCGGCACCTCGCCGCCGCGCACCGAGACGAAGTCGACGTCGAAGCCAGCATCGGTAAAGGCGGCCCAGGGGTGGGCTATCTCGGCCAGGTAGGCGCCGGTGGCCTTGCCGGTGCTGCCGAGCGTCGCGTGGCTGGTGAGGGCGATGAGAATGCGGTGTTTCATGGGATGCTCCTTCTTTCCGAGGGCGTCTCGGTGAAGGCAATGTGCGCAGCGCCGCGCCCCACCGGTAGCCCATCAGGTGACGTAACAGTTGTTCTCTGGTGTAATGAATTGCATGCGCGACGAAGAAACCACGGGCCACCTGGGCCTCGAGAGCACGTTGCCCAATCTGCTTTCGTTCTGTCGGACCTTCGAGCGCGGCAGCTTCACGCGGGCCGCCAAGGCGCTGCGAATCACCCCGGCCGCCGTGAGCCGCTCGGTGGCGCGGCTGGAGCGCGCTCTTGGCGCGACCTTGTTCCGGCGCACCACGCGCGAGCTGCGCCCCACCGCCAAGGGGCGCGCCTACTACGAAAAGTGCGCGGCTGCGCTGCGCCTCCTGGCCACCGGCGAGCAAGAGCTCCTCGACGCAGAAGACGGCCCCGCGCCCCAGGGCCTGGTGCGCGTCAGCGTCCCCACCACCTACGGCCTGCGGAGGCTCTTGCCGCAGATGGGCGGATTCCGCGAGCGCTACCCCAGCATCGAGCTGGAGCTCCACGTGTCGAACCAGAACATCGACTTCGTGCGCGAGGGCTTCGATCTGGCGGTGCGCATGGGCGTCATCGGCGACGCCGGCATGGTCGCACGCAAGCTCGGCGACTTTCCCCAAGGCGTGTTCGCCAGCCCGGCGTATCTGGCGCGGCGCGGCGCGCCCGGCAGCGTCGGCGACGTCGCCGCCCACGATTGCATCGCCTTCGTCATGCCCAGCACCGGCCGCGTACTGCCCTGGTTGTTCGCGTCGCCGAACCGCGAGCTCGTGCCTCCCGCGCAGGTGCGGTGCGCGGAGGATCCCCACGGCGGCATCGCCCTCTGCAAGGCCGGCCTGGGCCTCTTTCAGACCTACCGGTTCCTGGTGGAAGACGAGGTAGCGCGCGGCGAGCTTTCGGAGGTGCTGCGCGCGCGCGGCGGCCGCACCCGGCGCTTCTCGCTGCTGTACCCGAAGGACGGCCTGCGCTCGCGGGCCGTGCGGGCGGTGACCGATTTCATCCTCGAGCGCCGCTAGCCCTTTCCATGGCTCGCGGATCATCCAAGGCTCACCCCAGAAGCAAGGCGATCTCGCCGGAACGTTTCTGCGCGGTAGTCCTCGGCTGTCGCATCGTATGCTCACCGTGGTGCAGGAGGCAGGATCGTGATCCCCAAGAAGCTGGTGGCCGTGACCACGGTGAAGTCGCTCCCCGAGGGCAAGGCCACGCTGGTCAAGCAAGGCAAGCGGCGGCTCGCTTGCGTGCGCTCCAAGGGTGCGGTGCACGTGCTGGAAGACGCGTGCCCACACGAAGGTCACCCGCTCTCGATGGGGCTCGTTCGCGACGGCGTCCTCACCTGCCCTTGGCACAACTGGAAGTTCGAGCTAAGCACTGGCCGCTGCGTGTTCGGGGGCGAGTCGGCGCGGCGCATCGATGCCGAGGTGCACGACGGCGAGGTCTTCGTGGCGGAGGCCAGGGACGATGCGCGCGATCGCGACCGAATCGAGACCGACATGCGGCGAGCCCTCCACGAGCGCCGCGTGGACGGCGCTACCCGAGAAGGCCTGAGGCTCGCCCTCCACGACGAGGAGGCGCCGTTCGACCTGCTCCTCGAGGTGGCGTTGGCGGTGGCTCCCTACGGGCTCGGAGAGCCGGCCTGCGCCGTGGGCGCGGCGCGGCGCTTGATGCGCGCAGGCGTGCTCACGGGCGCCGAGGCACTCGCGGCAACGGCCGAAGCAATCTGCCGCGCGCCCATGGGTGCGCCCACGCCGGAGGGAGGCCCTGCCGCTTTCGAGGCCGATCGAGACGCCCTGCTCGACGCGCTCCTCGAAGAGCGACGCAGCGAGGCCATCGCGAGGGCCATCGCCGACGAGCGTCCATTCGAGGAGCTGGCTGCGAGCACGTTCTACCCCTTGGCGTCGCTCAAGCTCTTCGATGGGGGCCTCGCCGTGGTGCGCATCGCCATGGCCGCACATCTGACGCGGTCATTTCCAGAGCGCGCGGCAGCGTTGCGCGGCGCGACCGCTCGCATGCTGGGTTGGGCAGTGGCGCGCTCCGACCTCCCGAGCTGGCGCGCCACGCGTGGCGGCATCGCCGAGGCGCTACGCAGCACCCACTTCGTTGAGAGCCGCGAAATACAGGGAACCTACACGGACCAGCTCCTACTTTCGGAGCGCAAGGCGGTGGCGGCTACGCTGGCGCTGCTCCGCGCGGGGGTCGCCCCGAAGACCCTGCTCCACCAGGCAGCACAGGCGGCGACGCACAGGCTCGCGCACTACGACGCGCGGTGGTCGATACGCGGCGGCTCCACCGTGACCGTGGCCGAGCCGGTGGTGGGGTTCCTCTTCGCACGGGCAGCGCAAGCGCTGGAGCTCCCCCCCGATGCGCGATTCGGCGCGCCACTCGCGGTACAGGTGGCGGGCCTCGTGGGTCGACTGGGGCGGGTCTCATTGCCGGCCCCCGGCGCCGCGGCGCCTACCGGAGAAGCCAGCCGCGACCAGCTACGCGACGTGGTGCTCGCCAGCGCGCTCGCCGAGGCGAACCCGGCGATGGCTCTGCTCGCTGCCGATGCGCTCGCCGAAGACCACGCCAGCCAGGAGCTGATTCGGCCGATCCTCGACGAGCCGCGCGGCGCTCGTATCGCGCGCTTGGCGCTGAACGCCGAGCGCGTGGTTCGCACCCGGAGGCCCCACGACGGCATCGACTGACGCCGGTCGATTTCGAAATCCGCGAGGCACTCGGGGCGCATTTCCATGCGATGGCCACCCATTCGAAGTGCAGGATTGCCGCGTTCGTCGCACTCTTTTTCGCCTCGCTTGCTTGCGTGGGCGAAGGAGAAGGCTTGCCGCCACCCTTGCCACACGATGAAGCTGGGTCTTCTACCGGCGCGGGGTCAGGTGGCGGTGGCGGCGGCGACATCGATGCAAAGGCGAGCGACCCGGATGCAGATCTCTACGACGCCGGCCGGCGCGACGCCGCGGAAGATGGCAATCGCTGCATGCCCACGCCCCCGGCATGCCTGCAGGACGCGACCTCGACGTGCGTCAATCCTTGCCGCGTCACGTACAACCAGTGCAAAGCCAACTGCCCCAACGACGCGAACCTGAGGACCTGCCTCGATGCGTGCTCAGCCAAGCTCGCCACCTGCCAAGTGCCGTGCACGGGCGACTGTTCCGTCTGCGCCAACGCCAACGGCAGCTGCACCGGAAGCCAGGACTGCGCGCCCATCGTCTTCAAGGGTCCGTAGCGGAAAGTTCTCCGTGCCTAGCGTGGTCGACCACGTGCGACGCGTCGTTCCGCACGAAGCGCTGGAGTCGCGCCGACGCTGCGCGATTACCTGGTGGTGGGCCCGCCCATCGCGGCGGACCGCCCGAGGCTCGACTGCGATCGCGTACTGCCCGGCCTCGATCTGCCGCCGGTGCTGGCGCTTCGCCGCAGACTGCGTGCAGCCCGTTGCGCACAAAAGAAGTACGGAGCAAACCTTTCGGCTCGCTCCGCTTCAACTTCATGGGCGCTGGTTCAGCGAACCGTGATGGGCGTGGTCGAGGGCTTGTACTTGTTGTCGAGCTCGCCGTCGACCACGCGCAGGGCGTCTTGGCCCCACGAGTAGCCGTAGCCGGTGAACTGCGAGTTCTTGAGGATGGTCTTGTAGCTGTTCTGCTTGCCGTCGATGAAGGAGCCGACGAAGCGACCCATGGACTCGCCGCTCTCGTTGACCCAGCTCTCGAGGCCGTTGGTGACCAGGTCGAGGTTCTGGGTGCCGCCCTCCTTGAGGGGCTTGTAGTCCTTCTCGTAGTAGTTGTACGAGACGCAGCCGTTGATCATGAGCACCTGGTAGCTCTTGGGAAAGTCGGCGGCGGTGAAGCGGCTGGGGTCGAGGGGGCCGTAGCCGATGTAGGAGTGACCGTTGTAGACGAAGATGTCGGAGGTCTTGATGGCGCGCTTGTGCGGGGTCGAGTCGGTCTCGGCGCCGAAGTAGCTCTGGAGCTTGATGGTGACCGGCTTGGTCACGCCCTTGATGGTGACCTGCACCGGGGCTTCGAAGGTGAGCCAGTGCTTGGCCAGGTTGTTCGCGACCGCCGCGCGAACCTTGTCGCGATTGGCGTAGGTGACGCCGGCCGGGTTCTGGCCGTCGAGCTCGAACTTCACCAGATCGTCGAAGCTGCCGAAGGCGATGTTCTTACCGTCGACCGTGTACTTGAGAGCGTCGGTCGAGGGCTCGACGCTGGTGAGCTTGAAGCCGGGGCGCGCCTTGAAGATCTCGCGGAGGCCGCCGTACCACATCTCGTAGCCCTGATCCTCGAACACCTCGTGGCGCTCGCCGGCGGCCCAGTCGGCCATCATGCCGCTCACCATGCCGATGACAACCTTGCCCGGCTCCACGCCGCCGGCGTAGAGGCGATCGTACTCGGGGTAGGCGGTCTTGGTGCTGGTGGCGATGCGGCCGAGCGCCATGCTCACCGGAATGTAGAGGCGGTTGGCTTCGCTCTGCGGCACCACGGTGGCCGAGCTGCCGAGCTTGGCGCGGTCGGCGTCGACCTTCTGCTGCTCCTTGGCCATGGCGGTCTTGCAGCCGGAGAGCGAGGGGTCGAACACGTACCAGATAGACCCGTTCATGAACTCGCGGGCGTGCTGATCCTTGGCGGTGCACTCGTCGAAGATGCGCTGGTTCGAGTCGGAGTAGTTGGGGCGAAGGAGCGCCAGCTGGAGCGCCGAGCGGCTGGCCATGGGCACCGGAACCACCGCGGAGTCGGTGAAGGTGTACGATACACGGAGCTGGTCGACGCCGGGGTCGCCCGCCAGGTCGGCGTTCTTGACCTTGACCTTGGTCTTCACGAAGGTCGAGGGGTCCACGTCCTTGAGCTCGCGGCTGTTGACGCCGACGTTGGCTTCGCGCAGGGCGCCGAAGGCCGACTGGGTCTGCTTACGGATGGCGGCGAGGATGGTGTAGTCGCTGGCGTTGGGCTCGACGAACACCACGCCGGAGAACTTCAGCTCGCGCTGGCGCGCGGTGAGGCTGGTGAGATCATCTTCGCTGGCGTCGGTGTCCTCGGCGGCGCCGGAGCAACCCACGGCGGTGGCGCCCAGCGTCAGGGCCAGGAGCGGAAGAGCGACGACAGAAGCGAGCTTGGTCTTCATGGTGTATAGATTGAGCACGAACCAGGCCACGTTGTCCTACATCGACACACCACGAAAACATTGAGGAAATTCCAATGTCGGAGGGCACCGAGTGGATACTTTGGGATCCGGTAGGATAGTGTGTGATCCGGTCGGCACGGAAAACCACACGCCGCGCCGATGCCTTTCGCGGCCCGCGACCCTAACTCCCCGATGCCCCGTTTCGGCGTGTGCTACGCCGCTCCCTCCCCATGGACTCCAACGTTCGTGAAGTCTTCGACCTGGTCGCCCGATGGATTCACCTCATCGCGGGCATCATGTGGGTCGGCAACTCGATGCTCTTCAACTGGCTCGACCGGAACCTGGAGAAGGTAGAAGACCGGCGCAAGGAGCACATCGGGCGCATCTGGATGCTCCACTCGGGCGCCTTCTACGACGTAGAGAAGACCATGCTGGCGCCGGGCGAGATGCCCAAGGTGCTGCACTGGTTCAAGTGGCAAAGCTACACCACGTGGATCAGCGGCATCGCGCTGCTCTTCATCGTCTACTACATGGGCGACGGCTCGTTCCTGGTGAACAGCGGCGGCCCGGTGAGCCCCGACCTGGCCAAGGATCTCGGCATCGGCATCCTGGTGGGCAGCGTCGTGTTTTACGATCTGGTGTGGCGCTTCATCGGCAAGACCATGGAGCGGCAAGCGCAGGTCATCTCGCTCGCCGCGCTGGTGGGGCTGGTCTGGGGCTGCACCCACGTGTTCAACGGGCGCGCCGCTTTCATCCACGTGGGCGCAGTGCTCGGCACCTGCATGGCCGGCAACGTGTTCCTGCACATCATGCCGTCGCAGCGCGAGCTGGTGAAGGCCACCGAAGAGGGCCGCGAGCAAGACATGTCGCTGTCGCTGCGCGCCAAGCAGCGGTCGATTCACAACAACTACATGACCTTCCCGCTGCTGTTCATCATGCTCTCGAATCACTTCCCGAGCACCTATGGGCACAAGCAGTCGTGGCTGGTGCTGCTCACCATGATGCTCACCGGCGCGCTGGTGCGGCACATCCTCAACGTGCGCTTCACGTTCAAGGCGTGGATTCCGGCGCTCGCCACCACCATCACCGGCGGGCTCATCGCGCTCATCTACTTCATGGGCATTCGCGGAACCAGCAGCAGCGGCGGCGGGCCGGTCGAGAAGGTCGCCTTCAGCCGCGTGCAGATCGTCATCAAAGACCGCTGCATGCCGTGCCACGCCGAGCACCCCACCGACAACGTGTACACCCAGGCCCCCAAGGGTGTGATGTTCGACACCCCTGCGCAGATCAAAGCCTACGCGGATCAGATCAAAGTGCAGGCGGTGGTCTCCAAGGCCATGCCGCAAGGCAACAAGACGAACATCACCGAGGGCGAGCGCGATCTCCTCGGCAAGTGGATTCTGGGCGGCGCCAACATCGAGTGAGTAGGGGCGCCCGCGAGCATCATGGGGCCTTCTTTCGTCGGCTGGTTCGCGCAGGATCCACGCAGAAAACAGGCTTCGCGCGCAACAGCTTGCGGGAAGCGCGGCCAATGAAAGCGCATGATGGACGACTGCCCCGAGACGCTCACGCCCTGTGGTCGATGTCACAACCTCATGCGCCGGCACGAAGCCGCGTGCCCGGCCTGCGCCGCGGTGACCTCGTACCGGCAAAGCCGGCAGCGCATGGTCGCAGCGCCCGCGGCCACTGTCGGGAGCGGGCAGCGCAAGTAGTTCGACTTGCGTCGAGCTCAGTCTTCAAGGGAGGCGTGTTCGCTGGGAGGGCCGCGGGTCGCTCACTCGCCCTTGTCGTGAGCACGCCTGACGACCCCGGGAAGTCCCTGACGTATCGGCCAAAACACCAGTCTGCTACGGGACATTGAGAGCCGGGCACGGGATGGCGCGGACGGCGCGGCGCTCGCTGCCATCGCCGGACTCCACGCTCTGGGGCGCAGGCCGAAAGAGGTAGTCCACTCGATGGGGCAAGACGTAGACGTCGCCGCTCCCGGGCAGTGGGCGCAGGGTGGGCGGAGGGACGTCGCGACGCCCGTAGTGCACCACCTCTTCGGCGAAGCAGAGCTCGCCGACCGCAGCGCTGGGACCGACGACCCAGCCGTCGTCGGCTTTGGGTAGCGCGTAGGACTGATCGACCAGCGGGTCGATGGTCACGTGCACCTCGCTCACGTTTCGTTTGCGAACCTTCACCTCGGCGGTGAAGACGTCGCGCGATGAAGCGGCGACGTAGAACGTGGAGAGAGCTTCGCCGGCCGGCTCTACCGTCATGCGCGTTCCCACCGGCGCGCTCGTGGCGACGATGATGGTCGCGAAGGTGTGCTGGTAGGCGTTGTACATGGCAATGGCGAAGAGCCCGGCGCACGCCATGCCGCCCAGGGCGACCCAGGTTCCCCAGCCAGACCACGGTACCCCGCGCCCTTGGGTGCGGAGCGGTGCCTCGTACCACTCGAAGCCCGCGCCCTCGGCCTTTTCGGGCTCGTCGTCGTCGTCCGCACTGCCTTCTTCGTCGCCAAGGGTTCGCGGGAGCCAGAAGAACACCCGCGCCGGAGGCGCCGGCATGACGCCGCCGGGAAAGCCCAGGACCACCGCCAAGGCGCCGAACGCCGCCGCCAGCGAGAGCGCGATCGCCATGATCAGCAGCGTCGCCGAGTACGTAAGCTCGCGCATGGCCGAGCCGAACTGGGTGAGCGCGACGACCGTCGCCGCGGCCACCGGTACCGGCAAGACGAGCTTGGCTCGCATTCGCTCCTTGTTGGCGGCCACCGCGAACATGCGCTCGCCATTTCCGGGCAGGCGACCACAATGAGGACAGGGCGCGCTGGCCATCGCGCGATTGCCGAAGCCGCTCGCCGAGACCTGGGCGCGCCTCGCCGCCTCGTTCAGGTGCTGAACACTGCCGCCGGTGAGGTCGTAGTTGGCGGTAGAAGCGCCGTAGCCCCGCGCATGCACCATTGCGTGCAGCATCTTCTCGCAGTGATCACACGGATAGCTCGCCCGGTGCTCCACCAGGCCGGTCTGCACCGAGTACTGACGCTGCTGCCACAGAAAGTACATGGAAACCTCCAGAACGTTGGCGATACCCTCTCTCAGTACGAGACGCCGAGGCCGGCGGAGAGCATGCGCTCGCCGAAGGCGACGCCCTCGGCGAAGAGATCGACGCGCTTCCACAGCACCACCGACGCGCCGGCGCCGATCTGGTACTTGTACACGTCGGTTCCGGTCAGGCTCTCGCCGCGCAGCTTCCAGAAGATGGGCCCGCCGAACACCCGCGCCGCGGCGTAGATGGTGAGCACGTCGGCGATGGTCTTGCCGGCCACCGCGCCGAGTCGCAGGTCGAAGGCGTTGTAGCCCACGTAGGCGGTGCGCGCTTCGTGGGTCTTGGCGGTGGCGTAGCCGAAGGTGCCAGTAAGGCCCACGAAGGGCAGGACGCCCTTCTCTTCGAGCAAGCGGTAGGAGGCGCCGAGCGCCAGCGAGAGGCCGCCGGAAAACTCGTGGCGTGAATCTGGAAATACCATTTTGCCCGCCAGAAGCAGGCCCGCCGCCAGCTGCAGCGACCACTTGTCACTCACCCGGTATTCGAACGCGGCCGCCGCGAGGCTGCGCTCGACGTCGGCCTTCTTGTCGCCCGAGAACACGATGCGGGTGGACGAAAACGTGTAATTTACACTGGTTCGAAAGCGGGGGGCGGTCTCTGCGTCGCCGTCGGTGCAGCGGAAACCCGGCGGAGACCCGGGCGGCGGAACCCCGCAGGCGCGTGCCGACCCCACGTGCGCCAGCAAGGCGGCGGCGGCCAGGGCGAGCGCGACCAGCGGAGCGAGGACACCGCGAACGGCAGACGGCGAGCGAAGAGAGGGCACGACAGTTGCTATAAGCGCGAAGGCCCGGCGTGCCAAGGGTGCCAGGCTGCGGGGCCACGCCCCTCGGGTCGCGCCACGCTGCGCTTTGCGCGCGTTTTTCCGTGTGCGTTTGGCAGAGCGCGCCCATTTGCCCATTCGGCAGGTGTCCGAAATCGATAGGGAAGACGAATCGGGGGGTGGGCGTACGACTCTCGGAACCCATGTTGCGGCAGGCAAACAACTTCGCGCTGTGCGAGACCGGGCACAAACTGCCGCTGGTGGCGGAAGCCGACGCGCTGGACGGACGCGCCTCGGTGCGCCGAAAGTGGCGCCGGTGGGCGCGCATCGCCCGCACGCCCGGCCAGGATCGGCTGGACCTTCCGCACTGGCTCCTCGATCCGGCCTCGCAGGTCTACTTTCTCCTCAACCGCTGCGGCGGCGCCCCGCGCGCGCTCGAAGTGGCAGAAGCGCACCTGCGCCACGAAGGCACGTTTCGCCCGACCGTGGAGCTCTGCTTGCTCGACGCCCAGGCTGCGCTGGGGCGAATGACCCATGCGCGAAGCTACGCGCGCATGGTCGCGGCTCGCTGGCTGCGCGCCGGCGATGGACGGCACGAGGCGCACGCAGAGCATTGGGTGCGGCTCGCGGCGGTCATCGACGAGCTCTTCGGCCCTCGCGACGAGATCACGGTCCGGGTCGCGCGGCGGGCCAACGACGCACCGGCGCGGGTACTCCAGGACGCCTGAGCGCTCGCACTACTCGAGCGTCACTTCGATCGCGGCCAGGTTGGAGCAGAGTTCCCGCGATTCGATGGCGATCGAGAGCCCTGGTCCCCTCGCTCGGTCCCCTCGCCCGGCCCCGGAGCGTTCCACGGAGACCGCCAGAGCTCACTCGCTCAGAAGCGAATGGTCGCGAAGGCCTCGACTTTGCGGGGTCGGCTCGGTGCCAGGAGCAGCGAAACGATGCCCGAAGCCAGCGTCACCGCCGCGCCAACGACGAACGCGGTGGCGAAGTTGCCGTAGGTGATCGCGCGATCGAGGCGGTCGAGACCGGCTTGCCTGCACGAGGCTACCCCGCACTCCTCGCGGCGCGCGGTGTCGTTCTCCACCTTCGCCGCCACGCCGAAGGTGATGGCTCCGACGGTGGCGACGCCGGAGCTGACGAGCAGGCCGATGCCCACGGGAACGAGGATGCTGCGTCGGCCGGAATGCGGCGCAAAACCAGGGGCCTCCGTCGGCGGACGCAGCTCCGGCACCCGGACGCGCACCTCGCGCCGCTGCACCTCCACCCGCACGTGCCACGGAGTCGTTCCCGGCGCCTCTGCAGACACCTCGTGGGCACCGGTGTCCACCGGGAGCCGCATGCCCCAGGCGGCCTTGCCGAGGTCGAGCCCGTCCTGTCGGATCACCATTCCCGACGCCGGGCTGGGTACCTCGATGATCAGGTACGAGAGCCTGGGCTCAAGCTCGGCGATCTTGCTGGTGGCATGCTCTGCGCGGCGCACTTGGCCCAAGCGTGACGCCAATACCTGCATCTCGTGATAACGCACCCAGGCGCTGGCAAAGCGTCTCGTCGCCTCATAGCACTCGGCGAGGTTGAAGAGCGTCCCCGGCGCAACATCGAGGCGCGCGCTCTCCGCGAACTTGGGGCAGGCCTCCGCGGCGCGCCCCTGGTCCATCAGCGCGCGGCCTTCCTGAAAGAGCTGCTCGGCCATGGCCTTGCCGGCGTCCTCGCCGCCAAGGGGTTCGTCGGCCGACGCACGGCCAGCGAAGAGCATCGAGGTAGCGAGGAAGCACGCGGCGAGATGATGAGAACCGAGGACCATGGGGTCGGCCCTCAGCCTACCACCAGGCCTCGCGCTGCGTCGTCGTTCAGCGCAGAGGCGGAATACCGTGCTTGGCCTTGAGCCGATGAAAGTAGCGCCGCGCGATGCCGGACGCGCCGGCGGCCCTCGACACGTTCCCACCGTGCACCGCGAGGATCTTGAGCAGATACCGGCGGTCGAACTCTTCGCCGAGGAGCGTGCGCGCTTGTACCAGCGGCAGATCGGCGGCCAGGAGCCGCTCGGCGATCTCGCCGATCTTCGCCTTGGCATCGTCGCGAAAGGTGGCCTCCGGGTCCACCGCATCGCTGCCGGTGGTGGCGAGCTTCACCACCGTGCGCTGCAGCTCGCGCACGTTGCCCGGCCACCGGTAGAACTCGAAGCGACGGAGCGTCATCGGCGAAAGTACCGCGTCGCCCACGTCGAGCCCTCGCCAGAAGAAGTCGGCGAGGAGCTTGAGATCGCCCTCGCGCACCCGCAGCGGAGGCAGCTCCACCCGCGCTCGCGCAAGGATGCCGGCCAGACCCTCGAGCACGCGTCCACGCTCCACGTCGAGGTCGAGATCGCGTCGCGAGCTGCCGACCAGGCGCACGTCGAAGGTGGGGAGCACCACCCGGTCGGCGCGCTCCACCGGCCTGCGCTCCAGGAACGCCAACAAGCGCTCCTGCGACTCGCGCGGCAGATCGCCGAGGTCCTTCAGCAGCAGTGTGCCGCCGTCGGCCCGTTCCAGCTGGCCCGGCGATCCCTTGGTGCCGAAGAGCCGTGCGTCGACGTCGGGCTCGGTGGCGTCGCAAACCACGAAGGGCCCGTCGGGTCGTGGACCTTGCTCGTGAAGGACCTCCGCCAAGAGCTCCTTACCGGTGCCGGCCTCGCCCTCCACCAGCGCCGGCGCGCGCGAGGCGGCCAGCTGCGCCAGCAACGGATACAGCCGACGCATCACCGGGCTGCCGCCGAGGACCCGTCCGAAGCTTCCCTGCTTGCCGAGCCCGCTGCCGTCGGGTGTGTCGCTCACCGCCTCGGCCATGAGCACCGTGCCACCGATGCGAATCTGCGCGCTCTCGTTCATCTCGGCCTGGAACACCCGAAGCCCCGACACCACGACGCCGTTGGTGGACTCGAGATCGTCGATGCGAAGCGCGCCGCCCGAGACCGTGGCGGCGAAGTGCCGACGCGATACCGAGCGATCGCGGAGGCGCAGCGCGCAGGCCTCGCTCGTGCCCACCAGGTAGCGCGTCTCGGGTCCCACCACCAGGAGCGAAGCTCCGGCATCGGGGCCCGAGATCACGTGAAGCTTGAAGGCGACGTCGCCGATGCCCTTGCGTCGCGGCAGCGATTCGGTTCCCGGGTCGTGCTTGGGCTCCGCCATAACGCTTCGAGGAGAGCGCGACCCGAGGGATATTGCAATGGGACGTGGCGGCGCCGGCGAAGTGATAGCCTTTGCTGGCGCGCCGTGATGCCTGCTCAATCCGACGATAGCTCGACCCGCGAAGGCGGCACTCTGCCCGGCGGCGCCGTGGCCGCGGTGGGCGAGCGCGTGGGTCGCTACCGGCTGTTCCGCCCCATCGCCTCGGGAGGTATGGGCACCGTGTACCTGGGCTGGCTCGAGAGCGACGGCGGCGTGACGCGTCCCATCGCCGCCAAGGTGATGCACGCGCAGGGGCCCGCGGCGGAGCGATTGACGCCCATGGCCCTCACCGAGGCGCGCATCGCGTCGCGCATCCGGCACCCCAACGTGGTGAGCCTCACCGACGTGGTGACCGGCGTTCGAGGCCCGGTGCTCATCCTCGAGTACGTCGCCGGCGATTCGCTCTCGCACCTGCTCGAGGCGAGCTCCCATGCGGTCCCCTGGCCGGTGGTGGTGCGCGTCATGGTCGACGTGCTCGAAGGGCTCCACGCGGCGCACGAGGCCACCAACGAGAGCGGGTTGCCACTCTCGGTAGTGCACCGCGACGTCTCGCCCCACAACGTGCTCGTCGACGAAGCGGGCATAGCGAAGATCGCCGACTTCGGCGTCGCCAAGGCCCTGGAGCGCGCTTACACGACGGAGTCCGGCGAGGTGCGCGGCAAGCTGGCCTACATGGCGCCGGAGCAGCTCGACGGAAAGGTGGTCGATCGCCGGGCCGACGTGTGGGGCGCCGGCATGGTGCTCTGGCAGATGCTGGCGGGCACCCGCCCCTTCGCCGGCCTCGACGTGGGCCCAACCATGAAGCGCATCGCGACCGGCGCGGTGGACGATCCGACCACCGTACGCGATTGTCCGGAGGCCCTCGCCCGGGTGTGCTTGCGCGCCGTCTCCACCGATCTCGACGCGCGCTACGCGACCGCTCGCCTCATGGCCATCGATCTGGAGCGGGCGCTGGCGCCCGCCTCGCACCGGGACGTCGGTCGCTGGGTGAAGCGAACTGCCGGCAGCGAGCTGGCCGCACGGGCCGCGCTGGTGAAGGAGATGGAGAGCCTGGCGCTTCGCGAGCGGAGCGGCGCGGTGCCACGACCCGCCGTGCAAGCTCCCGCGTCAGCGGCGCCGTGGGCATCGACTATCAGCGTCGGTACGGGCCGGGCTCGTCCGCTCGCGCTCCGCTGGGCGATGCTGGGCACGGGGCTCCTGGCGATCGCTGCAAGCGTGGCGGTGGCCGCGCGCGGGATGCGTTCTTACGACCCCGGTACGCCCTCGGCGGCAGCCTCGTCCGCGAGCTCGCCGGCAGGCCCAACGGCGCACGCCGCACCCACGTCGCAACCGGAGCGCCCCGCGCCGCCGGACCCGGGTTTGCGTGCGGGGGTCGTCCCCTCCACGCGGCCAACGTCGCGTACCTGGCCGCCGCGGGTGACGCCCACCGCATCGGCCACTGCGACAGCATCGGCCACGCCGGCTCCCACCGCCGCCGATACCCTCGGACGCAACCAGCGTAACTGACGCCAATCTGGCTACGGCTTTGCCAGGCGCAACACGCCGCCGCCGTAGAGGCCGACGTAGATGGCCTGGTCGTCGACCTCGATGTCCTGCACGCGATCGAGGTTCGTGAGCAGGGTGGTGGCCTGGGTGCAGCCCGCGATTGGGCACGCGTACACGCCGCCGGTGAGCGTGCCTTCGTTGCCCTGGGTTCCCCAGTACACCGTGGTGTCGTCGGCGGTGACGCAGTTGGGGAGCACCGCGGCGTTGAAGTAGGCAGTCTGGCTCGTGACGTCGGCGGTGTCGGCGCTGCGCACGAAGCCAGGATTGTCTTTCAGATCGCCGGCGGTCCAGAACACCCGGCCGCGGCGCACCGCAACGCCGCCGCTGATGGCCGAGCCGCGCGCCTCGCCCACCGGGGTTGCCCCTCCCAACCCGGAGAGCGGAGCCCGGAAGAGGGAGTTGAGGATGGACTTGTAGTATACATACGTATCGTCCACCGCCAGCTTGAAGGGTCGCCCTGCGGTGGCCAGTGGCACCGCGTTCGCGCCGTCCCATCGCGAGACGGTGCTGCCCCCGTACTCGGCGAACACGAACGTGTCGCCGGTCCGCGCGCCGGTCAGCACCACGTCGCTGATCTCCGGGATGGCAATGACACGGCTCGGCGAGCCGGCGCACCCCTCCTTGGGGCAGCGGTACACGCCGCCGCCAGCGGCGCTCGTATCGCCGGAAGCCCACACCACGAGCGCGCCACCCACATCGATGCCCCACGCCGCGGTGGTGGTGCCCAACGTCTTGGCGTCGGTGCCGTCCTTCTTCACCCGGCTCACCGCACCCGAGGCGTATGATGTAAAATACACGTAATCGCCTTCGAGGGCCACGCCGCGTACGTCGGAGGCAGCCCCGATGCGAACCGGCTGGCACTTTCCGCCGGCGCACGTGCCACCGAGGCAGGAGTGGCCACAGCGGCCGCAGTTCTGGTCGTCGCTATCGCGGGCCGGCGCTCCCTCCACGCACGCCTCTGCGTCGGGAGAGCCCGCTTCGCCGGTGCCCACCTCGACCGGCGCGCCATCCGAGGCCGCATCCGAGGCCGGGTCGAGCGGTGGCTTCTCAATGCCCAGCACCTGGACGCACGCGAAGGAAACAGGGAGGCACGCGAGCGCGAGGACCGCGCGACCGGCCACCCTGCGGCGCCACTTTTCCGTTCGATCAGACATGAGCTCCGCTCCCAGCAAACCCTAGCCCTCCCTTTTGCGCAAGCTAGCCTACGCCGCAGCAAGGAGCGGACCATCGGCGGGTAGCGCGCACACGTACGCGAAGAGCCAACGTGTCATCCCCGGTCTTCACGCGCGGCGCGCGCCTGTAGCTCGAAGAAGCCAGGGGTATCCCGCGCGAACCCTGGAACCAAGAGCGAAGCTTCGTCGTGACCGCGACCGGGCACGGCGAGCTCTCGAGGTCCCTATTCGCCGATCCTCCGAATGGGTCGCCCCACCGGGACCTGGCGGCCCCAGCCGCGAGCTTCGGCGCCAATTGGCCAGATTTGCACCATCCGGCGGGCGGCTCGACGATTGCTCATGTCCCTTTCATGCACACGAGCACCTCCTGTCGAATCCTCCTCACTTGCCTTCTGGTAACCACCGGCTGCGCGTCGTTGCCGGCGCCCACCGGGGTCACCGCCACCGGCGAACCGCTCTCGGTTCAGGAAGAGACCCACACTTACACGTACCGCACCAAGGAACGCGTAGGCGAGGTGGTATCGCGGGACGCGCACGGCCACCGCTCGACCTCGACCATCTACGCTGATCGGCGGCGCACCGGCCACTACAAGGAGTGGACCGGGTACCAAGGCAGCACCGCCGTGAGCGACGACGATCTCTTCCGGCTGGCGAAGGACCAGGCCGCGATTGAAGAGATCCAGAGCTCGCGGGAGTCGGGGGTGACCCTGAATCGCATCGGGTGGGTGACGACGCTCCTCGGCGTCGGCGCTACCGGCACCGGCATCGGCCTGGCGATGGCCAATACCAACGAGGAGCGCGGGTTCTTCGATAGCCCCGTGGCGGTCGGGTTGAGCCTCGGCGGCGCCGTGCTGTGGGGTGTCGGCGTCTATCTGGTGACGCACGGAGCCGCCAAGGCGCAAGACAAGCACCCGCTGGAGCAAAAACGCGCCGAAGACGCCGCCGATCGCTACAACAAGTCACTCCCGACGGAGGCTGCAGAGAAGTGACCGGCACCGCGAAATTCGCCCCCGCTCGGTGGCCCCGGTAAGCTTACCGGGTGATCCCCCGACTGCAGAGCGCCGCGACCCTTCTCGCCCTCGCCACCACCGCTGCGCCCGATATCCTCTCCTGGGGCCGCCTCAAGGAGACCCTCCGCGACACGGTTGACGCAGACCCCATGGACGCGGCGCTCGGCTTCATCGGCACCGCATCGCTCCTCTTCTACGTGGCCGAGAAGGGGGAGAACCCCAAGGTCGAGACCCTGGGCGATGCCTTCGTGTTCATCTCCACCTGCATGTCTGTGGGCTACTCCGACATCTTCGCGCGCACCGAGGCCGGCAAGGCGGTCGCGACGCTGGTCATGACCTACGGCCCCGCGCTCAGCGCCAACATCCTGCGCAAGGGGCCGGAAGATACGCGCATCGTCCAGCGGCTCGACAAGCTCATCGAAGCGCTCACCCCTGCCAGCGCAAGCGCCGGCGCCGACGGCACCGTCCCCGGCTCCCGCTGATGGCCGGCCTCCTCGCTCTGCTCGTGGGCTATCCGGCGGTGGTGTACACCGTGGCCCTCGGCGTGGTGCTCGTCTACTGGTTGTTCGTGGTGCTGGGCGCCGTGCACATCGACACCAGCCACGCCGACGGCGCGCTCGAGGGCGCCCTCGACGGCGGCGACGTGGGTGACGTGGGCGGCGGCCACCATGGCGACGTGGGCGGCGATCATGGCGGCGGCGACGTGGGCGACGCAGGCGACGGCGACGCGGGTGGCGATCATGCCGGCGAAGGCGATACGCCCGGCGGGTCGGTCAACATGTTGGCCGCGCTCAAGCTCCGCTCGGTGCCGGCCACGGTGAGCCTCAGCTTCATCATTCTGTTCGCCTGGATCATCGCCGTCATGGGGATGAACTGGGCGAGTCACGCATTCCCCGGCCTCTCCACCGCGCTGCTGGGCACCGCCATTCTCCTCCTGGCGCCCCTGCTGGCGCTCCCGCTCACGTCGCTTGCCATCCGTCCGCTGGCGCCGCTCTTCAAGCACCGCACGGCGACCCGGCAAAAGGAGCTGGTGGGAAAGATCTGCGTGGTGCGCACCGGCACCGTCGACGACACCTTCGGCGAAGCCACCCTCGAAGACGGCGGCGCTGGGCTGGTGGTGCGCGTGCGCATCGACGCCGGCGAAACACTGAAGCGCGGCGAGCAGGCGGTCATCGTGGGGTTCGACGAGGAGAAAGACGCCTTCCTGGTGGCGCCCATGTCGGCGGCCGAGCTCGATCCGCCGCCGCGGGCGCGCAAGTAACCGGGACTTCAGCGCGGGGGCGGCGGCAAATCGCGGCAGGCGGTACCGAACTTGTCGATGGCCTCCTTGAGGCTCTTCGAGAGATCGCCGTCGCAGATGCTGCTGAACACCGCGTTCTTGCCGGTTGCGGTGACGAAGTCGCCGAGGCGCTTGGCCTCGGCCGCGGAGCCGAACGTCGAGGTGCAGCTGGACTTGCCCGCGATCACCGCGGTGGCCCAGCGCGCGCGATCGCCGGTGAGCCCGTCGAGCATGGCCACGAAGTCCTGGGGCTTCTCCGCGCCTTTGAGGTCGCTGCACACGTCGCCAAAGCCTTCGTCGAGGTCTTTGGCGGCGTAAGAGCAGTCGTCTTCGTCGGTGAGGAAGACGATGGCGAGGAGCGCATCTTTGCGCAGGAAGCCGGCGTTGGTGCCGTCGGCGACGCGATCGGTGAGCGCCATCTTCATGCACTGGAGCGGCATCTCCTCGGAGGGGCCGTCGGTGCCCACGGTGGCCCGGCAACCGAACGACGCCGCAGCCTCGCCGCGGTCGAGCCAGCGCTTGGCGCCGCCGCAGTTGTTTCGGAACGCGCCGTCGTCGCCCTTCACGTCGTCTACCGTGATGCCGAAAGGCCCCTTGAGCTTGTACGACTTGCCGGTGGTGGTGACGGCGACGCGGTAGTCGAGCGGACCATTGGGGCCGCGGGTGGCGTCGAGGACGCTCACGAACTTGGGAAAGTTGGCGGCGAGGTTGGTCTGCTCCTCGGACATGCTGCCCGAGTTGTCGACCACGAACAGGATGTCCATCTTGTTGCACCCAGCGCCGCTATCACTGCCGCCGCCGCCGCCGTCGCCGGTGGGAAAGTCGAGGCCGTTCCCGCGCGCATCGCCGCCCGCATCGGCGCCGTCCTCGAACGTTGCGGTACCCGCGGCGCCGCAGGCCACCGAGACGACCGCGAGAGAGGCGAAGAGAGCAAGACCGAGGACGCGCTTCATGGCGGGAGTTTGCGAGGAAGGCCCTGCGATCGCCACCTGCATTTGGCAACCCAGCGCCTATTTTTATGGCGTTCGGTGCGCTTTCCCGAGCGCACCGAGGGTCGCGCGCGCTCAGCCGGGCGGCGGATAGTGCGTCGCCACGCACTCGAAGCGATGGCTGGCAGCCACGTAGTCGCACACCCGTGACGGCGCACCCGGCGCGTTGCCGGATCCGCAGTCGCCGTCATCGGCGCAGGTGTCGCGCGAGGTGCGGCAGAACGAGCCTGCCGGCGGATGAAGCCGCCCGCCGGACATCCCCGCCAGGCCGCACACGTAGCCCGTCTCGCAGTCGGCGTTGCTCCGGCAGTTGTAGGGAATGCACGCGTTGCGGCCATCGGCGGCGCCGCCGCAGAAGCAACCGGTGCCCGCGGCGCAGTCGGCGTCCTTCTCGCACGCGTCGGCGGTGCACGCCTTGTGCGACATGCCGTGCCCCATGTACACGCTCCTGCAGCGCGGGTTCTTGCCTTTGGTGCATTCTGCATCTTTCTCGCAGGCATTGCTGGCCCCCGGGTGCAGCGGCTCCGGAGGCACCGGCGACTGGGTATCGGTGGGCGGCACGATGCATTTGCCGTTCACCTGCGCGTAGAGCATTCCCAGCGCCGGCGGCGGCGCCTTCTCGCGCGCGCTCGCGGCGGAGGCGGAGGCGGTGGCCTTCGCCGAGGGCACGCTGCCCGGCTCCACATCGCCCACGCTCTTGCGACAACCGACAGAGAGAGCGAAGAGAAGAAGCGCGGAGCGCAGGCGGTGCATGGCGCCAGCGTAGAGGAGATTGGTGTTGTTCGCCGATACCTTCGGGATTCCTTCGCCTCCCGTCGCTGACCTTCCGAAATATGCGGCTGCCCATCTACGTGGATGCGGCAGCGGGAGACGGGATCGCGTTCAGCAAGGGGGGCCTCGCTAGGCAGAGCGCTCGGAAGACCCCGCAGATGGCGAGGACGCGATCGCTATTCGTCGACGATGACCGCGTCTCGCACCCCCGCCGCCGCGAGCAGGCCTTCCACGAGCCTGCGCAGCTTCTCGGGGTCGGTCGTCGCGACGTGGACGTCGACCCGCCCTTCGCCTGCGCCCGCGCTGATGATCTCGCCGAGCCCGCTCGCGCCGATCTTGTCCTCGAGCGCGTGCCTCGCGCGGAGCTCGCCGCTCGTGGGCAGCTCTGCGCCAGCGATGGAATACTGGATATGGACCTGCTTGCGCGAGCGCTTGCGCGGCCACTTCGCGAGCACCTCGCGGGTGCGCACGCGCGACCGATCCTCCAGGTCGACCAGCTCTGCTTCGGAGAAGTCCTTCCGCCAGCGGGCGTGGCGCGGATAGGGCGGCACGGTGTGCCCGGGAAGCAAGCGCTTGTCGATGTGCTTGGGGTCGCCGTAGTGGTCCCAGGGAAAGATTCCCCAGTAGCACTCGAGCTCCCCCTGCGTCATGAATCCCGTCGAGGAGGCGCCGTTCAACCCGAACGGGGTGAGATGACGGGCCACGTCGAAATTGTCGTACGAACGAAACGGACGATGACCCACCGCGTGCCATGCGCCATACCGGATCATGTCATCGGTCGGCGATACGACCATCATCGGTGACGTCGGATCCGTGATGAGGTCGACCGCGAGGGACAGCACCGCCCCCGGTTCGAGCCTGCATGCGAAGAACGCGACGGCGATCTGCGCGATCGATCCCGATCGGTCGAGCTCGATCGCGCCGGCCAGCTGTCCGAGCGCGGCGCTGCCGTCGAGCAACGGCACCGCGAGGATGGTGCCGACAGGGGGAAGGCTGGTCTTGCGAGTTTTCGTCATTTGGGGACGCAGCCACCTGCGTTTGCGTAGTTGGTGTCACTCATCTCGTGGCGAGCATTTTCCAGGCGCCCGCCCAGGGTGGCTCGGGCGGGTCGGCCAGTGCATGGTAGAGCGATATTTCTGCATGCTGCCACACGACGGTGATCGTGCGGATGCCCGCGAGCTTTCGCAAGGCGACGTTCTGCCCGCAGTCCCGATAGGACCGCTCGGGCTCCGGCTCGCGTTTTTCCGGTGCCGCGCGCCAGCGCCTGCCAGGAAGTTGGCTCCTTTCGCCCAGCTCCGTACGCTTTGCGCTGCGCAGAATGAGGGCGAATCCTCGGAGTGCGCACCTGGAGTCGACACATGGCGGAGAATCTTCCCCTTCTCATCATCCTCATCGTCATCGCGGTGCTCATCGTGTTCGGCACGCTGATCATGGTGGCGAGGTTCTATCGGCAGGTAGACCAAGGCCGCGCCCTCATCGTGAACACGATGCGCTCGGAGCCGGTCGTCACCTTCACCGGTGCGGTGGTTTACCCCATCGTCAACCGCGCCGAGCTCATGGACATGTCGGTGAAGATGGTCGAGATCGACCGCCGCGGAAAGGAGGGGCTCATCTGCAAAGACAATATCCGCGCAGACATCAACGTGAGCTTCTTCATCCGCGTGAACAAGACCCAGGAAGACGTCCTCAAGGTGGCGCAATCGGTGGGCTGCGCCCGCGCCTCCGACGCGGTAGCCCTGCGCGAGCTCTTCAGCGCCAAGTTCTCCGAAGCCCTGAAGACCGTGGGCAAGCACTTCAACTTCGAAGACCTTTACAAGATGCGCGAAGAGTTCAAAGACCAGATCATCAAGGTCATCGGTCGCGACCTCAAC
Organism: Polyangiales bacterium; assembly: GCA_038210445.1. Taxonomy (GTDB): domain Bacteria; phylum Myxococcota_A; class Polyangia; order Polyangiales; family Polyangiaceae; genus JABFRG01. Next base: position 85,191 of record JBBQWQ010000021.1, read on the forward strand.
GGCTTCATCCTCGACGACGCCGCCATCGACTTTCTCGAGCAGACGCCGCTCTCGTCGCTCGACCCCAACAACATCATGGACGCCGACGGTATCCGCAAGATCACCGATCTCACGGTGATTCAGAACGTGCAGACCAACGAGCTCCGGCAAAAGGAGCGCATGGAGATCGGCAGCCAGAACCTCACCGCCGACGAAGCGGTGTTCCGCTTCGAGCAGCGCCGGGCCGAGGCCGAGGCCAAGAAGGAACGCGAGATCGCCGTCGCCAAGACGCGCGAGCAGAACGAGGCCCAGCGCATCGCCTCCGACGAGCACAAGAAGACGCTCCTGGTGCAGCACAAAAACGACGAGGAATCGAGCATCGCCGACCAGGCGCGGGCACGCGGCATCGCGGTGGCCGAGAAGAACCGCGAGCGGGAAATCGCCGTAGAAACCGAGCGCGTCGAGAAGGCGCGGCAGCTCGAGGTCATCAACCGCGAGCGCGAAGTCACCCTCGGTACCATCGCCAAGGAGAAGGAAGTCGAGCTCCAGAAGAAGGAGATCGCCGACGCCATCCGCGCCCGTATCGCCGTCGACAAGACCGTCGCCACCGAGGAAGAGGCCATCAAGGATCTGCGCGCCAACTCCCAGGCCACCCGCGAGAAGGACGTTATTCGCATCGCCGCCGAGGCCGAGGCCCAGGGCTCGCTCGTCAAGCAGATCAAGGCCGCCGAGGCCAGCGAAGAGGCCGCCAAGTTCAAGGCCCGGGAGAAGATCGTCACCGCCGACGCCGAGCTCGACACCGCCGACAAGGTGGCGCGCGCGAAGATTCGCCTGGCCGAGGGCAAGCCGGCCGAGGCCGCCGCCGAGGGCCTGGCCAACGTGAAGGTGCGCGAAGCCGACGCCGTCGCCACCGAGAAGCAGGGTCGCGCCGCCGCCAACGTGGTGCGCGAGAAGCTCCTGGCCGAAGCAGCAGGCGACGAGCAAAAGGGCCTCTCTGCAGCCCGGGTGAAGGAAGCGGAAGCCGCCGCCATCGAGAAGCGCGGCGCCGCCGACGCCTCCGCCACCCGGCAAAAGCTCTTGGCAGAAGCTGCGGGCATCGCCGAGAAGGCCTCGGCCATGAAGGCCCTCGACGAGGCCGGTCGCGGCCACGAAGAGTTCCGACTCCGGCTCGACAAAGAGAAGGTGGTGGAGCTCGAGTCCATCAGGAACCGGAAAGACATCGCCACCGCCCAGGCCGAGGTCATGAAAGAAGCCTTCAGCCACGCCAAGATCAACATCGTGGGCGGCGACGGGCAGTTCTTCGATCGCTTCATCAAGGCCGTCTCGGTGGGTCAATCCATCGAGGGCGTCATGGACCACAGCGAGACCGTGCGCACGCTCGCGCAAGACGTGCTGGGCAAGGCCTCGGGCGATCCCGCCATCGCCGGCCTGCTCTCGCAGTTCATGAGCCGGGCCGACGACGCCCAGAAGGCGCGCCTGCAGCAGCTTCTGAGCGCCGGCACGCCTACCAAGTAACGTAAATGACGGACCAGCCCAAGGAGACGCTCGAGGGCGGCAACTACGAGATCATTCGTAGGCGCCTTCTGGAGCAAGCGGCGGAGATTGGCACCAAGGCCGAGGCGCTGAACCAGAAGCGCAAGACGGTGTTCGGGGGCACCGAGCTCGGCCTGGTCGCCAACGAGCGGGCCCGCACCGAGAACAACTGCATTCCCCGCGACATGGTCAGCGTCGCAGGGCACTTGCTGTTCGGCTTCGAGGTCTTCATGGGCCTCAAGGAAGAGGTGAAGGTCTCCGACGTTCTCACCTTCCATCGCTTCGGCAAAACGGCCGAGGGTTACGAGATCGCCGAGGTCCCGCCCGAGGCTCCCGCCCCTGGCGCGACCGGCGAGCGGCCCCTCGCCTTCCTCGCCGACGCGACCTTCGTGAAGGAGTTCAAAGACGTCTTTCGCTACATGAAAGATGCCCGGCTCTCGCAGCTGCGGCGCACCGAGACGCGCCTGTTGTGCAGCGTGCAAGTCGGCGCCAGCGTGAAAGACGTAAAGGTCTTCCGCTGGGCCATCGACGCCAAAGGCGGCGTCTCGTACATGGATGCCCGCGGCGACGAGGACTACGCGCCGCCGCGATCGCACGACTTTGCCTGGACCGCGACCGGTCGCGAGAACCAGGTGGCCGGCAAGTTCCCCCATATCTCGGTACTCAACGAGGTATTCGTCGAGACCCTGGGTGGCGATCTCACCATCAAGGTGGAGAACAACACCAAGGAGGGTCAGGGCATTTACCGCGAGCCGGTCGACGACCCCAACCAGACGCTCGACGACGCCGACATCGCCTACGCCAAGGTCGGCTCACTCATCCTGCTCAAGATTCGGCCCTTCCGCGAACAGGCCTATCGATACCTCGTGTATGATACACGCAACAAGCGAGTCACCCGCATCGATGCCATCGGCCGGGCCTGCCTCGGTCTTCCCGAAGGGCACGGAATCGTGTTCCCGGGCGGCGTGTACCTCGACAGCGGCGAGCGCAAGGTGTTCGAGGGCGACGTCGCCGACATGGAGTTCGAGCGGGTCATTCCCTCGCCCAATGGCGAAGACGTGGCGTACGTGTTCTACCGCCACCACGACGGCCAGTACGTCATCATGCCGTACAACCTCATCCGCAAAGAGGCCGACTCGCCCATGCGGTGCAACGGCTACAGCCTCTTTCCCGATGGCACGCTCGCCATCTTTCGCGCCTCGGCCGAGGCCACGCGCATTCACCCCATTCAGGTGTGGCGCACGCCCTTTACCACCGCCGAGTTCGCCGCCGGCGCCAAGACCGACGGCTCCTACCTGGCCAAGGTCGGCAATGCCGACTTGGTGCGCGGCATCAGCGACGCGCTGGCCCTCCGGCGCCTGGCCAGCAAGGAAGACCCTTCACGCCAGACCTACGAAGACGTGGTGCGCGGCATCGGTCGCCTCATCGACGCCTACTACTGGCTCGGCAACGACGAGGCCGGCAACCTGCTCGCCACGCTGCAGACGCTGAAGAAGACCTCCGAGCTCATCATCGACGAGTTCGAGAAGCTGGCCGAGATTCGCAAGCGCGCCGCCGAGCAAACCGCCAAATCGGAGGCCGCCCTCGCGGAGCTCGAGAAGCGCCTGGCGCCAGACGGCCTCGGAAGCATCGACGCATTCCTGGGCGCGCTCACCGATCTCCGGCGCTTTCGCGGCGAGCTGGTGACGCTGCGCGAGCTTCGCGGGGTGGAGCCCCCACGCATCGACGCGCTAGAAGGCAAGGCGGTGGCGCTCTTCGACGCCGTCAGCGCAGCCTGCGTGAAGTTCCTTTTGGCGCGCGACGCCTTCGCCGACCTGGTCACGCGCCTCGACGGCAGCATCGTGGCCATCGAGAAGGTGGTAAAAGCCAGCGAGCTGCTGCCCTTCGAGAAGGATCTCGACACGGTGCAGACCGGCCTCACCCTGCTGGGCGACGTGGTCTCTGCGCTGGCCATCGACGACGTCACCGAGCGCACCAAGATCCTCGAAGGTGTCAGCGCGGCTTTCGCCCAACTCAATCGCGCGCGCGCCACCTTCCAGGCGCGCAAGAAGGAGCTCTCCTCCAAAGAGGGCAAGGCCGAGTTCGGTGTACAGTTCAGGCTCTTCGGCCAGGCGGTCGCCGGCGCCCTCGCGGTGTGCGACACCCCCGAGCGCTGCGATCAGGAGCTCTCCAAGCTGCTCCTCTCGCTCGAGGAGCTCGAGGGAAAGTTCGCCCAGTTCGACGAGTTTGCGCTGGAGCTGGCCGACAAGCGCCAGGAAGTGCAAGACGCTGTCTCTGCCCGCCGCCAGCTCCTCACCGACGAGCGCCAGAAGCGCGCCGGCAACCTGGCGCAGGCCGCCGACCGCGTACTGGCCGGAGTGGTGCGGCGCGCGCAAACCTTCGCGACCCAAGACGACCTGAATGCCTACTTCGCCTCCGACCCCAGCATCCAGAAGGTGCAGGAGCTGCAGAAGGAGCTGGGGCGCATGGGCGACACCGTGCGCGCCGACGAGATCGCCTCGCGGCTCAAATCGGCGCGGCAAGACTCACAGCGGGCGCTCCGCGACAAGACCGATCTCTTCGCCGAAGGTGCCATTCGCTTCGGCGCGCACCGTTTTAGCGTGAACACCCAGCCCATGGAGCTGACGCTCATTCCCCGCGAGGGGACCATGATGCTGCACCTCACGGGCACGGACTTCTACGAGACCCTAGACGACGCCGAGCTCGCTGCAGCCAAAGATCTGTGGGAGCAAGCGTTGCCCTCGGAGTCGCCCGCCGTGTACCGTGGCGAGTTCCTGGCGACGCAGATCTTCGCCGCCGCCGAGACCAAGCGCCAAGGGCTCACCTTCGAGGCGCTCAAGCTCGCCGGCACCAAGACCGACGGCCTCCTCGACGCCGTGCGCGAATTCGCCCGTGACCGCATCGACGAGGGCTACGAGCGCGGCGTTCACGACTTCGACGCATCGCTGGTTTTGGAGCGACTGCTCTCGCTCCGCGAAACCGTCGGGCTCCTGCGCTTTTCGCCCGACGCCCGGGCCCAGGCCACGCTCCACTGGCTCGCGCTGGCCGAAGCCGAGCAAATAGGCCTTCGGCGCAAGGCCCGCGCCGCCGTGCGCATCCGCGAGGAGCTGGGCGACAGCGACCATCTCGTGCATCTTACAGGTACCCTGGGCGAGGCCATGGCTGGCCGAACCGCCGGAAGCGCGCTGGCGATGATCCCGGCCGCCGCCCGCGCCGCCTCTGAATACCTGATTCTGGAGCTTTCGCGCGAGCCCTTGCGCTTCACCACCACCCGCGAAGCGGTGGAGCTGGTGGGCGCCCTTCGCCGCGAGCTTACCGCCCTTGGGAGCCAGCGCGAGGTAGAGGCCGATCTCGACGCACTCGGCCCCCACGAGGCCCTGCCCATCGCCCGCGCCTACCTCGAAGGCTTTTTGAAGAAGCCCGAGCGCGCTGCCCTGCGCCCCTTTTTGCTGGAGGCCGCCGTGGCGTGGACCACCGAGGGCAGGCTCGACCGCGACGAGAGCGCGGCGGTCACGCGGGTTCAGGTCACAGGCCTTCTGGGTCGTCACGCGCGCATCGAGGACCGCAAGCTCGAGGTCTCGCTCGACGAGCTCTTGCCCCGGGTCGATGCCTTCATCAGCGAGCAACTGCCGCGCTTTCGCGCCTACCGCAAGCTTCGCACCGAGATTCTCGAGCGCGAGAAGGCCCGACTGCGCATCACCGAGTTCGCGCCGCGGGTGCTCACCTCGTTCGTGCGCAATCGCCTCATCGACGAGGTGTACTTGCCACTCATCGGCGCCAACCTGGCCAAGCAGATTGGCGACGTCTCCGAGAAGAAGCGCACCGACTTGATGGGCATGCTCCTGCTCATCTCACCGCCCGGGTACGGCAAGACCACGCTCATGGAGTACGTGGCTTCGAAGCTCGGCCTGGTGTTCATGAAGGTGAACGGCCCGGCCCTGGGCCACGACGTCACCTCGCTCGATCCGGCGGAGGCCAAGAACGCCACCGCGCGCCAGGAGGTGGAGAAGATCAGCCTCGCCCTGGAGATGGGCAACAACGTGATGCTGTATCTAGACGATATTCAGCACACCAGCGCCGAGCTCCTGCAAAAGTTCATTTCCCTGTGCGACGCCCAGCGGCGCATCGAGGGCGTGTGGAAGGGCAAGACCCGCACCTACGATCTTCGCGGCAAGAAATTCTGCATCGTCATGGCCGGCAATCCGTATACCGAGTCGGGCGAGCGATTCCGCATTCCCGACATGCTGGCCAACCGCGCCGACACCTACAACCTGGGCGATATTCTCGGCGGCAAGGAAGACATCTTCGCGCTCTCCTACCTGGAGAACGCCCTCACCTCGAGCTCCATCCTGGCGCCGCTGGCTGGCCGCGAGCCAAAAGACGTGCACAAGCTCATTCGCCTGGCGCAAGGCGAGGAAGTGCCGCTCACCGATCTCTCGCACGGGTATTCGGGCGCCGAGGTAGAGGACTTTACCGCGGTGTTCCAGCGGCTCTTCACCGTGCAGACCACCCTGCTCCAGGTGAATCGCGAGTACATCGCCTCGGCCTCGCAAGACGACAGCTACCGCACCGAGCCACCCTTCAAGCTACAGGGCAGCTACCGCAACATGAACAAACTGGCCGAGAAAGTGGTGCCGGCCATGAACCAGGAAGAGCTCCTGCGGCTCATCGACGATCACTACAAGGGCGAATCGCAGACGCTGACCACCAGCGCCGAGCAGAACGTGCTCAAGCTCGCCGAGATGCGCGGGCGCATCGCCCCCGAGCAGCAGCAGCGCTGGAAGGCCATCAAGGAAGAGTTCCTGCGCAAGAAGCGCATGGGCGGCAAAGACGACGATCCCGTGGCCCGCGTCACCGGCACCCTGAGCGGCCTCGATTCGCAGCTCCAGGGCATTGGCGAGACCCTCAAGCGCGGCCTGGGCGACGAAGCGCGCACCCCCGACTGGGGCGGCCTCCTCGACAAGGTGCAGGCTACACTCTCTCGCATGCAGGCCCCGCGGGTAGACCTTCATCTGGAGAGCGGCGGCGCAGCCGAGCTCACCGCGGTGGTGGCCGAGCATACTGCGCTTCTTTCGCAGGTCATCACCGCCTTGGCCAAGGGGCCCAGTCAAGTTCCGCAAGCGGGCGGCGGCGGGCACGAAGTGGCGGCGCGCATCGAAGATCTGGCGCGCATCCTCGAGCGCATGGAGCAAAAGCTCCGGGCCCCATCGGGCAGTAGCCTTTCCTACGAGGTCGCCCTCGACGCCGGCAGCCCCAGCAACTTCTTCCGCGGCTTCGAGGGCAACGACGTCATCGCCCACGGCGGCCTCTTCGTGGCCACCTACGAAAGGCTGCCGCCCCTGGGCGCCCGCGCCACCGCGCGCCTCGCCTTCCCCGGCGGCGCCAACTGCGACGTGGAGGGCACCGTGCTCTTCCGTCAGGATCTGGTCGACGACGAAGGCGCCAGCCTGGTGCCCGGCTTCGGACTTCGCATCGAGAACGTCACCACCGATGGCGCCGCGCTCATCGCCGTATTCGCCCGCCAGCGCGAGCCCATGGTGCGCGAGTAGGCTAGTTCTACTGGGAGAGGTGCGCGTCCAAGTCGCATGTACGTTTCAGTCGCAGCGCGGCAGCGAGACCGAAGCGGCGAGGCCGCCGGAATTCGTGGAAGGCCAAGGCATTGCCGTGTGGCGTGATGGCCAACGCGGCGCCGCCGCAGCCCTGAGCTGAGTGCGAGCGGCGGGTCGCGACGGTCAAAACGTGTCCGTTGAAGCGGACGGTGATTCCTCGAGGTCTCTCCGTATCGGGGCAGACGGCTCCTGCGCGGCCACGGCGGCAGACGCCAGAGCCATGCGAATCACAATTGAGGACCCGCCTTCTCCCTGACGGATGCAGCGCTTTCGTAGTGGCTACTTGCAGCCCTGGGTGCTGTTCGAGATGCGCACGAGGTCGAGGTTCAGCGCTTCCGCACAGCAATTCGTCTTCGCGACCTTCCCGGCGAAGACGAGCTTGTCGGCGTCTGCACGAATGTCGCCCACCAGGCTCAGGCCGGAGCTCACGGAGGTGCCAATGTGCGCCTGCTCCGTGTCTCCGCGGACCAGCGAGCGCGAGCACGGCTCCACGGACTGCCCCGACGGCCCTCCGCACGTCGGCGTACTTCCGGCGCATCCGTAGATGAGGTGGACCGGGCTCAAGTACCCGTCGGCCCCCACGACGTACTGGATCTGCGTGCCGGTCGCGGCCACGCGGCCTTCGTAGGTACCGGGCTTGAGCTTGAGCGGCGTGGTGAGCAGATCGTAGGCCCGCTTGTACTCGTTGCCCAGCTTGGTCCGGTATTCTTCCTGCGTCATCTCCACGACGACTTGATCCGTGACCGGCGGTATCTCGAGGTACCCGTAGCCCCCGACCGCGGCACCGAGGTTGTAGGCTACACCTTTCTGCAAAAGACCCGGCGCCGAGAACTCGACGACGTCGACGGTCGAGCGAATGGTGCTCGCTTTCCAGAAGACGCGCTTGCCGGACTCCGCCTCCGCCACCGCCAGCATCGCCTCGATCTGCGACTCGCCCATCAATTGGAAGTAGGCGCGCATGCCCGTGACGCGGAAGGTGAAGTCCACGGTGCTGGCCCCCGCCTCAGGGATGACGCCCCCGTCGGTGGTCGTGGCCGGGCTCGGCGTCTCCGAGGGCCCCTGTGAGCAGGCGAAGAGAAGGCCAACGGCGAGCAGAGAGAGCGACCGCGTGCGGTGCGTAGGATCCATGGCCAGACGGTGACACGCGCCTTCCTCCGCCGCAATCGTCACATCGCAGTTGGCGCCCACTGTCCGTGCGCTACGGGCAGCGCACCGACGTGCCGTGCGGCGGTGTAAGACTCGCGCTACGCTCCCGTTTCACACAAGACGATGCTTACCTTCGCACCCAACCATCGCGCCGTCCTCGCTCTCCTCGCGCTCTCGGCCTGCGCGGCCTGCGGTGGCGCCCCACCGCCAAAGCCCGCCGAGGTCAACCCGCCGCTGGACGCGGGCGTCGTGAACGCGGCCGCGGAGATCGCCGACGCTGCGGCCACGCTCGAGGGCCCTGCCGACGCTGCCTCCCAGACTTCCTGCGCAGTCAAGAAGGCGAGCCTTACGCGATCGGCCGACGACGCGGAGCATCAATGCCTAGAAGGCGCGGCGCCCCGCGCCTCCGATCTGCGCGTCACGTTCACCCCCCGCACGCCCACCGTCGCTCCCGGAGGACGCGTCGTTTTCGACGTTCGCATCACCAACGTGTCCGACCACACCGTGTCGGTCCGCACCGAGCTTCCCGCCACCGAGAGCATGGTGGTGACGACCGAGAAGAACGTCGCCATCGCACCGCCCGCGGGCCCGATGCCCATCACGCCGAACGCCAAGTGCATGGGGATGACGTGCTCGCACATGACCATCCCGCGCGGCGTCGTGGTCCCACTCCTGCCGGGCGGCGTCATCGAAGACGCGATCACCTGGCAGGCCAGCCACGTGGCCTGGCCAGCGACCCGCCCGCAAGATTGCCTGGCGAGCTGCATGGGCACCGACGTGATGATCCCCATTGCGACCAAGCCCCTGGCCGCCGGAACGTACCACGTGCGGACCAGCGTTCGCGCTTGGTCCCAGCCGGAGTGGCTTGTCCTTCCCGCGACCGCCGACGTGGTGGTGCGTGGAGCGACGATGCGCTGATACCGCTTCTTCGTAGCGGCGGAACCATCGCGATTCCCTACTTGGATTGAGTGGAGCATCCGCTTCCAGCTCGGCAAGAGCGTTCCACCCCGCTGAGCCGCCACCCGCGACCCGGCGCCTCCGCCAAGAGGTGCCGGCTGCGCGGTACACCACGTTTTCGAGAAGAATCCGGCGGCTCTGGGCTCGAGGCGCAATGAAAATGACCACGGGCCCACGCGGATTTCGCGTTTGCGCCGCGCGGGGTGGCGCGCGACTATCAACGATGCGCTCACATCGACTCATGGCTCGCGCGGTCTTCCCGAGCTTCGTCCTGTTGATTAGCTGGGCCGCCGCGTGCTCCGACGACGCAGCGAGCCCAGGCCCGGCAGAAGCCGACAGCGGACCGCCCATCCAGCGGGTCCCGGACGACGCGCAGAGCGGGTCCGACGCGCCCGCTTCCGACGCAGCGCCCGCGACCAAGCCGGGCACTGTGCAGTGGGCCAAGCACTTCGTCGAGTCGGGAACGGCGTCTGCCACGGCGGTCGCCACCGACAAGGCGGGCAACGTCTTCATCGCTGGAGAGCTCACCGGCACCGTGAACTTCGCGGGGACCGGCCCGTCGGGCGTCGAGGCCCTCACCAGCGCCACCACCGTGGGGTTCCTCGCAAAGCTCGGAAGCTCCGGCCAGCACCTCTGGAGCAAGAAGTGGGCGGCCACCGGAGGCAGCGTGTCGACCGTCTCGATGACGACCGACCCCAGCGGCAGCGTGCTCTTCGCGGGTAGGACGAACGGTAGCGTGAGCTTCGGCGGAGCACCGATCGTCGTCCTGGGCGCCGGCGCGGCGTTCGTCGCAAAGCTCGACGCCAACGGAAACCAGCTGTGGGTGCGCGGCTTCGAGAATGGGGCAGGCACGTCGTCCCGATCGCTGGCGGTCGACACGGGAGGCGACGTGATCTTGGCGGGAACCTTCTTCAACACCTTGAACCTCGCGTCGCCCGCCGACCCCGGGGCACCCACGCTCACCAGCGCCGGCGGCCCCGACTACTTCCTCGTCAAGCTGGCAAGCAACGATGGTCACCACCTGTGGAGCCGCCGCTACGGCGATACGTTCGGTCAGCTGTCCATCCGGGTGGCCGTGGACACGAAGAACTCGGTCACGATCGCTGGCGCGACGTTCGGAACCGTCGACTTTGGCGGCGGACCGTTGTCCGCTGCGTTAGGCAACGCGGCCGGGTTCATCGCGCACTTCGACTCCGCAGGCGGCCACCTGTGGAGCAAGGGCTTGCCCGACGCGGCTCCCTTGCTCGTTGCCACCGCGGCCAACGACGACATCGTGTACGGAGGCAGCTTCCGAGGAATGGTCGACTTCGCCGGGACAGGAACGGCGGGCGGCAACGCGCTAACCGCAAAGAGCACGAGCGATTCCTTTCTGACGAAGCTCGGAACGAGCGGTGCGCACGCCTGGAGCCGCGGCTTCGGCGAGACCACCACCGCCCCGTTCGCAAGCGGCGTAGCGGTCGACGCGAGCGGAAGGGCCACCACGGTCGGATTCTTCGCGAAGAACCCGGTAGCCTTCTCCGCCGGCGGCGTCGCCGCGGCGCCCCTCACGTGCGCGGGCGATCAGAACCTCTTCATCGCGAGCTTCGACCCGGCAGGCGCCCACAGGTGGAGCTTCTGCGCCGGAACTTCCGGGGCCACGGTGCAGGGTGCGGCCATCGCAGCGGACCCGAGCGGCAACGTCTTGGCGGTCGGTAGCTACGCCGCCGCGGCGTCACTCAGCTTTCCGCAGGCTACGCCCGCCGACCTCGTCCTAGCTCGCAACGGCGTCACCGACATCTTCCTCGTCAAGGTGACGCCGTAGGCCGTACCCGGTGCAGCTCGGGGTGCGGCGTCCTCCTGCCGAGACCAATGCCCTCCCGTGCAGCGGTTTCCGTTGCGCGTTGCGGCGGCTGCCCCGGGCGTAGTCCATTCGGACGACGCACGAACCGTGGGCCCTGGTATTATAGTAGGCTGAATGCGCATCGCGGCCACGAAGCCCTCGGCTCGACTCCTGGGAGCCCTCGTGGTGGGCGGCCTGCTGGTTGCGGGTGCTGCGCTGTCGTCGCGCACGGTTCCGGCCGCACCCAGCGCGGTCGATGCGGCACCGCCTACGTTTGTCCACGCCTATGTGCCCGGCCGCACGCTCACCTACTCGCTCGAGCTTCGCTCGGAAGCGTTGCTCGATGGTCAGCTCGACCACGCCGAGACCGGCGAAGTGCCGCTCCATGCGCGTCGACAGCTCGGGGTGTCGTCGGTTTTCACGGGCGCCTTGATGCTGCTCCCGGTGCTGCGTCGCCCCGACGGGTCTGCGCGCGTGCTGGCCAGCCTTAGCCTGGACGACATTCAGGTCTCGCTCTCGGGTCGGGCTGCGGGCGTGCCACGCGCCACCTTCGATCCGCTCGCGCGCGGCTTTCTGGTGGACTACAGCGCATCGGGGGCGGTGCTGGGAATCGCGCTCGAAGAGGCCACGCATCCGATCGCGGCGCGCCTCGCCTCGCAGATCATCGGGTTCTTGCAGCTGGTAGCGCCTCCCGACCACGCGATCGCGTGGGAAGGCGATGAGCGTGATTCATTGGGCGAGGTCCATGCCCGCTATTCCGTACTCTCCGATCCTCCTTCGCGACCGGGCGATACGCTGATTCAAAAGCTCGTTCAGCGCACTTCGGCGCCCGAGGCAGGAGGCGCCTTCGGGCGGCTCATCGCCACCGGTCGCGGCTCCGCGGCCGGCAACCTCGCCTACGAGGTCGATGTGGCGCAGGGTCTGCTCGTCGAGGCCGCCGGCGCGCTCACCACCGAACAGCTGCTGGGCGACCTTCGCGTTGGCGCCAGCGACAGCACGCTGTTGGTCCGGCTCACCGGCAAAACCGAGGGTTCCGCCGAGGCGGCCGGCGCGCGTCTGGCAGAGCGATTGCCGCACCTGGGGCCACCGCGCGCGCTCGATCCCGCGGCCTTGCGCGCGGCCGAGCAACGGAGACTGCACGAGGCGTTGCTGGCCAGCATCGATCTGCCCGCCATCGTCACCGACGCACGCGCCCACCCACCGCCGCCCGCGAGCCAGGAGGCTGCAACGTATGACCAGATCTTGGTGGCGGCGGTTGAAGCCTCTCCCGAATCTCGCCTGTACCTGGAGAAGGTATTGCTCGACGCAAAAACCGGTGAAGACGCCTTCTTGCCGATAGCGCGCGCGTTCGGCGAAGTGGGCTCGCCGGAAGCGCAGCAGAGCCTGGGGCGGGTCGTGGCATCGCGCCCGCCGCGAGATCCCGCGCGTGAAGCGGCGATGTTCTCGCTGAGCCGCGTCGATGCGCCCACCGACGCGACCATCGCGCTGCTGGAGGCCTCCGCCAACGCCGCGGCGGAGCCCTGGTCGCACGCGTCGCTGCTCTACCTGGGCCGGGCCGCAGGCCAGCTCGATGCCACATTCCCTGCGCGCGGCCGCCCGGTGTTGCAGCGGCTCGTGCAACGCGTGCACAATGCACCCGACGACGTGGCGCGCACGCGGGCGCTGGAGGCGCTGGGCAACGCTGGCTCCCCCTGGCTAACCGACGAGCTCGCCTTCTGGCGACGCGCCGAGGCGCCGGGCGTGCGACGCGCAGCGGTGAGCGCCTATCGCTTCATTCCCACGGCGGCGGCACGCGACGTGATGCTCGAAGCCATCCAGCACGATGCCGATGCTTCGGTGCGCGCAGCCGCCATCGACGCGGTCTTGCTGCGTACCCCCGACGACGCCATCGCCGACACCATCGCGGGCAGCATCGAGCGCGATGCCGACGAATCCATCCGCAAGACCTCAGTTTCCAAGCTCATCAGCCTTTGCCGCCGCAACAAGCCGGCATGCAGGCACCTCGAACGGCTGAAGAAGAGTGGCGACGAATGGACGCGCCACGAGCTCTCCACGTTTACGCCCCCCCGATGAACCCCACTTGCGCTTCACCCGCCAACCGCACGCCGTGACAAGGGAACTTCGTATGCAAAGAGCCTATCTACCCCGAGCACGGCACCAGCTGGTTCCGCTTCTTCTCATCGCCCTCGTCGCCACCGGCAGCGGCGCCGTCGCCCAGCAGCCGCGGGTTCCAGCCCGACCCCCACAGGGGCCAATGGTGGCCCCCACCGTGCCGCGGACGGTCCCGACGGTGCCCGCACCGCCTGCGAATCGCAACGTGGCCATGCCCACCAATCCCTTCGGCGGCGCACCTGTGGTGGCCAACAAGCGCCAGACCCTCAAACCGAACTTCGAGCTCGTGCGCGCGACGCCGGCGGTTGCGATGGTGGTCGAGCGCGGGCGCATGAAGCACGCTGCGTTCGACGAGCGGCCGTTGATTCCGGTCATTACCGGGCGCGCGGCCATCGCCCCGACGGCGCTACCGCAGACCCTGGGAAGCGCAGGGCCTGGCCTGAAAGCCGGCGCCAAGGTCGTGGTCGATATCGACGGGCGCAAGGTGGCCGCCGGTGAGTACCAGCAAGACAATGGCGTCATGGAAGACTACCTCAATAGCCGAGGCATCACCGAGCGCACCCGTGAGCCTGCGCGATCGCTGCGCGACTTCAAACGTCAGATATCGCGCGGGCAGCTTCCCGCCGCCACGCCCACGCTGCTGCGGGCCAGCCCCAATGGCATGAAGGCTCTGGTCGAACCGAAGACAAAGCAGCTGCCGACGGCGAGGGCGCGCACCTTGGCCGAGGCCCGCGCCGGCCTGTGGGAATCTGGCGATTCGGTCACCCTCGATCGCTACACGTCGAGCCACGAGCTGCGCAAGCCGCCGCCCATGCGTCCCACCGGCCCCAAGGTCGACAAAGAAGAGATCACCCGCGAATTGACCAGCGTTCCCTGGTTTTACAAGTCCGGTGGCGAGGTGGGCCTCGACATGGATGCCAATAGCACCTTTCGTGCTGGCAAGACGCGCAGGCAGGCCGGCGCAGCGATGGAGATCAAGGGTCACGCCGCCGGCATCGATTTTTCAATATTCAACGTCCAGGCGGCCATCGAGAGCACGGTCGATCACACCTACGACAAGGCTTCCAAGCAATTTGGCGTGGCTGGTGATGCGAACGCACTGCATACCAAGAGTGGCTCACTGGCCATCTTCGGTATGGCCGTGTCACCGAACCTGAGCGGCTTCAACGAGCCCGCGGCCTGGAAGAAGAACGACGCCTACGGGGTGTCGGCGGCGGTGCCGGTGGGTCCATTCCTGGCGGAATTCAAGCTGACCGTCGGCTACGAGGTCGGCGGCAAGGCGACCCTGAAGCTGGAAGACGGCGGCCTCGGCGTGGCGGCCGAGGTGGGACCTCAATTCGGCGCGTGGGCCGAGCTGACCGCGGGCATTGGCCTAATTGGCTTCAGCGTCGGCGTGGGCGGGCACGTGGCGCTGCTTGGCAACCAAGACGGCAGCGGCAACGCCAGCTTCACCCGCAACGCCTTCTCTCGCTACACGGAAAGCGGGTGGAAGCAGAGCATGGGCGCTTCGATCGACTCCAACGTATGGGCGCTATCGGGCAATCTTTTTGCCTTCGTCGACACCTGGTGGGACCGCTACGACACCGAGATTTTCCGCTGGGGCGGCATCAAGCTGGGTGGCTCCGAGACCGATTCGGGAAAGACAAGCATTGTCTGGGGCACCCAGCAGGAGCCCGACTACGGACCGCTGAAAGAGCTCCGCGCCTTTGCATGCCGACAGAAAACCTCACCGAACGTCGCCAACTTCCCGCACGACTGGACCATCACCACCCGAACCAAGGCCGAGGTCGTGGCCAGTGGCTGCGAGCTCATCGCGGGCAACAACGAGGTGCTGTTCGGTAAGCTCGCGTCCAAGTGGAACCCCGACACCATTCCGGTGGCAGAGTGCCGCATGGAGACGGCGTGGTTCGGCAACGCGGGCGTGGGCGCGTCGCTACCGAACAACCCGATAGGCAAGGGTCCGTACGTCGTCAACGAGTACCCGATGGGCATCTTCAACGACTGGACCGACGCGCCCAGCGAGGCCGAGGTGATGCGCGTGGCGAGCGCGGTATGTGCCTCCAACAAAGTGGGCAGTGGCCAGCGTGCCACCGCCGTCCGCATCGCTGGCTACGCTTGGCGGGGTTCGGGCGATGTGCTCCTCAACTGGAAAACCAAGGAAAAGGGCACCAGCATTCCCACCTACCGCTGCAGCGCCGGCTCCGACTGGTTCATGCAAACCAAGCCGGGCGCGCCCAACTGCCCCGCCGACGCCGGCAACCAATACATTTATCGCAAGGAAGACAGCTCCGGGAAGTTGGTCAACGTCTCGACCGATTTCTCGATCCTGAAGCCCTGACACACATTGCCGAAATGGCGATCGGCATGCGTGGCACTCCCGAGTGCCACGCATGCCGCTGATGCAGTCCGACGGGCGCGCGACGGCGACGCAGCTAGCGCGCGCTCACGTCGAAGCGATCGAGCATCATCACCTTGGTCCACGCCTTCACGAAGTCCTGGGCGAACTTCTGTTTCCCGTCTTCCGCCGCGTACACCTCGGCGATGGCCCGAAGCTCCGAGTGGGATCCGAAGATGAGATCGACCGGCGTCGCGGTCCACTTGGGCTTTCCGCTGGCGCGATCGACGCCCTCGTACAGGCCTTCGGCGGTCGCCGACTTTTGCCACTTGGTCGACATGTCGAGCAGATTGACGAAGAAGTCGTTGGTCAGCGTACCGGGCCGGCTGGTGAAGACGCCGTTCTTGGAGTGACCGGTGTTCGCATCGAGCACGCGCAAGCCGCCGACCAGTACGGTCATTTCCGGCACCGTAAGGGTCAGCAAGTTGGCGCGCTCGACCAGCATCGAAAGGGGCGGTAGGCGGCTGTCCTTGCCGTAGTGATTGCGAAAGCCGTCGGCGGTAGGCTCGATGAACGCGAACGAAGCTACATCGGTCTGCTCTTGCGTCGCGTCCATTCGCCCGGGCACGAAGGGTACTGTCACGTCGAAGCCCGCTGCCTTGGCCGCTTGCTCCAGGGCCGCCGAGCCGCCCAGGACGATGAGGTCGGCGAGCGACACTTTGGTAGCGCCGGCGCGCTTGTTGAAGTCCTTCTGAATGTCTTCCAGGCGCGAGAGCACCTTCGGAAGCGCATCCGGATCGTTCGCCGCCCAGTCCTTCTCGGGCGCGAGGCGAATGCGTGCGCCGTTGGCGCCGCCGCGCTTGTCTGTTCCGCGGAACGAGGCGGCCGAGGCCCATGCTGTGCGAATGAGATCACTGCCAGCCAGCCCCGAAGCGAGAATCCGCTTTTTCAGATCCTTGACGTCGGCGTCGCTTACGAGCTTGTGGTTCACCGCCGGAATCGGGTCTTGCCACGAGAGAGAGTCCTGCGGCACTTCGGCTCCGAGATAGCGCGCGCGCGGGCCCATGTCGCGATGGGTGAGCTTGAACCAGGCTTTCGCGAAGGCGAGCTCGAACTCCTTGGGGTTTTCCAAAAATCGCCGCGACACCTTCTCGTAGGCCGGGTCGAAGCGGAGCGCGAGATCGGTCGTGAACATGATGGGCGCATGCGACTTGGTGCTGTCGTGCGCATCGGGAACCGTGCCCGCGCCTTTGCCATCTTTGGGAATCCACTGCGTGGCGCCGGCGGGGCTCTTCGTCTGCACCCAGTCGTACTTGAAGAGATTCGCCAGATAGCCGATGGAGAACCGCGTCGGGGTCGACACCCACGCGCCCTCGAGGCCGCTCGTGACGGTATCCTTGCCGCTGCCGGTGCCGCAGGTGTTGTTCCACCCCATGCCCTGCTGCTCCAGGCTGGCGCCCGCAGGAGCGGCCCCCACACACTTGGAGGGATCGGCAGCGCCGTGCGCCTTGCCGAAGCTGTGCCCGCCGGCGATCAAGGCCACGGTCTCTTCGTCATTCATGGCCATCTGGCCGAAGGTCTCGCGAATGTCCTTGGCCGAGGCCAGAGGGTCGGGCTTTCCGTTCGGCCCCTCGGGATTGACGTAGATCAAGCCCATCTGGACCGCCGCCAGGGGCTTGGCCAACTTGCCATCGGCGCCGTGTCGTTCGTTCGCGAGAAACTTTCGTTCCGGGCCCCAGTAAACCGTATCGGCTTCCCACTGGTCGCGGCGGCCGCCGGCGAATCCGTACGTTTTGAAGCCCATCGACTCGAGAGACACATTGCCCGCGAGCACCATGAGGTCGGCCCACGAGAGGCTCTTGCCGTACTTCTGTTTGATGGGCCATAGCAGGCGCCGCGCCTTGTCGAGGTTCGCGTTGTCGGGCCAGCTATTGAGCGGCTCGAAGCGCTGCTGCCCGCCCCCCGCGCCGCCCCGACCGTCGGAGACGCGGTAGGTGCCGGCGCTGTGCCAGGCCATGCGGATAAAGAACGGGCCGTAGCTGCCGTAGTCTGCCGGCCACCAAGCCTGCGAGGTTTTGAGGGTCTGCTCGATTTCCTTCTTCACGGCCTTGAGGTCGACCTTCTTGAACGCCTCCGCATAGGTGAAGTCCTTGCCCATGGGGTCGGACTCCGCGGCGTGTTGGCGGAGCGGTGAGAGGTCGAGACGCTCGGGCCACCAGAACTGGTTCGAGATCGGCGGCGCGGCCGCCGGGTCTTTGGCGCCAGCGACCTTGGCGTCTGCCTGCGACGTCGCGCCGCCCGCGGCTTGCCCGCCGGCGCCCTGCCCTGCCCCAGGATTCGCCGCGGGGCCGGGAGCTGCGCCGGCGCAGCCCACCAGGCCCCACGCGAGTGCCGTCACCATCGCCCGCTTCACGTTTCCACGCATCACGCTTCTCATGTTCTTCTCCTAGGATTTTGCGAGTTATGATGCAACCCAACGCTTTCCGGGGACCGGAAACGTGCAGGAGGCGCGGCGCTCGCCCTTGGCAGCTCGGCGTGGCAAGCTGAGGCTGCATTGGCTTCGGGCATCTAGAGCGCGGAAGTCGGCGCACCGAGCTTCGTTCCGTCGCGTCGCCCGCGGTGCCGTCGACGGTTACAGCGTTGGCCTCTCGGCCTGCGACCTCGGCCACGATCGTCGTTTCGAAGGTGCCGTCGTTGCGCACGCACACCCAAGGTACTCCGCCCGTCGGGGCAAGGAATCGCTGAGCGATAGCGCCGCTGGCCGTTGTAGCCAATGCGCGGACGCGACTACTCCAGCAGGTACCACCAACGATCCGTCGGCGCCTGCCGTCGCTGGTCGCGTAGACGGCGTCCAGAGGCCAGCTCGTGACCCGGGCTCACTCGCAGCGGGGGAGAAGCGGCCGAGTTGCATTGGGGGCGCTACCTGGCCTGTCGAGGATGCAGCAGCTGTCGTCCTTTGCACGCGCTCCTCGCCGCCAAGTGAGCGCGGCACCCTCATTTGCAACCCTCCGTCACCAGTCAATGGTCACCTTGGCGTAGTGGGCGGCAACGGGCTTCGTGGTCTCGTAGCTCACCCAAAGGTCGTTGCGGTCCACATAGAACGCACCGGACGAGACGTCGGCAGCCGCCGGGAGCATCCTCACCCGCTTGTCCGAGAGCCGAATCACCAGCGCCTGGTTGGCAATGCTCGTAGCGAAGACGCCATCGTGGACCATCGAGTACCCATAGTTGAACGTCCCGTCGAGCGCGACGACGAGCTCGGCGCTGCTGTTGAGCGCCGCAATGTCGCGCGTGTACGAAGCGCGCCACAGCTCGAAGTGGGTCTGCGATACGGTGGGCGATACGCCACCGGATAGCTCGATCCAGTAGAGGGAGCTTCCGTCGTACGTGAGGCCGAACACGTGGTGAAGCGGCTTGTCGCGAACGACAACAACCTCGCCGTCTGCTTCGACCCGCGAGAGGCGATACCAGGACGGCGTGGAGTCGCGAACGAACACGTCATCATGCACGACGAACGGCACGGTCGCCTTGCCTGTGCTCGCGCGAGCCCACGATAAATCGCTGCGCTTGACGCGAACCACTCTGCCGAGCGTCTCGAAGGCGATGGTTGTGGCCGAGCTGGTCTGAAACTTCGCGAGATCGGGGAGCGGCGTATACGCCGGGGCAAGGCGAGGAAATTGGGAAGCTTTCCCCCAAGCGCTGAGGGGGCCGTCTAGAACCGCGAAGCGCGTGTACTCGAACAAGTATGGCTCCCCAAGACCACCGACTGCGGGCTCAATTTGGCAGGCATCGAACGCTCCTCCAACGGCGCCTCCTGGTATTTGGAACCTGAGCCCGGCTAGCGGTTCGAGGGACGGCATCGCATAAATGGAGCGACGTTCATCGTAGAGATCGCCCGATGACTCAAGAAGGTTCGCGACGCGAAGGTATCGCCCATCTGCAGACACTTCGACGCTGCCCTGGAGCGGCGTGGTGGGTGAAGTAAACTTCGTCCAGTCCCATTCGGAACACGCCGTTGCTCCGGATGTATAGGGCGGTGAGGTGCACGCCTGCCACACGATGGCGGGCAGCGCGGTCTTGGGATCATCTGCCGTTGAATACCCGGTGCACGAAGGTCCGAGGGCGCCGAACCAGGTCCAGCCAGCGCCAGCGTCCGGCACTTCGACCCCAGTGTCGACGCGATCGCGCGTTGACGATTCCCAAGCGGCGTCTGCCCCGCCGTCGACAGTCGACGTACCCGAGGGAGCTGACGCGCAGCGAGCACACGCCAGAAGAAGCGTACCTACTGCGGGGCCCACCATCCAACGTCGGAGGGTCACGGATTTCGGCATGTTGGCGTCGGGCGCGTTTCTCCCGGCTCCGTTCCGGCCCACCCCGCTCCGGAAGGCTTGGTCGGCACAAAGTCCTTGAGCGAAGCGGCCGCGGCCGAGATTCTTCGCCCGTGTGCGCGCAGGCACGCTCTCCACGGCCGCTCCGCTCTCGCTGAGTTCGTGCTCCTCGGGCTCGTCGTCGGGCGACTTCTTGGGATCAGCTGCCGGAGGTTTCTTCAGCACGTTCGATGCACCATTCTCCCTCCATCGGTACAGAGATATCCAGCAGGGGCTGTCTCACGCCACGTTGACACACAGGTCTGCGCGCGTCACCGAGCACGCGCCCTTTCGCGTGGTCGGCCTGTGGATGGTACCGTCGGCCGCCTAACCTCTCCGCGCCGCTTCGATGCGCGCCACGTCGATCTTCTTCATGGGCATCATGGCCGCGAAAGCGCGCTTCGCCTCGGGCCCGCCTGCGGCCATCGCCTCGGTCAACGTGCGCGGCGTAATTTGCCACGAGATCCCCCAGCGGTCCTTGCACCATCCGCACTGGCTCTCCTGGCCACCGTTGCCCACGATGGCGTCCCAGTAGCGGTCCGTTTCTTCCTGGTTCTCGGTCGCGATCTGAAACGAGAACGCCTCGCTGTGTCGGAATCGAGGACCGCCGTTGAGCCCCAGGCAAGGGATGCCGAGGACCGTGAATTCGACGGTCAGCACGTCGCCTTCCTTGCCATCGGGGTAGTCGGTGGGCGCCTTGTGCGCCGCGGTGATCTCGCTGTTGGGAAACGTCGCCGCGTAGAAGCGCGCGGCCACTTCGGCGTCTCGTTCGAACCAGAGGCAGATGGTGTTCTTGTGGGGCATTTCGAGGTTCCTTTCGTGCGTCGACCGTACGATTCGGGGCGAGAATCGCACGCGTTCGGGGCGCGCGGGCCGGCAATGGGCCGCCCCCCACGGGCTCGTGTCACGGGCGGCGCTTTGGTGCCACCGCTGCGCAACGCGATGCGCTATCGATACCGCTCGGGTTGCGTCGGCGACGGTTTCGTGGAAAAGGTGCAGGATTGCGGCGCTGTAATCCAGCGCCCAACTTGCCCAGCGAGCGTGTCGATGTCCCGTGTAGCGGTCCTTGGTTGCCTGATTGGTCTCTCGGCTGCTTCCGGCTGGGCATGTTCTTCGAGCGGCGGCGCCACTCCGGCTCCGGCCGGGCAAGACGCGGGCGTCCCCGACGGCGAAGTGCAGCCCGACGCCGGCCCCGCCTGCACCGGAACCTCGGCCGAGTGCGCGAGCGCCTGGGAGCAACGGGCCTCCGACCGCTTCGACGCGGTGGTGGGCGCCCCGGCCGACCTGGCCGCGTTCGCCAAGGCCGTGCCCAAGGGCGGCGATCTGCACAACCACCTGAGCGGCGCGGTGTACGCCGAAACGTACCTCGACTGGGGCAAGGCCGACGGCGACTGCGTCAACAGCACGAGCTTCGCAGCCGTGTACGGCAACCAGTGCTCGGCCGCCACGCAACCGGCGCCCACCTCGGGCGCGTTCTTCGAGCAGATTCTCAAGGCGTGGAGCATGAAAGACTTCGTGCCCGGCGCAGAGACCGGCCACGATCACTTCTTCGCCACCTTCGGAAAGTACGGCGCCATCGCCGGCGCCCATCGCGACGACAGCATCGCCGACGTGCTCAACCGCGCCGCCGACGAGAACCAGCTCTACGTCGAGACCATGTTCAACCTCGGCAAGAACGTGGGCACCCTGGCCGCGTCGTTGTTCTCCGGAAGCGTCACCGCCGATGCCTTGCCTGGCTTTTACGACACCCTCACCACCAACGCCGGCTTCAACGCCCAGGTCGACGCCGACGCGGCTGCGGTGAATTCCGCGGGCGCCGCCTACAAGAACGTCCTCGGGTGCAACGGCGCGAGCCCGGCGCCGGGCTGCAAAGTGGGCGTGCGCTTCGTGGCGCAGGTGTCGCGCACCGGCGCCAACGACACCATCTTTGGTCAGCTGGTGAGCGCCTACGAGATGGCGGCCAAGACCGGGCAAATCGTTGCCGTGAACCTCTCCTCGCCGGAAGACGACACCACCTCGCTGCGGAACTACGATCTGCACATGGCGATGCTCGACTTCTTGTACGCCAAGTACACGGCGACCAAGAAGAGCCCGCTCCACGTCACGCTGCACGCCGGCGAGCTCACGCCGCAGTTCCTGCCTGCCGCCTACGCCGACGCCAACACCTACCATGTGCGCCACGCCATCGACGCAGGCCACGCCGAGCGCATCGGCCACGGCATCGACGTGCTGAGCGAGACCGACGCGCCCACCCTCCTCGCCGACATGCGCGCCCGCAACGTGCTGGTCGAGGTGTGCCTCAGCAGCAACGCGCAGATCCTGGAAGTCGCCGGCGCCAAGCACCCGCTCGGCGAGTACCTGAAGGCAGGCGTTCCGGTGGCCCTCGCCACCGACGATCAGGGCGTTTCGCGCTCGAGCCTCGCCGGCGAGTACGTGCGCGCGGCCACCGACCAGAAGCTCACCTACCGTCAGCTCAAAACCATGGCGCGCAACAGCCTCGAGCACGCGTTCCTCCCCGGCGACAGCCTGTGGACCGCAGTCGCAGAAGGGAAACCCGTGGCCGATTGCGCCGCCGACGCGACGACCGCAGTGGGCGACGCCCCGAGCGAAGCCTGCAAGACCTTCCTGGGCAAGAGCGAGCGCGCCGCGATGCAGTGGGAGCTGGAGCACCGCTTCCTCGACTTCGAGAGCAAGCAGTAGCGTCGCGAGCGACCCCGCTGCTCGTGTATGTTGGCTTCATGAATGCGAGCTTCCGATGCGTGGTGGCCGGCGCACTTGTCGCGACCGTCGCGACCGTCGCGACCGCGTGCGACTCCTTCGGCACGGAGCCACCGGCGGCCATGCAAGACGCGGGTGCCGACGTGGGCAAGGCCCTCGGCCCCTTCTGCTCTCAAGCCGGGGCTGTCACGTTCTGCGACGAGTTCGACCGCCTCGAACCACTCGGCGGCGGCTGGACGACCCGCAATGTGATTCCCGGTGCCTCGCTGGCGATCCTCGCCGAAGGCGGTCGCGGAAGTTTGCAGGCAACGGTGCCCGCCTTTGCCGGCGAGGGCTTCGCGCGCTTGGAAAAGCTGGTAGCGATTTCGCCCACGCGCGTGGCCCTGGAGCTTGAGCTGCGCTTCGATGCGTCGCCAGAGGCGCCGACCCAAGCGATGGCACTCTACTTCGGAAACGTGGCCTCGCTGACCCTCCTCTTGACACCGGGAGCGGCGGGAGGTCCCGGCAAGACCAGCGTGGTGGAGCAGACCTTCGGGGCCTCGGCTGCGACCGTTCCGCACGATCTGCCGGTGGGGCTCACGCCGGGCGGCGCGCGGCGCGTGCGATTGGCGGTCGACTTGGCGCAGCGCAAGCTCGACGTGCGGGTCGACGGGACGCCTGTTCTCGCAGACATGCTGACGCTGACGTTTCCCGCCGCCGATAGGGTGACCGCGCTGGTGGGCGTCGTCTATGCGAACCCCACCCAACCCTTCACGGCGCGCATCCGCAACGTCTTGCTCGACGTGAAGTAAGCGTGCACAGTTCGCGCGCCGATGCAGAGTCGCCGCGCGCACTCCCAGCGATTCTCGATCCGGCGCGAGTGGCCGTTCTTCGCGGCCGCGCTCCTGGTGGGCGCGATCGCCGCCATCTTTCACGAGCCGTGGCGCGACGAAGCGCAGACCGTTCTGGTGGGGCGATTGCCACTGGGCGAAATCTTCCACGTGGCGCGCATCGAAGGCGTACCGCCGGGAATCTTCCTCATCATGAAGGTGGTGGGCGGCGCCTTCGGCAACCTTAGCCTGGCGGTGCTCGCAGGCGCCGGCTACGCCGTGCTCTTGCGGGGCATCTTTCACCTGACGCGTGCGCTCACGAGCGCCCGCGCCGCGTGGATGACCACGGGCCTTCTGGCGCTGTCGTACCCTTGCCTCTTCGAGGGCGGCCTCGTGGCCCGGCAGTACGGCCTGGCGCACGGCATCGCCCTCACCGGCTGGGCCGCGTCGCTCGCGTACGCGCGCGCCCGCCGTGGGCACCTGGCGCCGCTTCTCTTCGCGGCCACTGCCTGCGGGCTCCTCAACCTGCACGCGTCGCTGCTGGTGGCCTCGGCCATCGCGGTGGCCGTGGGTGTGCGCGCGGTGCGCGTTCGGAGCTTCGCGCCGCTGGTGCAGGGTCTCGCCTGCGCCCCGGGCCCGTTGCTGGCGCTCGTCTTCGCGCTGCCCCACGCGGAGCGATCGATGCACATGAACGAGAGCGCCGGGCTCCTCGACGTTCGCTTCGTCTCGGTGGCGCGGGTATGGCGGCGTGCGTTTTTTCAGGCCGAGGGCACGTGGATGCTGCCGGAGTGGCCCTCGGCGTCGCTCGTCGATGGCCTGGAGCTCCCCACGTTTGCCGGCATGGCGGCGCTCGTGCTCTTCGTCCTTGTGCGACGCGACCGCAAGGCGGCGCTGTTCGGCCTGGGCTGGGCGCTGGCCTCGGCCGCCCTCACCTACACGTTCGTCACCCGGACCGGTGCACATTACAGGCATCTGGTCTTCATCGCGCTGCCGGCTGCAGCTGCGCTCGTGGCCGTCGCCCTGCAGCTCGCGCGAACCCGCTCCGCGCTCGGGCTCCCCGCGCTGGGGCTCCTTGTGCCATGGGTGCTCCTGCTGAATGGCCTGGGCCTGGGTACGCTCGCCGAGGATGTGCAAAAGCCGTTCGCCTCGGCCCGGAGCCAGGCCACGGTGTTTCCACCGGGCGCACAGCTGGTAGCCTCCACCGGCGCGCCCATCGCGATTCTCTACTACCGGCCCGACCTGGTGTTTCGCGCGGCCACCAACGGGGGGCGCCCGATGCGTCACCTGCTGCCCGACCGCACCTTCTTCACGCAGGTAGAGGGCACCACGCTGGCAAAGCAGGCCTGCGGCGACACCCACCTGGGCCGCATCTGGACCAGCGATCTCTACGTGTACCAGGAGTGCGCCACCGGTCTCATCGCCGGCCAGGGTCGCGTGGAAGCCTGGACCTGGTACGTCCTCGACTGCGGTTGCGTCGCCGCCCGCTAGAGCTCGTCGGGGCTCTGGCCAAGAGGCCCGGCTTGGCCTAGCCTCCTCTCATGGGGAGAGCAACGTTGCCGGGGCTGCTGGGGTGGGCGCTCGCATGCGGCGCATGCGCAGCAGCGGGCGCTGGAAGCGGCAGCGGCAGCCAAACGACCGCGGACGCGGGAACGACCTTCGACGCCGGCGCGGCCGACGCCGCGCAGCTCGTCGACGCGCGAGCACATCAGGCGTTGGTCGACAACTGCGCGCTGCTCGATCCCGCACGCTGCCCGGCGCCGTACAAGTCTCCGAGCTACGCATGCGACGCAGGGCCTCTTGCCTTCTCCCCCCTCGACGATCCGCCCGCCGATTGGACGCTGGAGGCCGACGGTTTTCATACGCCGAGCGGTCCCGTGTATTGCTCGACGACCCACCGCGACGTGTGCGCGAAGCTCAGCTACGAGGCCGAGCTGTGCAATCGAGTCGTCACCGAGCCGTGTCCTCCGGGCGGCTGCGCGCCCGATCCGTGGGTGTACCCACCCGACACGCGTGCGTCGGTGGGCTTATCTGCGGCCGAGCGCTGCGCGGCCACCGGCCAGGGTCTCTTCTGCGGACCGTCGGGCGCGGCAACGCTCCTGGTCCCCGGCAGCTTCCGCCTCGTTCTGGCGCTCCGCGGAGGCGCGGTCATCGCCCTGGGCGACGGCGGGCTTGCGTATCACGTCGACACGGCAAAGCACGTCACGCGCCTCTCCGCGGGTACCGGAGATTTCGTGGGCGTCACCGGCGACGGTCACGCGTGGGCCGCCACTACCCGAGAGGGGCAGCTGGTCATCGGCGAAGGCGCCGACGCCGCTGCGTGCGCGCTGGCGGAGCACGCAGCCTTCCTGGTCACGCTGTACGCAAACATGTACTTTGCAACCAAAGAAGGCACGGTGGCGCGCATTCGATCCCCCGAATGCACCCGCGTTCCGGAACCCATTCAAGGGCTCGGGGCACAGTACTGCGGCATCGCCGCTGGCCCCATCGTGTACGGCAAAACCCACGCCTACTTCCCTCGCGCGGGCTGCGCCTACGATTGACGATTTCGTGACGGATAGCGAACGACCTCGGCAATAGTCCGCATGCGCCTCCTCTTCTCGGCCGCGATCCCCGCGCTGGTCCTCCTCTCGTTTGCCTGCAAAACCACCTCCGAATCCTCTGAAGCGGGCGCCGCGGCGGGGCAACCGACCCTGCGATCTGCAGCCGCCCCCTCCTCCGCAGCCTCGGTCGTTCCCGTGCCGCCCGCGTTCGCCGGCCCCCTCACGGTGGAGCGCGTGGCGTCGGCGCAGGGCGTGGTCCAGGGAATGAAGCCCTACGGTGACGCCTACGGAAATCTGCTGAGCCTGCTGGGCCCGCCCACCAAAACGGTGTCGAAGAGCCACGCCCTCGTCGGCAAGAAGCAAGATCAGTATCAGTGGGCAGCGCAAGACGGCCACGCCTGCGCCGTGTACTTCGCCATTCAGATCCCCGACGTGCTAGGCGGCCGCGGCATGCTCACCGAAGACAGCGGGAGCGAGAAGGTCGAGATGCCGGCCAAGGTCAGCTCCGACAACTTCGAAGAGAACGACAAGCTGTGGCGGGCGTGGGACGCGTACGCAAAGTGCCTGACCATCCTCGGTCAGAAGCCAGGACTCCCTCCTGACGATCCCAAGGGCCAAGGCCCCAAGGCCACCATTACCAAACCCCAGCTCGCCGCGGGTCTCGCTTCCGCACCGAGCAAGTGGATCGGCAAAAGGGTCACGGTGATCGGCACCTACGAGTCCATCTCCCGGGGCCAGAACATGCTGATAGGCATGCTCGGCGATTCCGATCCCAAGAAGTTGCTGCGCTGCAAAGTCCCCGCAGGCTCGACGCCGCCCGAGCAAAAGGGTGCAAAGGCGAAGATCGCCGTCACCGGTACCGTGAACGATCCGCGCCCTTGGGGAGAAGAGGACGCCGATCTCTTCGACTGCAAGCCGGCCCCGTAGCCTGTCAGTGCGCGCGGCAGCCAGCGGGCCTACACGAAGGCGGCCAGAACTTCTCCTGACACTCCGGCGCCTAGCAGCGGCAGTCGTCGGCGGTGCAGGCGTGCCGGGCGTGGCGACCTTGCCCGCCTGGTCTACCGGCACCAGATCGCATGCATTGCCGCTGCTGTGGGGCGTGGCGTGGCGCCGGGCCAGGCGAGCTTGAGGTCCTGCGGGTTCTTGTCCTTCATAATGAAGTAGCACTCGACCTTGCTGTCGCGAACGCCATCGCGCCAGCAGTTGTTGACCTGGATCGAATAGTTGTACTTTGCACGGTCGGACTACGCCCGGGTTGCGCCCGGAGCGCGCCCGCTCCTCTTCAGTTGCAGGGTGCGCCGCCACACACGGCGACGCCGGTGGCGCGGAACGAAGTGGGGTCCGACTGGGTGGGGCGAACGGCGAAGTACGTGCCCACACCACCTGCGGCCAGCACCGCAGCGCCAACCACCCAGAACCACGGGCTGGCGAGCACGCTCTTGTCGCTCTTGCGCGCGGTCGCCGCGTCGGCGGCGGCGATCGCGGTCTTGGGCGACTCGGGATTGCCATCTTCGAAGACAACGCTGTCCTTCGCGTCGAATACTTGAACGTAGTAGTCGAGGCGGGTAGCCCCAGCCGGCGGCGCGGAGACGTCGACTTGCGTATCGCCCAGACGCGCCGACGTCACCAGGTACTCACGTGCGGGAGCCCAGCGGTACCCCGTGGCCACGCGCACCGCAACCTCGCTGGGGTCGCGGGTTTGAACGCGAATCGCGCCCAGCGCCCCCACGTGGAGCGAAGCGGTGGTCTCTACGCCGGGTCGCTTCGACTGGGCTTTCCAGTAGCCGCGCGCCTCGGCGAAGGGCTCCTGAAACTTGGGCCCCAGCTTGGTGTCGACCTTGAAGTCCGGATCGTAGGCCAGCAGCAAGGTGTATGCGTCGCGCGCGGCGTCGGGCTTGTCGAGGGCGGCGTTCGACAGCGCGATGATGCGCACCGTGCGCTGGAGCTGCTCGTGGGTCAGGCCTCCCTGCTCCCGAAGCCGCTCGGCCTGTTGCCGCGCTTGCGCGTAGTCGAGCGCGGTATAGGCCTTTTCGGCGGCGGCGATCTCAGCCTGGGCGCGCGGGTTGTTCGCCGCGTGGCCGACGCCGGCCGCGAGGAGAGTCGTCGAGAAAAGGAGAATGATAACCAGACTGCGAATCATACGGGCACGGCCTCGATTAGAATGCCAAACGACGAGAAACCAGCTCACCACTCTTGATCGTCACCGTGGTCGTCTGGTGAACGTTCTCCGCCGGGTTGTCGAGCGAGAGGACGTGGGTGCCCGGCGAGAGCGAAGCGCGCACCACCGGGGTATTGCCGATCACCCGCCCCCCCTCCGTGACCCGCGTCCATGGGTAGGTGTCGATGGTGAGAAACCCCGGCTCCCGGGGCGCGGCGGTAGCGGGCTCCGGCTTGGGCTCTGCAGCCGACGAGGCTGCGGCTGAGGCCGACGGCAAACCGGGCTGCGGACGCCCGCCGGCGACCGGCTGCGGCCACTGCACCTTGCGCGTCCCGCTGGGGGGCGCGACCAGCTCGCCGCGACGCGGGGCGGCCGACGGGAGATCCTGTGGGCCGGAGGACTGCGGCAAAGCCGCCAGAGGGGCGGGCGCGGTGCCAGGCGCGGTTGGCGCTTCGGTCGCCACCTTGCCTGGGTCGTTGGCCGGGCGCCGCAGCGCGAAGAACGCCGCGAGACCACCGAGGGTCAGAAGCAGGAGGAGAAGCGGCACGGGCCAGAGCGCACGGCGGCGGTCGGGGGCCGACGCCACGGTGCCGCTCTGCGGAGGCGCCTCGTCGACGGTCGTGTTGCGCGTCGAGCCCGAGGGCGGCGGCGTGCTCGTGAGTGTGGGCGCGCTCGAGAGCTGATCGAGATCGGTGAGCATGTCGAGACGCGCGATGCTGCGAATGCGGCTGTCGGGGTTGGAGTGCGCCGACTTGAGCTCACTCGAAATGCGCAGGCCGAGGCGCTTTCGCTGCTCCGCGAAGTGCTTGTTCACGTAGACGCCCACGTCCTCGAGCGAGACCGCCTCCGGCGCTTCGCGCAGGTACGCCTCGAGGGCCTGCTTCATCTCGAGCGCAGAGGCGAAGCGGTTTTCGGGGAGCTTCTCCAGCGCCTTGGCGAGCAACGCCTCCAGGGCCGGGTCGATGCTCGGAAGTGCGCTCGAAGCCTTGGGCGCCGGAAGGTTCGGGTTCACCAGCGACAGCAGCGAGCTGAGGTCGTTCTCGGCGGGAAAGAGCCGCGCGCCGGTGATGAGCTCCCACATCACGACCCCCACCGAGAACACGTCGGCGCGGCGGTCGACGGTGACGGTAGAGGAAACCTGCTCCGGCGCCATGTAGCGCACTTTGCCTTTGAGAATGCCCGCTTCGGTCTGCGAGGTTTGGAGCGCGCCCTTGGCGATACCGAAGTCGAGCAAGCGAACCCGGCCGTCGTAGCCGACCATGATGTTCTGCGGGCTCACGTCGCGATGCACGATATTGAGCGGCTCACCCGAGTAGTCGCGCATCTCGTGGGCGTAGTGAAGCCCGGAGAGCACCTCGACCATGACGCGACACACCTGCGCCGACGAAAGCACATCGCTTTGCTTTCGCCCCACGCGGTTCAGTGCCTGGAGGGTATGTCCTTCCAGATACTCCATGACCATGAACAGGTTGCCCTGCTCCTCGCCCGCCTCGTACATCTGTACAATACACGGATGATTCAGCTGGGTGGTCAGCCGGGCTTCGTCGAAGAACATCGAACGAAATCGCTCTTCGTTCTCCGACCCCACGTCGGCGCGCATGCGCTTGATGACCACCACCTTGCCGACGCCGGCCGTACCCTCGGCGATGGCGAGAAAGATGTCGGCCATTCCGCCGCGCCCGAGCCGGGCGAACGCTCGATAGCGGCGCAGCAGCTCCGGCGCGCGAACGCCATCGTTCCCCTCGCCCTCCGATGGCGCGTCGGGACCGTTTCCCACGACCAACGCGTCTACTTTCCGCACGAGCGACCTCCGCACTTGTCGGCCAACGTGCAGTCGGTCGGAGGAATCGGGCGCGCAAAGTCGAAGATGGTGAGGCGCACCGGCAGTACTTCGACCTTGCCGTTGAAGGTTTGGTTGGCGCAGCCGATGAGCAGCTCCGACGTGCCCGCGGTGCCCACCGCGAGCAGCGTGTACTCACCGAAGGGCAGGGCCAGGGTCGCATTCGCCAACTGACAGGGAGAGACCGCGCTTGTCTCGCTCACCGGCGGGGTGGCCCACGAAGAGGGGGGACCATAGCTGGAGATGAGGCCCGAGCAGTCGAGGCGACCGGAGAATGCGTATACTTGCACGCGGTCGGTAGCTACCGCAGCGGCGCGCGAAGGGAACTCCACCGAGTAGCGTAGCGCAACGGGGTCGCCCGCGGTGGAGCTACAGGCCAGGGCGAGCAAGAGCGGGCACGCGGCGATCACGCGCCCAAGCCCAAGCCCAAGCCCAAGAATGCGGCTCTTCATTCCACTTCTCCTGCCTTGTAGACGCGCTTGGGAACGAAGGCCCCATTCACGATCTGGTAAACTGCGTAGTCGGGACTGGCGCTGCCATCGGGCCGAAAAAGGAGCTGCTGCGATGCTCCAAGGTAGGCCAGGCGCTCGCCACGCCGCACGGTGGCGAACAAGCCTTTGATGTCCTCGAAGGTCTTCAGGTCGCCGATGCTGGTCAGCTCGAGAATGGCGGTGCGCAGCGCAACTGCGTCGGACGCAGTCTGCGCCTGCTCGATGGCCAGGGCCATGAGCACGACCGCATCGTAGGCCGCCGCCGCGGTGAAGCTCGGCACCTCGGGGAACTGGGACTGGTAAAGCACGCGAAAGCGCTCGAAGTTGGTGGCGTCGGGAGAGGCCGCGAAGAGAAACGTGCCTTCGGCGGCGCTGTCCTTGCGCGGGTTGCTCGGCGAGGCGAGCGATCGGGTCACGAAGCTGTCTTGGCGGAGCGAGTCGGAAGCGAGCGTCTGAACCTTGGAGAGGTCGAGGCCCTTTTGCGCTGCCGCGTCACGAAAGGCAATCATGTAGCGGCTACCCACTTCGACCGACCCGATGACCACCTGGCAAGGGGCGTCTTTGCCCACCATTCCCTGCACGATGCGATTGGCGTAATCGGAATAGGCGGTGGGCGCCTCGAGCTTCGAGCTCATGGTGATGGTGTCGGCGAGGGCCGAGCCGCGGCTTCGCCACTTGGCGCTCAGCTCGTTGACCACGGTTTGGCCGTAGGCGTCGTCGGCCACCACGATGGAGAGACTCCGGCAGAACGGCGGAACCTCGTTGGGCCCGAAGAAGCCCAGCTTGGCCAGGCCCTTGCCCTGTTGCGCGTCGGAGGGAGAGGCGCGAAAGAACGGCCTCGAGCCGACTCTGCTGGCCACCGAGGTGGTGGTCGCGCTTGCCGAGAACACGACCACCTGGTCTGCCTGAACCAGGGGGTCCATGGCGATGGCAGCTTCGTTCGAGGTGCCGCCCAGCACGCCCACCACGCCTTGGCCGACCAGCTCGTCGAGCTTGGTCGCGGCAATGGCGCCGCTCGACGCGTCGTCGACGATGCGGAGCTCGATGGGCCTTCCCAAGACGCCGCCGATAGCGTTGATCTGTTGCTGCGCAACCTTGGCGCCCCGCAGCTCGTCGTTGCCCACGCCTGCGAACGAGCCCGTGAGCGAAACCACCACGCCCAGCGTGATCTTGTCGACCGGCGTCGCCGTGACCTCGAACTTCTTCGAGGAGGCGCAGTGACCGGAGAGGATGGAACTGACGACCAGCGCTCCCATGAGGGCGGCACTGGGTCGTCGCTTTGTGTTGTTGTTTGGCATCGAAATTACTGTGCGGCGGTTGGATGAGACGGAGGCGCGGCCGCCTAGTTGCAGTTGAAAGTGCCCACGAGCTTCTTCTGCTCGGCGCTGTAGGTCTGCCCGGTTGCGTCGAAGAAGAAGGGCTCGCCGGCGCCGTCGAGCTTGACGCAATAGATTGTGTAGTCGCCTGGCGCCTCGCCCTTCGAGACGTCAAAGTCGAGCGACCCCGAAGCGCCATTGAAGTTGATGCCGCGACCCTCATTCATGAGCTGTAGCCCTTGCGCCAACCCCACCGGGCCGACGTCGATGCGCGGAGTGACGCCCGCTGTCTTGGCGAGCCCCTTGGCGAAGTCGGCTCCGGTGAGGAGCCCATCCTTGGTCGCCGCGGCGTACGCCAACAGGTAGATGGCGTCGTAGGCCTCGGCCATGCCGTACGAGATGCCGCTGGCACCCGGGAACGCAACCTTGTAGCGGTCGTTGAAGAAGCTGTCGGCGAGCGAGGTGGGAACGCCAGGCACCACGCCGCGGACGCGGGTGCGCAGCGACGCATTGGCCTTGATCGCAGCGAGGAGCTCGGGTGTCCGCGGCCCGTCGGGCGTCAGGTAGGTGGGCTTCTTGTTGGCCACCACCCCTTCGTAGGGGACCAAGATGCCGGTGATGGTCTCGGTGGTGCCGGCGAGCAACACCACGTCGGGCCGCGCAGTGCCGAGCGTCGTGGCGGCGGCGGCGAGATCGGTGGCGCTGCCTTCGGTGTACGTCAGGTCGACGAAGTTGGTGGCGTTCGCCGCGTCCGAAACGGGCTTTCCGTTGAGCTGCCCAGCCGCCTTGAGCGCGTTGCGCAAGCCCTGCCCGTAGGGGTCGAGCTTGGAGACCACGCCGAGCTTGATATCGACGTTGCCGTTCGTGAGGCGAATTTGCTTTTCCAGCTCCTGAAGCTGGAGCGCCAAAACGAGGCTCTGCAGCGCATCCGAAGGGGTCGTGCGCCACACCAGGCGCACGCCGTCGACGGTGGCACCAGGAAGGTCGGTGAGCGTCGGCGCGGTCGAAGTGGGCGAGATGGTGAGCGCCTTGGCGGGGAGCGTGACGTTGGTGGTGATCTCCACCGTGCCGCCGCTGGTGTAGCCGCCAACCACCGCGGTGATGCCCAGATCGCTCACCAGGTGCGTTGCCCCGCGCTTGCGGTCGTGCCCAGTCGCGGTGTCGTCTTCGGAGTCGCAAACCACGAGCGCCAGCGGCCGCCCAGCGGCGCACTTGTCGGGCGATGTGATTCCGCCAGTGGTCTTGGTGGCATTGTTGAGCTCGCGAATGGCGAGTCGCGCGCTGTTGATGATGAGGACGCCGGAGGCCGCATCGTCGCCGGTGGTCGGCAGCGTCGCGCCGATGATCAGGGTGCGGTCGGAGTCGACGGTGCCCTCCACCAGGGCGCAATCGGCGGTCTTGATCTTCCGCACGCGCCCTTGGCCGGGACGAATACCGCGGTTTCTCCCAGCTCGGTGGTGCATTGCGCGTTGGTCTTGGCCTGCACCGGCGCGCCGGCGTCGCCGCACGTGCTGCCGTCGGGGCGAAGGCGAACGTCGGGCCCGGCATCGGTGGGCTTGGCTTCCACCGGATCGTCGGAGCAATGGGTCGAGGCAACAGCGACGAGCAGCACCACGAGACCAGCGCCAGTCGTCAAGAGTCGGTTCGTTCGCATCGTGCTCTC
Organism: Polyangiales bacterium; assembly: GCA_038210445.1. Classification (GTDB taxonomy): domain Bacteria; phylum Myxococcota_A; class Polyangia; order Polyangiales; family Polyangiaceae; genus JABFRG01. Next base: position 118,583 of record JBBQWQ010000021.1, read on the forward strand.
CTCTGCAGAACGGCGATAATTCGCCATTGTGAACCACCTTAGCTGGCGCAAGGAGGCGGTTTCAACTGCCATCGCTGCGGAGTGCATCTCGCACACATAGTCGCGAGTGCGTACTTACTATCGTCGCCGACGGAAGCAGGGAGTCCCGTAATAGAGGGCAATTCACCGCAGAGAGGTGCGATGCAGGTGGGTGTCCTGTTCCGTTGCGTTCCGTTCCAAATACACGTTTTGTGACGGGGGAAGATTTCGGTCTCCAGCTCTGCAGTAGCGCGCGTGCAGTGGTCGCGTAGGGTCGCGATGTGCGCCGGCGAGGAGGAGCGCTCGTTCCGCGGGGTCTGGACATTTCTGCTGCGTTTCGACTGCGCCCTCGCGAGATACCGCGCGGGGGCGTTCGCGGTGGGTCGCGACCGCACGGGGCCGCCGCGTCGGTGAGGCCCACGGGAGACCGGCGAGCACGACCTCGCAATGTTTTCCACCCCCGAACCAAACGCGCGCGCCGGAATCGCGAGTCGTTTCGCGGAATGCTGTGCGCTGCGCACAAGGTACGCTGCAATAAAGTGTGAGGTCGATTCGCTCCGCTCGCGAAAAACGCCGTGATCTTCGCGTTGGCCGGGCTCTTGCTCAAGGCTAGGCATGGTCACTCCGATGCAAACCGCCCCCGCGGCGCAGTCCGTCCCCAATCGCCGCGCCTCCTACCGCGCGCCTCTGGCGGGCACCGTGACGGTCATCGTGAACGGCCGCGTGCACGATGCCATCGCCGGCAACGTGTCGCCGCAGGGCCTTCGCGCAAGCACCAATCGGCCGCTGAAGGTCGGCGACGAGGTCTCGGTAGCCTTCTTCGTGAACGGTGCGCTGGTGTGCGCGCGCGGCTGGGTGCGCTGGTGCCAGCTAACCCAGCCTGGTCGCCTCGCCTTCGGCGTTCGCTTCGGCGCGGTCGAGGACGACGGTGAGGCGCTCCTCGCCGGCTACTGCCGCAGCTTCGTCTCCTAAGAAGTCGCATGCGCGCAGAAAGAGTGCAAAGAACTCTTTATCTGTGTCCGAGCTTTTGCTTTCCATCGAGTGAAAGGTGTAATGCGCCATTCACGAAAGTGCGCCAGGCGTGCTGGCGCCAGCCATCATCGGGGCGTCGCGCCATCGCGGCGCGTCTGCGTGACAGTGCGAGGAGCGCCGCCACGTCTCGCGCGCACGCCGCGAAGTTTGTTGTGAAGCAAACGCGTTCGTTTAACGTCGAACGTGCGCGCTGCACGTATTCAGCGTGCGCAACGAAAGAAGGTGGACATGACCAAGGGGACCCGAGTTCTTGCTCTCTCTCGCATCGCACTCGCTGCGGGAGCGTTCGGCGTGATGCTCTGCCGGCCCGTTCCGGAGGCGCAGGCAACGCCGGGAAGCGGCGCATCCAAGGTCGTCTACGATGACTTCAGCAGTGGTTTCAGCGTCAACACACCCACCGCCAAGTGGTTCTACTTCTCGGCCGGGCCCTTCGTCGGCAACGGCGGCACCGAGGCGACGAGCCGCCGCGGCCTTCACGTCGAGGCCAACGGACGGAACCCCCGCACCGGGCAGCCTGCCTTCACCAACTCGGTCGCCCCCGACAGCATCAGCGGCATTCCTGGCGGCGTCGACCACGTGAAATGGCTCGCCTACGCCACCCACCCGGCCAGCAGCGGCATCGCCGGCTGGGACGCCATTCCCGGCAAGGAGCTCGCATGCGAGTGGCGCATGAGCGGGCGCACCTTCGGCAACCGGTTCCAGCCGTTCGGCAACAACGTCAAAGACGCCAACGACGACCTGCGCCTCTCGGCGTACGCCGCCAACAGCATCGACCTCGAAACCTTGATGGTGTTCGACTGGTTCATCACCAACGAGACCATCTACGCGTTCTACGAGCGCCTTCCCTTCGCCCGCGCGGCTCTCGGCAACTACGCGGCGTTCTCGTTCAACATTCCGGTGGCCAAGACCAACCCCGGTCAGGCCCATCACTTCAAGACCGCCTACGACCGCACCGGCAATCGCGTTCGCTGGATCCTCGACGGCAAGGAAGTGTTCTCGGTGAACCGCCTCGGCTTCCGCATCGACCGCAAGTACATGACGCTCGACCACGGCGGCACCGAAGAAGTGGTCTCCCCACGGCAGCTCGACTGCGGCATGGGCATGTTCACCCTGCTCGATGCTCACCTTCCCTCGAAGGTCGGCCTGGTGAAGGTCTCCGACACGCCGAATTTCTACTTCAACCCCGAGGTCGGCGCGCCCACGCCGGAGACGTTCGTCGACGGAACGAGCCTCCTCTCCAACCGTCTCTTCGGTCAGGGAGCCGAGTTCGACGTGCGCAACCTCACCGTCTCGTACCGCAACGTGAACGATCGTCATCGTGACGATGAAGATGGCGACGACGACTGATCCACGCTGGCTCGCTTCGTGAGCAAAGAAGGCGCCTCGGTAACCCGAGGCGCCTTTCTGTTGGCTCCAGAAACGCCGAAGGCGCCCGTTGCGGAGCGCCTTCGGTGTCGTGAGCGCGGCGAGCGCGCTTTCGGCGGGCTCAGCCGTGAAGCTGGGGAGCGACCGGACCGCCGCCCATGGCGCGACCTTGCTGAACGGCGCCCACGACCGCTTGCGCGTTGTCGAGGTTGCCCTTGCGCTGAAAGCGGTTCACTTCGACGGTGCGCTTGAAGCGGCGAGCTGCGGCGTTGACGGTGAGGTTCTTGTTGAAGATGCCCCAGCCGAGGCTGGCGGAGTCGACCTCGCCGAGGGAGAGTGCATCGACGCGCTTCGACTTGAAGCCCGAGAGAAGGCCACCGTACTCGACGAACACCACGCGCTGGTTGGTGGTGGCGACGATATAGTTGCTCCAGAAGAACACGCCCACGCGATAGAAAATCTTGGTCCAGAAGGGCTTCTCGGTGCCGAGAACGATCTGCTGGATTTGCTCGCCCGGCTGAAGCGCCGTCTGGACGTGGCTCTGAACCTTCTGCTCACTGATCGAGAAAAGTCCCATGTGATTGTCTCCTCGTGAAGTCTTGTATGGAGTCTTACGCAGCACCCGCTCGGCTCTTCCCACGGTCGCGAAGAAATCGCGCGGCGGGCACCTGAACGGCCAAAGTAAACGGTACCTGAAGCCTCACGAAAAAGGGGGGCCTCGGAAATGGGCGTCAAGGATCTGTCGCCACCTGCCGTTCTCCAGCTGCGATGCACTCTGAAAATCGCACCTTCACCTTCGCATTGGCGGGCGCGCTGGCGCTCCTCGCTCTCGGCACAGGGTGCGCAAAGCCCCGACCGGTCGAGGGCCCGAGCCCCGCGGCAGAGCTCGAGGTGGCGCGCGCCCTCTTCGACGACGCCGTGGTCGACGAGGAGCAGCACCGCTTCGCAGATGCCCTGAAAAAGCTCGAGAAAGTGCGCGCGGTGAAGGACACGCCGGCGGTGCGCTTTCGTATCGCTTCCTGCCTCGAGGCTTCGTACCACCTGCGCGAAGCGCGGATCGCCTTCGTCAAGGTGGCCGAGGCGACCCAGCGCAGCCCCGAGGACGACGCAGTGGTCACCGCCTCGCGCGAGAAGCTCGCCATGCTCGACGCCCGCATTCCGGCCATTCTGGTGCAAATCGCCGACGGCAAGGACGCCGAGGTACGCGTGGACGACGAAGCTACGTTGGTGCCCGCCAGCCTTCCGGTGCGGGTGAATCCAGGCGATCACCACCTGGCCATCATGCGCAAAGGGTGCCGCACCCTCGACATGCAGGTGCGGGTGGGAGAAGGCGGCCGGGTGAGGGTCTACACCATCATGGTGCCCGACGTTCGGCGCCCCCAGGGCACCGCGCCCCGGCGGCCGGCCAAGCCAGCACCGATGCCCCCCTCGGCGCGCCGCGCACCCGCACCCGCACCCCCCGAGCCGCACCGCGGCGACGGCGAGCCCACGTGACTCCATGAACCTCGTACGGGGGAACACGTTGGCCGGGAAGTTCCGGCTCCAGGCGCCGATCGGCAGCGGCGGCATGGGCGTGGTGTGGGTCGCGCGCAACGAGACCACCCGCTCCGACGTGGCCATCAAGGTCCTGGAGCAAGGCTACCGCAAAGATGCCGGCGAGCGCTTCCGTCAGGAGGCCCGCATCGGTGCCATGCTGGCCCATCGCAACGTGGTCCGTATCTTCGACCTGGTGGAGGAGCGCGACGGCGCCCTGGTGCTGGTCATGGAGCGACTGCGCGGGCAAACGCTGGCCGACGTGCTCACTTCGCGGGGCCCACTCCCGGCGCGCTGCGCGGTGGCGCTCGCGGTGGGCGTCCTCGACGCGCTCACCCACGCGCACGCGCAAGGCTTCGTGCATCGAGACATCAAACCCGCCAACATCTTCCTCTCGGTGGAGTCGGACGGCGTGCTCATCCCCAAAGTGCTCGACTTCGGCATTGCGCGCGCGAGCCGGCGAAAGGCGCCCATTACCTCGGACGGGCTGCTGCTGGGAACGCCCGAGTACATGTCGCCAGAGCAGGTGCGCGGCATGCCGGTCGACGAGCGTAGCGACATCTTCGCGGTGGGCACCGTGCTCTACGAGATGCTCGCGGGCACGTCGCCCTTCGCCGCCGACACAGTGAACCAGGCGCTTGTGGCGACGCTGGAGCGAGGCGTTGAACGGCCCGAGGGAGTCGAGCTGGGCCTTTGGACGGTGGTGGACAAGGCGCTCGCCAAGCGCCGCGACGATCGCTTTCCCACCGCCCGCGCGTTCTCCATGGCGCTCCTCGATGCGCTTTCGGCCAGCACCGACGAGCTCTCGATGTCGCTCCAGCGCATTCAGGTGTCGGTCCCCGCGCCGCCGCCTGCGCTCACCTCGCTGCCTCCGCCCGCGCTCGGGGAGGCCAACACCCTGGTAGACCAGGCGCCGCAGGCATTCGGTCCTCCCTCGTGCGTCCATCCCAACCTCGACAGCACGTCTGCGACGCACGCTCGGCCGGCGCCCGTGCTCCGCACCTGGCACGCGGCCGCGGCGCTCGCGGCGCTCGGGTGCAGCGTTCTCCTGGCGGTGGTGTGCTTCGCCGGCGGGCCCGCCACCGGCGCGCTCCGGCAGAGCGCGATGACGCAAGTTCCGGTCGTTCGTACCGAGCTACCGCGCCCCCCGCAAAGTGCGCCCAGCGCTCCAAGCGCAGCCGCGACCCTCGCCGTCCGTCCGCTGCCGGTCGCGACGCAGCCCCCGCGCCCCCGCCCCCGCGACCGCTTCTGGAACATCGGCAAGACGCCGGGGTTCTGAAGGCTTCTAGACGCGAAGCGTGATGCGCTTGGCAAGGCCACTGCCGGGCGAACTTGCGCCAAGCGCGGTACATTCGGGGCCGCCCAATGAGCACACCGAAGCGTCTCAACGCCCTGGATCGATCCTTTCTCGCGTGGGAGGGGCGCGAAGTGATGATGCACGTGGGGGCGCTCTTGCAGTTCTCGCCGCCCGCCCAAGGCGGCTCCGACCTCTTTCGCCAACTGCGCGAGGAGCTCTCACGGAGCACGCAGGTAGAGCGGCCTTGGAACCAAAAGCTCTTGCATCCGGACCTTCTGGCAACGCCGCTACAAGGCTGGGTCGACGATCCGGCCTTCGATCTCGAGTACCACGTGCGCCGCTCGGCGCTGGCCTCGCCCGGCGATCAGCGCGAGCTGGGCATCCTCGTTTCGCGGCTCCACGGCACCCCGCTGGATTTCCACCGGCCGCCCTGGGAGGCGCACTTCATCGAAGGGCTCGAAGACGGCCGCTGCGCGGTGTACTTCAAAGTGCATCACGCGCTGGTCGATGGCTACACCGGCATGCGGATGCTCATCCGCAGCTTCACCACCGACGCCGGCGAGCGCGACACGCCCATGTTTTACGCCTGCCCGCAGGTGAGCCGAGCAGCCCCGCAGCGAGAAGACGCCCCGCCCACCTTCGACGCCATCCTGGGGGCCGCGCGCGATCAGGTAGGCGCCGCCAAAGACATCGGCCGCGCCATCATGAACGTGGCGCGCGCGTTGCGACACGAAGACCGGCAGTTGGTGGCGCCCATGCAAGCGCCGCGCAGCGTGCTCAATCAGCGCATCACCCGAAGCCGCCGATTTGCCACGCAACACATCGATCTGGAGCGGGTCAAGCGCATCGCCGCCCGCGCCCACGGCACCGTCAACGACGTGCTCGCCATCTGCGGATCATCGCTCCGCCGCTTTCTGCTCGACCAGAACGCGCTCCCCGATCGCGCGCTGGTGGCCATGGTACCGGTGAACATTCGCCCCAAAGACGACCCCGGAGGGAGCGGCAACGCGGTGGGCGCCATCCTGGCTTCGCTCGGCACCGACGTCGCCGACCCCAAAGAGCGACTGGCCGCCATCATCGCCACCACGCGCCGCGCCAAGGAGCAGCTCCAGGGCATGTCGAAGAGCGCCATCATGCAGTACAGCGGCCTGCTCATCGCGCCGCTGATGCTGGCCTTCATCCCCGGCGCGGCCGGCCGCGTTCGCCCGGCCTTCAATGTGGTGGTCTCCAACGTACCCGGACCGGAGATGCCGCTCTATTTCCGCGGCTGGAAGCTGGAGGAGATGGCGCCGCTGTCCATCCCCTTCCACGGCTATGGTCTAAACATCACCGTCCAGAGCTACGCCGGTTCCCTCAACTTCGGGTTTACCGGCTGCCGCGACACCATCCCTCACTTGCAGCGCCTGGCAGTGTACGGCGGCGAGGTGATGAGTGAGCTCGAGACCGTCACCGCCAGCTCCTAGCCTGGGCCTGGCGCTCCGGGACGCGCGCCCGGAGCGGGTAGCGCAAGCGCGCCGCGGACCGCCACCTTGGCTTGCGCGCGATCGCAAAACCAGCGCACCAGGCCGGGAATCAACCGCTGCGCGAGTACCGTGAAGCGGCTCTCGGCGCCGGGGACGATCTCGAATTGCCCGCGCGCCACCCCGCGCAAGGTCGCCTCCGCCACGTAGGGCGCGCTGAGCATCTTCACGTTCCCGGTAATCGCCTTGGTTTCCGGCGGCATGAGCGCCAGCTCCTCGCGGTGCATCGGCGTGTCGGTGTCGGGCGGAAGGACGATGCTCACGCGAATGCCATGCGGCCACAGCTCGGCCCGGAGACACTCGGAGAGACCATAGAGCGCAAACTTGCTGGCGCAGTAGGCGCCGTATCCGTAGATGCCCATCACCGACAGGAGCGACCCGACGTTCACCACGTGGCCGCCGCGGCCGCGCGCGATCATCGCCGGCAGCAGGGTCTCGCACACGTGAAAGGCGCCCCAGTAGTTCACGTCCATGTGCCAGCGGTGGGCGGCGCGGTCGAGGTCGAGCACGCGGCCCGGCGTCACCACGCCGGCATTGTTGATGATGACGTCGACCGGGTGCTCGGCAGCGTGTGCGCCCAGCACCCGCGCCACTGCTTCGCCGTCGGCCACGTCGCAACTGCATGTATAAACCACGCACTTTGGCGCGACCTTGGCCAGGCGCTCCTTGGCCTCGGCCAGCGGCGCCTCGCGGCGCGCCACCAAGGTGAGCTCGGCCCCCATCTGGGCCAGCGCCTCGGCCAGCGCGAAGCCGATGCCGAGGGAGCCGCCGGTGACGAGCACGTGCTTTCCTTCGAACGCCTTTGCCCAGCCCCCAAAGGGAGCCGTCATTGGCTGTCCGGTCGCTCCACACGGCCGTCGGCGTGCTTGGCGAAGCGACCGGCGTCGCGGGCGTGCACCGGCTCTTCGCTAGCAAACGGCCAGCCGCCGAAGCGCGTACGCTGGTACTCGGCCATCGTCTGCATAATCTCTTCGCGCTTGTTCATGACGAAGGGGCCGTGTTGCACCACCGGCTCGGCGATGGGACGCCCCTGGAGAAGCAGCACCTCGCAGGGCCCGGCGCCGGCCTCCAGGCGCAGGGCGGCGTCGCTGCGAACGCCGATGGCAGCGTGGGAATCGATGGTGCGGTCGCCCACCTTCAGCGAAGGGCCAGCGAAGAAGTACACGTTGCGGCGCGCGGCCGCGCTGGCCGCAGGGAGCGTGCAAACTGCACCGGCTTCGAGCTGGAGGCTCCAGATGGCCACCTCGGTGTCGGGGCGCGAAGCCCACGAGTGCGGCGGGGGCGGGGGCGGCGTCTTGCCTTCGAGGGCGCCCGCTACCACCTGCACCTGGGTTTTCCTGCCCGCCTCGTCGGTGAACACCACCCGCGGAACGCCCTCGTTCCACAGCATCGAGAAGTGCGCCGGGCGCATCTTGTCTGCCGCAGGTAGGTTGAGCCATATCTGGAAGAGCTCGAGCGGATTGGGGGCGCTCTCTTCCACCAGCGGGAACATCTCCGAGTGCACGATGCCGCCACCGGCGGTGAGCCACTGTACGTCGCCCGAGCCGAAGCGCGCGGTGGCGCCCAGCGAGTCGGAGTGGTCGATGTAGCCGCGGCGCGCGATGGTGACAGTCTCGAAGCCGCGGTGGGGGTGCGGCGGAAAGCCCGGCACCTCTTCGCCGTGGTACATGCGCCAGCCGTCCTTGCCCTCGAAGTCTTGGCCTATGTTCCGACCCGCGAGCGAGGCGCGTGGTGGCGCCATCTTGGCGTCGCCCGCCGGATACTTGTCGTCGTGGTACACGCAGAAGAGGAACGGGTCCTCGGTGATCCACGGAAACCCCAGAGGCCGGACGCTCCGAACGATGTCGTCACTCATGCCCCTTCCTTACCACGCGAGCCACACCCGCACGAGCGCGCTACCGGTGATCCATTGCAACGCCGCCAGTGCTAGCCTGCAACGCCATGAACGCGTCGTTTTCCGTGCTCGCTTCCCTTGCCGTCGTGTCCAGCGCCGTTGCCTGCGGCGGTGACGAGAAGCCCGTCGTCTCGCCTGCTGGACCGGCCCATGAAACGATCGCCGCTTCGGCCGCGTCGAGCAGCGCCCCGGCGCCGCCCCGCTTCGACTACCCGTCGACGCGCGTCGCCGAGGTGAAGGACGTGCTCTTCGGCACCGAGCTTTCGGACCCCTACCGCTGGCTCGAGGACGGTAAGGCGCCCGAGGTCACGACCTGGCTCTCGGCCCAGGACGCCTACGCGCGCGCCAAGCTGGCTGCGCTCCCCGGGCGGGCAGAGCTGGTGACGCGACTGAAGGAGCTCTTCTATGTCGAGTCCCGCGGCGTTCCCCAGCGCGCCGGCAAGCGCTACTTCTACAGCAAGCGCGAGGCGCAAAAAGAGAAGTCGGTGGTGTACGTGAGCGACGGCAGCGCCACCGCCGAAGGCCGGGTGCTCATCGACCCGCAGACCTTCGCCGCGGACGGCACCGGGAGCCTGGGCGGCTGGGAGCCCTCGCAGGACGGCAAGTTCGTCGCGTACCTGAAGAAGGCAAACAACTCCGACGAGGCCACGCTCTTCGTGCGCGACGTCGCCACCGGCAAGGACTCCACCGTCGACGTCATCGAAGGCGCCAAGTACGGCGGCATGTCGTGGACGCCCAAAGGCGACGGCTTCTACTACACGTGGCTGCCGCCGGCCGACGGCAAGGCGGTCACCGTGGCCGACCGCCCAGGCTTCGCCGAGCTGCGGTTCCACAAGCTGGGGACCGACCCCAAGACAGACCTCACCGCGCACCCGCGTACCGGCGACGCCAAGACCTTCTTGCAGGGTGAGCTGAGCCGCGACGGCCACTGGCTCTTGGTGGTCATCGAGCACGGCTGGACCTCTTCCGATGTATTCTACAAAGACTTGCGAAAGGGCGACAAGGCCCCCTTCGTGCCGCTCGCGGTGGGCCAGAAGGCCAAATACTCGGTGACCGCGTACAAGGACCGCTTCTACGTGCGCACCGACGACGGCGCCCCCAACGGCCGCGTGGTGCGGGTCGACCCCAAGAAGCCGGCGCGGAGCGCCTGGGAGGTGCTGGTACCGGAGCCCAAAGACGCCACCCTCGACGGCATGAACCTGGTGGGCGGACAGCTCTCCATTGGATACCTGAAGGATGTGCAAACCCGCATCGAGATGCGCTCGCTCGACGGCAAGGTGCTCCGCGACGTCGCGCTGCCCACCGTGGGGACCGCCTCGGTGGTCTACGGAAACCCGGAAGACGCCGAGGGGTTCTACACCTTCACCTCGTTCACCTACCCTACCGAGATTCACGCGCTCGACGTGAAGAGCGGCAAGGCGCAGCTCCACTACCGGCTCAAGGTGCCGGTGGACCCATCCAAGTTCGCGGTGGAGCAGCTCTTCGCCACCTCCAAAGACGGCACCCGCGTGCCGTACTTCGTGGTTCATGCGAAGGACTTCAAGAAGGACGGCTCGGCCAAGGCGCTGGTGTACGGCTACGGCGGCTTCCTGGCCACGCAAAAGCCGGGCTTCACCTCCAGCGCCTACCCGTGGCTGGAGCGCGGCGGCATCTACGTGGTCACCAACCTGCGCGGCGGCGCCGAGTACGGCGAGGCGTGGCACGAGGCGGGCATGCGCCGGAAGAAGCAAAACGTCTTCGACGATCTCTACGCCATCATGGGAAAGCTCGCGGCCGACGGCTACACCAAGGCCGATCGCATCGCCCTCCGCGGCGCCTCCAACGGCGGCCTGCTGGTGGCCGCCGCCGTGACCCAGAGGCCCGACCTGTTCGCGGTGGGCTTGTGCGGCGTTCCCCTGGTCGACATGGTGCGCTTTCACCTGTTCGGCAGCGGCAAGACCTGGGTCGAGGAGTACGGCTCCTCGGAAGACGCCGGCGACTTCGCGGCGATAGCTGCATATTCCCCGTATCAGCACGTGGTGCCGGGAAAGAAGTATCCGTCGCTGCTGGTGCTCTCGGCCGACGCCGACGACCGCGTAGACCCGATGCACGCGCGCAAGTTCGTCGCGCGCATGCAAGCGGCATCGGGCGCCACACCTGCGAGCGGCCCGGTGCTCTTGCGGGTGGAAAAGCACGCCGGCCACGGCGGCGCCGATCTGGTGAGCGCCTCGGTGGAGAAGCTGGCCGACGAGCTGGCCTTCGCGCTGGCCGAGACGGCGAAGTAGCGCTCTTCCCGGGACTCTACTCCGCGAACATCTCCGAAAGCACCGCCAGCGCCCGTCCCATGGTGGCGCCCTGTACGGTACCTATCTTCTTGACCAGGCGGCGGCGGTCCACCGTGCGAATCTGGTCGAGCACGATGTAGCCGGGCCTCCGCGCATCGCTCGCCTGGGAGACCGACACCAGCAGCCTCGGGCTCTCGGTGCTCGACGCACCGGACGAGCCGCGCGCCGCCCCCCACCTTCACGTCGCCGAGGCGCACGATGGGTTCGGACCCGAGATGGTGCTGCTCGACGCGCGCGCCACGCGGTCCATCGGCGTCCGCCTCGATCGCCGGGGTGTGGACGGTGAGGTGCTGGGCGTCGCGCACGGGATCCGCCGCGGCTCCCGCGGCGCTGGCGCAGAGCGGGCCGTAGCCGCCGACGCGTGCTACCGTGGTCCACCTCGATGCCGGAAGCAGAACATCGACCGGCGGTGCGCGTGGTGCTCGACACCAACGTGCTCGTCTCGGCCATGCTGGGGCCGGGTCGGGTGCCCGATCTCCTGGTAGCCCTGCTCGTCGCGCAGCGCATCCCGATCCTGTATGATGCACGCATTCGCGCGGAGTATGCCGACGTGATCATGCGTCCGAAGTTTCGCGCGATTCCGGCGGCGAGGCGGGAGCGCCTGCTGGCCGACGTGCTCGAGGTGGGGCTGGAGCTCTCGAACGTCGGGCGCTACGACGGTCCCCTCGCCGACGAGGACGATCGGATGTTCGTGGAGGTCGCGCGCGCGGGCGCCGCGTACGCATTGATCACCGGCAATCTCCGCGACTACCCGACGTCGCTGGGCTTCGCCGTGCTTCCGCCGGCGACGGCGCTGGACGAGCTCGGCGCGCTGCTCGCTCCCTGGCCCGCCACGATGGATCGCACCAGCTCGTCGTAAGCATCTTTCATCGGCAGCTCGACATCGACGAAGAGCTCGCGGCGCACGGTGGCGGTGCTGGCCCCGGTCTTGGGGTTGATGCCGGTCTCCGGCACCTCGCGCCAGCGGACCGCGATGCCGCGCTTCTGCCAGCTCGGCACGTCGTTGAAGTTGATGCCGTGCTGGAAGAGTAGCTCGTTGCGCTCCGCCACCGAGACGCCCTTGAGCTTCTGCGTCGCATCGTGATCGCTCATGCCCTGCCGGCGCAGGACCCAGTAGGAGTGGCCGTTGAGGGCGTTGCGGTGGGCGTCTTCGTGGCGCCAGCGAAAGTAGTCGACCACGTCCTCGTCCCGAGGAAACTGCGAGATGCGCGCGTCGAAGGCGCCGAGCGCGCCGAGCTCCAGCGAGAACTTGGCGCTGGCTTCACCCGCCAGCACCGAGAGGTACTTCCGCAGCTTGCGCCCGAACAGGCTCTCGTCGCGACGGAACAAGAGCGAGAGCTCGTCGCTCTGGGTGTACCCGTAGAGCACCGAGAACCCGCAGTTGCCCGCCAGGTGCACCAGGGTGGCCACCATGCAGTCGCGAAACCGCTCGTCGTAGGGGGCGTCGAACGTCTGGGAGACGCGGGTGAGCTGCGAGAACGAGCGCCCGTCGATGCGCGCGACCATGTGCATGCCGGGGAGGACGCAGTGGTCGTGGGCGGTCTCGTAGACGCGCATCCGCCGGTCCAGTTGCTCGAACTTCATGGGCTCCCAACACTACCGCGCTTTCGGATACTCTCGCCAGCGATGGATCGCGAGGAGGCCGAGGACGCCCTGCAGATGCTGCGCAAGCTCGCGTCGAAGACGCGCTCCTCGAGAACCTGGCCGAGGTCGACGTCGACGCCGACCAAGCGCTGGTCGCCGTGGACGCCCTGGTGGCCGGCGGCGAAGTCTCGGTGCAGGGCAGTGTGTTGGTGCTCTCGCAGCGGGGCGCTCGGGCGCTGCTCGACGTACACGCGCAGATCGAGCGCGCCATGGATCCTTCGCCGCCTCGAAGTCGTGGAACCGGGTCCACCAAGGGCCTGGGCTTCGAGCTCGCCCGGAGCTTTCTCGCGCG
>JBBQWQ010000022.1:0-127826 GCA_038210445.1 Polyangiales bacterium
CGACGCGCGGCGGCTGAAGCACCCGGAAGCCCGAAGCCCGAAGCGCGGCGGCTGAAGCACCCGAAAGCCCGAAGCCCGAAGCGCGGCGGCTGAAGCACCCCGAAGCCGGAAGCCCGGCGGCTGAAGCACCCGGAAGCCTGACGCGCAGAGGGGTGGGGCCTTGCTAGCCGCCGAAGGGTATGAAGACCGAGGGGCCGACGGTGACGATGATGTCGTTCACCAGGTGGTCTTCGCCCAGCAACGTTTGTCGCAGGATGTGGTCGCGGACGTCGAGCCGCATGGAGAACCACTTGCCGAAATACCACTTGGTGCCGAAGCCGAAGGAGCCGGTGATGCCGCGGGACGTGGAGTCGTCGGTGATGCCGGCCCCGAGCGCGAAATTGAAGTCGAAGCGGGTGATGCCGTCTCCGCCGAACCATCGCAGCTTGCCGTAGGCGAAGGAGTAGAGCAGGTGCCCGAAGAACAGACGCCCTGGCTTGTCGGTGCGGTCTTCTACCTGAATTTGCGGGTAGCGGCGCTCGTAGCTGTCGGTCACCGAGGTACGGAAGCGCGTGAGCGCGAAGCTCGCCTCCAGGCCCAGGCTCTCGGAGAAGTGGAAGGTGTAGGCGCCGCCCACCACCCAGTTCGAGGAGTACAGGTCGGCCGCGTAGTAGCCGCCCATGGCCGACACTTCGTGGCGAAATGCCTTGGTGAAGAGGCGGTCTTGAACGCCGCGGTAGTGGCGTCCGCCAACCAGCTCGGCCTTGAGCTCTTCGTCCACGCACTGCGCCTGCGCTGCGCCGGCCACGCTCCAGAAGGCGGCAGCGGCTGCCGATGCAGCGATCCAACGAGAGAGCCGCCGCGCGGACGGTGAACACGTGGATCGAACCCGAGTCATGGACTCGTCCAGGTAATCGCGTGCGCTCGCGGAAGTCAACGACGGACCCTTCGGAACTGCTTTCGTGCGGCTCGGACCGCGTTTCCCGGGCGCTGGCTCAGTTGTCGGCGGCGAAGCAGTAGATGCGACCCTCGCTCTCGACGGCGCGTACCCCGGCCTCGGAGCATTGCGCGACGTAGGCGAAGTTCCAGGCGGTCGTCGTGGACGCTATCGTCTCGGCGTCCGTTCGCCCGACTGCCGCGCCAAACCCCGGCTCCACCGCGCTGGTCCAGTTGACACAGTCGGCTGCAGGGTCGGCTTCGCCGGTGCGCAGGGTGCCGGTCAAGATGCCACGTCGGGTTTTGTCGGTGATGCCCACGCCCTTCTCGTCGAGGATGTCGACCGCGCGGAACACGAACCCCGCAACATGAAGCGCGGCGTTCGAGGGCGCAACCACGACGCCCTTTTGGTTGGTCCAGGGCCCGCTGCCAATGCGGTCTCTCGCGTTGACCTTCGCGCCAGCGGGGTTGCTCCTCGTGTTCGTGCTCAAATACGCGCGCCAGGTGTGGTCCCCTCCGCCTACCGCCGCGGCGAGTGCCTGACACTTCGCGTCGGCGCCCGCGAGGCCGCCCAGGTTTCCGCCTGCGGCTCCGGAGCCGGTGCTGCTGACGAAGAACGTCATCGTGGACTTGGCGGGCTTGGCATCTCCAGTCGCATCGGGCACGCCGCTGTCTCCTGACGAGCTCGAACCCGAGGCGCCGCTCGAGCTGCTCCCGGAGCTTCCGCTCGAGCTGCTCCCGGAGCTCGAACCGCCGCCGGTCACGGGGTCGGCTTCGCCGCTGGAACAGGCGACAGTGCTCAGGGTCATCAACAGTCCAAGCGCGAATCGCAAATGAAGCATCCTGGCGCAGCTGCATGCGCGATGCCAAACGTCCCGGCTCCGCGCTCGGGCCGCCTGCCTGCGGGCCGGCGGGATACGCACCGTCGAGTGGCGTCGAAAGTGCACCGCGTGCGCTGCGCATCGCCGATATGCCCGATCCAGGATTTGCGCGACCGCGCCATCACGGGGGTTCCAACAGCCGACGGTGGTGCCCTTCCTCCCGATTCTCGCCAGGAATCTACGCATCGGGCGAGGCGCGAAGCTTCGGCTTGTGCCGGATGATCGTCGCGGTGGCCTCCGGCACCACGCGCGAAGGCGAGGCCCTGGCCGCCGCATGATTCGAGTGGGGCGTACAGCCGGGCTCGTCCGCCGACGGCGTCATGTCGGCCCACACACCGCCTATGGCGAATGCCTTCGAAGCTCACCAAGAAGCCACCGAAGGCGCCGTGAACCCTCAGAACTTGATGAAGAAGAACGCCACCGCGGCCCAGTCGGCGCGGACGCCGCGGGCGTAGCCGATGGTGGAATGGCTTGCGTTCTCGACGGTGCCATCGGGCTTCACGTAACCGACGGTGGAGTGGCTTGCGTTCTCGACAGTGCCATCGGACTTTACGTAGCCGATAGTGGAGTGGCTGGCGTTCTCGACGGTGCCGCCGCGCACGTAGCCGATGGTGGAATGGCTGCCGTTCTCGATGGTGCCGTCGCTCTTGATGTAGCCCTTGGTGGAGTGGCTCGAATCCTCGATGGTGCCGTCGGGGCGGATGTACCCGGTGGTCGAGTGGCTTCCGTTCTCAACCGTCTGCGCCGAGGCGACGCTGGCGAACGAGAGGACCGCGAGGAGAGCTTTCTTCACGCCTTAGCGTACGGCCCGGGCGCGAGAAGTCTTCCCCGTCTTCCCCGTCTTTCCTCGGTCTTTCCTCGGTGCTGCGGAATTCGGCAACCTCGTGCGCGCCCGAGGTGACGCCTCTGGTCCTACTGCGAGAGGTGCGCGTCAGATTCGCATGTATGTTGCAGTCGCACCGCGGCGGCGGGACCGAAGCGGCGAGACCGCCGGAATTCGTGGAAGGCCAAGGCATTGCCGCGTGGCGTGATGGCCGACGCGTCGGCACCGCAGCCGTGAGTACGTGAGGGCGTGAGGGCGAGCGGTGCGGCGCGAAGGTCAAAACGTGTCCGTCGAAATGGTGTGAATTCCTCGAGGTCTCGCAGTGGTGCTAGCTAGGATTCGTTCGCGGAGCTCAGGCGGCTGAGCCACGTCTTGATCCAAACAAGCGACGTGCGGCACCACGATCATACGGGCGCGCCAGGAGTATTCTGAATTGCCGCCAGAATCGAAAGGCATGATAGTTGCTTTTCGGCTTCGCGTGAATCCATCTCGCGCCCTTTACGGACTCTCCTTGCTCTTCCTTGTTGGCTGCGGTGGCGATCCGATCGAGTTCGACATGCGCGTGCGCGACGAGGGATCGGCGACTCCCTCGTTCCAATGGGACACTGCACCCGCGCGGGAGGTGAACGTCTTCCGCTGCACGGATGCTTGCCCGGCAATCGAGAGCCTGCCGACGGAGAACGGTGCTGTCGAGCGGAACGGCCTCGACCAGGTATGGCGACTGTACGCGTTCGACGGGGTGGAGGCCGGTGAGGGCGCGATCCTTTCGCCGGTCACGGTCGGCCAGGCTCCGCAAAGCGTGAAAGGCCGGAAGGTCGAGGCGAGCGGCGCGCCCGAACGCCTCAAGCCCGGCCGGTATCTTGTGCGCGTGGTCCTCGCGCGCGGGAGCGCCGCGTCCGGCGAGTGGGGCATTCGGTGGGCAGGATTTCGAGTGGACTGACGTACGCGCCAAACGCTGGTGCGGGTTCGTCGCTCTGGCCACAGACGGGTCAACGTGCCCCTCGTCTTCCGGGCCGTCCATGCCAACCCGTGCGTCGGGCGCGCCCCGGGCGGGGGCGCCCGTGCGCGTCGATGGGCCCGTGAAAGTTCAACGATTTCCGCGCTTGTCGATTCGCTTGGGTTGGCCCACGGGTTGCTCCAAAGGACCACGCGCGGTATCCGCGCAACAAGGAGCATGTCGGATGCGTTTCGGTCGATTTTGCACGGTGGGCGCGATGGCGGCGGCCGGGCTCGTGGCGCTGGGAGCGGAGACGGCCGCGACCGCCCAAGGTGCAGCACCGAGCTTCCCCTTCGAGGCCGAGCTGGCGAAGCCTCTGGGCTTCCGTACGAAGCCCGGGCTCGACGCGCCGCACGTGCTCCCGCACCCGAACAACTACTTGCGAGCGTCGACTCGGCTGAAGGTCCTCTCGGCGACCGGTGACCTCTTCGCCGCGAACACCTTCTGCAACGTCGAGTACCAGAGCAAACAGGGGTACATCCGCTGCGACGACGCTTCGGCGCTCAAGGTTCAAACGCCCGCGCCTTCGCCGGCCGCCTCCACCCCGCCACCGCAGACCGGCCCCGTGGGCGCGGTCGAGACGCGCACCTTCACCGACGGGAAGAGCCGCTCCGGAGTGCACCACGTCTTCCGCTACGCGGGTGACGATCGCCTCTTCTTCCGCGGGCTCCTGCAGGTCGACGCCGACGGCTCGCCGCACACCTACCACGTGGGGATGACCTGCACCGACGGGGAGAACGATTGGGATCACGACGTCGTTGCCTGCGGGAAGATCTGCGAAGGCGCCAAGTGCAAAAAGCACGAGGCTGCGAAGTGTGCCGCGTCTCGTGGTTTCAAGTCGACGCCGCGCTGGGGCCAGGCGGGAACCGTCGTCCAATGCAAGATG
Source organism: Polyangiales bacterium (assembly GCA_038210445.1). GTDB lineage: Bacteria > Myxococcota_A > Polyangia > Polyangiales > Polyangiaceae > JABFRG01. The sequence goes on from JBBQWQ010000022.1 coordinate 4,503, forward strand.
GACGGCGAGCGCTGCGTCGACGGCGACACCAAGCAGGTGACGTGCAGCATGACGCCGCACGCGAACGACGGGCTCGACAACCTCGCGAACGGAGGGCGCCCGGGCGATCTCTACGGGATGGCCAAGCGGCACGACGGCAAGCTCTGCATCCTGAACGACGACGCCAACGGCGGTCACTACATCTCGCCCACCGCGTGGAACCGCAACCGCGCGGGCGCGATGCCGCAAGGGGTCGCGTGGAACCCGTGCGAGCCGACGAACTACGTCAACTCGGAGACCATTAACTACGTCGCGCTCCCGGGGGGCACCGGGCAGCTCGGCGTGCACCAGGGCGACATCGTCGCGGTGGCGAACTGGGACACCAATCAGACCGCATACGCAATCTTCGCCGACGTCGGCGGCAAAGCGGGCCCGCTGGGCGAGGGCTCGATCGCGCTCGCGACGGCGCTCACGCTCGAGGCGAACCCCAAGGGCGGCGGAAAGCCGGGTACCCACAGCTCGGCCAAGGATCGCATCGCGTACCTCGTATTTCCGAAGACGCACCAGCTCGTGACGTGGCCGCTGCAGCAGAGCCAGATCGACGCCGAAGGGGCCAAGTTGATGAGCGCCTGGGGCGGCGTCCCCAAGTTCCGGACGGCCGCTTCATCCCTTCCCATGCCCCAGGATTGACACGACGATTGGCTGCGAAACCTCGAGAAACCTTCAGCAGGTGAAGTAAAAACCAGCGGTCTTCATCGGTGAACGCAGCGGCTTCGGTGAGGCCTGCGCGCGATACCGACCCGTTTGTAAATCACGCGAGATCTTGATCGCGTGGAGTGATGTTGGCGCACTCGGGGGCGATTTGTGAACCCCAGCGATGCTATGCCTCTCTCCCATGCGGTACTATCTTCGCGAGAAGGCGAGCCTGGAGACGGGGCCGTTCGCGTGGAGCGAGCTGCGCCCGCAGCTCCGTCGCGGTGCCATCGCCGATACGGCTCTCGTCCGCGACGAGACCAGCGACGCGTGGTACCCGATTCGAACCCTCGCATCGAAACAACGGCAGCGCGATGAAGCCCGTGCGCGCCACACCGTTACCGAGGCCGTCGACGCTGCCCGCAGCAGAGCCCGCAAGCACTTTGTCTCCGGCGGCGCAGCGCTCGCGCTCGGGCTCCTGGCATCGCTCGTCTCCCTCGCGATGGGCCTTCTCGGGGGCGGCAGCTCCTTTGTTTTCGTTGGTCTCATCGTGGTCGGCTTCGTGCAGATCGGGCGAGGATTCGCAGCGCGGCCTTGACCGCCGCGTGCTCCGGCGGTTGGCAACGTTCGCTGTTCCGCGCGGATGAGGGGGCCATGATCTCCATGACGCCTGCGCGGCCGATCTCGGGCACGAATGTCATGCTGCGCTGGCTCGGGCGCAGCGGGGAGTCGCGTGTTTGGGGCCCATCACGGTTGGTGCGTAAGTTGCTATACATTCTTTCATGCGAACGAACGGCGTCGAGCCCCACCAGGAACGGAGTCGCGTGGAAGCGCACATCACGGGGGCGCTGCGTGCGGCCGCCGGCGCGCGCCAACCGCTTTCTCCCGTCGCGCGCCTCACCCGCTCGCTGATTCTCGGCGAGCTGGCTGCCTACGCGGAGGAAGGGGTGTTCCCTCGCGCCACGCCCGAGACGAGCGGCGCCCCGACCTTCGTGGACGCCCACGGAACGCCCTGCGCCATGGGCGTCGCCCTTCTGCTGGCCGGTCAGGCCGAGCTGGTCGAACAGATTCGCCACACGCAGAACCATGCATACGTTTCCGAGCTCCTCGGCGATGAACGCTTCGGCCGACTCCTCGCGCAACTGGGCATATCGCCCGAGGAGGCTGCCGCGATTCAACCCTCGTACTGCCCCACCACGTATGCCGACACCGTGTGCGGTGGAGACTTTACGTTCGAGCGGGGCCGCGCCAAGAGCGTGATACACGTGCGCGTGCTCGACGTGGCCCAGGGCAAACCCAACGCACAGATACTTGCCATTTATGGCGATGCGCCCGGCCTCGAAGTGGGCGGGAAGATCGAAGTCGCGTCGGGTTACACGAAGGTGGGCGATGTCGGGCTCAGCATCGAGCTCGAGCACCCCACCCGCACGACTTCGGCGGGCGACGCCGCCCCGCAACCGCGGCCCTTCGTCCAGCTGGAGGCGAATGGGCTCACCACGAGCGATCCCGCCGAGCGGGCGGCGCATCCACTCACCGCCAAGGACATCGCCGACGCTCGGCTCTCGTCCGATTGCGTCGCAACGCTCGCCGCCAAGGACGCGCACTGGCGCCAGACACCCGACTGCGGTGACTCCGGCGGCATCGGCGGATGCGCGACGGCGGGGACGCCCGGTGAGCTGTCGATGCTCCTGGTGGTCGCCGGCGCGGTGCTCGTTCGCATGCGCCGCCGCGCTCGTTGACCTCAGTACCTCCGTGGGTTCCGACGCTGCACTCCTGGTCAGCCACGTAGGCGAGCTCGAGCTGCGAGACCGCGCCGTTGGCGCAAGTCTTGGCCCCTTCGCGTAGCGCGATGCGGGTGAAGGCGAGGGAGGGGTGCTGCTCGTCCGGGCCGCGCGCGTCCTTTCGCCTTCGCACGTCCAGCGGCTCTTCGTAGACCGCGTAGTCCAGGGCGTCGACCAAACGGTCGGGCGGAACCTTCGCCAGCGCGAAGGCGCAGCCCGCCAGCGCGTCTGCCCGCATCTCTCGGCTCCATCGGTGCGTTGCGGGCGCTTGCGCCAGTACCGTGAGCGTCTTGAGGTCGAGCGTAGCCCCGGAAGTTGCCAGGTGCTTCCCTGGTGGCGCCGGCGCGATCGATCGCGGTACAAGATTGCCCATGCTCGACGCGCAGGTGAACGCCTTCATGACCGCCGACGTGACCACGATCGCCGCGACCGCGACCGTCCGCGAGGCCCTCGAGCTCCTGGTCTCGCGTCGCATCTCCGGCGTTCCAGCGGTCGACGAGGCGGGCCGGGTGGTGGGCGTGTTCTCTGCTACCGACGCCGCACGCGCGGTGGCCGCCGGGCCGCACCAGGACAGCGAAGACAGCTTCTACGATCCGGTGGCGCTCTTGCAGCTGGTCTCCCTGGAGCGCCGCCCGGAACCGACCGAGCTGCACGTGGCCGCAGTGATGAGCCGCACGGTGCGTTCGGTGCGCCCGCAGGCGACGATTCGCGAGGCGGCGAAACGCATGACCGCCCACAACGTGCACCGGCTCGTGGTCCTGGACGAGACCGAACATCTGGTGGGAATGCTCTCTTCGCTCGACGTTTGTCGGGCCATCGCCAACCCCACGCCCGCCGCCGCGGCCGGGCTGGGCGAAGAAGCCGGGAGCGCAATCCTCGCCCGGGTGTTCGCCGCGCGCGGCTACGCCGTGGCGCGTAACGTACCGTTCGAGCTCCGCGTCCAGGGCGGCGCCGCCAAAACCGTTCACCTCGACGGCTACCACGCCGAAACGCGAGTCGGCTTCGAGCTCATCACCACCGAGGCCGGCGATCGCGCCGAGTTCTCGCCCGAGGTCGTCGACGCACTGGAAGGCAAGATGGCGCGCCGCGAGTGCTTCTTGCTGCTGGTCGACGAAGCCGACGGTCTGGGCGAGGCGGAGCTCGAGCGCGTGGCAGGGCGCTTCCTCGACGCGGTCGCGGCGCAGGGCAAGCTCGGCGCCGACGAGGTGGAGCGATGAGCTACGGCGACGGCACCTACGGCACGCAGGACTTTGTGATGGCGGCGCAAGCGCATCGGCAGCACCTGCAGGAAGCGCTGCGAACTGCCGAAGACGCGCGCCGCCGGCACCTCGCCGAGCGGGAGCAACTGGCAGTCCAAGTGAACCTTGCGGCGCGAGAGCTGGGGCAGTTTCTCCTGCCCAACCTGGGCGCCGAGGCCATCGATCGCGCCATCCGCCTTACCGGCTACGAGCCACTCCGAGGCTTCGCCCACCAGTACCGTCACGAGGGCGCGCAGCTCACCGCCCAGCGGGCGGCCATCGTCGAGGACGCACGCTTTCGCAACCGCGAGCTCAACTGGCACCCCAACACCGGAACCCTGGCCAGCGAGGTACGCGAGCTCGAAGAGAGCCGGGCGCCGTTCACGCCCATCCTCGAGGCCTGCAGTCACGCGCGCATGCCCGCCCTCATGGAGAGCGGCTACGGCACCCCAGGTTACGGCGTGGGCTTTTGGCGCCTTAGCTACTACCGCGACTGGGAGGCCGCCGACGCCATCGTCGAGAAGCTCGGCAAGAAGGACTTCGCCGAGGTGCGCGCCGAGTACGAGCGCGCCCTCGAGACCACGAGCGAGCTCACCGCCTCGCTCAACCGGCTCTACGGCGAGCGCACGGTAGTCCAGCAGATGGAGCAGTCGATCGCGGCCATCGATAAGGCCGTGCGCGAGCGCCCGCACCAGATCCTCGCCAGCGCGCAATTCGCGGTCGCCGACCACCTGAATAAGGCCGACAAGGACCGCACCGGCAAGCTGCTCGATCAGGAGCCCAACGCGCGGCTTCTGGCGCTGAAGGCCCAGGGCCTCGCCGCCAAGCTCGAGTACCTCGACGCTATGTTTCGCGAGAAGGTGGAGAAGTTCGCGGCCGACACCCAGGCCGCCATCAGCAAGCTCGATCGCGACGTGTTCAAGTACCAGCGCCCGAAAAATTACGGCGCGCGCTTTCCCGCCGAGGTGTTCGCTCGCCGCTTCGCCGACCCGCGGCCCCGCTATCAGAAGCACTGGAATCGCTACCACGACACGTATCGCACCGTGTACGTGTACGACGACTACGATCGCGGCTACTGGGCCTCGGACTTCTTGTGGTGGGATGCGATGACCGGCGGCCAGCGCGTGACGTACATTCCCACGGTGGTCGATCACCATGTGCACTACGGCGTCCACGACTACGGCTCGCACGACCACCGCGACGACGCGCAGCTCGACGACGGCGACGCGGCCCGGGCGGCCATCGAGATGGATCAGTCCACAGACGCGGGCACGGGCGGAGGCGGCAGCGCCTTCGACCCTTCCTGAGCGAGGCCTCAGTGCGCATCGTCTTTTACTGCGTCAACGGCTCGGGGGTGGGGCACCTCACGCGCCTGGTGGCGCTCGCCAAATGGATGCGCCGCTACCTGAAGCTTCTGGGGCACCCGGCAGAGCTGGTGTTCCTCACCTCGAGCGAAGAGACGAGTCTGCTCTTTCGCGAGAATCTGCCGAGCTTCAAGCTCCCGTCGAAGACCGCCATCGGGAGCTCCGATTTTGACAAGCTAACGTATCTCGCTTTGGCCAAGCAGTGGGTTTGGCACTCGCTCACCCTGCTCCGTCCCGATCTTCTGGTGGTCGACTCGTTTCCGCGCGGGGCCTTTGGTGAGCTCACCTCGGCGCTCGATCTGGTGAAGAAGAAGGCCTTCGTGTATCGCCACATGAAGAGCGAGCTGGCCGCGCGGCCCGACTTTCAGGCCATGGTGGCGCTCTACGATCGCATTGTGCTCCCCGAGGACGCCGGTCGTCACGCGGAGCTCTTGCCACCTGCCGCCGCCTCCCGCGTCTCGCGGGTGGGGCCCATCGTGCTGCGCGAACGCGCCGAGGTGCGCAGCCGCGCCGATGCCCGCCGGCAGCTGGGCGTCTCGGCGGAGGGGCCGGTGATCCTCCTCACCGCGGGTGGAGGTGGCGACCCTACCGCGCCGGCGCGCTTGGGCCTTCTCGTGGATCGCCTGCGACGGCTGGGCGAGGTGGTGGTGGCCGCGGGGCCGCTGTACCGCGGACCGCGGCCCGATGCCGCGCAGGGGGTGGTGTGGCTCACCGAGCCCACGCTCTCGACGCTGCTCCCGGCCTTCGACGTCGCCGTGAGCGCCGCCGGCTACAACACCTTTCACGAGCTCATGCTCGCCCGGGTGCCGTCGGTGTTCTTGCCGCAAGAGAAAGTGGCCGACGCGCAAGACGCCCGTGCCCGGGTGGCGGTGGAGAAAGGCGCCGCGGCGCTCATGCCGGCACTTCCCGATGCGCTGCTGGTGGAAGAGACGGCGCGCGCGGTCGCCCACTACCTGGTGCCCGCCCACGCCGCCGCCGCGCGAGAGGCCGCTGCCTCTGTGGCCACCGAGAGCGCCGCCAGCGCCGCTGCCCTGGAGCTGCTCGGCCTGGTGCTCACATCGCAGGAGCGCGATCTCGCCCGCAGCGTCGATGGCCCTTCGCTCTTGCCCGCGCTCCTGCGGCGCGGCCTCTCGTTCGAGACGTACGCCGAGGTGATGCGCGCCATTCTCGGGCGCGACCCCGACGCCGCCGGCGCGCGCGCGGCGCCCATCGAAGTGATCACCTCGCTCCTCGATGCGCTTCCGCAGCTGAGCGATCCTTCGTGGCTGCCGGTGCTCACCCTCCTGGGGCGCCGCTTGCCTGTTCACGATCCCGTCGACCTCGCGTCGCGCATCGCGGCCCTGCGCACCTGCATGGGTCTCCTCGTCGGCTTCGGAGACCCCGCGGCCGCCACCATCTACCTTCGCACCTGGGGCCCGGCGAAGGGCGCCGAGCTCGCGCTCGCCAGTGGCGATCTCACGACGCGCCTCGAGTCGCTCGCCGCGCGAGGCAAGGATCTCTACGACGGTCTGGCAGAGCTGGCCGGATCGCTGCGGGCGGAAGCTGCGGCCCCGCGCGAAACCGAAGAGGCGCCGTGAAGAACGACGCGCGTCTTCGTCACATCGCCCTCGGCAGCCTGGAGCTCGGCCCGGAGACGGTCCACTTCGACCTCACCAACAGCTGCAACACCAACTGCATCACGTGCTGGGATCACTCGCCTTTGCTCACCCTCGAGCGCCAGAAACCCAGCGCGTGGAAGCGCAAGCGCGTCACCCGCGAGAGCGTGGCGGCGGTGCTCGGCGATCTTCAGGTGCTGGGCGGCCACCGGGCGGTGATCCTCTCGGGTATGGGCGATCCCCTGACCCATCCAGACATCTACGGGTTCATCGAGGACGTGAAGGTGCGCGGCCTTCACTGCACCATCATCACCAACCTCGTTCCTGCCGACCCCGAACGCATCGTCGAGCTCGGGGTCGACGAGCTGCTCATCGGCATCCACGGCGCGAGCCTGGAATCGTACCTGGCGTTCCACCCCAGCTTTCGCCCGGCCGAGTGGGAAAAGCTCCACGCGATGCTGGAGCTCTTTCGCGCTCGCGGCCGTCGCTACAAGCACGTGCAGGTGGTCGCGCGCACCAATGCCCACGAGCTGGGCGCGATGTGCGAGCTTGCCGCGAAGTACCAGGCCAAGCAGGTGAACTTCAAGCTGGCCAGCCTCGGCGGCGGCACCGAGGCCGCGCAGATCACGCCGGAACAGCGGGCCGAGCTGCTCGCGTCCGGTGTGGCGAAGGCGCGCGTCCGCGCCCGGGAGCTGGGCGTCGTCACCAACCTCGATGTGTTCGAAGGGCAGCTGCGCGCGGCCGAAGAAGGCGATTCGCTGGCCACCGCCGACATCGCGCAGATCGGCTGCTTCATGGGGCACTACTACGCGCGCGTGCTGGTCGACGGCACGGTGCTCTACTGCTGCAACACCGAGGTGGTCGCGGGAAGCTTGCAGTCTGCATCTTTTTCGAGCCTGTGGCGCGGCGAGGCTTGGGCAGCGCTCCGGGAGCGGATGCGTCAAGGTCGCTACTTCGAGAGCTGCCGTCAGTGTGGCAAGGTGAACCAGAACGCCAAGCTGGGCGCGCGCATGGCAGAGCAGCTGGGGCGCGAGGCCTATTTGCGGGTGACCGGCCGATGAGCGCGTCGGCGCGGGCGCCGCGGCCCACCTGCGAGTGGCAGGTGTGCGGCGTATGCAACTACGACTGCTCCTACTGCATTCAGAAGAAGCCGACCCGCGTGGGCTTTCCCTCGGAGTCCGAGGTCGATGCGTTTCTCCGGTTTTTTCCCACGCTCCCGGGCAAGTGGGAAGTGAAGATGACGGGCGGCGAGCCGTTTGCGTTCGGCGCGTTTCTCGGGCGCATCGTGCCCGGGCTCATTGGCGATACGGCGCACACCCTCAGCGTGCTGACCAACCTCTCGGCGAGCGACGAAGCTCTCGACCGCTTCGCCCAGCTCACGCGCGGGCGCCTGGGCGTGGTGAGCGCAAGCCTGCACCTCGAGCACTCGAGCGTAGAGGCCTTCGCCGAAAAGGCCGCGCGCTTCCGCGAACGCATCGACCCCGCGGCCACCTTCGTGGTCAACAGCGTGGTGGTACCGGGGCGGCTCGATGGAGTAGAGGCCGCGCGCGAGGTGCTGGCGCGCCATGGGTTGCGCCTCTTTCCGCAGATCATGAAGGTAGGCAAGGGCACTGTCGACTACGACGCACCCGACGCGCGGCGCGTGCTGCGCCTGGTGGGTGATCGACCCTCGCCGCGCCAGGCCAACATGGCGCCCAGCTACAAGGGCCTGGTGTGTCACGCCGGCGCAAAGTACTTCGTCCTCACCCAGCGAGGCGACGGCTACGCCTGCCGAAGCGCGCGCCGGGTGGGGCAAGGCTACCTGGGCAACGTCTTCTCCGGCACCTTCGCGCTCGCGCCCGGGCCGCTGCCTTGCGGCTTCGATATCTGCCCCTGCACTGTGCCCGCCAACCGCGGGATGATCGAGGGCATCGACGTGCCTGCGAGGGCGGAGGAGGCTGAATGAACGCGAGCCCGACGCCCCGCCCAGACGAAGGCGCGGTGAGCTTCAACGTCAATACCGCGTGCAACTACCGCTGCTCCTATTGCACCCAGCGCTTCAAGGAAGACCGCGGCCGCTGGGCCAAGGATACGCCGCGGTTTCTCGCGGCCTTTGGCCGGCTGCGCGACGCCAGCGGCCGGTGGGAGGTGAAGCTCTCGGGCGGCGAGCCGTTCGTGCACCCCACGTTGCTCGAGCTGGTCCGGGGCCTGGCCGACCTCGGGCATCGCATCTCCATCGTCACCAACTTCTCGTCCAAGCTCCAGCGCATCACCGCGTTTCTCGACGCGGCGCAGGGGCGTGTGGGCGTCTTCTCTGCCAGCCTGCACCTCGAGTATGTGGACGACGAAGGGGCCCTGGCGGCCTTCGTCGAGAAGGCCGTGGCAACGCAGGAGGCGATGCGAGCGCGCCACGTCGACCCATCGCTTCCGCGCCCCTCGTTTTGCGTCACCGCCGTGGCCACGCGGCCGCTCTTGCCGCGGCTCCCGGCGCTCCGGGCGCGCTTCGAAGCCAAGGGTCTCGTTTTCAAGGTGCAGCCGGAGAAGCAGGATCGCGACGTCATCGCGTACACCCCGGAAGAGGAAGCTGCGCTCCTGGCGCTCGGCGGCCATAACCTCACGCAGCAGGTGGTCCATCGCTACCGTGGCCTGCCGTGCTGGTCAGGCGCGCGCTACTTCATCCTCGACGACGAAGGTATCGCCTATCGCTGCTACCCTGCACGGCGCCATCGCCTCGAGCGCATGGGGAACTTTCTCGACCACACGTTCCGCCTGGAAGACGGCCCCAAACCCTGTTTGTATGCAACCTGCAACTGCACCGTCCCCATCGGCCGGGGTATGATGCCGCAGAAGGAGCCCTCTCTTGAAGTACACGACCTTCCGTAACCTGCTGTTGATCAGCGGCGCCTCCGTGGTCATCGCCGCGGGCGCCTATGCCTGCTCGCGGGGCAGCTCCGGCAGCTCGGCTTCGGGTCTGCCTTCGTCGTCGTCCTCGGCGCTGGCGCCCACCGCGCCCGCGACGGTGTTGGTGGTGACGCCGCCGGATCCTTCGCCCGCCGCCCCCGTGACTTCGGCTCCGGCCTCCGCCGCGAATGCGCTCCGCCCCGTGGACCGCGACATCCTCGCCTGGCGCAAGACCGCCACCGTCACCGGCGACAAGGCGAAAGACGTGTTCCCCGGCAAGCCCTACAAAGTGGACGGCTACAAGGACGAGGGTAAGCCCGGCATCTCCCGCGTGAAGGTCGACCTCGACCGCGATGGAAAATGGGATGAGAAGTGGGACTTCGAAGGCGACAAGGTCAAGCGAAAGGTCGCGCCGGCCGACGACGAGAACTACCAGCAGGAGTTCCGTCTCGAGGGCGAGGCCTGGCGCCCCAAAGGCTGACGCTACCGTGACGACATCGGTTCACGACACCATCGCGACGGTGTTTCGCATGGAGTCGCCGCGGCTCATCGCAGGGCTCACGCGCATCGTGCGCGACGTGGGGCTCGCCGAGGAGCTGGCCCAAGACGCGCTGGTGCTCGCGCTGGAGCTGTGGCCGAAAACCGGCCTCCCCGACAAGCCTGGCGCGTGGCTCATGACCATAGCGAAGAACCGCGCCCTGGATCGGGTGCGTCACCAGAAGCTCGCGAAGGCGAAGCAGGCCGCGCTCGGGCGCGAGCTCGACGAAGCGCCGGCGCCCGACCTCGATGCAGCGCTCGACGACGATGTGGGCGACGATCTGCTTCGCCTGGTCTTCACTGCGTGCCATCCGGTGCTTTCGTCCGAGGCGCGGGTGGCGCTCACGCTGCGTCTTCTCGGAGGCCTCACCACCGAAGAGATTGCGCGCGCGTTCTTGGTGCCAGAACCCACCATCGCCCAGCGCATCGTGCGCGCCAAGCGCGCCCTCGCCGACGCAGCGGTGCCCTTCGAGGTGCCGCGTGGGCCCGAGCTCGCGGAGCGGCTCGCTTCGGTGCTCGAGGTCGTCTACCTCGTCTTCAACGAGGGCTACTCGGCGACCGCCGGCGACGACTGGATGCGGCCGGGCCTGTGCGAAGACGCCCTGCGGCTCGGCCGCGTGCTGACCGGCTTGCTGCCCGAAGAGCCCGAGGTGCTCGGCCTTGTGTCGCTCATGGAGATCCAGGCCTCCCGCGCCGCGGCCCGGGTGGGGAGAGGCGGCGCGCCCATCTTGCTCTTGGATCAGAACCGCGCCCGGTGGGATCGCCTGCTCATTCGCCGCGGTCTGGAAGCGCTTTCGCGCGCCGAATCGCTGGGGGGTGCAGGCGGCACCTATGCGCTCCAGGCAGCCATCGCCGCATGTCACGCGCGCGCCGCCACCGGAGACGACACCGATTGGGCGCAGATTGCCACGCTGTATGCCGCGCTTGCGGCGCGCACCGGCTCGCCGGTGGTGGAGCTCAATCGCGCGGTGGCGGTGTCGATGGCCTTCGGTCCCGAGGCCGGGCTGGTGATCGTCGACGCGCTCGCCGCCGAGCACGCGCTCGACGGATACCACCTGCTGCCTGCGGTGCGCGGCGATCTGCTCATCAAGATGGGCCGTTTTGCCGAGGCCCGCGCGTCGCTCGAGCGCGCCGCGACCCTCACCCGCAACCTGCGCGAACAGAAGCTGCTCCGGGAGCGCGCCGCGGCGGTTCCCCGAACGGGCGACGACGCGTAGGATGCCGCGCCATGTACTTCGAAACGTTCAACCAGATGAAGAAGACGCTCCACCAGCTCGATACCTGGCTCGAGAAGGCCGAGACCCACGCCAAAGAAGGCAACTTCGATAGCCAGGTGTACCTGGGGCTGCGCCTCTCGCTGAACCAGTTTCCGCTCTCGCGGCAAGTTCAGGTCGCGTGCGACACCGCCAAGCTCGGCGCCTACCGCCTCGCCGGTAAGGAAGCGCCGAGCCACGACGACAAGGAGGCCACTGTGCCCGAGCTCCGCGCGCGCGTGCGCTCGGTGGTCGAGCTGCTCTCGGGCCTCACGCGGGCCGACTTCGAAGGCGCCGCCACCCGCGTCATCACCCAACCCCGCTGGGAGGGTCGCACCATGACCGGCGCCGACTATTTCCTCGAGCACGTGATGCCGAACTTCTTCTTCCACGCCACCCACGTGTACGCAATCCTCCGCCACAACGGCGTGCCCGTCGGCAAGAAGGACTACCTGGGCCCGCTCACCCAGACCAAGGCTTGAGGTAACGGCCGAGTCACAAACAACTTGGTTGCTTGTGACCGCTTCCGCTCCAGGAGACTGCGCGGCGGCGGAGACCGCCAAGCAGGAGACTGAGGGTTTTTGGCCGAGACCGAGGGAGGCCAAGGAGGCTCGCCCGGAGCGAACTCCTGTTCGTGAGGACGCAAGGCGCCGGCATCCCGAAGGTATCGGCCAAAAAACACCAGTCACCTAGTGTTTGGATGCTTCGGCGGGCGAAGAGGTTGGAGATTCCGGCGCTTTGCCTTCCTCTCCATTGTCAGCAACCCTGCTCAAAGTCCCTACATCGACCCCAGACTTCTCGATAAAGTCGCGGGCTACTTCGCTGTCGCCGCGGGCCAGCTCGTCGGGCGTGCCGCGGGCCACCACCTTGCCCTGGATCACGAGCAAGGCCTGGTGCGCGATGCGAAAGCAGCTGGCGATGTCGTGGGAGATGACGACGCTGGTGACGCCGAAGCGCACGCGCATCTCTTCGATCATGTCGTCGACCAGGCGACTGGTGAGCGGATCGAGACCGCTGGTGGGCTCGTCGTACACGAGGATGGCCGGCTCCAGCATGAGCGCCCGGGCCAGACCCACGCGCTTGCGCATGCCGCCCGAGAGCTCCGCTGGAAACTTCTTCTCCACGCCCTTCTCGAGGCCGAGCACGTCGAGCTTATCGAGGACCTTGTCGCGGATCTCTTTGGTGGAGAGCTTGGAGTGCTCCACCAGGGGAAATGCCACATTGTCGAAGACGTTGAAGGAGTCGAGGAGGGCGGCGTACTGGTAGACCATGCCGATCTTCCGGCGCACGCGATTGAGCTCACGATCGGAGAGGCCGGCGATGTTCTCGCCGTCGATGAAGATGGCGCCGGAGGTGGGCCGCTCGAGGGCCACGATCATGCGCAGCAGGGTGGTCTTGCCCGCGCCGGAACCGCCGATGATGACCGTGGTCTCGTTTCGCTTGGCGACGAAGTTGATGCCCTTGATGACCTCGCGATCGCCGAACGATTTGCGGACGTCCCGCAGGACCACCGCCTCGTCGTCGGCGGGCTTTGCCTCCGCACCCGAAACTTCGGGTTTTTTCCCGAACATGCTCGAGAGTGTACGTCTGCCGCGTGGCTTCCGTCGACTCCTGTCTTCGTGTATGCACTGAAGCCATGACGCGCGAAGAGTTCGACGAGGTTCTCAAGGCCTTCCAGATCAAGTCCGAGGGCGACGGCTTCTTCGTCACCCCGAAGGAGAGCACGGTGACCCTCCACGCGGCACACGGCGGCGGCGGCATGAGCGTCACCCGGGTCGAGGCGATCCGCATCTCCGGCGGCCTCCTCTTCGCGCGCACCACCAAGAAAGAGACCTTCGCCATCGGCATCGCCAGCGTCTATGCGCTGGGCATCGACGGCGGCAACGCCGAGTCCGCGCGCAAGCCCGCTGGCTTCGGCTGAGCCTTCGCCGGTGGGCGCCCTCTGGCTTCGCGTGGCCGCGGCCCTGGTCGCGCTCGGGCCGCGGGCACTCGCCCTGGCCTGGGGCCGCGCCTTTGGCTTCATCGCCGGATCGCTTCTTCGGATCCGGCGGCGTCACGTCGACGAGGCGATGCGCGTCGCGGGCGTGCCAGGCATTGCGGCCGGCCGCATGTATCGCAACCTGGGCTATTCACTGGCCGAGCTGTTCTGGTTCGCGGGGCGTCGTCGCGACGTGGGGGCGTACGCGGCGTTCCAGGGTAACGACGAGGCAACGCTGCGCGCGCTGCTCGCCGAAGGCCCGGTGGTGTTTGCGGGCGCGCACACCGGCAACTGGGAGCTGGCTTCGTTTCGCCTGGCCCAGGAGGCGCCGCTCTCGGTGCTGGCCAAGGCGCAGCACTGGGCGGCCGGGAACGACTTCGTCGACCGCTTGCGGGCGTCGTACGGCGTAGAGGTTCTGCGGACCCTCGACGCCGCCGGGGCGGCGGTTCGCGCCGGGCGCAGCGTGGTGCTGGTGACAGACCAGGTGCCCGCGCGTTCGCGCGACGGCGAGCTCGCGCCGTTTCTCGGCCGCCCAGCGAAGGTCGATCGCAGCGCGGCGGCGCTCGCCGCACGCTTGCGCAGGCCGCTGGTGGTGGTGGCGGCGCGGCGCGACGGGCGGCGCCAGATGATCCACGTGCTCGCGGCGCTCGAGCCCCGGGGCGTCGCCGGGGTGGCGGCGGCGACGCGGGAGGCCACCCGCCTGCTGGGCGCTTTCGTGGTGGCGCACCCGGAATCGTGGATGTGGCTGCACCGGCGCTGGAAGGGCGCAGAGCTGCCGGCGCCTTCAGGGAGTTCGCTTGTCGTTTCTCGGGCGACTCGCTACACCAGTTGACCATGGACGACGCCTTCGAGCTTGCGGGCAAGCGCTACCAGAGCCGTCTCATCGTCGGCACCGGCAAGTACAAGAGCACCGAGGAGACGGAGGCGGCCATCGACGCCTCGGGCGCCGAGATCGTCACCGTGGCGCTCCGCCGGGTCGACCTTGTCGATCGCTCGCATGGCTCGCTCATGGGCCTTCTACAGCGGCGCGCAGGCGCCGAGGCGGGACGCTGGACGCTGCTCCCCAACACTGCCGGTTGCTACACCGCCGACGAGGCCATTCGCACGCTGCGGCTGGCGCGCGAGCTGGGCATCGCCGAGATCGTCAAGCTCGAGGTCATCGGCGACAAGCAAACCCTCTATCCGGACAACGAAGAGACGCTGGCGGCGGCCAAGGTGCTGGTGAAGGAGGGCTTCGTGGTGCTCCCGTACTGCATCGACGATCCGGTGGTGTGCCTGAAGCTGCAAGACGCCGGCTGCGCCGCGGTGATGCCCCTGGCGGCGCCCATCGGGAGCGGCCTCGGCATTCGCAACGCGCACAACCTCAGCATCATCCTGGAGCAGGCGCGGGTGCCGGTCATCGTCGACGCCGGCGTGGGCACCGCCAGCGACGCCGCAGTGGCCATGGAGCTCGGGTGCCAGGGCGTGCTCATGAACACCGCCATCGCCCACGCCAAAAACCCGGTGCTCATGGCTTCGGCCATGCGCGACGGCGTGCGCGCGGGCAGGGCGGCATTTCTCGCGGGCCGCATGCCCAAGAGCCGCTACGCCAACGCTTCCAGCCCTGCCGCAGGGCTCATCGAATGATCCGCGCCGCGATCGTGGTCTCGTTTCTTTTGGGCATCGCGCCCTTCCAGTGCGGCAGCAGCCGCGATCCGGAGCTGCGGCGCGAAGATACGGCGGGCGACGCACTGTACGGCCTCGCCGAGCGCTTCCGGCAAGACAAGAACGAGCCGGCCCGGCAGGCGACGTTGAAGTACCTGGTGGACCGCTATCCTTCGAACCGCTACGCGCCCATCGCCAAGGAAGAGCTGGGCCAGGGCAGCGCGCCGGCACCCAGCGTCGCCGCGACCGCCGCGCCTTGATCCGGCTCCTGGCCATCACCGATCCGCGCTACCTGCCGGAGGTGATGCTGGCCGCGGCCGACCACATGGCGCGCGCGCTGGGGCCGGCGTTCGCGGTGCAGCTACGCGGCGCCGGCGAGGCCGGCGAAGACTTCGCGCTGGCCCTCCGGGGCGTTACCCGACCCCACCGCGCGGCACTCTTCGTGAACCGCGACCGCGCGCTCGCGCTGCGCGTGGGCGCCGATGGCCTCCACGCCCCGCCGCTTCAGCTCACTACGGAGTTTTGTTTGCGGAGTACACCCATTCACAGCGATCGCGAGCTGCCCGCGGCGCTGGCCTCGGGCGCCACGCACCTTCTGGTGAGCCCCATCTTCGACACGCCGGGAAAGGGGCCGGCGCGGGGCCCAGCCGCGCTCGCCGCGGCCCTGCGAACGGGCGCTTCGGTGCTGGCGCTCGGTGGGGTGGACCCGGTTTCCGCAGGCGTGGCGTTTTTGGCCGGCGCCCACGGCGTGGCAGCGATTCGCGCGGCGTGGGAGCAGCCTGAGGCGCTCGCTCATGCGTGCAAGCTACACGCTTTGTAGCTTCTGCAGCGCCTTCACTACGTCCTCGACGGTGACGAGGTTGGCGAGCACGTCGCTGGGAATGGCGATCTCGAAGCGCTCCTCGATGTCGGCCACCACTTCCATGACGCCCAGGCTGTCGAGCCCGAGATCGCTCTGGATGTGGTCGCCCGCCGCCACCGGACGATCCTTGTCCATGTGCTTCTTCAGGATCTCGATGGTGACCTTCAGCGTCTCCTCGTAGCTCGCCATGCGCGTCAGCCTAGCACCACTGCGAGACCTCGAGGAATTGCCGTCCTTTCGACGGACACGTTTTGACCTTCGCGATCCGCCGCTCGCGCTCACCTCCCGGCGCTGCGGTGCGATTGCAACATACATGCGAATCGGACGCGCACCTCTCGCAGTAGAAGTAGCGGGAATCGGCGGCACGGAGAAAGGCCTGCGTCGGATACGCTCTCGCGTGACAGGGAGCCTCTTCGTCGCTCCGGAGGCGCGAGCCTCACCGGGGGTCGAACCGTCTGGTGATCCGGGGCACTCATGGGGCACGCGTGTCGTGGGTGCGCCACGCGCGCCGGCACTTTGCCGGAATTCCAGGCCCTGGTGGCACAGTCAGGCGGCATGCCGTTTGCGTCCGTCGAACGCATGATGTTTCGAGTCTTGGCTTGCTGCTCGCTCCTCCTGGCGTGTGGATCTGCAGCGGTGGATGCCTCCCCTTCGTCTGGACCGCAGCCCACGACGGCGCCCGATGGCAACGGCGTCTGCTGCCCCATGACCGTGACGACGACCACGTGCAACCCCTCCAACCTATACTTCGGTGGGTGGGCCGCCCAGGCGTCGCAGTGCCGCGCACCGCAGAGCGAGCGTGACGGCTACCCGGTCGGGCCCTCCAAGGATGCCCACGGGTGTGCGGCGGCGGTCCCGCGTACCGACGTAGCCATGTGTGGCGCCCCCCCACCGGCCGCGCCGCAGGATGCTGCGACCAACGACGCGGGCAACGGCGGTTCCGACGCTGCCGACGGAGAGTGACCCGCGGGCTCGAACGACGGGGCGCTCAGCCCTCTTCGTAGGGGCCGATCTCGTCGCCGGAGAGGACGAAGAAGGCCTCGCCGTAGCTCTTGAGCAGCTCGATGGCCACGTCCATGTCTTCCTGGGTGTGGCCGCAGGTGATGTTCACGCGCAGGCGCTCCTCGCCGACCTTCACGCCGGGGTAGAGAATGGGCACCATGAGCACACCGCACTCGAGAAGAGCTGTGTGCATGAAGATGGTCTTGCGCTCGTCGCGGCACATGACCGGCATGATGTGCGTGTTGGAGGCGCCGAGATCGAAGCCCGCCGAGGTGAGCTTGGTGCGCATGTACTCCGCCTTCTGGTGGAGCTCCTTCACGTACTTGGGGCCGTCGGTCTCGAGCATGTCGAGGATGGTCGACGCCGCGGCCACCACCGGGACGGGGAGGGAAGCGCTGAAGAGGAAGCTGCGGGCGGTGTTCTTCACGTGCTCGACCACTTCATTCGAACCGAGCAGGATGCCGCCGATGCCGCCGAAGGTTTTCGAGAACGTCGACACCACCACCGGGACCTGACCCTCGATGCCCAGGTGCTCGAGGATGCCGGTGCCGCGGCGACCGAGGGTGCCGGTGCCATGGGCGTCGTCGACCACCAGCACCGCGTCGTAGCGGGCGCAGATCTCCACGAACTCTTTGATGAGCCCCATGTCGCCGTCGAGGGAGTAGATGCCCTCCACCAAGACCATGGCGTTCTTGCGCTCCTTGGTCTTGAGAATGCGCTCCAGGCTCTTGGGCGAGTTGTGGTTGAAAAATCGCACCTCTGGCTGTCGCCCGGGCGTACCCGCTGCCATGAACGTGCCGTCGAGGATGCACGCGTGGGCGTAGGCATCGAGGATGAGCGTGGTCTCCTTGTCGGCGAAAGCGACGATGGCGCCGATCATCGCCTGGTAGCCGGTGGTGAACACCAGGCACGATTCGAAGCCGTACCAGGCGGCCAGGCGCTTCTCGAGCTCCACGTGCTCCACGGTGGTGGCTTGCACCCGGGAGCTGGAGAGCCCGCAGGCGTACTTCTCGACCGCAGCGATCGATGCGGCCTTCACCTTGGGGTGGTTGGTGAGGCCCAGGTAGTCGTTGGAGCTGAAGTTGGTGACCGGCTTGCCAGCGATGGTGGTGTGCAGGCCGCCGCTCTCGAACTCGCGAAAGTACGGGTAGCTCTGCTTCTCGCGTGCGTCGCGGATGCGGGCCAGTTCCAGGTGCGCCTTTTCGTCGATCCAGCTCATGATTCGTACCTCTTCAAGACCAGCGCCGAAGCGTTGCCGTAAAAGCCCATGGCGGTGACCAGGGCAATGCGGGTCTTTGCCTTGGCGGCGCCTTGCACCACCGGTGCCGGCGTCACGCCACCGAGCCACGCCAGCGCCGCCGCCACGCCCATGGCGCCGCCCGCGCCCAGCGTCTCGCCGAGCACCAGCTTGGGCGCCGTGATGCAGGTATCCTTGGGGAAGATCGCCGAGAGCGCCCGGAGCTCCGCGCGATCGAAGACCGATACGCCGAGCATGGAGCTGGCGACCACGTCGACCTCGTGCGGCGCAACCTGGGCGTCGGCCAGGGCGTCGGTGACGGCGCGCTCCAGGGCCTCGCTCGAGGCGTGCACCAAGGTGGAGTCGTCTTCCGGCGGAATGAACGCGGTGCCGAAGCCGAGAATGTGCCCGAGGCCGCGTGCGCCGCGGGCCCGCGCGTGCGCCTCTGGCTCCACGATGGCGAAGGCCGCGCCCTCGCTGAGCCGGGTCTTGTCGCTGAGCGCGCCGAATTTTTCGAAGGCGAGAAAGAGCGCCTCGCTCATGGCCTCGGCGCCGCCCACCGCCAGCACGTCGGCCCGCTCCGAGTCGAGGTAGATGTCGGCGCAGGCGAAGGCGTCGAGGCCGCCGCAGTTGCCATCGGACACCGCGACGTTGAGCGCCTGCAGGCTCTCCCAGATGCTCACGTAGCCGCTGGCGCTGTTGGCCACGGTGTTGGGAAACTTCGCCGGGTTGATGTACCGCGCGTCTTCCAGCTTGGCGACCCGGTCGAGCTCCACGATGGCCTCCAGGCTGCCGTAGGCGTTGGAGCTGACGATGCCGGCGCGGAGCGGCGAGGAGTGGACGAAGGCGCCGTCCTTCTTGATGCCGGCGTCGACCAGGCCCAGCCGCGCCGCGACCACCATGAGCTTGGTGAGTCGGTCGAGGGTGCGAAGACCCTTGTCGCCCAGATACTTGGCGGCATCGAAGCCGCGCACCTCGGCGATGGGCGGGTCTTTCAGCTTGCTGGCGTCGAAGGTCTCCACCGGCGAGAGCGGGCGCTCGGAGAGGAGCTGCGCGCTGGCGAGGGCGGTCTCGAAGGCTTCACGACCGATGCCGAGCGGCGACACGATGCCGAGACCGGTGATGACGCGCGGCGCGCGCCGCGGGAGCTCCGGGAGGGCGTCCACTCAGGCCGCCGTGTCTCGGGCCAGGGCCCGACGAAACGCGATGGGCGGGAGCACGTCGGGCTTGGCGAAGCAGGCCACCGCGTTGTAGCCGCCGAAGGCCAGGGAGTTGTTGAGCACGATGTCGCCCTTGCCGGTGCGGGCCACGTTGGCCACCACGTCCATGTCGCACTCCGGGTCGGGCGTTTCGTAGCCGATGGTGGGCGGGTAGATGCCCTTCTCGATGGTCATCACGCAGCCGATGGCCTCCACCGCGCTGGCGGCGCCCATGCAGTGACCGAGCATGCTCTTCATGCTCGAGATGGGGATGCGCCGGTCGCCGAAGATGTCGTGAATGACCTTCGACTCCGCCTGATCGTTGGCCTTGGTGCCAGTGCCGTGGGCGTTGATGAAGTCGACGTCGGAGGGCGTGATGCCGGAGCGGGTGATGGCCTGGCGCATGGCCTCGATGCTGCCCACCGCTTCCGGATGCGGCCGCGTGATGTGGTAGCCGTCGCAGGTCATGCCGTAGCCGCCCACCTCGGCCTGGGCCCGGGCGCCGCGGCGCACTGCGTGGGCCTCCGACTCGAGCACCACCACGCCGGCGCCCTCGCCGATGATGAGGCCTTGGCGATTGAGGTCGAACGGCTGGCATCGCTCGGTGGCCATGGCCGCCAGGCGCACGAAGCCGCTGAACTGCAGCTCCTGGATGATCTCGGTGGAGCCGGTGACCACCACGTCGGCGCGGCCCGAGCGAATGAGGTCGGCTCCGAAGCCGATGGCGTAGTTGCCGGCGGCGCAGGCGGCAGGGAGGGTGAGCACCATGCCCTGGGCGCCGAGGGCGCGGGCCACGTGAATCGGCAGCAGGGTGGAGCCGTACTTGGGGAGGAGCGAGCGGTGCACGCCGCGGAGGCCCTTTTGAATCCAGGCGCCTTCCAGGTCTTCGAGGATGTCGGCTTCGCCCATGGTGGTGCCGAGCACCACCGCCGCCCGCGGACCCTTGAGGTGGGAGGCCTCGATGCCGGCGTCGCCCACCGCCATGCGCGCGGCCGCCAGGGCCATGGCCGAGCACCGGCCCATGCGCCGCGACTCGGCGGACGTCAGGTGATCCCGCGCCCGGAACTGCTTCACCTCGCCGGCATACAGACGGCCCAGGTTGGTCGCATCGAAAGACGACACCGTCGAGATGCCGCTCTGGCCGGCGGCCACCGAGCGGTAGAACTCTTCTTTGCCAAGGCCGAGAGAGCTGACCACTCCCACGCCCGTGATGTAGACCCGCGTGCTCACGTTAAGCGGGCTTATAGCGTCGCGAGCCCTGCTTTCGCAATTCGAAGACTGACAAAATGAACCGCGAAAACCCGTACGCGCGCCACACCGGCTACGCGCACCTACGGTGGTTGAATGAGCGATCCGTCGCGCGCAGCGGAGCGACTTCGAAGCCCTTGCCACGACCCTGGCTTCTCGGTATTGCGCCCGCTAGCCGGGTCTCATCGACATGACCGCGCGCCCACTTCGGGCCCGCCCCGCGATGGTCCCCACCGAGAGCCGCCCATGTACGTCGACCCCACGCTCGTTCCTCCGACCCTCGCCGACGCTCTCCGCGAGCGCGCCAAGCGCGCGCACCGCGGGTTCACGTTCGTGCGGTCCGACGCCAGCGAACGATACATGTCGTACCCGGACATCTTGAAAGAAGCCGAGCGCCGGGGCGCCGCGCTCTACGCCCGCGGCGCCAAGAAGGGCGACCGAGTGGCGCTGGTGATTCCCGACGGCGACGAGTTCGTCCTCACCTTCCTCGGCGCGGCCATCAGCGGCCTGGTGCCGGTTCCCATCTACCCGCAGCTCTCGTTCAAGAACGTCGAGGGGTACCACGACACCGTCGCGCACATCGTGAGCGCGGCGGGCGCCCAGCTGCTGGTCACCACCGAGACCACGGCCCCCTTCGTGGAGCCGGTGAAGGCGCGCGCCGCGGGCCTGCGCGAGATCGTGGTGGCCTCGTCGTTTGCCGACCAACCGCACGAGCGGGTCGACGTAAAGGTGGAGCCGGGCGATCTGGGCTTCTTGCAGTTCACCTCGGGCAGCACCTCGAAGCCCAAGGGCGTGGCGGTCACCCACGGCAACCTCGCCTGGAACTCCCAGTGCTTCATCCAGCAGGGGTTGGGGCGCGACGACACCGACGTCGGGGTGAGCTGGCTGCCGCTCTTTCACGACATGGGGCTCATCGGCTTTCTCATTGGCCCGGTGTTCACCGACATCCAGGTGGTGTTCATACCCACCGCCAACTTCGTGCGCGCCCCGCGGGTGTGGCTGGAGGCGCTGTCGCGGCATCGCGGCACCATCACCTATGCCCCGAACTTCGCGTACGCGCTGGTCACCAAGCGGGTGAAGGATCGCGACGTCGCCGAGCTCGATCTCTCGTGCGTGCGCCACGCAGGCTGCGGCGCCGAGCCCATCCAGGCGCGCACGCTTCGGGAGTTCGCCGACCGGCTGGCCCCCACCGGCTTTCGCCCGGAAGCCTTCTTGCCGTCGTATGGCATGGCCGAAGCCACCCTCGCCATCTCCTTCGGCGACCGGCGCGGCATGGGCGAAAAGGCCCGGGGCCTGCGCACCGACGTGGTGGTGCAGAAGGCCCTGGAGGCTGGCGAGGCGACGGCGGCTGCGCCCGGGTCCGAAGGCTCACAAGAGATCGTGAACTGCGGGCGCGCCTTTCCGCATCACGAGATGCGGGTGGTGAAGCCGGGAACGTTCGAGGCGCTGGCCGACCGGCAGATCGGCGAGATCCTCTTTCGCGGCCCGAGCATGTGCAACGGCTACTTCCAGGACGCAGAGAAGACCGCGGAGAGCTTCAAGGACGGCTGGCTCCACACCGGCGATCTCGGCTACCTGGTCGACGGCGAGGTCTTCATCTGCGGCCGCTCCAAGGACCTCATCATCATTCGCGGGCGCAACTTCTATCCCGGCGACATCGAGTGGGCGGTGAGCGAGCTGCCGCGAATTCGCCGCGGCAACGTGGTGGCCTTCGGCCACGAGGTGAACGGCGACGAGCAACTGTTCCTCTGCGCCGAGGCCTTCCAGAGCGACGCCGCGGGCCTCATCGAGGAGATCACGCAGCTGGTGAACGAGCAGTTCTCCCTCAACGTGCACCACGTCGAGCTGGTGCCCCAGGGCGCGTTGCCGCGCACCTCGAGCGGCAAGCCCCAGCGCCGCAAGGCCAAAGAAATGTTCGTCCAGGGTGCCTTCGCCAAGATGCGAAACAAAGGCGCCACCGAAGCCGCTACCTGATCAAAAGGCTTGCGGAATCGATGAGTCCGGGTAAAGCGGACGTCCAAAGGCAAGAAGGATAGGACACATGTCGTCACCGAATCGCGCTGAGCTCCTGCAGATGTTCCGAACCACGGCCTCCGAGATCGTGGAGAAGGAGTTCGCGAGTATCGAAGAGGCCACCAAGATCACCGAGCTGGGGATCGACTCTCTGGGCATGCTCGAGATCATCGGGTCCCTCGAACGCCAGTTGAAGATCCAAATCCCGGACGAATCCCTCGCCGGTCTCACCACCGTGCGCGACCTCATCGAAGCCGTCGAGAAGCGCTTCAAGGTGCAGAGCTAACGCCATGTCGAACACCAACTTGAAGGAAGAGCTTCGGGCCCTCATTGCCGAGATCGCGGAGATCGAAACGGTCCCCGATACCACTCACTTCAAGGACCTCGGCATCGACTCCATGATGGGCGTCGAGATCGTGGCTGCCATCGAACGGCAGTACAAGATCAAGATCGCCGACGCGGAGCTCCAAGAGATCAGCACCCTCGAGAAGTCGTTCGAGCTCGTGCGCGCCAAGCTCGCCGCCTCCACCTCGGCGGCCTGAAGCCTACGTTGCGCGGCGCGGGTCCCGGCTTCGGCCTGGGGCCCGTTGCCTTTTTGTCGGCGCCCGCGCGCTGCGCTCCCTAGAGCACAGGCGCTCTCGCCGCCGCGGTCTGGCGTACCAGGCCACTGGATGTTTGCACCCGCGCGTGCGACACCCATAGTTACCTACGACACCGCCGATTGCGCCGACTTGTTCGCGCGGTTCTGCGGAACGTAACACGGTACGACTTCTGCACTGGAGCTCGCTATGCGCACCTCGTTCGCTCTGATCTTCGCCTTGGCCCTGGGAACCGTCGCGGTCGGCTGCTCGTCGGACGACGCCGCCGAGTCGAGCGACGACAGCACGCTGGCCAAGCTCACGTCGCGCTTCGCCGACCTCAAGAAGATCAAGACCGACAACTTGGCCCGGGTGGGCGCCGGTTTCGCCACCAGCAAGCTCAACGATGCGCTGAGCACCGGCGGCACCGGGGTGACCTTCGGCGCGCCGGTGGTCTTCGGCGCCACCGACGAAGTGAACGCGGTGGTCCCGGACGGCGGCAAGGTTCGCGGCATCGACAAGATCGTCACCGGCCTCGCCAGCAAGTACGGCGAGAGCGAGCTCGCCACCGCGGTGAACAAGGTGCGCCTGAACCACCTGCAAACCACCAGCGACAAGTACTACGTCGAGAGCACGTTCGACGTCGGCGCCGCCGTGGGCCATCAGTGGAACTACCCGGCGGGCGGCTTGGGCGCGGGCAACGCCATGGTTTCGGTCGGCTTCAATGCCGACGCCAAGCTGGGCTCGCGGGTCATCCTCGCCTCCGACTCCGGCGGCCTGTCGGCGGTGGTGAAGACGCCGGCGGCGGCGGCCAAGGCCACCCGCGGCTTCGTGTTCCCGCAGTCGCTCGACGACGTGCGCAAGATGAAGCCGGGCGAAATGCTCGGTCTGCGCGGCCTTGGTCACCTGGGTGGCAACTTCGGCATCGGTGTGCCCGTGCTCATCGCCAGCCCGGCGCCGGGCCTCGGCTACAGCATCGTGGCTTCTGCAGGCATCGCCGGGGTCCTGGGCGGCCAGCTCGACGTGCAGATGCTCCGCCTCGAAGGCGACGAGGTCGTCGTCGAAGTGGGCATCGAGGAAGCGCAGGTCTCCTCCTGGAGCGCGGGCATTCGCGACGGCTGGGGCGTCAACGGCATCTGCGACGACGGCGAAGCGTGCCTCAAGAAGCTGAAGATCGGCCCGGTCGAGGTAGACCTGCAGACGCTGGTCGAAAAGGCCATGGTCAAGCGCCTCAACGCCACCTTCCAGTCCAAGGTGCAGGCCTCCGGTTCCAGCGGGTCGGGTCGCGTCACCGTGTCGCGCATGCGCTTTCACCTCGACCGCGGCGACCGCGTTGAAGTCGGCAAAGCCCTCGAGCAAGCGCTCAAAGCCGACGTGCGCTACGCGCAGGCGCTCTACAATCGCGACCTCGACGTGGCCTCGCCGGCGGTGACCGTCGACTTCGACCTCTTGCGCTCCACCAGCACCTCGACCCGCGATTTCGGCGCGGCGCTCTTCGGCCTCGACATCTTCCACCGGTACGTCGTCGAGAAGCAGGGCGAGTTCGTGGTGCAGACCCCGGACGCGACCCAGGTGGTGCTCTTCGACACCCTGCAGAAGCGCAGCGGCTGGTTCCAGATGGACCACGGCTTCAAGCGCACGGGCATCTCGGCCCTCACCCTCGACGCCAAGTCCCCCGACAAGGCGCGCGGCGAGGCGAACCTGTTCATCCAGACGGTGGTCGGCGACTCGCACATGGACGACGACATCCTCCTCGACAACGCCGACGCGCTCATCGCGACGCTGGCCGGCACCCAGGCCTTTGCGCCCCTCGACAAGTTCGGCAACGCCATGGAACGCGCGCTCTGGAAGGAGTGCCCGGTTCAAGAAGTTCAAGATGGTCGCGGCGGCAGTGAGCGGCGCACCTGGGACGAGAAATGCAACGTGGCGCTGCTCGACCCCGCCCGCCTGGTGGTCGAAGTCGACGGCAGCAAGATCTCCATGGTCGACGCCAAGGCCCGCGGCCTCTCGGGCTTCAAAGCCCTGGTGGGCGCGCTCCCGCTGCCCGATCCGCACAAGGCGCTTCTCCAGCGCGCGGCCGAGCTCCGCCTCACGCTGCAGAGCGTGGGCATCCACAATCTCGACGCCGCCAACGGCCCCAACGTCTCCTTCGCCCTCGACTACCGCCTCGACAACACCGCGCTCGCCAGCATCGCCTCCAAGGACGCAGAGGCCTACAAGCGCGCCCTCACGGCCTACGTGGCAGCGGTGGCGGTGAAGCGCGGCGAGACCGTGGTGCGCCCGGAGCCCAGCGTCTCCGCCGCCAAATGGGCCGGCACCATCGACGGCATGACCAAGGTGTTCGTGAACAATGCACGCACCATCGGCATGCTCGCCACCACCGAGCAGTCGCTCATTCCCGAGGCCCTCGCAGGCAAGCGCTACGTCGCCAACCCGGTGGGCATTCGCTTCACCATCGACGGCGGCGAGAGCGCCCTCTACGAGAAGGCCATCATGACGTCGCTGAGCCAGGAGCGGTCGCAGGCCGCCACCCGCCTCTT
Organism: Polyangiales bacterium; assembly: GCA_038210445.1. GTDB lineage: Bacteria > Myxococcota_A > Polyangia > Polyangiales > Polyangiaceae > JABFRG01. Next base: position 30,124 of record JBBQWQ010000022.1, read on the forward strand.
CGACGATCTGTACAATGCCGCCAAGGGCCTCTCGGGCATCGATCTCTACCCCGAGCACGCCGCAGCGTACCCGCTCCTGGCGCTCGTGCCCGCCGACGATCTCGAGGTGGCCATGGACGTCACCGCCGACACCTCGTCGAGCTTCTGGGTTTCCCGTGAGCGCTTCCAGGCAGCCGGCTTCAAGCCGGTCACCGCGTCGGCGCGTGGCCCCAAGGTGGCCACCATCGCGGGCGGGCTCTTCAGCCTCGACGCCCTCCTCGCGCAGCCCTGACGGCCGAGGCCCCGCAGCTTCCTTCTCGTGGTAAGAAGTGCGGCATGACCGTGCCGCGCTTCGACAAAGTTCCCGCCACCCTCGACTTCCCCAAGGAAGAAACGGAGATCCTCGCCTTCTGGAAGGAGCAGAAGATCTTCGAGAAGAGCGTGGAGAAGAACCGTGCGAACGCCGGAGCCAAGCCCTTCGTGTTCTACGAGGGGCCGCCCACAGCGAACGGCATGCCCCACAACGGTCACGTGCTCACGCGCGTGTCGAAGGACATCTTTCCGCGCTTCCAGACGATGCGGGGCAACGTGGTCGACCGCAAGGCCGGCTGGGACACGCACGGGCTGCCGGTCGAGGTGGAGGTCGAGAAGGAGCTGCACATCCACGGCAAGGCGGCCATCGAGGCCTACGGCGTGGAGCCCTTCGTGCGCCGCTGCATCGACTCGGTGTTCCGCTACACCGACGAGTGGGAGAAGCTCACCTCGCGGATTGCGTTCTGGGTCGACACCGACGCTGCCTACGTCACGTTCCACAAAAGCTACGTCGAGAGCGTGTGGTGGGCGCTCTCGGAGCTCTACAAACGCGGGCTCCTTTACCAAGGGCACAAGGTGGTCTGGTGGTGGGCGCAGGGCGGCACCGCGCTCTCCAGCGCCGAGGTGGGTCAGGGCTACAAGCAGGTCGACGACCCGAGCGCCTACGTGCTGTTTCCGCTCGAAGGCGAGACCGACATCCTGAAGGGCGCCTCGCTCCTGGTGTGGACGACCACGCCCTGGACCTTGCCCTCCAACATGTACGCGGCGGTGAACGTGTCGTTCCCGTACGTGCTGGTGGAAGGGAAGGGCAAGCGCTTCATCATCGCCGAGGGCCTTCGCGAAGGCCTGGCCAAGAAGTTCGGTGAGGAGCTCACCGTGCTGCACCGGCTCTCCGGCGCCGACCTGGTGGGCAAGCGCTACACGCCACCCTTCGATCTGTACGAGAAGGAGCGCCACGACGCCGTCTGGCGCGTCATCGCGGCCGACTTCGTCACCCTCGACGCGGGCACTGGCATCGTCCACGTGGCGCCGGCCTTCGGCGAGGACGACCACTCGGCGCATCGCAAGCTCATGGCCAAGACGCCCGATCTGCCGCTCTACTGCGCGGTGAACCCCGACGGCACGTTCATCGCCGAGCTGGCGGGATACGCGGGCCGCTGGGTGAAAGACGCAGACAAGGACATCTTGGCGGAGCTGAAGAAGCGCGAGCTTCTCTTGTTCACCGAGACCTACCGCCACGACTACCCGTTCTGCTGGCGCGCCGACTCCGATCCGCTCATCCAGTACGCGCGGCCCGCTTGGTACATTCGCACCACCCAGCGCATCGACGAAGCCATCGCCCAGAACCAGAAGATCGACTGGAAGCCCGAGCACATCAAAGATGGGCGTTTTGGCGACTTTTTGAAGAACAACGTCGACTGGGCGCTCTCTCGCGAGCGCTACTGGGGCACGCCCCTCAACATCTGGCAAAACGACGTAAGCGGCACCATCGAGACGCCCGCCTCGGTGGCCGAGATCCTCGCCAAGAACCCCGCGGCCTTCGATCACTTCAAGGCCGCCAAGGAGAAGGACCCGACGCTCTCCGAGCACCTGGTCGTGCACAAACCGTGGGTCGACGAGATCACCTGGCAGAACCCCGGCGAAGAAGGCACCTACCGCCGCGTGCCCGACGTCATCGACTGCTGGTTCGACTCCGGGTGCATGCCCTTCGCGCAGTGGGGCTTTCCCCATACCGAGGGCTCCCAGGAGCGGTTCGCGCGGAACTTCCCGGCGGACTTCATCTCCGAGGCCATCGACCAAACCCGCGGCTGGTTCTACTCGCTGCTCATGGTGTCGACCTTGCTCTTCGATGGCGACACGCAAAAGCGCTTCGGCCTCTCGGTTTCGCCGCCGCACCCGTTCAAGACCTGCATCGTCCTCGGGCACATCACCGACAAGGACGGCAAGAAGGAGAGCAAGTCGAAGGGCAACTACGTCACGCCCGACGTCATCTACGACGCCGTGCGCATGGACTTCGCGGTGTGGGATCGCGGGGACGCGGTGGAGCCCACGCCGGGCACGGTCTTCATTGCCAAGGAAGACCTCGAAGGCCTCGACCTGCAAGACGGCGCGCGCATCAACCTGCGCCGCCCGGACCGCCTGGACGTGGCCCGCGAGGTGGTCGTCAAGGCCGGCAAGAAGCTGCCGCGGCGGGTGGCGGTGGTGGCGCCAGAAGATCGCGAGGCGCTCGGCCTCACGCTCGCCTCGGCGCGCGACGTGAAGCCGGTCGACGTGCCCTTCAAGCTCCCGGACGCAGAGCGCGTTCGCGTGTGCGACGACCACACGCCGGCGCCCGGCGCCGACGCATTTCGCTGGTTCTTCTTCGCGGCGAGCCCGCCCTGGAACGCCACGCGAAACTCCCTCGGCAACGTGCGCGCCTTCCAGAAGGAGACGCTCATCAAGCTGCGGAACGTCTATTCGTTCTTCACCATCTATGCGAACATCGACGGCTTCGATCCCTCGGCGGCTCCGCCGCCCGCCGCCGCGCTTCCGGAGCTCGATCGCTGGATGCTCTCGGAGCTGGCCATGGCCACCCGCGACGTTACCGCCGCGCTCGAAGCCTTCGACGTGTACGCGGCCACCGTGCACCTCACCGAGCTCGTCGACTCGCTCTCCAACTGGTACGTGCGAAGGAGCCGCGACCGCTTCTGGCGAAGCGGCACCGACGCCGACAAGACCGCCGCCTACGCCACGCTGTACCGGAGCCTTTTGGTGGCGGCGCAGCTCTTCGCGCCCTTCACGCCGTTCGCGGCCGAGGGCATGTACAAAAACCTGGTGGCCAAGCACGGGCTCGGCGAGGCCTCGGTGCACCTCTCGAAGTGGCCGGAGGCGAGCGACATCGGCGCCGTCGATGCCGACCTCTCGCGCGCCATGAAGACCGTGCGCTCCTTCGTGAGCCTGGGGCTTCAGGTGCGCACAGCGGCCAAGATGCGGGTCCGTCAACCGCTCGGCAAGGCCACCATCATCGTGCCCAAGCCCGCCGACGTGCCGATCATCGAAGGCTATGCAGCGCTCATCAAGGAGGAGCTCAACGTCCTCGAGCTGGGCATCGACTTCGTGAAGGACGCCACCCACGTTAGCTACCGGCCCAAGCCGAACTTCCGCACGCTCGGTCAGCGCGGGCTCGGCAAGGAGGCTCAGGAGCTCAAGAAGCTCATGGGCGCGATGAAGCAAGACGAGGCCGACGCGCTGGTGCTCGAGCTGCTCACCAAGGGCGCGGCAACCCGCGCCGGCGTCGAGCTCACCCTGGACGACGTGGAGCTGGGGCTCGAGACCAAGCCCGGCTTCGCGGCCGCCGGCGGTCGCGACGGCGTCATCGTGCTCGACACCACGCTCACCGACGATCTCAAAGATCGCGGTCTTTTTCGCGAGGTGCTGAGTCGCGTGCAGGCTGCACGCAAAGAGGCAGGCCTCGATTTCGTCGACCGCATCGAGCTATGGCTGGGCGGGAGCGAGCGCATTGCCCGGGTGGTCGCCGCCAACGTGCGCGATCTCGAGTCCGAAGCGCTGGTCTCTACCTTCCACCCGGGAGTAGAGGGCGCCACATCGCCAGTGACGGAGATCGACGTCGACGGCGAACCGCTCAGGATCGCATTCTCCCGGGTTTCTTCAAGCCCGAGCTGACGAAAAAAGGCAGAGCCGCGCGCAAGTGCGCGGACGCGCGCAAGTGCGCGCGTCTTCGTCAGGGTCCATCATGTTCGCGCGTGCACAATCTCGCCTGGCCCTCTATGGTGATCCTCGATGAGGCCTTCGGTGCTCGCACTGTCACCGCTGCCACGGACCCCCAAGGCGAAGTCCTCGAGCGGCCCCGCGACCGTCGCCCGCGCCGATTCGCTCGACCGACCGACGCGCGAGCGGATGGAGGCGGAGCTCGACGCAGCGCTCAAGCGTCGCGCAGCGGGAGAAGGGCGCCTGGGCGGCGTGCTGCGCGTCCTCTTTCGCGTGAGCCCGGCGCTTCGCGAACCGCTGCATGCGGCGGCGCGGCGACTCTTGCGGCGGGGCTCGTTCGATCGCGAGCTGTTCGCGGCGTGTCTCGGCGCGCTCTCTGAGGTGAGCGCGGGCACCGACCTGCTGAAGAAGGCGCTCGCCAGCGAGGGCGGCGACGGGGGCGCGGTCACGACGCTGGCTGCCGCGGCCTGGGACCGCACGCCTTCGCTCGGGCCGGTGCTGGCGCGCCTCGCCACCGCGAGCTCGTCGGTGGCGCTGGGTGCAGAGGCGGCGCGGGTGTGCCGCGGCGAAGCCAATGGCGCGCGCCTGGCGGAGCTTGCGGCGCGGCTCAAGGAAAGTTCGCGCCTTGCGTTCGTGGAAAAGTTTCTGGTGCCGCTGGCGGAGGCGCCTTGGGCGCCGCCGCAGAACATCGCGGCCGCGCTGGGGGTCCTCCGGTGCGCCGAGCGTCACCTGGGGCGCTGGCTGGTGATGGGGCACGTGGCCGTGCGTTCCGGGGATCGTACACCCATCGAAGAGGCCGACGAGCGTGCTCTTCGCGGCATCCAGAGCTCGCGGCCGGCCTGGGCCCTCGTGAGCTGGCGTCTTCGCGGCGTCGGCGCCGCCCCCGACGTGCGCCTGGGCGCCGAGCTGCTGGCGCGGCTCTCCGATCGCCCGAGCGCGGAGCGCGACATGGCGTTCTTGTTCGCCCTGGGCGACGCGGCTTCACCCTCAGCGCACTCGATGCTGGAGCAGCTCGCGAAGGCGCAGCCGACGCTCGACGGCGTGCGGGCCGCGCGCGCGCTGTGTCTCGGCTATGCCAAGGGCGATGCGCTGGATGCGCTCAGCGACTCCTTGCTCGAGCTGGCGCGGGCCGGCAAAGACGAGCTTCGCGGCCCTGCCATCGCGGCCTTGTGGGACGTCGGGGCGCGCAGGGAAGCGCGCGAGCTCGCCGACGACATGGTGCTCGCCAAGAACCTCTCGAATGTGGCTTGGGGCGCGCTGGTTCGCACCCACGAGGCGCGAAAGTCGACCGAGCCGCTGGTCACCGAGGCCCACGTGCGCTTGCTTCACCGGAGCTGAGGCTGGGCCGTGGTCGCGTTCGCGCCTCTTTGGCCACGAAGTGCGCCCGCCGACGGCCGCATGGCCGAGGTCATGCTGGTGTGCTTCTCCGAAGGCCCGTTGCGTGACGACGTTCCGTTCCGCGTCGACGTGTTCGGTCTTCCGTCGAAGGAGTCGCTCGGGCTCGCCGACATTCGCACCCACCACAGGGACGACGCTCCCGCGTGGTTCGATGGTTGGCGTAGCGACGCGACGGGCCAGGTGGCCGAGGACCAGCTGGGCGCCTCGTTCGCCGACCTTCAGGCGGCCACCGTGTGCCACACCGTGGCCTTCGCGGTGGTGTCGCCCGCCGACCATGGCTACCTGCAGGCGGCGTGGGCGGTGGCGCGGTGGATGGTGGCGCGCGGCGCGACGGTGGTGCTCGACGTTCACGCCGCGACCTTCCTCGACGCCGCCAAGCTCGCGGGTCGACCTGCCGGCGCGCCGCTCGACGTGCGCCGAGAAATCTCCATCGTGTTCGAGACCGACGCCACCCAGGCCGGCGGCGACCATGTGCTGCACACCCGCGGCATGCGCAAGCTCGGGCGACCCGATCTGGTTGCTCTGGCTTTGCCCGACGATCGCGATGCGGTCGCGCACGTGCTGGGCCAGCTGGCGGAGTGCCTTGTCGCCGGCCCCCTGCCGGCGCTTCCGCGTCACGGGGTGGATGTCGCAGAGGGCGTGACGCTCTACCTGGTCGACGACCCAGGAGGCGCGTTTGCGGAGCGCTTGGGGCTGAACAACGACGCCCGGCTGCTGGTCGACGCCAACGGCGGGTCCCTGCGCGGGTTCCTCTCAACTTCGTAGCACCCTCAGCCGGCGAGCTTGGCCAGCAGGTACAGGGCTATCGCTTTTCGGCGATGTCCTTCGGCGGGGCCCACGCAGGAAGGGCAGCCGCTCTCGCACGGGCACCCGGCCACCAGGTTTTGCGTACGCCGGAGGAGCTCGTCGCGGTTGCCGAAGATGCGCGGGGTGAGACCGATGCCGCCGGGGGTGTGCTCGTAGAGAAACAGCGTGGGGTTGTAGCCGCGAATGCCGCGGGCTTTCTGCGGGAGCTCGCTGCCCGGCTCGGTGCCGGTGTCGCCCATGGTGGTGCCGAGATCGCGCGGATCGCACATGAGCGCCAGCGCCGACACCGTCTCCAGCGCGATGCCGATGCCCCGCAGTGCGTCCACAGCGGCGCTCTTTCCTTCGGGCACCGACTCGCACAGGCTCTCCGGCAGCGTGAGCCAGAAGGCCACCGTGTGCATCTGCATCTCCGGTAGCCGGACGTCGCCGTAGCCAGCGTTCTCGTGGGTGAAGAACTTGATCTTCTTGTATCCTACAACCTTTTCGACGAGCGCCACTTCGCCGTGGCCCGCTTGCACGCCGGTGTCGCCCGCGCCCACCGGGCCGGTCTCCAGATCTTCGATGATGGAGATCTGCACGTAGGTCATGGCGTCGGTCCAGTAGTCGGGCTCCACTTTGCGCACGAACGCCTTGTGGTTCTCGTAGTCGAAGCGCTCCACCTGCCAGGTTTCGCCGTCGTGCTGGTAGATGGCTTGCTCGTGCACCATGGTGTGGGCGCCGCGCCAGTCGATCTCGGCGATGGTGCGATCGTGCTCGGCGTCGATGATGACCACGTTGTCCCAGCCGACGCTGCGGAGCGACACCGAGTTGGCGGGGTAGGCGTCGGTGGCCCAGTGAAAGGCGCCGTTCGACTCGTGGAGCACCCGGTGCTGCGCCAGGTAGGCGAGGGCGTCACCGGTCTCCGCCTCCGGCAGCACCGAGAAGGCCTCGCCGCGGTGGAAGGGCAGCTCGAAGGCTGCGCACTTCAGGTGCTGGATGATGATCTCGGTGTTGCCCGCATCGATGCGCGCCTCTTCGACGGGCGCGCCAAGCAGGTACGAGGACTCGCGCGCCAGGAACTGATCGAGCGGCGCGCTGGAGGTGACCAGCACCGCGATGCTGCCCTCCTTGCGGCGCCCGGCGCGCCCGAAGCGCTGCCACATGGCGGCGATAGACCCCGGGAAGCCGGCGCAGATGACCGCGTCGAGATCGCCGATGTCGATGCCGAGCTCGAGGGCGTTGGTGGCGATGACGCATCGCACCTCGCCGCTGCGCAGTTTGCGCTCGATCTCGCGCCGGGTCTCGGGCAGGTACCCGCCGCGGTAGCCCTGAATCTGGTCCTTGTCGATGTCGGGCTGCACTTTGTCGCGCAGGTAGCGCAGCATGACCTCGACGTTGTTGCGCGACTGGCCGAATACGATGGTGGGAACGCCTGCGCGCACCAGATCGTTTGCCAGCATGACCGCCTGCTTCACGTAGCTGGCGCGGATCCCCAGCTCGGCGTTGACCACCGGCGGGTTGAAGGTGAAAAATCGCCGGGTGCCGGCCGGCGCGCCGCTCTCGGCCAGCAGGTGTACGTCGTCTTCGCCCAGGCCGAAGAGCCGCGCCGCATGGGCCTTGGGGTTGCCGATGGTGGCGGTGGCGCCGATGAACACCGGATCCGAGCCGTGAAAACGCGCGATGCGCTGGAGCCGCGAGAGCACGTTGGCCACGTGGGAGCCGAACACGCCCCGGTACATGTGCATCTCGTCGACCACTACGTAGCGGAGGTGCTGGAAGGTGCGCGACCAGGCCGCGTGGTGCGGCAGCACGCCGGTGTGCAGCATGTCGGGGTTGGTGAGGATGATGCCCGAGCGCTCGCGGGCCGACCGCCGTGCGTCGCCCGGGGTGTCGCCGTCGTACACCACCGCGCCGGAGCCGAGGCCGGCGGCGCCCATGAGCTCCCGCAGGCCCGCCTCTTGGTCGCGCGCCAGGGCCTTGGTGGGAAAAAGGTAGAGCGCGCGCGCGTCGGGGTCTTCGGTGAGCGCGGTGAGCACGGGCAGGTGAAAGCAAAGGCTCTTGCCGCTGGCGGTGGGGGTGGCCACCACCATGGCCTTGGCTTTGCGACCGTGCATGGTCTCGAAGGCGTCGGCCTGATGCGTGTAGAGCTCATTGATTCCTCGGGCCCGCAGCGAGTCGACCAGGCACTGCGGCAGCCCGGGCGGGAAGGGGGCCACCTTGGCGGTGCGGCCTGCCAGGAGCGTGTCTGCCGTGAGACACGGCTTGACGTAGTTGCTCGCGAGCCACCGGTCGACCACCACCCCGAGCCCCTTGGCGGTGCCCCAGGGCGCCTTCGGGGTGACGATGGCGTTCTCGTTGGCCGGTAGAAGACGGGGAGGCATGGCTTTCTACATACCATGCCTAGACAAATGTACCGTACCCGGCAATGGCGGGTTGAGCCCTTTCGATTCTTTCTGGTAGGACTGCCCTGGCATGTCCGAAAACGAAGAGATCCGGGACGAGAAGGCCACCGAAGACGCACCCGCTTCGAGCCCCACGGTCGAAGCGGCGTCGGAGCTGGAGAAGGCTGCGGAAGCCGACGAAGCCTCCGCCGCGCCCCGGGCCGGCATTCCCGTGGAGCCCTCGCGGCTCGCGCCGGAAGCCGAGCGCATGGCCGCCCCCTCGTTCGCGGCCAAGACCATTCCCGACCCGGTGGCATCGGGGCCTTCGGGGCTCTTCCTCGCCATCGTCTCGGTGGTTTCGCTCGCGTCCGACGTCATCTCCAAACTGTGGGCCGAAAAGCGCCTCGAGGCGTTCCCCGGCTACATCGACGTCATCGAGGGCCACCTGGCCTTCACGCTCGCCAAGAACAAGGGCGGCGCTTGGGGGCTTCTACAGGGCACCAGCGAGGCGCTGCGGCGGCCGTTCTTCCTCCTCGTATCCATCGCTGCCATCTCCTTCATCGTCACCCTGTATCGGCGCCTCAGCCCGCGGCAGCAGGCGCTCAAGTGGGGTTTGCCGCTGGTGCTTGGCGGCGCCCTCGGCAACGTGTTCGATCGCCTGCGCTACGGCCACGTCATCGACTTCATCGACTACCGCTCCGACTGGGTTCGCACCATGAACGAGTGGATCGCGAAGAAGTCGCCCGGTCACGTGGTGACCGATCACTGGCCCACCTTCAACGTCGCCGACGTGGCCATCTGCATCGGGGTGGCCCTCATGGCCATCGACATGTTCACCTCCAAGCGCGGCAAGAAGCCGGCGGAGCCCGAGGTGCCGCTGACGGTGCCGGCGAACGCCTCGCCGAGCCCAGCCGAAGTTCTCACCGACCCCGCCAAGCCCGACGAAGCCGCGAGCACCCCGGAAGCCTGAGGCAGGCATCGTGAACGCCTCGCCCCGCGAATGAATCCGACGTTCTTTCGCCTGGGGGAGACCGGCGTTCCGGCCTACTTCGTCCTCCTCCTCTCGGGGTTTCTCTTCGCCATCGCGCTGCAGGCGCTGGGCGCCAAGCGCATCGGGCAGAACCCCGATGCCATGGTCGACCTGGGCATCTCCATGCTGCTCTGGGGCCTCATCGGCTCGCGCGTGCTGCACGTGCTCGCCGATGGCTACCTCATGGACTACGTGCACCTGTGCACCGACCCGCAGAAGGTCTCCTGGCACATCGAGCGACAAGAGTGCTTCGACGCTCCGTACGACGGCACCTGGGACCCCATCGCGCGGGTGTGCCACCCGAAGCAAGCCGACTGCTTCGCGTGGGCAAAGTTCTGGGCGGGTGGCCTGGCCTACTACGGCGGATTCCTCGGCGCCTCGGTGGCGGCCTGGTTCAGCCTCAAGAAAGACAGGTTCCCGTTCTGGGTGGCCGCCGATCTGGCGGGCATCACGGTGCCGGTGGGCCTGGCCTTCGGACGCGTGGGTTGCTTCTTCGGGGGGTGCTGTTTCGGTGCAGAGTGCAAGCTTCCCTGGTCGGTGGTGTTTCCGCCCGGCAGCGACGCCAGCCGCGCCCAGTGGAAGGCCGGCACCCTGGACTCGCCGTATCTCTCCAGCCACGCGGTGCACCCGACGCAGCTCTACGAAGCTCTCTTGGCGCTCGGGCTTTCGGCGGCGGCGCTCTTCTGGGTTTGGCCGCGCAAGCGCTACCACGGGCAGGTGTTCGCGTTCTTCCTGGGCGCCTACGCCATCGGCCGCGCCCTCATCGAGGTATGGCGCCGCGACGACCGCGGGGGCCTGCTCGGCCTCTCCACCTCGCAACTCATCGGCTTCGGTCTGCTCGCCGCGGCCCTCGTGATCCACGCGCGGCGTGGAAGGAAGAAGATGCAGCCATGATTCTCGACGGAAAGAAGCTGGCCGAGTCGCTCCGCGAGGAGCTCAAGGCCAAGGTCGCAGCGTTCACGTCACAGCATGGCCGCGCGCCGGGCCTCGAGGTCATTTTGGTGGGCGACGACCCTGCCAGCCAGGTGTACACGCGGAACAAGGAGAAGACTGCCACCGAGCTGGGCATCCGCGGCGTGCTCCACCGACTGCCGGAAGGCGCCTCCGAAGCGTCGGTGCTTGCGCTGGTGAAGAAACTCAATGCCGACGACGCGGTGGACGGCATCCTGGTGCAGCTCCCGCTCCCCAAGCACATCGCCGAGCGCACCGTGCTCGGGCTGGTCGACCCGGCCAAGGACGTCGACGGTTTTCACCCGATGAACGCCGGCCTGCTGGCCTCGGGGCTTCCGGCGCTGGTTCCCTGTACGCCTGTAGGATGCATGCATCTCTTGGCGCTCTCCGGCGTGGAGCTCGCGGGCGCCCATGCGGTGGTGGTGGGGCGCAGCAACATCGTGGGCAAGCCGGTGGCCCAGCTCCTGCTGGCGAAGAACGCCACGGTCACCATCGCGCACTCGAAGACGCGCGATCTGGCGAGCCTATGCCGTACCGCCGACGTGCTGGTGGCGGCAGTGGGGCGCCCGGAGATGGTCCGCGGCGACTGGGTCAAGCCCGGCGCGGTGGTCATCGACGTGGGCATCAACCGCGTGCCGCTCGAGGGCGGCGAGCCCGGCAAGACGCGCCTGGTGGGCGACGTGGCTTACGACGAAGCCAAGGCGCGGGCGGGCGCCATCACGCCGGTGCCCGGCGGCGTCGGCCCCATGACCATCGCGTGCTTGATGCAAAACACGCTCGATGCCGCGACGCGCCGTATCCAGGCGCGCTGAGATTCCGGCGCGCTTTGGCCGGGTGTAAACGCCGGGCTCCTATGCGATCGTAACCCGGAGTTCTCCCTGTCCGAGAATCGACAGGTTGAGGTTGCACCGGTGTATGTTCCATGTGAATACCTCGTCCTTGGGCCCGTCGAATGCGAAGGCGAGAGCGCGGCCCTCTCAGCGATTCGTCGTGTGTTTGTCGGCCTGACTTGCGAAAGAAGACCCATGCGAAAACTTATGCTTGGCGGTGGACTGTTGGCAGCGAGCTCCCTCCTTTTGGGGTGCCCCAACCCAAACACCTACGGCACCCCGCGTACCGTGCAGAAGGGGCAGATCAGCCACACCGTGGCCCTCGAAGGCGTGTACATCGGCGGCACCACCACCACCACCACCACCAACCCGAATGGAACGGTCAGCACCAAGAAGGAGGACGTGGGCGTCGGTCTTCCCACGCTCCCTTCGTACCAGCTGCGCTACGGCATCACCGACAACATCGACTTCGGCGTGGGCGTTCGCAACCTGAGCTCTCTTCAGGGCGACGTGAAGTTCAACTTTCTTCGCAGCGAGCTCATCGACCTCGCGGTGGCGCCGGGCGTCCAGTACTTCGGAATCTTCACCGGCGACGGTACGGCGCATGTATTTTACATGAACCTGCCGGTCCTGGTCGGGCTCAACCTCTCCGACAACTTTAGCGTCGTGGGCGCCGTGGGGGCCGTGTACGCCGCCGCCCTGGTGAGCGGAACCCGGAGCGACGACCGCAACGGAGTGACCTCGGCGAGCGGGTTCCTGGTGCGTGGCGGGCTCGGTCTCAACATTCGTACCGGGAAGGACTTCGCGATTCAGCCGGAGGTCAGCGTCATGCGCGCGTTCAACGACGCCGAGGGCATGTTCGTGGTCGGCGGTCTGGGCTTCACCTTCGGCAAGCACCAGCACTTCAAAGACACCGCGCCGCCCCCTGGCTCGGCTCCGCCGGGCGCGGCACCGGCTCCGGGCGCCGCTCCCGCGTCCGCTCCCAACCCGCCGCCCCCGCCCGCCAGCGTCACGCAGTAGCGAGCCGGCGCGCTCAGCGCATCAGCTTGGCGAGAATGCGGTCGAGGTGATCGAGATCGGTATAGGGGATGCCGATCTCGCCCTTGTTTCCCTTGTCGCGCACCTCGACCTTGGTGCCGAGCACCCGGGTAAGCCGCGCTTCGAGATCGCGCACGGTGGTGCTCTTGGCCTGTGCGCCCTTGGGGGTTTTGCCGGGCTTGGGCGCCTTGCCCTTGCGGACCAGCGCCTCGGTGTCACGCACCGAGAGCTTGCCGCGGATGACCTTGTCGGCGAGCTCCTCCAGGTTGCCAGTGGCGCCGAGCAGCGCACGCGCATGACCTTCGCTGAGCACGCCTTGGATGATCTTCTCGCGCACCCGCTGCGGTAGCTTCAGGAGCCGCAGGGCGTTGGCCACCGTGGAGCGGTCCTTGCCCAGCTGCTGCGCCAGCTTCTCTTGCGTGAACTGGTGCTCCCGCAGGAGGCGATCGTAGGCCTCCGCGAGCTCCACCGGGTTCAGGTCTTCGCGCTGCACGTTCTCGAGGATCGCCAGCACGAAGGCCCGCTCCGGGGTGACGTCCTTGACCACCACCAGGACGTCTTTGAGGCCGGCCTTCTGCGCCGCGCGCCAGCGGCGCTCGCCGGCGATGAGCTCGTACTTGTCGGGGGCCACCCGGCGCACCACCAAAGGCTCGAGGATGCCGTTCTCGATGATCGACTGCGCGAGCTCGTCGAGGTTGGCAAAATGCTGCCGCGGTTGCCCCTTCTGCGGGACGATGCGCTCGATGGGGCAGGTGAAGACGCTCTTGTCGCCGTATTGCGGAGGCGGCGCCTTGGCCTGCGGAAGGAGCGCGTCGAGGCCCCGGCCGAGGGCCCGAGGCTTGCCGGCGGCGCTCACTTCAAGAACTCCTTGGCCAGCGAAAGGTAACCCTGGGAGCCCTTCGACTGCGCGTCGTAGAGCAGCACCGGCTTGCCGTGCGACGGCGCCTCCGAGAGCCGCACGTTGCGCGGAATGACCGAGTCGTACACGCGAAAGTGGGCTCGCACTTCTTCGGCCACCTGGTGCGCGAGGTTGTTGCGGGGATCGAACATGGTGAGGACGATGCCCTCGACCTCGAGGTTCGGGTTGAGGCCCGAGCGCACGCGGTCGATGGTGGCCATCAAGTGGGTGAGGCCTTCGAGCGCGTAGTACTCGCACTGCAGGGGCACCAGCACGCGGTCGGCGCAGGCGAGGGCGTTGAGCGTGAGCAAGCCGAGCGACGGCGGGCAGTCGATGAACACGTAGTCGTAGTGAGAAAGCTCCGGGGCCAGCGCGCTCTTGAGGCGCGTGGCGCGTTCGGGATCGTCCACCAGCTCGATCTCGACCGCCACCAGATCTTGCGTCGCCGGCACGATCTTGAGCGCAGGGATCTCGGTGTCGGCGGTGACCTCGGCCAGCGTCGCGCGCCCAATGAGGCAGTCGTACATGGTTCGCTCGCGGGTGCCGGCGCGGACGCCGACCCCGGAGCTGGCGTTGCCCTGCGGGTCCATGTCGAGGAGGAGCGTGCGCTTTTCTGCGGCTGCGACGCTCGCCGCCAGGTTCACGGCGGTCGTGGTCTTGCCGACGCCGCCCTTCTGGTTCACGACGGCGATGACGCGCTTCTTACCCTTTTTGGCGGCCGGCTTCATGCGGGCATCCGGGTGTACCCGGAAGTGCCGGCGGAGGACGGAAAAAACGACGCGATGAAGTGGCGTCTGCGCATTCCGCAGAGCTTACCCGAAAAAGGTAGGCTCGTATCTTACCTTTTGGCGCGCGTCAGTGGGAGCTGGAGGAGCCGTGCGCGGCGGCGTCGTGCTTGGGCTGGGCGTCGTGCTTGGGCTGGGCGTCGTGCCTGTCGGTGGGCGGCGCCACGGCGTCGATGAGCTTGAGCGCCTCGGTGAGCGTGTACACCTCGTCGACGCGCTTTTCGGTGCGGTGCACGCGGGCGGCGAGGTTCTGCACCTCACGCGTCTCGCGCGCTTCGCGTTCCTTCTCCTCGTGCTCGAACTTTTTCTGGTGCTCCTCGTTGGCGGCGACGTTACTCACGGTCACCGCAAGCAGGTCGGCCTGCTTGTCGAGGTCCACCCGCGCCTTGTCGAGGTCTGCCCGCGTCTTGTCGAGTTTCTCGCGCGCTTGCTCGAGCTTCACCTGGGTGTCTTCCAGGTGCTCCTTCGCATCCGCTTGCTCTGCGCGAATGCCGGTCATCTCTACGCTCATGGCGGCGATGGGCGCCCGGTCGCGGCGGCGCTCGATGCGCATGAAGGCCATGCCGGCGAGGACGGCGACGTTGGTGAGCACCACCGCCGCCACCAGCAGCGCGCGCTTGCGCGACGGGCCGGGGAGCGCTCCTTTGGGCGCAGCCTCGGCGGCTTCCTGCGCGGATTCGTCTTCGGGCTTGGGTTCGTGGTCGGCGTTCGCTTCCATCGCGCGCTCCGCAGTGGGGGGAACCGAGGCTCGCATCTCGCCCTCGGAGACGGCGCTCGCCACCATCGGTGCCGAGTCCGGTGCCGAGTCGAGCTCGGAGGCGGTATCGAGAGGCTCAGGCGGCGCAGCAGCAAACGCAGCTGCGCTGGCGGCGCGCATCTGCGCGAGCTTGGTCGCGAGCGGGGGAAGCGGCGCGCCCGGGTCGGCCGCCGGCGTTGCGGGCGCGGCGCCGAGGGCCGTGGTGGCGGAAGGGGAAATCGACGCGTCGGGCGCAAGCGATCGAACCTCGTCGTCGAAGACGTACGGGGTCGCGGCCGGAGGGCCATCGCCAAAGAGATACGCCGCTTGCACCGGCGCCTTCTCTTCGGCGTCGCCCGCATCCGCCGAGGACGGCTCGTCGAGCGCGGAAGGTGCGGCGAGCGCGGCGAGCGCTTGCGCGTCGGCCCCCTCCGCTGCGAACTCTGCAAGCTCTGCAGCGAGCGCCGCGGCGTTGGCGGCGATCGCCGCGGCGTTGGCGGCGCGCATTGTGGCCAGTCGCTCTTCGGGTGAAACGGGGCCGCTTCCCGCGGGCGCGTCGTCGAAGAAGTAGACGTCTTGCGCAGGCGCAGGCTCGGCGGCGGGGGCGGGCGCGTCGTCGTCGAACAGGACCACAGCTCCCTTGGCTGGTGGAGCCACCCCCGCGGCTGGCGGCGGCGGAGCGCCCTCTGCAGCAGCGCGCGCGATGCGTGCAGCGACGCTGGGGGCCAGGCCCAGATCGCTTGCGAGCGTGCGCTCGTCCGGGAAGGAACCGGTTCGGGAACGCCAATCGATGATGTCCTCGGCGCTGAGCAAGCCGAGGTCCGGGAACTCGTCGATGAGCGTGTCGGGAGTGGCGGTGTTGGGATCGAAGGCCATGAGGTGGGAGCGAGCGCCCCTCCTTCCGTAAACGGACGCAGCGCACCGGACCTGAGCCTTTTCGAAACCCGCGCCCCCGCGTGGAAAAACGACGCGCCTTTTTTGGGTGCAAGGGGTTCGAGTAGTATGGTGTCGGCAGATGTAGGACAAGCACCTACGAAGGAGACACGATGCGATTCATCGAAGCCATGCGCAGTGCACTGCGTGAGAGCGAACCCCGAAAGCGGGCCGAGAGCAAAGACTGCGCTTTGGATTCGACGACCCGCATCGTGGCGACATTTTTCTGCCCCATCGTGACGGACGCTCGCGTCCTTCCGCTGCGGGCCGGGTGAGGAGAGACCGACCATGGCCGTGCCGAAGAGCTACCGAACCATCGAAGAATTCGAACGTGAAGAACTGCGGCCTTCGTTCAAGGTCGGCTTCACCCTCGACGACCTTATGCAGGAGACGCATTTCGAAGGAAGCGATCTCCTCTTCGACGACACCGTCGACGAGTACGATCCCGACGGCAAAGACTCGGAAGACGACTGACGCGCAAACCCCCTAGCTTGCCTTTCGCAACCCCCCGCAGCTCCCGCTTCGGGGGTTTTGCTTTGCGCGGAATCGCCTCCAAAAAAGGTCGACCGGGCCCTCTTCGTGCCTTGCGGGGGCGTGAGCGGGTCAGTATGTTCCGACCCCCCATGCAAGTCACCGTCTCCCGCATTTCACCCGTCGTTCTGGAACTCGACATCCAGGTCCCCCAGCAGACCGTCGCGACCGAGGTCGAGCGCGCGTATTCGTCGCTCTCGAAGCGCGCCCACATCAAGGGGTTCCGCCCGGGCAAGGCGCCGCGAAATGTGATCAAGCAGCTCTTCGCGCCGCAGGTGGCAAACGACGTGGCCCAGCAGCTCGTGCAGAACACCCTGCCGCAGGCGCTTTCGGATCAGAACGTGACGCCCATCAACCAGCCGATGGTGGAGCTGGGGGCGTTCTCGGCCGAGGCGCCGTTCACGTACAAGGCGCGCTTCGAAGTGCAGCCGGAGCTGGCCGACGTGAAGTACGAGGGCTTCGATCTCGAGCGCCCGTACGCCGAGGTCGACGAGGCCGAGGTCGACGTCGAGCTCGAGAACCTCCGGGTTCGCTTCGCCAAGTACGAGGCCCCCAAAGAGGCCCGCGCGGCCAAGGCCACCGACGTGGTGAGCATCGACTTCACGCTGAGCATCGACGGCCAAGACGTCAAGGACGGCGGCGGCAACGGTATCCCCGTGGAGCTCGGCTCGGGCCAGGCGCTGCCGGAGCTCGACAAGGTCCTCACCGGCGTCAAGGTCGGCGAGAAGGTCACGGCGGAGACGACCTTCCCGGCGAACCACCCGCGGAAAGACTTTCAGGGCAAGACCGCCACGTTCCACGTGACCGTCAACGAGATCAAAGAGAAGATCCTCCCGGCCCTCGACGACGAGCTCGCCAAGGACGTGGGAAGCTTCCAGACGCTGGTGGAGCTCCGCGCCGACGTGCACACGCGCCTCGCCAAGATGGCGAAGGACGCCGCCGAGACGGCCGTGGCCGAGCAGCTGGTGGTGCGCCTCAACGAGGCCAACCCGTGCGACGTACCGCCCTCGCTGGTGGACGCCCAGTGCCGCCTCATGGAGCAAGAGCTGGTGCAGCAGGCGCGCCGCATGGGCCAGCGCTTCACCCAGGAGCAGGCCGAGCTCCTCCAGAAGCAACTGCGCGCCGACGCGGAGAAGAAGGTCCGGGCCGGCCTGGTCATGGCCGCCATCGCCAAGAAGCACGAGTTCAAGGTCACCGACGAGGACATGGAGAACGGGCTCCTCGAGCTGGCGCAAGAGACCGGGAAGAACGTCGCCAAGCTGCGCGTCGAGTACCGCGAGAAGCAGAAGCGCGACATCCTCGTGGGCATGATTCTCGAGGACAAGATCCTGGACTTTCTCGAGACGAAGTCGAACATTGTGGAGCTGAAGCAGGGCGAGACCCCCAAGCTCCTGAAGAAAGACGAGAAAGTCGAAGAGACGAAGTAGTCTGTTCGATCATCGTAGCCCTAAGATCGCCCGGCCCGCGCCCACAGTCACTGCGCGGGCCCACCCCACGTCCGAGCCGTCCGAGGAGTCACCGAAGATGATGAAGCGCCCCGAAACCCGCACGCAAGCCATCGAAACGATCGAGCGCGCACAGAACATCATCGTCCCCACCGTGGTGGAGACGACGCACCGGGGCGAGCGCCACTGGAGCATCTTCGACCGGCTCCTCAAGGACCGAATCGTGTTCCTCGGCGACGAGATCAACGACATCGTCGCCAACATCGTCATCGCCCAGTTCCTCTTCCTGGAGAGCGAAGATCCCGACAAGGAGATCATGCTCTACATCAACAGCCCGGGCGGCGTGGTCTACAGCGGCCTTGCCATCTACGACACCATGCAGCACATGCGCAGCCCCGTCTCCACCATGTGCGTGGGTATGGCCGCGTCGATGGCGGCGGTGCTCTTGGCGGCGGGCCAAAAGGGGCGGCGAGTGTCGCTGCCCAACGCGCGCATCATGATCCACCAGCCCCACGGCGGCGCCCGCGGCCAGGCTACGGACATCGAAATTCAGGCGCGCGAAGTGCGGCACCTCAAGGAGACGCTGGCCGACATCCTCGCCAACGCCTGCGGCAAGTCCCGCGACACGCTGCACAAAGACATGGACCGCGACAACTACATGAGCGCCGCGGCCGCCAAAGAGTACGGCCTCATCGACGAAGTTCTTGCGCCCCGCAAGAAGGTGGTCGACGAGAAGAACGACAAGGCCCACAAGTAGCGCGCACGAGACTCGCGGCTCCCTTTCCGCCTTCGCTCGCCGCAAGCTTGCGATTCCTGGTGGGGGAGCCTAATCTTGAAGCATCTTCGAAGAGGTGAAACGTGGAGCGGCGTCGCGACGATCATCAAGGGAATTTGAGCTGCTCCTTCTGCGGAAAATCGCAGAAGGAGGTGCGGAAGCTCATCGCGGGCCCAACCGTGTACATCTGCGACGAGTGCATTGGCCTCTGCAATGACATCATCGCGGAGGACGTGGAGAAGGACGAGCCGTACGCAGGCTCGGCTCCTATCCCCAAGCCGTCGGAGATCAAGACCGTCCTCGACGATTACGTCATTGGCCAAGACCGCGCCAAGAAGGTGCTCGCGGTAGCGGTGCACAACCACTACAAGCGCATCGAGTCGCGAATCGCCTCCGAAGACGTGGAGCTCTCGAAGAGCAACATCCTCCTCCTCGGACCCACCGGCAGCGGCAAGACCCTGCTGGCGCAGACGCTGGCGAAGATCCTCAACGTGCCGTTCGCCATCGCCGACGCCACCACGCTGACGGAAGCCGGTTACGTGGGTGAGGACGTCGAGAACATCATCGTTCAGCTTTTGCAGAACGCCGACCACGACGTGGAGCGGGCCCAGCGCGGCATCGTGTACATCGACGAGATCGACAAGATCTCCCGCAAGAGCGACAACCCGTCGATCACCCGCGACGTGTCCGGCGAAGGCGTGCAGCAGGCGCTCCTGAAGATCATCGAAGGTACCGTCGCCAACGGTCCGCCCAAGGGCGGCCGCAAGCATCCGCAGCAGGAGTTCCTGCAGGTCGACACCACCAATATCCTCTTCATCTGCGGCGGCGCCTTCGTGGGCCTCGACCAGATCGTGCAGCGGCGCATCGGCCAGAACACCCTGGGCTTCGCCGCGGAGATCAAGAGCAAGAAGGACTTCAAGCTGGGCGAGCTCTTCAGCCAGGTGCAGCCAGAAGACCTGCTGCGCTTCGGTCTCATCCCGGAGTTCATCGGCCGCTTGCCGGTCATTGCCACGCTCCACGAGCTGAACGAAGACGCCCTCATCGACATCCTCACCAAGCCGAAGAACGCGCTCGTGAAGCAGTTCCAGAAGCTCTTCGAGATGGATGGCGTGAAGCTCAAGTTCACCAAGGGTGCGCTCTCGGCGGTGGCCCGCGAGGCGCTCCAGCGCAACGCTGGCGCCCGTGGCCTTCGCGCCATTCTCGAGCACGCGATGCTCGACATCATGTACGAGATTCCGTCTCGCGGCGGCATCAAGGAAGTGGTCATCAACGAGGAGACCATCCTCAAGGGCGAGCAACCGCTCATCGTGTACGCCAAAGAGGCCGAGTCCTCTTCCGCCTAGGCGACGGGTGTTTTTCGTGATTCTTCCGCTCCGCTCCACTGCGCGGCGGCCGACGCGCCGAAGGCCTCGCCTCTGGCGCGTTTGCGCGTCCATGGCCCTCGCGCTGGGGCTGGCGATCGGGGCAGGGGAGCGCGATGCCCGCGCCGACGGCGATCCCTGGTGGGGGCCCGACAAGGCGCTGCACTTCAGCGTCTCGGCGGGCCTTTCGAGCGTCACCTACGGCGTCGCCGCCACGCAGTACGACGCCCGCTACCCGCCACTTCTGTGGGGCGCCGGCGTCTCGCTCACCCTGGGCGTGGGCAAGGAGCTCTACGATCTCACAGGCCGCGGCGATCCGTCGTGGAAGGACCTCACCTGGGATGTGCTCGGCACCGCCGCCGGGCTGCTCCTCGCGTGGAGCATCGATCTGGTGGTGCGCGGGGTCTCGCCTCGGCACCCGCTGCTCGGCGCGCCGGCCTCGCCCGCCGCGCCCTGAAGCGCCGTCGATGCGTGCAGTATGCACGTGCAGCGCGACCGGCGCACCCCGAGCCGGTGAATCGCCGGGCAAATGGGGCAAAATTCGCCAAGAGCAGAGGACTCGCGTTCGCTGTGCAATTCCGCTAAAACTGCGGCGATGTTCTTCAAGAACGATGGCGACGCCAAAGGCCTCAAACGCAAAGTAGTCCCGCTCCTCCCGCTGCGGGACATCATCGTGTTCCCACACATGGTGAGCCAGCTGTTCGTAGGCCGCGAGCGTTCCATCAACGCCCTCGACGCCGCCATGGCGCAGCAGAAGGAGATCTTCCTCGCCGCCCAGAAGAACGCCAAGACCAACGAGCCCAGCCCCGAGGACATCTACGCCTTCGGCACGCTGGGCACGGTGATGCAGCTACTGCGGCTCCCCGATGGCACCGTGAAGGTGCTGGTGGAAGGCAAGCGCCGGGCGCGCACCAAGAAGTTCGTCCAGACCGACGAGTTCTTCCTGGTGGAGGTCGAAGAGCTGGCCGAAGAGCCGGCCGGCGAGGCGCAGCGCGTCGAGATCGAAGCGCTCATGCGCAGCGTGCAGTCGGCCTTTGAGATGTACGTGAAGCTGAACAAGAAGGTTCAGCCCGAAGTGCTCATGAGCGTGCAGATGATCGACGAGGCCGCGCGTCTCTCCGACACCATCATCGCCAACCTTCCCACCGTGAAGCTCACCGATCGCCAGGCGCTCCTGGAGATGGAGGAGCCGCGGGCCCGTCTCGAGCGTCTGCACGAGCTGATGCAGGGCGAAGTGGAGATTCTTCAGGTGGAGAAGAAGATTCGCTCCCGCGTCAAGAAGCAGATGGAGAAGACGCAGAAGGAATATTACCTAAACGAGCAGATGAACGCGATCCAGAAGGAGCTGGGTGGCGGCGAGCGCGACGAGTTCAAAAATGAGATCGCGGAAATCGAAGAGCAGCTGAAGCAAAAGAAGCTCAGCGAAGAGGCGCAGGCCAAGGTCAAAAAGGAGCTGAAGAAGCTCAAGATGATGCACCCCACCAGCGCGGAAGCGACGGTGGTGCGGAACTACATCGACTGGATTCTAAGCCTCCCCTGGGAAGCCAAGACGCCAGAGAACTTCGACCTCGAGCTGGCGGAGCAAATTCTCGACGAGGACCACTACGGTCTCAAGAAGATCAAAGAGCGCATCCTCGAGTACCTGGCAGTGCAGGCGCTCACCAAGAAGCTCAAGGGGCCCGTCCTCTGCTTCGTTGGCCCTCCGGGCGTGGGCAAAACCAGCCTCGCCAAGAGCATCGCGCGGGCCACCGGCCGCAAGTTCGGACGCTTGGCGCTGGGCGGGGTGCGCGACGAAGCGGAGATTCGCGGCCACCGCCGCACGTACATCGGCGCCATGCCGGGCAAGCTCATTCAAAGCCTCAAGAAGGTCGGCTCGAGCAACCCGGTCATCCTTCTCGACGAGGTCGACAAGATGTCGAGCGACTTCCGCGGTGATCCCGCGGCGGCGCTCCTCGAGGTGCTCGACTCGGAGCAGAACCACAGCTTCAACGATCACTATCTCGATCTCGACTACGATCTTTCGGACGTGATGTTCATCACCACGGCCAACACGCTGTCGGGCATTCCGGTGCCGCTCCAGGACCGCATGGAGGTCATCCATCTCTCCGGCTACACCGAGTTCGAGAAGATGAACATCGCGGTGAAGTACCTTCTGCCGCGGCAGAAGAAGGAGTGCGGCCTCGACGACGTGCCGCTCACCGTCACCGACAGCGCACTGCGTACGGTGGTGCACCACTACACGCGAGAAGCCGGCGTCCGCTCGCTCGAGCGCGAGGTGGCCAGCATCTGCCGCAAGGTCGCCCGCAAGGTGGTGGCCCAGGGCAAAGAGACGCCCATCGAGGTCACCGCCAAAGACGTGCCGGTGTTTCTGGGCGTGCCCAAGTACCGCGTGGGCAAGAAGGAAGAGAACGACGAGATCGGCCTCACCAACGGCCTCTCGGTCACCAGCAACGGCGGCGGCGAGCTGCTCGCTTGCGAAGTGGCGGTGGTGCCGGGCAAGGGCAAGCTGGTCATCACCGGCCTCCTCGAAAAGGGCATGGAAGAGAGCGCCCAGGCGGCCATGAGCTACGTGCGCTCGCGCGCCGCGGTGCTGGGCCTCGAGCCCGATTTTTACCAGAAGGTCGACGTGCACGTGCACTTCCCGGAGTTCATCCGGAAAGACGGCCCGTCCGCCGGCGTCACCATGGCCACCAGCCTGGCCAGCGCCCTCACCAAGATTCCCGTGAAGAAGGATCTCGCCATGACCGGCGAGCTCACCCTGCGCGGCCGCGTGATGCCCATCGGGGGCCTCAAGGAGAAGCTCTTGGCGGCCCACCGCAGCGGCATCACCACCGTGGTGGTCCCCCGCGAGAACCGCAAAGACCTCCGCGAAGTGCCGCGGCGCGTGCTCAAGGCCACGCGTATCGTGCTGGTGGAGCACATGGACGAAGTGCTCCGCGAGGCGCTCTGCTACCCCGATCCCGACTCTGTCTTCGGGCCCCGGCGCGAGAGCATGGAGTACAAGGACGGCGAGCTGGTGGTGCTCCCGGCGCAGGCCGGCCGGCTCTCCATCAAGCCCGCTGCCGAGACGCCCCACGCCACGGGAAATGCATGATACGGTGAGTTGCACGTTCGCCTGCGGAACGTGCCGTTTGCCGGCGGATTCGTCCGCCGCTCGGGCGGGTAGCTCAGTGGTAGAGCTCCGGTTTTACACACCGGCTGTCGCAGGTTCGATACCTGTCCCGCCCACCAAAGATGGATCCCGATGATCCTCCTCGAACCTCGCGCGCCGGAGGCGTTTCGCGAAAGCCCCTACGGCGGCTATCTCGCGGGGCGCTGCTGGCTGTACTTCGCGGTGTCGCCGGAGCTCTTCGGCTACGCGCTGTGGGACGCGCCGGACGCCGAAGATCTGACCGCGCTCACGGACCTGTGGAGGCGTGAAGCTGCGCGTGCGCCACACGACTTGCTGGCCGATTTATCGCGGGTGACGCACGTGGATGCGGGGGCCTTCGAGGTCCTTGCATCCTACATCGTTCAAGAGGCCGAGGTGCTCTCGCGAGTCGTCCGCAGGGCGGCGCTGGTTCGCCCTCCTGCGCTGGCGGGCGCGGTCGCGAGTGGCTTCTTTGCCACCGTGCCGGCGTCGTTCCCGGTCTCGCTGTGGGACGACGCAGGCGCCGCGCTCGCGCACCTGGGCGTGGTCGAGCACGCCGAGGTGGGGGCGCGGGTGGCGCATACGGTGGCGGCGGTGCGCGCGCTGCCGGAGCCCCTGCGCGGTCTCGAGCGCTACCTCGCCGCGCATCTCTTGGGGCCGTCGCTGGAGGGCGCGGCGGCGGCGCTCGGGGTGTCCGTGCGTACGCTGCAGCGCCGCTTGCGAGAGGGCGAGACCTCGTTCTCCGCCGAGCTGCTGCGGGTTCGGCTCGATTGCGCGCGGCGCTTGCTCGCGGAGTCCAGCCGCCCCATCACCGACATCGCGCTCTCGGTGGGCTTCGCCACCTCGCAACACTTCAGCACATGCTTCCGGGCGCGCGAGGGCAAGACCCCCAAGGCCTATCGGGAGAGCCGGAAGCGCTAACACCGCGCGCGGCAGACCCCGTGGCGCCCGGGCGCACAGCATTGGCGCATCGCCGAACGCCCGGCGCCCTCTCCTTCGGTATCCAAGGGGAATGCAGCTTCTTCGACGACTGGTCCGCTACGCGCTCCTGGCCACTGCCGCGCAAGGATGCTTTCTCCCCATCAAGCGCAGCGACACCGTGGATGGGGCGCGCACCGAGTACGTGCCGGCCACCTCGACATGCCCGAGCGAGGACGAGGCGCAGCGCAAATGGCAGACCCAGGTGGACGATCTCTCGCTCGATGCCACGCGAAACCTCGGTGGGCGGTCTCGCGTTTGCTGGTACCGGCTTTCGCTGCGTGACGCCCAAGCCGCCGAGATCGCCGACGACTGCGCGGGCCGGTCCATGGCGTTTGCGTCGGTGCGCGCCAACTACCTCGCCACCTATGCGACCACCGGCCGCGTGTCGCCCCGCGCGCCTTCACTCACCGTGCCGGAGCCGCACTACCGGGCCTGCGTCGAGGGAGGTGCGGTGGCGGCCTACGTGGTCGCCTACGACGCGAGCTGCGCTCCGCCGGCGACGCCGCTGGTCGCGCCCCGCTTCGTGCTCACCGATACCGAGGTGACGGTGGCCGCCGTGGTGGCGGTAGACGAGCTGCCGGACGTGCTCGCATGCGAGTACTCGTACGAGTACGAGCAGAGCCGCGGTGGCTGCGGGAGCCCCAGATACGGCCTCTGAGGCCACGCGCCGTCAGGGCGCGCCGGTGATGTTCGCGGCGCCGGACTTCTTGGACTTGCCCGCGACCTTGGTGCCCACGAGATCGACCTTGGCGGCGCCGGCGGCAACCACCGCGTTGGTGGTGGCGGTGATGCTTCCGCCGGTCATCGTGATCTTGGCGGCGCCCCCGGCGTCGATGGCCACCGGCGCCGTGAGGTTCACGTTCACCAGGGTGAGCTGGCAGTTGCCGCTGGCTTTGATGGCGGTGCCGCTCACGTTGGCGGTGATGCCGCTCAGGGTGACGGCGTCGTTGGCCTTGCACTCGAAGGTCGACTTGCCGTCCCACGCAGCGGCCTTTGCTTCGCGCGGAGCGCCGGAAGCCTGCGCAGAGGCCTCGGAAGCCTGTTTGTTCATGAAGTACAGAATGGCGACGATGAAGCCCGCAACCATGACGAAGGTGAGTACGGCGCCGATGACGTAGCCGATGATCTTGTTTTTCACGTAGTCGCCGGGGCTCTGCCCGTTGATCTTCACCCGCAGCTGGTGCCCTCCGCCCATGTCGAAGGTTCCGGCGGCCACGTTGTGCGGCGGCGGCTGCGGGTACTGCTGCTGCATAGAGTGCGGGGGCGGGTTGTGCATGCTCTCGTCGTACCGCGCGAGAGCCGCCAGCGCATGTCACCTGAATGGGGCTACTTGCCGGTGAGCACCACGTTGTCGAAGACGAAGTGGTCGCGGCTACCCTGGGGCATGTGGTCCGGGCCCAGCACCAACGCCTGCAGGCTGGTGACGTTGGCGCTGGCGGGCAGCGACACCTCGTAGACCGTTTGACCGTCGCCTTCGATCCGCACCTCGAGCGCGCGGCCCGCTCCGATGTTGCCGGCTCGCGAGGTGACGCTCACGTGCAGCGCGAACCAGCGCTGCCGGGGGAGGCCGGCCGGGTAGAGTCGATGGTTTTCGTCGTTGTTGCCGAAGCTGGCAGGGCGCACGCGAAGGGTGTCGGCGTTGTATGTAAACTGCACGATCTCACCGAGGTCCCCCTCTACCTGGGCGTCGACCCACACCATGGCGTAGAAGTCGAAGCCGCGATCGAGCGCAGACGCCGGAAGGGAACGGCCGAGCGAGAGGTAGCCGGGGCTCGCGTCTGCGGCCGTGGCCTGGAGCACGGTCATTTCGAGGGCGTTGGGCGGCGAGGGCGCGGCGGGTAGGGCGACCACCTCGACGCGCTGCGCGCCGGCGTCGCCGAGCGAAGGCGGATCCCAACTGGGCACCACCCGTGCCCCCGCGTCGAGCGCGTCGAAGTCGGCGCAGAGGACGTCGGCGTCGGGCCGCGCCGCGCAGAACCCCCGCGGGCCGGCCTCGGTGGGAGCAGGGACCATGGCGTCTCCACGCGCACCGCCGCTCAGCCCGTCGAGAGAGGCGAGGAGGCTGCACGCCGCCGTAGCCGATGCAAGGGCAAGTGCACCTGCCATCCGCGGCGCGAGCGCTCCCGCTCGCCGGCGCCCACGTGGAACGATGGCCATACCGAGGAGGGTACCGAGGGAACGCGCGGTGGTCGAGGGAAGCACGCGAGACGGGTATTTTTGGCCGATCGCTTGGGGGCGGCCTCGCCCAAAAACCCTCCGTCTCCTGCTTGGCGCTCTCCGCTGCTGCGCAGTCTCCGCGCACCGGA
Source organism: Polyangiales bacterium (assembly GCA_038210445.1). Lineage (GTDB taxonomy): Bacteria > Myxococcota_A > Polyangia > Polyangiales > Polyangiaceae > JABFRG01. The sequence goes on from JBBQWQ010000022.1 coordinate 56,418, forward strand.
ATCGCCGCGTAGCTGCCGAGAAACACAGGCGACCCAGAGCGGCAAAAATGGGCCGTCCGGTGCCTGCGAAGTGGGCGCAGAAGTGCTAGTGTTTATCCCATGATGTCGCGACGCTCGGCGTCCTTCCACGTCCTCCGGGCCGCGCGTGATCGCTACCACCTTCCGGACGATCTCTTCGGCGTACGCGGCGACGTGATCTTCGCCAACCACGCCGACGCGCACCGGGTCGCGTCGCTCTTGTCGATCTCGGCGGCGGCGGTGGCGGGCATGGGCCTGGTGCACGAGCTCGCGCACGTGGTGGTGGCGCACTACGCGACGTCGCATTGGCCGGCGCTCTGGCGCGAAGTGGCGGCCGCCTTGAAGCGCGCCCACGGGGCAGCCTACGAGCCGATGCTCACGGCCTTCGTGAGCGCGTTCCCGCCGCCCGATGTGTTCCGCGGCGAACGCACCGCCGCCGACGTGGTCCAGGACGATCCGAGCTGGGTCCTGGAAGAGCTTCTGCTCCTGCACCTCACCAACGAGAACCCCGCCTATGCGCCCATTCGCGCCCTGGTGAGCGACGCGTCGTTGCGGGAGCGCACGCCCTACCTCGCCTTCGTGGAGACGATGCGCCGGACCATCGCCGCTGGCGCCGCCGCCCATGCCACGCCAGACGGACCCGCGGCAGCCGTCGGCACATCGCTCTTCGCGCGCGGAGAGAGTCTCCTCGACGTCCTGGAGGCGCCCATCCGTTCGGCGCCGCGGTCCATCGAAGGGCAGCTTGCGTACCTGCGCGGGCACTGGGCCTTCGCCCTGGCGGGCTCCGCGGCCGAGCGCCGCCTCCTCACCACTGCAGGGTTCTTTCGCGAGGAGGAGCGCTACTTCGAAAGGCAGCACGCGCGCTTCGAGCCGGGCGCGGCAGGCGCCCCGTCGTTCGCCTTCGGCGCGCCGGCAGAAGCTCCACTTGCCCCACCCGACGTGCGCCGATTCACCGAGGATCGCGCGTGGATGCCGCGCCTGGTGCTCTTGGCAAAGTCGGTGTTCGTGTGGCTCGACCAGCTCTCGAGGCGCGAGGGCCGCACGCTGCGCACCCTCGCCGACATCCCCGATGGGGAGCTCGAGACCATGGCCGCCCGCGGCATCACCGGCCTGTGGCTCATCGGCCTGTGGGAGCGCAGCCGCGCCAGCCGCGACATCAAGGAGCGCATGGGCAACCCGGAGGCAGCCGCGTCGGCCTATGCGCTCCGCGAGTACGCCATCGCCGAGGAGCTCGGCGGCGTCGCCGCCTACGAGAACCTGAAAGCGCGCGCGGCGCACTTCGGCATTCGCCTGGCCAGCGACATGGTGCCGAACCACATGGGTATCGATTCGCGCTGGATGGAGGAGCACCCGGACTGGTTCATCCACACCCATACGCCGCCGTTCCCCACCCAGTCCTTCGAGGGGCCCGACCTCGGCAACGAGCGCATGGGCCTCTACCTGGAGGCAGGGTACTGGACCAAGTCCGACGCTTCGCCGGTGTTCAAGCGGGTCGACAAGCACACCGGCGAGATCCGCTACGTGTACCACGGCAACGACGGCACCAGCACGCCGTGGAACGACACCGCCCAGCTCGACCTGCTGCGCGCCGACGTACGCGAGGCGCTCATCGAAACCATCTTGCACGTGGCGCGTATGTTCCCGGTGATCCGCTTCGACGCGGCGATGACCCTCGCCAAGGTGCACGTGCAGCGGCTCTGGTACCCCAAGCCCGGCGAAGCGGGCGACGTGCCCTCGCGCGCCGCATTTGCGATTCCCCAGGCGGAGCTCGACCGGCTTATGCCCCACGAGTTCTGGCGCGACGTGGTCGACCGCGCGGCGGTGGAGGCGCCGGACACGCTGCTGTTGGCCGAGGCATTCTGGATGATGGAGGGGTACTTCGTCCGGACCCTGGGCATGCACCGCGTCTACAACTCGGCGTTCATGAACATGATGATGCGCGAGGAGAACGCGGGGTACCGGCGCCTGGTGAAGGAAGTGCTCACCTACGACCCGGAGATCCTCGGGCGCTTCGTGAACTTCATGAACAACCCCGACGAGGCCCCAGCGGCCAAGCAGTTTGGGCGCCAGGAAAAGTACTTTGGCGTGTGCACGCTGCTCGCCACCATGCCGGGGCTCCCGATGTTCGGGCACGGGCAGTTCGAGGGCTTCGAAGAGAAGTACGGCATGGAGTACCGGCGCGCCTACTGGGACGAGCCGGTGGACCAGGGCCTTCTCGAGCACCACGAGCGCGCCATTGTGCCGCTCCTTCGGGCCCGCGCGCACTTCGCCGGCTCTGCGTCGTTTCGCCTCTTCGACTTCGTGCGAGACGACGGCTCGGTGGACGAGGACGTGTACGCCTTCGCCAACCGTCACCAAGGCGCGAGCAGCCTGATCGTGTACCGCAACCGCTTCGGCGACGGGGGTCGCGGAACGCTCCGTACCTCGGCTCCCTTCCGCGATGAAGCGGGCGTGCGCACGGAATCGCTTGCAGATGCGCTCGGCGCCGGTGACGGGTGGTATCGGCTGCGCGACCAGCGCGGCCAGGAGATTCTGCGCACCCTGCGCGACGGCCTCACGCTCCAGCTCGGCAGCTACGAAGCCTTCGCCTTCACCCACATCGAGGCGCTGTTCGATGAAGAGGGCGCGGCGGCGTGGCGCGAGGTGGCGGCGGTGGTGGGCCTCGATGCTGTGCCTTCGCTCGCGGCGCTGCGCGCGGAGCTCACGGTGGCGCCGCTGCGCAAGGCGCTTGCGCAGGTGCTCGCCCCCGAGCCCGTTGCGGCCTTGCTGGCGGAGGATTCACCAAAGCATTCGCCCGGCGCGTCGACCCGCGCCCCGAGGGCGACCGACGTGGTCGCCGCGCACACCGCGCCGAGCTCCTCTCCGCTCGACGTACATTCGAGGCTCGAAGCCTGGGCGGCGCCGCTCGCGCCCTTCGGAGCGATCATCCCGCCCGAAAAGGCGCTCCTTCGTGCCCGCGCCGTTCGCGCTGGCCTCCGCGGCCTGCGGGCTCGGGCCGGGCGCGCGCTCACCGCGGTGCTCGGCACCGAGCAGCTTTCGCTGGCCGACGGCTACCTGGGCGCCTGGCTCCTGGTGCATGCACGGGAAGCGAACGCGGCGCTGCCCTCACTGGTGCCAGCGGCGCTCGGCGCCTTCACGGGCGATCCCTCGCTCGCCCACCTGGCCGCGTATCACGTGCTCGCGCGTCCGCGCGTGCGTGGCCCGGTGAGCCTGTCGTGGGACCCCACGCTGCGGTCGATGCTGGGCGTGCACCGGGCCGGCGCATCGACGTATTTCCACCGCGAATCGTACGAGACCCTGCGCGCCTTCGATGCGATTCTCTCGGCCCTGGAGAGCGAGGAAGGGGCGACCGTCGACGCCGCCATGGTTCGGGCGGTGGAAGACATGGCCATGGCGGAACGTGCAGAATACAAGGTTCCCGCAGCTACCGCGGAGACCGCCTCGTGAAGTTCGCCGGCGCTGCCCTCGCGGCCTTGGTGGCGCTCTCGGCGCTCTCTGCCGGCGCGTGCGCCAAGGACGACACCCCGGACGACGTCTGCCCGCGCGTGGTCTGGCACAAGGCCGCGAGCGCCAAGGCCCGGGTGGAGATCGTCGGCGACTTCAACAAGTGGGCCCGCCCAGGTCTCGTTATGGAGCCGGGCCGCGCCGACGGGTACCGGGTGGCCGAGGTTCCGCTCACGCCGGGCGAGCAGCGCTACGCCATCATCGAGGACGGCACCTGGCTGCTCGACCCCCTGGTGGGCACCAGCGCGTTCCAGGACGGCCGCGAGGTGACCTTCGTGGAGGCCGCCGACTGCAGGCTGCCGCGCATCGAGGTGACGGGCGCCAAGGTGGCGGCGGGGCAGGGGACGGTGCAGGCGACCTTTACGCCGGGCCGGAGCGGCGAAGGACTGGACCCTGCCTCGGTGTCGCTGGTGGGCGCCGATGGCGCCGCGGTTCCTGCGCAGATCGCCGTCTCCGGGGCCACCGTCACGGCGACCCTCGAGGGGGTCGCGGTGGGCAAAACGCGGCTCGTCTTGCGCGCCAAGGACGCAGCCGGGAGGAGCGCCGGTGGACCGTACGCCACGCTGTGGAACGAGCCCCACGCCAGCGAGCCGTTCGAGCCCCGCGACGCCTTCGTGTACCAGGTCATGCTCGACAGGTTCGCGGGTGATGCCGGGCCGCTCGCGCCTCCGGCCTCCGCGGGTGGCCGCGCCGGCGGCACGCTCAAGGGCCTGCTGCGGGTGCTTCGCGCCGGCGATCTCGATCGCATGGGCGTCAACGTGCTCTGGCTCTCGCCGGTGTACCGCAACCCGGACGGCGAGTTCCCGGGCGGCAACCATATGTACAGCGGCTACCACGGCTACTGGCCGGTGGGCCCGCGGGAGCTCGATCCGCGGCTCGGCACCGAGGCCGATCTCGATGCCCTCATCGCCGAGGCCCATGCCCGGGGCGTGCGCGTGATCTTCGACGTGGTCCCCAACCACGTTCATGCGGAGAGCCCCTATGCGAGCAAGGAGCGCTGGGTCAACGGCAAGCCCGGCGCCTGCACCTGCGGCGCCGCCGAGTGCCCCTGGGCGCCCAACATCACGAGCTGCTGGTTCGCGCCCTACCTGCCCGATCTGAACTGGACCAACCCCGATGTGGCGCGGCAAGAGACCGACGACATTGCCTATTGGGTGGAGCGCTTCAACGCCGACGGCATTCGCATCGACGCGGTGCCCATGACCCCGCGGGCCGCAACCCGGCGCATCGCCGCCGCGCTCCGCGCGCGCTTCGAGCACCCGGGAAACAAGGTGTGGCTGGTGGGCGAGAACTTCACCGGACCTGGCGGCTACGAGCTGCTGAAGTACCACATTGGGCCGTTCGGGCTCGATACGCAGTTCAACTTCCCGATGATGTGGGCGCTGCGCTACGCGCTGGCCGAGGGCACCGCCGGCATGAGCGACATCGACGCCGCGGTGGCCCAGGGCGAGACCGCCTGGGCCGGCTCCGGCGCGGTGATGGGCCTGATGATCGGCAACCACGACGTGCCGCGCTTCGCGTCGGTGAGCGCCGGCGACGCCGGGGGCGACGGCTGGACCCTGGCGCCGACGCCCGGCGATCCCACCGTGTACGCCAAGCAGGCGGTGGCGCTTGGCCTCACGCTCACCCTGCCAGGTGCGCCGTTCTTGTACTACGGCGACGAGATCGCGCTGCCGGGCGCCGGCGATCCCGACTCACGCAGGGTGATGCCGGCGGAGAGCGCGGTGGCGCCGGTGGCCCGCGGCGTTCGCGAGGGAGTGGCGCGTTTGGGCCGAGTGCGCCGCTGCTCGCCGGCGCTTCGCCGGGGAACCTATCTGCCGCTTTACAGCGATCGGGAGCACCTGGTGTTCGCGCGGGTCCACGAAGGCGGCCGCGTGGCCATTGTCGTCGCCACCCGCGAGGCAGCCTTCGCCGATTTGGAGGTGGCCCTTCCCGGGGTGCCCGCCGGAACCTACGTCGACGCGGTCGATGGCTCGTCACTTGCAGCGCGCCCCGAGTTGACAAAGCTCCGGGCCACGTCATTCTCCCTCCACGTCTACCTGCCCCAGGGCGACGCCTGTCTCGAGAACCCATGAACCGAACCCTCCTCGCCGCCTTCCTCGCGCCCCTCTTCATCGCCGCGCTGTCCACCGCCGCCTGTGGCAGCTCCGAGGTGAAAAACAAGGACTACGGCGAGCCACCCGACGCGGCGACCTTCAACCCCGGCAACGGCGGCGGCGACGGCTACGGTTCCGGCGGGCAGACTCCCTTCGTTTGCCCCGACGACTTCAAGACCTGTACCCACGAATTCACGTATCCCGACAGCGGCGAGACCTCGGTCGAGCTGCGCGGCGACTTCGGCGGCCCCGACACCTGGCTGGCGGGCAAGCTCATGTCGCGTTCCGGCGGCGCCTGGCACGCCACTGTGTCGGTGCCCTACGGCAAGCCCGTCGAGTACAAATTCTTCCTCAACAACACCGAGTGGAAGGCCGACCCGGCGCAGCCCACCAAGGTGAACGGCAACGACACCAACAACCTCTTTGCCGGCACTACCTGCGAGCCCTCCAAGTGCGAAGAGCCCGGCGCACCTCCGCCCGGCGTCTTCGACTGGCGCGACGCGGTGATCTATTTTGCGTTCGTCGATCGCTTCCTCGACGGCGGCGTCTCCAATTGCTCCGTCTCCGACGGCAGCGGGCCGCTCCCGCCGGCTGCCAACTACCAGGGCGGCGACTGGCTCGGGGTCACGCAGAAGATTAACGACGGCTACTTCACCAGCCTGGGCGTCAACACGCTGTGGCTCACGGTGCCCCTCCAGAACACCAACCAGTTCGGTCGCGGGACCGGCGGCGATTCGCATAACTACTCGGGATATCACGGGTATTGGCCGCGCGCCGACAGCGCAAACCCGGCGACGCTGACCGCCGAGCCGTGCTTCGGCACCCTCACCGATCTCAAGAACCTGGTGACCGCGGCCCACGCCAAGGGGCTCAAAGTGCTCTTCGACTACGCCATGGTGCACACCCACCAGAGCGCGCAGATGTACCAGAACAACCGAAGCTGGTTCTGGCCCAACGACAACGGCAAGGGCGGCAACTGCGTGTGCGGTGAAGGCTGCTCCTGGGACGTGCTGCCGGACCGCGAGCGCTGCTGGTTCACCGACTACCTTCCGCACTGGAACTACACCAACCAGCAGGCGCGCGATTACTCGGTGCAGAACGCCATCGAGTGGGCGAAGCAGACCGGCATCGACGGCTTCCGTCTCGACGCCATCAAGCACGTCGACATGAGCTGGCTCACCGATTTGCGGGCCGGTCTGAAGACGCAGATCACCGCCGCGCAGACCCCGCCCCAGCGCTTTTACCTGGTGGGCGAGACCTACGACTTCGGCGATCGCGGGGCCATCAAGAACTACGTAGACCCCGCCACCAAGCTCGACGGGCAGTTCGACTTCCCGCTGCGCAAGACGCTGGTGGAGACCACCCTGATGCGCATCCGGCCCATGAATGAGCTCGCCTCCTTCATGGACTCCAACGACTACTTTTACGGCGGCACCGCCATCATGAGCACGTTCATCGGCAACCACGATTTGCCGCGTGTCATCCACCTGGCCCAAAACAGCCGCCTGTGGGGCGACAACCAGGCGAGCGACGGCAAGGACCGCGCATGGCAAAACCAGCCGAGCGCCCCCGCCGAGCGCGAGGCCTTCGAGCGCATGGCCAATGGGTTCAGTGTACTCTTCACCAATCGCGGCGCGCCCCTGGTGTACTACGGCGACGAGATCGGCCTCCCCGGCGGCGGCGATCCCGACAACCGGCGCCCGATGCAGTGGAGCGGTCTGAACGCCAACCAGAGCTGGCTCAAGGACCGCATCTCCCGGCTGCTCGCCATCCGCGCTGGGCACCCGGCGCTCCGCCGCGGCGTGCGCACCACGCTCCGCGCCGACGCCGACGTGTGGGTCTACGCGCGGGCCACCGTGGGCGAAACCCTGTACGTGGCCGTGAACCGCAGCGACGCCGACAAGAGCGTAGGCGGTCTGCCCTCCGGCGCGCTCACCGAGCTCGTCACCAACACCCCGGTGCAAGGTCCCTCGGCCACCGTTCCGGCCCGCCAGACGCGCATCTTCATCGCCAAGTGAAGGCGCTTCGGCGTCAACTGTAGCGTTCCGAGTCGGCGCGAAGCATTTTGGGACACCCCCTCGCGCGACCCGATGATTTGCCGGGTTCCGCGCGATGGGGAAAGTGCGCGGCGGCTCGGGAACGTCTTGGCGCCTGGACACGAATCGTGACAAATGGCGGCGTGCGACCGCGTCGCTGAAAGCGCATCATGAGACGATCCCTCACCGTCAGCGTATCCGTGCTCCTCACCGCAATTGCGACCGCCTCGCCGGCCTTCGCGCAGGAGGCGGACGCCGGCGCACCCGTGGCAGACGCCGCGACCGCGCTCGAAGCGAAGACGCCGGCGCCGGGGAGGCTCGAGGAGGCGAAGCCCGACGAGCCCAAGAAGGACGAACCCAAGAAGGAGGAGCTGCCTTCCGGCCGCTTCGAGTTCGGCGCCTACGGCCGCGTGCGCATTGCCAGCGATCTACGGGGCGGGACCGGCCGCACCGCCAACATCGTCTCCTACGGCACGCGCATCGACGAAGACAGCTACGCCGAGATCGAGCTGCGGCGTGAGGACACCTGGAAGAAGGACATTCGCACCCGCGTCGTCACCACGCTGGCGTTCTTCCCGCAGTTCTTCCACTTCACCGGCAACGCGACCCAGCAGATTGCCATGCGCAACCTGTACGTGCAGGGCTCCTACGGCCCAGCCACCCTGTGGGTGGGCTCGCGCATGTACCGCGGCGACGACATCTACCTCCTCAACTGGTGGCCCCTCGACAACCAGAACACGGTGGGCGGCGGCGCTGGGCTCAAGCTCCCCAAGGACACGATGGTTGCATTCCACATGGGAATGCAGAGGCTCGACAACGCCTACCAGACGCAGGTCATCCAAGCGGTGGCGCCCAGCGGCTTCGGCGTGGTCGACGTGCTCAAGGTCGATCGCCCGCGCATCATCGAGACCCTGAAGCTCACGCACTTTCTCCGCAACAGCGACGGGCGCCAGGTCTTCCAGAACAACGACAAGATGGGCTTCAAGTTCATCGTGTACGGCGAGGCCCACCAGCTGGCGGCGGGTACCCAGAAAGACCCGCTCACCGGCAAAGACCGCGCGCTTCCCGAAGACTCGGGCTGGCTGGTGGGCGCGCAGATTGGCTACTGGACCGGCGAGCGCGACAGCTTCGCGCACCTGTTCTTCCGGCACGCCCGCGGCATCGCGGTCTACGATCCCTTGGCGGTCCCCCAGACCTTCGCCAACGACCGCACCGTGAGCGGCGCCAGCGAAACCCTGGTGGCGCTGGCCGGCAACTACGAGACCGGCATCCTCGGCGTGCAGTGGGGCGGCTACCTGCGCTTCTTCCGCGACGGCAGCGACGCGCCGCTCTCCAAGGACAAGTTCGACGAGGGCTCGCTGGTGCTGCGCCCCAACTTCTTCATCGGCGAGCACTTCGGCGTCGCGGTCGAGGGGAGCTACCAGATGCGGCGCTACGCGCTCTCCGACGCCAACGGCGAGGGCGTGAAACAGGGCGGCCTCACGCGCTTCGGCATCATGCCCTTCTTCTCGCCCAGCGGCCGCGGCTCCTTCAAGCGCCCCCAGCTGCGCATGCTTTACGTCATCACCGCGCGCGACGGCGGCGCGCGTTCGCTCTACGCTCCGGAAGACGTCTTCTCCCAACGCAAGGTCGAGCACTTCCTCGGCCTGTCCGCCGAATGGTGGTTCAACTCGAGCTCGTACCCATGAAACTGCGCAAGCTCTTTCCGCTCCTGGTGATGATGACGTTGGCGCCGTCTGGGTGCGTAGATTTGCCCGAAGAAGGCAAGCCCCAGCCAATGAAGACCTGGGTCGACGACTGGCGAGACGAGGTCATCTACCAGGTGCTGGTCGACCGCTTCGCCAACGGCGACGTGAACAACGACTACCTGGTGCGGCCCGGCGCGCTCGCGCGCTACCAAGGCGGCGACTGGAAAGGCCTGCAAGACCACCTCGACTACATCAAGGAGCTGGGCGTCACCACGCTGTGGATCTCGCCGGTCATCAAGAACGTCGAGACCGATGCCGACGTCGACGCCTACCACGGCTACTGGGCCCAAGATCTCACCCAGACCAACCCGCATTTCGGCGATATGGCGCAGCTGCGCGCGTTCGTGCGCGCCGCGCACCAGGTGGGCCTCAAGGTGGTGCTCGACATCGTCACCAACCACATGGGGCAGGTCTTCTTCTACGACATGAACCTCAATGGGAAGGCCGACATCTACATCGGCGGTACCGGCGGCACCTCGCCGGTGACCCGCGTTTCCGAGTTCGACCCCGACTGGGACCCAACCGGCGTGCAGGCGTCGACCTCGCTGGGGCTGGCCGGTCGCGCGCCGGTGGTGTTCATTCAGGACCCAAGCATCAACCGCGTGCCGCCGCAGCCGGGCATCCTCGGCACCGCCCGCGCCTACCACGGCTTCGGGCGCATTCTGAACTACGACGTGCCGGCGCAGACCATGCTGGGTGACTTTCCCGGCGGCCTGAAGGACGTGGCGACGGAGCTCCCGGAAGTGCGCGCCACCATGGTCGACGCCTACACACGCTGGGCCGAGCAAGTGGACCTCGACGGCTTTCGCATCGACACCGTGAAGCACGTGGAGCACGAGTTCTGGCAGACCTTCGCGCCGGCGGTGCGCCAGCGCCTGGCCGCCCAGGGCAAGAACAAGTTCCTTATGTTCGGCGAGGCCTTCGACGGCAACGACGAGCTTCTGGGGAGCTTCACCAAGAACAACGAGCTCGACAGCGTCTTTTACTTCTCGCAGCACTACCAGGTGTTCCGCGACGTCTTCCACAACGCGAAGGACGCGAAGAAGCAGCGCGGAACCGATCAGATCGAGCGCCTGTGGACCACGCGCTACAAGAACTGGGGCGCCGAGCCGATGCCCGACGGCGTGGGCATTGCGCCCCGGAAGATGCCCGTCAACTTCATGGACAACCACGACGTTGCGCGGTTTCTCTTCGACGCCAAGGGCGACGTAGACGCGCTCCGCAACGCCCTCACGCTCCTCTCCACCGAAGAGGGCATTCCCTGCATCTACTACGGCACCGAGCAAGACTTCGCGGGCGGCAACGATCCCGCCAACCGTGAGGTGCTCTGGAACACCGGCTTTGCCACCAGCGGCGATACGTTTCGCCACGTGTCGAAGCTCATGCGTCTCCGCAAGGCGTATCCCGCGCTCCGTCGCGGCGACACCAAGGTCATCTGGTCGTCACCCGACGTGGCTACCGAAGAAGACGCCGGCATCCTTGCCTACGAGCGCGCCGGCGGCGACGCGGGCGCGGGCGCCTACGCGCTGGTCGTTTTGAACACCAACGGTCTCAAGGAGAGCGCCACCGCCAAGGACGGCGCCACCATGAAGACGGCCATGCCCGGCGCCGTGATGGTCGACGTTCTCGACCCCAAGCGGCCGACCTTCACCACCGGCGCCGATGGCAGCCTGCGCGTGTCGATACCGGCTCAGCGCGCGATGATCCTCGTTCCGCAAGCGCAAGTCGTCGTCGAGTAGAAGGGGGCGAAGTTGCGTCGGACCTTCGCGGGGCCGGCGCCTTGCGTGCTCACGTACAGGAGTCCTCCTTGGCCGCGCTCGGCCCCGACGCAATTTCGCCCCCTTCTTCTGGATCGTTGCTGGGCGCTCGCGGGCTCGCGGGAGAGTGTGTGGGCGCTCGCGCGTGGAGTTGCGCTCGTTGACCGCGCTTCCGGAGTGGCATAGGAGCGGTGCATGCGCACTCTCTCGTCGGTCGCCGTCTTGTGCTCCCTGCTGCTCGCCGCCTGCGAAGAGAAGCCGCAGGGGGGCGTCGGCGAGGCGTCGGCGAGCGCCCGCGCCGCGGCGAGCGCTTTGCCATCGACGCCGCAACCCACGCTCGACCCGGCCCTCACCGCGCTCACCGCCGCGGCCCTCACCTGCACGTTCGAGAGCGGAAGCTTTCAACGGTGTCCTGCAGCCGACGAGTTTCGCCGCAGCACCGCAGACGCGCTCAAAGGTGAGAAGGGCGACGCGGCGGTGCTCATCATGCTGAGCCACCCGAACGAGCGCTACCGGGTGCTGGCGTCGTCGCGAACGCTCGACAATGCGTCGCGGCTGCTCGGCCAAAAGGAGAACGCCGAGGCGCTGCTCACGCAGCTCGAGCGGGAGACCAATGGCGAGGTGCGCGATAGCCTGGCCGCCTGGGCGGGCGAGATCGACGCCCCGCGGCTGGGCCTGGCGGACCGGGTGAAGGCGCTGGCGACGAGCAAGAACCAAGCGCTCCGGCGGTCCATCGGCTATCGCTTTCTGTTCCACAAAGACACCCCGTTCGGATACGACCTCGCGCGCACGCTGCTCGACGACGCCGACCGCGACGTGCGCAAGGCCGCCGCCATGGGGCTCGCGAACACCGCGAACTTCAGCGCCTCGCCGGCGTGCAAGATCCTGGCAGACGCGCTGGACGGGCCGCACGGCGACGACGTGGAGTGGTCGTCCTCGCCTTTGACGCATTGCCCGGGTCTTCCGGCCCAGGTGCTGCGCTTTCTCGATGGCCACACCCAGAAGCCGGCGACGATCACCAACGAAGTGGGCGTGTCGTACGCACTGTCGCTCGCCGCGCTGTGCGACGACCCCAGCAAGCGCGGGGTGAAGGAGCTGGCGGCGCCCTCGGCCGCCACCCGCAAGACCGCGTTCGACGTCGCGGCGCGGCTCGCCAGCAAAGACGTGACCGACGCGAACACGCGACTCGCCGCCCTCTCGGGGTTGGTGGACTGTGATCCGGCGCGCGCCAAAGGAGAGCTCGCCAAGCTCGCCAAAGACGCCGACGCGACCGTGGCCGCTGCCGCCCAGGCCAAGCTCGCGGCACTCCACGAGAAGAAGAAGTAGCCAGAACCCCACTGTGCCAAGTTGCCCGCGGCCAGAGGGCCTTCACGCGCGCTCCTTGGTTGGCGCGAGAAACGGGGCTACCACCAGGGTATGGCGCACCCGCGAACCACCGAGACCCTCGACGACGAAGCTTCCCTCCGCGCGCTCCTCGGTGAGCCGGCCGCGGTGGTCTGCGCAAAGGTGACGAGCCGGATCCTCGCCTCGACCCGGCCCTTCATCGAGCGCGCGCCGCTTCTGCTCCTCGCCACCTCCGACCGCGAAGGCCGGTGCGATGTGAGCCCACGCGGCGATCCGCCGGGTTTCGTGCAGATCCTCGACGAACGCACGCTCCTGGTTCCGGAGCGACCCGGAAACCGCCTCGCCGACTCGCTTCGCAACATCGTGCAGAACCCCCACGTGGGTATCCTGTTCGTGGTGCCCGGCGTGAGCGACACGTTTCGCGTCAACGGGCGGGCTACGCTCACCACCGACGCCGCGCTCCTCGCCCCCTGCGCAGTAGAAGGCAAAGCGCCGCGGCTGGGCATTCTCGTGGACGTGGAGGAGGCCTACACCCAGTGCGCCAAGGCCTTCTTGCGCTCGGAGCTCTGGAACCCTTCGCGCTTTCTGACGCGCGATCTTTTTCCCAGCAACGGCGAGATTCATCGAGAGCTCGCCGAGGGCGACTTCGACGCCGATCGCTACGATCGGGAGCGCGCGGCGCGTTACGCCCGCCGCGACGGCTTCTACTAGCACCACTGCGAAACCTCGAGGTTTCGAAGGACACGTTTTCACCTTCGCGGCCCCACCTCTCGCCGCTTCGGTCCCGCTGCCGCGGTGCGACGGCAACATACATGCGAATCGGATGCGCACCTCTCGCAGTAGAACTAGCCTTTGACGCCGCCGGCGGTGAGGCCGGCGACGAGCTGCCGCTGTACGAGGTAGAAGAGGGCCATGACCGGCGCGCTCACCAGCAGCGCGCCGGCGGCGAACGTGCCCCACGATGCGGCGTGCTCGCCCACGTAGCTCTGGAGCACGATGGGCAGCGTGAAGGCGCTCTTGCGAGACAGCAGCGTGGCGGCCAGGATGAACTCGTTCCAGGCGCTCATGAAAGCGAAGAGCGCAGTGACGGCGATGGCCGGCCGGGCCGCCGGGAGCACCACTTTGACGAACGCCTGGAGCCGGGTGGCGCCGTCGACCATGGCCGCCTCCTCCAGGTCCACCGGAATGGTCTCGATGGTGCCGCGGAGCTGAAAGATGGCGAACGGGATGGCGGTGGTTGCATACACCAGCACCAGGCCGGCCCGCGAGTCGAGCAAGTGCAGCGTCTCGAGCAGCAGGTAGAGCGGTACCGCGCTGGCCACCGCCGGGAACATCTGCGTCGCCAAAAGCACCCGCATGGCGCTGCGCTTGCCGACGAAGGGCATGCGCGCCAGCGCGTAGGCCGCCGGCGTGGCGATGACGATGGCCACGGCGGCGGTGGCCAGCGAGACCAGGAGCGAGTTGCCCAGCTGGGTGAGAAACAGGCCGACGCCGCCGTCCTCGGCGAGGCCGAGAAACGCCCGAAAGTTCCCCAAGCCCGGGTGCGCTGGAACGGGAATGACCCGCGGCTCGGGGGCGCCGCCGTCGCCCGAGAAGGCCAGCGATACCACCCACAGCACCGGATACACCGCGAACAGCACGGCGAGCCAGATGGCGAAGTGGATGGCAAAGGCCGAGAGGTGCTTTTTCACTTGGCCTCCCGCTTCGCGCCGAACCACTCCATGAGCCGCGAGGTCCCGAAGAGCAGCACGAAGATCATCACCGCGTAGGCGGCCGCGTAGCCGAGTTGCGCATCGCGGGTGAAGGCCCAGCGATAGGCCGCGCTCACCAGGATGTCGGTGCTCTCGTCGGGCTCTCCGCCGGATACCAGGAACACGACGTTGAACATGTTGAAGGTCCACACGGCCCCCAAGGCCACCGCCGGCAACAGCGACGGTTTGAGCAGCGGGAACTTCACGCGCCAGAACACCTGCCAGGAGGTCGCGCCATCGACCTCGGCGGCCTCCAGTACCTCCTTGGGAATCGACGTGAGCGCGCCCATGGTCACCACCATCATGAACGGGAACCCCAGCCACACATTGGTGGCCACGTTGGCGGCCAGCGCGGTCGAGAACTTGGCGAACCACGAGATGGGCTCGGCGCCGAGCGCCGATAGAATGGCGTTGATGGCCCCGAACTGCCGGTGAAACATGCCCTTCCAGGAGAGCGCCGTGACGTACGAGGGCACCGCCCAGGGCAGAATGAGCAGCGTGCGGTAGAGCGGCCGAAGCCTGAGCTTTTCGCGCGACAGGAGCAGCGCAAGCGCCATGCCGATGCCCACGTGGAAAAGCACGTTGAGGACGGTCCACAAGATGGTCACCAGCAGCGTCAAATAGAACGAGCCGTGGCCCAGGAGATCGCCGCCGCGGGCGGTGAGGATGGCGGTGTAGTTGGCGAAGCCCACATAGGTCGGGTCTGCGCGCGTTCCGGCAAAGAACGAGGTGGCGGTGCCCGCGACGAGGGGGAGCACCACCAGCGCGAAGACGATGGCGGCCGCGTGGGTGACGTATCGGTACGCGGGCCTCGAGGCCTGCAGCTCCGCACGGAACCCCGGCTCGCGCACCCGCTGCACAATGCGAAAGGTGAGCAACAGGAGCGCCGCGCCCATCACCAGGAGCAGCGGCGTCTTGGGCGGCGGGGGCGGCGGCGGGCGAATGGCGTCGATGAACCGGGCCTTGGCTTCCTCGAGCGCTTCGTGCGGCGTGGCGTCGCCCCGGAGCGCCTTGCGCAGCGCCTGCTCGGCGGGCACCCAGGTGGCGCGCATGGTGGGCAACGTCGGCATGGGCATGGCGCCCTTGGCCGCATCGCGGAACGCTCGGGTGGTCTCGCTCTCGCCGGCGCCGCTGCCGCTCGCCACCACCTGTTTGCCCACGGCGCCGCGCACCCGCAGGGCCTCGGCGTCGGTGGCGAGCCAGTGCACGAAGGCCAGCACCTCGCTGCGCTGGGCGCCGTCGGGGGTGAGCATCGCCGCCTCGACGGTGAGGAACGGCCGGAGCGGCTTGCCGGTGGCGGCCAGCATGGGTAGCGGCAGCACCTTCACCTTCAGCGTAGAGCCGAGATCGGCCAGAAACCACGGCCCGCTGATGACGGCTGCGGCCCTGCCCGAGGTGAAGAGCTGCGTCACCAGCGCGGCGTCCGGCTCCTTTGCGAGCTTGGCCGACCAGGCCTTGGCGGTCTCGAGTGAGGCCTCGGCCTCCGGGCCCACCATGCCGAAGCTGCCGTCGGCCTGGAGCATCTGTCCGCCCCAGGCGTGCAGGATGGCGGCGTGGGCGTAGGCGCTCTGGGCCTCGTAGGCGAGGGGATACACGCCCTGGGGCATGGGGCTGTCGAGCAGCCCTTCCATGGAGGCGATGCGCTTGGGCGCAAGGTCTTCGTTGACGATGAGCGCCAGGCACTTGCTCGCCAAGGGGACGCCGTAAATGGTGCCGTCGATGCGAAGGGGGTCAAGCACGCTCGCGTCGAAGTCGCCTTCGGCGGCCGCGGTGGCCGGCGCAACCAGATGGTTGCGGTGATACGAGGCCAGGCGCTCGTGGGCGTCGATGAAGACGTCGGGCCCGTGACCATGGGGAATCGCCGCTTCGAGCTTGGATGCGTACGCGCCGTAGGGCAGGGCGAGCAGCTCGATGCGCACGCCGTGGGCGCGGCCGTACTCGAGCGACAGCTGCTCCAGGGCTTTGGCTTCGTTGCCCCGGTAGGCGTGCCATACGAAGATGGGCGGTCTCTCGGCCGGCGCGCAGGTGATGAGCACCAGCAGCGAGAGGCAGAAGCAGGCGAAACGAAGAAGCCGCGTCATCATTCGGCAGCGAGCGCGAGGTCCGTTTCGGTGTCGAACAGATGCACGCGCCCCGCCGGAACCTGCAGGTCGACCTTGCTGCCGGCGCGCACGCTCCGCGCCTCGTCGCCCGAGAGGCGCGCCACGAAGGGCGTGCGCTCGCCGAGCGTGCCGTGGGCGAAGGCCTCGGAGCCGAGCGCCTCGACCAGGTCCACCGCGAACGTGCCGAAGCCCCGCCCCGCTTCCGCGAGGTGAACGTCTTGCGGGCGGATGCCCACCGTGGCCTTGCCGCTCGGAACGTTGCGAAAGAGCGAAGGTTCCAGGCCCACGCGCACGCCGCCGGCGACCGCGAAGATCGCGTCGCCTTCGCGCTCGACCCGACCCTCGAAGAAGTTGATTCGCGGCGAGCCCAGAAACGCCGCCACGAACTTGGTGCGCGGCCGCTCGTACACGTCGAGCGGCGCACCCTTTTGCTCCACCTGCCCGCGGTTGAGCACCCACAACGTATCGGCCAAGGTCATGGCCTCCACCTGATCGTGGGTCACGTACAGCGTGGTGGCGCCGATGCGCTCGTGCAGCCTTCGAATCTCCACCCGCACCTCCGCCCGCAGCGCGGCGTCGAGGTTCGAGAGGGGCTCGTCGAACAAGTAGATGCTGGCCCGGCGCACCACGGCGCGACCCATGGCGACGCGCTGGCGCTGACCACCGGAGAGCTGCTTCGGCAAGCGATCGAGGAGCGCGTCGAGGCCCAGCATGGCGCTGGCTTCCTGGATGCGCTCTGCCACGATCGCAGGGTCGGTGTTGCGCAGGCGCAGGCCGAAGGCGAGGTTGTCGCGGACCGTGAGGTGCGGATAGAGCGCGTAGCTCTGGAACACCATGGCCACGTCGCGATCGCGCGGCGGCAGGTGGGTGACGTCGCGCCCGGCCAGCTCCAGGGTGCCTTCGTCGGCGGTCTCGAGACCTGCGACGAGCCGCAAGAGCGTGCTCTTGCCGCAGCCGCTCGGCCCCACGAGCACGGCGAACGTACCCTCGGGGATCTCGAGGTCCACGCCCTTTAGAATCGGGTTCGGCCCAAAGGCTTTCTTGACGCCGCGTGCAACGCAGCGAAGCGAGGCAGACACGTGTGCGGTTGTACACGCAAAGCCCGGCCAGTTCGAAGCGCGACCGTCATCGGGCAGAGCTTTTCCGCCGGGCTGTCAGACGCGTTGCGTCAAACGGCGACCTTCAAGCCGGGTCGAGGCGCGATAGCTCGTCGAGCAGGTAGACGTTCGCCACCATGGTCTTGCGGAAAACCCCCACGTGCATGGACTCGTTGGGACCATGGGCGGTGGTCTCGGGATCGATGACGCCGTTGAGGATGAGCGGGAGCTTGCCGAAGCGCCGCCCGAAGAGGGCCACGAACGGGATGGAACCGCCGACCCCGATGCGCGAGAGCTTGCGGCCCCAGGCCTTGGCGTACGCGCGGTCGGCAGCTTCGAAGGCCGGGCCCTGGGGCACGTAGTCCCAGGACGACGCGCCGCCGCCCAGCTCCACGATGCGCACGCGCGCGTTCGCGGGCACCTCCTTCGTAAGCTCGAGGGTCACCGCCGCGAGGAGCTCGTCCTTGGTTTGTTGCGGGGCGATGCGGCACGAGATGCGCGCCGACGCGGCCTTGCGAATGGCATTCTTCTCGGAGCCCGGCGCCGGCAACGTGGTGGAGAGGATGGTAATGGCCGGCTGCCGCCACGCCCACGCCGCGGGGCTGAGCTCGCGGTCGGGCAGGGGCGACACGCCCTCGAGCAGGTGCGCGCCGCTTCGCACCACCGGGGGATCGAGCGGCACCTGCCGGGAGTCCTTCATCCAGGCTGCGTCTACCGGCCGGCGCCCCACCTGCATGCGTCCGTCTTCGTCCACCAGCCGCGCGAGGAGCTTCACGAGGATCATCGCCGGGTCTGGCGCGAGGTTGCCCCAGAGGCCGGAGTGCACGTCGCACTCGGCGGTCTCCACCACCACGTCGAGCTCGAGGAGGCCGCGCAGGCTCACCGTGAGCCCGGGGATCTCCACGCTGGGATTCTCGCAGTCGGTGAGCACCATCACGTCGGCGGCAAAGGCGTCCGGGTGCGCGTCCATGTAGCGCTCTAGGTTCGGGCTCCCGATCTCCTCCTCGCCCTCGATCAAGAGCTTCACGTTGCACGGCAGGCCGCCGGTCTCGGCGATCCACGCCTCGAGGCCCACGAGGTGGCTCAGCCAGCCGCCCATGTCGTCGGCAGAGCCGCGGCCGTACACACGGTCGCCTTTGCGCACCAGCTCGTGCGGCGGCGTGTTCCAGACCTCGCCCTTCACCGGCTGGATGTCAAAGTGTCCGTAGATGAGCACGGTGGGGCGCGTGGGTCCCGCTTGCGTCCACTCGGCCGCCACGCACGGGTGGGCGCCGGGCAGCTCGAGCACCCGCGCGCGGGCGAATCCCGCGGCCGCGAGATCGTCCACGATGTGCCGCGCCAGCTTCGCGACGTCGGCGGCGTGCGCCGG
Source organism: Polyangiales bacterium (assembly GCA_038210445.1). Taxonomy (GTDB): domain Bacteria; phylum Myxococcota_A; class Polyangia; order Polyangiales; family Polyangiaceae; genus JABFRG01. The sequence goes on from JBBQWQ010000022.1 coordinate 75,240, forward strand.
ATCCGACGAGATGGCAGGCACGGCGACGTAGCGGCCCAGGCGCGCCAGCGCCTCATCGAGGGAGGCGTCGACGCGAGCGGCAATGCGAGAGGCGGTCATTCTTTGGCGACTACACCAAAATGTCCGGCATCGCAAAAGCGACGACCGCCCGCTCGCCCGCATGCGGCGGTTCAACGCACAAAAGGCAAAATGCACGTCACGCGTTATCGGCGGGACGTGCACTTCACTTTGTCACAGGCTCCGACTGCCCGTACTGGCGCAGTCGACTGAGCGGGGTGGACGGGACTCGAACCCGCGGCCTCCGGCGTGACAGGCCGGCGTTATAACCGACTTAACTACCACCCCAGAACTTCTGGGAGCCCCGTCTTTAGTCTTATCCCTCTGAGGCGTCCACTCTTTTGTGCGCTTCGTGCATGATGATTTTCATGAGGCCTCTCCGACTCGTCTTCCTCGCCTGCGCCTCGGGGCTGCTCGCCGCGGCGGGCGTGCGCGCGCTGGCTGCGTGCTCGCCCTACGAAGACCCGTGTCGGCTGATCGCCGAGCGTGTGCTGTTGCCGAGGCCCGGCGCCGGCGTGTGGTCGCTCGAGGAGCGCAGCGACGGAACACTCCTCGTCACCTCGGCATTCCGCGCGACCCTGCGCGACGGCGGCGCGCTCCCTTACCCCGGGCGCTTCGACTTCGTACATCTCGACGCATCCGGCCTGGTGCTCGAGCGGCGGTCGGCGCTGGTGCCGACGGAGCTTGTGACGCGCGTGGGGAGCAGCGATGGCGTGGGCGTGGTCTGGCTCCCGGGCGGAGCGCTCGTGCACTGGGTGGAGGTCGACAATCGCACCGAGCCCAACGGCGAGAACGTGGTGCGATCGCGCATCCGGGTGAGCTTCGTGACCGCGCGCTTACCCAAGCCGGTGCCGCCGCCGCTGCCGGTGGACCTCGCTTCCTGCGACCGCTGCATCCTGCGGCTCGATTCGTCGATCACCCAAGATGGCGCCCTGCTCGTGTACGCAAAAACCGAGACCTCGGCCGCGGCGCGCGGCGGCGACGGCTCGTTCGCGTTCGCGGCGTTCGACGGTGAGGGCGCGCTGCGGGCGCGCGGCCCTCTGCCGTGGGCCGGCACCGGCTCGTCGTTTCGGCTGCAGCCGGCCCCGAGCGGCACCTTGCTGGTGGCGGGCGCGCGGGCGGGGCGCCTCGGGTCCGACGGCACGCTCCTCGACGGGCCCTTTCCCTTGCCTTCCGCGGCCGCCGTTCTGGGCGCCCGGCCGGAGCACGATCTGACCGCGGCCTGGGCCTCCGGGAGCGCAGACGGCGGCGGGGCGCCCACCGGCATCGGCCTCGACATTTGGGTTGCACACTACACGGGTTCTTCGTTGGGGCAGCCGCGCCGCGCCACCAGCGCCAGCGGCCCCCGCGCGGTGGCCTTCGACGAGGCGCAGGGCTTCGGCGTGCTCTCCACGGAAGGAAAGGTTTCGTACCTCTCGTGGCTGCTGCCGAACGGCGTCAAGCGCGGCGGTGACGTGCGCATGGGCGACGACGAAGGCACGCATTACCTGCGCTTCGACGGGCCTCGGCTCCTCGACGTGACCTCCACCAGCCAGGGTATCGTCGAGCGGGAGGTGCAGTGTGTCCGCTGACCCGCGGCGTCGATGGGCGCGCCGCTGCGCCGCTGCGCTCGTGGGCGCAGTGGGCTGGCTCGGCGCCCCGGCGGCAGCGGGAGCGCAGGCGGTCCCCGGCGACGAGATCGTGCTCTTGGGCGATCCCAAGCTCGCGGCGGAGGGCGGCGTGCGTACCGTCGACAGCTTGCGACGTGCGCTGCAGGGCTACGAGCGGGCCTTTCCGCAGCTCTTTCAGCCGCACGGGTCGGTGTGGCTGCGCGGCGCGTTCGGCGTGGCGCGGCTGGCCAAGCTGCTGCTCCTCGACGTGCCACTGGTCTCGCTCGAGGGCACGTTCCTGCACGAGGTGTACGGGCACGGCGCCCGCGGCCGTGAAGGCGGCCGCACCCTCGACTACCAGTTCCGGCTCCCGTTTCCCTATTCGCTGCTGGCCAAGGACGGCGAGTTTGCCGCGTTCACCCAGCCCGACCGCGGCGGCGCCTCGCGCGACGAGGACATCTTGTTCACGTTGGGCGGCGTGGAGGCCAACCTCTTCACCGCGCAGCTGGTGCTGCGGCGCGCCATGGTCACCGGGCGCATGCACACCAGCGATGCGCTCTTGTACTTCGGGAAGCTCAACTACATGGACAGCTTCCTGGCGTCGTCGCTGGAGCGGCCCGCGGCCAGCGCGTCCAACGACGTCTCCACCTACGTGACCCTGCTCCAGGATCGCGCCAATCGTCCGCGCCCGCAGGACCGCCAGCAGATCGCGCGGAACCTGCGCGCCGCGTACTTGTGGAACCTGGCCGACCCCTTCCTGCTCTTCTCCGCCTACGCGGCGGTGCGCCACGTGGTCACCGGCGAACGCAGCCAGCCACTGCCGACGCTCCGGGCCTTCGGCGTGCACTTCTGGCCGTCGCTTCGCTTCAACCTCTCGCCGTGGGGCGCGGAGCACTACCTGGGCGTCGACGTACGCTCCCCCAAAGGCGTGCTGGCCGAGCCCTACGTTCGCGTGGGGTCGAGCGGCCTCTACCGCTACGTCGGCGCGGGCTTCCACCTAGAAGGCATCGAGACGGGCCGCCTTCGGCTGGGGGCCGACGTCGACGTCTGGAGTCAGCCACAATATGTGCAGAATGCACGCAACGTATACCAGCGCGAGCAGGTGGGCGGTTTGGCGGTGGCCGCCGCCGTCACCGCGCGCGTGTACGGACCGCTCTCGCTCGCCGGCAAGCTCGGGGTGAAGACCGATGGCTATGTGCAGGCGCAGCCCATGGCGGCCGGCGTCTTCGGCTTCGTGGGCGTGGCCATCGGTGGGCTGCCTTCGCTCACCGCGCCGCTCCCCTGATCCCTCGCCGCGGTCAGCCGTTCCAGGTCTCGTCGAGCACCGACAGCACCGTCTGCGCCAGCGGCACCTGCGGGCGAAAGCCCAAGAGCTCCCGGGCCCGCTTGTCGTCGACCATACACACGAAGCGGATGTGATCCAGCTCCGGCGCGGGAAAGCTGGTGAGCCGCAGGGACCACAGCCGCCGCATCGCCAGCTTGCCCAGCGTGTAGGGGATCGGCAGCGCCGCCTTACCGAGGATGCGCACCGCGTGCGAGAGCGGCATGGGGTCGGGGCCGGCGACGTTGAACACGCCGCGCACCTGGGGCTCGAGCGCGCGCAGGATGGCGCCCACCACGTCTTGCTCCTGGATGACCTGAATCATCGGGTCGAAGCCGAGCAGCGTGGGAATGGGATTGAGCCGCAAGAAATTCGACGCCGCGTTGCGCACGGTTCCGAGAATGTGCACCGGCCGCAAGATGACCGTCTCGGTGCGGGGCTCCTTCCAGAAGAAGCTTTGGGCCAGAATGTCGACCTCCACGAGATCGCGAATCTCGCTGAACCGCGCGCCGCCCAGGAGCGGCGCGTCTTCCGATAGGAACTGCGGGTTGTCGGGCTGCGGGCCGTACACGTTGGCGCTGGAGAGCACGATGAGCTTGGGCACCTCGAACTGGGCCACGTACTCGAGGAGCTTGGCGAAGCCGGAGACGTTCCAGGAGTGGTGCTCCGCGGCGGAGGCGCGGGGATCGTGCATGATACCCAGGTGCACCACCGCGCGCGGGCGATGTGCGCGAAACACTTCCTTCAGCTTCTTGCGGCGCACGTCGAGCTGCTCGTGCACCACATCGGCGGGCTTGTCGTCGAAGGCGCGCCGATCGACCCCCACCACCGACGACGTTCTGTGCAGCGCCCGCACCAGGCGTTTGCCCAAGCGGCCGCAGGCTCCAGTGACCAGGATGGGCCGCTCCGTCAAAAGAACACGCTCTCCCGTTCGCGCACGCCGCGATGCACCATCGCCTGCACGGTGGAGCGCACGCGCGCCACCTTCTCTTCGATGACCGAGTCCTCGTCGTCGCAATCGCCGGCGAAGCGCATGGGCTCGCCGAAGTAGATTCGGTAGCGCACGGGCAAGGGCATAAAGCCCATGGGCAAAAGCATCTGCGGAATGAGGGGAAACGACGGCATGCGCAGGACCTTGGCGAGCGAGGCCAGATTCTTCACCGACACGTACTGCTCCTCCGCGCCGATGACCGCCACCGGCACGATGGGCGTATTCGTCTCCAGGGCCAGGCGCATGAACCCGAGGCCAAAGTCGGTGAGCTTGTAGCGCTGGTCGAAGGTCTTGGCGATGCCGCGCGACCCTTCGGGAAACACCAGCAAGGCCTCTTCGCGCTCGAGGAGCCGCTTGGCGTTCTCGGGCACGCCCACCACCTGGCCGACCCGCGAGAAGAGGAGCGAAACGAAGGGGAGGGTCTGCGACCACTTTTCGACCATGGCGCGCACGAAGCGCGGACGCTCCACGTCCATGAAGAGCGAGGCGCCGATGAGCGCGCCATCGATGGGAATCTGCCCGGAGTGATTGGCCACGAACAGGACCCGCTTGTCCGGGACGTTCTCGGCGCCGAACACCTGGGTCCGGAAGTAGTGCCGGTGGAGCACCGCCACCGAGGCCAGCGCATACTTGGTCCAGTCCGGATCGAGGCCGAACGGATCGACCGACGCGGTGCCGAGCGCGAGGGGAACGCGGGCAAGGCGCGCGTTGAACTCCTCGCCCAGGCGATCGGTCATGAACGCGTCGACGCCATGCTTCGCGGTCTTCACCAGCGCGTGGAGAAGCCCGCCGACCTTGCGCGCGCTCTTGATGGTGAGAGACCGTTCCACGCCTCAACTTGTCGCTTCTCTCGGCGGCGCGGTCAAGCTACTCAAGACAAAGGCGGAAAGCCGGGGAATCCCCGGAGGCGACTATGAATGCCCTTCTCGTGCCCTTGATCCGTCCGCCGGCGCTCCGGCCGGGCGACCGCGTGGTGGTGGTGGCGCCGTCGAGCCCATTTCCGCGCACCGAGCTCTTGGCAGGGCTCGCGTGGCTGCGCGATCGCTACGACGTGCGCATCGCCTCGGCGGCCTTCGCGCGCGAGGGCTTCTTGGCCGGGAGCGACACGCGGCGCGCCAGCGAGCTGGGTGCGGCCATGGAGAGCCCGGACGTGAAGGCCATCGTCGCCGCGCGCGGGGGCTACGGCGTCACGCGCATTCTCGAGCGCTTGCCCTGGGCCGCCCTGCGCGCGAGCCCCAAGTGGCTGGTGGGCTTCTCCGACATCACAGCGCTGCATCTAGGGGCGCTCGGCGCGGGTGTGTGCAGTCTACATGCACCCAACGTGACCGGCTTGTGGCGCGCCTCGCCCGCCGACCGCCTGGCCTTCCTGCGCGGGCTGGAAGCGGCAGGGCCCATGGCGCCGCTCACCACGCTCGCTCCGGTGCGCGCGGGCGACGCCGAGGGCCGGGTGGTAGGAGGAAACCTTTCGCTCCTGGCCGCCATGGCGGCTTTGGGCCCGCTGCCCATCTGCGATGGCTCCGTCTGGCTGCTGGAAGACGTGACCGAGCGTCCGTACCGCATCGACCGCATGCTCACCGCGCTGGTGCCGTACCTGCGCCGCGCCGGGGCGGTGATCTTCGGAGACTTCGACAAGTGCGATCCGGGGCCGGACGGGGTGACGGTCGAAGAGGTGCTGCGCGAACGCGCCGGCGCATGGTCGGCCCCCACCTACGTGGGCGCGCCGTTCGGCCATGGGGCGCAGAATCGTGCGTTCGTGGTAGGGGCGCCGGCCGCGCTGCGCGCCGGCGTGCTCCACTTCTCCTAGGTGACTGGTGTTTTTCGTCAATACCTTCGGGTATGCCGGCGCCTCCCGTCCTCACGAACAGGAGTTCGTTCCGCGCGCTGCACCCAGCGACGCGCCTCCCTCGGTCTTGACGAAAAACACTCAGTCTCCTGCTTGGCGCTTGTCAGCCGCCGTGCAGCCTCCCGGACCGGAAGAGCCACATAGCCGACGAAAAACACCAGCCACCTAGGTGGCTGGGGTTTTTGGCCGAACCCCGTGTTCACGGCAGGAGAGGGCGCTGCCCCCAGCGAACGCGCCTCCCTCGGTCTCCTGCTGGCTTGTGTCCGCGAGTCGCCCGGATGGGAGGAATCAGGCAGTCGCAGGAGCGCTCTTCACCTCGGTGCGTGAGCTTTTGGCTGAGGTGCGCGTGCAAACAAAAGCACGCCGCGCACGTCCCGAAGGAGGTGCGCGGCGCGGGATGCCAGCTCGGCGGGGCGCTTAGGTCGCGCCGTCTTCTTCGATCTCGACCAGCTCGGCGAGATCGTCGGCGTCGATGACCTCTTCCTTGTCGCTCTTGTCGTGATTGCCGTTCTTGTCGTGCTTGCCGTTGGTCTCGGGCATCTCCGGGCCCCCGAGCTTCTCGAGCGACATGGCGATTTCCTCGTCGAGGATGTTGGAGATGCCCGCAGGCTTGGCCGGCGCGGCGGTCTTCGGCGTGTCGAGCTTCACCGACGTGAGCGGCGGGGGAACGCTCTTCGGCGGCGGCGGCGGCGGCGGCGCGGTGGGCTTGGGCTCCTCGGAACGGGTCTGCTCCAGGGCGTCGAGCGCCGCGAGCCCCGGGTCCGGAACACCGCCGATCAGGCTGGAGAGATCCTCGGTGGCGGTCAGGGTGTCGCTCTTGCGCTCGACCGTCGGCTCCGCTTTGTGGTCGATGGTGCGGTCCTTCTTGTCGAAGGACACCGACGCGCTCGCGAGGGTGGGAGGATCGTCGACCGCCGCGCGGGAAGCCGGCTTGGGTTCGGCCTTCGTCGGCTCGACCTTGGCTTCTGACTTGGCGGGCTCGGCCTTCGTCGGCTCGACTTTGACTTCTGCCTTGGCGGGCGCCGGGGGCGGCACCGACACCGCGGCCGGAGGCGGCGGAAGGTAGGCTTCGGTGTTGGCGGTGGCCGCCACCTTCTTGAGCTCGCCCTTCTTGGCGCGCTCGAGACCCGAGGTGGCTTCCGCGTCGCCAGCCTTCATGCGAAGCACGCGGCGCCAGGCGTCGGCCGACTCGCGCGGATCGTGGAGCTGCTCTTCCCAGAGGCGCGCCACCTTGCGGGCGAGCTCGGCCCGGTGGGCCACGTCTTTGCCGCGGAGGATCTGATCCTCGTAGAGCTGCACCAGTCCCTTGAAGTCGGCGAGATCGAGGAGAAGCCGCGCGAGCTCCTCGGTGACCTTGTGCTCCGCGGGGCTCAGATCGTGGAGCTTCTTCAGGTCGGCGGCGGCGCCGGCCTTGTCGACCAGCTGATCGCGACGAAGCTTGGCCCGCCGCGAGAGGAGCTGGCGCACCAGCGGGCCGTCGAAGACTTCGTTGAGCGCGTGCGAGAGGGCGGCCTCGGTGCGTCGCGGATCGCTCACTTCGAGGCCGAGCTTCTCGAGCTCGTCGATGGTGTTGGTATCGACCAGAGCCACCAGCGAGTCGCCCAGCCAGCGGAAGGCCTGATCGACGTCGTTGAGGTCCTTGTGGGCCATCTGCGCCGCACGTCGGAGCAGCGCGCCGCGGGCCTTGCCGCCATCGCGGGCCCCGTGTCCACCCGCGGCCATGGCGTTGGCGAGAGCTCGGCGGAGGCGATCGCCGCCCACCTGCTGATCGCCTTCTTTGGAGGTGGACTCCAGGTGCGAAAGGGTTTCGTCGCTGGGCGCGCCGGCCAGGGCCAGCTCGTAGAACCCGCGCGCTCGGTCTGGTTGCCCACGCGAACCGGCAATCTGCGCGGCCCGAGCCAGGGCGCGCACGCGATCTTGTGCGCCCTTGGAGCGGGCGATCTGTCGCTCGTACAGATCGACCACGTCGCCCGGCTTCTGCGCCAGGCGCGCGAGGCGCTCCAGGAGCGGTTCGGCTTCATTCGGCGCGATGCCCGAGAGGCCTTCTTCGCCGTGCTGGATGCAGTCGTCCGACGAGACGCCAGCCTTGGCTTTGACCTCGGCCTGGCGCACCAGCTCGTGCGCGCGCTCGGCGCCGGTGGATTCTCGCGCGAGCATATCGTGGGCCACGGTGAGGGCGTCCTGATCGCCGGTCTTCACGGCCAACTGCTCCAGGCCACGGGCGAGATCCTTGTCGGCGCCCTTGGTGCGCACCAGCTCAATGGCCACCCGCACGGCGTCCTGATCGCGGCCCACCTCGGCGAAGCGATCGAACGCGCTGCGGAGGGCCTGCGTGCGCTCACCGTTGTGCCGGGCGTCAAACCACCAATCGACCAGCTTCTGGGCGACGACGCCCTTCCAGCCCAGGCGATCGCCGAGGTCGACGTAGGCATTGCGCACGTCGGCGTTGCCTTGGTCGGCGAACTCGGTGAGCGCTGCGAGCGCTTCGTCGCCGCGGTCGAGCTTGTCGGCCAGAATGCGCGCGAGCTTCATGGTCATCTGGGCGGCTTCGTCTTCGTCGCCCTCGATTTCGATGCGCTCGGCGAGGAGCTCGGCCACGCGGTCCCACTGCTCGGTGCGCTCGCAAAGCTCGCAGAGGCGGGTGAGTGCGTCGAAGTCTTCGAGGTCGGCCTTGCGGACGATGTCGAGGGCGCGAATGGCGCTCTTGGGGTCGTCGAGCTGCTCGTAGAGGCGCGCCAGGCGGCTGGCGATCTGCCCGCGCTCCTGGGCGTCGGCGAGCAGCTTGAGCTCTCGCTCGAGGGCGTCTGTCGCTGCCAAGAATTCGCCGCGGTTCTCCTGGAGATCGGCGATGGCCTGGAGCGCCGGCCGACAGGTGGGGTCGAGCTCGTCAAGGATCTCCTCGTAGCGCGAGAGCGCGGTGTCGACGTCGCCCACACCTTCGGCGAGGAGCTCGGCTTCGCGGAGCGCGACCCGCGACTTTTCCGCCTTGTCGACGGTGGTCTGGGCCAGGCGGCGAAGGAGCGTGGTGGCTTCGGTGTGGTCCTCGCGCTCGACCGCGTCGTCGATGAGCTTCTCCAGGGCCTCCTTGTCGTCGCCGTCTTCCAGGACCTTGAGCCACAGCTCGCGGGCGATCTCGCGATCGCGGAGCTTGCTCGAGGCGAGCATGGCCGCTTGCCGGCGGGTGTAGACGCGCTTCAGGCGGTCGACCAGGCGATCGCCGCGGCGGGTGAGGAACTGCACCAGCCGATCGGTCTGATCGGCGCGGGTGAAGCGCTCGGTGAGCTGGTCGGCGTAGTTGTCGTTGAGCGGGTCGAGATCGGTGGCCTTCTCGAGCTTCTCGAGGGCACCTTCGTTGTCGCCGGCGCGCGTGAGGTAGTCGGACGCCTTGGAGAGGTAAAGCGCCTCTTGCTTGGCGTCGCTCGTGAGCTGGCCGCGCTGCGAAGCCGCATTGGCGGCCTTGGACCACTGCTCGGAGCTCGAGAACAGGCGCTCGGCTTCCTCCCAGAGGCGCCCGTTGCGCAGGGCGTCGGCCGCTTCTGCGAACGAGTCGCCGGCCGCCACGAGCTCGCCGATTTGTTCGCGAATCTGCGCGAGGCGCTCCAGCAGGTTGCCGCGGGCGATGGGGTCTTCCACACCAGGCGCGTGATCCGAGAGCATCTGCGCGGCGAGGTCGAGGCGCTCGGCGCGCTCGTAGAGCTTGGCGGCGGTGGCCACTGGCACTTCCGACTCCGGCGTGAGGCGCGCGATGCGGGCCCACGCTTCGGCGGCGCCGACCAGGTCCTTGCGCTTCTCTTCTTGCAGCCGCGCGAGCTTCTTCTCGAGGGAGATTTTGGTCTCCACGTCGGCCTCGACAGTGGCCTCCTGCTCGAGGAGGTTCGCGAGATCGTCCCAGCGCTGCGAGCGCTCGAGGAGCCGGGTGAGGGCGTTGCGCGCGCTCTCGTCGGAGCGGTCGAGGGCGATGAGCTGACGCCATGCGCTGATGGCGCCGTCGATGTCGCGCAGGTTGCCTTCGCAGAGGCCGGCCACTTCGCGCAGGCGCTCCTTCTTGGAGTCGATGGACTCGCGGGTGCCAAGGGCGCGCACGCTGGCGAGGAGCACGTCTTTCAGCTGCTGGTAGTCGCGCTTGCTCCGGAGGTAGTCTTCCACCCAGGCGATGGCCTCGGCGTGCGCGGGGTCGCTCTCGAGGACCTCCTTGTACTTGAGGAGCGCCTCGGGCTTCTTGCCCTTGCCCGCGAGCATCTGCGCGGCGTCGAGGATGCCCTGAAGGCGATCCGGCGGAATGTTCGAGGGCCGCTTCGGCACCAAGGGCTCGCCCGCTTCGTGGGCGAAGATGGCGAGCGGATCTTCCTTCTGCTTCACCCGCGGCTCGTCGCGCCTGTTCTCGGGAGCGCGCTCCTGCACCTGGACGGTCTGCTGGGGGCGGCTCGGCGTCACGTCGGCGGGCGCGCGCTTCTCGGTCTTGGGGGCAGCCTCGGTCTTGGGGGCAGGGGAATGCACCGAAGGCCGACGGACCTCGGTGGCGGCGGTGGCTTCGCCGCTGGGGCCCGCCACTTCGCGCGCTTCGGCGGCGTGGTTGCCGTTGGGGTTTGCCTCGAGGTAGGCGCGGTAGCGGGTCTCGAGCTCGTCGCTCTTGCCCTGGCCATCGGCGAACTTCGCGAACGCGCCCATGGCGCGATCGTCGCCAGCGTCGATGTCGAGCGCCGCCGATGCGTACGCGAACCCATGCTCACCGTCGTACTCTTCGGCCAGGTTGCCGAGGTACAGAACGGCGCGCGCGCGCTCGTCGGAAGGCACGGTCTCGCCGGCCTGAACCCGCTCTAGCACCGAGGAGGCGAACTCCTGGCGAAGGGCAGGGTCGTCGGGGTTGGCTTCGAGCGCGGTCAGGAGCGTCTTGGTGGCGCCGCGGGCGTCGCCGGCCAGTTTGCGCGTCTCGGCTTCGTCGCGCAGGAGCGCCAGGCGACGCTCCGGGTCCGCTTCGATGGCGAGCTCGGCGGCGTAGAGCGGTACCGCTTCTTCGTGCTGGCCCGCGGCCTTCAGGAGCTCACGCGCGCTGTAGATGGCGTAAGCGCTCGAGGGGTCGAGCTCGGCCGCACGCTTGAATTGATCGATGGCTTTCCGCGGCTGCGAAAGCGGCGGTTCGCTCCAGAGGCGCGCCATCTCTTCGTGCATGCCCGCGAGCTCGTTGCGCAGATCGCGATCGTCGCCCACCATCGGGGCGAGAGCCTTGGCGCGGCGATCGAGGAGCGCCACCAGCGCCTTGTTATCGCCTTTTTCGCGGTAGAGCGCGCCCAGGCGATCGGAAGAAACCCGATGCGTGGGATCGCGATCGATGGCGGTCATGAGCAGCCGCGCGGCGCGATGCGCGTCCGACAGCGTCGTCATCCACACGTTGGCAGCCTCGCTCAGCCAATGCGCTGCGTAGGCCGGGTCGCGGGAGTCGGTGCCGACGCGCTCCAGGAGCATTGCATAGCTCTTGGGGTCGTTTTCACCGGACTGGTGGGCATAGGCGAGCGCGTCTTCGTCGTGGGGATCGTTGACGAGGCGCTGCACCAAATCTTCGAGTTCTCTCGCGTCCATGGGCGCGAAACGCTACACGGCTTTTGCCGCGCGAACAACGGGTCTGCCAGGCAAAGCGCCTGGGTCCCGGTCGTCAGTCGAACTTGGTGTAGGGCCGGGTGCTCGAAGCCGACGGCACGGGGTGGACCGTGGGGACCGTGGGGGCGCTCGCTCCGGTGCCGACGCCGACGGGCCGGACTGGCCCCCTGATGATGGGCCGGCCACTCGACGAAACGGGCGGCAAGTCCTCGACGTGGAGCGTTCGCACCGAGTCGCTGGCGCTCGCCGTGGGCAACGGCGGAGGTGCCGCGATGGACACCGGCGTCGAAGGCGCGGCCGTGGCGCTGGAGCCGAAGGCCGCTGCCCCGCGGTTGCCGTTCTCGCGCTTGCCGAGAATGGCGCCGACCGCGCCGGCGATGACCAGGAGCGCGACCCCGAGGATGAGCCCGACGATGACCGGACCGCGGCTTCGAGCGGGCGCAGCGGAAAGTTCCGCCGCAGACGGCGCGACCGACACGTCGTCGAGGCTGGAGGGCGGCGGGGGGATGGACGGCCCCACCGAAACCCGAACGCCGCTGGTCGAGGAGCTGATGGCGTCGAGTGTGCGCGCCAGCTCGCCGGCGAACCCCTCGGCGTTGTTGGGGCGGTTGTTGGGGTCTTTGGAGAGAATGCGCAGAACCAGGCGCTCCAGCTCCGGCGGGATGCGCGCCTCCGGGCAGGCTTGCGAGAGCGGGGTAGGGGCGGTCTTGATGTGCCGCGCCATGACCAGGATCGCGTCGTCGTCGGTGAACGGCGGGTTGCCGGTGAGCATGTGGTAGAGGATCACGCCCAGCGAGTAGATGTCGGAGCGTGCGTCGAGGACCTTGCCCTGCGCTTGCTCCGGGGACATGAAGCGCGGCGTACCGAACACGGTGCCGGCCTGCGTCTCCACCGCGTTGAGCGCGCGGTCCTCGTCGCGGAGCATCTTGGCGATGCCGAAGTCGAGGACCTTGACGATCTCCTCGTGCTCCTCGCCGCCGCTCTGCACCTGCGCGTAGAAGATGTTGTCGGGCTTGAGGTCGCGGTGGATGATGCCCTTGCCGTGCGCCTCGCCGAGCGATCGCAGCGACTGCCGCGTGGTCTCGATGGCGTCGGCGATGGGGAGGCGCTTGACCCGCGCGAGCCGCTGGCCGAGGCTCTCGCCATTGAGCAGCTCCATCGCGAGGTAGAGCTCACCAGACTCGCTCTCGCCGAAGTCGAACACGGTAACCGTGTGCGGACTGGTGAGCAGACTGTTGGCGCGGGCTTCCCGGAGAAAGCGCGCCTTGCTGTTGTCGTCGACCGCGCGATCGTTGCGCAGGATCTTGATGGCTACCTCGCGGCCCATCGCGTCCTGGCTCGCACGGTAGACCGTGCCCATGGAACCGGCGCCCAGCTTGGAGCGAATGGTGAAGCGACCGCCGAGCGTACGACCGATCAGCGGGTCGCGCTCGTAGGCCGTGCGCACCAAGGGAGTCCCGTCGTCGATGCACACGAGCCCGCCATCGAAGCGGCGTTCGCACTTCGGGCAGTGGAGGTTGTTGGCCTCTTCGGTGAGACGAGGGTTGATCGACACGGACCTTCCGATGGTCGCACGATGCGCAGAAGGCGCAAGAGCGGAGTGGCCTGATACCATGGCTTTCCTGGCGGGAAGCCACGAAATGGTCAGTGGGGCGCCGCCAGCGGGAGGACGTTCCGGGGATCGCACACGATGGTGACCCAGTCGGCCAGCACCATGCCCGGCCCCGACGTGCGAATGGCGGCGGCCGCGTCGACCCCGTCGCGGACCCGGCGAATCTCCAGGTGAAGATGCACGAGCTCCGGCGACCCGGTGTCGCCGACGTTGCCCACGAGCGCCCCCTCGGGCACGTGCTGGCCCACGGAGAGGCCCGGCGCAATGGCGTCCAAGTGACCAAAAAGAATCAGGTAATCTCGCATGGCCCCGGCCTCGCGCAGGGTGCTCTTGAGGACCACCGTGGTGCCGAACAGTGGGCCGGCGTAGACCACCTCGGCATCGCCCTGCTGGTGCTCGAGTGGCACATTATGAATGGGGGTGCCACGAAGCTCGGGGATGTCGAGGCCCCCGTGACCGATGGCCCGGAGCCGTGCGCCGCGGCGCTGCCACTGGTCTGGCTGGTCGAGATCGTAGCCGCTGATGACGTAGCGCCCGCCGCTCATGCCGGGCGGCACTGGAAAGCGGTAGAGATCGTAATTTTCCGGTCGCTCCGGTCGCCGGGGGATCTGCTCGTAGGTGCGCCAGGCGCCGGTCCGTTCCCGGTGCGCGTTCTCCCGCGCCAGGGCCGCCGGTCCTTCCTCGTCATCTCGTGGAATATGCACGCAAATGTCGTCGTCGGGGAGGCTCCCCGGTCCGCATCGGGGCCCCGCCGCCGTGGCGGCCGCAGGACCCACACGGCCCGAAGCAAGAGAAGCCTCGAGACCGCTGCTCGCGAGCACGCAAACGCCGGCACCGATGATCGCCAGCGCCCGCAGCATGGGCGAGCGCAGCAGGGCAGAGCTGCGCCCCGCGCGCATCGACGGCGGCGCCTCGGCCGGCGGGCCTTCCGGGGGGCGCGGCGGGGGCGCAGGGATCACCACCGCAGAGTACCGATTTGGGCCACCGAAGGCGAGCGGGTACGGTAGAAGGAGGCGCCCATGGCCGAGACAGAACAACTGAGTCGCCTCTTCGATGCCGAGCGCACCGCTCGTAACCTTCACCGGAGCCTCGCGGCGCTGGGCGCCGGGGAGCTCGTGTCGCTCCTGCGCACGGCGTTTGCCGACGCGCAGAAACAAGAGCCGGAGGAAGCCGCGCTGCGGTACGTGCGCATTGCGCCGCTGCTCCAGGGAGCCCAGGGGCCCGAAGCGGTGGACCTCCTCATCGACATTCTCGGCATCGATCTGCCGGAGGCCCGCCTGGCGGCGGGCGAGTCGCTGGAAGGCGTCGCGTTCGAGCGCTTCAAGGAAGTGGCGCTCGGCGTGGAGCGCGCTTTCGGGCGCCTGCCGGAAGACAGCCCGGCGCTTACCGAGCTGCCGTACCTGCTGGCCGAGGTCGCGGAGCCCGGCTGCGTGAAGCTCCTCGGGCGGTTCCTCAAGGCGGGCCGCGCCGAAGTGGTGGCCTCGGCCATCGAAGCGCTGGTGGAGATGGGCGACCCCACGGCGATCCCTCTGCTCGAGCCGCTGGCCGGCGACGCGCGCCGGGTCGAGCTCGACGACGAAGACGACGACGTCACCATCGGGGCCCTCGCCACCGAAGCCTGCGACCTGCTGCACGAGGAAGAAGAGGAGTGAAGGAACCCACGACGGAGCGCTCGTCGCACGGACCTTCGGACGCCGCCGGGTGGACCGAAGTGGACGTCGCGGTCTACGAGACCTTCGTCGTGCCCCGCTACACCGCTCGCTTCGGCGAGCTCCTCGTCGAGATGGTGACGCCCTCGGTCGACGCGCGCATCGCGCACCTCGGCTGCCGCACCGGCTACCCAGATCCGCAGGTGCTCGCGCGCCTCCCCGACGCGCATCTCTACGGCTGGGACCGCTCGGTACCGGCGGTGGAGCTCGCGCGCGTGAAGCAGCGAGCCCTGGGCGTGCCCATGGAGTACGCGACCACCGAGGACGGCTCGAACCCGTTTCCCGAAGGCGCGTTCTCGCATGTCTTTTCGATTCATCCGGCGGTGCCGCGAAAGCCTCTGCTCCACGAGTTCTATCGGCTCCTGGCGCCGGCCGGCCAAGCGCTCCTGGCCCTGCCGCTCCGCGGCTCCTTCCTAGAGATCGCCGATCTGCTGCGGGAATACGCGCTCCGTCACGACGTGCACGAGCTCCCGCCGGCGCTCGACCACCTGGCCCTCGAGCGACCCACTCCGGAGATCCTCGCCGCCGAGCTGGAGGCCGCCGGCTTTGGTTTCGTCGACGTCGAAGTTCGGCCCCAGAAGCTGGTCTTCCGCAGCGCCCGCGATCTCTTCGAAGACCCCATCTCGCGGCTCTTCGTCCTCCCGGAGTTTGCGCCCTTCGGCGAGGTGGCGCTGCGTTACGTGCGCGAAGCCATCGACAAGTACTTCAGCGAGAGCGACTTCGAGCTCTCGCTGTTCGTTGCTTGCGCCTCCGGCCGCCGCTAGGAGACTGGGGTTTTTGGCCGAACCCTTCGGGGGGGCCTTCGCCTCCCGTCCTCACGAGAAGAGAGAGTGAGCGACCGGCGCTGCACCCAGCGAACGCCCCTCCCTCGGTCTCGGCCAAAAACCCTCCGTCTCGCCGCTCAGACCCGAAGAACCACGCCGCTCACGAAAAACCCCAGCCACCTAAGCGGCTGGGGTTTCTGGCCGGCATCTTCGGGATGCCGGCGCCTCGCGTGCTCGCGAGAGGGCCGAGGATCAGCGGCAGAAGCCGTCGATGCAGATGAGCGTGCCGGAGCAGGGCTTCGCTGCGGCCACGTCGCATTCGGTGCCGAGGTTGGACGCGGAGCCGCAGACGTCGTGGGGGCCTGAGGACGTCGTTACGTTCTTGCACTGGTTGAACGCATCGGCATTCTTGCAAGCGTCGGAGGAGAGCGGGTCGCACGCGATGTAGCAGCTGCGGCGGAGGCAGATACTGCCCGAGGCACACTTGCCCGAGCTTCCGTCGCCGAGCTCACCATCGGTGGCGCACGAGAAGACCGGGCGTTCGTCGGGGACGCAGCCGTTGTCGACGCAGACGAGGCCACCGGTGCAGGTGCCGCCGGGGCCGCATTGCGGGACGCAGTGATCCTCGACGCAGGTGTTGCCGCCACCGCAAAGCTGGCCGCTGGTGCAGGGCGCGGGATTTTGGGTGCACACGCCCTTGGCGGTGTCGCAGGCGTAGCCGGTGGGGCAGGCTTTGGAAGCGGAGCACGCGGGCGTGCAGGAGCCGTCGACGCAAAGCTGGGCACTGCGGCACTGGGTCGCGTCGGAGCACTGGTCGGCCGCCGCGGTGCACACGCCGCTCAAACACTTGGCGCCGGTCCCGGCGTCGGCGCATTCGGCGTCGCGCCGGCAGCCCGAGAACGGAGGCCGGCTGCTGTCGGTGCCGGCATCGAGGCCCGAGGGGACCACGCACTCCGCGCGCCCGCCGAGCACCTGGCACTGGTAACCGCCCACGCAGCCGACGACGTCGCAGCCGTTGCCGGAGCAGTAGCCATCGGCGCCGCAGGTGGAACCCGGGCTGCACGACGCGGGCGTCTTGCAGGCATTGTTGCCGGGAACGTACGGATCCGGATCGCTGTAGGTTCGCTCGGAGTAGATGGGGCAGCCGGCGAGCATGGCAACGCCGACGAAACCGAAAAGCGCGACCGAAAACAAACGCTTCATCGAAAGACTCCGAGGTGGAGGGGCTTACCCATGGGCCGTAGCGTAGCAACGACCGTGCCCTGAACCAAGGTATCCCGGGCCCCTTGTTTCGACGGCGTTTTTCCCAGACCCACCAGGCCGCGTGCACGTCTGTTCACGCCCCCTGTGACGTTTGGTGCGCGCACGCGCAACCGAGGCGCTGCCTCGCTGCCCGATTAAGGTGGGACAAGGTGCTACGCCGCCGGGGCTCGCGATCTCCGGCGTGGCCGCCGTGCGCGCACGGTGTTCGACATTGCAAATGGTCGCGTGATAGCGTTTTCCGCCGAAACCTCATGGACGTTCAGTGCGACCGTTGCAAGACGGAGTACGACTTCGACGACGCGCTCGTGAGCACACGGGGCACGACGGTGAAGTGCACTCAATGTGGGCACCAATTCAAGGTGCGACGCGACGGAGATGCGTCTCAAGACCGGTGGCTGGTGACGACGCTCACCGGCCAGGAGCTGGTGTTCACGTCGCTCCACAAGCTGCAGAAGGCGATCCTCGCGGGCGAGCTGGGCCGTCGCGATTTGCTGGTGCGCGGTAGCGGCGCCCCGCGGGCCCTGGCAGCGATCGCCGAGCTGGCCCCCTTCTTCGGCGATCCAGTCGTACTCTCGGGCCCGCAGGTGATGCCCGCGACGGTGTACCCGGAACTGGCCGACCCGCCCCTCTCGACCGCTCCGGCGATGTCGATCCCCGCGGCGCCCGCACTGCCGTCGTTCGACGCGCCCGCGCCCGCGCGGGCTGATGTCGCCTCCGGGGCGGCGCGCCCGCCCGAGGTCGCGAAGCTGCCTTCGCGCGCGCCTCCGCCGCGCCGCACCGAGACGATGCGCATCTCGGTGGCGCCGCCGCCCTCGGCCGCCGCCCTTGCCGCCGCGGCGGCCCTTGCCCGCGCAGCAGAGCTGAACGTTGCGCCGGAGCCCTCGGAGGCCGAGGCGCTCGCGCTCGCGCCTGGGGTCTCCGCGTCGACGCCCTCCGAACCTGTGGTGGTGGGCGAAGAGCGCACAGGTCCGAGCGTGGAGCTCCGCGCGCCGGACGTAGACCCCTATCCCTCGTTCTCGTCGCCGCTGCCGCCGACCCTGTACCACGCGCCCGGCGCGCCGCGGGTGGAGCACGAAGAGCACGAAGAGCACGAAGACGACCTCCCGCCCGCAACCCGTCGGCGTCGGCGCGTAGGCGGTTGGGTCGTGGTTGTCGTGGTGGGGCTGGGCGCGGCGGCCACCGGAGCCGCGTGGTTCAAGCATCGACCGGCACCGGAGGTCGCAGCGACCAGCCTGAGCGATCACGGCGCCGACATGGTGCGCCTGGAGCGTTTGTCGAAGTTCGAATCGGCACTCTCGATCTCCGACTTTCCGGCGGCGAAGAAAGAGCTCGACGCGCTCGCCAGCGACGCCCCCGCGGACGCGCGCACCATGGTGGCCCGCGCGCGACTCACCAATCGTCAGGCGGATCTGGTCTGGCTCGCGGAGCGGGCCGCCGGCGACGCCACCGAACGCGGGCGCAAGCGAGCGGAGATGAAGCCCTGGCACGAGGCTCTTCAGCGCGACTCCGACGCCGCACTTCGCGCCGCGCCCACCGACGGCGGGGCGCTCCGGACCCGACTCGACGCGCTTCGCATGCTCGGGGAACGCGACGCCGCACGCGCGCTGGTTGCGCGGATTCCCGCCGCGGCCGGCGACGCCGACACCCCCTACATTCTCGCTGCCCTCGACATGGCCGAGCCCGACCCTCTGTGGCCGGGCATCACCGACCGCCTGCGTGCAGCCGCCGCCCTCGAACCCACGCCGGGGCGCGCACGGGCAGCGCTGGTGCTCGCGCTCGCGGCCTCGGGAAACGCCAGCTCGGCGCGGCTGGAGCTCGACCGCGTCTCGGAGAACCCGCGCCTCGGAAGCCTGGTGCCCGCGCTGCGCCGGTACGTCGACAAGCACGACGACGCGCTCACGGCGGTGGACGCCGGCGCCGACGCCGCGAAGGTGGGAGCCGGCGGGCCCATGCCCGAAGACCCCAAGCGCCTGGTGGCCGAGGCCGCCGCGGCCATCCAGCGCGGCGACGTGGAGCGCGCACGTGCCCTGTACAACGCGGCGCTGTCGAAGAACGGCGCGGACTCCGAAGCGCTCGCGGGGCTCGGCGATGTGGAGCGCGCCAACGGCAACGCGGCGAAGGCCAAGGACGCGTATCGCCGAGCCCTGCAGGTGAACCCTTCGTACCTTGGCGCCATGATCGCGCTGGGCGATCTCGAGTGGGACGGCGGCGACCGCGGGGCCGCGCTCCGCGTCTACAAGGACATCTCGGATCGGTTTCCGGACTCCGCGTATCCGCCCCGGGTCCGCGATCGCTTGGCGGCGTCGACAGCAGCGACCGCCACCGCCGCGGCCTCGACAGCGCCCGCCGCGCCGTTGCCCGCTACCCCTACAGCTGCGCCCACGGTCGCGCCCACCGACCTGCCCACGTCTGCGCCGCCGCCGCCCTTGCCCCCACCGACCGCAAAAAGTACCGAGGACTCCCCCTGATATGCGCGCCCTCGCTTTGTTGGCATTGCCCCTCCTGTTCGCGTGCGATGGTCGGCCTCGCACCACGCCTTCTGCGCCCGACGACCGCGTGACTGGGCCCTACGTCGCGGTGTTCGACCTCACTGGCGGCGCCCCCGAGCAGGCGAGCGGAGGCTTCCTCGGCGTGGGGCCGCGCGATCGCACCTTCGACCAGGTGCTGCGAGAGCTGCGGCTCGTGCGCAAGGACAAAGACGCCAAGGGAATCTTCGTACGCTTCGGCGAGCTGGGCATGGCCCGCGCGTACGAGCTGGGGCGCGCTTTTGGGGACGCCCGCGCCGCGGGGATGCCCGTGCACTGTCACGCCGACGGCCTCTCCAACGCCGCGTATATGGCGGCGGCCATCGGGTGCTCCAAGATCTTCATCTCGCCCGCTGGCGAGGTCGAAACCGTGGGCATCGCCGCGCAGATCATCTACCTGCGCAAGCTCCTCTCCGAGGAGCTCAAGCTCTCCATCGACATTCTGCAGGTGGGCAAATTCAAGGGCGCAGAAGAGCCGCTCACCCGCGACGGACCGAGCCCCGAGGCCCGGGCCTCGCTCGAGGGGTATCTCGTCGACATCCGAAAAACCTGGGTCCAATCGGTGGAGAAGGCTCGCGGCGCGGAGTGCGCGAAGGCCATCGAAGACGGCCCCTACGGGCCGGAGCGCGCGCAGGAGCGACACCTCATCGACGGCGTCGCCTACGCCGACGACGTGACCACCAAGCTGCGGGAAGAGACCAAGGCAGTGCGCGAGAAGGTGGTCTACGGGCGCGGAGCGGTCAAGGGCGACGACGAAGACCTGGGCGAGCTGGTGCGGAGCATCGCCGGGGCCGGCGGCGGCCGCGGTCCGGTGGCGCTGGTGCGCGCGACCGGAAGCATCGGAATGGGGGGCGGCGGCGGTCTGGGCGGCGACAGCGGCATCTCCGAGAGCGAACTTGCGCCAGTGCTGGAGAAGCTCGAGAACGACGACAGCGTCAAAGCCGTGGTGGTGCGCATCGACAGCCCCGGAGGCAGCGCGCTCGCGAGCGACCTCCTTTGGCATCGTCTCATGCGCATTCGCAAGAAGAAGCCGCTGGTGTTCAGCGTGGGCGAGATGGCGGCGAGCGGCGGCTACTACCTGGCCTCGAGCGGCAATTTCATCATCGCCGATCCGGTGAGCCTGCTGGGGTCCATCGGCGTGGTTGGCGGAAAGGTGGGCATCGGCAACGGCCTCGAGCGCTTCGGCGTCCACGTCGAGGTATTCCCGGCGAAGAAGGACGATCCGAAGGCGGGCAACCGCGCCGCGTACATGTCTCCGTTCGTCTCCTGGGACGAGGACACCAAGGTGCGCGTGCGCGATTCGATGGAGAGCATCTATCACCTGTTTCTGGCGCGCGTCGCCGAGGGCCGCGGTATCACGTCCGAGAAGGTGGCGGAGAACGCCGAAGGAAAGATCTTCAGCGGCGATGAGGCCAAGCGCCTCGGGATGGTGGATGAGCTCGGTGGCCTGGAAGACGCCATCGCCAAGGCGCGCACACTGGCGAAGCTACCGGCCGACGCGCGCGTGCACGTGGTGTCGCCGGGCGGTGGCGCCCTCGAACAGATTCTCGGCAGCGGCGGCGGTGACGCCCGCGCCCCCATCTCCGGTGCGGAGGGAATGGCGCTGCGCGCGCTGCTCCCCGCTTCGACGGCAGCCTTCGTGACCGGCTACGCGCCGCTGCTGCGCGGCGAGCGCGCGCTGACGACCCTGCCGTTCGGCATCGTGGTTCAATGACCAACCGCACCCTGCCGCCGCCCGATTTCGTTCAGAACGCGTCTCCCGATCGGCGCGAATCGGTGGTGATGAGCGAGCGGGGATTGCGGCTCGAGATCGGTCGCACCACCAACCCGACGCAGAAGAAGGACCTCTTCCTGGAGCTCGCGCGGCATCTGGAAGGGACCGATCCGCGGGGCGCCATCGCAGCCCTCGAGTCGAGCGTAGCGGTGGTCGACTCGCCCGCGGTGCGCCGCCAGCTCTCGCAGTTGCGGGCCCGAAGCGGCGACATGCAACGGGCGGCCGGCGAGCTCCTGGCGGCCGCCGATGCGAGCACCGACGCGCGCGAGCGTCACGCCGCGCTCCACGAAGCCGCGGTGATGTTCGTGCGCATCGGCGACGGAGATGGGCTGAGGTCGGTCATCGAGCGCGCCCCCGAAGACCCCGAGCTACACGCCAGCCTCTTGCCGGTGTTTCATGCGGCCCCCGACGAAGCGAACGTGGCGGGGCTCGCCATGACTCTTTCGACCTTCGCCGGTGACGACGACCTTGCATGGCGCCGCATTGTGGAGCTCGACCCCGTGGTAGGGGGCATGGGCCTCTTGCGCATCGTGCCCCACGGCATTGCCGACGAGATCGTTCGCCTTGGCGGGCAGGGGCGCGCCACCGAGTCACGCGTCCACGAGCTCCGGCTCGGCTGGGCCAAGGAACGCGGCCTGCCGCAGCACGCGTTGGCGGCGGGCCTGGACGCCGGCCTCGACCTTCAGCTGGAAGGCGAGGGCGCACGGGCCTTCGACCGCATCTTGACCACGGTGGGACTCCACGAAGTGGTGGCAGCGCGGCTCGAGGCGCGGGTCGACCTGGCCGCGCGCGACGAGAAAGTGGCAGCGCTCCTGGAGCTTGGCGACGTCTACGCGCAACCGCTCGCCAATCCGGCGCTCGCGGTGGAGGCTTACGGGGCGGCGCTGGCCATCGATCCCGCGTCCGAAGAAGCGCTCGAGCGCCTGCGGCCCTACGGAGCCGCGCCCACCCGCGATCGCTACGTCGATGCGCTGGCCCGCGCGGTGGCGACGCCGCGTCTCGGCGCGGCCGAGGCGCGCATCCGATGCGCCGACACCCTGGCTCGGTTCTCCGACCTGCACGGTCATGGTGCGCTCGCTACCTGGGCTCGGGAGCAAGCGCGACGGCTCGGCCCGGGCGCCGAAGAGACCCTCTCGCGGCCGGGCGACGAGGTCCCGGCCATCCTCGCGGCATTGGCATCGAGCAGCCGTCACGGTCCCGAGCGGGCGGCGCTGCTGGAAGAGGCTGCCGCCCGGCTCCGCACGTTGCCCGATCAGTTCGAGGCGCGCGATCGCGTGGTGACCGAGCTCGTAGAAGACGGCTGTTCGTCCGATCGGGAGCTCCGCGAAGAGTGGGTTCGTCTCGCAGGCCTGCGGGCCGATTCGAGTGAGCTGGTGCGCCGGCTCCGTTTCATCGTCACCAGCAGCGAGGGCGGGGAACGAGAGCGCGCGCTCGGTCGGCTTGTCTTCGCAGAACGACGCCGCGGCGACCTCGAGGCGGCCTCGGCCACCGCGCGAGAGCTTTTTGCAGGAACGCCGACCGCCCGCTCCGCCGCGGTGGCCTGGGTGCAGGCCGCCATCGAGGGCGACTCGCGGCTCCGCGCCGAGGCCATCGCGCTTGCCGGCGCGGTCGAGGTGTCCGATCTTCGGGGCACGCTACTCACGTGGGCCGCCGAGCAGCTGCTCGCACAGGGCAGCCCGCGTGCCATCGAGGTGGCGCGCGACGCCATCGCGGCGCTTCCGGAGCTGCCACGTACGCGCGTGCTCGAGGCCCAGCTGGCCGCGCTGGCAGGCCGCGGCGTCGACGCCCTGGAGCGCGCCATCGCCCATCTCGGACCGGTGGGGCCGCTCCTTCGCGATCTCACCAAGCGTGCGGTGGCCGAGCAGCGCTTCGACGAAGCGATCGGCGCGCTCGAGAAGCTATGCGCCCTGCGACCCGGCGACCCGGCTTTTGCGGTGGAATGCCTTCGGCTTCGGAATGCGCGGCGGAACGCGGAAGAGATCGCGCACGCCATCGAGTGGGTCGTGGAGCTTCCGCTGGGCAACGCGGCGCTCGCGGCGTCCATCGCCGAAGCGCTCGGGAACCTTCTGGAGATCGACGCCACGCTGGCGAGGCGGGCGGCGCAGCAAGCACTCGACCGCTTTGGGCTCGCCGACGAGTCGCTGCGAGCGACGCTCCTGCGGGTGGCGGAGCGCACCAAGAACGACGCATTCGCGGTAACCATCCTCGAGCAGTGGATTTCGGCGGAGAGCCCCGTGGCCGCCGGTCGCGGCGAGCTGTACCTGGCCCTGGCCCAGCGCAAGAGCTCGCTCGGTGATGTGAACGGCGAAGCCACTGCGCTCGCCAGCGCGGTCGTCAACGGCGCCGATCCCCGCACCACCCAGGTGTGGCTCGATCAGCTTTCGATGTCGCTTTCGAATCTGGCGCCCGACGTCGCCTTCGCGCTGGTGGAGGCCCGGGTCACCCAAGCGGAGCGCACCAACGATCGGGCGCGACTCTCCCGCGCGCTGCGCGATCAGGGGCGGCTTCTGTGGGACACGCTGGGCGAGCGCGACGAAGCGGTGGCGCTATGGGTCCGCGCGGCGCGTACGGCGCCGCAGCTGGGAATTCCGGCGCTGGGCGCCGACTTGCACGCCTACCTGGGCCCCAACGCCGCGCTGCGTATCTTGCGCGATCTCATCGACCGCGAGGACGAGCCGGAGATGGCGGGCGCGTTCTGCGCGGAGGCCGCGCGCGCGGCGCTCCAGGCGCACGACGTGACGTCGGCCTTCGCGTTTGCGCACCGCGCGCTTTCGCAGAACCCGGCCCGCGCCGATGCGCTCGAGATCGCGGAGCGAGGCAGTGCGACGGTGGGCCGCGTTCGCGAGATGTCGCCGCTGTATTCCCTGGTGGCATCATCGGCGCTCGGGCGATTCGCGCGCCGGGCGGCGCACTACCGCGCGGCGCGCTTCTTTGAGTCGTACGGAGAAACCGACCTGGCAGTGTCGCACGCATCGCACGCCTTTCTGGCGGTGCCCTCGGAGGGCGCCACGTATCTTCTTCTTACGCGCACCGCGGCCCGCGGTCAGTCGCAGGTGGCGGTCGAAACTCTGGAGCGGGTCGCCGAAGAGAGCGCAAGCTCCGGCGCTCGCGCGACGTGGCTGCGTCGCGCGGCGCTCCTGGCCAGCGATGACGACGTGGGCGCGCCCATGAAGGTCGACCTCCTCCTGCGGTCGCTCTCGCTCTCCGCGGGCACTTCGGTCATCGACGAGCTCGCGACCGCGGCCAAGAATCTGCTTGAGCGCGCACCGGAAGAGCGTTCGATGCTGGAGATGCGCCTCGAGCGGGCGCGCGGCGCGTTGCAGAAGAAGCTCGAAGGGCCGGACGGCGCCCGCGTGGCCATTGCCCTGGCGCGCCTCGCCTGCGAGGTCATGGAGGGCTACGGCGCCCTCGAGAGCGTGCGTGTGGCGCTCAACCTCGCCGGTGACATCGAGGAGTTCGCCTCGCTCATGCCGCATGCCGCTTCCCTTGCCGCCCGCGAGGGTGCCGAAGGTGTGGGCGCCTGCCTCGACCTGGTCGAAGGTCCCTACGCCAACATCGGCGAGCAGGCGGCGCTGCTGGTGCTGGCGCTGGCCCGGGCTACCGAGCGTCCGGAGCTCGTTTCGCGCGCTGCGGTCGCCGCGGTGGAGCGGATCGAAGGCGAGGCGTGGGTCCTCGACGCAGAAGCCGCGCTGCGGGTCCACCGCGATCCGGCCCTCGAAGCCCGCTTCGACAAGGCGTGCGATCGCGACCGCCTGGGGCGAGCGCTTCTGGCCAGCGGCCGCGCCGCACTGGAGCAAGGCGACATGCAGCGGGGGCACGAGCTCTTGCGCAGGGCGCTGGCGCTGGGCGACGACGAGACCCGGGAAGCGGCGAACCAGTCGCTCTCGCGCGAATGGGAGCAGGGAACCGAGGCCGACCAGGGCCCCATGAGCGGGCCCATCGAGGAGCGCGCCGCGGCCTGGAGCCACATTGCCTCGCAACGCGAGATGGCCGGTGATCCGCAAGGCGCGCTGGCGGCTTGGCGCCTGGCCGCCGAGGCCGACCCGGTACCGCTCGAGCGTTTCATCGCCATCGAACGCGCGGCCGAGGCCGCGGGCGACGTGGAGGCTCGCATCGCGGCCATCGAGGTGCAGATCTCGCGGCTCGCTGGCGAGGACGCCTACGAGGCGAAGAAGCGACTCGCACGCGCCCTCGAGTACGTGCGGCGTAACGCCGACGCCGAGCAGGTGTGGCTCGATGTTTTGGGGAGCCATCCGGCAGACGACGAAGCGGACCTCGCCGTGGAGTCGTTCATCGCCGGGCGAGGCCAATTCGATAAGCTCGCCGAGCACCTCCGTCGCCGCATCGATCGCATGAGCGCGGCGGGCGACGACAGCGCGCGCGCCGTCCGTTTGCGACTGGCCGCGGTGCTCGAGCAGCGCCTCGACCGGCTTGAAGAGGCCTGTGAGGTGCTGGAGACGCTGGCCAAAGATTCTCACGAAAGCGCGCTTCGCTACCTGGCCGACCTTCGGGAACGCCTTGGCGACGCCGACGCGGCGGTGATCTTGTGGCGCAGGGTCGAGACCCTGGTGGGGCCCGAGGGCGTGCGCGACGTGCGGCTGCGGCTCGGCCGCGCGCTCTTGGCGGCCGGCTCCGTGGAAGAGGCGGTGCACACCGCCGACGAGCTCTTCGCCGCCGACATGGAATCGCTCGACGTCCTGGCGCTTCGCGTGGAAGTTTTGCGACACCTCCCCGGGCGCGGCACCCAGCTCGGCGAGGCCATCGAGCTGTTCGTGCACGCGTCGCCCGCCGACGCCGCCGAGCGCAGCGAGCTGCTCATCGAGGCGGCCCAAGCGGCGGCGCGGGGAGGCGACGTGTACCTCTCGCTCTCGCGCGCCCAACGGGCCGCCGAGATTTGCCCCACCTCGCCCAAAGCGCAGCTCTTCGCCCGCGGCCTCGAGTACCGGCTGCGCGGCGCGGGCACCCCGGAGGAAGCCAGAAAGAGCGTGGCCGAGCTCTCACGGCTCCCGGTCGAGCTCGCCGCCGACGACGCGGCCCTCCGGGCGTTTCTCCTGGCCGAGGCGCTCGACGCCACCGAAGGCTCCAACGCCGGCGCTCGCATCCTCATGGACGCGCGGCTGGCGGTGGGCCTCTTGCCTCTCATCGCGCTCGGCCTGGCGGAGCGCGCCGCCGCGCGCAAAGAGCCAAAGGAAGCGGTTTTGCTGTACCGCGAGGCGCTCACGGGCGATCTCCTGACCCTGCGTCGCTCCGGCACCGTAGCGCTGGCCGCGGCCGAGCTCGCGGAGCAGATCGTCGACGTCGAATCCTGCGTGTTCTTCCTGGAGTGCGCCATTGACGACGCGTCGTCGCGGGCGCGCGCCGAGCGGAAGCTGTTCGAGCTGTCGCTCTCTCGGGGCGACGTTCCGCGGGGACTCTCGCTGGCGCGTGCGATCGTGGAGACCGCCCCCTGGGACGACAAGCTCGAGATCACGATCGCCCTGGGAAAGACCTTGGTGCAGCACACCGACGCGGTGTTCGTGGCCGAGGGTGTACGGCTCCTGAAGGAAGCCGGGCGCCTGGCTTCCGAGGGCAGCGAGCTCTATGCCGAGGTGGCGCAGGAGCTGGCGCATGTGGGCGAGCGCTTTTCGCGATCCTCGAACCCCGCGGCCGACGCACGCATCACCAGCGCTTCGGTGCGCATCTCGCGCACCTCGCTGGTGCCAGGCACGGGCCTGCTCCCGGTGGTGGACGCTTCGCCGCAGCTCTCGTTCGGCGGCGTCGAAGGCGATCGCCGAGCGCTCCTGGGGGGCCGCGACGTCGAGCCGGTCGTCGAGCGGCTGAAGCAAGCCGCGCTGGGCGGCTCCGTCGAGGCCGCCGACGCCCTTGGCGACTACTTCGAGCGGCGGCCCGGGGCCACGGCCGAGTTGCTCCGCTTCCGGCGCATGGCGGCCGAGCTACGGCCCGGCGATCTCGCGCTACTGCACAAGGTTCGCGAGGTCGCGCTGCGCGACAACAACGTGAACTATGCACGCGCTTTGGACCACGTGCTGCGCGCCTTCGACCCGGCCGCGGGACCCCTGGAGCCGCCGCCGCTGTCGGCGCAGGCGGAGCAACCCGGCATTCTGCAGCTGCTCGTGAAGCACTCCAACGAGCCGGCGGGCGTGGCGATGGGGCTCCTCTGGGAGTCTGCCGGCAGCGTGCTGCTGCGCACCTTGTTGGCTCCGGCGGTGGGCGTGCTCGAGCGCGTGGTGCCGGGCCCGTCGTCGCAGCTGGGGCGCATTCTCGAGCTCTCGATCCGCCTCCTCGACATTCCGCGGACGCCGGTTTTCTGGGCGCGCCGCGAGGGCCGCGCAGAAGCGCCGCTCTACCGCGTCACGCTCGGCTCGCCGCCGGCCGGCGTGGTCGCCGGAGGCTCGCAGGAAGACACGGCCGCGCTGAGGTTCGCGCTGGGGCAAGCCCTGGCCGGCGCCGCGCCGCACAACGCACTGCTCCTCGCCCCAGAAGAGCCTCGGGTGCTGTGGGACGCCCTGCTCCGCGCCTTTGGGCCCGAAGACGCAGCGGCTTCGCCCATCGCCGCCTCGAAGCCGCTGGTCGAGCTGCTGTGGCAGACAGTGCCCGGCCGGGTGCAGAAGCGCCTGAAGGAGCTACTGGAGCAAGAAGGGAAGGTCCCCTTCGATCTCGTGCGTGAGCGCGCACGCCAGAGCGGTCGCCGGGTGGGGCTCTTCCTGAGCGGCGATTTTGCCCACGCCGCGCACTCCACACTCGCCGACTTCGGAGAGACCACGGCGCCGGCCATGGATGACCTGGTGGAGGCTTGCCGCCGCGTGCCTTCGCTTGCGGACCTCTACCGGCTTGCGATTCGCCCGGAGTACGCCGACGCGCGCTTTGCCCTCTCGGCGCCGATGCGCGCGCGGACGTCGCCCGCATGAAGCTCGACCGGCGAGGATCTCTCGGTCTGGTGGTGGCCTTCGGGTGCATCGTCTCCGCCTGCATTCTCTCCTCGCCGTCGGATCTGCCACAGCTCCCGGACTACCCACCCAGCATCGTGAAGAACGCGGTGGTGCCGCCTGCAGATCGCCCGATCGCCACGTTTCCTGGGCGCTTCGTGGTCCCGGTACGGCTCCTCGACCCGACGGTCTCCTTCGAGTACCGAGCCTACGTCGACTATACGTCGGTGGCGCTCCCGACCGATCGTGATCAGACGCACGGGCTGGTCGCCTTCGGTCTCAGCCGCCCCGGCGAGTCGCCAGAACACGACGGCGTGCGCGATCTCACCATCAGTCAGCTGCCCGCGCCGGACCCCACCCGCTGTCACACGATAGAGATCCTGGTGGCGAAACGCTTCGTCGGACGCGGCAACTCCGACGGCCATACGCCGGAGGCGCCGGGGGGCGACTCCGTTTCCTGGGTGTATAGCCCGGGCGGCGATCTTCGAGGCTGCCCCGCGTTCGACGCCGGCACCTTCGAGCCGTCTCCGCTCACCGACGGCGGCGCCGAGTGAAACGGGCCGGGCTCTTGGTAGCGGCCGCGCTGCCGCTCGCCATCGTCTGGTCATGTGGGCCCATCGCCGACGTACCCGTGGCCGAGGTGGCGAAGAACACCTGCCGCGTCGACAGCGGCGACTGCGCCAAGTTCGGGCAGAACCTGGTGTGCGACCCGCCGCTCGGCTGCACCGTCGACGGCACCGCGACCTACCTTCTGGCGGTGACGGTCCCCGGCTCGTCGCGCTTTGCCTCCAACACCACCTTCCTCTTCCCGCCCGGAACCCAGACCGAAAACACCATTCGCACCGGCGAGTTCGCGGGCGCGCTGCGGCTGCCGCAGCTGCAAGAGATCAACGGGTCGGTCGTCGTGCAGAAGGCGCTCATCGCCCAGCTGGGCCGGCCGCTGGGGGTCGACGGCGACGTCACGCTGCCGGTGCGCGCGGTGCTCCGCCCGCTCTATCCCTTCGATGGCTCGGGCACTCCGGTCGACGCGCGAACGCTCGGCCTCCCCTTGGACCTGGTGGTCTCGGAGCCGGTGCTCTACGAAGGGCAAGTGCCTCCAGGGCCTGGAAATAGCGCACAATCGCAGTATCGCTTCCTGGTACCG
Source organism: Polyangiales bacterium (assembly GCA_038210445.1). Classification (GTDB taxonomy): domain Bacteria; phylum Myxococcota_A; class Polyangia; order Polyangiales; family Polyangiaceae; genus JABFRG01. Next base: position 104,353 of record JBBQWQ010000022.1, read on the forward strand.
CCAATGCGCTTCGAGCTGGTGGCCACGCCCCAGGGCGGCCTCGCCACCACCTATCCGCCGGTGGTGCAGTCGGGCGCGGTGGTCGAGACCGACGTTCGGGGAACCGGTTCGGTGCGCTTTCCCACTGTGCTTGGCCCCGCCGATCTGTCGCCGAACGGCGACCGCATGGCCACCTTCGCCGCCGAGTCCCGCGACCTTGCCGGCTGGAGCGGCTACCTGCAGATTTCGTCGACCAAGGCGGTGTACTCGTCGGTGGTGGCGCTCTCTGGCAAGAGCACCACCGCCGTGCTCCACACTATCAAGGTCGAGGGCTATTCGCCGCTCCTCGAGGTGGTCATCGCTCCGCCTCCCGGCAGCATCGCCCTGCCTGTGCTGGAGGCGCCGTTTCTCTCGCCAGCCAACCTGAAGCAAACCTATCCCGAGCTCGAGACCCCGCTGCCGGCCACCGGCGTGGTGTCGAGCTCCGGGTTCGCGGTACCGTCGCGCATCGACTTCATCAGCCGCGACATCGCCACCGCCGCCCTCGGCGACGTGACCTATCTCCACTATCGCGCGTCGGTCACCACCGACGACTACGGACGCTTCGCCACCGTGCTCCCGCAGGGTCACTACCGGGTCATCATCTCGCCGCAGGGCGAGAACTCGTTCGCGCGCACCGAGGCAGAGCTCAACCTCGACAACGCAAACCCGGTCTCGTTCACGGTGCGCGACCGCACCAGGGTCCAAGGGTGCGCGGTGCTCCCCGATGGCCGCGGCGTCGACGGCGCGGCGGTGCGCCTGGTTCCCGCTGCCACCCTGCGGCGCGACGGCGAGCCCGAAGTGGCCTGGCCGCGTCCTTCGTACGTGCGCGCGAATCGCCTGGGCGTGTTCGTGCTCGAGGCCGACCCAGGCGACTACGATCTGGTGGTGGAGCCGAAGCCGGAGAGCGGGTTTCCCTGGGTCGTGCAGCGGTTTCGGGCCTGCGGGGGCATCGACGGCGGCGTGGTGTGCCCGCGCAGCCTGGACGTTCCGCCCATTCTGGTGCCGGCGCCGATCGCCGCGACCTTCCGCGTGGTATCTCCCGGGAGCACGCCGCGGCCAGTGGAACAGGCCTATTTGCGTGCCTACGCGCCGACGGACGGCGTATTCGTGGAGATCGCCTCCGCACGCACCGACGCGCGCGGCGCCGCGGCGCTGTTGCTCGCCCCACGAGACCAAAAAGTCGGACCCTTGACCTGCGCACGCTGATAAACTGAAAGTTGAACATGAACGACGATCGCGTATCGCTGCTCGCCCGAATCGCCCGCCGTGGCGAAAACGGCATGCGCTCCATTCTCGAGCTGGCTGCAGCCACCTACGGAAGCCGCCCCGACGCCGACGACGCGACGATTCCAACCGGCTTCGACCCCATGGCCGCCCGCCTCTTCGAGAGCATCGTGGAAGGCGCCTACCTGGTCGCCACCTCCGACGGTGTGTTCGACGCCGAGGAGCGCGCCGCGTTCGAGCGCGTGGTGACGGCCGCCTGCGGCGGGACCGTGGCCGCCAGCGAGATCACCTCGCTGGTGCAGGACCTGGCAGAGCAGTTGGCGGAAGACGGCGTCGAGCGACGACTGGCCAAGGTGGGCGAGCCGCTGCGCTCCGTCGACCAGGGCTGGGAAGTGCTCCGCATCGCAGCGTTGCTGGCCGAGGCCAACGGCGAGGTCTCCGACGTGGAGCGCGACATCCTGGGGCGATTGGCCGTGGCCTCGCGCCTCACGGTGGGCGACGTGGACCGCGCGCTGGCCGATGCCCGCGCCGCCATTGCTCGCTAGGTCGCCTGCTCGGGGCGACGCAAAGCTCCGCAAGGCCGACCGATTCAACCGGATTCGGTGCTCGAGCGCACGGTAGCGGGCTACGCGAGCGCTTCGCGGGCCGACTGGTAGAGGTCGGCTTCTCCGAAGCGACCTTCTTGGCGTGCGCGATCCTCGAGTCGCGTGAGCACGGCCCGTTGCTGCGGCAGGTACTGCGGGCGCTTTTCTTCGGGCGCATCTTCGAGGCGCGCCGACAGGACCGCAAGGAGCTCGAGGCCGCGGTCTAGCTGCTCCAGGAGCCGCGCCAACTCCTCGATCACCGCGTCGTCGTCCGGGCGTGCCTCGAGCGCGCGGCGCAGCTCCTCCACGCGGATCTCCGGGATCACGTCGCTGGGGGGCGGCGGCGGCGGGGCGCGCACGCTCGGTGCATCCTGCACGTGAACCGGTGCTGCCTGGGCGGGCGCGCGTTCTTGGTCGGCCAGCGAGACCGCCCGCGGCGCCAGCTGATTGGCGAGCTCGCGGTGCCGCTGCGCTGCCGCCGGATCGCGCGTTTCCTCGAACCGCATCGCCTCGAGCAGCCACGGCACGTGGCTCGCATCGGGTCGCTCGCGCAGAAGCTCGCGCATGCGGGCAAAGGCCAGCGACGCCCCGACGCCGTCGTGCGCTTCAGCGCGGTAGCGCCCTTCGAGGCCCTTGGAGGCGATGGCGGCGGGCGACTCCGGCCGAACCGCGGAGAGGCGCGCGATGGCGGTCGGCAGGTCGCCCGCGAACGTGCGCAGTGCGCAACCAAGGTCGAAGAGCAGGGGTCCCACGTCGGCGCCGCGCCCTTCGTCCAGGTCGATGGCCCGTACCAAGAGCTCCATGCCGCGGGTGGCGCGACCGATGCCGAGGAGCGCGCGGCCCAGGCCGGCGATGGCCTCCGGAGCGTCTGGGGCGTACCGGAGCGCACGCTCGAAGTAGCTGGCGGCCTCTTCGCTGCGTGCGCTCGCTGCGTGCACCGCGCCCAGCCGCATAAGCACCGCGAAGCGCTCGTGCGCGCCTCGGGCGAGCGCCTCCAGGTGCTGGGCGTCGAGCTTGCCGTCGCGGCCGGCGTCGAGATGCCGCCTCAGCCTGCGCCAGTGAGGCAACACCAGGGCGGGGCTGATGGCCACCGCCCGATCGAAGAGCGCGTCGGCGTCGCCGGTGTCGAGGGCTTCGGCGGCGCGCAGCACCAGCAGCGCGGCCAGCTCCGGCACCGCCTCGCGTTCGGCCTCGGCGAGCCATGCCGCCACCGCTGCAGGCGCGTCGTGCACCCGCAAGTACAGGGCTCCGCGGAGATCGCCCAGGGGCGTGAGCGAGAGCCCACCCGCGGTCTGGAGCGCTACCTCGGCCCGGTCCTGCGGCCCGTAGGCGTCGATCTCGGCGAGACGCCGCAGCGCTTCCGGAAGCCCCGGCGCTCGATCGAGCACCCGCAGGAGCTCGCCGCGCGCGCCTTCGGCGTCGCCATCGAAGAGTGCATCGTCGGCGGCCCGCAAGAGGCCGCTGCTCTCGCGCATCGAGAGGGCCTGCCCCGACGCGGCCTCTGCCACCTCTCCGTCGCGGGCTTCGAAGCACCATGCGTCGCCGGCGCCGAAGCTCTTCACCACCCGGATGCGGCGCGCCGAAGGTGCGCGTGCGCCGGCCTGCGGATAGAGCGCTTTGGCGACCGACTCGGCGGCCCGCGGCATCAAGAAAGCTGCGCCCACCCGCTCGCCCAGACCACCGAGCAGCGCAGCCGCAGCGCGCAGCGCCAGGGTGGTGGGCGCCGCCTCGAGACCCACGCCGCGAGCGCCCGCCACGTGAACTTCGATGCCGCCCTGGAAGGGCAACACCCAGAGCTGAAACGCGAGGACCTTGGGGGCAGACGACTCATCCACCGGGTTCTCGACGCCGCGAAGGGAGAGCTCGGCACCCTCGGCGAAGAGCCGGACCGAGACCTCCGGCCGGTCGGTGGAGACGATGCCGCGCAGCTTGGGGCTCGCAAAGGCCGCCAGCTCCGAGGCGAAGACCTCCACCGTGAGCCGCGACAGCTCTCCCCGCCGGTGGCGGAAGCGCGACACCCCGCCAGACACGTCGAGCGGGTAGCGGAGGCCGGGGAGCGCGGCGTAGGCGCCGAGCACACACACGGGCCCGAGCCACACGTCGCGCAAGAGCTCGAGGCCCAGCCCGTCTTTGTGGATGGAAAGGGCGAGCTCGACCACGCTTCGCTCTTCCGGGCGACGCGGGGGGACTTTGGGGGCTCGGCGTGCGGGGGCAGCCACGACGATGCATGGTACCAAGGGGTGATCGCCGGAACGAACTTTCCCGTGATAAAGAGGCGCAGTGCGACCGCTGGACGTTCTTTCTGCCGAGCTTTCCCAGGTGCTGCCCGGATATGAAGACCGCCGCGGCCAGCAGGCCATGGCCGAGGCGGTGGACCGCGCGCTGCGCACCGAGCGCCACTTGCTCGTGGAAGCCGGCACCGGCACCGGAAAGACCCTGGCCTACTTGGTGCCAGCGATTCTCTCCAATCGCAAGGTGGTCATCTCGACCGCCACCCACGCGCTCCAAGAGCAGATCCTCATGAAGGACCTGCCCGTCGTGACCGAGCTCCTCGGGCGCCTGGGGGTGCCGGTGCGCGCTGCCGCCATGAAGGGCCTGTCCAACTACGTGTGTCGCCGTCGGCTCTCGGAGGCGCTCGGCGAAAACCCCACCGATGGCTCGCTGCTGCGCATCGAATCCTGGGCCAAGGAGAGCGAGGTCGGCGACCGCGCCGAGCTCACCACGCTGCGCGAAACCGACCCCGCATGGGGCTCGGTGCTCTCGGGCACAGACACCCGAATTGGTGCAACATGCACCTATTACGATTCGTGCTTCGTCACCCGCATGCGCCGCGAGGCCGAGGACGCACAGATCGTGGTGGTAAATCACCACCTGTTCTTCGCCGATCTCGCACTCCGCAATGGCCCGCGCGGCGAGTATGCGAGCGCCTTGCCGCCCTACGACGCGGTGATCTTCGACGAGGCCCACCAGCTCGAGTCGGTGGCCACCGATTTCTTCGGCGCCCGGGTCACGCAAACACGTTGCGAGAGCCTGGCCCGCGACGCGGAGCGGGCGCTGGTGGCAGAGCAGGGGCCGCTGGGGAAGAGCTCCCGCGACAAGCTGCTCTTCGACATGACCGGCGAGGCTGCCAAGCGCTTCTTCGCGGCCCTGGGCGGCGCGCGATCGGGCGGCGACCGCCGCGCGCTGCTCGCCACCGACTACGACGAAGCGGTGGTGGGCGCCGAAGGCCGACTCGCCACCTGCCTGAAGGCGCTGACGGCGCTCGGCCTCTCGTCGAAGACCGAAGGCATGATGCAGGTGGCGCGGCGCGCCAGCGAGCTCCGCGATACCCTGGAGCGCATTCGCAAAGCCGCCGAAGGCACCGAGGAGAGCGCCTGGATCGAGGTGAAGGAGCGCGTCGTGAGCATCGGCATGAGCCCGGTGGAGCTGGGGCCGCTCCTGCGCAGTGCCCTCTTCGACCGGGTTTCGTCGGTGATCCTCACCAGCGCCACCCTCTCGACGTCCATCGCCGGCGAGCCGAGCTTTCACTACGTACGCGGGCGTCTGGGGGTGCCCGAGGCGGCCGACGAGTGCGTGGTGCCGTCGCCCTTCGCGTTCGAGACCCACGCGCTGCTCTACACGCCGCGCGACCTGCCGCCGCCCTCGGACCCGGGCTTCGAGGCCGCCGCGGTGCCGCGCATTCGCGAGCTCATCGACATCACCAAGGGCGGCGCGTTCGTGCTCACCACCTCGGTACGCGCCATGCGCGGCTTCGCCGAAGCGCTGCGACGCGAGCCCACCGGCCACACCATTTTGGTGCAAGGCGAGTCGCCCAAGCATGTGCTGCTCGACCGGTTTCGCGCCGACGGCAACGCGGTGCTGGTGGCCACCATGAGCTTTTGGGAAGGCGTCGACGTTCCGGGCCACGCGCTGCGGCTGGTGATCATGGACAAGATTCCCTTCGCGGTGCCCACGGATCCCGTGCTTCTGGCGCGTTCGCGGCGGGTCGAGGCCGAGGGTGGCAACCCCTTCACCGAGCTGTCGCTTCCGCAGGCGGCCATCACCCTCAAGCAGGGCTTCGGCCGCCTCATTCGCAACCAGGACGACGTGGGCATCGTGGCCATTCTCGACCGCCGCCTCATGGCCATGGGCTACGGCCGCGTGCTTTTGGGGTCGCTTCCGCCCGCCCGGAGGGCCACCAAGCTGCCGGAAGTGCGGGCCTTCTGGGAACGAAACGGGCCACCGGCGCCGCCGCCCTGACGCGCAGAATCTGCCCTCACTTCACCGTCCGTTCAGGGCCCATCGGGGGCCACCGCGTGCTATGAACGCCCTCGCCAAAGGAGTCGAACCATGAGCGAGATCGTTGCGGTACTTGGGCGCGAAATTCTGGACTCGCGGGGGAACCCCACGGTCGAGGTCGAGGTCCGGACGGAGAGCGGCTTCGGTCGCGCCGCCGTTCCCAGCGGCGCTTCCACCGGCGAGCACGAGGCCATCGAGCTGCGCGACGGCGACAAGAAGCGTTACTTCGGCAAGGGCGTTCTCAAGGCCGTCGCCAACGTGAACCAGACCCTCGGCCCCTCCATCATGGGGCTCGACGCCCTCGACCAGACCCAGGTCGACAGCGTGCTCCGTGAGGCCGATGGCACCGACAACAAGGGCAAGCTCGGCGCCAACGCTATCCTCGGCGTTTCCATGGCCGTTGCCCGCGCGGCCGCCGACGCCACCAGCCTTCCGCTCTGGCGCTACCTAGGGGGCACCACCGCGCGCGTCCTCCCGACGCCCCTCATGAACATTCTCAATGGCGGCACTCACGCCGACAACGGCCTCGAGTTCCAGGAGTTCATGGTGGTGCCCACCGGCGCCGCCACTTTCGCCGAAGCACTGCGCTGCGGCGCGGAGATCTTCGCGGCCCTGAAGAAGGTCCTGAAAGAGAAGAACCTCACCACCGCGGTGGGCGACGAGGGCGGCTTCGCGCCGCGGCTCGGGTCCAACGAAGAAGCCCTCGCCGAGGTCACCCGCGCCATCGAAGCGGCCGGCTACACCCCTGGAAAAGACGTGCATCTTGCACTCGATTGCGCGGCCAGCGAGTTCTACGACAAGGCCTCCAAGACCTACACCTACGACAAGAAGAAGATCTCGGGCGAGGAGCTCCTCGCGGCCTACGAGAAGCTCTGCGCCAAGTACGCCATCCTCTCCATCGAAGATGGCTTCGCCGAGGACGACTGGACCAGCTGGAAGGCCCTCACCGACAAGCTCGGCAAGAAGGTGCAGCTGGTGGGCGACGATCTGTTCGTCACCAACACCGAGCGCCTCGCCCGCGGAATCAAAGACGGCGTCGCCAACTCCATCCTCATCAAGGTCAACCAGATCGGCACCCTCACCGAGACCCTCGAGGCCATCCGTATGGCCACCGAGTCCGGCTACCGGTCCATCATCAGCCACCGCTCCGGCGAGACCGAAGACACCTTCATCGCCGACCTGGCGGTGGCCACCAACGCCGGTCAAATCAAGACCGGCAGCCTTTCTCGCTCGGACCGCGTCGCCAAGTACAACCAGCTCCTCCGCATCGAGTTCGAGCTGGGCGAAGGCGCCGTGTACGCCGGCGCCAAACCCTTCCGTCTCTAGAGCGGGCGGATTCGGCCAATACCTTCGCGGGGGGACAAAACAAAGGCTGCGTTCCCCGAGGAACGCGGCCTTCTTCGTTGCGCGTCGAGGGCGTCTACTTGCGCATGTAGTCGGCGCCGGTGCGCTCGAGGTGCTCTTCGTAGGTGCCGTTGAAGTCGATGACTTGCGCGCCGTCGGGGCCGGGGCGGAGCTCGACCACGCGGGTAGCGAGCTCGGAGACGAAGTGTCGATCGTGGCTCACGAACACCGCGGTGCCCTGGAAAAGCTTGATGCCGTCGAGGACGCCCTCGATGGACTCGATGTCGAGGTGGTTGGTGGGCTCGTCGAGGATGAGCACGTTGTTCTGCATGAGCACCAGCTTCGCCAAAAGCAGGCGCGCGCACTCGCCGCCCGAGAGCGACTCGGTGTTCTTGAGCGCCGAGTCGCCGGAGAAGAGCAGGCGCCCGAGGATGCCGCGAATCTCTTCCTGGGGCGCCAGCTTCTTGAAGCCGTAGAGCCACTGGAAGGCGTTCATGCCAGCCGAGGTGTGGCCGATGGCCTCGTGGTGGTCCTGCGCGAAGTAGCCCACGCTGGTGTCGTGGCCCCACCGAATGGCGCCGGCGTCGGGGGCGAAGGTGTCTTTCTTGGCCTCGGCGTCGAGGCCGCTGGCGGCGCCCACCATGAGCTTGAGCAGCGTCGACTTGCCCACGCCGTTGGGGCCGATGACCGCGATGCGATCGCCACGGTTCACGTTGAGGTTCAGGCCGCGGTACACCTGCTTGAGGGTACCGTCGTCCTGCTTGAAGGCCTTGTCGACGTTCTCCATGCGGAGCACGTCGCGGCCGCTCGGCTTGTCGAACTCGAAGCGCACGAAGGGGCGCACCAGGCTGGTGCGCTTCAGGTCCTTGACCTCGAGCTTCTCGATCTGCTTCACGCGCGACTGCGCCTGCTTCGACTTCGAGGCGTGGGAGCCGAAGCGGTCGACGAACGATTGCAGCTCGGCGATCTTCTTTTTCGCCGATGCGTTCTGGGCTTCGGCCTTTTGCCGGTTCTCGTACTTGGAGTCGACGAAGTCTTCGTAGCCGCCGGCGTATACGGTGATGGTCTGGTAGTCGACGTCGGAGATGTGGGTGGCGATCGAGTTGAGGAAGTGCCGGTCGTGGCTCACGGTGACCACCGTGCCGCGATAGTCCTTCAAGAAGTCTTCCAGCCAGTGAATCGACTCGAGGTCCAGGTGGTTGGTGGGCTCGTCGAGGAGCAGCACGTCGGGCTTGCCGAAGAGCACTTGCGCCAGGAGAACGCGCAGCTTGTAGCCAGCGGGCAGGGTGCTCATCTTGTCTTCGTGCTGCGCGGGCCCGATGCCCAGACCGCCCAGGAGCTCCGCCGCCTCGCTCTCGGCCACGTAGCCGTTTTCTTCGGCGATGACGCCTTCGAGCTCGCCCAGGCGAATGCCCACCTCATCGGTGACCTCACCGGCGAGGAGCCGCTCCTTTTCCTGCATCGCGTCCCAGAGGGCCTTGTTGCCCATCATGACCGCGTCGACGATTCGCTGCTCGTCGTAGGCGAAGTGGTTCTGGCGCAACACGCCCAGCCGCATGTTGCCCGGAATGCTGATGGCACCGGTGTCGGTGTCTTCGTCGCCGCCGAGCATCTTCAGGAGCGTAGACTTGCCCGCGCCGTTGGCACCGGTGAGGCCGTACCTCTTTCCCGGGTCGAACTGCATGCTGACGTTCTCGAAGAGAATCTTGGGACCGAAGCGCTTGGTGACTTTATCGAGGACGATCACCGGCGCACGCATAGCACTAGTGCGAGGCCTTCACAAAGCCGACTCCGGCGTAGCCTGCGTCTTGCCGGCGCGGGCCGGGCGCCTCGTGCAAACCGCCGCACGTTCGCGCGGGGATTCGGGCGAAGCGAGGCGCGATGGATCGCGCGAATCCGTCCGGAACTTGGGGAAGAGGTACTGGGGGGAGGCGCTGGATTCTCCAGGGGAATCCGCGTAGGCTAGACCTGCGTGCGCGACCCCTATTTCTACGTCAATGGGCTGCTCGATCTCGGTCAGGCGCAGGACCCGGTCGAGCGACGTGCCTTGTGGCGGCAATCGCTCACCGCCTTGGCGCGGGCCAATGCCGACGACGGTCCCGGGCCGCTCGCCGGGCTCGAGCCCACGGCGCTCGCGCGCGGGGTACAAGCGGCGCTCGCCGGTGGGCTCGCCGACGATCTCGAGTGGATGGCACCGTCGGCCGCAGCGGTGGCGCTCTACGAGCTCGCCTCGGCGCTGCCGGTGGGCCACGAGCAGCGTGAGCTCGGCCGCAGGCTTCTCACCCGGATGCTCTCCGGCAACGCCGAGACGGTGGCGGTCCTCGCTGCGCGCATGGCGCAGTCGAGCGCGAAGTCCATCGCCACCCCGGCGGCGCGCGCTCGCATCGCGCTGCTGCTGGAGCTGCCCATCGGTCTCGGCCTGGCCGACGGCCCACTCTGCCTGGTGCTCATCTCGCGGCGCGATCTGGCGCGCGACTGGGTCGACCGAGCCTCCACCGGGTCGCTCCCTTCGCGCCGCCTCGCCGCGCGCATTCTCGAGCGCGCCGCCCGCGAGGCTGCCCGCAGGGCGGTGAGCGGCGATCTCCACGGCCTCCGGGCCTTCGGCATGGAGCACGTGGCGCCCGCCTTTTCGCGCCTCCTGGGCGACCGGGAGTCGCTCGTCTGGCGTCACGTGGCGGTGGCGCGCGGCCTTCTCGCCAAGTGGCAAGAAGGCGGCCCCGAGGCCCTCGAGCGCGCGCTCGGACCGTCGCTGACGCCCACCGAGTGGCGGCGCGCGGCCACCTCCATCGCCGCCCTGGCCGCGGTGGACCCCGACGGCGCCCTTCGCCAGCTGGGGCCGGCCATGGAGCGCGCAAAGCAAGATGCCGGCATCGGCGCGGCCCTGGTTTGGGGTCTCGCGCGCGCCGCCGAGGCCGAGCCCGACGTCGCCGAGACCATCCTGGAGCGCGTCATCGAGCACGACGTCACTGCCGCGGCCGACGCCATCCTCGAGCTGCGGCGGGAGTTCGGCCCGAGCTCCTTCACCGATCGCGTCTGCGCGCGCACCGTGGCCCAGCTCACGCGCGCAGGCTTCCGCATCGGCGACGACGAGGGAGCCGACATCCTGGCGCGCGAGATCATCCTCGACCTCGAACAGGGCGGCGACGACGACGACCGTCTGGGCGACCGGGTTCGCCGCGCGCTCACAGCGTTCGCCGAGTCCGGCGCCCCGGCGGCGTTCGCCCAGGGCAAGCAGCTGCTCGAGCTGGGCCGCACCTACGTGGCCGGGCTCTCGTCGCCGCAGTCGTCGCGGCGCACCTCGGTGGCATCGCTGCGCGATCTCCACGCGGCGCTCCTGGAGCACAACGTGGTGGGCGATTTGCTGCGGCTCGGCACCAACGTGTCCGACGTGCGCACCCTGGAAGAGCGACTCGATGCGCTGCGCGGCGACGTCGCCGACTGGCTGCTCGCACCCACGGAGGAGGCGAGCCCGGCCATTCTCATGCGCCGACTCCGGGCGCTCTTGCACGTGGCCGACGGCGATACCGTGGAGGCAGAGGAGGGGAGCCGCGCGGTGCAAACGCGCCTCCGCCGCATCGCCCGCTCGCTCCTGGGCAACGCGTTTGCCTTCTCGGCGCCCAGCCTGCGGCGCGCGCAGCTGGCCACCCTGGCGCGCGCCCTCGACGCCTTGGTACGGGTCGAGGGAATCGACGTCACCGACGTGTTCCTGCTCTTGATCACCGACTTGCCGACGCCCGACGATCTCGAGACCCTGGCCGAGGCCTCGATGCTGCCCGACCTCGAGCACATGCTGGTGCAGTATGCACGGTTCGATCGACAGATGAATGCTCTGGGGCCGGTCGCGGGCAACCTCGACTCGCTCTTGCCGCCGTCGTTTCGCCGGCCGCCGGGCGGCGTAGGGGCCTTCCTCGACGCCTTCACCGAGCTGGGCAACACGCTGGTCCCCGACGCTTCGGCGCGGGGCGAGGCGCTCCGTATCTGTCTGGTGCGCATGCGGGGGGCGATAGCGGCCATCGAGGCGGCGCCGTCGCTGCGCGCGCTCTCCAGCGGCAACGTCGATACGCTCACCACGCTGGAAGGCGCGGTCACTGCGCTGGGGCAGATTCTGGGCGTGGCGCGCCAGCGCTTCGAGCGACCGCCGCTGCCCAGCGGAGGCCACGCGGCGTCGCTGGCCGACGCAGTGGCGCGGGTGCTCGCCGGCGACGGACCGCTCCGCGAAGAGACGCTCAGCCAGTACGCCGACGACCTTGCCCATCGCATTCCGCGCGCCATGGCCAGCCTGGCCACCGCCTCGGCCTTTCGGCTGCTGGAGCTACCGCAAGAGTCTGGTGGCCGCGCGCCCAACGTATCGGTGAGCGTGGCGCTGCCCTCCTGGGTGCCGGCGCGGCGCACGCTCGGGGGCTTCTACGTGATTCGGCCACTGGGCGCCGGCGCGGTGGGCTCGGTGTTTCTGGTCAACCGCCTGGAAGAGCGCCACGATCCCGAGGCCGAGCGCTTCGCGCTCAAGGTGCCCGACTATTCCGAGACGGCGGCCCGCAGCCTGAGCGAGACCGAGTTCATGCAGCTGTTTCGGGAAGAGGCGACCGCGCTCATCGGCTTACCGGCCCACATCAATCTCGCGCGCTTCGTGACCTTCGATCTGGCGGCCCGGCCCAAGCCCATCCTGGTCATGGAGTTCGTGGAGGGGGCCACCCTGGAGCGGGAGATCGGCGCGCACACGCTGGACGTGCCGCGCGCGTTTCGCATCTTCGACGACATTTTGGCGGGCCTCGAGGCCATGCACGGCGTGGGCATCGCCCACCTCGACATCAAGCCCTCCAACATCATCCTCCGCGTAGGCGGCGCCGCAGTGCTGGTGGACTTCGGCCTCTCCGGCCGCAAGATTCGTCCGGGCTGCGCCACCGGCCCCTACGGCGCGCCAGAAGTGTGGGGCGCCCTCGAAGGCCCCACCTCGCCCCTGCCCACCGACGTCTACGCCTTCGCGTGTCTCGCCTTCGAAACGCTCACCGGCACGGTGCTCTTCGACGCCCAGAGCGAGGTCGCCATGGTGGGCATGCACCTGGCCCACGACGGTTCGCCGCAGGGCGTGCAAAAGCTCGCCAAGGTGCCGCGCTGCGAGGAGCTGGCCGAGGTGCTCTTCTCCGCGCTCCGGCGAACCCCCGGCGATCGCGTGTCGCTCAAGCGCCTGCGCGACGATCTGCGTCGGGCTGCCAAGAAGCTCGAAGGGGTCAAGTGGCCGATCGCGGTGTAGCCCCCGGCCACCTCGGTCTCTCGCCGGTCGCCGGCGCGCCGGACCCCGAGGGAGGCGACTGCGTCGACTGCGGCCGCTGTTGCCATCATGGGCCGCAGACGGTTCACCTGCTCGAGCCCGACGAGCTTCGCATGGGGCCTACACTTCTCCAGCAGTTCACCGAGCTGCAAGCGGCGCCGCCGCACTTTCGTTTCATCGTCAACCAGGGTCACGTATGCGGCGCCCTCGATACGTCGGAGAAAGGCCAATACCCGTGCAAGATCTACGCGCATCGTCCGGAGGACTGCCGCATCGTGGAGCCCGCATCGCCCGCCTGCCTGGAGGCGCGCGCGCTCGGGCACTTGGGCTCGTCCTTGGGTTTCAAGCGCTCGGACTCGGCCTAGCGGGGTGCGCCGGCGAGACCGAGATCGTCGAGTACGTACGGCCACAGACCGCTGCAGGATACACGGATGCGCGTTTTCGCCCGACGGCCATCGTGGCAGGCGGCGATCGCACGCCGCTGGCGCCCGGTGAGGTCGTGCAGGGGACCGAACCGGCCCAGGTGGTGCGGGTGGAGCCGCAAGTGGTGGTGGTGGGCGACGGCGAGAGCGTGCTGGTGGACGAGGCGCAACGGGTCATCGGCATCCGCGGCAAGGACGGCGTTACCAAGCTCGAGCTCGCGCCCGGGAGCGCGACGCTGCGCGGCGACCGCGTCGAGTACGTTGCCGCAGCGCCCACCGTGGTGCGCGCCATTCCGGCTTCGGCTCGGGTCGAGATGCGCGGCACCTATTCGGTGGGCGAGACCTCGCCGCTGGGCGGCCGGGTGGAGACCGCGCGCACAGTGGGCGCCATCGCAGCCGGCAGCATTTTGCTCGGCGCCTCCTACTTGCCCACGCTCATCGCGGGAGCCTCGAGCACGCTCTCCAAGGATCGCGCGCTGATGGTGCCGATTGTCGGCCCGTGGATCGATCTCGCGAGCCGCGACCGGTGCGTCAACCCTCCCGAAGTGGACATACCCGGTTTCGAGGGCGGCATCGACAAGTGTACCGAAGAGTCGGTGAACCGCGTGGCGCTGGTGACCAGTGGCGTGGCGCAGCTCCTGGGCGGCTTGGTGCTGGGGCTCGGCCTTTTGCCGCGCGCCGTCTACGTGCGCGATCTGCAGGTCACCGGCCTGCGTATTTTTCCGAGCTACGACGGCAAGCGCGGCCGCGTGCAGCTCGGCTTCGACTTCTGAAGCTCAGGTCGCGGGCCACACCCGCGCGGCAAAGTCGCCGGCGACGTCGGCTGCCACCAGGGCGTTGAAGTCGCCCACCGCGTGATCGGCCACGAAGACGATGGGGAGCTGGTCGGCGTCGCACTTGGCCTGGGTGCGCACGAACGACATGGCCGACTCGTCGTTGTGCACGTCGAGCTTGGTGAACATCACGTTCTTGGCGCGGAGGATCTCCTCGATGCGTCCGAGGAGGCGGCTGTTGCGGTCCTTCTCGTAATACACGACCACCGGCGCCTGCACGGCGGCGGCCGGGGCGTCTTTGGCACGGGTCGCGCGCAGGTGGTCGAGGCGGGCCTTGGCGTCTTTCCGTGCCTCGAGCTCGGCATCCGGGGCGAGCGGGCGCCCGAGCGACGCGTTGACGCGCAGGAGCAGGTCGCCCGGCAGGCGAAGCGGCGCGAATCCGGCGTGCCGCGAGGAAGAGAGCGCCGTGAAGATTCGACTGCGTAGACCCATCTCCCGTACCTCTTCGAGTTTGGCCCGCCTGTCAATCCGCGTATGATGAAGAGGTGCAAAAGACGCTTCCGATCCTCGGCGTGACCGCGCTCGGCCTGGGGCTGCCGCTGGCCATGGCCTTCGCCGGCACCGGGGGCTGCAACGTCTACGACGCGGGCCTCATCCTTCCGTCGACGGTGCCCCAGGGAAAAGGCGTGGGGTTCTGGTCGACCAAGGTCGGCAAATGCGACAGCGCGGGCGTTCCCCGCGAGTCCGACCGCCCGGCGCCGGTCTCCGACGCCGATCTCCCGCCGTTCTACCTGGCGCTCAGCGCTATCGATCTCGGCGAGCGCGGCCCCGACGGCAAGCCGAGTCCCAACGTGTGGCAGGCGCAGGGGTTCGATCTCGACGGCGTGTGCACCAACTCGCCCACCTGCAGCAGCGGCGACGCTATCCCGGTCTCGTGCAAGAACCCCGGCACTGCCATTCCGTTCGACGGCGAGTACTGCCGCGACAACACCTTCGGGCGCTTCGCCTACCAGGCCGCAGTGGTCCCCGAGGTGGCGAAGAAGTACGGCCTCAACGCCGACAACTTCAACTGCTCGCTCTGCATCGGCTCCTACAACTTCATCGTCCGCATCTCGCAGTACAACGGCAAGGCCACCGACGCCCAGGTGCGCGTGGATCTCTACCCGTCGCCCGGCCTCGAGAGCGTGCTCCCTTGGGACTGTCGCAGCGAAGACTGGAAGACCCGTCCCTGCTTCACGCCCGACCTTCCGTGGAAGATTCAGGAAGACGTGCTCACCGGTCCGCGTTCGGGTAGCGAGCTTCCGGACTCCAAGATAGCCACCCTGGACGCCTACGTGCGCAACGGGTACCTCATCAGCAAGCTGCCCAACGACACGCTGTTCTGGTTTCCCGGGCGCAACGCCGTCGCCACCGCGTTCCCGCTGCGCATGCAGAACAGCCTCTTCACCGGCAGGCTCCAGCGCTCGCAAGAGGGCACCTGGACGGTGGAAGACGGCATCATCGCCGGCCGCACCAAGGGCACCGATGTCGTGAAGGGGTTCCGGCAGATCGGCCTCTGCGAGTCCGACCCCAGCTACTCGCTCATCTCCAGCTTCGTGAATACCAACCTCGACATCACCGCCTCCGGGGTGGTCGACCCCAACGTGCCGTGCGACTCGCTCTCCTTCGGCATCGGCTTTCGCGCTACCCAGGCCAAGCCCGGCAAGCTCGAGGCGGTGGCGCCGCTCGAAGAGTGCAAATCGCCGACCCCGATCGGCGACGCAGGCGTCCCCGACGCCGCCGCGGATTGATGGTGTAAAATACACGAAAGGCGCGCTTCCGGAGAAACGCGCCCTTCGACCGACCCGCTCGGCTCAGTTGAGCGTTTCCGGCGGCGGCGGCATGCTGTCGGGCGCCAGCGAACCGTTCTCGCCCTCTGCGGGCGGCATCGACTCGCCGCCCGGCACTTCGTCCACTGCGCTCTCGGCCAGCCGCTCCAGGGCGACGATCTTTTCGTCGCCGTCGACGCTCATGATCTTCACGCCCTGGGCATTGCGTCCCACTTCGCGAATCTCCTGCACCGCGGTGCGAATGGTCTGGCCGCGGTCGGTGATGAGCATCACCTCGTCGCCGTCCTTCACCAGTCGAATGTCCACCACCGGGCCATTGCGGTCGCTGGCGTCGATGAGGATGATGCCCTTGCCGCCGCGGTTCTGAACGCGGAACTCGTCGAGCACCGTGCGCTTGCCGAAGCCGTTCTCGCACACCGCGAGCACGCTGTGGCGGTCGGACTCGGTGACGATCATGCCCACCACCTGATCGTCGTCGGAGACGTCGATGGCGCGCACGCCCATGGTGGCGCGGCCGGTCGGGCGCACTTGCTCCTCGGGGAAGCGAATCGACTGGCCTTGCTTGGTAGCGATGAGCAGCTCGCGCGAGCCGTCGGTGAGCGCCGCCGAGAGCAGCGCGTCGTTGTCCTCGACCTTGACTCCGATGATGCCCTTCTCGCGGAAGTTCTCGTACTCGGTGAGCTCGGTCTTCTTGATCTGCCCCTTGCGCGTCAACGTCACCACGAAGCGCTCCGCTTCGATCTTCGGAACCTCGACGATGGCCACCACCTTCTCGGCGGCTTCCATGCCCACGAAGTTCACGATGGCGCGGCCCTTGGAGTTGCGGGCGGCCAGGGGAATCTCGAAGACCTTCTTCACGTAGACCTTCCCCTTGTTGGAGAAGATGAAGATGTACGAGTGGGTCGACGCCACGAAGAGCTGGGTGACCCAGTCTTCTTCGCGGGCTTCCATGCCCACTTTGCCCTTTCCGCCGCGCTTCTGGGCGCGGTAGGCGCTGGGGCTGGTGCGCTTGATGTATCCAGCATGGGAGATGGTGACGACCATGTCCTCCTCCTGGATGAGATCTTCTTCGTTGATCTCGGCCTCAGTCTGCACGATCTCGGTTCGCCGCTTGTCGGCGAACTTCTCGCGCACTTCCTCGAGCTCCATGACCACCACGTTGAAGAGCACTTCTTCGTTGCCGAGGATGTTCCGGAGCCGCGCGATCTCGTCGCACAGGTGGCCGTACTCGGCGGCCAGTTTCTCTTGCTCCAGGCCGGTGAGCTTGGCGAGGCGCATGTCGAGGATGGCCTTGGCCTGGCGCTCGGAGAGGAAGTAGTCGCCGCGGGCCTTGGCGGTGGCGATCTCGCTGTCGGGGCGGCCGGCGCGCTGCACGAAGGCCTCGAGGCCCTTGAGCGGCAGCTTCATCAAGGCTTCGCGGGCGGTCTCGGTATCGCGCGACTGGCGAATGGTCCGCACCACCAGGTCCACCTCGGTGGTGGCCATGCCCAGGCCTTCGACGATCTCTCGCTGGCCCTCGGCCTGGCGCAGCTCGAAGCGGGTGCGGCGGGTGACCACGTCGCGCCGGTGCTCGATGAACGCCGCCAGCGTTTCTTTAAGGTTCAGCACCGCCGGGCGACCGCGGTCGATGGCCAGGTTGATGTACCCAAAGGTCGATTGCAGATCCGTCATTCGGTACAGCTGGTTGACGACGATCTGGGGGACCACGTCCTTCTTCAGCTCGATGACCAGACGAATGCCGTCGCGGTCCGACTCGTCGCGCACCTCGGAGATGCCTTCGATCTTCTTGTCGCGCAAGAGCTCGCCGATGCGGGCGTGCACCCGGGCTTTGTTCACCTGGTAGGGAATCTCGGTGACCACGATTTGCTCGCGCTCGCCGCGGCCCGGCGACTTTTCCACTTCCATGCGTGCGCGCATGAGAATGGTGCCGCGACCGGTGCGCTGGGCGGCCTCGATGCCGGTGCGGCCGTAAATGAGGCCGGCGGTGGGAAAGTCGGGGCCCGGCACCAGGCGCATCAGGTCCTCGATGGGACACTGCGGATTGCGGATCAAGTGCACGGTGGCGTCGATGATCTCGCCCAGGTTGTGCGGCGGAATGTTGGTGGCCATGCCGACGGCGATGCCGGCGGTGCCGTTCACCAGTAGGTTGGGAAAGCGTGCGGGAAGGACCGTGGGCTCTTGCTTCGAGTCGTCGAAGTTGGCGGAGAAGTCTACGCACTCCTTCTCGATGTCGGTGAGGAGCTCGATGGAGATCTTGGAGAGCCGCGCTTCGGTGTAGCGGTAGGCGGCCGCCGGATCGCCGTCGACCGAGCCGAAGTTGCCCTGACCGTCGATGAGCATGTAGCGCATCGCGAAGTCTTGGGCCAAACGCACCATGGCGTCGTAGACCGACGCGTCGCCGTGGGGGTGGTAGTTCGCCAGCACGTCGCCGACGATCTTGGCGCTCTTGCGGTGCGCGGCGGTGGGCAGCATGCCCTGTTCATATGCAGAATACAGGATTCGCCGGTGCACCGGCTTCAAGCCGTCGCGCACGTCGGGGATGGCGCGGCCGATGATGACGCTCATCGCGTAGTCGAGGTAGGACGAGCGCATCTCGTCCTGGATGGACACGGGCACCTTGGACGTGGGCGACGTGGGCGGCGGCTGATTCGGGGTCGTCATCGTGCACGTATGTTTAGTCCGCTTTGGGCCCCCGGAGAACACCCTTGTGCGCCCGCTACGTGCGATTAATGCCGGGTGAATTCGCGCGGTTACACTTCAGCCTGCGGACCCTTTGCGGAGGCGCGGCCGGCGCCCCCCGAGGGACGCCTCGATTCACCGAACTTCAGAAGAAGTTGCCGATGGTGAACTCGAACACGCTGGTCTCTTCGTAGGGCTGCTTGTTGATGGGGAAGCCCCACTCGAAGCGCAGTGGACCGAGCGGCGAGAACCAGCGAATACCGCCGCCGATACTGGTGCGGAGGTAGGCGAGGCTCTGGAGGCCCTTCCAGCACGGGCTCACCACGTTGGAGAACTGCGGCGCCGGCGTGTTGCGGCAGAACTGGTCTTCCAGGTTCCAGGCGTTGCCGAAGTCGAAGAACGTGACGCCGCGAATACCCACCTTGTCGATGATCGGGAACTCGAACTCGACGTTGGTGTACGCCTGCATGTTGCCGCCGAAGTTGGCGCCGTTGGCGATGGGCGCCGCGTTGACGTCGAGCGACTGATTCAGCGGCAGGCGCGGCCCGACGGTGCGCAGGCGATAGCCGCGCACGTCGAGAATGCCGCCCAGGAAGTAGCGCGCGAAGACCGGCACGCCGGTGGCGTTGGGGCTGGTGACGACGCCGAAGTTGGTGTTCGCCTTGAGCACGAAGCCCGAACCCGGCTGCGGGGTCTGCCCACCGAGCGGGAAGTAGATGCGCGCGTTGATGGTGTGGCGAATGAACTCGATCTCGCTCCCCAGCACCTGATCGGCGAACTCGGTGGAAGCCGATACGTAGAGGCCCGAGGTGGGGAAGAGGCGGTTGTCGCGGGTGTCGTACGTGATGGCAGGGCGCAGCGAGAAGGTGCGGCCCGAGTTGAACAGGTTGGCCAGCGGCAGCCGCGAGAAGGAGCTGAAGTAACTGGGGGTCGACCCGAAGAAGGTGGTGGTCTGCGTGGTGTCGACGGCGTCGTACTGCGCGGTAGCGGTGAGGCTCAAGCGGAGCCAAGGCTGGATGAGCGCGTAGCCGAAGGTGAGGGCGCCGCCCAGGGTTCGCCGGGAAAAGTCCGGGAAGATGTAAAGCTGGTTGAAGAACTCGGCGCTCGACGACCAGTCGGTGTCGAAGAGGTACGGCTCGAAGAAGCGAATGTTGATGAGCTGCCGGAGCCCGCTCACCTGCGCCTGGAGGGCGAGCGACTGCCCGTTGCCGAACAGGTTCGCTTGCTGAATCTGCGCGGTGGCGATGAAGTTTTCGACGGAGCTGAAGCCGGCGCCCACCTGGAAGGTGCCGGTGGGGCGCTCGCCGATCTCGAAGCGGATGATGATCTTGTCGGGGGCCGAGCCTTGCTCGGTGGAGACGTCGACGCGCTCGAAGTAGCCGAGAGCGGTCACGCGGCGCTTGCTGTCTTCGAGCTTGGTCTCGCTGAAGAGCTGACCTTCCTCGATCTCCATCTCGCGCCGCAGCACCTTGTCGCGGGTCTTGGTGTTGCCCTTGATCTCGATGCGCTCCACCTTGACCAACGGGCCACGGCGGATGGGGATGGTGAGGTCCACTTCGCGCTTCACCGGGTCGAGCTAGGTCTCCGGCTCGGCCTCGACGTTGGCGTACCCGGCGTCGCGGTAGAGGGTGCGGACGGCGGTGAGGTCCTTCACCAGCTCGGCGCGGTTGAAGTAGTCGCCGCTGCTGGCGCGGAGCATTTGCCGAAGCGCGCGGCGGCCACCCAGGGGCTCCACTTCCTTGCCGTCGTTGTCACGCTCGTAGATGCGAAGGCCGCGAATCTTGAAGCGCGGGCCTTCGTGGATCACCAGGGTGATCTCGATGCCTTCGCGGTCCGGCGTGAGCATCACGCGCGGCGTGCCAATCTGCACGTTGAGGAAGCCCTTGTCGTAGTACAGGGCGCTGAGCATCAGCACGTCGCGCTCGAGGACGTCTTGCTTGTAAGCGCCGCCGGAGCCGAAGGAGAAGAAGCTCGACTGACCGGTCGCCAGCACGTCGCGCAGATCGGAGTCGGGCACTTCCAGGTTGCCCACGAAGGTGATGCGGCGCACCGAGACCGACTGGTGCTCCACGATCTTGAACTTGATCGTGACCTCGTTGTCCTTCTCGTTCTCGACTGTGTAGTCGACCTCGGCGAGGTAGTAGCCCTTCTCGCCGTAGGCGTCCTTGATCTTCTGAACGCTGCGCCGCACACCGGGAATGCTCAGGCTGGTGTTGGCCTTGATCTCGATGGCTTCGAGCAGCTTCTCGTTGTCGATCTCGTCGTTGCCGCTGAACTCGATGGCCTTGATGTTGGGCCGCTCGCGCACGATGAAGCGGAGCGAGACGCCCGCGTCGCTGCGCGTGAGATCGACCTCGATGTCGTCGAAGAAGTTGGAGTTCCAGAGCGCGCGTACGTCGTTGGCGAGCGTCTCCGGCTTGAACGCCTGGCCCACGCGCAAGGTGGGGTAGGTGAGCACGTCTTCGGCGCTGATGCGGCGATTGCCCACCACGTCGATGCGCAGGATGGGTTGACCGGTGGCCTTCTCGGCCTCGCCCGTGGGCAGTCGAACCGACGGTTCTGCGGGCGCGTCGCTCCCGGAAGCGGCGCCCGCATCGGGACCTTGCGGCGTCGTAACGTTGGGCGCGCCGGCATCGGCCACCGGCGGCTTCGGCGCGCTCGCTCCGGCGTCGCTTCCGCGCGGTTGTGCCAGCGCCAGGGACGCGAGGGCGAACCACGCGAAGGCGCACGCAACAGCGAAGAAATGAAGGAAGCGTCGACGCATCGGCAAGGGGACCCGGGGTCTCCGGGGCCAATTAGCCCGGGTTTGGCCGGAAGGTCAACGACCGTTCTTCCTCAAGCGCCCGAAAGGCCACCAAAAAAGTGCACTCAAGAAGAATGCGACGGGGAGCGGCATCATGGCGAGCTGTATCTTCTCGTCGCCGGTGAGATCGGCAAGGCGTCCCACGATGGCGGGCGACCACATATCGCCGAACAGGTGGATGCACGTGATGCAAATGGCCATGGCGCTGGCGCGGAGCGAGCTCGGCACCACCCGCAGCAGCACGGTGTTGATGGGCGCGTTGCTGAAGAAGATGCCGATCTCGCAGAAGAAGGCGAAGACGAAGAACAGCGTTGGGGTGGGCGAGAGGAAGCACGCGATGCCCAGCGGGACGGCGACCGCGCTGCCCATCGCGCAGACCCGCAAGAGCGCGGCGGCCTTGGCGTCGTTGATCACCGCGTCGGTGGGCGGATCGCTCCGCTTCATGTCGCGGTAGACGGGCGCCGTGGGGCCAGAGCCGGTGGCCTCCGGCGCCGCGCGAAGGCGCCGCTCGGCCCGCTTCTGTGCGGCGTCGCCCACCGCGCCTCCCAGCAGCGTCGCGATGGCACCTGCCACCACCGTCACCAGGCCGAAGCGAAAGTTCGCGGCCGCGAGCTCGATGTGAAAGCGCTTGAAGAGAAAGCTCGGCGCCCAGTAGGCGAAGCCGCCCACCGCCGCGGTGAGCGCCGCGTAGCCCATGACCGCGCTGCGGTAGTCGCGAATGCGGAGCAGGGTGCGCACCACCGTGAGGAGATCGAGCCGGTTGCGCTCGTGCCGAGGCGGCTCGTGCATGAGCAGCACCAGAATGCCCAGTACGATGCCCGGCACGCCGCCCACGAAGAACGCCGCATGCCAGCCGGCCTTCTTCTCCACCGCGCCGCCCACGATGTAGCCGAGCGCCGAACCGACCGGCCCCGCGATGCTGAAGATGCTCAGCCAGCGTGACTTCCGGTCGGCCGGCGCCACGTCGTCGATGACCGTGGGTGCCAACGTGGTGAAGCTCGCCTCGCCGATGCCCACGAAGGCGCGCGCGATGACCAGAGTGACGACGCTGCGTGAGAAGCCGGTGGCGATGGTGGCGGCGCTCCAGCCGAACGCGCCCAACGCCAGCAGCGTCTTTCGGTCCATGCGATCGCCGAGGATGCCGAAAATGGGGCAGGTGGCGAGAAACGAGAGCAGGAACACGGTGGCCAAGAGGCCGGCCACGAAGTTCGAGAAGCCGAGCTCCGCCTGCACCCGTGGGAGCACCGCAGCGAGCTCGTAGCGGTCGAGGTAGTTGACGAAGTTCAGCGCCGTGAGGAGCGTGAGAATCGCGATCGGGCGCCGGATCATCGGGCCCCAGGCTACCACCCTTCGCGCAAGGCTTGCGGCACCGAAATGCGCGCCGCCGGGCTACACGTCGAGATCGTCGAGGCTGGTCTCGTGGGCCCGCGACATGATGAGCTTGAAGCGAGCCTGGGTGTCCTTGCCCATGAGCTCGTTGAGCACGCGATCGGTCTCGAGCTCGCTGTCGATGCCGATGCGCAGGGTGCGCCGGCGCGACTTGTCGAGGGTGGTGGTCTTGAGCTCCTCCGGGCGCATCTCGCCCAGACCCTTGAAGCGCGCGACCTCCACCTTGGCGTTCTTGGGAAACGACGCGATGATCTTGTCGCGCTCGGCTTCGTCGAGCGCCCAGCGCGTCTCTTTGCCGATGTCGACGCGGTAGAGCGGCGGCAGGGCGATGTACACCCGGCCGGCGTCGATCAGCGGCCGCATGTGCCGGAAGATGAACGTAAGCAGCAGCGTCGTGATGTGGTGCCCGTCGCTGTCGGCGTCGGCCAGAAGGACCAGCCGATGGTACCGGAGCTTCGACGGGTCGCAGTCGGCCCCCGCGCCGCAGCCGAGTGCGGTGACCAGGTCGGCGATTTCGCGGTTTTCCATCACCTTCGCCAGCGATGTTCCTTCGGTGTTCAGCACCTTGCCTCGCAGGGGAAGAATCGCCTGGAGGTTTCGGTCGCGGCCCTGCTTGGCGCTGCCGCCCGCCGAGTCGCCTTCGACGATGAACAGCTCGCTCTCGTTCCGGTTGCTGCTGGAACAGTCGGCCAGTTTGCCGGGCAGGTTCATTCGGCCGCTGGTCGCGGTTTTTCGATTGATCGCGGCGCTGGCGGCGCGGCTGGCCTCGCGGGCGCGGGCGGCGATGATGATGCGGTTGACGATCGTCTCGGCGACAGTGCGATTGTTGTTCAGCCACTGTTCCAGCACCGGGCGAACG
>JBBQWQ010000023.1:0-126565 GCA_038210445.1 Polyangiales bacterium
TCTCGTTGGTCGCCGCGCTGGGCGTAGCCTGCGGGGGTGATCACGTGCCCGAGACACACGGAAACCCTCGACGACCCTGGAAGCAGGAAACCGACGACAGTGGATGGACCGTGACAGAGCCCTCACCCTATCCTTGAGAGACTACCCATGAAGCAGATCGCAACCCTCTCGTGCGCAGTGCTACTCCTCTGGTTGGGCGCTGCCTGCTCCTCCAGCGACGGTTCGCCTCCGGTGCCCTCGACGTGTGGTCCTGCGTGCCGCAGTGTTGCGGTCTGTTTCGCCAGCCGCGCCGGCGGAAAGCCCCGCACCTTGGACCAGGCTGGTTGCGAAAAGCAATGCGCGCTGGAGCTCGAGGGTAAGGGCGTTCTGTCCCTTGATGTGGCGAAGAAGGTATTCGCCCAGATGGCCAGCGTTGCGCCGCAGGGCGACGTAGATTGTAAGTTGGGTGGAGGTTTTAATCAGTTCACCTCCACTGGCGACTATCTTGCCAACGTCTCAGA
Source organism: Polyangiales bacterium (assembly GCA_038210445.1). Taxonomy (GTDB): domain Bacteria; phylum Myxococcota_A; class Polyangia; order Polyangiales; family Polyangiaceae; genus JABFRG01. The sequence continues at coordinate 501 of JBBQWQ010000023.1, forward strand.
CCCCGAGTACCTCAAAAGGTGTGCAGCGACAAAGCAGCAGCTTTGTCCCGACATCGAACCCACGTCTCAGCTCGGCGAGTGCTTTACCGATCAGTACACCTACAACGACGCCATTCGCGGCGCCCTGGAGAACTGCGCGAAGGTGTCGGGCGCGTGCTTCGACTTTCGTCGTTGCTACAACGAAACGCTCGGGCGCGTTCGGCCGGTGTGTGAGCCCTGGTTCGGGCCCACCGGCGCGGATTGCCAGTAGCCATGCGGCGGCTCCGCGCGCTCGCTGCGGCCGCTAGCTTCCTGGGGTGCTTCAGCCCGGGGCTCTACACGACGCCGCGCACGCAGGCGCCGGGGCATTTCGCCGGCACGCTCGCGGCCGAGGTGGCGGCGCGACCCTCGGTGTCTACGCAGCCCAGCGGCAGCGAGGCCGCGCGCCTGGTGCGCTATCCGTGGATCACGGCAGGCGGGCGCCTCGGCGTGCTGCCGCACGTCGATGCTGGCCTCTCGTACACGCCGCTCACGGGCGGCGCGGCGAGTATCAAAGTGCATGTTACACCGAAGTGGCCGGTGGACGTGGGGGTTCTGGCGCGCTTCTCCCTCTACAATACGGTCCTCACCGGAGCCCCGTACGACAACGGCTGCGACAAGTGCCGCGCCGTGTGGCGCTCCGGCTTCGAGCCGATTCTGCTGGTGGGCGCCAACGTGCACCAGGACGTCACGCTGGTGCTCGCGCCCGGCGTGTACTGGGCATTCTTTCCCGACGCCACCCGCGACGTGCGCGGCTACCGCATCACCGCCGGCGCCCAGTGGCGGTTCAGCGACGATCTCTTCGTGCACCCCGAGATCACCTACATGCCCATCGCCGGCCAGTGGGACGGCACCGCCATCGTGGGCGGTATTGCCATCGGCGCCCGCGGCTCCGACGGCTACCGCAAGAAGCAGGGCGAACGGTAGTCTATTCTTCCTCCCGCTCGGGCGCGGCGAGGCACTCGTCGAGCTTCGGGAGCAGAGCCGGCGCGTTCGCCGCGAGGAACGTCCGACACGCCTGGGTGCTGCATGATGTCGACTTGGCGACTTCCACTTCATACCTCGATGGGACCTGAATCGGGAGCCCCGGGCGCATGGTCACCACGCCGCCGGGATGGTGCTCGCGGAGCCGTCTTCGGCGTGGGCGCTCCTCGCCAGCATGGCTCGACTACCGCAGGGCGCGGACGTCGTTGCAGGTGAACGAGACCTTGAGCGAGCCACCGCTGGCGCGCACCGAGTTGCAGGCTTGCTCGCACAGCTGCACCTTGCCGGGGGCGGCCACGTTGTCGAAGTGCCAGCCGCCGGCGGTAGTGCAGTCGGCGCTGTAGGGCAGGGGGGCGCCGGACAGCGACACGTCGACCTTGTTCACGTCGAGGGTGCGACCGTCGGGCGCCGCGGGCACCGCCACGTCGCAGCTCACGTTGCTGGAGCGAATGGTCTGGAGCGCGCTCACCAGCTCGTTGCGGGTCTGCGTGGGCTGGCCCGCGGTCACCAGAATGGCCTGGGTGGTGCCGCCGGCGGCGGCGAGCTGGTTCAGGAGCCCCACGCTGGGGCCCACGCCGATGACGTAGGTCTTGATGTCGGCGGCTACCGCGGCGGCCCGGGCGGCGGCAGCGTTCACTGCGGCCACGCGGCTGGGGCCGCTGCTCACGCCGCAACCCCAGGGCTCGCCGTCGGTGGCAAACACGATGACCGTCTTCTCGGTGGGGTGCGCAGCGCGAAGGGCTTGCGCCTGGGCAATGGCGCCGCCGATGGCCAGATCGGTGGGCGTGTCGCCGCGGGGCGACACCTGGTCGATGCGCTGGCCGAGCGCCGCCGAGGGCAGGTCGACCGAGTCCACGTCGGCCTTGGCGTAGTCGGCGGCCACGCACGAGTAGGCGTCGCTGCTGGGCGGAAAGAACGTGAGGGATGCACGCATCTTGCTGGAAGCGGTGTCGACGAAGAAGGCCTTGAGACCCTCGCCCACCGGAATCCAGCGGAGCGCCGGGTTGTAGCTGGGGTCTTCCACGGTGTCGCCCATGCTTCCGGAGCGATCGAGCATGACCACCAAGTTCACCGGCGTGAGCTCCGAGGTGGCCGCCACCGTGGCGCACACCGCGCCGCTGGTTCCGGAGCTGCTGCTGCTCGACGAGCTCGCCTCGCCGAAGCCCGAGCTACCGCCGCTCGACGATGCCGTGGCCTGGCTCGACCGGGAGCCGGTGTCGAAGGTGCTCTCCGGGTCTGCGCTCCCGCAGGCAACACACGCTACCGTCACACCCACGAGCCCAAAAACGATCGAAGTGCGCATCCTTCAATGGGTACGTTGAAGCGACCGAATAGGGAAGATGCCGACCTCATTTCAGTGGGCGCAAACCACGCATGTACGCGCATGGCGGCTTCGCGGCCAGCTACCTCGGCCGCTGCAACGTACATGTATCCGCCCGACTCAGATGTCGATGTTCTTGGCCACGATGCGCGACCAGGGGCGCGCGCCGGCCAGCAACGCCGCGTCGTGCATGGGCGTGCCGGGGCCGCTGAGATCGGTGATCTCCAGGCCGCGGGCGCCGCGACCGCGCGCCACCTCGACGGCGATGCGCACCAGCGCCGCCATGGGCGCTATCGGCGAAACCGCTGGGTCGACCGAGATGCGACCGAGGAGCGCGCGCCGGGTGGGCAAGAACGGCGGATCCAGCGCCATCACCGCCAGGCTCCCCGCGGCCTGCACGTAGTTCTCGCCGTCGACCGCCACGAACTCGCTGGGCTCCCGGCGGGTGGCCGCCAGGTGGGTGGCGATGGCGCCGGTGAGCGTCGCCTCGATGGGCCGTGGACCGTCGAAGCGCAGATCGCGCTGGCTCCGCCGCCGGGTGGCGAGCACGCCGTCGAGGAGCGCGATGGGCAAGGCGTCGAAGGCGCCGGCGGCGCGACCGCGAGATCGCCCGCCGCTCCGCGCGTCGATGGACGCCGGGTCTACATGGGTTTCGATGCGTGCGGTCCAGCCGATGGGGTGGTAGCCGACGCGGGCGTAGAATGCGTGCGCGGGGTTCGGCTCCAGCACCTCGGCGGCCATCACCACCGGGCCGCCGGCGGCGTAGCGTGCGATGCGTGCCAGCTCGTCGAGCAGCGCCCGCCCCGCGCCTGTCGCCCGGGCTCGCGCCGAAACGATGAGCGACCGCACCTCGCAGGTGTAGGGCGTGGACGCCTGGAATCCGTGGCGATCCATCCACCCTTCGACCTGGCCGACAATCTCGGTTCCGGCCACCGCCACCACGTGCAGGTGGTGGCCCTGAATGGGCTCGCCGTTGCGGGTGATGGCGTCGTCGTCGAGGCGCCGCGCGAGGCCTTCGTACACCGAGACATCTTGCGTGCCCGGGTACCCGCCCCACTCGGTGTGAATGTCCCAGAGCTCCTTCCAGAGCTTGGCGACGGCCGTACCTTCGCCGGGCCGCGGCGCGCGCACCACCACGTCGCTCCGCGGAACTACCGCTGCGGCCATCGGACGCCCAGCTCTTTCTTTTCGTCGAGCAGCACCTCTTCCAGGGTGAGGCCTTTCGCCGGCGCTGTCATCCCCGCGTCGCGGCGCTGCTTCGATTCCAGGGCCCGGGCCGGCGATCCGCGCGGCTTTCGCCGGCGACCCACGTCGACCAGCGTCCCCACCATGATGCGCACCATGTTGTACAAGAACGCGGTTCCAACCACCACGATGCGAATGGTTCGCCCGTCGGCGTCGGGCTCTACCCGCACCTCGGAGATGGTGCGCACGAAGCTGGGTCGCGGATCGCGCACCGAGTGAAACGCGCCGAAATCGTGGGTTCCCACGAAGGCCGCGGCGTCCTCACGCATGGCCTCGAGGTCGAGTGGCTCGTCGATGCGCCACTCGCGCACCCGCGTGAACGGGCTGCGGACGCGGTCGTTGTACACGCGGTACACGTAGCGCTTGCCGTCGTTCAGGAAGCGCGGCTCGAAGCCCTCGGTCACCATCGAAGCGCTGCGCACCGCCACGTCTTCCGGCAGGTGCTGGTTGATGCCCAGCACCCAGCCGCGGGGCGGGATGTCCTTCTCCGTGTCGAAGGCCGCGAGCTGCGCCTCGGCGTGCACGCCCGCGTCGGTGCGGCTGGCGCCGCGTACCAGGCTCGCCCCCGGATCCATGGAACGGATGGCGTCCTGGAGCGTAGTCGCGACCGTGCGCTGGTCCTCTTGACGGGCCCACCCGTGAAAGTCGGTACCGTCGTAGGCGACGCGGAGGAGCACGCAGGGCAGATCAGCCCCCTTCGACGTCGGCGTCCGTCGGGGTGCCAGCGTCGACCCTGGGGGGCGGCGCTTCCACCGGCGTGCTCACCACCGGCCGTTCGGAGACGCAGGTGCGCGCGGAGCAGGTACCCGAGAGGCAGTCTTCGTTGCGCAAGCACTCTTCGCCCAGCGACCGCCGCGTCTCTTCGCAGCCGGCGCCGAGCGTGAGCACCACCAGCGCTGCGAGCGCGGCGAACGCGAATGGCAAGGTTCGAAGGCGCCCGCGCATCGGCCGATGCCTACTTGCTGATGAAGTTCAGCGGAATATTCACGTCGGCGCAGCCACCCCTGGCGCCCGGGTACCCGCCGTTGCGGAAGAAGTTCGCCACGCAGGCAGACACCGTGGGGTTGTCGCTGCTGGCCACCGCCGCCGAGCACGCGGCGCCGTTGGTGCCGATGCGAACGCTCATGGTCATGCGCACCGTGAGCTTGGGATCGTTGGCGAGCTCGCGCTCGTAGCACTTGCGAGCCTGACGACCACGGAGCGCGAGGGCGCTCTGCAGATCGTCGCCGGCGGTGCCCTTGCAGGCCTTCGCCTCGCAGCCGTTGCTCGCCGGGCCGCCATTGGCGACGCCGGTCTTGGCGGCCGAGGCAGTGACCGTCGGAATGGCGATGGGCGGCGGAATGTCGTCGTCGCCGTGGGGCGCGCCGGTGCCGGTGGGGAGCGTCGGCGGCGTGATGATCACCTGGGGCGTCTCGGTCGCGCGCGTCTTCCACCAGACGAGCCCACCCACCAGGAGGAGCAGCACGACAGCTACGGCGATGTACTTTTGGTTCCCCGAGGTGGGAACGCCTGCGGGCGGAAGCGAGGTCGTCATCGAAGAGTCCCTGGAGCCAAAGAACGGCAGAAGCTGCGAGTATACAAGTCCATTGACGCGTTTCGTCAGAATTCGAAGAAAGAGAGGGCGGTGTCGCCGTACACGCGCGTGTCGGACCATGTGAGCCCAACAATCACGGGCGCTTTGTCCTTACTGTCGTGCTCGAGCACCCAGATGGCGCGAATCGTCCCGGCCTCCACTTCGCCCTCGTAGGCGGCCGCGAGGCGCGCTGCGACGCGCTCGAGGGCGCGCACCGCGACGCCGCTGCGCACATCGGCGTAGGGCGGGTCTGCGAACACCACCTCGAAGGGGCCGCGCGCCTCGCATTGCTCCACGCTCGACGTGAGCACCTGGGTCGCGTCTTCGAGGCCGAGGGCGCGGCGGTTTTCCCGCAGGGCGTCGAGCGCCGCACGGTCTTTCTCGACCAGCACCGCGTGGGCCGCGCCCCGCGACATGGCCTCGAAGGCCAGGGCCCCGGTGCCGGCGTACAGATCGAGCACCCGCGCGCCCTCCAGCTCGACCCGCGATAGGAGGATCGAAAAGAGCGCCTCGCGGACCCGATCGGCGGTGGGGCGGGTTCGCGCGCCCCGGGGGGCACGCAGCTCGCGGGAGCGGAACGCGCCGCCGGTAATACGCATGACAGCCATCGGCTATCACGGGCCAGCGCTCGCGGTCCACGACGGCGGCGCGTGTGTGTCTCGCGGCGACACCGCGGGAGCACCCCGGTCAACGTGCGGAAATTCGAGAAAAGCACCTGCGCTTCGAGGTACACTCGCGCCCATGAATTGGCATCGCCCTTGGCCTCGACGCGCCATCGCCTCGATTGCTCCCACGGTCGCGCTCGGTGCGATGCTCTTCGCGGCCCCGGGCATCGCGCGCGCCGAAGCTCCCGGCCCCGGGGCGTCGGCGGTGCACGTGGTGGGCATGGATACCGACGACGCCGACGAGCAGGCCGACGCCTTCACCGCCGTCCTCCGCTCGCGTCTCAAGGAAATGCCGGGCTTCTCGCTGGGCGACTCGCAGCAGGCGTTGGGCATGCTCACCACCGCAATGAAGTGTAAGGGCAAGCAGCCCGACGCCGACTGCGAGCAGAAAATTGCGACGCAACTCTCGGCGGAGCGCTTCATCTGGGGCAGCGTCCAAAAGTCGAAAGGGCAGGCTACCGTCGAGCTCCACCTGTTTCGCCGCGGCAAGGGCTCCAGCCCGCCGGTCCGCGAGAGCTACCCCGACACCCTGAAGGATCCGCGCGACCCGGCGCTGCAGAAGGTGGCGACCAAGCTCCTGGGGCAGCTTCTCGGCGTCTCGGCGGCCGCGCAGCCGGCGACCGCACGGGTTCGCGCCAACAACTACGATTGCCCGGTGGCCGTCGACGGCGACCGCAAGGGCGAGCTCGATCATGGCGCGCTGCAGATCGAGGTGGGTCCCGGTCCCCACACCTTCGAGCTCCTCAAGCCCTGCGCTACGGTGAAGAAGACCGTCACCATTCCCGCAGGCGGCTCGGCGCTCGTCGACCTCAGCGGCGGTACCACCACGCCGCCGAAAGAGACCGGCGGAAGCGGCACCAACATCCGGCCCATCGTCGGGTGGTCGCTGGTGGGTGTGGGCGCGGCGTCCATCGCCTTCTCGTCGTTCTTCGGCATCCGGTACCTCAAGAACCGGAGCGACGCCCAAGACAAGTGGACCGCGCAGAACAACAAAGCGGTGTTCGTCGGGGTCTCCGCCGACGGCAGCAGCTTCGACGCTGGCAAGTGCTCGAGCCCGGCCCCCGCCACCGGGGCGGCGAGCGATCGCTCGCTGTGCGACGCCAACACCAATGCCACGACCAACAGCACGGTATTCTGGGTCGCCGCGGGGGCCGGCGCGGCGCTCGTGACGGGCGGCATCGTCGTCCTCGTCACCGGCGAGAAGGAAGACAAACAGCCCATGAAGGGCCGCGGCGACGGCCCACGAAACCTCCAACTTGCCCCCGTGCTCGGCAGCACCTCGGGCGCGGTTCTTTCCGGCGAGTTCTAAAATATGCCTTGGGTACGTGCGACGCTTCGGGGGCAGCGGGTACTTGCGCGTGCGACAGCGGCCGGCGCGCTCGACGCTCAAGGTGGCCGGGTCGAGATTCGCTATCGTCCCACAGATACCCGCGCGTATCAGGCGGCGGTGCGCAACCTCGAGGGCGTGGAAACCGAGCTCTTGCCCGACGAAACGTGCGTCGCCGGCGAGGTGACGCCGAAAAAGGACCCCAAGGCCAAAAAGGCCAAGGCGGCCGCCGACGTCGCCAGTACGGTTCACGCGGACAACGCGTTCATCGCCTACACCGATGGCGCATGCTCGGGAAACCCGGGCCCAGCAGGCTGGGGCGCGGTGCTGGTGCCGCCGGGAGGCTCACCCATCGAGGGGTACGGCTACCTCGGCGCCGCCACCAACAACGTCGCGGAGCTCACTGCCATCCTCAAGACACTCGAGTGTATCCCTGGCGGCACCCCGGGCATCGTCCTCCACACCGATAGCCAGTATGCCATTGGCGTACTCACCAAGGGCTGGAAGCCCAAGGTCAACCACGACCTCATCGCGCAGACCAAGCGCGCCCTCGCGAAGCACCCCACCTGCAAGTTCGTCTACGTCCCCGGCCACGCCGGAGTTCCCCTCAACGAGCGCGCCGACGAGCTGGCCCGCGAAGCCATCCGGGTCAGCGGAGAGCAAAAGCTGGCCTTCAAGGCCTGAGTCGAGCCCGAGCTCGGATATTTCCTCCCGCTGTGTTCGCTTGCGGTAGGGGCCGGGGGAGGCGAAGAGCCGGGCGGCGTGGGGGTGTCGCAGCGGAGCCGGGCGTACGTGGACGCCGCCTTGCTCACGCGCACTTCAATGCAGCGTTTGATGCTGTCGTCCACGCGGCTCCCGCCTCGAAGCTCACCTTCAAGCACTTGGTCGCCGCTACCTACCCGCATCACAGGCGGCTCGCGTAGCCCGCTCTCCGCGCGATGCCCCCCCGACGCGAGGCGTTCCGTGCAACTTACACACATGTCCCCTCCCCCCCCAACGCCTCCCACTTCGTGCACTTCGTGAGAGGGGAGGCGGAACGGACTTCCTGTACTTCCTGTACCTGAGCCCGTCCGAAAGGCGCGTCGCGGCGACGAGCCCTAGTCTTTTGGCCCCTCGTTGTAGCCGCGGGGTCGCTGCTTGGGGTCGACGCCGTTGTTCTTCTCGCCGTTCTCTTTGATGTCGCGGACGAGGTACTCGTACCAGGAGCCGGGGTGCTCGGTGGCGCGGGTGTCGAGGTCGTCGATGAGCTCGCCGGTCTGGGCCAGCTCTTTTTCGTCCCACAGACACTGGAGCGCGAGGGCGATGAGGCTCACGTCGTTGGGGCCGAGATCGAAGCCGTGCTCGTAGTGGGGAATAGCCTCTTTGGCTCGGTGCATTCTGCACAGAGTGTCGCCGAGGTAGATATTGGCCATAGCCCAAGTGGGCTCCAGCTCGAGGGCCCGGCGGTTGGCAGCGAGGCGTTCCTCCATCCGCCCGCGGGCGCCCAGCATAACCGAGTAGTTGAGGTGGGCCTTGGAGCTGTTGGGCACTGCGCGGCGGGTCGACTCCCAGAAGGTGAGATCGTCTCGGTAGTCGTTGGCGTGGCGGCGGGCTGCGTAGCACTGGAAGCCCATGAAGCACCACACGACGACCATGGCGGCGGCGGTGAAGCGGGTTCCATCTTTGGCCGCCCAGTCCATGCCCTTCACGATGGCGATTGCGACCAGAATGCTGGTGGCGAGCACCGGGAAGTACCAGAAGCGCTCGGCGCGTACGGTGGGGAGCAGAATGGGAATGTTCGAGACCGGGAAATACGAGATGACCACCCACACACCGAGCACCGCCAGCACCGGCCGCAGATCGGGCGTGGCAATGGCCTTCGCCAGGGGCGTGGTCTTCCACCTTCGATACGCGGCGATGCCTGCCACCGGGAACGCCAAAATGGGGCCCAGCATGGCGATGCCGCCGATGATGCTCTCGGGGAACCACAGGCTCTTCGGCGCGGGCTCCTGCGGCGATGAATAGTCGCCCGAGAGAGAGCGCGGCACGAGCACCTGGCCCAGGCCGCGCGCGTAAACGCGGAGCGCGCCGGCGATGCGGTGGGCGGTATCGGTCTCTACCAAGGGGTTGTTGAGGGCGTCGCGGGGCAGGCCGGGTTGCGCGTACCAGCGGAGCACCGCGGCGAAGAAGCGGGCGCCGCGCCCCTTGCCCGCCACGTTCTCCGGCAGAAACTCCGCAGGCGTGCTGGTGTGAAAGAGCTTCTTGCGAATCTGCACGTAGAGGACGAAGGCCGCAAAGGCTGCGACGAACGCGAGCACGGCGCGGAGCCAGCGACGCGGCTTCAACGGGTGGGAGATCTGCGCGGTCATGAGCGCCGCCAACGGCACCAGCGGCACGCAGCACAGGGCGCTCTCTTTGGAGAAGAGACCGAAGATGCAGCCGAGGAACACGCCCAGCGGCATGAGGTGCGCCGGCAGCGTCAGCGCAAGCAGCGCCAGCAGCGCGCCCATGCCGCCCAGCACGTCGGAGAGGCCCACCACGCCGCTCACTGCCTCGGTGAGGATGGCGCTGGCCACGAACACCGCGCCGCTGAGCCACGCTACGTCGCGGCGCTTGGTGAGGCGGTAGGCGATGACGGTGATGAGCGCGCCGTTGACCCCGTGCAGGAGCACGTTGACCCAGTGGCATAGGAAGGGCGAATCGGCGCCGCGGCCGCCCGCCAGCTTGCGCAGCGAGCAGGTGACCCACCACACGGCGCGCCAGATGAGGTTGGGCAGCGGCCGGTAGGAGCCGATGGTGACTTCGGGAGCGCGTCCCCAGAAGTCGGTGGTGAAGGCGTCGCGCCAGTGGAGCTTGGGGTGCGCGTCCATGACCGAGCGCACGTAGGGGTTGGCGAGCAGGGCTTCTTGCTCGTCGAAGATGAAGTTCGTCTCGGTGGGATGCCGCGTGTAGAGCACCACCGAGAGCACGCACAGCGGCAGGATCGACGCGCTGACCGAAGGCTCGTCGACCACGAAATACTCGCGGACACCCCGAGACAGCCGCTCGAATTGGCTCTTGATGAAGGCCCAGGGCGATCGCCGGGGTCGCGCAGCGGCCGCCACAGCGGGGTTGGCGCCGGGCGGGCTGGGGTTGCCGCCGAGACCGCCGGCCGGCGGCCCGAGGTCGACGACCGGCTCCGCGGGCACACTCTCGGTGGCTATCGCGGGCGCGTCACCGGGGGACGCAGTGAACGACGCCGGCTCGGGCGCCTCGGGGGAGGCGCCGCCTTCGGCGGAGGGTTCTTCCGGCTTGTCCACGCGCGACCTCTTACCAAATGCTCAGCGTTTGCCGAGAGATTCTACGACCGGGGGGACGGGGGCCGGGGGCCCGTCGGGAATCGGCCAGTTCTCCCCCCAAAGGTGCGCGCCGCCATCGATGTACCAGGTCTCGCCGGTGACGAACCACGCGGCCTCGCAGGCGAGGTAGACGATGAGCTCGGCCACTTCTTCAGAGGTGCCCACGCGCTTCGCCGGCGTGTGCTGGCGGCTCATCTCGATGAGCTCCGGCGGGTATTGCGCGGTGCCGCTGGTGCGGATGATGCCGGGGGCGATGGCGTTCACTTGGATGTTGTGCTGCGCCCACTCGACCGCCAGCGTTTTGGTCATGTTCTCGACGCCGGCCCGTGCCGCGCCGGTGTGAACCATGCCGGGAAAGCCGCGGATCACGTTGGCGATGACGTTGACGATGCGTCCGCGCCGTTTCGGGATCATGGCCTTCTTGGCCACGCTCTGGGTCATGAAGAACGTGCCGTTGAGGTTGTTGCGAATCACCGCCTCCCAGCCCTTGGCCGAGAGGTCTTCGGCCGACGTGGGAAACTGACCGCCGGCGTTGTTCACCAGGATAGACGCGGGGCCCAGCGCTTCGGTGGCCGCCGAGACGAAGCCGTCCACCTGCTCCACGTCGCGGATGTCGCAGGTTCGCGCGAACGTCTCGATGCCGCGCGCTGCGAGCTCGGCGCGGCCTCCCTCGAGCTTCTCGGGGTTGCGGCCGCAGATGGCGATTTTTGCGCCGAGCTCACCCATGCTGTGCGCGGTGGCGAGGCCAATGCCGCTGCCGCCGCCGGTGATGATGGCGACGTGCCCTTCGAACAGGCCGGGCCGGAAGATGCTTGCCATGAATGCCGTTTGCTCCTGGGTGCGGAACGTACCAAGGCCGAGGCCTCGGGCGCTACGGCCGTGGCGCACCAATCTCGCGGTCTACTAGACAAACGGATAGGCAGCGCGGGCTTCAGTGCGAGAAGAACGGGAACACTTGCTCGCAGCGCGCGCGGCAGATCTCGTGGGTCTCGACGCAGCGGAGGAAGGCGTCGCGGTCCGGCGCGTTGCTCGCCCGATGGCAGCGGGTGTCCATGATCGAGCACGCGCTGAGGCACGACATGTGGTCGTGGGGCGCGGGAATGTCCGGGGGAAAGTCGAGCTTGGGTGCGGGCCCGGCGTCGCTCCCCGGCGCGGGCGTGCCGGCGTCGGTCGCGGCCACCGGCGCCGAGGGAGGTGCCGTGGGGGCGGCGGTCGCGGTCGTGGCCGGCAAGCCCTCCAGGATCTCCCAGCGGCCGGAGTAGAACTGGCACGCGCCACCGGCCACCACCACCACGGTGTTCTGGATCTTCTCGAAGGTGCCGGAGCACGGCTCCTGCTTCTTCTCCGCCGTGAGCTCGAAGGCGCACGACGTGGCGTCGCACTTGAGGGACGAGAACGTGCGCGCCGCCACCACCGAACGGCCCAAACCGGCGCTGGCGGAAGCCGATGCCGAGCCCGAGGTGGTGGCGCCGTGGGCGTTGGGGTCGGTGAAAAGCGTGGAGAATGCACCCATGTCGACGGAGCCTTCGAGGCGCACCACCGTGAGCACCATGCCACCGCGGGCGATGCTCAGCTCCGCCCGCAGATGCGGGGGCAAATCTGCGGAGCGCGCATACGAACCCACCATCTCGCTGGGGATCTCACGCTTCTTGCAGCCCATGGCCGCAATGCAGAGGGCGAGCGCGAAAATCGGCGTGCGAAGGCTTCGAAGCTTCATGCGAAGCGAGAGCCTACCAGAATCAGAAGCGGATGGCCGTGGTGGGAGCGGTGCGCTCCGCAGCGCGTGGTTCGGTGAAGAACAGAATGAGGCTCACCGCCGCCGCCGCGCCAGCGACCACGAACGCGCCGGTGCTGACCCAGCCCAGGGTGCGCCCGGAAGAGAGCGCGTCGAGGCCGTCTTGGGAGCACTGCCCGCCGCTACAGTTGGCGTCGACGTCGGATTTTTTGCCGAGCGCCAGAATGCCGAGCACAGTACCCGTCCCCACCGCGACCACCGCCAGGCCCCCGGTGGCGTAGCTGGCGATGCGGCGCGGCGAAACGCCGGAGCTCACCGGCTTGGGCGGCGGCTTCGGAGCTTCCTCCTGCACCTTGGGGGTCTCGAGCTCCAGCCGCTCCTTCTTGCCCACGGCGAGGGTGACCGTGCGGGTCGATGCGTCGCCCACCGGCGGCGTCCATTCGATGACGTACTCGCCCGGGTCGAGCTCCACCGGCGTGTCGTCGGGGACCATCATCGCGCCGTTGCGCTTCACGATGCCGCCCGGCTGCGTGCCTTCCTTGAGCGCCACCGCCAGCGTGGGAACGTCGCGCACCAGGGTGTCGCGCTGGAGCACCGCGATGCGCTCCCGGGCGCTCTGCTTGCCGCGCTCTTCCGCCGAGAGCTTGCCCACGCCGGTGAGGTACGCGACGTAGTGCGTCTTGGCCAACACGAGCTTGCCCCATTTGTACTCGCACTCGGCCAGCGTGAAGAGCGCTCCGAGCTGCGGATCGAGCTGGTAGCTCTCGGCGAACACCGGGCAGGCCTCGGCGTAGCGTCCGGCCTTCATGGCGTTCAGTGCTTCGTCGAACTTTCGATCGGCTTCGCTGACGGGAGGTGCAGGGGCCGGCGGCTTGGCCAGGGCCGCGGTGCTGGTCGCGAGGACGAACGCCATCGCCGAGAGGGTGGGCAGCGATCTCATGGCAGACCTTTCAGCAGGGAAGGGTGCGAGGCGCACTGGGTGGCCCCCAGCGGCGCGTTGCACACCGCCTCATCGCCATCGGCGCCGGGCGCGTGGCCCAGGCGGCCGTCGGTGTTGGCGCCCCAGGTGTACACGGTGCCGTCGTCTTTGCGGGCGAACACCATGTCGTTGCCGATGGCGAACTCGGCAACGGCGGTCAGATCCTTCACCTGGCGCGCGTCGGAGCGACACGGCTGGCCGCCCTCGCACGCGATGCCGCCGGCGGGCGGAGCGCCGAACGTGCCGTCGCCGATGGCGCCCCAGATGTTGCGGCCCCAGCACCAGGGCGTGCCCTGATCGTCGACCGCGCAGGCCACGGTGTGCCCCACCGCCAGCTTGCGAATGGGCCGCGGCACCACGCTGACCCGCTCCGGGGTGGGGTGCTCCAGCGTATCGGGCGCCTTTCCGTTGCCGAGGCCGGCCCAGCCCTGGTGGCCGAAGGCGCGCCAACCACCTGCATCATGCACATATGTGGATTGGTAGCCCGCAGCCACGTCGTCGATGGCCTCGAGCGCGGGCACCTGGGTGGGCGTGGAGCGATAGGGCACCATGGTCACCGGCTCCAGGGGATCGGCGGCGGCCGGGCGCCCAAGAGCGCCGCGCGCGCTCATTCCCCAGCATTGCACGGTGCCGTCGGTTTTCAGCGCACACGCGTGCGGGCTGAGGGCGCTCGTGACCTTGCGCACGCCGGCGCTGAGCGCAGGGACGATCTGCGGGGCGGCGCGGAAGCCGCTCGGGCTCCCGAGCGGCAAGCCATCGCCGAGGTAGCCGTAGGCGTTGCTACCCCACGAGTACAGGGCACCGGTCCTGGTGATGGCGTAGAACGTTTGATCGGCGTGACCGAGCTCGGAGATGGGCGGAAGGCTCGGCACCTGGGTAGGCGCCGGATTGCACGCAATGGCCGCAGCAGGGAGCACCGTGCACGAGGGATCGCCGGCGCGGCCCAGCTGTCCGACATCGTTCCGGCCCCAGCACCAGACGGTGCCGTCGCTCTTGAGCGCGCACATGCTCTCGGTCACCGCCGCGAGCTGCGTGGCGCCGGTGAGGCCGGCCACCACCTGCGGCGCGACGCGGCACTTGGCGGCGCCGCAGGTGCCCGTCACGTCGGCCACGGGCACGCCGAGCTGACCGAGGGCGCCGACGCCCCAGCAAGCCACCGTGCCTGCGGTCAAGAGAGCGCACCCGAAGTTGCCGCCCGAGGCGAGGCCCCTCACTTCGTTGCCGCATTTGCCCGCGGCGCAGGTGTAGCCGGTACCGCACGCTTTCCCACACGCACCGCAGTTTCGCGGGTCGCTCTCCAGGTCTACGCAGGTGCCGAAACAGCTGGTTTTCTGGCATCCGGGGACCGGCGGGCCGGTGTCGGGGCCGGCCTCGGCCTCGGTCCGCAGGCTGTAGTCGCCGTCGAGCCCGGCGATCACCGGGCAGGCAGGCAGGGCGGCGATGGCCACCAGGCCACCGGCAACCAAAAGGGATGAAAAAGTCCGTCGCAAGTTGGCGCTCGGCCGGCCCTCGGACCGGCGCTCCTCTCTTCCTATTCTAGCACGATCCCGTGCTACGGTTTGTTCATGCGCGGAGCGCGGCAGTCACCTTGGCCGACGCAAGCGGCAGCCCCAGACAAGCCCGTCGCGGTGTTCGGGCGCTACGCCGTGTACGGCGCCATCGCGTCTGGCGGCATGGCCACCGTGCACGTGGGTCGCATCTTCGGCGAGGCCGGCTTCACGCGCACCGTGGCCATCAAGCGCATGCATCCGCACCTGGCGGGGCAGCCCGAGTTCGTGGCCATGTTCGTCGACGAGGCCCGGCTCGCGGCGCGCATCCGCCACCCCAACGTGGTCCCTACGCTCGACGTGGGCGCCCACGAAGGTGAGCTCTTCCTGGTCATGGAGTACGTGGACGGCGTTCCCCTGAGCGCACTCCACAAAGCAGCGCGCGAGAGCGGCACCTTGGCGCCGCCCGACGTCGCCGCCAGCATCATCGTGGGGCTCTTGCGGGGCCTCGACGCCGCCCACGAGGCGCGTGGCGACGATGGGCTTCCTCTGGGCATCGTCCACCGCGACGTCTCGCCGCAGAACGTCCTCGTGGGCACCGATGGCGTGGCGCGGGTGCTCGACTTCGGCGTCGCCAAGGCGCTCAGTCAGGTGCACATTACACAGAATAGCCAGCTCAAGGGCAAGCTCGCGTACATGGCGCCGGAGCAGGTGCGGGGCGAGGGCTTCGACCGCCGGGCCGACGTGTTCGGCGCCGCCGTGGTGTTCTGGGAAACGCTCTGCGGCTCGAAGCTGTTTCGGGCCGCCAACGAGGCGGCGGTGGTGCAGGCCGTGCAGTATCAACCGATCGGCTTTCCCAGCGACGTCAACGGCGCGGTTCCGCCGGCGCTCGACGCTGCCATCATGCGCGGCCTCGACCGCGATCCCGAGCGGCGCTTCGCCACCGCAGGCGAGATGGCCGACGCCATCGAGCACGCGATTCCGCTGGCTTCGGCCCGGTTCGTCGGGGAGTGGGTTCGTTCTCTGGGCGGCGTGGGCATTCGCACCCGCGCGCAGCTGGTGGCCGACGCCGAGAGCCGCTCGACGGTGGAGCAGATCACCCACTCTCAGGTGCAGAAGCGCTCGCCGGTGGCCGAGGCCCGGCCTGCAGCCGAAGACACCAAGTGGCGCTACATCGCCGTCGCCTGCATGGCCCTCGGCGGCGCCATCGCGCTGGGCTTCGCTGGCTACATCCTGCACGCACGCAGCAAGCCGGCGACCTCGGCTCCTGCCTTGGAGGCCCCCGAAGCGAAGAAGGCAGAGCTCCCGGTGGCCACCGCCAGCGCGGCTCCGAGCGTCGTCGCAGCGCCCACCGCTGCTCCGCAGGCGAGCGCAGCGGCGGCTGCCGATATCGAGCTTCCCGACACCCCGCCCGCTGCAGCGCCCAAGTTCGGCGGTCCCGTGTCCACGTCCCGCGGCGGCGCGGTGGTCGCGCCCAAGCCCTCCGCCACCGGCGGCGGCGACGACCTGTACTCCCGCCACTGAGTCCTGTCTTCGCGCCTTCGTCAGGGCTCGCGAGGGTGGCTCGCGGGTCGCCGCGAGCAGGCCACGAATCTCTGGAAAAATGCGATGGCCCGGTGTGTGCAGCCAGACGGGGCGCATGGAAACGAAAGTCGACCCCTACCAGCAGGAGTGGCTCGCGGCCCAGAGCGTCGGGCGCCGGCGCACGCGCCGCGTGGCCCTTGCAAATCTGATCTTCGGGCTCTTCCTCGTCACGGGCATGGGCACGGCCGGGTTGCTCATGTACCTGACCGCGCCCGATCCCGACGCAGGACCTTTGTCCCGAAGGGACATCCGCGGCCACGCGGTCGCGGTCGCGCTGCCTCTCTCGATCTTCACGACGATCGGTTGGTTGGTTCGGAGGCGTCTCTCGCCGCCGTCGTGAACGCTATTGGGTGTTCTGCTCCACCAGGGTGCGTACCTCGAAGCCGTCCTTCTTGAAGGCGTCGATGACGGCCTGGTGGCTCGCGGTGGCGTGAACGCCCCACTCCCAACCGTCGTCGCCCCCATCGGGAATGAGTGCATCGACGTCTTCGGCGGCGAACGCCTCGAGACCGTCCAGCACCTCTTCCACCAGCGGGTCGACGTCCTCGTCCTCGGGAAGGCTCTCGAAGAGGGTGTTCTCGAAGAGTGCATCATGCACGTAAACGGTACGCGAGCCGAAGGCCTTCACCGCCTCGGGCGAGATGTCCAGGTCCGGAAACGCCTCCGCGAAGGCGCTCACCGAAGCGACGTAGACCACGCGGGCGGGGGACTCGGGTTCCGAAGAAGTCGCCATAGTCTCCGGTGAACTACCAGGAAGGGCCACGCAATCCAAGCCTTGCAACGCGCTCTACCGAAGCTTGGTGACCGCCACGGTAAGGGCGTAGCGCTTCTTGCCCTGCGCGTCGTCGATGCTGGCCACCACCGCCGGCTTGCTCGGCGCCACCAGGGCCTGGCCCACCGCGCTCATCTTGTGGATGCCGCTGGTCTCGCCGGAGCTTACCTCGAGCGCGCTGTCGAGGAGCAGATCGTCGCCCACCAGCGCATACGTGGCCTTGATCTTGAGCCCCACGTCCATGCGCGGCGCGCCGGCGGAGCTCAGGGGGACGTTGGCGCCGGAGACGATCTCGCCATGTCGTCCCTCTTCCAGCGTCATCGAGTACGTTCCGTCGGCGCCGTTGGTCTCGCCCGCGGCGCCGCCGCTGACGGTGAAGTCCAGGCGGTACATGTGGCGTGGCGCGTTCGGGTTGGGAATGGCGGCGCTGGGGCCGTGCGAGGTCGAGACTGCGGGGGTCGGGCGCGGGCTGGCGCAGGCGAGGAGCGAAACCGCGACGAGGGCCGGGGCGAATACGTGTGCATAGTGCATGTAGTGAGGCTCGCTTTCTTGCCTCGACAGCAGCAAGGCGCGTGCCGCGCCCGTTTCTCCGGGATTCGCCCGTTGTCGGGGGCGCTCGTCGCCGAACTGGCAGCCCGTTCGCGCGGCGCTCGACGTTCTGTCAATGCGCGTGGGGGCTTGGTGTAGCGTGGAGCGATGACGATCAGCTGGCGCAGGGCAGTGTGGGCGGCGAGCGTGGGTACCATGCTGCTCGGGTGCCCGCCGGCAACCAAGCGCGACAAGCCGCCCAGCACCGAGTGCTCCAAGTTCGGCGAGACCTGCGAGTTCAGCCCGGGCAAGCTCGGGACCTGCGTGACGCGAGAAGGTTGCACCCAAGGCAACTGCTTCATCTGCCAGTCGCAGCACTGAGTCGCGGCCAGGGTTACTTCTTCTTCTTGGCGCGCATCCGGTTGTTCTTCGGAAGGTGCTCCACCTCTGCCAGACCCAGCGCTTCGAGCACCGGCGGCAGGTACACACCGAAGCGGCCGCGCAGGCCCTTCTTCAGGCCGTACCATCCGCCCACCGGGTTGCTCTTGGCGCGCCCCCAGGCTTCGACAGTGCCCTCGGCCGCTGCCTTTTGCTCGTCGGCGCCGCCCAGGGGCATCCAGTCGCCGTGGGCCAGGAGCATGGCGTGGAGATCGCGAATGCACGAGAGCAGGTAGCGAAGCTGGGTCTTGCCCACCTGCACCACCAGCGCCGGCGGATCGGCGCTCTCGTCGCGATAGGCCTCGAAGGCCGAGGTGCCGGGTGGCGTGGTGAGCTTCCACGGCGCGTCCTTGGTGCCGCCGTTCGACGTGCTCGGGGTGGACGTTGCCGCTGCCTTGGCGACCTTCTTGGCAGGCGCAGCTTTGGTCTTGGCGGCGGTCTTCTTGGGGGTGGCCATGGACTCTCCTCGCTCGTGATCGTATGCGGAGCCGAGGCCGCTGTATACGAAGTACGCGACCCGTGGCCCGCGCGCCCGCCAATCGCAGCGCGGCCTACTGTCTACTTCGTGGGTTTGGCGGTGGGCGCGGGAACCGGCTTTGGGCTGCCGGTGGGTACGGCCTTGGCGGTCGGTCGCGCGGTGGGCAGCGCACCCGGCTTCTTCACGGTGCTGGTGGCGGTGGGCGCTGCGGTCATGGTGGGAACCGGCGTGGGAACGGGCGGGGCGGTTACCGACACCACCGCGCGGGGCGCGACCGGCGGCGGCGGGTCGTCCATCTCCTGGGTGTACCAGTAGATGCCGACGCCCACCCCGATGGCCGTGAGAATGCCTGCCACCAGGAAGAAGATCTTCCAGAACGAGTAGGGCGCCTTGCCGACCACCTCACCGGTCTGGCCGTTGACCAGGAAGCGATAGGTCTTTTGGTTGTACCGATAGGCGGCAATCCAGATGGGCAGCAGCACGTGCTTGAAGGTCACGCGCGTGAAGTTGTTCTGCACCATGAGTGAGCGGTGTGTGTCGCCGCCCACGTCGCCCGAGCAGCGGCCTTGCTGCACCTGCGACATCTTCTGCTGGCCCATACCCCAGGCGGGCATCAGCTCCACCGCGTACGCTTCGGCGCGCCACCCCGCGAGGTAGTGCGGCGCGTAGGGAATGAGCTCTTGCGTGTTGAAGGTCGAGAACTTGCTCACCAGATCTTCGGGCAACCCCTTGCCGGCGCAGATGAGCACGTCGTCGAAAAAATCGCTGCGGTTGCCCCAGGCCGACTCCCAGCGCGTGTGCTGCACCTCGCGGGTGCGCGTGACGTGCTCGCCGTTCTCGTAGGCGGTATAGGTCTCGGTGACGTAGTAGTGCCAGCCGCGCTCGGCGGTCCAGTTGGAGATGACCCACGAGTCGAAGGTCCAGAACGGCACGTACACGCCGCCCATCTCCTGCACCTTGGCGAGCTTGCGCAGATCGTTCGGGCGAAACCACAGGCCCGCCAGCCACTTGCCGAACATGTCGTTGGCAGTTTGCTTGTTGAGCTTGAAGGGAACCAGGCTCTCCGGGCGAATCGCCTGCTCGTTGGTGTGTGCCTGGAGCACCTGGTGCGATCCGCAAAAGGCGCAGGCGGTGGTGCGCTCGCCCTGGCCCACGTTCACGGTGGCGCCGCAGTCTTTGCAACCGATGGTGGTGACCGGCGTGCCGAGCCCACGCACCGCCATGGCCATGCCGTGCTCGATGGGAATCTCGCGTACCTCGGCCTGGGGGCCGAAGCCCGGGCCGTAGAGGCCGGCTGCAGGGTGCGGCTGCTGAGGCCGCGTCTGCACCGCCTGCTGGTGCCCACAGTAGGGGCACTTCATGGCTTGCGCGCCGGCGTCGTAGGCCAGCTTGGCTCCACACTGGGAGCACGGGAACGATTGTGCGTCGCCGCCTGCGGGCTGGGTCATCGTAGAGATACCAGGGGTATCAGCCCTCTCCGGAAGGTTCAACGGCGTGCCCGCGCGGCGCCGTAAAATGCGCGCCGCTTGCGGTCTCGCGCAAAGGTGGCTCTACTGAAGCATCGGCCGTATGGCGCAGCCTTCTACCGCGCAGTCTGCGAACGCGCTCACGGTGCTCTTCGAACGCGACCCGCGCATTCTGTCGCGTCCGCGCTCGGCGACCTTGGCCTCGCTGATATTTCCCCTGGAGAGTGCGAGCCTCGAGCTGCGCATCGACGGTGGCGCCACGTTTCGCGTGGACCGCTCCATGTTCGCGCTGGTGCCGGCCCGGGTCGACCATCGGCTGGTGGCGCTCAGCGCGGTGGCGCCGACGCTCACGCTTTTGGTGGGGCCCAAGGCCGAGGACCTGGTGGCCCGGGAGTACGCGGCGCACTTCGATCGCCGGGCCTTCCGCCGCATTCTCGGCGAGGGGCGCACCTTCGCCCGCACCCGGTGGTTCGACGAGCTCGCTCACCGATATTTGTTCGAGCGTCACGACTGCGGCCTTCACGGCAGCCAGGCCAGCGCCTTTCTCGAGACCGAGATCACCAAGGAGCTCTATTTCCTCGGTCGCGAGGTGCTCGACCGCAGCACCCGCGCCTCGGCCATCCACGAGGAGGCGCCGCTCATCGTGCGCGCCCGCGCCCACCTCGAGGCGCGGCTCTTCGACGCCTTCAGCATTCGCGATCTGGCCCAGCGCTGCCACTGCAGCGAATCGACGCTCCTCCGCGCCTTCCAGCGAGAGCTCGACACCACGCCCATCACGTATTTGCGGCACCGGCGGCTGGACGAGGCGGTGCTGCTCCTGGAGTCGGGCCGCTACAACGTCAGCGAGGTGGCGTTGCGTGTAGGGTACACTAATTTGCCGGCCTTCACGGTGGCCTTCCAGAAGCGCTTCGGCGTGCTGCCCTCGCGGCTCCGCTCGGCCACCCCCGCCCAGCGCGTGCCGCCGCAGGGCACCCCCAGTGTTCGACGGCTGCGCAAAAGCCTTTGACGGCTGCGCAAAAGTCTTTGACGGCTGCGCAAAAGTGCCGCCGCCGAAGTGAGCGCATAGTCGAAACCATGGCGCTCTCCCTCTCGTCGGTACTTTCCTCCACCTCGCCGGAGCTGCCCCGGCGCGTTCTGGGAAACACCGGCATCGATGTGTCGGCGCTGGGCCTGGGGGCGGCCCCGCTGGGTGATCCCGCGCTCACCGACACAGCCGCCACCCGCTTGGTGCACGAAGCGCTGGCGCTCGGCGTCCGCGTTTTCGACACTGCGCCCAGCTACGGAAAGTCGGAAGAGCGCCTGGGGTACGCGCTCCGCGGCCGCCGCCACGGCGCCGTGGTGGTCACCAAGGGCGGCTACGGCGTGCCGGGCGCCGAAGACTGGACTCCGGAGGCCATCGAGGGCGGCATCGATCGCGCGCTCGCCACCCTGGGCACAGACTACCTCGACGTATTCCTGCTCCACTCGTGCAGCCTCGAGCTGCTCAGCCGCGGCAACCTGCTCGAACCTCTCCAGCGCGCGAAAGCAATGGGCAAGGTGCGCGCCATTGGCTACTCGGGCGATCGCGAGGCCCTCGCCTGGGTGGTGGCGAACGGCAACGTCGACGTCGTCGAATGCTCCGTGAGCTTCGTCGACCAAGAGGCCCTCATCGCCTCCATTCCTGCCGCGCACGCTGCGGGCGTGGGGGTCATCGCCAAGCGACCGCTCGCCAACGCACCGTGGATGCACGCCGACCGCCCGGCGCGCGAAGACATCGCCGCCTACTGGGACCGCATGCAAACGTTCTTCCCGGGCGGCGCTCGCGACTTGGCCCTCGACGAGCTTGCGGTGCGTTTCGCCGCCTTCGCCGAGGGCGTCGATTGCGCAGTCCTCGGCACCCGGCAGCCCCACCACCTCGAGCGCGCGCTTCGTTGCATGGCGCGCGGTCCGCTCCCCACCATGCTGCTCACCACCCTGCGCGCCCACTACGAACAGCAAGCCTGGCCCGCGATCATTTGACGGCGAAGTTGGACGATACCGTCGCGGGCTCGTCGTCAGCCCTCGTCACCGGACAGGAAGTCCGCCTCCTCGGTCTTGGGTTTCGCTGCGTGAGGCTCGTGGGGGGAGACGGTGCGGAGCGGTGGTTTGCGGGCGCACGGATGTCAACGCCCGCCTCGCAGGGGCCCCTCATGACCCGAAGCGATTGGCGAAGCGCAGGGAATCGGCATACGGCGGGCGCTCGTCGGGCTTGCCGGCGCGCACTTTCTCTTGGGTCTCCTGCCAGTATGCCGCCGAGGCGAGGTTGCCATGGAGCTCGAGAAAGATGCGTCGAGGATCGCCCGGGGGCAGCAGAAACTGGGGAAATTGCTCGGGGAACACGTCGCTGGGGTCTACCGCGTACCAGGGCTCGCCCGCCATCTCGTCGTCATCGTGCCGCGCGGTGGGCATGGTGCGAAAGCGGCAGTCGGTGAGATAGGTAATCTCGTCGTAATCGTAAAAGAGCACCCGTCCAAAGCGCGTCACGCCGAAGTTTTTCAGCATGAGGTCGCCGGGGAAGATGTTGGCCGCGGCCAGGTCTTTGATGGCGTCGCCGTACTCGCCGAGGGCGCTGCGCATTCGCGCCTCGTCGGCTTCGGCCAGGTACATGTCGAGGGGTATCAGGCGCCGCTCGATGTAGAGATGCCGAACCAGCACCCGGGTTTCGCCCACCTCGATGCAGTTGGGCGCCAGCTTCGCGAAGTCTTCGAGCAGCTCCGGGGCGAAGCGCTCTCGGGGAAACTCCACGTTCACGAACTCCAGTGAGTCGGCCATGCGCCCCGCGCGATCGTGGTGCTTCACCAGCCGGTAGCGCGCTTCGACGATGGCGCGGTCTGCGTCTTTCGGTGGCTGAAACCAGTCGCGAATGACCTTGAACACGTAGGGAAAGCTAGGGAGCGAGAAGACGAGCATCACCATGCCGCGGGTGCCGGGCGCCGCCACGAAGCGATCGCTCGAGTGCGACAGGTGCCACACGAAGTCGCGAAAGAGCAGCGTCTTGCCCTGCTTTTGCAGGCCCACCAGGGTGTAGAGCTCGGAGCGCGAGCGGCTCGGCACCACGGTCTCGAGAAAGCTCACGTAGGCCGATGGCACCTCCATGTCGACCATGAAGTAGTCGCGGGCCAGGCTGAAGAGTCGCCCCACCGCCTTGGTGTCGAGGAGGATGGTGTCGACGTACAGCTCGCCGCGGGGTGTTCTGCGGAGCGGCACCACGAAGGGCACGATCGCGCTTCCGCGAATGGCGCGCCCCACCATGTACGCGGCGCGGCCTCGGTAGAAGAGCGACGAGAGCACCTGGAGCTGGAAGTTTTCGTCGAGCTCCCAGCCGTGGGGAAAGTGCTCGGCGATGATCCGCATGAGGTAGCCGGTGTCGCGCTCCAGGTCCTGGAAGCGGCAGGCCTCCGAGGTGAGGTCGGCATCGACCAGCATGCGCCGGAGCGTGCCCTCGAGGTCGACGCTCTTGGGGTAGTAGCAGCGATACGAGGGCCGCTCGCTGTCGATGTGCTCGGTGGAGATGGCCGGGCGCGAGAAGATGCAATCGTTCTGATGGTAGGTGCGGTGCAAAAGCCGCGTCGCTACCGAGTTGTAGAAGGTCTCGGCGCACTCGGGCTGCTTGTGCTCGTAGAGCAGACCGATGTACGCCACCTTCACGTTGCGCATGAGCGCGCCCTGGTCGGGCTGCGATTCGCTCGCTGCCAGCAAGGCCTCAAGGGCGGCGACCGTCTCGCGCACCCGCGCGTCGTACATGTCGATGCGCGCTCGCACCGCCTCGCGTGCGCCGGCCCAATCGGCCTCCAGGAAGCGCTGGCGCGCGCCCTGCGATAGCGCACGAAACAGGCGATAGTGGCGATCGAACCCCTGAAGCAGCGTCTGCGCGACGTCTTCTTCCCGCACCGCCGCGACCAACACTACAGCGTCGGGGGCTGCGCGCCGACTCCGGTGCGGTCGGCGTTCACCGCGTCGAGCACCAGCGGATCGTGCGAAGACATGACCATCTGCCGCTCGGCCGGCGTGGGAATAGGCCGCTCGCTCACCTCCACGTGGAGGTGGTCGGTGTGGGTGGCCGGGCCGTGATACGCGACGTCGCTGCTGCCGTCGGCGCGCCACTGCGAGCGGTCCCAGATGATGAGCTGGATGTGAAGCTGCTCGGCGTGCGCCACCAGCCAGTCGGCCATCTTGTCGCCGCGGGCCTTCGCCGTCTCGGCGTCGCCGCCCGGGAAGAGATCGAGCGCGCGTCCGGCGCCATGAAGCGAGATTTGCCCGTGCTTGGCGCCGTGGCGACACACGAACCCTTCGACGCCGATGAGCTGCTCGGGAAACTGCGTGAGCACCGTGTCGCGGACGGTGATGGCGCTGGGGCGGAGGCCCCACGCGCTGCAGGCGTTCGACTCCGGGAACTGGTACGGCACGCGGATGTTCGACACCACCTGCGCCATGGTTTCGGGAATGCGCCAGCGGGTACCGGTTGCCGCGCGCGTGCTGGCCGGCGTGGGCTCCTCGTCGAGCACCAGGTCGGGCAGCGAACGGCGCGAAGGGTCGACCTCGCGGGTCGGCGACCCCATGAAGTCGTGGTGAACCGGGCGGAGCTTCGCGACGCCATAGAGCGACGCGGAGAAAACCACCGCGATTGCGACCACCGTTTTTTCCACGGACCCGAGCACACCCTGAGAATAGCACGTCTCGTGCCCCCTGCTGGATGGCACAAAGCTCGGTGCTTCTCAGGGGCTTCGACCCAACTTTGGATCCACCGTTTCCACGCGGATCCACACCGGCGATCCAGGGGCCATGTGGGTGCAGGTGGCAGCTTCAGGCGCGGCCCTGCCGCCAGAACGCAGGGGCTATCTGGAGCCGCAACTCCTGCAGATGAAGCATGCACTATGCATTAGATAGGCTTCGCAGCCACACCGCGGTTGCGTACTGCAGCCCTCACGTTTGCCGCAAAAAGAGGCAGTTCCATGCATTGAACCGGGCGAGCGCGTTACGTAGCATCGGCCCATGATCGGTCGGGCCGGCTTGGTGGGTGCGGTGCTTTTGGCGACGCTGCTGGCGGCCGCGGTGGCCACCGCCAAGCCGTCGGGGAAGAAGCCCCGTGGCAAGCCGCCGAAGGGAACGTCGACCGCCGCCCCCAGCGTGCCACCGCCGCCGCCCGAGCCCACGCGCCCGGAGCTGGAGACCCCTCCCAGCGACACGCCGCCCAAGCCCAAGGAGGAGCCGCCGCCTCCCGGCTCGCGCTGGGTCGATCGCGGCATCACCATGCGGAGCGATCTGGGCGTGGCGGTGGACGCCGGCTTCGGCTTCGGTCACGTGAGCTATCGGCTGGTGGGCGGCGG
Source organism: Polyangiales bacterium (assembly GCA_038210445.1). Lineage (GTDB taxonomy): Bacteria > Myxococcota_A > Polyangia > Polyangiales > Polyangiaceae > JABFRG01. The sequence goes on from JBBQWQ010000023.1 coordinate 25,763, forward strand.
CGACGCCAGCGCCAACGGCGTGGGGTTCAACCTGGAAGCGGTGGTGGGCATCAAGCGCTTTCTCGACGTGGGGCTGCGCGTGGGTTTGCGGGTGAGCGACGACTCCGACCTGGCGCGCGCCGACTACTACGCGCGGTCCGCCGATCGCGAAACCTACCTGGCGCTGGGCTTCAGGCATTTCGCCAACCCGGAGCTGCGGGTGCGCGCCAAGGTCCTCGAGAAAGGGCCTGTCCAGCTGGCGGTCGAGGGGCGCCTCCTCTTGCCGGTCGACAACGGCACCACGGTGATGCTGGGCGTGCCGGTGTGGGTGCACCCGGTTTCGATTTTGCGACTCGACACCGGCCTCTTCGTGCCCCTCACCTTCACCGGGCAATCGCGGCCCGACGGCTCCGCCATCAACTACGTCTCGTTCAGCGTTCCCGTGCGCGCCTGGTTCCAGGTGAGCGACGCCTTCTTCGTAGGGCCGCTCACTGGCATTCGCATCAACAACATCAAGGGGCGCGAGGTCGACGTCCCGCTCGGCATCGGCGCCGGCTACGCGGTGCACAAGCTGGTCGACGTGAAGGCCGACGTATTTCTGAACCGCGTGAACGACGGCGTGCGCGAAGCCGGCTTCGGCGTGGGCGCCGGCTTTCATCTCGAGTAGCTACTGCGCCACGCCGTAGAGCGCATTGAGTCGCGCTGGCAGCTCGGTGAGCTCCGCCTCGGTCCACACCAGAAATTCTGCGGTGCGCACGCCGCTGTCTCTGGCCCGGATCTCGCGATCGCAGCGGGCCTTCAGAAAGCCGGTTCGCGCGCCGGCGTCGCGCTCGCACACCGCCACCACGTCGGTGGTGTAGGCAAAGGGCTCGACGTGGTCGCCTTCCCGGCGAAATCGCAGGGTCTGGTGCAGGCGGGTGGAGACCCGCATGGCGAGATCCATGGGCAGCGCATTGACCCGCGCAACGTCGGCCGACGACGCGGCCGGCGCGCACATGCGGTAGTCGCGCAGCTCGGCGGCGAACGCGTCGCCCTTGGTGCACGCGGCGGAGAGCTCGGGCCGCCCGTCGGGGCGCGGAAACATCGACGCGGAGCCGGAAGCGGAGCGAATCACCACCCAGTACTCGCGGGGCAGGGTGATGGCGCCGTTTGGCACGTAGGCAGACCCCTCGTCGAGCGAGAGATCGAGGGGCTTGGGGCTTTGGGGCGGGCTCGACGCAGCGCAACCCTGCGCGCCGAGCGCAAAGGTTCCCGCCGCGAGAAGACCGAAGAAGTACGAAAGGGAAGGGCGCATGAAGAGGGACTCCTTGGCGATACGACGCGCGGGGCGCGAAAAGTGTAAAGGTCCATCGAACATGACCGACGCCATCGCTCCCCACCGCAACAAAGGGCCCTTCCGTCGCTTTGCCGAGAAGACGTCCGAGACCGTGGGGTCGGCCTGGGCCTTCGCCGCGGCGGTCATCGTCATCGTGGGCTGGGCCACCACCGGTCCGCTCTTCCACTTCTCCGACACCTGGCAGCTGGTCATCAACACCAGCACCACCATCATCACGTTTCTGATGGTCTTTCTCATTCAGTACACGCAGAACCGCGACACGGCCACGCTGCGGCTCAAGCTCGACGAGCTCATTCGCTCCTCGCACGCCCGCAACGACTTCATCGAGCTGGAGGAGCTCGACGACCAGGAGCTACGGGCCCTGCGCGACGAGTTTCACCAGCTCCGCGAGAAGGTCGACCAGCACCGCGATGGCCGCAAGTCGACCTCCGCCGTGGCCACCGCGTCGGCTGCGGCCACGCGCGTGCGCAAGCCCCCGCGCACCCGCAAGTAACGCCGGCCCGCGCTCCGCCTTGCCTCGGTGGCCTACATCCGCTAATGCAGATGTGCGGATACGATGGATCTCACCCACTACGTTGGCGCTCTGAATCTTCTCGGCGACGAGAGCCGCATGCGGCTCTGCGCGCTGCTGCGTGGGCGCGAACTGAGCGTGGGCGACTTGGTGCGGGTCACCGGCATCTCGCAGTCTCGGGTGTCGACGCACCTGGCGCGGCTGCGCGAAGCGGGCTTCGTACGCGACCGCCGGGAAGGGCAGCACGCGTTCTATGGGCTGGCTCTCGACACGCTGCCCGCGACCGCAAAGCTCATCCTCGAAGACCTCACCGGCGCGGCCGACGCCACACTCACCGGCGATCAACAGCGCCTCACCGACCTCGACAGCGAGCGCCGCGGCGGCTTGCCCGACTCCTTTGCCGGCGAGATGGAACGGCACTACTCACCGGGCCGCACCTGGCAGTCGCTGGCGCTCGGCATGGCCGCGCTGCTCGACCTCGGCGACGTCCTCGACGTGGGCTCCGGCGACGGCGCCGCTGCAGCGCTTCTGGCGCCCTACTGCAAGCGCATCACCTGCGTGGACCAGAGCCCGCGCATGGTGGCTGCGGCGCGCGCGCGGCTCGGGCAGTTCCCCCACGCCGCCGCCCTGGAGGCCGACGTGCACGCGCTCCCGTTCCGCGCGGCGTCGTTCGACGCGGTGGTGGTATTCCACACGCTGACCTATGCGGAGCGCGCCGAGCAGGCGCTGGCCGAGTGCGCGCGGGTGCTCCGCCCGGGCGGCCGGCTGGTGGTGCTCTCGCTCGACGCCCACCAGCAACCGGCTGTCACCGCGCCCTATGGCGAACGCCACGCCGGCTTTTCTCCGGGCAAGCTCCGGGCTCTGCTGCGCGGCGCCGGGCTCGCCGTCTCGATTTCCGAGGTTGCCTGTCGAGAATCGAAAAAACCGCACTTTCAAGTGGTATTGGCCATTGGGCTCAAGCCGCACGACTCCACTCTCGCCCTCCCCACGCGCCCGGCGCGCCCGGGCGGCGGCAAAGCGCCAAAAAAGCGCGCCAAGGTAGGTTGATATGTCTTCGTCGTTGCATCCCCTCCAGAAGCTCCTGCAGAACCGCATCGTCATCATCGACGGCGCCACCGGCACCACCATCCGCACCTACGACATGAAGGAAGCGGATATCCGGGGTACGCGCTTCCGCGACGCGAAGAAGGACCTGCTGAACAACGGCGACATCTTCTCGCTCACCCAGCCGGCCATGATGGGCGACATTCACCGGCGCTTCCTCGAGGCCGGCGCCGACATCGTCGAGACCAACACCTTCGGCGCCACCAGCATTACCCAAAGCGAGTTCTTCGTGGACGATCCGCGAGAGCACGGCGGCCGAAAAGACCCAGCTTTTTACCAGAAGATCATCGAAGACAAATTTCTGGGCGACCTGGCCTGGGAGATCAACGAGCAGTCGGCGCGGCAGTGCCGCGAGTGGGCCGACCGGGTGGGCTCCGCCGACGGCAAACAACGCTTCGTGGCCGGCGCCATCGGGCCCCTCACCGTCTCGCTCTCCAACTCGCCCGACGCCGACGACGCGGGCTTTCGCGTGTGCACCTTCGACCAGGTCAAGGTCGCTTACATCCAGCAGATTCGCGCGCTCATCGCCGGTGGCTCCGACGTGCTCCTGGTCGAGACCATCTTCGACTCGCTCAACGCCAAGGCCGCGCTGGTGGCCATTCGCGAGGTCTTCGACAAGGACGGCATCGAGCTCCCGGTGATGATCTCGGCGGCGGTGGGCCGCGGCGGCGAGACCATGATCTCTGCGCAGACGGCGCCCGCCTTCTGGAACGCGGTCTCGCACGTGCACCCCATCTCGGTGGGGCTCAACTGCTCGCTCGGGCCCGACCTCATGTATCCGTTTCTGGAAGAGCTCTCGGTGGCGGCGCAGGCGGCGATATCCTGTTATCCCAACGCGGGATTGCCCAACCCTCTGGCGCCCACCGGCTTCGATTTGGAGCCGCCGGACATGGGCCGCTACCTGGGCGAGTTCGCCACCGCCGGCCTCATCAACATCGCTGGCGGATGCTGCGGCAACACGCCCGAGCACATCGCCGCCATCGCCAAGGCCGTGGAGCACCTGCCTCCGCGCGTGGTGCCGCAGCTTCCCACCGCCGCGCCCTCGGCGGAAGCGGTGCCCGAGGTGTCGACCCAGCCCGTTTCGCGCCCGCTCCGCCTCTCGGGCTCGCAGCCCTTCGTGCAGCAAGCCGGCGTGTACATGATCATCGGAGAGCGCACCAACGTCGCCGGCTCACCCAAGTTCGCCAAGCTCATCAAAGAAGGCAACTTCGAAGAAGCGGTGAGCGTGGCCCGGCAGCAGGTGGAGAACGGCGCCAACGTCATCGACATCTGCATGGACGAGGGCATGATCGACGGCGTCACCGCCATGACCCGCTTTCTTCAGCTGCTCGGCTCCGAACCCGAAGTGGCCAAAGTGCCGTTCATGGTCGACTCCTCCAAGTGGGAGGTCATCGAGGCTGGCCTCAAGTGCCTGCAGGGCAAGGGCATCGTGAACTCCATCTCTCTCAAGGAAGGGGAGGACAAGTTCCGGGAGAGCGCGCGCGCGGTGCTGAAGTACGGCGCGGCGGTGGTGATCATGGCCTTCGACTAGCAGGGCCAGGCGGCGACCTACCAAGACAAGATTCGTATCTGCAAGCGCGCCTACGACATTCTCGTCGACCAGCTGGGCTTCCCCCCAGAAGACATCATCTTCGACCCCAACGTGCTCACGGTGGCCACCGGCATCGAGGAGCACAACAACTACGGCGTGGACTTCATCGAGGCCACCCGCTGGATCAAGGCCAACCTGCCGCACGCCAAGGTGAGCGGCGGCGTCTCCAACGTTTCCTTCAGCTTTCGCGGCAATAACCAGGTTCGCGAAGCCATGCACTCGGCTTTTCTGTATCACGCCATTCGCGCGGGTATGGATATGGGCATCGTCAACGCTGGCATGCTCGAGGTGTACGAGGAGATCGAGCCGGTACTGCGGGAGCTGGTAGAAGACGTGCTGCTGAACCGCCGACCCGACGCCACCGAGCGCCTGGTAGACCACGGGGAGAAGCTCAAGCTGGCCAGCGCGGGCGCCGCCGGCGCCGCCACCGAGAAGCGCGAAGAGGAGTGGCGCAAGGGCACCGTCGAGTCGCGGCTCTCGCACGCCCTGGTCAAGGGCATCGACGCCTACATCGACGGCGACACGCAAGAGGCGCTCACCAAGCTGGGGCGACCGCTGCTGGTCATCGAAGGTCCGCTCATGGACGGCATGAGCGTGGTCGGCGATCTCTTCGGCGCCGGCAAGATGTTTTTGCCGCAGGTGGTGAAGTCGGCCCGGGTCATGAAGAAGGCAGTGGCGTATCTCACGCCCTTCATGGAAGCGGAGAAAGAGGCCCAGGCGCAGGCCGGCCAGGCGGTGCGCACCCAAGGCAAGATCGTGCTCGCTACGGTGAAGGGCGACGTTCACGACATCGGCAAAAACATCGTCGGCGTGGTGCTCGCCTGCAACAACTACGAGGTTATCGACATGGGCGTCATGGTCCCGTGCGAGAAGATCCTCGAGCGCGCCAAGCAAGAGAAGGCCGACATCATCGGCCTGAGCGGGCTCATCACGCCCTCGCTCGACGAGATGGCCCACGTGGCGCGCGAGATGGAGCGCCAGGGGTTCAAGCTGCCGCTCCTGGTGGGCGGCGCCACCACCAGCCGCGCCCACACCGCGGTTAAGATAGCCCCGTTCTATAGCCAGCCGGTGATTCACGTGCTCGACGCCAGCCGCGCGGTGCCGGTCACCACCAGCCTGCTGAGCGACGACGGCAAAGAAGCGTTCGTGGCCCAGCACCGGCTCGACTACGAGCAGCTGCGCCGCATTCACGCAGCGCCCAAGCACAAGCTCTTGCCGCTGGCCAAGGCCCGCGAAAACCGCACGCCCATCACCTGGCGCCAAGACGATATCGCGGTGCCCACCCAGACCGGCGTGCACGTCATCGAAGACTTTCCGCTGGCCACTCTGCGTGAGTACATCGACTGGACTCCCTTCTTTCACACCTGGGAGCTCAAGGGCGTCTATCCGCGCATTTTCGATCACGAGAAATACGGCGAGCAGGCGCGGCAGATTTTCGCCGAGGGCAACGCGCTCCTCGACCGCATCGTGGCCGAGAAGCTGCTCACCGCTCGCGCGGTGTATGGCATCTTCCCGGCCAACGCGGTGGGCGACGACGTGGAGCTCTATACCGACGAGACGCGGTCGACCGTGCGCGAGACCTTTCGCTTCCTTCGCCAGCAAACCGAGCACGGAAAGGGCGAGCCCAACAAATCGCTCTCCGACTTCGTGGCCCCCAAGAGCAGCAACCTGGCCGACCACCTGGGCGCCTTTGCGGTGACCACCGGCATCGGCCTCAAGGAGCTGTGCGACGGCTTTCGCGCTCAGCACGACGACTACAACGCCATCATGGCCGAGGCCCTGGCCGACCGCCTGGCCGAGGCCTTCGCCGAGTGCCTGCACCAGCGCGCCCGCCAGGAGTGGGGGTACGGCAAGACCGAGGACCTCACCAAGGCCGAGCTCATCGAAGAAAAGTACCGGGGCATTCGTCCGGCGGCCGGCTATCCGGCCTGCCCCGACCACACCGAGAAGGGCACCCTGTGGCGCCTCATGGACGTGGAGAAGAACACTGGCATGATGATCACCGAGTCGTTCGCCATGTGGCCCGGCTCCAGCGTCAGCGGCCTCTACTTCGCCCACCCGGAAGCGCGCTACTTCACGCTCGGCAAGATCGACAAGGACCAGACCGCCGACTATCAGGTCCGAAAGGGTATGACCCTCGGCGAAGTCGAGCGCTGGCTCGGCCCCAATCTGCACTACGAGCCCTCGAACTGAGCTACTTCGAACCCACCGTAGGATGCGTTTCGGCGAAGCTTCGAAGACCGCGCAGCAGCGCTTCGGCGAAGCGATGACCGAGCACCGCACCTCCGCTCTTGCGGAAGTGAATCAGGTCATCGTCGGCGAGGCCGGCGTGGTGGAACTTGTACATCGAGCCGACGCCGCCCATGGAAGCCCACAAGTCCCAGAACGCGACGCCGCTTTCCTGCGCGGCTCGCTCGATGGCGTTTCGGTTTCTTCGCATGCGCCCCGACCAGTTCTGCCGGATGCCGCGCCCGTCGTCTTCGGCGTCGGGAGGGCTGAGCAAGAGGAGAGAGGCGTTTGGGAGCGAAGCGCGGTAGAGCCCGACCACGTAGGCAATGTCGGCGGCGGTACGTTCGTCGGTGGTGTAGACGTTCGTGCCCAGTAAGAACACGATCAGATCGTAGTCACGACTCCCGAGCATCGACTCGCGCGTCGCCGCGCTCACGCGCTTGTACTGACCATAGTTGAGGCCGCCGACGCCGAAGGTGTCGACCACTACGCCGCTCGCGCCGTTCTCCAGCGTGGCGCCCAGTAGCCGCACGTGTCCGCGCGTCACCACGACCTTGAGCGTGTGAGCACCTGGAGGAACCTCGAAAGACTCCTGCGTTGCTTGCTCGGCTGTAGCCTGGGTATCTACGACTCTCTTGCGAGCTCCGTCGACTTCTACGGCGAAGGCGCCGGCTCGGGGGCGCTTGAGGTAGTACACTTCGAAGGTGGTGGCGACTCTTCCTACCCCTCCGTCGTCGGCGGTGCCCACCGAGCTCCACGCTCCCCGAGTATCGCTCTCGCAGCACATAAGCGAGATGCCGTAGTGGCCATCCCAAACCGGACGATCGGATGTCGCATAGTGCGCCCACCCGAACTTCGACACGTCGTGCCTCACATCCATGTGCCGATACCACTGCCATGGCTGCGCGAAGGAGACGAACCCGTGGCCTGCGTCGCCGAATTTGTTCTGTAGGGTGCGCCGCAGGCTCCCGGAAATGTAGTCCATCGTCATGTTCGAATCGCCGTAGATGGCGATCCGAAGTGGCCTATCGGAGGTGCCCCGCACCACCTGCGCAAGGCGGGTGTAAAAGTGGTCCATGGCTCCTCGCGCTTCGACGATCCGGGGATTCTCCACCTTTGCGAGCACCGCGGGCACGTCCGCTTCCTCGAGCTGGGTCGAGGCGCTCGGAAGTGCGACCGGAGCCGGAGCCGCCGCTGGTGGTTGCGGCGCCGAGCTCGCGGGCGCGTGCGTTGCCGTGGTCACGTCGCTGGAGCGACTACAGGCCAACAGAACCAGGATTGCGCAGGCGGCCAACCCGTAGACCAGCCGCCTGCACCGGCGATGGCGCGAAACCTTCATGGTCAATTCAGTGGGCGTCGACTCCTGCATCGCTGGCGCTCGGGCGCGAGGACGTGAACGCGAAGCCATTGTACGGGCCACCCTTGGTGAGCGACTCTTCCACCAGCGCGGCCGTGGGCATTTCCGCATCGCCGCTTACGCAGTAGAGGGTCAGCGGGATGCGCGTGTCGGATTCTGCCGGGTAGGGTCGGATCGGCGCCCGCACGGCTGCCCTGCCGTCGCTCTGCCGCAGGAACTGGAACGACTTCGCATCGATGCCGAGCCCCTGCCCCACCGGGATGACGAGCTCGGTGGTGCGGTAGGTGTCGGTTCGAACGAGGTCGCAACGAGCCTTGAGGCCGGCGCCGCCGACGAAGGTCGATAGGGTGCCCTGCCGGAGAGTCTTCGGAAGCTTCACGCGAAGTACGCCGGGCGAGAAGGCAGCCGCGAATGGCGCCGTCGAGTAGCCGTCGAGGACATTGACGCCGGTGAAGTCGTCCGACGTCGGTTCCTCGGCCGGGGTCTCGGTTGCGCCGCACGCGACGCAGGCAAGAGCTGCCGTGGAGAAAACGAGCAAGGACGCAAGGAGGGAGCTGGAGGGGGCCATGGGACCTGACGGTGTGAGCGGAGTCACTGGACTCACTTTGGAGTCTAGCATTCATCATGCCGTCCCAATTGCACCAGAATTCGTCCCACTTCATCGTGCCACGTGCGCGCCTGCCGGCGCCCTCTTGCGGTGTTCGGCAACCCGTTGCGGGTGCGATCCAGAAAGCGCACCGCTCCTTGACGCGACAACGCGCACCGCCGGTCGTGGCACGACGTTTGCGTCGCCCCAGAGGTACCTATGACCCCGTGCTATGGCTGAGCCAATGACTACCCCTTTTGTGCTGAGCGACGCGCTCATGGACGAGATAGCCGAGCTGCACCCGATTCAAGCCACCTTCTCCGGGGTGCCAGGGCACGATCACCGTTGGGACGACTTGTCGCCGGCCGGCGTATCGCGCGCGTCCGAGCGCGTGCGACACTGGCGGGCGCGGGTGGCGGAGCTTCCGCCACAGAGTGAGCGATGGGGAAAGCTCGCGGTCGCGGTCATGGTCGACTGGCTCGAGGGTGAGCTCGAATCCTTCGAGCACCGAGATCACTTCACCGACCTCAACAGCATTGCCTCGACCTTTCAGGGGCTCCGCCTGGTGTTCGACTCCATGGACACCGAGACCCTTGCCGGCTGGGAGAACATCGCCGCGCGGCTCGAGGGGCTGGAAGGCGCGCTCGAAGGCTATCGCGCGAGCCTCGCGGCCGGCCTGGCTGCCGGTGAGGTCGTCGCGGCCCGGCAAGTGCGCGCGTGCGTCGCCCAAGGCCGGGTACACCAGGGCGACACATCGTACTTCAGCGGGCTCGCTCGAGCGTTCGCAGAAAGCGGTCTCGGCCCTTCGACCGACGGCGCCGAGCTCTGCGCGCGCATCGAAGCCGGCGCCGCGCGTGCGCGCGCTGCGTATGGCGCCTTCGCAGACTGGCTGGAGACAACGTATTTACCCCACGCCCCGCACGAGGATGGCGTGGGCCGCCCGCGCTACCTGCGTGAAATGAGGCGCTGGCTCGGTTCGACGCCCGACCCCGAGGAGACGTATGCCTGGGGGTGGACCGAGGTGCTACGCATCTCGCAACGCCTGGCCGAGCTCGGCAAGCGTATCGCCCCGGGCAAGAGCATACCCGACCTCATCGAGCACGTCCGCAGCGACGCAACGCTCGCGGCTCCCGACCGCGAGAGCTTGCTGCGCATCATGCGAGAGCGGCAGGCGAGCGCCCTCATGCAGCTAGACCGCGCGCACTTCGACGTGCCCGCGTGCATTCGCCAGATCGACGTGAAGCTCGCGCCCGCGGGCGGGCCGCTGGGCGCCTACTACACGCCGCCATCCGAGGACTTCTCGCGCGCAGGCACCGTCTGGTACTCGCTCGAAGGCGACGGCCCTTTCCCCCTCTACGATCAGATCAGCACCGCGTACCACGAGGGCTTCCCTGGCCATCACCTGCAGTGCGGGCTTCAGGTATCGTTCACTGCCAACCTCTGCCGGCTCCATCGCATCGCCTACGGGTACTCGGGCTTCGCCGAGGGCTGGGCGCTCTACGTCGAGCGTCTCATGGGCGAGCTCGGGTACTACGAGCGCCCGGAATACGAGCTGGGCATGCTGGTGAACGAGCTCCTTCGGGCGTGCCGCGTCGTGTTCGACATCGGCGCCCACCTGGGGCTGCGCATCCCGAACGATGCGCCGTTCCATCCCGGTGAGGCATGGACCTTCGATCTCGGCGTCGAGATGATGCACACGCTGGGCGGACTGACGCCCGAGCACGCAGCGAGCGAAGTCACCCGCTACCTCGGATGGCCGGCACAGGCCATCTCCTACAAGGTCGGCGAGCGCGCCATGCTCGCCCTGCGCGACGAGCACCGAGCGCAGGGCGGCGAGCTCAAGGACTTCCACGCGAAAGTCCTGGCCTGCGGCAACGTGGGGCTCGACCTCCTGCGCGCGCAGGTCTTTGCCTGACCATCACGTCGCTCCGGAGGCGCGAGCCTCGACCCTTCGGCAAATTTACGTGAGCATACCTGGTGCGAACTACATCACGATTGCGGAACCTCGGGGACCTGCCTACGATCGATCTGTGAGTGATTACCCCACGCTCTTTGGATCGATGACCGGGACCTGCGGCCAGGTCGTCGTGTTGGGCGCGCCCTACGATCGCGGCGGCCCGCAATTTCACGCCGGTTGCTGGGCGGCACCGGCTGCCTTGCGAGAGGCGTCCCACCCTTCGACGACGAACGCCGCAAAATACGGACTCTTCGATCATCGACGACACCAGCTCGTCTTCGAGTCGAGCGCCGTGAGTGATCTCGGCGATATTCCATTTCGACCTACGCAGACCGATGACGAGTATCTTGCCTTCCTCGCCAATGCAGTGCGGCTCATTGGCAAGGAAGGAAAGAAGCCACTGCTGCTGGGCGGCGACCACTTGGTCACACTCGCTGCACTCCGCGGATTGCGGGCGAGTGTTCCCGAATTTCAGTTGGTACACGTAGATGCACATCATGACTTCGAGGAGATCCGGGAGGGAGCTCGACCCACCCACGCCTCCTTCATTGGTTACGCCGTGGCGGAAGCACTGGTGACGCAGGTAGTTCAGATCGGTGTACGCGGGTTGAGCGGTGGATTCTCGAAGTCGCCCTCGGGAGTCCGACAGGTCGCCGTGCACGAGCTCGTCGACGCGCTCACTCCGGGAGCTCCCGTCTACCTCTCGGTAGACACCGATGCCTTCGACCCGGTCGTTGCTGCGGCCGTGAATTACCCGGAGCCCGAAGGGTTGACCCTGGGAGACTTTCGAAGCATCTTGAATGCGATTTCGACTCGCTCGCACTTGGTGGGCGCAGACTGGACAGAATACAACCCTTCGCTCGACACGAAAAATCGTGTCACCGGTCGGTTCATCGTGACTGCGCTCGCTGCAACCATCCAAGATTTACTGAAATAGGTTTACCCATGGCAGAAGTCAGCACCCTGAAACGCATCCAAGGCTCCGAGCGCTTTCGAAGCGAATTCGCCGATACCTCCGTGCCCATCGTCGTCGAGGGCGCCAGCGCTACGCCCGCGCTCGAGAAGTGGTCCATTCCATTCCTCGCCTCTCGACTCGAGCACAGCAAGCTCATGGTCCGCTTTCCCGACGGAATGCCGGCGCACATCGAGGGCTCCGCGTTCTTCGCATACCTGAGCGATCCAGGACGCTTCGAGTCGTCCCGGGGCCCCGCCTACCTCGCCGACTATCACATCGAGCCTCCCTTCGATGACGCCATTCGATCCGCGCTGGCGGAGGACGTACGCTTTCCGTTGTCGAGGCGCGAGGAGGCGTGGGCGGAGTGGATCACCATCTACCTTGGGCCGCCGGACACGTACACCCGGTTGCATCAGGATACGTGGGGCACGTTCACGTGGATGACCCAGCTCGAAGGCACCAAGGTATGGCGCTTGTGTGCCCCGGGAGACATGACGGAAGAGCGCGCCGAATCGCTCAATCCCTTCACGGCGCCGAGTCTTCCCTGCACGTTCTACGAGGCTCGACTCCAGCGAGGTGACACCATCTTCGTCCCACCGGGGTGGTGGCACGCGGTGAGGAACGAGACGACGTCGCTGGCGGTCTCGGGAAACTACTGCACGCTCGAGGAAGGACGCGAAGCGCTCCGCAGTGTGGAGAATCTGTCTCCGCCCTCGCTCCGAGAGGTGTGGTTCAATACCTGGACAGCCGTCATCGCGCGTACCGAGGAAAAGTACGCGAGACGCTGACCGTCAGCACCACCCCGAAGCGTCGGAAATGGTGTTTCAGCGGTTGTCGCGTGCGCACAAACCGATGGAGAGCATGCGAAGGGTTTCCCCCTCCATGATCGGCGTGCGACCATGAATCGTGGATGAGCTGTGAAAAATCAGCGCACCGCCAACTGGGATTCGATAGCACAGCCACTTGTTGTCCACGAAAAGCCGGAGTTGCGACTGCGGGCTATTCGGGGCCTCGGCGCCGTGCGCCAAGCACACCAAGCAGTTGTACTCGAAGATGTGCGGCTGATCGAGATGGGCTTCACAGTGGTGACCAGCGTGGGTGTAGTTCAGGTAGTTGAGGGTCACCTCGCGACGCAGCGCGACCCCCAACGCTTCTTCTGCCCAGACAAAGAAGGGCTCGTTGCCCTCGATGCCTCGCGCACCGCCCGGTGGAGCCGTGGTGGTGACCGGATAGTTGTCGACCCCGTCGCCGACGGCACCGGCAGACACCTGCTCCGCCTCCAGCCTCATCGCCTCGAGGTGCTCCGACGAGAGCCACGGAGCACTCGGGAGGAAGTCGACGCGGGGGTTCCGGGTACTCTCGAGCACTCTCCCCCACAGCGCCGCCGCCATGACGTTCGCACGGCCACGCGGACCGCTCAACCCCACACCGAAGCACTGCGAGACGCAGGCGCTTACCAACTTCGTGTAGGCGCTCCGCTGTGAGCCGTTCGCTCCGCGAAACTCTTTTGCGATGGCGTCCCCCATTCGCGAGATCGTATCGAGGAGGACGGATACATCGTCATCGTCGTCTGAATCGTTGGTTGCGGCGTCTCTCGAACGGTCCATCTGAAAGCTCCTGGGGTACGCGCCGGGTATGTGGTAGCAGTCCCGCTTCTCAGGAACTGAAGAGTGGGGCGAGCAAGGGCGAGCGCGTCAGCGCCTCCCCGACGCCGTCGGCATTGGCGCGAATGGAAGCGTCGGCGTGTGTACGCATGACCTGCAGAATAGCCGCGGTGGGGTCGCCTCGCAATGCCAGCTCGAGTCCGACCACGAGCGCGTTTTGGTCGCACTGCGATAGCGCCGCCGTCACGGGATCCTGAACCTGTTGGTCGTGTAGGCCTCTGAAGAGTCGCAGTACTTCGTCGTTGGCGCTGACCTTCAAGGGGTCGCTGACCAACGCGACCAGCTCCAGGAGCTCGTCGCGGCCCTGTGCGTGCAAGAGGACGGCCAATAGCAGGCGGGTCTGCGGGTCCGTCACGACCTCCCGAAGTCTCGTGAGCGCTTCGATCCTGCCTTGTCGCTTGATCACGGTAACGAGATCGTCGACGAGGGAGCCCAACCTCGGCTTGAGCTCGCGGAGCAAGTCGTTCAGCGCTGCGATGTCGTTGCGAAAGAACGGCAGCGCGCTGCGTAACGCATGCAATACGTCTTGGGGGGCCGCCGATTGCGCGAAGCCGAGCAAGTAGTCACCCAGGGCGTCGGGGCGCGTTTTTCCCAAGAAGGGGACGAACCCCATGCGGCGTCGCTGCACGACCGAATCCTGGGACGACGTCCGAATGGCGATTCCAGGCTGCCAGTACTCCAGCTGCGGAAGGGCAGAGGGGACGTTGGTACGAATCACCAGACTCACAGACGGTGAGTCGAGGTGGAACAGTGAGTGAATGAAATCGCGACCGGGTGCAATGGGGCGGACGGCCCCCTTTCGATTGACGCAAATGTCGCGCCTTTGCAGGGCGCCGCTCATGAGGGACTCGTTATAGCGAGTATTCACCGAGAAGTCGTACTCGACCTCGATGCTGCTACCCTCGACGACGGAGAAAGCCCCGGCAAAACCGTGGTCGTGGATGCCTATTGTAGAGGTCAGCCAAAAATAGATGTCGACCGCAACGACGCCATCGTTGAACACCGTAACCGGTGGTTCTCCGAAGGTCGAGCCTGGGTCGACCTGGATCGGCAAAGACTCGCACGAAGCTACCCAAGCCGGGACGTCCTCCACCCTGATGTGCTCGCTCGGCTGAAGCTCGTGCAACGCGGCGGCGGCGCTCTCGGGAAACGCGAGTACATCCTGTTTCCGTAGATTCCAATGCCTGTACGCTGTTTGCGCAAGCCGTGCGAAGTACTCCATTCGGCCCGATTCTACCCGTATCTCCCCGCCGTTGTCATGGCGGTTCACCGTGGCGCCAAATCGCCTTGCTTGGTCGCTCGACCCGGCGCGGCACCGGCTGGCGAAGTTGCCGTGTATGCGCTCTGGAGAGCGCATGCAAGTCATTGAAATACGACAAGAAAAATCATGGAACGGGTGGTGAGGTGCCAGTTGCTCTGCTACCACCTTTCGCACGCACTCAAGCGCAGGAGATCTTACCATGAAGACCAAGCCCGTCGCCCCCGTCACCCCGAAGAACGCAGAAGAGACCAAGGAGCCCAAGCGCGTCGAGTCACTCGACTCGCTGGTGCAGGTTCTTCAGGCCGACGACCTGCGCCACGTCATCGGCGGCGGCCGCGTCCACTATCCTTACTTCAACTGAGAAGTTAGGACGTAGAGCCAAGGCAGCGCCCGGGTAGCCTGGCCGCTGCCGCTCTTCTCCTGCGCTGTGCGCGCTGGAGAGCGCAGCGCCTGCGCAGAAAGCCAGGCGGAATAGGCACGCTGCGGGAGGGGAGAGCGCCTCGAATCATTGGTGAAGTGTCGAACATGCGTCGGCACACGTGTTGCGTTTCGTTCGTTCGCGGCCAACCCATGCCGGCCGCAGGAGAAATCTCATGAAAAACAAGCCCGTCGCCCCTGTCACCCCGAAGAACGCAGAAGAGACCAAGGAGCCCAAGCGCGTCGAGTCGCTCGATACGCTCGTGCAGGTTCTCCAGGCCGACGACTTGCGCCACGTCATCGGTGGTGGCCGCGTGAAGTATCCCCACTTCGCCTGAAGACCGAGGATATAGAGCGAAAAGGCAGCGCCCGGGCAACCGGCCGCTGCCTTTCTCTTCTTCACGTGTGAACCCAACGCAGCTACCGTCTTGTGCGCGCTGGAGAGCGCAGTGGTTGGCGATGCTTTCACGGAAGGAGGCGCGGACGGCAACGCGACGGTGCGTTGCCGGCAATGGCGTATGCGAGACATTCATGTACCGTGCAAGGTCGCTTGAAATCAAAGGGAAGTGCCGAAGGCCATGCATAGGCACAGGAGTTGCGAGAGGTTGGTCCACGGCTCGCAATCAATGCCTGCCGCAGGAGAAGTTCCCATGAAGACCAAGCCTATCGTCCCGTCCACGCCGAAGAGTGCAGAAGCGACCACGGAGCCCAAGCGCGTCGAGTCGCTCGACACGCTCGTACAGGTTCTCCAGGCCGACGACCTGCGCCACGTCATCGGCGGTGGCCGCGTGAAGTATCCCCACTTCGCCTGAAGAGCGAGAATATAGACCGAATAGGCAGCGCCCGGGCAACCGGCCGCTGCCTTTCTTCGTCGCAGGTGTCGAGAACCTCATTCCCTACTGCTGGCGCCCGTCGAGGTAGACGCGAACGCGCACGCCACTGCGTACGATTCCAGGCTCCGGTACGTCGGCCTCGATGACAACGAGCTCGGCGCTGCGATCGACCTCTGCGGAGATCGTCGATACGCGCCCTCCACGAAGAGGGGCCTCACCGTCTATGCGAAAGGAAACCGGCTGGCCCAGGGTGAGCTTGGTGGCCACCTCGGTCGAAACGCCAAACCGGATGCGAGCCCCTGCGGTATCCACGAGACGAAACATGGGGAACCCAGCCCCCACGAAGGCGCCAGGCTCTGCCGTTCGCACCACCACCGTGCCGGCGAACGGAGCACGAATGATGCCGTCCTCGGCGAGGACGCGGGCGACATTGAGCTCCGCGGACTTCTGCTCTGCGTCGTAGCGAGCAAGGTCTGCCTCCTCGTCCGACACAAGAGCCTGCGTACGAAGGCGAGCCGTGCGCGCAGCTCGACCAGCCTGGCCTCGTTCCGCGGCGGTTGCTGCCTTGACGGCATACGCCCGCTCCCTCGCTTCGAGGGTAGCGAGCACAGCACCTTGCGGCACGTTCTCGCCAGCACGAGCGGTGACGGAACGGACGAGGCTCGCAACTCGTGGCCCTACGTCGACGGTCCGGCGACCGAGAAGCACCCCGACCCACTCCGACGGAGGCGACCTGCCGTCGGATTTGCCAGACGCGGATGGCGTGGGGCCCGATATTGCCGTGAGCGACGCTTCTGGAGCGCCGGTCCTGGACGCGTCTTTCTCGGATTGCCGGACCGCCACGATGGACCCCACGACGATGACCGTCAGAGCCACCAGATAGGCGCTCGCTGTTTTCATGGCAGGGGGGTCTCCTCTTCGCGCGGTGCAATGGCACCGGCGGTTTGCGTCTGCGCCGCGACCAGTAGCGAGTATACGCCCCCACGTGCGAGGAGCTCGTCATGTTTGCCGGTTTCCACGATGCGCCCCTCCTTGGTAACGAGGATGAGGTCTGCGTGGCGAACGGTGCTCAACCGGTGCGCAATCACGATACGCGTGCAGCCGAGCCGAAGAATATTGCGAAAAATCCGTGCTTCGGTATGAGCGTCCAACGCGCTCGTCGCCTCGTCGAGGAGCAGAATTTTGGGGCTCCGGAGAAGAGCACGAGCCAACGAGATGCGCTGTCGTTGACCACCGGAAATGGCGCCGCCAGCGATGAGTGGCGTTTGGTACCTCATGCCCATGCTCATGATGTCGTCGTGAATGCAGGCCTCCTTGGCTGCGACCTCGACGTCATCGAGCGGAAAGTCCGCCAACATGGTGATGTTGTCGAGAACGCTGTCGCCGAAGACCTGGGGCCGTTGCACCACGACCCCGATCTGGCGTCGCAAGCTCGCAAGGTCCATCGAATGGAGGGGAACGCCGTCGTAGAAGACGTCACCGTCCGTCGGGGCAACGAGGCCTGCAAGCAGCGATGCGATGGTCGACTTCCCCGAGCCCGACTCACCCACGATGGCGACGAACGATCCAGAGGGCACCTCGAGGTTCACGTCGCGCACAAGGTAAGGCGAGCGATGCGTTGGCCGATACCCCACCCCACGAAGCGTCACTTGGCCCGTTATCACCGGGGCAGGGGGCCGCTTCTCGGGCTCTTCGGGCTCCTCCAGGAACACGTCGTCCAGCCGACTCACGATGGCTGCCATCGAGTCGAGTTGCCCCAGATTGTCCAAAAGGCCGCTCACCGCGGTGATGACTCCCTGGGCCAGGGCCAGCGCCGACAGCAGTGTACCGAGCGAGATCTGCCCCGCCATGACGCTGCGGGCTCCGACCAGTAGAACGACGAACGGGCCTGCACCGCGGACCGTGGCGGACGCAGCGTCGGTGATCGACAACAGAACGCCCCGCTTCAAGGCCGCGTTGAGCACGTCCACGTAAAGCGACGTCCAGCGCGACAGTGCGTTGGCCTCCGCACCGTTGACCTTCAGCGTCTCCATGCCCGAGAGCATGTCGATCAAGCGGTTGTCGGCCAATCCCTGCCGATACTGAGACTCGCTGACCAGCTCGCGTCCCCGACGCCGAAAGGCAAGAAATGCAACGAGCTTCACCAAGCCGAGCAAGAAGACCGTCACCGCAATGCTCGGCAGGAGCCATGCAAGTACGCCCATGTAGACGAGCACGAGAACACCGTCGAGAACGCCCGCCAACATGGTCGAGCTCACGGCCTCTCGCAGGGCCTCGTTGCTGCGAACGCGGACGAGCAAATCACCCGGCGTTCGTCGCTGAAAGTAGCCAAGAGGGAGCCGAATGAGATGCTCGAGCAGTCGGCCTCCGACTTCGAGACCAATCCGGACACGCAGATGGGTAAGCAGGAGCCCACGCAAGATGGTGAAAGCGAAAAGAAAGACCGCCATCACGGCGAGACTCACCGCGAGAATCGGAATCATGTCGAGCTCATGGCGAGGGACCACGCGGTCGACGATCGATGCGCTCAGCGCTGGAAGCAGTCCCGCCAGGATCTGGATCGCAACCGAAGCCACGAAGACCTTGGCGGTCTCCGGTGCCGCCTTCAGTACGTCTACGAAGAGACGAAACGTTGGCCGGCCGAAGGACTGGCCCTCCTTGAGATTTGTCCCATTTTCGACGATCACCGCCACTCCGGTCACCGACCGGTCGAGCTCACGCGCTCCAACCCTTCGCGGTCCTAACGCCGGGTCGACGACGATCGCACCCCCATTTTTGAGCGTGCGTTCGAAAACGACGAAATGCTCGAATTCCCAATGAAGAATGGTGCCCGAAGGCAAGAAACGAAGTGCCTCCAGCTCGATGCGCACCGCCCGCGCCTTGAACCCAAGTTGGTTCGCTGCGTTTTGAATGTGGCCTACGTTCACCCCGTCGCGGCCGATTCCAATAGCCTCGCGGATTTCGTTGAGGTGGTAGCGAGCACCAAGGCAGCGCAAGGCCATCGTCAAGCAGGCGGCACCGCAGTCTACTTCTGTGGTCTGTGATACCAACTCGACAGTCGTTCGTAACGCTCGGACCGCCATGCGTTAGCGATACACGAGACGTCGGAGTGACGGCACCAGCAAGAAGATCAATGGCCTCTTCCCGAGCGTGAGGTCCACGTCACCGGCCATGCCGGAGAAGAATGGTCGCGAACGCCCGTCCGAGAGAAACGTAGTTCGGTCGAGACTCCCCTTCAAAACAAAGGTCATTCCCTCGCCGAACGTTACGCCTTTCGCAACGGGACCGAGTAATCTCGCCATTTCCGTGGGGCCCGTTGCGTCGGGTTGGACGTAGGAAATCTGCATGGACACATTGCTGTCGGCGCCGTCGACCCAGAAGCGGGCAACGCTTCCGACGGATGCGTGGGCTCGATAGGCAGCCGGAAAAACACCGACGATCTCCACCGGAGCCTCCGCCGGCGTGACCTCGAACAGCGTTTCTCCCTTCAGAACATGGGTGCCTTCGGAAACGCGAATCGCGCTCAGCGTTCCCGAGATGGGCGAACGTGCGGTACGCTCGGCGAGCGCGGCCTCTGCGCGACGGAGGGCTGGTAGCGTCACAGACAGACCCTGCCGTGCATCGACGTCGAGCGGGTCGCGCAGGACGCGCACCCAAAGCATCTCGAACTCACGCGTGATCCGGTCGAGCTCCGAGCGTTGGTCGGCCGAGTACTGGGCAACCACCGCATCGCCCGCAACGACGGCCTGGCCCACGGGCAGCAATACGCGCTCGACTGGACCATCCGCGACGCCGGTGACGCTGCGCGACCCCACCACGTGCACGAACCCGCGTCCGCGCGCGCTGTCGTTCAAAGGCACCGCCAAAGCAACCGCGAGCGAGACCAGAAGCGCGATCACGGCAGCGTGATAGGCGGTTGCGGTTGCGGTCGTGTCGAGCTGGAGCGGCGACCCACTGTCGTGACCTTGCCGGAGCGAAGCATACGCTGCCGGACGATACAGACGCGCGTTGCGCGAAGCTTCGCTTTCGTCTTGGGGATTGGGGGGCGTGCTCATCGCGGTCAGTCTACGAGTGCGACGGCCGTGGCGGAGGGAAGCACATCGTGAAACAGGCTTCCCGCTTCGAAGTGGTACTCCAGCGGGCGCTGGCACACGGCGTGATAAGCCCCTTCAAGATCGTTGAATCTGAAGAAGGTCCGCGCGAGGTCTCTGCGAAAATCGATTCCGAGGCTCAATGAAGCGTCGATGAGGACCTTGGCCTCTTCGGCGTATCGCGAATCAAGACCTGAAAAGTCGACCAAGTATTGAACGAACGGTGCTCCCAGAGCTCGGGCGACGGGACGCACGTTCGCCACCAGACTGGCCGCAGTCAGGAGTTTGAGCATTCCCGTAGGCTCATCTTGGGCGAAGGCTGCAAGTCGACGCAGAATCCCCGGTTGCGCCCGCTCCAGTTCCCTCAGTCCAAGTGAGCTTTGGACCACGTTGAGCGAGAACAGCAGTGGCGCAGATCGGCGCTCGTGGCTGAGAAGCATGAAGGTGAGCAGGAGGTCGAACGCGATGGCAAAGCCTTCGCCGACCAGCAAGGCTTCCGTGACCGCCTCGCCGGAGAAGCTCTTGGTTCCCGCTCGTTCGCGCGCCAGCTCGTAAATGACTCCGTGGGACCCCTCATGCGAACAATTGTTGCCGCGGGTCGCCTGCATGAAACCCGCATCGTCGAAGGTCGCCCGCGGCGACATCTTCAGTAGCCCCTCTACCGCGGGCCCTAGTGAAGTATACGGAAATCGGCGCTCGCGCAGGATTGCGAGGAGTTGCAGCTCTGGCGCCACGTGGTCTTCGGCGGGCCGGTCGTGGAGCTCGACGAAGCGATACCCCATCCCGAGCAGCCAGCGTCGCTGGCGGCGGTACGGCGCAAACTCGTTCAGAAGCAACCCTTCGCCGAATCCGTCGGGCAACCCATCCGTCCCTCGAAACGCACGCCCGACTTCAACGAGCGTTTGCAACGAGAAGTTCGGCTCACCGCCCAAGTCATCGCCAGGTCTATGAAACGTTCCACTTGTCAGTGCGTCTAGGTACATCTCGTTACGAGGGATCTGGTTGGTGGGATGGTCACCAGAGGTCAGCCCAGAAGGGTAGCATTCGGCGGTCATCGGTCAACATCTTCGGCTGCGCTCCCAAGGCCGCGCCTCTTGCTTCGCTTGATAGCGAGCGCCAGCGCGAGGACGATCGTCCAGGCGCTCGCGGCGCCTGGGCCGCCGCCTGGGCTGCCGCCGTGGCTACACGACGAGCTCGGCTGCACCACGGGGTCGCCATTGCCGGCCGTCGCGCCGGCGTCGGGCGCGGCGCCTGCGTCGCCCGTGGCCTTGGCGTCGGGGCCGCCTGCCCACGCGGGAACGGGGTAGCCGCCAGCGGCCGCAGCCGATTTTGCGCCTTCGACGAGGAACGACTTGTGAATCGAGGTGCGTACGCCGATGGTCGCGTTGGGAATGCCCGTGGGGTCGAGCATTCCGATGCTGGTCACTGCCAGCACCGTCGGTTTGTTCGAGAACGTGGCTTGGTCGAACATGGCCGCTCCCGAATCCGCGGACAAGGCCGCTCGACCCGCAATGACGTGGGCCGACGAAACGGCGAACTCGGTGACGGTCGGGTCTGAAGAGTCGGCGTGCTTGCACGATTTGTCGACGTCGGACGCACACAAGAAGGGCACGTTCTCCAGGATTCGACGCTGCAGCTTGCCGTCCTTCACCGAGCTGGGAATCTGGTCGCCATTCGGTGCGAACTGCTCGGCAAGGAGGCCGCGCCCGACGATTGCAAACGCAGAAGGACTGGCGGTCGCGATGTTGCGCTCGAGGTCGACAGCGACCGGGCTCGCCAGCTCGGCGGGTGTGCCTGCGCCACGTCGATGCGAGCGACTGCGAGGAGGGGTTCACCAGCATCGGCGACGGGACCGGGGCGACTCCTCACTTGATCACCAGTCCCAAGGCGTACCGCTTTCTGGCAGGGTTTCGTACTTTCGCGTCCGGCGAAACGATCACCCTGGTGAACTTCTATAGCCCCGCGCAGATGTGGGAGCGTCACTCCACTTCGACCCGCCGGATCTCGACCGACCCGTGCACCGGAAGCTCAGCGTGGACTCTTCGGTCGAATGGGAGCCTTCGATCGTGGGCGATCGTCCCGACGACCTCTGGCTCCACTGGGGCGACGATCTCCAGCACTTCGACGGCAAGAGCCGGCTGCCGGCGCGTTTGCCCTCCGGCGAGGCAAAGGGGGGAATGCTGCTCCTTCCGGGCGGACCCGCGGGACCGGTTTTCGTTTCCAAGTCGGGCCGCGTCTATCGACTCCAGCCAGACCGCCAAGGCGTGGAAGAGTGGAAGTGGCCATACTTTGAGGAGATCCTCGCCGCCGCCGGCTTCGAGCTCGGGAGCCCCTGGGTCGTCTCGTCTGCTGGACACGTGGAGCGGTGGAGCGGCACATCGTGGATGCCCGTGGCGTTTCCCAATCGCGTCAAGGCCGGCGAATCGCGCATCGAGGACGTCTACGCGCTTTCTCCCGACGACCATTGGCTGATGACCGTTTCCAGCGAACACCGCTCGCTGGCCAGCACGAAGCCGCGACGGCTCGCATTCCGCTGTCTCGAACCCGAGGCCCCCACGCAATCGTTGGCAGCCTACTTGCCGGCATCGGAAGGGTGCAAATCGCTGCGCCTTCTCTTGCGTGACGACGTATCCGAAGCAACCAACGCCCAATACGAGATGGCGCTTCAACCGTACAAACTGAATCCGGCTCGAGAGACGTATTCTGGAACGAGCTACATTGCCGTCACGCCCAGCAACTATCGACAGGGGGAGGCAATTCGGGCTGCCATCCCCGACGGCGTCGCGGGCTACGTCTGTCTGGGGGCATTTTCCCTCCTGGGCGCACCCCCGGCTCCTACTGGACCGTGAACGCGCTCAGGGCGCGACGATGCGGCCCGGCGCCGAGCTTGCGCCCGGGTCGGTGTGGCAGCTGTTGCAGTCGCCTTCGCCCGCCGCCAGGGTGCGGGTCATCGCGCGCGACTTGCCGGTGGCGGTGTTCTCGACGCGCACCGTGAAGGGGGCCACCAGCTTGGTGGTGAGGAGCGCGAAGTTGCCATTGTTGCCGGCGCTGACCGGAACCTTCACTTCGGCGTTGGTGGCGTCGGTGATCACTACCTGCAGCGGTCCCTCGACCGTGCCCACGCAGTCGTTGGGCTCGTGACCACTGGGGTACACCGTGCCGGCGAAGGCGAAGATGCGGTTCACGCGCTGGGCCTTGTGGCACGTGTTGCACGCCTCGCCCGGCCGCATGCTCTCGCCTTGGCGACCGACGAAGGTCTTGCCGCTGGTGCAGGTGGAGGGGCCGGCAAACGGATCGGGCTCGGTGCTCGCGTCGCTGGCGCCGCCGCTGCTTCCGCCGCTGCTGCTGCTCGCGTTGCCCGATGCGCCGGTGTCGGGGGTCGTTGCGCCGCTGCAGGCTGCGACGACAAGGGCGGTGGCGAGGGAGAGCAACGCGAAGTGAGGACGCATACCGGGTGTCATAGGACGTCGCGGGTACCCATGCAACGCGCCGCACGGGGTAATTCCGTTGCCGAATCTTAAGCCTGATTCAAAAGCTCTAACGGTACGCCACTACCGACCACGGTCGTAGTCGTCGGCCGCGTGCTCCACCAGCGCAAGATCCCGCGATACGCGCTCGCTCTCCGCCACCAGCTCTGCCGTGAAGATGGTGAGGCCCCATATGCCGTTGTCGCGCCGGCGGAACGAGTAGCGCGTGCCCCGGGCCGTGATCACCGTTGCGCGCTCGCCGTTGACCTCCACCGAGGTGACGCCCGAGAGGTCCTTTCGGAGGCGTGCCGTCCACCCGCGCCGGGCTGCGAGCATGGCGAATACGTCGGCGCCGTCGGGCGCGTCGGCGAAGGGGGCGTACTCGGCGCGGAGTCGCTTCTTCTCTTCCTCGGGGTAGCTCTTGTCGATGCGCACGAGGGCTTTCCGGCGGGCGTCGCGGATGGTGTAGCAGGCCCACTGGGCCTCGGTCTCGAGGTAGGGAAAGGCCAGGTTCGGGTGCTCTTCGGAAACGTGCCGCGCCACGCGCATGTACGCGCCTTCGGGGGTATGGTCGGAGGGGTAGGGGCGATACAAGAGCGCCGCCGCTCCGCCCACCACCACGAAGCCTGCGGCGGCCACCAGCACTCGTCGGCTGATCTTCACGCGGTTTCCACCCGCGCCGGCGGAACCGGGAAGCGCACCACGAAGCAAGCGCCCTTCTGGCGGTCCGACTCCAGATGAACCTGACCGCGGTGGGCGCGGGCAATTTCCGAGACGATGGCGAGGCCGAGGCCGGCGCCCTCTTCCGACGCGCGATCGTTTGCGCCGCGAAAGAACGGCTCGAAGATGCGCGCGCGATCGGCCTCGGGAATGCCCGAACCTTCGTCGGCCACCGAGAGGCGCACCTCGTCGTCGACGGTGCTTGCGGTGACGGTGACGTGGCTTCCGTCGGGTGAGTGGCGCACGGCGTTCTCCACCAGGTTGCGCACCAGCCGCTCCAGATCACGCGCGTGGCCTTCGATGAACGAGGCATCGCACGAGGTATCGATGACTACCACCCGGGGGGCCATGGCGTCCTTTACCGCAGACACCGCGCTCGCCACCACCTCGGAAAGACGCACCGGTGCCAGCTTGGCCTCGTTGGCGCCGATGCGGGCGAAGACCAGCAGCTCTTCGGCCAGCGACTTGAGCTGCTTGGTGGACTCCAGGGCGTGCTCGATGGCCTGGCGGTAGCCGGGGGCGTCGCGGGTTTTGCGCAGGGCCAGCGAGAGCTCGCCGTAGATGGCAGTGACCGGCGATCGCAGCTCGTGGGCGGCGTGCGCCACGAAGCGCTCCTGCGAGTGCACCAGCTGCTCCAGGCGCACGATCATCTCGTCGACGTCGCGTGTAAGCTGCACCATTTCGGGGTTCTTGGACTTGGTAGAAATGCGCGCTTTGAGGTCGCCGCTGGCCACACGCCGGGCCACGGTGGCGATGGCCTCGTGGTCGCGGGTGAGGCCACGTACCAGGAGCCGGGCCACCACCGCGCCGACGGCGATCGACGAGATGAGCGCCACCACCATGGTCTGGATCAAGAAGCGCGCGTCGTCGTCGAGCTGCGTGCGGGGCACCGCCAGGAGCAGGCGATCTTCCTCGTGCTGCGGAAGGCGCGCGAAGACCGCGCGCAGGTTCACCGAGCCGCACGTCAGGTCGAACGGCACGCCGCGCCGGTGGAGCACGCTGTCGAGCGGCGGCGCGCCGCAGGTGAAGCTCGGCGTCTGCGCCAGCACGTGACCGTCGGCGGCGTACACCGCGGCATACTTCACCAGCCGGCTGCCGTCGTCGCCGGTGCTCACCGGATTGCTGCCGATCTGCGTCTCGTTGCCGGCGACCACGATCTCGAGCGCCTCTTCCTGGGCAGCCTCGAACAACGCCTCGTCGAGATCGCGCAGCTCCGAGCGGTGCACCACCACGAACACCGACGCAAAGGCGGTGCCCAGCGTCACCAGGAGCAGCAGGGTGATGGCGAGAAAGAGGCGGGTGCGAAAGGTCATGCAGGCATGGCGGGTCGCAGGCGGTAGCCGGAGCCGCGCACCGTTTCGATCATCCACGCGTAGTCGGAGAGCTTCTCGCGCAACCGGCTGATGTGCACCTCGACCAGGTTGGAGCCGGGGTCGAACGAGGTTTCCCACACGTGGGTGAGCAGCTCGGCGCGCGTCACCACTTTGTCGACGCGATGCACCAGATGCAGGAGCAGCGCGTACTCGCGGCTGGTGAGGTTCATGGTCGCGCCCTTGAGGAGCGCCCGGTGGCCCACGCGGTCGATTTCGAGATCGCCGCAGCGGAGCCGTGCGAAGCCGTGGGTGCGCCGCACCAGCGCCCGCACCCGGGCCATGAACTCTTCGATCTCGAAGGGCTTCACCATGTAGTCGTCGGCGCCGGAGTCGAGGCCGATGACCCGCTCTTTGGTTTCGCCGCGCGCGGTGAGCATGAGAATGGGCGCGGTGACGCCGGCAGCGCGCACGTCGCGGCACACGGTGAGGCCGTCGACCTCCGGGAGCATCCAGTCGAGGACGATCAGATCGTACACGCCGGTTTGCGCCTGCGAGACGGCGTCGCCGCCGCTCTTGCACAGGTCGACCGCGTAGCCCTCGTCGGAGAGCGCACGCACCAGAAACCGTCCCACCTTGGCATCATCTTCGACGACGAGAACTTTCACGAGACCTCTTCTACCGTTGAATTCTGCACCGGAGGATGCCCGAGGCTGGGGAGATGGTTGCGATTCTCACCAACGCTTAATGCGCCCGTGAGACCCGGAGACCGCTTCTGAAAAGGCTTTCGGAGATCGAATTGCAGGGTTGTAATGTTAGCATAACAACAGCTTAATGGGCGGATCAGGCAAGGTTTGTCGCGAGGTGTCATGGTGCTTCCAGTGTCCCGATCCTTCTCGTTTGGTCTCGCTGCCGCCCTCGCAACGGCTCTTGCCCTGGGGCCTCGTGCGGCCCACGCCGAGGAGCGGCTCACGCTGGCGCAAGCGGCGCAGAGGGCCCGCACCTCGGGTATCGACGTGCTCCTGGCAGAGACCAACGTGCGGGCCGCCGAAGGCGACGCGCGGGCGGGCCGGGCGCTGCCCAACCCGGCGCTGACGTTCTCGGTGGGGCGCGGCTTCAACTACGACCCTCCCGATAGCCAAAGCTCCCGTTGGCAATACACGGTGGGGCTCTCGGATCAGGCGCTCTTTATGGAGCTGCTCTCGGGCAAGCACGGGCTCAAGAGCGACGTGGGCGCGTACGCGGTGGCGGCGGCCAAAGCCGACCGCAAGAACGCCGAGCGCCTGGTGGTGTTCGCCACCAAGGCCGCGTACGTCGACGTGGTGGGCGCGCAAAAGGTGCTGGCGGTATCGAAGGACATCGCCGAGCTCCTGGGCAAGGTGGTGGAGCTCAATCGCCTGCGCTACCCCAAGGTCATCGACGAGGGCGTGCTCGCCCGCGTCGAAGCCGAGAAGCTCGAGGCCGATCAGAACGTCGATCAGGCGGAAGCCAACCTCGAGTCGGCGCAGGCTGCGCTGACGTTCGTACTGGGCATACGCGGGCAGAACGCGCGGATCGCGGTCGAGGACAAGGCCCTCGACTACGCGGTGCCGCCTTCGCTCGCCCGCGCAACCCTCGAGGGCCTGGTGCAGCAGGCGTTCTCGCAGCGGGCCGACGCCAAGCAAGCCGAGCTCTCTGCCAAGCGCGCCGATGCATCGATGAGCCTTGCCAAGCGGCAACGGGTGCCCGACGTATCGCTCTTTCTTCAGTATCAGCAAATGGGTACTGGCCAGAACGCCGTGCAGCCGCCCACCTTCGCGGTGGGCCTGGGGTTGCCGGTGCCCATTCTCGACACCCGTTCCGGTCCGGTGGCGCGCGCCGAAGCCGACGTCGACAGCTCGAAGCTCTCGTCGACGCGGATACAGAACCAGATTGTGTTCGACGTGCGCACCGCCTTCGCGGCCTTCACCAGTGGCCAGCGCATCGCCGCACGCTTCGAGAATCAGCTCATGGAGCGCCGGCGCCGCGCCTTCGAGATCACCAAGGCGCAGTTCGAGGCTGGTTCCGCCACCCTCATGGACTTTCTCGACGCCGAGCGGGGGTTCGCGGGCGCCGCCAACGATCGCCTCGCGGCGCTCGTCTCGTACTGGAAGGCCGTGTTCGCTGTGGAAGCGGCGCTCGGCAAGGAGATCGACGGATGATGCGCAACAGGATGACTGGGGCAATGCGACTCGCGCTAGGGGCGGCGCTGTTCGCGATGCTGGCGACGGCGCCGGCCTGCAAGCGCTCGCACGCGGAAGAGAAGGGCGACGACGTGCCGGAGGGGCAGGTGTGGCTCACCGATGGACAGGTGAAGGACGCCAAGGTCGAGGTCGAAGAGGTGAAGGTGCGCGAGGTGGACGACACCGTGCTCACCAGCGGCAAGATCGCCTTCGACGACGCCAAGGTGTCGCACGTGTTCTCGCCGGTGGCCGGGCGGGTCACCAAAATCTCCGTGACGCTCGGGCAGAAGGTGAAGAAGGGCGAGGTGCTGGCGGTGATGGAGTCGCCGGACATCGGCGCCGCCTCGGCCGATGTGAACAAGGCCAACGCCGAGCTCATCGCCGCCGAGCACGATCTGGCCCGCGAGAAGGAGCTACTGGCCGCCCACGCCGCCTCGCAGCGCGACTACGAGCAGTCGGAAGATAGCTATCGCAAGGCCAAGGCCGAGCTCGATCGCGCGCGGCAAAAGGCGCGGCTCCTGCGCGCCGGCAGCTACGACGCGGTGTCGCAGACCTACACCCTGCGCGCCGAGATCGACGGCGAGGTGGTGGGCCGCAACCTGAGCCCCGGTATGGAGATTCAGGGGCAGTACAGCGGCGGTACGCCGGTGGAGCTCTTCACCATCGGCGAGCTCGATCGCGTGTGGATGGTGGCCGACGTCTTCGAGATGGATCTGGCGCGGGTGCACGTAGGCACGTCGGTGACCGCCAAGGTGCTGGCCTTTCCGCAGCGGCTCTTCGAGGGCAAAGTGGAGTGGGTCTCGGGCGTGCTCGATGCGACTTCGCACACCGCGCGGGTGCGCTGCTCCTTCGACAACAAGGACCGCATGCTCAAACCGGAGATGTACGCGTCGGTGTCCATCGCCGTCGATCAGCGCATGGCGCTGGCGGTGCCGCGCTCGGCGGTGCTGCGCATCGGCGAGCAAACCGTGGTGTTTCTCGACCGCGGCGTAAACGGACAAAAACGCGTGTTCGAGCGCATGCCGGTGCACGTGGACGAGGCCGAGGGTAGCCCCTGGCTGGTGGTCGAGCACGGTCTCGACGCCGGCATGAAGGTGGTCAAGAGCGGCGGCATCCTCCTCTCGGGCAAGCTGTGATCAAGCGCCTCGTCGAGTGGGCCCTCTCGCGGCCCAAAGTGGCTTACGGCTACGCGCTGCTGGTGCTGGTGGTGGGGCTCTTTTCCTACAAGAACCTCAACGTCGAGGCGTACCCCAACCCGGTACCGCCGCTGGTAGAGGTGATTGCCCAGCCCAACGGCATGAGCCCGGAGGACGTGGAGAGATACGTCACCATTCCCCTGGAAACGGCCTTTGCCGGCATGCCGGGGCTGGAGCACGTGCGCTCGCAGTCGCTCTTCGGATTGGCCGACGTGAAGTGCTATTTTCAGTGGGGTACCGATTTTGCGGCAGCCCGCCAGGAAGTGCTCAATCGAATTCAGGCGGCGACCTTGCCAGCCGGGGTCGAGGCGTCGATTTCACCCTGGAACGCCATCGGCGAGGTGTTTCGCTACGAGCTCAAGGGCAAGGGCTATACCCTCAAAGACCTGAAGACCGCCCAAGACTTCACCCTGGAGCGACAGTTCAAGCAAGTTCCAGGGGTCATCGACGTGGTGAGCTTCGGCGGCGAGACCAAGCAATACGAGGTCAACGTCGACCCGTTTCGCCTGCGTAGCCACAATATCAATCTCACCCAGCTCATGGTGGCCATCGGCAATGCCAACCAGAACGTGGGTGGGCAGCGTCTCTCGATCGGCGAGCAGGCCTATACCGTGGTGGGCATTGGCCTGGTGAAGAACGTTCACGACATCGAGGACGTAGTGGTCTCCGCCACCGGCGGCGTGCCGGTACGCGTGCGCGACGTGGCCACCGTAAGCATCGGCTTCGCGCCCCGGCTGGGCATCGTGGGCCACGACGATAACCCCGATATCGTGCAGGGCGTGGTGCTCATGCGCTACGGCGGCGAGACCAAGACCACCCTCGAAGGTATTCACGCCAAGGTCGACGCCATTCGCAAGAATCACATGCTGCCCCCGGGCATGGATCTGGTGCCGTACTACGATCGCGGGGTGTTGGTGGAGACCACCACCCACACCGTGCTGGAGAACCTAGTGGTGGGCATGGGGCTGGTGTCGCTCATGCTCTGGCTATTTTTGGGACACACCCGCGCGGCCATCATCACCGCCATCAACATTCCGTTGGCGCTGCTCTTCGCCTTCATTGGCATGGTGGCCACGCACACCTCGGCCAACCTCATCTCGCTGGGCGCCGTCGACTTCGGCATCGTGGTCGACTCTACCGTGATCATGGTGGAGAGCATCTTCTCGCAGCTGGGCAAACACGGCAAAGGCACCATGCGGCAGCGCATCGCCCAGGGCGCCGACGAGGTGGCGCGCCCACTGGCGTTCTCCACGCTCATCCTTGGCGTGGCCTTCTTGCCGCTGTTCACCATGACCGGCGTCTCCGGCGTCATCTTCGCGCCCATGGCGAAAACGTATGCGCTGGCCATCGGCGGCGCGATGATCCTGGCGCTCACGCTCACGCCGGTGCTCGCCACCAAAGCCCTCAAGCCCACCGAAGAAGAGGGCGAGAGCAAGCTCATGCGCCTGGTGCGCTTTCTCGACCGACCCTTCAACGCGTTCGTGGCCAAGGCGCCGCGCCGGGCGGCCATCGTGTTCGGCATCGCTTCACTGGGTGGGCTGGCGGCGCTGCCGTTCTTGGGCGGCGAGTTCATGCCCAAGCTCGAAGAGGGCAATTTCTGGATTCGCGCCACGCTGCCCACGTCGATCTCCCTCGAGAAGTCTGGCGAGTACGTGGGGCGCATGCGCGCCATTCTCCGCGGCTGCCCGGAAGATCCGAAGATCGTCTGCACCGACCAGAACCGCAAGCACCCGGAGATCGCCACCGTGGTGTCGCAGCTCGGGCGGCCCGACGACGGCACCGACGTGGCGGGCTTTCAGAACGTAGAGCTCTTCGCGCCGCTGCGCCCGCAGAAGGAATGGCGGCGCGGAGTTACCAAGAAGCAGATGACCGACGAGCTGTCGAAGGAGATGGCCGACGCCTTTCCCGGCGTCACCTTCGCCTTCTCGCAGATGATCAGCGACAACGTCGAGGAGGCGCTCTCCGGCGTCAAGGGCGAGAACTCCATCAAGGTATTCGGCCCCAACGCTCGTACCAACGAGGCGCTGGCGAAGCAGATCTCCGGGGTGCTGGCCGACGTACCCGGCATTCGCGATCTCAGCTTCGACCCTTCGAGCGGACAGCCCAGTATTCGCATCGTGCCCGATCGCGCGGTGTGCTCGCGCTACGGGCTCAACACCGGCGACGTGGAGACGGTCATCGAAGCGGCCATCGGCGGCAAGGCGGTGACGCGCGTGCTCGAGGGCGAAAAGTACTTCGCCGTCACCGTGCGCTGGCTCGAGCCCTATCGCGCCTCGCTAGAGGCCATTCGCGAGATCACGGTGGCCACCCCCGACGGCGCCCAGGTGCCGCTGGGGCAGCTCGCTTCGATCACCCTCGAAGACAGCCTGCAGGTCATCTTTCGCGAAGACACCTATCGCTACACGCCGGTGCGCTTCTCGGTGCGCGAGCGCGATATCGAGAGCACCATTCTCGACGCCAAGACGCGCATCGCCGACAAGGTGTCGCTGCCCTACGACGCGCACCTGGAGTTTGCAGGCCAGATGAACGAGCTCGCCGCGGCCAACCGGCGGCTCTTTTTGGTGGTGCCCATCTCGCTGCTCATCATCCTGCTCATCATCAAGCACGTGGTGTCCACCTGGCGCCTGGCGCTGGTGGTCTTCCTTCACATTCCCATCGCCTGCGCCGGCGGCATGCTCATGCTGCTGGTCACCGGCACCAACCTCTCGGTCTCGGCCTCGATGGGCTTCATCTCCGCCTTCGGCATCGCCATCCAGAACGCGCTGCTCATCATCTCGCGCTTCCGCCAGGGCTTGAAAGACGGCCTCCCGGCGGCGCAAGCGGCGCTCACGGCCGGCGAAGAGAAGACGCGCTCGGTGCTCATGACCACGCTGGTCGCGCTGTTCGGCCTCCTGCCTGCAGCGCTCTCCAATGGCATTGGCTCGGAAACGCAAAAGCCGCTCGCGCTGGTGGTCATCGGCGGCGCCCTGGTGCTCGCCGTGCCCGCGCGGTTCTTCGTGGTGGCCCTGATCTGGGTGCTCCACCGCAACTGGAAGCCCGAGATGGACGAAGATCCCGTCGCCCGCGAAGAGCGCCTCGCCAAGGAAGTACTCGCGGCCCAGGGAGCTCCTTCCGCCTCGCACTGACCCGCGCGCGAACAACCAAGACGGAGCGTTCGCGGGCCTTTTCGCTGGCTTCCGCCATCGTTGTGCGGAACCGCGTACCTTGACAGTATCCCCCAGGGAGCCCACTATCCCGCTCCCAGTTTGGGCTTCACCTTGGAGGGTAAGGCGATGCAGTTTTGGACTTCATGTCTTTGTTGGGTCGGTCTTGGTACCTGTGCGATTGCGTGCGTGGCGACCGATGCGCCACCAGCGCTCGATGAGCATGCAGGCGACCGCTACACCTTCACGCGAAGGCCGGAGGCCCTGGGCGAAACGGTCCGGATTGAGAAGGGGCCGCGCGAGTCCTCCGTTGTGCGAGCAGACGGAGGTCGCCAGAGCCTGGACGACTTCGCCAAGGAAGAGCAGTCGGCCTGGGATGCTCGGTATGGAACCTTTCGCCCCGAGCTGCTTACGAAGATCGCGAAGGCGGTACCCGGGAGCACCCTCGACGCATTCGTGTGGCTCGTGGACCCGCAGCCCGACGCTGCAGGAGAACCCGATGGCACGGCTGCCCATCGCGAACGTCATGCAGCGCATGTGCGCGCGCTGCTGGATGCCGCAGCGCCACACTTTCGCGCTTTGGGCATCGATATCACATTCGCCGCGACGTACTCGCCGACCCTTGCGATTCGCGGGAAGACCACCGCGATTCTGGCCCTGCAGCACGATCCTCTCGTCGAATCGTGACGACCGGCTCCGACGGTGTAGGCACGGTCAACGCCGCGCCGAACGGCGTGTCGGAGACTACCGTGGACGTCGAGTGGAACGCGCGTGGCTACTTCGGCGCTGGGGGGCGCGTGGGCCTCATCGACCAGGGGCGTATCGGGCTGGATACGAAGGGCGATGGCCTTCGGGTGTCGCTCTCTTGGTCCACCTGCTCTACAGGTCAGACGACGTCTACGGGGCCGACTGACTTCGATATCTTTCTCTTCAACCGAAACCGTGGGAGCTATTTGTTTAGCTCCCAGTCGGTCTTTGACAACAACGAAGGATTTCAGGTGAGCATTCCGGACGGTTGGGATGGCAACTACGACGTGTATCTCTCCTGGCCTAAGGCATCTACCGGATGCAATGCCGCCGGCATCGAGGCGGTCTCCGCGATGTGGGGCGCTTGGCGACCATGAGCCCGCGTGCGATAGCCACGAGTGTATCTCTCGCCGTCCTGGCCTGTGGCGGCCGAGGCGTCGACGGTTCTCCCTCGCCGGTTGCGGTCGATGCCGGGGTCGACCCGCGCCCGATTCGACCGGTGAGGTCCGGGGACGCGTGCTACGCGATTGCCGACGGCGCTGTTTGCGATCGGACCGCGGGATGCGGCTTTCGATTTCCGGCCAGCTCTTGGGATGTAGCGCCGCCCGGCGCCAAGCCGCGCTGCCTCGCGTCACCCGGTGAGGGCTCCACCCGTGGCTGTGAGCGCGACGCCGACTGCTTCCGCGGCGAGCGCTGCCTCGAATGGTGGAACATCTATGCGAACGAATACTATAATTCCAGCGGGTGGATCACGGATAGGGCAGGAAGCTCGCTCGAGTGCACGCCCGAAAGCAGGTCTCAATGACGCCGGTCTTTCGCTTCTTTGCGATGGCACCTCTTGGTGCCACTCTATGCTGGGGATGCAGCTCGACGGCAGCGCCAGCACCTGCGCCCAGCTCCGACAGCGGCGCTCTGCGCGACGCCGCCGCGACTGTGGACGCGGGCATTGATGCGCAGCTCCCGGATGGCTCGGTTCCTCCCGGCGAGGTCTCGTGCGTACTTCAGGAGTGCACACTGGGCTTCACCTGTTGCCAGGAAGATCTGCTCTGCCATGAGACCGGTCGGCTCCCGCAGCCTTGTACGCCGAAGCCATGAACCGTCGGACAGTTCCATCCTAGGCGGCTTTTTGCCGGGATGCCGCAAATGGTGAAGGATCTCCAGGGCCTGCGGGTGGATCGCCGGGTCCATCGGGGGAAAGGTATGCGTGACCCAAGACCGCGCAGCGAGGGCCGCAATCGTGGGTGAATTTTCGATCCCCTCCGCGTCCTCCGCTGGGCCCGTGCCTTGCATTCCGTTGGGACTGGACGGAGCCCATCAAACCATGCAAGGTGCAGCCATCTCCCCGCTCGCTCGACCCCCCCACGGTAAGCCCCCCGCGCAAGGCGCGTCGCGACCGTTGCCCCAGCCGGCGGCGTCGTCGCCGGAGCCGATCACGTACGACGAAGAGGTGTTCGAGGAGCACGGCGGGTACATCGTCGGCCCCGAGCTCGGGCGCGGCGGCATGGCCTCGGTGCACATTGGCGCGCACGTGAATGCGCCGCACCTGCCGGTGGCCATCAAGCGCATGTTGCCCCACTGGGCCGGCGTCGACGACGTCACCAGCTCGTTCCTCGACGAGGCGCGGCTGGTTGCCCACATTCGCCACCCCAACGTGGTGCGCATCCGCGAGATGATCAAAGACGGCGAGGGCGTCACCGTCATCACCGAGTACGTGCACGGCTGCGCGCTTTCGCACGTGCTCAAGATGTCGCCGCGTCCGGTTCCGCCGGGCGTCGCGGTGGCCATCATCTGCAACGTGCTCGACGCGCTCACCGCCGCCCACTCGGCGTGCGACGATCAGGGCAATTCGCTCGATATCGTCCACCGCGACGTGTCGCCCCACAACATCCTCATCGGCGCCGACGGCGAGGCGCGCCTCATCGACTTCGGCATCGCCAAGGCCCGCGGCCGCATTCAGGAGACGCGCGAGGGCCACGTGAAGGGCAAGTTTCCTTACCTCGCGCCGGAGCAGCTGAGCGGCGGCGAGGTCACCCCGCGCACCGACATCTATGCCACCGGCGTGGTTCTCTGGGAGGCCTTGGTGGGGCGCCGCCTGTTCGACGAGCCCAACGTCGCCGCCACCATCCACCGGGTGCTCACCGAGCGCGTGACCATGCCTGGCGCCCTGGTGCTGGGCGTCTCGGGCGCCCTCGACGACGTCGTGTCGAAGTCCATCGACCGCAACCCCTCGGCCCGCTTCGCCAGCGCGCACGCCATGAGCCGCGCCCTCGAAAAAGCCTACCCGCGCGCCTCGATTCACGAGGTCTCGGAGTGGTTCCTTAGCGTGGCAAAGGAAGTGCTTTGGGAGCGCGAACGCGCCCTGCGCGAGCTGCAGGCGACCATCGCCGCACCCACCGCCACCACGCCCCGCCTGATGGTCACCCGCGAGACCTCGCTCCTCGACGATGCCACCACGCTCGCACGCAAGCCGGCGCTCACGCCCTCGAACCCGGTCCGCGCACTCGGGTCGGGCAACGCCCCGAAGGCGCTCTCCAAGGTGCGCGTGCGCGGGCAAGGCGCAGCCAAGGTGAACCACGCGCCGGCCGCCAGCGGCTGGGCTCCGCATACGCCGCTTCCGCCGGTCATGGTGTCTCCGCCCACGCCGATGGCTCCGATGGCTCCGATGCGGCTGCCTGCCATGTTGCAGCAGCTCCCCCAGCTACCCGGCGCCGAGCAACCTTCGCTCCTGGAGCAGACGCGCATCTCGCGGCCCACCACCGCTGCCAGCGTCTTCAAGGCGCTGCCGTTTTTGAACCGTGAGCCCTATCGCGCGATGACCGTGAACTTCGTCGCCTTCTTGGAGAAGGACGCAGTGAAGAACGTGGGCTTGCCGCTCTTTGCCGTCTTTCTCATTCTCGGCGCCTTGGCGCTCATGGCGGCGTCGCTGCGCCCGTAGTCGCGCTCACTGCTTTTTGCGGGTCGACTCGGGCGCCGGTAGCTCCAGGAGATCGCGCTTCGACTCCAGCTGAATCCGCGAGGCCGATTTGCCGCCGCGGCCCGCGTGCCGAATGTCTTTGCCGCGCACCATGAACACCACCATCTCGGCCAGGTTGGTGGCGTGGTCGGCCATGCGTTCGATGTACTTTGCAATCGATTGCACGCGCGTCGCTCGGTAGATGTTTCGCGGGTTCTCCATCATGTAGGTGAGCAGCTCGCGGAAGATCGACTTGTAGTAGGCGTCGACCACCGAGTCGCGATCGATGACGCTGTGGGCGCGCTCGATGTCGCTCTCCACGAAGGCGTCCAGCGCGTCGCGCAGCATGCCCTGCGCCGCCTCCGCCATGTTCACTACCTCGACGTAGGGCTTGAGCGGCTCTTCCTCGTTCAGCTCGATGACGCGCTCGCAGATGTTCACGCCCAGGTCGCCCATGCGCTCGAGGTCGGTCACCAGCTTGAGCGCCATGGTGATGAAGCGCAGGTCGGAGGCCACCGGCTGGCGCCGCGCCAAGACGCGCAGGCAGGCCTCGTCGATCTCCATTTCGAGGCGGTTGATCTCGCGGTCGACCGCCATGGTCTTCTCGGCCAGCTTGGTGTCGCGCCTCGCCAGCGCGCGCATGCTGCTGGTGAGCATGTCTTCGACCTTCGCCCCCATGAGGAGCAGATCTTCACGGAGCTTGCGGAGCTCCCCTTCGTATTCGCGGTCGAGGTGCGCACGGACCATGTCGCGATGGTAGGGCGCATCGCACCTTTGCGCAAAGTTCGTTCAGCCGAAGCGGCCGGTGATGTAGTCCTCGGTCCGGCGATCGCGGGGCCGTGTGAAGATGACGTTGGCCTCGTTGTACTCGACCAGCTCGCCCTCGTAGAGGAAGGCGGTGAAGTCGCCCACCCGCGCGGCCTGTTGCACGCTGTGGGTGGCGATCACCACGGTGTACTGGTTCTTCAGCTCGTGGATGAGCTCTTCCAGGGTGGTGGTGGCCACCGGATCGAGGAGCGAGCAAGGCTCGTCCATGAGCAGCACGTCGGGCTCCAGTGCCAGGCAGCGTGCCAGGCACAGGCGCTGCTGCTGGCCCCGCGCCAAGTTGGAGCCGGGCGAGTCGAGCTTGTCTTTCACCTCGTCCCACAGGGCAGCTTGCTGCAAAGCCCGCTCCACCACCGCGTCGTTGGCGCCGGTATGTAGACCGTTGAGGCGCAGGCCCGCCAGCACGTTGTCGCGGACCGACATGGTGGGAAAGGGGTTGGGCCGCTGCACCAGCGATCCGATGCGGCGCCGGATGGTGCCCGGGTCGATCGATGCATCGTACACGTTTTTGCCCTCCAGCAGCACGCTGCCCTCGGTGCGGGCGTCTTCCGCGATTTCGTGCATGCGGTTGAGGCAGCGAATGAAGGTCGACTTGCCGGCGCCGGAGGGACCGATGATGGCGGTGACGGCGTTCTGCGCGATGGGCACCGTGACCTCGATGAGCACGCGCAGAGCCCCGTACCAGGCGGAGAGGCCTTCGGTGCGCATCTTCTCGGGCATTTTCTGGGGCGGAACGGAGTCTGGATACCCGCTGCTCATGCGACCTCGGATGGGTGGGCGACGAGCGAGGCTACCTTGAGAAGGCAGGTGGCGACCAAGAGAACGAGCGCGTGTCGCGCTGCGACGCCCGGGTCGGCCAGGATCGCAGCGCGAAACGTGGTGCTGGGAAGGGCTTCGAGATCGAACAGCAGCACCAGCGGGGCGCTGGAGCCCAGGGTGCGGGCGGCCGCGCCCAGGAAGGCCCCCAGCAAGTAGCGCCGCGAGCCGCGGAATACCACGTGGGTGAAGGTTCGCGCGCGCGTCGCGCCCAGCGCCACTGCCGCCTCGCGGGTGGCCTCGGAAACGCGGGCGAAGGCCCGCGCCGACCGGCGCATGACCGAAGGCGCGAGGAGGATAGAGAGCGCCACCGTGGCCGCGGCGCGGCTCGAGACGCCGAAGCGCTGCGCCAGCACCGCTACGAACACCCCCACGACGATGGGCGGCGTGGAAGAGAGCAGCTCCGCCGACATGCGCAGCACGCGGGCCGAGAGCTCGCGCTCGAATTCCACCGCGTACACCGCTGCTGCGAAGCCCACCGGACCCCCGAAGAGCAGCGCGCCGAAGGTGAGTGAGAGGCTGGTGCCGAGAGGATCGACGCTGCTCGCGCCGCCGCCTCCCGCGCTCGCCATGAGCCACACGATGAGGACCACGAAGGAGACCACCGCCGCCAGCATGCAGGCGACGCTGAAGGCCGCAGCGCCGCTGGCGAAGCGCCCGGCATTGGCGCTGGGCGAGGGGGCCGGGGGCCGGCGGGCCCAGGTGCGAGCGCTGGCTTGCACCACCACCGAGACCAGAAAGAGCAGCGCGGCGATGGCCGAGGTGCCGACCAGATCGTGCCGCGTGGAGAGCGAGGTGCCGAGCGTGGCCGGCGCCGCCCCCAGCGCGATGTACACCAGCGCAACCGCGATGGCCTCGCCGAGCGCACGTCCGAAGGCGGTGCCCATGCTGCCGATGAGGCCGCGGCGCACCAGCGGGAGGAGGATGAGACGAAAGCTGGCCCAGCGCGAGCCGCCCAGCGCGACCGCCGACTCCTCGAGCTCACGCGGGGTGTGCACCAGCCAGTCGCGCACCGACGATGCGAAGGTGGGGGCGACCACGAAGCCAAGAATGACGCCAGCGGTCCAGAGCGGGGAATGGCCGAGCGGCTGGTCCTTCAGCGGCGGGGTGATGACGTATCGCGCGAAAACCGCCCACACGACGCTCGGCACCACCGCCAACAGATCGAGCGTGCTCGACGCGAGCCGGGCGCGCCTTCCGCGGGCGAACACCACCACGTAGAGCGCCGCGCCAAGGCCCACCGGTATGGCCAGGAGCATGGCGATGGCGGCCACCACCGAGCTCTCGAGGAGCGCACCGGCGAGCCAGCCCAAAGAGGTGGCCTGGGTGACCGACACGGCGGCCCACACCAGCAGCATCACAAAGGCGATGGGGATCAGCGACGCGCCGGCGCCCACCAGGTTCTTGAACCCGCGGTTCTCGGCGTCGATATCGCCGCCCGCTGCCGGCTCCTTGTCTTTCCAGGTTGTCGCGTCGCTTCCCATGAGTCGTGAGGGTGAGGATTGGACCTTGGACCGTACCGCTCCCGTGTGACGTTCCTGTGACAGTGCGACGGTTGCATCGCATGCCACGCGAGGCCGATTGACGCACCGGGCGAAGCGAGCTGAGCTTTCCGGCACCGCCATGAGCACCCCTGCCCCTACCAAGAGCATCTTCATCACCGGCGCCGCCCGAGGCATCGGGCGCGCCACCGCGCTGCGCTTCGCCCGCGAAGGCTACTTCGTGGGCGCCTTCGACGTCGACGAGGCGGGGTTGCAAAGCCTGTCCGGCGCGCTATCGGCCCCGGCTTCGATGACGGCGCGGCTCGACGTTACCGACCGCGCGGCCTTCGCGCAGGCCATCGCCGCCTTCGAGCGGGCTGCCGGTCGCATGGACGTGCTCTTCAACAACGCCGGAATCCTCCACACCGGGCGCTTCGAAGACGTGGACCCGGAGAAGGCTTCGCGCATGGTCGACGTGAACGTCAAGGGCGTGCTGAACGGCATCTACGCAGCGCTGCCGCTGCTCGAGCGCACCCCGGGCAGCGTGGTGGTCAACATGTCGAGCGTCGCCGCCATCTACGGCGGCCCCGAGCTTGCCGTGTATTCTGCAACCAAATTCGCAGTGCGCGCCATCACCGAGGCGCTCGACCTCGAGTTCGCTCGAAAGGGTATTCGGGTGTGCGACATCATGCCTTCGTACGTGGCCACCAACATGGTGCACGACCAGGCGTTCAAGCCGGCGTCGATGGAAACGGTGGGCATTCACCTGACCGCGCAAGACGTGGCCGAGCTCGTGTGGAAAGCGCACACCCGGAGGCGCCTGCACTGGCTCATGCGCTTCGACGTGAAGGTGCTTTCTCGCCTCAGCGGCCTCCTCCCCGAGCTGGGGCGCGAGGTGATGCGCCGCTATTCACGCTTGTAGGTTGGCGACGTCCGTGCAAATCCTTGCGACAAGGGGCGCCCGGTCGGCTCCCGGACGCAGTATGCTTTTTCGAACGAAACTCGGACCGTTGCGAATCCTGGCCCTGGGACTGTTTCTCGCCGCTCCAGGCGGCTTCGGCTGCAAGAAGCGGGCTCCGGAGACCATCAGCGATCCCGTGGCAGGCGCCACCATCGTGCTGCCCAGCGGCTTCAAGTCGGGGGCCATTCCCGGTGCATCCGCCGAAGCCCAGGTCGCCTTCCGGCTCCATGCCTCGAACGTGTTCAAGGACATCGGCGTCGGCGTCATCAGCGAGTCCAAGTCCGACATGGTCGAGAGCTACACGCTCGAGAGCTACACGCGCCTGATGACCAAGAAGCGCGAGGGCGCCCTTCAGGACTTTCGCCTGGAGAGCGAGGTTCAAAACAAGGTGTGCGACGGCTCGCCCTGCCTCGAGCAGCGCTTTTCGACCAAGGCCACCACCGTGCGCATCGCGTACATCGTTACCATCGTCGAAACTGCCAAAGCGTTTCATCAGATCATCACCTGGACGTCGCCCTCGCGATTGGCCACCAACCAGGCCGACATGAAGAGCATTCACGACTCGTTCCGCGAAGCCAAGTAGTTCTACGGTGAGAGCTGCGGTGGCCGCTACTTCACGGTGACGCGCCGGGCGGGGACGATGGTCTCGGTGCCATCTTCACCCACCAGACGCACCCGGCCCTCCGGCACCATGGCATCGATGGCGGTGCGAAAGCGCAGCGGAAGCTGGAGCAGCACCGCTTGATCGTTCGCGTCGCGCACGATGGAGAGGACGCCCGACGACTGGGTGACGCCTTCCACCGGGGCGGCAAGGCTCACGCCCGGCGGCAGCGGAATGCGCGCTTCGATCCGTACCGGATGATCGTAGCTGGCCCGAAGGTCGACCTCCAGGGTCTGCACGCCGCCCGGCTCCGCGCCCTTGGGCCAGCGCACGTCGGCAAGGACCCCTCCGCCCGCCGGCGGCGTCGACCAGGCGCGGTAGACCGGGCGTTCGAAGCGCGCGATGACCGCGGGGCCGTTTACGTGCACCGAGACCCGCGTGGCGCCCGGCGGCAGCGGAACGTAGGTCTCGCCCGAAGGCGGCATCAGGGCGGTGGTGCGGAAGCCGTCGCTCTCGATGACGACCTGGGACGGCGCAGCAGACGAGAGCTCCGACTCCATGATGGCGATGGCGACGGCGCGGGTGGCCGTGCTCGAACCGTAGCCGCCCTGCGCGTCGCGGTCGGCCACCAGTTGCGCGGCGATGGCCTCGGCCGGCGCCGGAGACGCGCCCACGCGCACGGTGCGCAGCAGCGCCGCGTACACCACCGCGCGATCGGCCGGGGCAGACTCTGCGCGAAAGGCCGAACTGCCATCGGGCTGTAGCTTCACCAGCTTGCGCAGCTGTTCGGTGAGCGGCCCCACGAAGGCGGCCCGATGCGGGCGATCCATGAACGCGAGCAGCGCGCGCGCCACCGGCACCGGACGGCTGTCCCCTTGTATGCCGGCCACCCGATCGGTGATCCAGGAGTCCCAGCACGCCACGTGGGTGGCCGCCACCAAGCGCTCCGACTTGGTCGCTGCCGCCGCGCCGCCGCGGGTGGCCTTGGCGGGGAGCGGAGGCATCATGGGCTCGGCGTCGAGGCCGTCGATCCCGCGCTCCCAGGTGGGCGGGCAGCCGGCGGGGCCCTTGACCCACGAGGCCAGCGCCGCCGGGGCGTGCTCCCGCGCGCGCATGTCGGCCGCCCACGTGCCCTGCAGGCTCTTTGTAGTATACATAGATGCCAGGCGGGCCACTGCCCTTCGCCGAGCGTCTTCGGCCTTTCCCTCGGTCCAGCTATCGCCCCGCACCACGGCCCATCGCCCGAGCCGCTCCGCTACTTCCATGGCGTCGGCCAGGCCCTCTCGGGTGCGCTGGCGATCGGGGTCGAGCGCGGTAAGCACCGCGCGCAGGTGCCCCTCGTAGCCGCGCGAGAGAACCACCCGGGGCGTGCCCCGCAGCGAAACGCCGCGCTCCGCGGTGAAGCGCAGCTCGGCGTCGTGGGCCACCGCAGAGCCGAGCGCGATCTCCGAAGGCTCCGCCGCTTTCCGTACCTCCCAGTGGTGGGACAGCGTGTCTTCGTTGCCGCCGCCCTTTACGGTGACCGTCAGGCGCGCCTCGCCTACACCCCGGGCGCGCAGTGGAAGTAGCACGTCGGACGCGCCTTCCGCCGGCACCAGCACCTCGCGTGGCGGCGTGCGAGTGCCCAGCTCCACGCTGCCCCCCACGCCGAAGCCGAGCGCCACGCGAACCGGTGCCGCCGTCCTGTTGCGCACGGTGACGCTGGCGGTCACC
Organism: Polyangiales bacterium; assembly: GCA_038210445.1. Lineage (GTDB taxonomy): Bacteria > Myxococcota_A > Polyangia > Polyangiales > Polyangiaceae > JABFRG01. The sequence continues at coordinate 67,768 of JBBQWQ010000023.1, forward strand.
GCGTCGCCTTCGGTCCAGGTGTCACCCAGCTCGGTGAACGCCGAGAGCGGAAGCGAGACGGGAATGTCCAGCAGCTCCACCACCGGCGGCGCGTCGTCGCCCAGTGCGAGCAACCCCACGCGCCAGGTGGTCTCTTGCGGCCCCAGCGGCACCTGCATGCGCAGGTAGCCCTTGGCGTCGGTGCGAGCGGGCTCGAGCCATTGGGTCCGGGTCACATACCCGCTGCCGCTCAGGCGGCCATGCCCCGAGCCGAACCCCTGGCCAGACCCGCCGCCGCCGCTCCCCACTCCGGTGAGCCCGATGCCCTCGCCGCGGCCGCCGCCACCAAGCTCCATGCCGGTCTCCTTCTCGAGCAACGCCTTCCACGACTCGATGGTGGCGTCGGCGACCTCCATCTCGAACTTGGCGTCTACGATGCGGTCCTCGGCCAGCGCATCGGCGTAGGGCGTGCCGCTGCGAACCACGCGCCCGAACGGATCGCGCACGTCGTCCGGAGTGCCGATGCGGCCGTCGGGCCCCGGCGAGCGCAGCTCGAAGCCACGCACGATGGTAAGGAACGGCTCCGGCGCGGCGCCGGATTGCGCGAACTGGATGCTGCCGCCCCACGGATCGATGAGATCGGATTCTTGCAAGGTCGAGTCGCGCAGCATCTTTCGCAGCAGCGCCGGCGGGTTCTTGAACACCGCTTCGTCGCGGTCGATGCCGCGCACCGCCGCGCGCACCGCGGCGATGGTGTGAAACAGCTTGAGCCGCGTCACCCGGCGCGCCACGTTGTCGAAGGTCACCTGGCGGTCCACCGCCATGAGATCGCCCAGCGCGAACGGCTCGCCGCCCGGGGTCTCTGGCGGCTCTTTCATGGAGGCGGTCACCAGCGTCAAAAGCTCGGGGTTGAAGGAGAAGCGTCCGCCTTCGCCGCGCCGCACGTCGCGCAGCGCCTCGCGCGAGGCAGAGGCCTGGAAGATCGCGCCTTCGAGCGACCGAAGGGTCTCGGCGAAGGTGTCGCGCAGCTGGCCGTCGGCGGAGCTCTTGGGGTCGAGCACCGGGCCACGCGGCGCCGCTCTTCGCTCGCCCAGCGCAAAGCGCCGCAGCGAGTCGGCCTCGGGGCCGCCCTCGAGAAAGGCGTCGCAGCGCTGCCGCTCGGTGAGGCAATGCGCCTGGCGGTAGTCGAGGCTCTCGATGTTGGCGAGCGACGCGCCTGCGTGCAAGTCGCCCATGGCCGCGGCCACGGTGCCCACCATCGGGCGGCCCGCGGCATCGGTGAGGAATACATCGACCTCGGCCACGCCGTTGGGGGTTGCCCGGCCGCTCACCAGCTTGGTGGTGAGCTTGGGCCGCACCCGCGGCATCACCAGCACGGCGCCCGAGGCCAGCTTGGTTTCCTTGCGGGCGCGGGGTGAAACCGCGCTCAGCCGCAAAAGCCCGGTCCGCTCATCGTCGAGCAGCAGATCGCCTTCGCCGTCCTTGAGCCACAGCGCCTGCTTCGAGCGCCCGCCTTCGGTCTCGACCACCAGGCTCCAGGGCGCCGCGTCGCGCTTCGCGGTCGCCACCCGCACGTGCACTTTTTCGCCCGGCACCGCCACCAGCGGCGACACCTCGAGAAGGCCGCCGAGCTCCCGGTCTACCGGCACGCACGACTCGAAGAGCGCGGTGCGCAGGGCGACGCCTTCCTTGCTCGCCTCGGGCCGCACGGTCACTTGCGCCGCCACGCCGCCGGCGCACGGGCCGACGTTGCGGGTGGCGCCCACGTCGAACGGAGGCGTCCACGAGAACGTCGCTTCGCCGAAGGCGTCGGTGCGGACCTTGGCGCGTAGTCCGTCGCCCGCCACCGCGAACGACGTGGAGCGCACCGGCTCGCCGTCGTCGCCGGTGACCGAGAGCAAGAGCTTCTGGGGCACGCCGGGTACGAGCACGTTGGCTTCCGGTCGCACCGTGACCTCTTCCAGTGCCCTGCCCACGGTAAGGCTGCCGGAGCTCCGGACCTCTCGTCCTTCGAGCATCGCGCGCGCTTGCAAGAGCACGGCTGCGGCCGCTCCCGGCGCCACCAGCGAGGGCGCCTGCAGCGTACCTTTCACGCGCCCCTCGGCGTCGGTCGTGGCCACCTTGGCCACTTTCTCCCAGGCCTCGGCGTCGTCCGGCACCTTCTGGGTCGAAGGCGCCGCAACGTAGGTGATCCGGGCCCCCACCAGCGGGCGGTTCGATGCATCGCGCAGGTAGATGGCGAAGGGCGCAGTCTCGCCCGCGAGGACCCGCTGCTTGTCTACCTTCACCACCATGCTCGGTGTGCGCGGCGTCTCGTTGCGCAGCGCCACCTGGGCGGCGACCGGCGCCGCCCCGTCGACCGAAGCCTCCACCGTCCACGACCAGGCGCTCTCTTCGACCCGCGGCACCGGTACCTCGAACCGCGCCAAGCCCGACGCATCGGTGGTCACGCTCCGCTCCACGCGCGGAACCCCGCCCTCGAGGAGACGAAACCCGACGCGTCCGCCCGCCACGGCGCGTCCGTTGCCCTGGTCGGAGGCTCGAGCCCAAGCAAGGATCGACCCGCCGGGCACCACCGTCGCGTCGGCGAGGTACAATGAGAGCGCGCGGCTCCGCACACGCTCCACCTTCAGCTCCGACGTTCGCGCGTGCTCGTTCTTGCGGACCGCCAGCAGCAACTTAAGGTCCCGCGCGTCGCCTTCCGGCACCGGCACGTCTACCACCGCGTGGCCCAGCGCATCGGTGGTTGCGGTGATCGACGGCGCGGTCTTGGCGTCGGGCCCCAACGACGCCGGGTCCCACCCCAGCTCCACGGTCGCTCCGGCCAGGGCCACCGCCTGCGTCACCGCCGGAAAGCCGTAGGCTTCCAGCGCCACCGAGACCTTGCCACCGGGCACCGCGGAGCCCGCGGCGTGGGCGTAGACCGCGATGCCGCGCAGGGTCGGGTCGACGGGCAGCGCTCGTGAGTCCTGGGGTGCGCCCAGCGCCACCACGGCCACACCACAAAGTCCCAGCCCCAGCCGAAGAATGCGCATGGAGGGGGGACAAGCGATGCGGTCGCAGGTTCCCGCGATTGTTCCGCCCGCCGTCGTCGTCCAGTGGCAGCGGCGAAAGGTGGCCGGACGGTCGGATCTGCATGCATTCTGCATATGAATTGGGCCCCCGTGGCCGCCGAGCGGGTCCCTCGCTCGGTTCGGGATGACCCCTCGAGCCGCCGACGTGCGAGGCGACTTTCGCGGAGGCTGGTGCTCCCTGCGCATGGAGAAAAGCCGCACAAAAGCGCGGTCGGGCGATGGATCGCACGAGGCCTATTGACAGACTTCGCGCGTTTGAATACGTAGCGGTCCCTCGACATCGGGCGAGTAGCTCAATTGGTAGAGCAGTGGATTCTTAATCCATTGGCTCGGGGTTCAAGTCCCCGCTCGCCCACCCGTACTTCCGCAACTGTCACGAGCAACACCGAAGGCCCCGCCCCAGAAATGGGCGTCGGGGCTTTTGCTTGGGGGAAGATTCGCCGGGCGGCGTCGTACCAGCGTTCCATGGGCGCTCTCGTCACCGTCTCGTTCGTTCTCTTCGCTGCCGGCGTCATGTCTGCGCGCGTCGCCGGTTGGCTTTCGCAGAGCTGGCTGCGGAACAACACCGGTTGGCAGGACAACCTCGGCTTCTTGCGTCGCCTGTTGGGCATTTTCGGCGACTTCGGCCCCATCATGCTCTACAGCGAGGCGCGCAAGCAGCGCCAAATGGGGCCCACCCTGGCCTACGTGTTCTGGGGCGGCCTGGGCTCGGGCCTTCTGGGGCTCCTGGGCATCTTGGCCGGCATCGGCTTGCAGTAGGCGGGCGCCGGGCCGGGAGGCCGCTGGTAGCATCGGCGCATGTATCGAGCTGCCGAGCCCCCCTCTCGTGCGTTGTTCATCGTCGCTGCCAACGAACGCGTCATCGCCTACCGAAGGAGCGACGGCGCCGTCGTCTGGGCCTACGCGTTTCCGGTGGAGCGCAGCTTTGTCGAGCCGGACGCGTCGTCGCCCAACCAACCGCTGGCGCTAGAGTTCCTGGCCGATCGCATCTTCGTCGGCCTCCCCAACATGGTGGTGTGTCTCGACTACGCGAGCGGCCAGGTGGTCGGGCAGGTGATGTTGCCGGAGCCGGCAGCGCGGCCGCAGCTGCTGGTGGACGGAACCGACGTGTTCGTCATCACCGTCGGTTCGGTGCTGTGCCTAGACCCGGCGGGCAACCTCCGCTGGCGCGTCCCCCATGGCCTCACGGTGCGCGGTAGCCCGACAGTGGGGCTGCCGGGCAACGTGCGGGCCGGCGATTCGTTCGGCTGGAAGTGAGGTAGGGCCGGTCACAAATAACCTGGACTTACTTGCCGCAGGCGCCCTTGCCATCAACGGCGCTCTCGGCGGCGCGGCGGATGGGGCCGCGAATCTTGGAGCCGAGCACCGGCGCCAGGCGCTCGCGAATGTCTGTAGGATGCAGCTTTCCCAGCGCCTCGGTGGCGGCGATGCCCAGCTCGATGTCGCCCTGGTTGCTCCCGGGAACCACCGAGGCCTTGGCGTAGTCGGTGAGCTTGCCCACGTCTTTGGTGGAGCACATGTTGCCGAGGGCCCAGGCGGCCGCGCCGCGCACGCTCCACTCCTCTTTTGGCTCGTCCATGACGTCGCGCAGGGTCTCCCGGTGCGCGAGGGCCCGGTGCGCTCCCAGTGCGCGCGCGGCGAGCATGCGCACCTCGGCGCTCGGATCGTTGGTCACCGCCTTGTCGAGGGCGTCGTCGGCCAGCGGGTCCGCCGGCAGCCGCTCCAGGGCCCGCAACACGTCGCTGCGCACGAACGTCCACGGGTCGTCCATGAGCCGGAGCAGGGCCGGCCGCGCGCCGTCGCGGCTGATGCCCTGGGCGGCCAGCGCGCGCACGCGGGGGTTCTTGTCGACCAAGGCCGCGCTCATGGTCTCGTCGAAGCCGGCGACCTCGCGCACGCGCTCGAGCACCCGCGCGCGGATGGCCTCTTCCTTCTCGTCCTTCGCCACCCGCGCCAGCAAGGCTTTGGCTTCCAGATGGCCGCTCTTGGCCAGGATGGCCAGCGGCTCCACGTACATGTAGCGCTCGTCGAACGAGGTCACCTCGAGCGGCGCGCCCACCGCGTAGGGCGCGGCCAGCAGCGGATAGGCCACATCGGCGATCTCCGGCAACCGTTGGCTCACCGCGCGCAAGTAGTCCGACTGCCGCGGCGTGCCCTTCACCAGAGCGAGCGACTCGCGCAGCACTGGAGGCGGCGCGGTGCGAAGCGCGCGCGCCAACGCATCGCGCACGATCACGCGATCGGTGGTGTTGTCGGGTCCCAAGTACGTTACCAGGGCCTCGGCCGCGCTGGCGGGCGCCACCAAGGCCAGCAGTGGAGCCACCTGGGCGCGGGCGGGCGTCGCCAGGGCCGCGCGCAAAGCTGGCTCGGCCTTCTTGCCGCAGCGCTCGAACTTGGAGCGAGCCCGCTGCGCGAGCTCCTTGTCGACCCCGGCGATGGCAGCAGTGAGGAGCGCGCCCTGGTCGACGCACCCTTCACGGCTCATGGCCACGTCCATGGCCAGGCCTCGACCGCGCTCCGACAGGGTGGGGTAGCTGGAAGCGAGCGCGGCCAGGGTCGTGGTGTCGGCGCTCTTCAGGTAGGCGGTGGCGGCCTTGGCCTCGTCGCCGCTGGCGTCGAGGAGCCCTATCACGCTCGAGAGCGGCATGGCGTCGAAGCGTGTCACCGCCGATACCTCGGCCAGGCCCACGTCCGGGTGCTCGCCTTCTGCGTCGTCGAGCACCACCGAGAGGCAGGTGCTCTTCACCGGCGCCGGCAGCCGCACTTCTACCGCTTGCCCCGCCTTCACCGCCGGCAGCTTCACCCGGTACAGGTTGGCTTCAGTTGCAAAATACACGCTCTTGGGCGCCACGTCGGTGGGGGTCGCCTCGCTCGAGAGGGGCACCACCACCACCCGGTCGAGCGCCATGTCGCCGTCGACCCGGAAGGAGACGAACTCGCCGCGCCCCTCGCCAGGCTTCTTCTCGCGCCACGCGGTCTTGGGGTCGCCGTCGGAGAGCGCCTCGCCCCGGGTTCCGTCGCTCGAGCCCACCGCCTCGAGGGCGCGGCTGCGGACCGTGGGGCGCTCCTCGAGCGCGGTGGCGGCAACGTCGATGGCGTGGTCGCGGCGGTCTTTGCCCAGGCGCTGCATGCTGATCGACGCCCAGCCCAGGGTCTTCGGGTTCAACGTGCGCGGGGCTGCCAGAGTGAGCGCCTCGCCGCACAGCTTGCCGCCGCCGCCGGCCACCTCGCCCACGATGGCGAACTCGCTCCGTGCGTCGCGTGGATGAAACTGCAGCGCCGTGGTGGCGCTCTTGGAGGGCGGCGTGACGCCCACGAACACCGGTTGCTCCTTGCCGGCCACAAACAGCGCCTCCCAGCGCTCGCTCGGGGTGGCGACCGCGAGGTGCCAGGTTTCGGCGGCGGCGCCCAGCTCGACCTTGCGCCAGGCGGCGAGGGCGCCTTCGGTGGCGATGGGGATCTCCAGAGACGTGACCGAGCCGGCGGCTGCGTCGCAAAACGAAGCCCCGGCGGAGCAGGATCGGAAGAAGACCCGGTGGGTGCCAAGGTCGACCCGGGCGCCAAAGGTCTTGCCGGTGGCCACCGAAGGGTCGAGCGGTGTGATCGCATGGGCGCTCTTGCCGAAGAACGCCGAGGCGGCCAGCGCCCCGACCAAAGAGACCGCACGCCCGAAGCTCCGCACATTGCGCATGGCGGCGGACTCTACCATCACCGGCTCCCACCGGCCCTCCAACAATCGGCCCGCCTCTACCGAGCCATCATGCGCTTCTTGCGCTCGGGTCGTTCCTGCGCGCGCGGCGGGCGCAGCTCGCTCGGGCGCATGCCGGTCTGCTTCGCGAGGACGCGCCGCAGCGTGGCCGAGGTGTCGTAGCCGACCCGGCACGCAATCTCCTCCACCGAGAGGCGCGTGGTGGCGAGCAGGTGCCGCGCCGTCTCCATCCGCAACTGCTGCACGAACGCCAGCGGCGAAAGGCCGGTGGCCTCTCGCATGCGCCGCGCCAGCGTACGGTGCGTGGAGGCGGTCGCCCGGGCCAGCTCCGCCATGCGGAAGGGGCGACCGAGGTTCTTGCGGACCCAGCGCTCTGCCTTGCGTGCGGTGTCGGAGCCGTGGGTCAGGTGGTGCACGATGGCGTAGCGGGCCTGGCTCGGGCGCTCGTCGACCACCAGGTAGCGCGCCACCAGCTCCGCGAGCAACGGACCCGCGAAGCGCGACACCAGGCGGAGCACCAGGTCTATCTGGGCCAGGGCCGCGCCGGCGGTGATCACGCGATCGCCCTCTACCACCATCTTCTCCGCGTCTACGTCGATGTCGGGAAAGCGCACCGCGAGCTGCGGCCCAAGCCACCAGGTCGTGGTGGCGGGCTGCCCATCGAGCAACCCGGCTGCCGCCAGCAGGAACACGCCGGAGCAGGAGCTGGCCACGTGGGAGCCGCTTGCCCATCGGCGCGACAGCCATCCGCACGCGGCGCGAACCTGCGCTTGCCCCAGGGCCGCGTCGATCTCCTCTGCGTTGGCCATGCCCATGCCGGGGACGATCACCAGGTCGACCTTGCGCAGCCCGGCGAAGGTGCGGGAGGGCGCGATCTCCATCCCCGAGCGGCAGCGCACGCGCGCACGGGTCACCCCCACCACACTCGCCTCGAACGGAGCCGGCTGCCGAAGCAGCTCGGTGGCCGCGCGGTTGGCCGCCATGAACGCGTCCAGGGTCACCGCCAGGCTCGAGTCGCTCACGCCTTCCAGAGCCACGATCGCAACCGTGATGGGCATTGTCTAAAAGTAATTGATTTGTGTCATTTTGGCCACTCGCGCCCGGCGCCCTTCGAAACTAGGTTCCTCAGCGGAGGTTCCGCATGCCGTACGTTCACGTGACGCTCCAGTCGGGCGACTTCACTCCCCAGGCCATCGACGCCCTCGCTGCCGCCATCACCAAGGCGGCCGGCGACGCCGAGCAGATTCCAGACGACGCCACCCACCGGGCGTCGACCCTGGTGCAGGTGCTCGAAGTGCCGCGCGGTCGTCTGTACTCTGCAGGCTCCTCTGCCTTTGCCCAGGCGGCGCGGTTGGTGGCCATCCAGCTCTTCTCGCCCGACGGCGTCCTCGACCATGTGCATCGCGCGGAGCTGTTTCGCGCCATCGACGCGGCCGCCAAGGAGGCCGGCCGCCAGGGCCCGAGCGCCGACGTGCCGGTGCTCACGTCGATTGTGAACACCGAGGTCGAGAACGGCAGCTGGGGCATCTTCGGCCACGTCTCGTGGCTCTCCGACCTGGCGCCGCGCGCCGGATACGCGCACCTGGCGCCGCTCTTCGCCAAGCGCTGAGGACCGCGAATGCGGCGCTAGGGCCCGCAGCGGCGGTGAGGCGTTTTGCCGTTTCCTTGGCCCACCGCGGGGCGCCATGCCACACACCTTGCATGCGCTCGCGATGGATCTACGCCGCCGTTCCCCTGGGAGCCCTCGGGCTCTTTCTGGCGCTTCGCCACCCCAAAGCTGGGGATGAGGCGGGCAAGGTCGAGGAGATCCCGCTCAGCAAGCGCATCTTCCGCCCCTCGGTGGAGTCGGACCCAGCGTACCTGCCGAAGCTCGGCGGCGTCGACCTCACCAAGCTCAAGTCCGAGGGCACCGCCATCGTCACCGAGCTGCCCGACAAGACCCAAGTGAAGCTCACGCTCGATCCGCACCTTCAGCGAACGGCCACCGCGCTGCTCGCGGCCTACGCCATCCCCGAGAGCTCCATCGTCATGATGGACCCGGCCACCGGCCATGTGCTCGCGTACGCCAGTCACATCGAAGGCAAGCCCAACCGCGACCTCAACGTCGAGGCCACCGCTCCGGCGGCGAGCGTGTTCAAGGTGGTCACCGGCACCGCGCTGGTCGACGTGGCGCAGCTCACCCCCGACACCAACCAGTGCTACACCGGCGGCGAGCAGCGCATCAACGCGGCCGACCTCGAGAACGACCCCGCCAAGGATAAGTACTGCGCCACCCTGGCCGGCGCCATGGGCCGCAGCTTGAATACCGTGTTCGCGCGACTGGCGCTCAAGCACCTGCCGCGCGAGAAGCTGGCGGAGACCGCCAAGAGCTTCTACTTCGGCCGGGAGCTGCCCTTCGACGTACCGGTGCAGCCGAGCACCATCACGCTCCCGGAAGATTCGCTGGGCTACGCCCGCACCGCCGCGGGCTTCTGGAACACCACCCTCTCGCCGCTCCACGCGGCCTGGCTCTCGGCCACCTTCGCGCGCGGGGGCGAGCCGGTTCGCCCGGTCATCGTCAGCGAAATAGTCCGCGCCGATCAGAAGAAGATCTACGCGGTGGGTGAGCCGGTCGCGCTTCCCCGCATCATGTCGGAGAAGACCGCCGCCGCCGTCACCACCATGATGGAATACACGGTCAGCGACGGCACGAGCTTCCGCGCCTTCCACGACCGCGACAAGACGCCGTTCCTCCCGGGCATCACCGTGGCCGGCAAGACAGGCACCCTCACCGACGCCCCGAACAAGAGATTCTACACCTGGTTCACCGGCTTCGCGCCCAGCAAGCCCGCACCCGGCGCCCACGCGGTGGCCATCTCGGTGCTGGTGGCCAACGGTCCCATCTGGAAGGTGAAGGCCAACGTCGTCGCCCGCGAGATGCTCCGCGCGTTCTTCGCCCAGGAAGGCGTGAAGGGGGTATCCAAGCCCACCATCTCGGCGCTCGACGTGAAGGCCACCGAAGACGCCATGGCCGACGCCAAGGCAGGTACGCCCACGCCCTCTGCATCGGCCGCCTCCGCAGACCCCGCCGCCGCGCTGGCGGACCCGCACAACCGCCAGGCCAATCTGCGTCGCCGTACCATTCGCCGCTGAGCGTTCACGAAGGCGGAGTGCTACACAGGGGCGGTGAGCGATCTACCGATCACCGCCCTGCGCGAGCCCTTTCTTGCGGCGCTCGCCCGCGGCCCGGTGGTGGTGTCGTCGCCCACCGGCTCCGGCAAATCTACGGAGATTCCTCGCTGGTGCCCGGGTCCGGTGCTGGTCATCGAGCCCCGGCGCGTCGCGTGTCGTAGCCTCGCGGCGCGGGTCGCAGACCTCGAGGGCACCGAGCTGGGCGCGGGCGTCGGCTACCTGGTGCGCGACGAGCGGCGCATCACCAAGGATACGCGCATCGTGTTCGCCACGCCCGGCATCGCGCTGCGCGATCTCGCGCTGGTGAGCGCCGCGGCCACCGTGGTGCTCGACGAGTTCCACGAACGCACTCTCGACGTCGACCTGCTCCTGGCGCTGCTCACGCGGAGGCGCACCGCGGGCCAGGGGCTGGTGATCATGTCGGCCACGCTGGAAGGCGAGCGCGTCGCGCGCCACGTGGGCGGCGAGTACCTGCTGGCCGAAGGCCGAACGTTTCCGGTCGATGTACGCTACCTCGAACAGGGCGATGCGCTGCCCGATGCGGCGAACGTGGTGGCGGCGGTCGGGAAGGCGCTGGCGCGGGCCGCGAGCGACCCCGGCGACGTCCTGGTGTTCCTGCCCGGAAAGGCCGAGATCGAAGCCTGCGCCCGCGCGCTCGGCGGCGCCGGCGCCTATACCTTGGTGCCGCTTCACGGAGGCCTGTCGCTCGACGAGCAGCGGCGCGCCTTCGAGACCACCAGCCGGCGCAAGGTCATCCTGGCCACCAACGTGGCCGAGACCTCGCTCACCATTCCCGGCGTGGGCGTGGTCATCGATGCTGGCCTGGTGCGACAGACGCGGTACCACGAGGGGCGCTCGTCGCTGGTGCTAGCGCCCATCGCCGAAGACGCCGCGGCCCAGCGTGCGGGACGCGCGGGCCGCATGTCGGCGGGCATTTGCTACCGCTTGTGGAGCCCTGCAGCGCGGCTGGCGCCCAGCACGCTGCCGGAGGTGTATCGCGAGCCGCTGGTGCCGCTGGTGCTCTCGGCCGCCGCCTGGGGCGCGCGTCCGGAAGATCTCGCGCTGCTCGACCCGCCCAAGGCCTATGCGCTCGAAGCCGCGCGCGCCGATCTGCATGCCTGGGGCGCGCTCACCGAAGACGGTCTGCTGAGCGAGGGTGGTCGCCGGCTCTTCGAGCTGCCCATCGATGCCCCGCTGGCGCGGCTACTGGTAGAAGCGGAGCGCGAGGGCGTACTCGACGATGCGATCGATCTGGTGTCGGCGCTGGCGGTGGGGCGCCCGATCTTCCTCTCCGGCATGGTCGAAGACATCCACGACGATCTGCGGCTCGCCGGTTGCGACGCCACAGCGCTGGTGCGCGCGGTGCGCATCGGTCGCCCCGACACGCACCGGGTCTCGGGCTTCGCGCTGGACGAGGCGCGGCGGCTCCGGACGCGACTCCGCCGAGTGCACGCGCTCCCGGAGCGACGCCTCGCCGACGACGACTTCGATCGCGAGGGCCTCTTGCGCGCGGCGATACGCGCCGACCCCCGCGTGGTGCACGTGGCGCGGCCGCGCGGCCGCGACGTGGCTTTCAGCAACGGCGGCACCGAGCTCGATCTCGCCCGCGAGAGCGCCGTTCGCAACGTTCGCAACGTGGAAGCGCTGGTGGTGTTCGAGGCGCGCGCCTTCGGCAGCGGCAAGACCACGCGCCTCCTCGTCACCTGCGCCTCGGCCATTCCCACCGCGTGGATAGCCCGCGCGCGCATCGGTGAAGACCGACTCGGCGCCGTGCGCATGGAGTCCGGGCGCATCGTGGCCACGGTGGAGCACGTGTACGCCAAGCGGGTGGTAGCCACCCGCGACGAGACGCCGGTGGGCGAAGTGGCCCGCGCGGCCATCGTGGAGCTCTTCCTCCGCGGCAGCCTCTTTCGCCCCTCGCTCATCGCCACCAAGGAGCGCCTCGCGCTGCGCAGCCTTGCCGCCAAACTGGCCACCCGTGGGCACCCGGCGGGGGTGCCGTCGGCGACGCCGATTCCCAGCCTCGCCGAGTGGGCCGCCGCGCGGGTGCGCGCGCTGGGCGTCGAGAGCGGCGACGACTTGCCCATGCTCTCGGCCAAGGATCTGCTGGCCGAGGACGTGCCTTACGAGTCGCGCTCGATGCTGGAGAAGGAGTTTCCCAAGTCGGTGAGCGTGGGCGACGCCATCTACGCCACCGAGTACGACGTGGAGCGCGGGCAGGTGCTCCTTCGCATGACCAAGGGCAGCCGTCGCGACCCGCCGCCGCTCGGCTACCTCCCGCGCTTTCCCGGCCTCCGCATCGTGGTGGAGAGCGACCGCGGCATCACCACCCTCCGCGAGCGCGGGTGAGGCTTCAGTCGTCGACCACGCCGGGTACGAAGCAGCGGCGGCAGCGGGCCTCGTAGGCGGCCGCGCCACCCACGAAGAGCTGGCCTTCTTGCGCCACCAGCCGCTGGGTGCGGCAGGCCTCGCCGCCGCAGCGGGCGCAGACGGCGTGGAGCTTGGTGACGTACTCGGCGATGGCCATGAGGCGCGGCATGAGGCCGAAGGGCTCGCCGCGGTAGTCCTGATCGAGGCCGGCGCACACCACGCGAATGCCGGCGTCGGCCATCTGCTGGCAGGCCGCGAGGAGCGGCTCGTCGAAGAACTGCACCTCGTCGATGCCGACCACCACGGTATCGTCCCACTGCACGAGCGACAGCAGCTCTTGCGCCGTCGCCACCGGAACCGCATCGGCGTTCACGCCTTCGTGGCTCACCACCTTCACGGCGTCGTAGCGGTTGTCGACCTTGGGCTTGAAGAGCTGCACCTTGAGCCGGGCCAGCTTGGCGCGCTTCATCCGGCGCAGGAGCTCCTCGGTCTTGCCGCTGAACATGGATCCGCACACGACTTCGATGCATCCGTGGCGCTCCCCCGCCACCGCGGCGCGGAGCCGGTGTGCGAGATGCTCGCCGCTTTCAGGTCCGGTCATCGGCGCCTGCCTTATCGCAAGTGCACCGCCGGCGCTACCGTCGGCCATCTCTCGAGAGCTGGATCGACCGAGATCCGGAACACCCGAACGCCCCCGAATTCCGCCGCCAATCCACTTTTCGTCGGCCGCAGCGGTTGCGCCGTCGCACCATGTATGACTTCACCTTTGCTCCTTTCCACGAACGGTGAAATGCCGCTGTCCGTTGCGGCGCACGGTGCTATCTTGAACTCGTGGAGGTCGTATTGCGCAAGCTCGGAAAGGGCGCGCGGGCCGTGGTCGGTCGGCTGGTGCGCGCGCCGAGGAAAGGTTCGGTGATCGTCATCGAATTCCCGGACGGCATGCACGAGTACGTCACCACCCCCGTGAAGAGAGTCTTGCGCCTTGCGGGCCGCGAGGTCTTCTACATCGAGACCGTCAACAGCCGGTATCGACTCGAAGTCCGTGGTCGCGAAGAAGCCGTCGCCGAGAGCGCTGGCTGAGCCGCCGCTCTCGAATTCCGGACCACTGCGCAGATGCTTCGGCTTGACGCCGGCTCTGGGGCAGGGCACTGTGCGCGCCATGGGTAACTTTGACCGCCGAAACTCGATGAAAATGCGTCGCCGCAAGGCCCAAGCCAAGAAGAAGGGCCGCGAAGCCGCCAAGCGGAACGCCGGCGCAGCCGCCAAGGCTCCCGCCAAGAAGGCTGTCAAGAAGGCCCCCAAGGCCTGAAGCTGCGCATCCCTCGCCCGCACCAGCGGCGCGAGCGGAGCCAGTCAGACGTCGAAATAGCTGAAGCCCGGGCGCCACGCGCATCCGGGCTTCTGGCGTTTTGTTCGCATTGTCCGTCGCGCGCACGCGCACGCGCGCGCGAACGCGAGGCTCAGTCGCTCTGCGCGGCGCCGCCGGTGAGGTGCACCGTGGGGAACTGCTTGCGGGGCGCGTCTTGGGCCGGCGCGCGTACGCGCTCCACCGGCTCGCCCAGAAGGCCCACGTCGCCGTCGATGCGCTCTTCGGCCACCAGCTTCCAGTCGCCCTTGAACTCGCGCCAGTGCTGGCGAATGGTGGTGTTCCGCAGATCGTCCTCGTCCTGCCGATACCAGGCGAAGCGAAGCGTCACGTCGGCCTCGGTCTTTGGCTCGTTGGTCATGCGCATGCCCGCACCCTCGAGGTCGGCGATGCGAATCCGCGAGCCCCAGCCCTGGTGGTGCTTGGTGAAGTCTTCGCGGGCCGAGGGCGCCACCTTCTCGATGGCGATCTCCATGCGGCCGAAGCGCGTGTTGAGGTTGAACTCGTTGGAGGTCTCCTGCGCCCGGGCCGGGCCAGAGGTCTGGCTCACACAGCCAATGAACAGGAACGGCACGGCGATGAAGAGGGAGCGCATGGCCGGAGGGTACGGGGGGCGCCACGGGATGGCCCACTTTTGTGCCGGACGCGCAGGCGTAGCGCACGTTTACCGCTCTCTCATCACGCCGTGCGCGTCGGCCTGGAGTGGCGCCGCGCGCCCTGACGATCCGACCGGCCGTAGCGCAGCGCTACTTTTTGTCTTCCCGCGCTACCAGGCGGTCGACGCCCGACCACTTCTTGCGGTTCTCCACCACCGCAGCGTCCAAGAAGAAGAAGAGCGCACCACTGCGGGTGAGCCGCAGCGTGCCGTGAATTCCTGCGGAAGGGGCATAGCAAGGTTGGGTGCACGTCGCTGCGTTCTCCTGCAGCGGGCAACCTTCGGGGGTGCAGTGAATCATGCAGCTTCGCTCGTGCACCACCGCCGCGCGCCCCTCCTCGCCGAGCGCGCAGTCGAGCTTGTGGGTCGAGCCACAGAAGTAGCTGCCTTCGGCGCCATAGGTCGCGACGCAGCGGTCACGCTCCACGCGAACTCGCAGATTACCTGTATTGTGCACGCCCCAGATGCCCCGCGCGATGAACGTTTTGCTGCCGAGTGGGGCACTATCGCCAGCGTCAGCCGGAGAAGCTTCGGTCGACGTGTCGCCGGTGGCGGCAGCGCTCGCGAGCGCGTTCGTCGGGTGAACCGCGCCATCGCCCGCATCGGCGAGCGTCTCGAGCGGTGGGTGGTTGCAGCCCACCAGGAGCGCCCATAAGAGTACGCCCGCTGCTCGGCGCAGCGGGTGGCCACCGCGCTCCCCATGACGCTCCTCGGCGAGCACGTCGCGATACGCTTGCATGCGAGCTCGTCGGCCCGCCGCCCCGAAGTGTGACGGGCCTCTCACTCACTGGGCGGCCGTGAATCTCGCTTAGTAGGGTACCGCCGCCACGAAATAGGGCTTGTCGATGCCCTGGCTGGTGAGGCCCCGCGCGTAGCCCAGGCGAAACGTGAGCGCCAGGTTGTAGCCGAGGATGAGGTCGAACCAGGCCTCGGCGCCGGTGCCGGTCTTGAACTCGGCGCCGCGCAGATCGTCGAAGGCGCTGCCGTAGTCGAGGAACACGTTGCCGGTGATGCGATTGAGGAAGATGGGCAGCGTGCTGGGGCCGCGGTCGAGGTTGAGGATGGGAAAGCGATACTCGGCGTTCACCAGCGTGTAGTTGGAGCCCGCCACCACCACGGGCGCATAGCCGCGCAGCACCAGGCCGCCCTGAATGAGCGAGTTGCGGATGGTGTCGATGATGGCCGTGTCGACGAAGCCGCCTACGAAAAACAGCCCACGCCCTGGATAGCCGCCGCCGCTGGTTCCGCCCCCGGCGTGCAGCGCCAGCGAGTGGTGCTGCAGCCAGGGCATGGGCACGTAGGCGCTGAAATTGGCCCGCGCCGCGTAGCCGCGGTACTCGCTGGCGAAGGCTGGATGGGTGGCATTCACGTCGAAGCTCGCCGAGAAGCCGCGCTCCGGGCCCACGCTCCACAGGTACCCTTCGGCGTTGGAAAAACTGTATCCTGCACGCAAAAAACCGGCGTAGCCGCGGGTGCCGGCCTGCGGCGTCTCGTAGGGGTCGAGCTTGTTGCCGTCGTACTCCACGTCGGTGCCGATGCGGGTGAACGAGTAGCCGAACGAGAAGCTCTGGGAGTCGAACATGCGGCCCTTGGAGAAGCCGATGCCGGTGTCGACGCCGATGGTCTCTTGGGCGAGGTTGGGGCTGGTGGCGTTGCCCAGCTTGAAGTCTTTGGTGGGCACTACCGAACGAAACACGCCCACGCTCATGTCGAACGGGAGGCGCCCGTAGGTGTAGTTGATGGACCCTTGCAGGGTGGGGCGCTCGAATTCGGCGTACAAGGTGGCGGCCACGCTGTGCCGCGCGGCGATGTCTTGGCCGAGCACGCTGAGCACCGCCATTTGCCCGAAGTTTCCCTCGGTGATCTGCGTGGAGTACTTGCGCGGGGTGAGCGTGTGGAGCGGGTTGTAGGCGGTGAGCTTTTTCTCGTGGTTGCGAATCTGCGGCATCGACGGCCGGGTGTCGACGTAGGGCTTGGCCTCGGCGAAGCGGCTCTCGTCGAGCGGCATGGCGAAGAGATCGAAGCCGTCTTTGGTGTACCCCACATAGGCCAGGGTCTTGCCGTCGGGCGAGGGCTCCGGGTAAAAGGCGCCGCTCACCACGTTGGTCACCTGGTAGAGCTTCTGGGTGGCGATGTTCCAGGCGAACACGTTCATGACGCCGCCCTGCCGGTCGGAGTGAAAGTAGATGTACTTTCCATCGGCCGAGAACGAAGGCGCGCCGTCCATGGCGCGATCGTGGGCAATCTCCACGAAGGTGCGGGTGCGCAAGTCGACGTAGCGAATGTCGCGATAGCCGCCGTGGGTCCAGGCGCTGTAGGCCACGTGGGTGCCGTCGGGCGAGAACCTGGGCGTGTACGCTTGTTCGAAGCGCTCGCTCTCCACGATGGGTCGCACGTTGGCGATGCCGGTCTCCTTCAAGTCGGCGATCTGCGCGTAGCGGGTGCCGCGGTGGTTCGATACGAAGGCCACGTAGCGGCCGTCGGGCGAAACGCAGGGGTCGGAGGCACGGAAGCCGTCGGTCAGGCGGACCCGCACGCCTTCGTGGCCCGAGGTGCTGGTGGCGCCCGCTGGGTAGCGATGCAAGTCGAAGAACGAGAAGATGCTCTGATGGCCGTCGGCCGAGGCCATGACCACGTCGCCCTCGGGGGTGAACGAAGCCGGCGTATCGGCGTTGGCGCGAATGAGGAGCTCGGCCTTCTTGCTGCGCTTGGTAACGGCGCCGCCAGCGTCGCGTTCCACGTCTACCGCGTACAGCCCGGCGCGCGAGTGCCCGTCGTCGCGGAAGTACACCAGCTGACCCTCGTGGTCCTTGAAGGAGCCCTTGGGAATCCATCTCGGAAAGGCTGCTCCTTGCCCCTGGAAGGTGAGGCGCGTGCCCTCGCGAATGCCCTCTTTCTTGATGGCCGCGGCCTGCGCCTGGTAGCGCTCTTTCATCGAGGCGATCCATGCAGGATACATCTCTTCGAAGGTCTTGCCGGTGGCGCGGCGAATCGACCGGTTGAAGCCCCACGGCACGATCTGCCCCGCGTAGTCGCGGACCATCTTGCGAATGGCCTCGGTGCCGTAGGTGTCGACCACCCAACGCATGAAGTACGAACCGTACAAGTACCAGATGTTGCCCTGGGGCCAACGGCGCACGAAGTTCCCCATCTGGTCGATGGTGGCCACGTTGTTGCCGAGCACGTCGGCGCGCATGTACATGTCCCAGATCGACGAGCGCAGACGACCGCCGCTGGTGTGCTCGCTCTCCTCCACCACCGCCAAACCTTCCAGGATCCACCGCGGTTGAATCTGGTTCGGCGCCCAGGTGCGACCGATGAGCGCGTTGACGATGGCGGGGATGCCGCGAATGCTGTCGAGCTGCACCACGTGGGTGAGCTCGTGGGTCACCAGCTCCACGTACCAGTCGTCGACGTCGGAGAGCGGCGAGAGATCGTCTGGGGCCGTGACGTACAGGTTGATGGCGTTGTAGGGCAGGGCAGTGGCGGAGCCGTTGGCGCTCTCGGTCTGGTCGACCAGCGAGATTTCGGTGAGGCCCTTGGGCAGCGAGCCCAGCTCCTTGCCCAGGGTCTCGTACATGGTCTCGGCCACGTCGGCGACGCGCTCCGCCACCTCACGCTCGCCCGAGTAGAAGTTGACGCGAAAGTGCTTGGTCTCGAGGCTCTGCCACTGCAGCGTGGGGTCGTTGCCGGCCGAGGCCGCGGGCGCCCACACCGTCGCCGCGCAAAGCACCGCGGCGGCCGCTACCGCGCGACCCATCTTGCGAAGCGAAAGCACCAAGGCGCGCGAGTGTACCGCCACCATCGGCCCCCCTGCCAGCACTACGATGGGCGGGCGCTACCGTCTGCCCACTGCGCAGCAGAAGCCGATCGCGCCCGAATGCGCTACCGCAGAGACGCCGCCCCGCGTGCTGGCCCGGCCTGCGTATTCGAACGGGTCGGTGAACTTGGCGCTATTCGGTGATCACCGAGGCGCGGGCGTCGGGGAGCACTGCCACCTCGTCGGTGTAGCCCATGGAGATGACGCTCGCTTGCTTGGCGTACACGTGGGCCTCGGAGATGAAGCCTTCCACGTCGATGAACGGCAAGAGGCGCGGGCCGTCTTCGAGGGGCGCGAAGAACGAGTCGTGGTGCGTGGGGATGATGAGCTTGGGTGCGAGCGCGTCGACCAGCCGCGGCAGGTAGCGCTCGGTGCCCTTGCGGCCGGCGAGGCAAGCCAGGAGCACGTCGGCCTTCTTGCCCGCCAGCTCGGCGTCGATGAGGTCGGCGCTGCCGTTGTGGTAAATAGAGAGCCCGCCGGCGCGCACGAGCACGCCGTAGGCGCCGCCCATCCGGTAGTGGAAGAAGCGACCGCTCGGCGCGATGGGCAGCTCCTTCACCTCACCGGGCAGCGGCACGCGGCCGAGCACCGCCTTGCCGTGGCGACTGGGCACAAGCTCAATCTCCACGTCGCCCACCTGCACCACGCCGCCCGCCGCGGGCACCTCTACCAGCTGCGCGTCGGGCACCCCGGCGGCGCGACCCCACAGGCAGGTAGACCGCGAGCCGATGAGCTTGGCGCCGCGGAGCTTGGCGATGCGCGGGGCGTCGAGCACATGATCGTAGTGGCTGTGGCCGCACACGATGGCGTCGACTCTCTCGGGAATCCAGCGGGCGATGGCGCCCTCGTCGGGCACCAGCCTTCGCGTCGCGAGCGCGACGAAGCCAGGCCGCGAGACGAACGGATCGATTAGCACCGTGGTGGTGGCGGTGGAGATGACGTGCGAGGCGGTGCCCAGCCAGCGCAACGTCACCTTCGCGTCCTTTCCGGAGCCGCGGGGCTGGTGCTCACGCCGGGGCGCGAACGGGCGAAAGATGCGATCGGTTACCGCCAATTGCGCAACTCAGAGATCGTCGTGGAAGAGCGGCTCGCGGTTGCGCACGTAGCGGTACACGAGCTGCCGTGCCTCGGGCGAAATTTGCGTGAACTGTGCACCGAACCCCGGCTGCGAGTCGCCGAACGGGTCGGTGGACTCGCGCGACCACTTTACCACCGCGTTGGCCTCGAACTCGTAGCCGCCGGGGAGCGAAACGCGCAGGCGCACCGGCGCGCCGATCTTCGGAATCATGTAGGTTGCAACGAACAGACCGCCGTGGTCGATGATGTCGTTGCCGGAGAGGCCCTTGTAGAAGTTGGTGGCGCTGTGGGCGCCCAGGGCGGCATCGATGGGGGCGCCATTGCCCTGGGCTGCCGGCGAAGGGATCGATGCGCCGGGGGCGGGCATGGGGACGCCGGCTTGCGGACCCGAAGGCCGCGCTGCGAACGGGTCGACGCCGCCACCCTGGCCACCCTGGCCACCCTGGCCACCCTGGCCACCCTGGCCACCCGGGCCACCCGGGCCGCCTTGCGACGGACGTGCGGGAGCGGGCTGCTGCTGGGGCTGTTGACCCGCGAACGGTGACTGCTGTGGCGGCTGCTGCATCGTTGGCTGGAACTGCATCGGCTGCCCTTGCGGCACGTAGCCGGGCGGCGGCTGCTGCCCTTGCGGCACGTAGCCAGGTGGCGGCTGCTGCCCTTGCGGGGGTTGCTGCTGCGGCGCGTGCTGCGGCTGCTGGGCCATGGGCTGGGGCTGAAACTGCTGCTGCGGCGCCTGCTGCGGTTGGGCGATGGGCTGCGGCTGAAATTGCTGCGGGGGCTGCTGCTGCGGCGCCTGCTGCGGTTGGGCGATGGGCTGCGGCTGAAACTGCTGCGGTGCCGGCGGCGGAAAGTGGGGCTGCTGCTGCGGCGGCGGTTGCGCGACGACCGGCTGCTGCTGCGGCGCTTGCTGCTGCTGCGGCGGCATGGGCTGCTGCGCTTGCGGAACCGGCTGCGCAGGGGCGACCGGCGGCGCCTGCACCGGACCTGCGGCCATCTTGCTGAGCGCGTGCACCATGCCCAGCGATGCGGCCACCGCCTCCATGGCAGCGACCACCGCAGGATGGGGGTTCGGCGGCGCCTGCAGCTGCGAGAGCGCCGTGCGCACGTTGGTGAGCGCGACTTCCGCGTGCGGTACGAGCTGCGCGCCCTGCGAGCGCTCGATCTGGTGGAGGGCTCCCATGGCCTGCGCGATCGGCGCGCCCAGCTCCACGAGCTGCGGGGGAACATTGGGGTCGCTCTGTAGAGCGTTGAGGCCTTTGGCGAGCGATTCTCGCGCAGATCGGGCCAGCGTCGTGGGGTCGGACACGGGGCGGTTCTCCTTGGGCTTCGATGCTACGGGGCTCCATCGGCTTCGGAAACTTTATTTCCGCCGACGCGCCGGACTTCTTCTGCGATTCTCGCGGCGTTCCACACTTCCGGGGCGTCCGTGACGTCGTCGTCGTCGGGCTCGGGCCGCGCCGCGCGCACCGCGATTGCGCCATCGCCGGTGCGAATGACCACCTGGCCATCGCCCACCACAGCGCACTCGCCCGGCTCCAGGGCGCGCGGGTATGCGTCGAGGGCCGCAACGTCGAGCAGCGCGACTGTGGGCGCGTCGTCGCCGTGCCCGATGCGCGTGAAGGCGCCGGGCCAGGGGCCGGCCGCGCGAACCCGGCGCACGATGGCGGCGGTGGGGGCGTGCCAGTCGAGCTCCAGCAGATCGTCGTCGGGCTGCGGAGCCTCGGTGGCCAGCGCCGCATCTTGCGGCACCCGCGGGTACGGCTCGCCCTTTGCCTCTGCAGCCACCACCCGGCGAAGAACCCGGAGCGAAGGCCGGTCGAGCTTCTTCGCCAGGGTCCACGCATTCCATGTAGGGTGCACAGAAATCGTCTCTTGTGCCAGCACTGCCCCGGTGTCGTACTCTTCCTCGAGCACGTGGGCGGTCACGCCGGTCACGGCGTCACCGGCATCGATGGCCCAGAAGTACGGGTCGGGCCCGCGATGGCGCGGCAGCAGCGAGGGATGCACGCCCAGCGCGCCGCGCGGGGCCAGCCGCAGCACTTCCTTTGGAAGCCGCTTGGTCCAGAACCAGCTCACCACCAGGTCTGGAGGCTCGGCCGCGAAGCGCTCGAGGAACGCCGCGTCGACCCGCGGCGTCACCGATACGCGCGCCGTGCCAAGCACGCGTCGAAGGCGCCGGAGACCGACGGCGCCCTTCCGGCACACGGCGGCGTGCACGATGGTGTGGCCGTCGTGGTGAAGGAGCAGGGCCGCCAGCGGCAGCCCGAAGAAGGCGATGCGCAAAGGGGAGCTGCGTTCCGGCTCAGGTGTGGCGTTCGACCGGCCCCGAGTTCACCGGATCGTCGCCCATCATGCGCATGACGGCGCTCTTCACTGCGTGCTCCACCAACTGCCAGAGCTGGGCGCGATCGGTCGAGCGGCCGAGAAAGCCGATGGGAATGCGGAAGCCGCCCTTGTCGCGGCGGCCACCGCCGTAGGCGCGACCCTTGTCGTCGTGGCCGAATGCTTGTTCGAGCCAGGCGGCGGGGTCGACGCTCGGCGAGTGGGTGCGGAGCGAGCCTTCGATGAACCGCTCGCCCACCACGCCGTAGACGATGACGGTGTCGATGTCTTCGCGGCGCACCAGGAAGTCGGCGGCCTGGGCGATGGTATCTCGGTCGGTTTCCGACACGAATCCTACGCCGGAAGCGGCGAAATTGCGGCGCACCACCAGGCCGCTGAGGGAGCGTGCGATGACGTCCATGGCGGAAGGCGCGATGGCGCGGCGCGATAGATCGGTCAGCAGATCGCGGTCCACCGCCTCGGAGATCATGGCTGCGGCGCGGAAGTCTTGTGGGCGCGCTAGGGTGAAGTCGTCGGTGTCGGTGGAGAGGCCGTGCATGAGCGCCGTGGCCACCCGCCGGTCTTCTTCTACGTCGAGATCGAGCGGCGAGAGCTCCGACAGGTACTCGACGAAGATGGTCGCGGTGGCGCCCACGTCCAGGCGCAGGTCGACGAAGCGGCCCTTCGGCGGCTGGTTCGCGCGATGATGATCGACGATGGTGAGCACCTCGTAGTCGCCGGCGTCGGCGAGGTCGGGCTCCAGCTCGTGGGCGTCGACCAGCGCCAGGAAGTCGACGTCGCCGGCGTCGCGGACGCTCTTGATCTTCCGCATGTCGACGTTGAGCAGCTTCACCAACGCGCGGTTCTCGCGATGGCTGAGCTCGTGTGAGTACCCGATGGTGGTCTTCTCCACGCCCAGGCGCTGGGCGAGGTGGGCCTGGGCCAGGGCGCACGCGATGCCGTCCGGATCCGGGTGGCCGCGCAGGGTAATCAGGAGGTGCTTCCCCCGGGCAGCGCTCATCGCCTCGACGAACGCCTTGGTGCGGTCGAGCGGCATTTGCGAGGTGATGGTCAGCTTGCGAACGGCTTCGCTCATGGCGCCATTTTCCCCCTTCCTGCCCCGAAGGTCGAGACCTACCGCATGGGATCCACCATCCCACCCCGCGCTCGCCCACTTTCGTGTGCCTATTCGTCGGGTTGGCGGCCCCCACGGAATGGCCGTGGCGGAAAGAAACCCGTCGGTCACGCGTTTCCGCGACGCGCCGGCGACCTGCATCCTGCCGCGGGCTGGCCCCATGGGCTTCGTGGGTGGTAGGGTCTAACGCGCCATGTCAGCGCGAAAGTTCAAAGTCGGCGTGCTCGGTGCAACGGGGATGGTCGGGCAGCGGTTCCTCACGCTGCTGGAGAATCACCCCTGGTACGAGGTGACGCTGCTGGCGGCCAGCCCTTCTTCGGCCGGAAAGACCTATGCGGAAGCCGTGAAGGGCCGCTGGGCCCTGGGCGCCGCGCCGCCGCCCAGGGTGGCCGCGCTCACGGTGAAGAACGCCGCAGACGTCGCCGCCATTGCCGCCGAGGTGGACTTCGTTTTCTGCGCGGTCGACATGAGCAAGGAAGAGACCGCCAAGCTCGAGGAGGACTACGCCCGCCACGAGACGCCGGTCATCTCCAACAACTCGGCGCACCGGCATACGCCCGACGTCCCCATGATGCTCCCGGAAGTGAACCCGGAGCACGCCGGCATCATCGAGGCCCAGCGCCGGCGCCTGGGCACCCAGCGCGGGTTCATTGCGGTCAAGCCCAACTGCTCGCTGCAGAGCTACGTGCCGGCGCTGCATCCGCTCATGGAATTCGGTCCCAAGCGCGTCGTGGTGTGCACCTACCAGGCCATCAGCGGCGCCGGGAAGACCTTCGAGACCTGGCCCGAGATGGTCGACAACGTCATTCCGTTCATCAAGGGCGAAGAAGAGAAGTCGGAGCGCGAGCCGCTGAAGATCTGGGGCAGCATCGAGGGCGACGCCATCGTGCCCACCCGCCGCGTGCAGATCTCCGCGCAGTGCATCCGGGTGCCGGTGTCCGACGGGCACATGGCGGCGGTCTTCGTGGAATTCGAGACCAAGCCCAGCCCCGAGGCCATCCTCGAGCGTTGGAAAAGCTTCGTGGGCAAGCCGCAACGGCTCGAGCTTCCCAGCGCTCCGCGGCCGTTCCTTCGCTACTTCGAAGAAGAGAACCGGCCCCAGACCAAGCTCGATCGCGACGCCGAAAGCGGCATGGGCGTAACCATCGGCCGCCTTCGCCCGGACCCCCTGCATCACTACCGCTTCGTAGCGCTCTCGCACAACACCGTGCGCGGCGCCGCCGGCGGCGCGGTGCTCACCGCCGAGCTTCTCACCAAGGAAGGGTGGCTCACGCCCCGCTGAACGATTCCTCAGCGGGCGTCGCCGGCCGGGTTCTTCGCGTACCACTCGACGATGCCCTTCATGTCGGGTTCGAAGACGCCGGGCATCACCAGCGCCAGCATGCCTGCGCGGGCATCGCTGCGGTTCTCGAAGGTGTGGGTAACGCCGCCCGGCACCAGTACGAACGCGCCCGTCCGCGCTTCGTGCCACGCGTTGCCCACGAGCAGGCTCATGGTTCCCTCGAGCACGTAAAACGCGTTGTCCTCCGGGTGCGCGTGGGCGTGCGGTCCCTGGGTGTTGGCCTCGAGCCACCACTCGGCCACCGAGTACTGGTTGTGGGTCTCGGCGCAGTCGGCCTTGAAGACCGCGCGAATGCGGCCCATCGCGTAGGTTCGTCCGCCGTTCGGATCGAGCACGATGGGCTTGCGCGGGGCTGCCTTTTTCGCCATTCGATATGATTGCGACAAATGGAAACCATTGTCAACTCGCGCAATCAACGCCGATGGCGCGCCGGGTGCCTTTTCGCAAGGCCCCGGCCAGAGAACGCTACTTCTTGGTGTAGACCTGCTCCACCACGACGGTGCCGAGCGTCGAGTAGAGCTTGAGCTCGGTGGCGGTGGCGGTGAACTCGCCGTTCGCCGGCGCGCCCGCGTCCTTGGCGGGGAACGTGCAGGTTTCGGTGAGGGTGACGGTGGCGCCGCGCACGGCAACGGTGACGGAGCTCCGGGACTCCTTCCCCTTGTCGTCGGTGGTGATCGTGTTGAGCGTGTCGCCGGCCACCTTCTCGAGCGTGATCTTGGTCGCGATGGGGAAGGCGGTGTCGCTCTTGTAGAACACCAGCGAGGTGAGCGTGTATTTGCCCGTGGCAACCGTGCCGCCCTCGGCGGCCGGCGGGTCCGCCGGGTTCGCGGTGGCCGCCACCAGCGCGCCTTCCTGCGTGAGCGCGTTGCACTGATTGCCGGCGTCCTTGCCCGAGCTGCCGCTGGAGCTGGAGGAGCTGCTCGACGACGAGCTGCTGCCGCCATCGGTGGCGCCGGAGCTGCCGCCAGAGCTCGACGACGAGCTGGAGGAGCTGGACGAGCTTACGCCCACCGGATCGGGGCTGGAGCAGGCGGCTCCGATGGAAAGAGCGACGAGCGAAGCGGCGGCCGCGAGAATTCGAATTTTCATGAGAGCCTCGGAAGAAAGGGAAAGAGCTACGCTGGCGAGTGTAGCCGAAGCACGCCCCCAGGCCAGGACCCAATCGCCCTTTCGCCGCCCTCGCGCGCGATCCGCTACCATCCTGGCGTGCGCATCCTCCGCTGCCTTGTGACAACCCTCGTGGCGTTGTCGGTCTCTCGGGCCGCGTCGGCCGATCAAACCTTGGTCTTCGACGGCGACGTGCCCAACGGCGGGCCCGATCACTTCTTCGTGCCCTTCGACGTGCCGGCAGGAACGGCGGAGATCGAGGTTCGCCACGACGATCTCTCGGAGGCCAACATCCTCGACTGGGGGCTCGACGATCCGAACGGGTATCGCGGGTGGGGCGGCGGCACTACCGAGCCCGCGGTGGTGGGCGAGCGCGCTTCGTCGCGCGCCTACGTGCGCGGTCCGCTCGCTGCGGGAACCTGGCGCGTCGTCGCCGGCAAGGCCAAAGTGGTGGCTTCGCCCGCGCGCTACCACGTGGAGGTCGAGCTTCGCACCGCGCCCAAGCTCCCACCGCAGGAGGGCAAGGTGCCCTACGCCGCGGCTCCCGCGCGCAAGAGCGGCCGCCGCTACTACGCCGGCGATTTTCACACGCACTCTCTGGAGAGCACCGACGCGCGCCCGTCGCTCTCCGAGATGGTGGCCTTCGCCAAGGGCCGCGGACTCGACTTCATCGAGATCTCCGACCACAACACCATCACCCAGCTCGACGATTTCGACGCCGTGGGCAAGGCGTCTCCGGACTTCTTGCTGGTGCCGGGCATCGAGTACACGACTTATGCGGGGCACGCCAACGCCATCGGCGCCACGCGCTGGGTAGACCACAAGATAGGTCAGCCGGGCGTCACCATCGACGTCGCGGCGGCGGCCATTCACGGACAAGGCGCGCTCTTCGCGCTGAATCATCCAACCCTCGACATCGGGACCGCATGCATCGGGTGCGCCTTCAAGCAGCCGGTAGACCACGCGCAGGTGGACGCCATCGAGATCTCCACCGGCGGCGTGGTGCTGCTCTTCAAGCCCACCCTCGCGCTCTGGGACAGCTACCTCGCGGAGGGGCGTCACGTGGCCCCCGTCGGCGGCAGCGACGATCACCAGGCGGGCAAGGATGCCGGCGGCTTTCAGGGGGGCATCGGCAGCCCCACCACGCTTGTGCTCGCCGACGAGCTCTCGGTGGCCGGCATTCTCGACGGCGTGAAGAAGGGGCGCACCGTCGTGAAGATGCTCGGCCCCAAGGACCCGATGGTGGAGCTCGAGGCCGGGCCGAAGGGGGCGACGCCCGCGGGGGTGCTCGGCGACACCGTGGCGGCGCGCGCGCGCACCTTCCGCGCGACCATCACCGGGGGCAACGTGCCCGATGCGGCGGCGCGCTTCGTCAAGAACGGCGAGACCCTCGATGAGGTGCCGATCACCGCCGACCCGTTCGTCCTCGAGCGCATCTTCGAAGCCCCCGCCACGGGCGAAGACCGGGTGCGGGTGGAGGTGGTGATCGGCTCGACCGTGCACACCGTCACCGGCCACATGTGGCTCCGGCGCGATTCCGCGGGCCCCGACGACCGGCCGGTGGCTGCAGAGTCGGGCTGCCGAAGCGCTGGGGGCACGGCCGATGGCTGGGCAGCTGCGCTCCTTCTCGCGATTGTCACCTGCCTGTTGCAGGCGCGTCGCACAGCGAAAACGGCGCGTATTTCACGGTAAGTGGGGCGTTTTTGTGGGTGTGGCGATGGCGCAGCGCGCATTTTCGCCGGAATCGTGACGGCATTCGGCCCGTTCGCGAATAATGTACGTTCGATCCAACGATGAGCGCGCGAGATTCCAAAGAAGTGGGCGATCGTCCGAGCAAAGACTCGCATGCGCCGTCGAGCGTTCGCGGGGCCGAGGTCACGCCGGTGCCGGGGCTCGCCGCCTACGTGCCCACCTCGGTGGTGGCCGTACCGTTGTCGACCGCGTCGCTCGCGGCGCACCACGCTTCGCAGGGAATCGGCGAGGGAGGCTCCGACCTTCGCTCGCCCTCGCTGTACTTCAACCGCGAGCTCTCCTGGCTCGAGTTCAACCACCGGGTGCTGCAAGAAGCCGAGAGCGACTCGGTACCGCTCTTCGAGCGGGTGAAGTTCCACGCCATCTTCTCCTCGAACCTCGACGAGTTCTTCATGGTGCGGGTGGCCGGCCTGAAGCAGCAGCTCACCGGCGAGGTCGACGATCTCGCGGCCGACGGGTTCTCGGTCCACGACCAGCTGGCGAAGATCTCGCGGCGCGTTCGCGAGCTGCTCAAGGACCAGTCGGAGTCGCTCGAGAAGAACCTGTTCCCGGGGCTCCGGGAGCAGGGCTACTTGCTGGTGAAGCCGTCGGAGCTGCCGGCCGACATGCTGGCGCACCTGGACGAGCGCTTCAAAAACGAGGTCTTCCCGATCCTCACGCCCATCGCCATCGATCCGGGGCACCCCTTTCCGCAGGTGCGCAACAAGAGCCTGAACCTGGGCGTCATGTTCCATCGCGACGGCAGCTCCGACGCTGGCTTCGGCGTGGTGCAGGTGCCGCAGATGATTCCTCGGCTGGTCGAGGTGGGCACCCTCAAGGTGGAAAAAGAGCGGTCCAAGACGCTGTTCGTCCTCCTGGAAGACCTCATCGCGCGCCACGTCACCACCATCTTTCCCGGCGTCAAGATGCGTGGTGTTTACACCTTTCGCGTCACGCGCAACTTCGACCTCGAGATCGACGAAGAAGAGGCAGAAGACCTGCTGCAGGAGATTCAGCAGGAGCTCCGGCGGCGCGAGCGCGGCAACGCCGTGCGTCTCGAGGTCTCCGGCGAGCCCACCCCTGAGTCGCTGGCCAAGCTGCTCAAGGCCCTCAAGCTCGACCCCGAGCGCGATCTCTACACCACCGGCGGCATGCTCAACGTCTCCGACCTTCTCGGGATGATTCCCAAGGAAGGACGGCGCGATCTTCGCGACGAGCCGTTCACGCCCCTGGTGGTGCCGCCGCTGCGCGACGCCGACGATCTCTTCGCGGTGATCCGCGAGGGCGACCTGGTGCTGCACCACCCCTACGAGAGCTTCGATTCGGTGGTGGAGCTCATCTCGCGCGCCGCCGAGGACCCCGACGTGCTCGCCATCAAGCAGACGCTCTACCGCGCCGGCGGCGACTCGCCCATCATCAAGGCGCTCACCCGCGCCGCCGAGGCGGGCAAGCAGGTCACCACCATCGTCGAGCTCAAGGCCCGCTTCGACGAGGCCTCCAACATCGCCTGGGCGCGAACCTTGGAGCAGAGCGGCGTGCACGTGGTGTACGGCGTCATCGGCCTCAAGACGCACGCCAAGTGCCTGCTCATCGTGCGCCGCGAGGGCGACCACTTGCGGCGCTACGTGCACCTCTCGACCGGCAACTACAACAACGCCACCTCGCGCACGTATACCGATTTCGCGCTGCTCACCTGCAAGCCCAACATCTGCGAAGACGTGTCTTCGCTGTTCAACTTGCTCACCGGTTACAGCGCGCCGCACCGCTGGAACTCGCTGGTGGTGGCGCCGCTGGGCTTGCACGAGGCCATTCTCGGTCTCATCGCCCGCGAGGCCGAGCACGCGCGCAGCGGCCGGCCTTCGGGCATCGTGGCCAAGATGAACTCGCTGGTCGACGAAGACGTCATCGAGGCGCTGTACCGCGCCTCGCAAGCCGGGGTGCCCATCACGCTCCTGGTGCGCGGCATCAGCTGCCTTCGTCCGGGCCTTTCCGGCATCAGCGAGACCATCAAGGTCTTCGCCATCGTCGACCGCTACCTCGAGCACGGGCGCTTGTTCCATTTCCAGAACGGCGGCAAGGACGAGGTCTACATGACCAGTGCCGACTGGATGCCGCGCAACTTCCACCGCCGGGTGGAGCTCATGGTCCCCATCGAGGACGCCACGCTGCGCGCTCGGCTCATCGAGATCTTGCAGATTACCCGGTCGGATACCTCGAAGTCGTGGGAGCTCCACGACGACGGTACGTACAGTCGGGTGCACGCCAAGAGTCACGCGGCGGCCTTCCGCAGTCAGAATCGCTTCATCGACCTCACGCGCGACAAGGTGAAGACCGCCGACCAGGTGGGGCGCCCTTCGAGCCGCTTTCACATGTCGGCTACCTCGCACAAGTCGGCGCTCGAAGGCAAGGTGCCCACGGCAACCCGCCGGCGCCAGCGCAAGACCCGCGACGACTCGTAGGAGCGCTCTGTACGTGTGGTGTAGGCTCGGGGAATGGGAACCCGCGCGAAGCTTGGGGAGATCACGTTGCCGTCGGGAACGCTGGTGCTTCTGGATATGGGGCTGCTCGGCGGCTGGAGCCACGAGGCGCTGCCCACCGCAGAGCCCGATATGGGTCTGAGCGAGACCCAGTTCGTGGACCTGGAAATCCTCGGGCCCGACGCGGCCCGGGCCGCGCACCTGGTGGCCAAGCAAGAGGCAGAGCGCGAAGCTTCAGACGAGATGCAAGCCAGCGTGGAAGACGACGAGGGCGACGACGACATCGCCTTTTACGACATTCCCACCGGCGCAGTGGAAACCATCAAGATGGCCTTCATGGCGCTCGCCAAGGCCAACCGCCTGGACGCCCACCTCGACGTGGTGCGTGGGCGGGTACCGCATGCGGAGCGGGTACGCCGGGCCTTGGCCGCGGGGCTCGGTTGGGGCGAGGTGAGCTTCAGCATCGGCAACGCAGTGGCGGTGCAGGTGCCCGCCGGGCTCACCTGCGAGGTGGTGGGAGAGCGCTGCGACGAAGACGAGGCGTGCTGGAAGAGCGTGTCGGTGGTGGTCGGTCCCGGCGAGCCGGTTCGAAGCGAGCCGAGCGGGGCGGTGGTGGTGGAGCAGGCGCGGCTCCTCTTCGGCGATCTGCGTACCCTCGGCGCGTGGAAGCACGACGAGTCGCTCGACGGCAAGGTAGACCTGGTTTTCTGGGGGCGAGACGCCGAGAAGATTGCGCGCCAAGTGAAGGCGCCGACCCTCGACGATGGAAACTACGGCTGGAAGAACCTGGTCGAGACAGACATCGACGAGAAACTCCTCGAGAGCCTGCGCGCAGCCATGGAGCAGCGCACGCTCATGGCCGACTTGCGGCCGCACTCGCACCACTACCGGGTGCTGGAGCAGGTGTGGTCGTCGCCCACCGAGTCGGGCACCCTCGACCTCGAAGGCGCGAAGGTTTGCGGGTTCATGACCAGCTGGGGCGACGGCGTGTTCGCGGTCTTTCGTGAGATCGATGCCCAAGGCAACGTGGTGCGCGTGACGGTCGACTTCGAGGGCCACGCACTCGAGGACGACGATGAGGACGAGGACGACGAGGCAGCGCCCAGCTCGCACTGACCAAGCCGCAGCTCTGGCGCCGCGCTGCAAGCGTCAGCGCCATGACAACGGGGAGCGCATCTGACGCGCATCTGACGCTCCGGCGGGCCCGTACATTCGCGCCACCGCGGCGCTTGTCCCGTGGCGTGCGCCTTGCACTACCCGGCAGCGTCATGGCCCATCGCCCTTCGTCCACTTCGCGCCGCGTCATCGAGCACGACTACATGGCGGTGAAACACTGCCGTCATGGCTGGATGATGTTCAACACCCAAGACGAGTTCGTGGGGCGCTCGCTCGATCTCTACGGCGAGTGGGGGCAGTCGGAGCTGACGCTGCTCGACCACTTCCTGCAGCCCGGCGCCGTGGTGCTCGACGTGGGCGCCAACATCGGCACCCATACGCTCCGCTTCGCCGAGCGCGTCGGGCACGAAGGGATGGTCTTCGCCTTCGAGCCGCAGCGCCTTTCGCACCAGATGCTCTCGGGCAACGTCGCGCTCAACGGATTCACCAACGTGGTGTGCGTGGCGGCGGCGGTCACCGACGTGCCGGGCGTGGCCCACGTGCCCCGCCTCGACCCACGCAAGCGCGCGAACTTCGGCGCCGTGCGCATGGCCGAAGAGGCGAGCGCGAACGATCTCGACACCGTCGACGCGGTGACCATCGACGGCATCGACCTGCCCAGCTGCCAGCTCGTCAAGGTCGACGTCGAGGGCATGGAGCGACAGGTGCTGGCGGGCGCCCGAAAGACCATCGAACGCTTCGGGCCGGCGCTCTTTCTCGAGAACAACACCCTCGACGGCTCGACGCCGCTGCTCCACGCCGTGCGCGACCTCGGCTACGCTGCCTACTGGCACATCGCGCCGTACTTTCACGCCGACAACTGGTTCGGCGTACACGACAACGTTTTCGCGGCCTACCGGCCCGAGGCCAACCTTCTGTGCGTGCCCAAGGAAGTGCGCATCGAGGGCATGGTGGCCGCCAACATGGACGACGACGACTGGCAACGAGCGCTCCTGCGGGCAGCTCGAGGAGGCCTCTGAGCATGGCCCTGCGCATCGCCTTCTGCATTCCCGGCCGCGAGTTCTCCGGGCGCTTTCTCGACTGCTGGACCCACATGATAAGCGGCTGCGAGCGCGCCGGCATCGAATACGTGGTCTCCCGAGAGTACGACCCTGTGGTGTATTATGCACGCAACAAGGTGCTGGGCGGCAACCTGCGCGCCGGCCGCGCGCAAGCGCCCTGGGGGGGCAAGGTGCCCTACGACTTCATGCTGTGGATCGACAGCGACATGGTGTTCCGCTTCGAAGACCTGGTGACGTTGCTGCAGCACAACGTCGACGTGGTGAGCGGCCTCTACCTGATGCACGACGGCAAGCGCTTCGCCACGGTGGAGCGCTGGGACCAGGATCGCCTGGCCGAGACCGGAAGCCTCACCTACCTCACGCCGGCCGACCTTGCCGAGCGCACCCGTCTCTTTCCAGTGAGCTACACCGGCCTCGGCTTCATGCTGGTACGGCGCGGCGTGTTCGAGCGCATCGAGTACCCGTGGTTTCGGCCGGAGTGGATCGAAGCGGGCGACGTCCGCGAGTTCACCTCGGAAGACGTCGGCCTGTGCCTGGCCCTGGGGCGCGCCGGCATTTCGGTGCAGGTAGACCCCAAGGTGGTGCTGGGCCACGAGAAGTCGCGCGTGCTCTTGCCGTGAGCCTCACGCCAACGTTTGCGCGTGGTGCGCCAGCCCCTGCACCACCGAGTGGAAGTTCTCGAAGTCGCGCATGCGATCGCGCCCGAAGCGCGCCGCGATCTCCGAGGCGATGCGGGGCACCTTGGCGGTGCCGCCGGTGCAGCACACCAGGTCCACTTCGCTGGGCGCGATGCCCGAGGCTGCCACCGTTTTGTCGAGGCACTCCAGAATGGTCTCGATGGGCCGCTCCGCCGAGCTCTCGAAGCCCGGCCGCGTCACGTGGTCGTGCACTTCGATATCGGGGTACGAAAAATCGATGGGGACGTCGTCTTCTCGCGACAGGGCCTTCTTCGCGCCTTCGATGACCTCGAAGAGCTGAAAGCCGAGCGCGTCGTCTACCAGGGTGGTGAGCTGATCGAGCTTCTCCTGGTCGTCGGGTCCCAGCGACCAGCTGCGCACGTTGCGCAGGAACTCGGCGATGTCTGGGCGACGCAGAATCGAGAGGTGGGCCGGCGAGCAAAGCTGCTCCACCACGTGCTTCGGCATGCTGAGCACGTTGTTCCCCAGGGGCACGCGGTACGAAACGTCGGCGCCGAAGTGCTTGGCCACGTGGCGGCGCATGATGCTGGCGTCGAGGGCGTCGCCTGCCAACGGAACGCCGCCGATGGCGAGTACGTCGTCGCGGTGGAACGCCTTCTTTCCCATGCGAAGCACGGTGAAGTCGCTGGTGCCACCGCCGAAGTCGCACACCACCACGGTGTGCTCGTCGCCGCGGGTGAAGGCCTGGCGAAACTCCTGGGCTGCAGCCACCGGCTCCGGCAAGAAGTGCACTTCTTCGAATCCGGCGCGCTCGGCGGCGCTGCGGAGGCGCCGCTCGGCGAAGTCGTCGTCGGCGTCCTCCGACGAGAAGCGGGCTGGCCTCCCCAGCACCGCGCGCTTCACGTCGACGCCGAAGTGCTCGTTGGCCCGCTTGCGCATCTCGCGAAGCGGCACCGCCACCAGATCTTCCACCAGCATCGGCCGATCGTCGATGTAGGTTCCACGGAATCCGCGCGCCGGCAGGTGGCGCTTCAGCGATCGCAAAAGGCGCCCCTCGAGGCCGTTCTCTACGTACTTGCTCAGCGCTTCCTGGCCCACGTAGCACTGCTTGGCGCTGGGGAAGTAGACGATGCTCCGGAGGATGGTCGGGTCCTCGGCGGCCATGTCGAGGGGAACGGGCGGGAAGACCACGCTCTTGTTGGCCGCCGCCAGGAGCGAATTGCTGGTGCCGAAATCGATGGCGTAGATGGTCGGCTTGTCCTGGCCTTGGGCCTGGGGTTCGTTGGTCATGGCCGGGGCATCATGGGCGCATGCGAGGTTCGTTGCTAGCTCGCACAAAATATGAAAATGGTGGGAGGCCTGGTCACTGCGGTGCGCTCGGCCAGACGCCTATTGCATGTATCATACATGCAGGCGGCCTTCGGAGTGGCCCTCCGCGGCCCCCGCCATGGCGCCCATGCCTCCGATACTGCTGGCGAAAACGCCGGCCCGAGTTTCGCCTCTCGGGGGTTGCGAATGGTGGTACAAATAGCCCGTGATTTTGGGCATGACCCGCGGCGAGCTCCTGCTCGTCGTGTTCATCTTCGGTCTGGTGTACGGCGCGGCTTGGGTTCCCAAACTGGGAGAGAAGCTCGGCGCGCTGCTCTTTCGCGGACCACGATAGGTGAGGCGTGACCGAGGTCGTCGTCCTTTGCTTTCCTGACTCCAAGCGCGACGAACGTCTCTCGCTGGAGCACGAGATCACCGAGCAAGGGGCGGCGTGCGAGGCCATCGCGCCGGCTGACCTGGGGAGCGTCATCGGTCGCACCGACGTTCGTTTCGTCCTCGATGCCGACGGACGCGACGTGCTCCAGAGCTTCCTCAAGGGTACGCCCGATCTTGGGAGCCGCACGGTGCTCGTGGCGTCGTACGAGACCACCCTGCTTTCCAAGATGCACGAGGCGCTCGCGCGCGGCGTCGCCGGCCTCTTCGTTCGTCCCATCAAGCCCAAGGCGGTCGTGGCCAAGCTCTCGCTCCCGGTGCGCGCGGCGCAGGGCCGGCGCCTGGGCTCGGTGCCGCCGCCCCGGTTTCCCTCTTCTCCGCCGCCGCGACCCGCCTCGGCACCTCCGGCTCCGCTGAGCGGACCGTCTTTGCCGCCGCTGGGGATTCGCGAGTCGAGCCCCCCGCTCCGCAGTTCTTCTCGGCCGCCGCCGCCCATCGACGTGCCGCGTGCGGCGCCCATTCCTCGCGATGCGCCGTCGCACGCGGAGCTCTTCACCCGCGATGCCCCGGCATCCATGGGCGGAGCCGCCATGGCGAGCGCGCTGAGCCCGGAGCTCTCGCAGCTATTGAGCGATGCCGAGGCCAAGGTCGCGCCGCTCGATCCGCACGAGATCTCGCTGCCCTCGCCGGAGGAGGAGATCGAAGCCGTGCTCCCCCACGACGTGCTGCTCGCTCTGGACGCCCCCATCGAAGACGATCTCGATGAGCCGGCGCACGCCACCGACGGCGGCACGCACGGCGGCGGCAGCACCACCGGCAACCGCGACACCACCGCCACCGGTCACCGTACAGGTACACAACGGGTGCACGCCTCTACCGACGTGCAGCTCACCAGCAGCGTGAGCTCGAGCGAAGGTACGCCCGCCATGGGCCACCCGCGTCCGCGCACCGAAGAGCTGCTGCCCGCCGCCGACTACATTCCACGGCGGCCCGCGCCGCCGTCGGAGTACGGCGAGCGCCCGGCCTATTCCGCCCCTTCTTCGCCGCCCCCATCTCCCTCCACCATTCCTCCCCGTCGCTCCCAGGCGCCGCGGGCGGTTACCCCGTTGCCGCCGCGGCCGGCCACGGTGCCGGTCGCGCCGCTGCTCAACAAGCCGCCTCCTTCGCCGCGCCCGGTCGAGGGCGAACGTGCGGTCCTGGCGCGTCCGGGCGACGCGCTGCGCGCCCTGGCCAGCCCCATCGCCGGACGTGAGTCGGCCATCCTCTGTTTCGCGCTGCCCCGTGGGCACACCTACCGCGTGAGCTTCTTTGGCGGCGACATCCTCGGCGTTGCGTCCACGTCCGAGGAGGAGAGCCTGCTTTCGTTCCTGGTGGAGCGCGGCGATCTCTTGCGCGGCGATGTGGAGCCGCTCCGGCGGAAGATTCCCCGCGAGGGGCGCTACGCGGCGGCGGCGCTGGTGGCCCACGGCCTGCTCAACAACGACGAAATCTGGGACGTCCTGCGTGCGCACGCATCGTGGCTCCTCGGCAAGGTGGTGGGCCTCGCCGAAGGCATTCGCACCAAGGAGGCCGCCATCTCCGGGCGCGACGAACCGTCGGTGTTCGGCGCTGCCACCGGGGCAAGCGTCTTCGTCGAGGCGGTGCGTCGCCACGTGGGCGCAGCCGAAGCACTCGCCTACCTGGGCGGGGCCGGGAGCCGCATCGGCAACGGCCCTTCCACACACCTTGTGCGCGAGTGCGCGCTCGCCGACCTCGAGCTACGCGCGCTCCATGAGTGCGCTGGCCTCACCGTCGCCGAGCTGAGCGAGAAGCTCGACGGCGGCGAGGGCGAAGGGGTGATTCTCGTGTACGCGCTCGCGCTCCTCGACGTGCTCACAATCATGCCCGACGCGCGGGGCGTGGCGGCCGCCAAGGCCCCCTCCAACGTGCCCCACGACGGCCTCGACGACGATGCCCGAAGGGCCCGGGTCCGGGCCCGAGCGGCGCTGGTGGACGAAGGCGACTACTTCGCGCTCCTCGGCGTTTCTCGCGACGCCACTGGCTACGAGATTCGCCGCGCATTCCTCGCGCTTCGTCGGGAGTTCGAACCGGCGCGCATCTTGACGCCGGCGCTGGTCGACCTTCGCGAAGACATTCTGCGCGTCGTCGAGGTGTTGGAGGAAGCATACGACATCCTGCGCGACGGCGTGCGCCGCGACCGGTACCGCCGCGCCATCGCCGCCGCTCCCCCGCCGTAAGAATCGACTGGCGGCCCGGGACGGCCCGCGTATGCTCGAACGGTGTCGATGTTGCGGCGAGCGATGGTAGCGATGGTGGTGGTGGCGGGCGTCGCTTGTGCCTCGTCCGACGAAGACCTGGGCGCGCTCACCCGCACCGACCAAGACCTCACGCGCGCGAACCTGCTGTTCGAGGGCACTTGCGATTTTCTTCGGGCTTGCACCTCGAGCTCGCGCGGCATCGCGGCGCCCGACGTGGTGTGGGGCTGCGAAGGGCAAGGCCCATGCAGCGATGACGAGCCGTGGGTCGCTGCGCCGCGCAACGGAGCGCTGGGTGTATCGCAAACCGGCCTTTGCGGGCGCCGGGTTCGTTTCTGCAATGGCAGCAAGTGCATCGTCGCCAAAGTGCGCGACCGATCCACCAGCTCCGACCGTTTCGAAGCCTCCGAGGGAACCATGCGCGCGCTGGGCCTATCCGCCGGCGTCACCGACCGGTGCACCGGCTTCGGCAGCGGGCGGGTCACCGTCGAAGTGTTGCCCTGAGACTGGTGTTTTTGGCCGATACCTTCGGGGGGCCTTCGCCTCCCGTCCTCACGAGAAGAGAGAGTGAGCGACCGGCGCTGCACCCAGCGAGCGCGCCTCCCTCGGTTTCGGCCCAAAACCTTCAGTCTCCTGCTCGGCCCGGACCGGAAGAGTCAGGTGGCTCACGAAAAAAGACCCGTTTCCTAGCTGGCGGCGGCGCGGCGTGAGGTGGGCGCCACGTCGAGGGCGATGTCGCCGTCTACGGCGTCTACCAGGATGACGTCGCCGCGCTTGGCTTGGCCGCGCAAGAGAAGGTCGGCGATGCGGGCCTCTACCAGGCGCCCGATGGCGCGTCGCATGGGCCGCGCCCCGAGGGCCGGCTCGAAGCCCCCGCGGTGCATGAGAACCTCGACCGCCTCATCGCTCACATCGAGCTCGACGCCGCGGCTCTCGCGCAGAAGCCGCCCCAGCCCCTCCAGCATGCGGCGGGCAATCTGCGACACGTCGCTCTTGCCCAGCGGCGCGAACACCAGCGTCTCGTCGAAGCGGTTGAAGAGCTCCGGCGAGAGCGCGGCGCGCGCGGCTTCGACCACCCGCGACTCGTCGCTCCGCGCTTCCTTGCGCCCACTGACGCGCCCGAAGCCGATGCCCGCGGCCTCGCGCGAGCTGGTGATCTCGGCGCCCAGGTTGCTGGTAACGAAGATGACGGTGTTGGTGAAGTCTACGGTGCGGCCGCGGCCGTCGGTCATGCGGCCTTCGTCGAACACTTGCAGGAAGGCCTCGAGCACGTCGCGGTGGGCCTTCTCCACTTCGTCCAGCAGAAGCACCTGGTAGGGTCGCTTGCGCACCGCCTCGGTGAGCTGTCCGCCCGCCTCGAAGCCCACGTACCCGGGCGGAGCGCCCACCAATCGCGCGATGGCGTGCGACTCGGCGTACTCCGACATGTCGATGCGCGTCATGGCGGCTTCCGAGAAAAACAGCGTCGAGGCCACCGCCTTGGCTGTCTCGGTCTTGCCCACGCCGGTGGGACCCAGCAGCAGGAACACGCCGATCGGCCGCTTGCCCACGATGCCGGAGGCATTGCGCCGGAGAATGCTTCCGATCTTGCCCACCTCGGCCTCGTGGCCCACCACCCGTTCGGCCACCAGCGCCTCGAAGCGCAGCATGCGATCGGCGTCCGATTCGAGGAGCCGCTCGCAGGGGACGCCCAGCATCTCGGCGGCGACGTCGGCCAGCTGCTCGGCGGTGACCTCTACCAGGCCGCGCCGGCCTGCGCGCGCGCCCGCGAGGTCCAGGATCTGCACGGCCTTGTCGGGGAGTGTTTTGTAGGGCAAGTAGCGAACGCTCCACGCGATCGCCTGGGCCACGATCTCCTCGGAAATGTGGGTGCGATGGTGGGCCTCGAGGCCTGGCAAGAGGCGGGTGATGGCGAGGAACGCCGCCTCGCGGTCGAGCTCCACCACTTCAATGGGTACGAAGCGCCGGGCGAGCGCCGGATCGCGATCGATGGTGCGCTGGTACTCCTCGCTGGTGGTGGCGCCGATGCAGGCGATCTCGCCGCGGCCCAGCATGAGCTTGAGCTCGGAGGCCGCCTCGTCGCCCACGTCGGGCGAGAGCAGGGTGTGAATCTCGTCGAGGAAGAGAATGACCCGGCCGTGGGCTTTCAGGAGCTCGGCCTTCACCTGCGCCAGCTTCTCGGCCAGCTGCCCGCGCATGCCGGTGTTGGAGAGCAACGTGGTGGGCGAGATCTCTACCACCACGCGCGGCGCTTCTTCCGCTTCGCCGCTGGCCGCCAGGGCAATCGCAAGGCCCAGCACCACGCTGGTCTTCCCCACGCCTGCCGAGCCCACCAGGCAGGGGCTGTTGGCGGTCTTCTTCGCCAGCACATCGAGCGTGCGCTCGATCTCCTCGTCGCGGCCCACAACCGACTCGAGCTCGCCTTGCGCGGCGAGCTCGGTGAGGTTGCGCCCCAGCTGGCACAAGACGGGAAATGCCTTGGGATCGAGGGCGAACGCGGAGCGCGCCTTCTTGGGCTTGGGCTTGTGCCGGGCTTCGACCGCAGGAGCAGCGGGCACTTTCGCTACCGTCTGCGACGGCGGAGCGGGCGCCTCGGGCGTGGGATTCGTGGGCGCCGGGGGCTTTGCCGGACGCGGAGCTTGCGGCGTCATGAGCGCAGGGCTCGCGGCCCGGGCTGGCGGAAAGGAGCGAGACGCAAAGGGCGCCAGGACCGGAATCGGCACCGAGGTCCGGCGCGGCGGCGCCAGCCCCATGGAAATCTGCAGCGCGGTCAGGCGGAGCTTGCCGAGATCGGTGCCGCACTGCTCGAGGATGCGATGCGCGGCGGTCTTCGGTTCCTGGCAGAGCGCGAACAGGATGTGAAACGGCGAGACGTCGCTGCGCGTCGCCTGGGTCTGGTGCCGCGACGCTGCGTCGCGCGCGCGGTCGAACACCCGCTGAATGGCGTCCGGCAGATCGTCCTGCGCCACCCGCACCCCGCGGAGCAGCACGTCTTCGGTGAGGCGCCGCTCCGCCAGGAGCTCCGCGCACGGGTGCTTCTGGGTGGAGAGCACGCAGAGCAGGTGGCCGGTAGACACCCGCTCACCCCGCTTCTTCGCCAGATCTTCGGCCAGTTTGCGGACTTCGAGGAGAGCGGTGTCGCGTCGCGAGGTCATGTGGAACGAGGCGTCGCATGGCCGGCGCGGGGGGGCCAAGTTTTGGGCCTGGCCGCCGTGATCGCCCTTACCAGGACTTCAGCTGCGCGCTACCAGCACCACCGCCATGATCGCCAAGAACACGGCATACGCTCGATTGGCCATTCGCTCCGGAACCCGCCCGGCCCCGTACGCCCCGATCGCGGCTCCCGCTGCGAAGCCCACGCCCACTGCGGCGAGCTGCAGCCACGGGAGGCCACCTTGCTCTTGGGAATACACGAGCACCGCCGGAAGGCCGATGGGGGGCAGCATCATGGCCAGGGTGGTCGCTTGCGCCTCCAGGCGCCCGAGGCCCCCGAACCGGCGCAGTAGCGGCAGCGCGACGAGGCCGCCGCCCACGCCCAAAAGGCCCGACATGGTGCCCGCAGTCAGCCCGATGCCCAGGCCGACAAGCGCAGGAACGGGTGCCGGCGCCTCGGCGCCGGCGAGGCTGAGCGCCGCATCTCTGGCACCGCTGCTTCGCGCGGCGAGCACAGCCCGTATCGCCGATACTCCCAGGAACGCCGCGAACAGCCACCCGAGCTCGCGCGTGGGCAAGCGGTGCGCCACATACGCGCCCAGCGCCGCCCCACCGAGAAAACCAAGAACCAGAAAGCCCACCAACCTGGCCCGCACCGTCACGCCGGCGCGCCGATAGGTGAGCACCGCCGGCAAACCCACCGGCGGCACCAGCGCCGCCAGCGAAATACCCTGCGCCCGATGCTGTTCCGTGTGGAATGCAAGGACCAGGAGCGGCGCCAGGACTGCGCCGCCTCCGATGCCGAGGAAGCCCGAGAGTGTGCCAGCCAGGGCGCCGAACGCGCCGGTGAGGATGAGCTCGAGGGTGGGAGTCATGTTGCCGGGGGAGGCAGGCTAGCAAATTGCGCGCTCTTGCGGGCCCGCGGCTACCCCGATACGGTGCCGCGCCATGCGAAGCCCTCCGCGTACGAAGACCGCCCTGCGAGCCTCCGTCGCAATGTTGGCAGCCGGAGCCTCGTTCACTGTCGCGCCCGCTGCCCGGGCCGACGAGGCCAAGCCCGCCGAAGACCCGGCACCCTTCGCCTGGGGCGACTTCACCTGGATGAACGGGCAGAGTCGGCAAAAGACCTTTCCCCTGCAGTTCTCCAAGTACCTGACCCTTAGTCTGTATTTGGATGCATACTACGCCTATTCCTTCAACCACCCGCAAGACGACACGCTCACTGCTACCGCCAGCGTAGGGCGTCACAACGAGTTCCAGATCAACCTGGCCTCGGTGGGCCTGGAGTGGAACTACAAGAACGTCATCGGTCGCATGTCGGTGCAGTGGGGCAACATGCTCAACCTCGTGCAAGACCTCGACGGCTCGACCTCGCGCGGCCGTTCGCTCACCTCGCAGAACATGCGGTACATACGCGAGGCAACGCTGGGGTACCACTTCGACGTGCACTCCGGCCTCAACCTCGAGGCGGGCATGTTCATGTCGTACATCGGACTCGAGAGCTACCTGTTGGCAGAGAACTGGAACTACACGCGCTCGCTCATCTGCGAGGCCACGCCGTTCTACTTCCAGGGCATTCGCGCGCAGTACTTTCCCACGCCCAAGATAAAAATTGAGCCCTGGCTCATGAACGGCTGGCAAAGCTACGGCAAGTGGAACGCGGCGCCCTCCACGGGCCTCGCCTTTCGCTGGAACCCCGAGGAGTACATCGGCGTCATGGCGAACTTCTATGTTGGCACCGACACCAAAGGCGTGGAAGACCGCGTGCGCTTCCACCACGACGACAGCGTGCTCCTGCGCTACTTCAACGCGCCCCAGAGCCGCGGCATCTCCAAGTTGGCAGTCAGCATCAACAACCACGTGGGCTTCGAGGGCGGCGGCATAGGGTTGCCTGGCCCCTCGGAAGCCTATGTCCTCGGCACCAGCATCGCGCACCGGGTCTCGTTCCTGAAGGACCGCTTCGCCTTCACCTTGCGGGGCGAGTACATGACCAACCCTTCGCGCTACCTCGCCAGCTACGCGCCGCCCGACCTCGCGGGGCGGCCGGGCAACGATCTGCGCGTCTACGGCGGCACCGCCACCCTCGAGTTCATGCCCATCGACTTTCTCGGGGTGCGGCTGGAGGTGGTGCACCGCCGCTCCAGCATTCCGTACTTCGCGGGCCCGCGCGGCACCACCTCGGAGAGCGGCTTTCAAGACGACACCGCGAAGGGCTTTCGTGTCGACTCCGTGCCCTACCAGACGCTCGGCCTGGTCTCGGCGAACTTCCGACTGTAGCGGAAGCTGGCTGGCGCAGCCTGTGCCATCGACCGCGCACCGCGGCTCGCGCGTCATCTCGCCGCGTGCAATTGCGGGCGCCCGCCGGGAAACGCAGGGCCTGGTCTCGCCTTTGCACGAGGGAACGCATGCGCCACACATCGTCTTCCTCCCTCGGGCGCGCCGCTGTGCGGCGCTGGAGCGCCATACTGCTGGCGCTCTCGGTTACTGCGAGCTCGTTGCCGGCCTTCGCCGCCGATGGGACCCCGAGCGCGCCCGCAGGCGCGTCGCCGCTGCACAAACAGGGGCTGTGGGGAGAAGGCGGATTGCTCGCCATGAGCACGTTCACCAAGTTCGTTCGGCCCGGTGCAGGCCTCTTCGTCCGCGGCGGCTATCGCTGGGACCGCTGGTCGCTGGTTGCGGCCGCCCGAGGTGCGATAGGTCCCACTCGCTACGGGGCCGTCGAGCTCGGGGCCGAGGCCAACATCCTGCGGCGCGGCTTCACCCCGTGGGTCGGCGTGGGCTTCGGGTGGAGCTGGACGCGCTTCGAGCAGGGGCCTGACTCCACGTACGGGAATGCCGGGCTCACGGCGAGCGGAGCGGTGGGCATCACCACCGGAACCGCGTATCCGGTACGCATCGCCCTTCGGGTGAATCTCCCATTCTACGCGGAGTCACAGCATTCCCTCGCCACCAACAGCGCCGCTCCCCTTCGCACTGCCGGCGTCGCGCCGACGTCGTTCCTTCTGGGCAGGACGCACCACCTGTTGGGCAGCGACTACTACCCACGGTACGCGCCTACGTTCGGCCTCGACGTCGGCTATGCGTTTTGAGGTCAGGGGCGTGCGGCATAGCGGCGGGCGCGATCGAGGAGCTCGGGCCCGCGGGCATCGTCGCTCACGGTGATGGCCAGCCGCGCGTCGTCGGCCTCCACCGAGATTTTCGGCAGCCCCCCAGGGAGCGAAAAGGGATCGTCGATGACCCCGGTACCTGCGGTCACCTCGCGTGCGGCGCGACAGCGTAGCCGGCGCTCCAGGAGCACCGCGGTGGTGCCGGGCTCCGGGACCACGTACAGGATGGCGCCGGCCACGCGACTATCGTGGCCACTCTTGGAAGGCATCGTTCGGTAGAAGGGGCGCACCCTCTCCACCTGGAGCGGTACGCTCGCGGCCTCGTGCGCCCCACACAGGTCGCGCACGTCGGCCTTGGCCCGCG
This sequence comes from Polyangiales bacterium, assembly GCA_038210445.1. Lineage (GTDB taxonomy): Bacteria > Myxococcota_A > Polyangia > Polyangiales > Polyangiaceae > JABFRG01. The sequence goes on from JBBQWQ010000023.1 coordinate 110,498, forward strand.
CGGCGGGATCGTCGGCGGCCGGAATCAGGATTCCGCAACCGAGCAGGGTGACCGTGAGCAGTGAACCCAGAATGAAGCGTTCCATGGTCACATCCGGAAAATGTGAGAGAAAATGATGCGCGTCTCTTGCTTGCGCAGGTCGGCCTGGTAGTTGGTCGGGTCACCGATGGGCGCGTTCCACCCGTTGGGCGAGGTCACTCCTCCGGGCCCGGCAAAATACGGCGTATTGGCCTCTCGGTGCACCAGTTCAATACCCCAGGTGGAGTATTCGGTGGGCATGAACTGGAGCGAGGTCGAGGCGTCCCACGCGTCGAAATCGTCACCCGGATTCTGGGTGAGCACGCCGGTACCTGGCGGCAGCAATGCCAAATAGCGACCGGGATTGTGGATGTACCCGCCGCCCACGGTCCAGCCGAGCTTGTCACCGGCGAACCAGAGCCGGTGGTAGAGCATTCCGCTGATGAAGTTCTGCGCCGGCCCACCGCTCCCGCCGAAGGGCGTCACGCCTTCGCCGGTCTCAAAGCCGAAGTCTTGGGTGAGCGAGAACGCACCCTTGGAGAGGGCCTTGCTGGGGGCATGGTAGTAGCGAATCTGCACGCTGTCGTCGGTGTGAAAGCGCAGCCGCCCCGCGGCGTTGGCGGTATCGAAACCGAAGTAGTTGTTGGATACCACCGAGATCCACTCGTAGGGGCGCCAAAGAACCTGCATGCCCAACCCCGGCGCGTTGTTGAACATGCCGTAGGTTTGCCAGCCATTCACCAGCCACGGCTCGATCTTCAGTTTGTCGCTGGTGAAGATTTGCAGGCGCGCGCCGGTGAAGAACCAAGGCGTGTTGTCCGAGGTGTACGAGGGCTGGTAGTTCCAGTTTTCGAAGTTGTTGTAGGAGAGCAGCCCCACGTACGACTTGAATATGCCCACGTCGAGGTTGATGCCGTTGAGGACGTTCCAGTGGTACCCGGCGTAGCCCTCGGTGACGAAGCGCAGCGCCGTGTAGAGGTCGAACTGGCCACGAAGGGGCGTGTTGTCGTTGCGCGGAATGCCGGTAGCGCGGGTGCCGTACTGCAGCATGAGGCGCGCTCGGGCGCCTTCGTAGTGAAAGTCGCCGCCCACCTCGATGTACGAGACGTTGAGCTCGTTGCTGCGGAACGTCGCGGTGGACCCGGTGTTGGTGTGGTCTTTTGGAAAGTGGAGCGCCAGGTTGTAGTTCACGTCGAAGGTGACGCTGCCGGTGAAGTACTTGCTATCGAGCAGAGCCTTCTTCTGGCGGTTATTGCCCTGGAGCCAGCCAAAGTCGCCAAACGCGAACGGCTCGGCGGCCGGCTCCGGTGCGGGATCGCTGGCGGCTGCGGCAGCGGCGGCGGGCAAGGCGCCCCGCGCGCCTAGCGCCGGCTCCTTCGCCGCGTCGGGTTTGGGAGGATTGCCGGGTTCGGTGATGGAGGGCGCTGGCGCGACCGACTCACTCGTTGGCGGGGGCGCTTCCTGCGCGCCAGCCGAAGTGGCGTGGGCGATGGCCGCCACCGCCGACAACAAAGAGGCCGCCGAGGAACGAAAGACGATGCACATGGGCTCTCCTGAAGGTTCCACTCCGAGACTCGGGAGAGGCCAAGCTAGGCAATCGGCGATCAAGAAAGCGTCAAGACGCGGCCGGCGGCGGCCCGGAAGCCGTCAAGATTCGCGAGCCATCCTGCATAGCCAAGGCCTATGAGGCTCATAGAATGGGGCCCCCTGTGCTGGGCGCTGGGTTCTGGCTACGGTGATTTGCAGAGACGACGCCCTCGCGCGCCGCGCGTGACGAAACGTCTCCTCACCACCTCGCCGCGGCCCTCAGCCGCAAAGGAATCGACATGAACGTTCGCATGTTCAAAGGCCTCGCCGCGTGCTCTCTCGCCCTCGCTGCGTTCGCGCTGCCGGGCTGCACCGCCGACGCCGCGCCGGAGGGCGATGCCCTCGCGTTCCCGCCTCCGGCGACCGAAACGCCGGAGCTCGGTGAGAGCTCTGCCGCCCTCACCACGCCGCACTGGGGCAGCTTCACGCGGAGCAACATTTGCCGGGCCGACGGCAAACGAAAGTGGTCGGCCATTCTCTGGGACATTCCCTGGGGCGCGAGCTGGGAGGCGGCGTGCGCCAAGGCCAAGGGCGACCCCAACAACATCACCCCGCGGGTACCCGACAAGTGCGTCACCAGCGTCAATGAGTGGGGCGAGTGGTACCTGACCGACTCCACGTGCGGGCCGGTCACCCCCACCGCCCAGTTCGATTCCTTCAGCACGACTGCGAGCGTATGCGCGGGGAGCAGCACCGCCACGGTTCGCGTGACGTTCTCGGCACACTCCGAGGGCAACGCATGCTTTCGCATGAAGGTCGGCGGCCGGCCCTACGGCTACGAGTCCCCGGCGACGCCGCGCATCTGCGGAACTGGAGACTGGAGCGGCGTCGTCACCTTCCGCGTCTCCGACGTGTTCGCAGCCGACGAGCTCCCCGCCTCCTTCGCCGTGGTAGGGTTCATCGACACCAAGACCGGCCCCCTGGTCATTCCGACGCAGCTCGCCACTGCTTCCGACACGGTGGCCACGCGCGTGTGCAACTGAGCGCTACTTCATCGCCGCAGCGAGCGCGTCGATGAGCGTTTGCACCCGTCGCGGCAAGTGTCGTCGCGACGGGTAAACCGCGTGAATGGGAAAGTGCGCCACGTGGGTGCGCGGGAGCACGCGCTCCAGGCTGCCGCTCGCCACGCGCGGGTCGGCCACGTAGTCGGGCAGGGGCGCGATGCCGGCGCCCTGCTCGGCCAGCTCCGCCACGGCGTACAGGTCGTCGACCTCGAAGCGCGGCAGCAGGGCGAGCTTGCGAACCTGCGGGTGCACTCCGCTGCCCACGCCCACCGGAATGGTGACCAGGTCGTGCCGGGCGATCTCGCCCAGGTTCCGCGGTCGGCCGCGCCGCTCCAGGTATGCGGGCGCTGCGTACATGCCCACGTGCGCGTTGCCCAGCAGCCGCGCCACCAGCGTAGAGTCCACCAGCGGACCCTCGCGCACCGCGAGATCGATCCCGTCTTCGATGAAGTCGAGGCGCCGACCGGTGAGCGTCACCGCGAACCGCAGGGCGGGATGCGCGGCCGAGAGCACGCGCAGCACCGGCAGCAAGACCGCCCGGCCCAGCGCGGGCGACGCCGAGATGCGGAGGACGCCCTCGATGCGTTCTCCTTGGGCCCGCACCGCACGCCCCGCGTCTTCCAGGGATTCGAACAGCGGCCGCACGCGCTGACACAGCTCGAGGCCGGCGTGGGTGGGGCGTACCTTGCGGGTGGTGCGCTCGAAGAGCCGCGCGCCCAGCGCCTGCTCCAGTCGCGCGAGCTGCTTGCTCACTCCCGACGGCGTGAGGCCCAGGCGCCGCGCCGCCTCGGTGAAGCTGCCGGTCTCCGCCACCAGCACCATGGTGCGCAGCGCCCCGAGGTGCGCCGACATTTGTGAATCCATGTCATTAATGTAGTGATTCAGACGCTATTGTCGACTCGCGCGCGACGCCGCAAGCTCCCCCTATGAAGCGTCTGCGAAAGCACCGGAAGAAGATCGTTGCTGGCCTCCTGGTCCTGTTGGCTGTGCTGGTCCTGTTCGTGCGAGACCGCCCCATCGCCCGCGCTGCGCCCCATGCGCTCGCCATCCCCCCGGCGCCGGCGCTCGCGGCGCCGGTGCGGGCCTGCTGGGCGGAGATGGGGCGAAACGAAGCCTTGGGTCAGGTGGCCAGCGCCGGCTTCACCCACATCCGCACCTGGGAGGTCACGGTGGCGGGCCTCGTGGTGCGACACCCCAAGGGCGACCTGGTGGTCGACGTGGGAAATAGCAGCGCGTTCGCCAAAGAAATTGTCGAATACACGTATCTCGATCGCAAGTGGCTGGAGCTCCTTCCCGGTAGCAACCGCATCGTGGCTACCGCACCCGAGGCCCTGCGCGCGCTGGGGGTAAGCGCCGATGCGCTCACCGTGGTGGTCTCGCATGCCCATCCCGACCACATGGGGGGCCTGGTCGACCTACCCCGAGCGCGCGTGCTCATGCCCGAAGAAGAGCTGGCGTTCGCGCGCCGGCACCAGGGTGATCTCTCGGTGCACGTGGTTCCCGCCCACGCGCGCGCCCTCGCCGACCGCACCAGCGTGCTGGTGTTCGCGCCGCGCCCCTACGAGACCTTCGACGAGAGCGCCGACATCTTCGGCGACGGTTCGGTGGTGGTGGTGAAGCTCTTCGGGCACACCCCAGGGAGCGTGGGGGTGTTCGTGAACGTCACGCCCTCCCTCCGCATGTTCCATGTGGGCGACGCGGTGAATGTGGTGGAGGCCGTGGAGCGACGCCTGACCAAGAGCGTGATCATGGCCTCCACCGACGTCTCGGGCGCCGGCGCCGACGCAGCCGTCGCCCGCATTGCGCAGCTCCACGAGGCGGAGCCGGGCATCGCGATTCTCCCAGCCCACGACCGCGCGGCCTGGGCGAGGGTCTTCGGCGAGCCTGGGCGATGCGTTGGCCCCTGAAGCGCTTCAGTCTTCGCGCATGCGGTAGCCGACGCCGGGCTCGGTGACGACGAGCTTGGGGCGGGCCGGGTCGGCTTCTACCTTCTTGCGCAGCTCGGCCATGTGCACCCGCACGTAGTGCGACTGGTTGGCGTAGGCCGGGCCCCATACGTCTTTGAGGATCTGCCGGTGGGTGAGCACCTTGCCGCGGTGCTGCGCCAGCAGCGCCAGGAGCTTGTACTCGGTGGGTGTAAGATGCACTTCTTTGCCCGCGATGAGCACCTGGCGCTTGACCAGGTCGAGGGTGAGGTCGCGAATCGTCAGCACCGGCTCGCTCACGTTGCTCGCGGCCTCGCGCACGTGGCGCAGCGCCACCCGGATGCGCGCCAGGAGCTCGTTGATGCCGAAGGGCTTGGTGAGGTAGTCGTCGGCGCCGGCGTCGAGCGCCAGCACCTTGTCGTCTTCCCGGCCTCGGGCGGAGATGACAATGATCGGCGTGCGGGTCCACTCGCGCATCTGCTTGGTCAGCTCGAGGCCGTCCATGTCGGGCAAGCCCAGGTCCATCAAGATGAGCTCGGGGGCGTGGGTGGTGGCCAGCTGGGTAGCCTCCTGAGCGGTACCCGCCTCCAGGAGCCGGTAGCCGTGCGAGCCGAGCGAGGCGCGAATGAAGCGCAGCATCTGGGGCTCGTCTTCGACGATGAGGATCAAGGGGCCATTCATGCTTCCACCGTGGGCGGCGTTCCCTGGAGCGGGAGCCGGAATTCGAAGACCGCGCCGCCGTCGTTGCGCGCGGTAAGGGTGCCGCCGTGAGCTTCGGCGATGGCGCGGCAGATAGCAAGGCCGAGGCCCGCGCTCGACTTGCCCGGGTGCGCGCCCCGGTAGAAGCGCTCGAAGATGCGCTCCTCGTCGCCCACCACCACGCCTGGTCCTTGGTCGGCCAGCTCCACCACCAAGGTCGCCGACTCTACCCGGGCGCGAAGGGTGAACGGCGAGCCCTCGGGCGTGTACTTGATGGCGTTCTCCAGCAGGTTGATGAAGAGCTGCTCCAGGAGCACCGGGTCGACCGACACCAGCGGCAAGTCGTCAGGCAAATGAGTGTATACAGCACGCGTGCCCAGCAGGTGCTCCAGGTGCGAGAGCGCCGAACCAACCACTTCGACCAGCGGCACCCACTCGCGCTTGAGGGCCAGCTCGCCGCCCTCCAGGCGCGTCATGTCGAGCAGGTTCTTCACCAGGCGCTCCAAGCGCTCGGCTTCCTCCACCATGGTGTCGAGCAACTCGCGCTGCACGTGCGGCGCGAGGGCCGCCCGTTCCGCCGCTCCGGCGGCGCGAGCCTCGTCGCGCAAGGTCGACGCCGTTCCGGTGAGCACGCCCAGCGGCGTTCGCAGATCGTGCGACACCGAAGAGAGCAGCGAGCTGCGCAGCTCCTCGGTCTTGGCCTTGATGGCCGCCAGGCGGGCTTGCTCGGTGAGGCGCACCCGCTCCAGCGCGAAGGCGATTTGCCGAGCGAAGGTCTCGAGAAATGCGCGCTGCTCGTGGGGCAGCGCCGCCTCGGGGCGGAGCGCGAGCACGCCGAGCACCTGATCGCCGACCACCAGCGGCGCGCAAAGCACCTTGGCGCCAGGCAGCGTGGCCGTGCCCAGGCCTGTGATGGTGCGATGCTCCTTGGCCCATTTGCACACGGCCTGCTCTGCGTCCAGTAGGCCCCCGCCTGGTGGCCACGCGGTCTCGTCGCCGTCGTCGGCGACGATCACCGCCGGCACGCCGAATGCATCTGCAGCCTGGCGTGCCGCAGCCTCTGCAACCTCGGGCTCGGCTTGCGAATCACCGAGCTCACGGCTCAGCGCGTAGAGTGCTCGCGTGCGCTCCTCCCGGCCCCGTGCGGCTCTCTCCTGCCGCTGCACCCGCGTTGCCAGCGCGCTCATGACGAAGCCCAGGCCGAACATCATGGTGAAGGTGAGCAGATAGCGGCCATCGCGGACAGCGAGCGTGTAATAGGGCGGCACGAAGAAGAAGTCGTAGGTGGCCACCGAGAGGCCAGCCACGAAGATGGACGGGCCGCGGCCGAGCCGCAGCGCCGCGAACATGACCGCCACCAGATACAGCATCTCGACGTCGGGCACGTGGAAGGCCTCGCGGAGACCCCAGCCCACCGCTGTCATGAGCGCCACCAGGGCGGTTGCCAGCACGTAGGGCCGCAGTTCGAACGGCGCACCCGGCGCGTCGCGCGGAGCGTCGTGGGTGACGACCTTCTCGTCGTCGCCGGAAATGACGTGCACGTCGATGTTGCCGCTGCCGCGCACCAGCTCGTCGAGGAGCGAACCGCGCAGCCTGTCCCAGATGCGCGCGTGGGTGGGCTTGCCGAGGACGATGCGCGTGACGTTGTGCTTGCGCGCATAGCCCAGCACCGCGTCGCCCACGCCGAGTCCGTCGAGCCGCACGATGCTGGCGCCGAGCGATTCGGCGAGCGCCAGATGCGCCTCCAGGCGCACGCGATCGGCTTCGGCCAGCGGAGCCCGCCCGGACACCTCGACGTAGGCCGCAACCCACGGGCTGCGGAGCCTCGTGGCCATGCGCCGCACCGCGCGCACCAGCCGGGCCGACGCCGGCGCCGGCCCCACGCACACCACGATGCGCTCGCTGGTGGCCCAGGTGGCGTCTACGCCGTGGGCCTCGCGGTACTCGAGCACGTCGTCGTCTACGTGCTCGGCCACCTGTCGCAGGGCCAGCTCGCGCAGGGCGAGCAGGTTGCCGCGCCGGAAGAAGTGCGTGGCAGCGCGCTCTGCCTGGGCGGCGATGTACACCTTGCCCTCTTTGAGGCGCACCAGCAGCTCCTCCGGGGCCAGGTCCACCAGCTCCAGCTCGTCGGCGCGCTCCAAGATGGCGTCGGGCACCGTCTCGCGCACCCGCACGCCGGTGATCTGCGCCACCACGTCGTTCAGGCTCTCCAGGTGCTGAACGTTTAGTGTAGTATACACGTCAATGCCAGCGTCGAGCAGCTCCACCACGTCTTGCCAGCGCTTCTGGTGGCGCGAGCCGGGGGCGTTGGTGTGCGCCAGCTCGTCTACCAAGACCACCCGGGGCTTTCGCGCCAGCACGCCGTCGACGTCGAGCTCTTCCAGCACGCTCCCGCGGTAGGCGAACTTGCGCCGGGGCAGGAGCGGCATTCCCAGGAGAAGCGCCGCCGTCTCGTAGCGGCCGTGGGTCTCCACCAGCCCCACCGCAACGTCGACCTCGTGCTCCACCAGCTCGCGGGCCACCTGGAGCATACGGTAGGTCTTGCCCACGCCTGGTGCGAAGCCGAAGAAGACTCGGAGTCGCGCACGCTTCGACTCCTCCTTGGCGCGAAGGAGCAGCGCCTCGGGGGTCGGACGTGGTTCTGCAGGCACGATGTTCGTACTACCCTCGTGCGCGCACGCGGTCGAGGGCGAGGTTCAGGCGGAGCACGTTCACCCGCGGCTCGCCCAGGAGACCGAAGGTGCGCCCCTCTATATGCTGCTCCACCAGCGCACGCACGACCGCCTCGGCGAGCCCGGTCGCGCGGGCCACCCGTGGCACCTGGTAGTACGCCGCCGCCGGCGAGACGTGCGGATCAAGGCCGCTGCCCGACGTCGTCACCAGGTCTACCGGCACCGGCAGCAGGTTGCCGGGATCGGCCGCGCGCAGCGCTTGTACCCGCTCTCGCACCGCTTCGGCGAGCGCCGGATTGGTGGGGCCCAGGTTGGACCCGCCGGAGGCCCGCCCGTTGTAGGGTTGCGGCGACGTCGCGGAAGGTCGGCTCCAGAAATGCCCAGGGCTGGCGAAGGGCTGCCCGATGACGTCCGAGCCGGCGCCGTTCGGCAGAAGGCTCCCGTGAGACTCACGAGGGAACGTCAGCGCCGCAGCGGCGGTGATGGTTGCAGGATACACGGCTCCCAGGAGCAACGTGAAGGCGAGGAGCAGGGTCGCCGTGGGCCGAAGGACGGACTTCATGATTACACCCACTGCAAGGTGGCGAGGAGGAGGTCGATGCCCTTGATGCAAGGGAAGGGAAGGAGCAGCCCGCCCAGGCCGAACACCAGGATGTTGCGCCGCAGAACCGCGCCGGCGGCGCCCGGTCGATAGGCGATGCCGCGGAGCGCCAGGGGAATGAGCGCGGCGATGATGAGGGCATTGAAGATGACCGCCGAAAGCACCGCGCTGGTGGGCGAGTGGAGGCGCATCACGTTCAGCGCTCCCAGCGCCGGATAGGTGGCTGCAAAGGCCGCCGGGATGATGGCAAAGTACTTGGATACGTCGTTGGCGATGCTGAAGGTGGTGAGTGCGCCCCGGGTCATGAGCATCTGCTTTCCAATCTCGACCACCTGAATGAGCTTGGTCGGGTTGGAGTCGAGGTCGACCATGTTGCCGGCTTCCTTGGCGGCCTGGGTACCGGTGTTCATGGCTACCGCCACGTCGGCCTGAGCCAGCGCCGGCGCGTCGTTGGTGCCGTCGCCGGTCATGGCCACCAGATGACCCTTCTTCTGCAGCTCGCGAATGCGCGCCAGCTTCGCTTCGGGGGTGGCCTCGGCCATGAAGTCGTCGACCCCCGCCTCGGCGGCGATGGCGGCCGCGGTGAGCGGATTGTCGCCGGTGATCATCACCGTGCGAATCCCCATTCTGCGGAGCTCGCCGAACTTCTCTTTGATACCAATCTTCACGATGTCTTTGAGCTCGATGACGCCCAAGACGCGCGCCTCCTCTGCCACTACCAGCGGCGTGGCGCCGCGCTTGGCGACCTCGTCCACCGCTTCGCGCACGTCCTTGCCGAGCTCGCCGCCCAGGTCGTTCACGAAGCGCGCGATGGCGTCGCCGGCGCCCTTGCGAATACGCTTGCCGCCCAGGTCGACGCCGCTCATGCGCGTTTGTGCGGTGAAGGGTACGAACTCGCCCGGGCCTGCCGCCGCGTCGACTCGGACGCCGTATCGCTCTTCTGCCAACACCACCACACTGCGCCCTTCCGGCGTCTCGTCGGCCAGCGAAGCACAGTGCGCGGCCCGGGCCAGGTCGACCTCGGCGACCCCGGCCGCCGGCACGAAGCGCGTGGCCTGGCGGTTGCCCAGGGTGATGGTGCCGGTCTTGTCGAGAAGGAGCACGTCGACGTCGCCAGCGGCCTCTACTGCTCGCCCCGAAGTGGCGATGACGTTGGCCTGGATCATCCGGTCCATGCCGGCGATGCCGATGGCCGAGAGCAGGCCGCCGATGGTGGTGGGAATCAAGCACACCAGGAGCGCAACCAGCACCGTGAGCGACACCGGGGCGCCTGTCTTGGCCGCGCGCACTGCGTACTGGCTATACGGAAGTAGCGTAACCGTTGCCAGCAAGAACACGATGGTGAGCGCCGCGAGGAGGATATCGAGGGCGATCTCGTTGGGCGTCTTCTGGCGCTTGGCGCCCTCGACCATGGAGATCATCCGGTCGAGGAAGGTCTCTCCGGGATTGGCCGAGATGCGCACCACGAGCCAGTCGGAGAGCACGCGGGTTCCGCCGGTGACGGCGCTGCGATCGCCGCCCGCCTCGCGGATGACCGGGGCGCTCTCGCCGGTGATGGCGCTCTCGTCGACCGAGGCCATTCCCGACACAATTTCCCCGTCGCCGGGAACCAGCTCGCCGGCGTCGACCAGAACGAAGTCGCCCTTGCGAAGCTCCGACGACGACACGGTCTCCGCCGTTGCATCGCGCGCAGCCGAGGCCAGGCGCTGCGCAGGCACGTCCTTGCGGGCTTTGCGCAAAGTGTCGGCCTGGGCTCGCCCGCGCCCCTCGGCCATGGCTTCGGCGAAGTTGGCAAAAATAACCGTGAACCATAGCCAAAGGGAAATGGCCAATACGAAGCCCGGCGCCACTTCGCCTTTGCCGGTGGCGACGCCGTGCACGAAGAGCAGGGTGGTGAAGGCGCTGCCCATCTCCACCACGAACATCACCGGATTCTTCACCATGCCCCGGGGGTCGAGCTTCTTCAGCGCGTCCACCGCCGCCCGCTGCACCAGCGCTCGGGTGAACAGCGGCCTCTTCTCGGCGCTCATCGGCTCACCTCTTCCACCACCGGGCCCAGCGAGAGCGCCGGCACGAACGTGAGCGCGCCCACCAGGAGAATGGTCCCCGCTAGCAGCGCCACGAACAGCGGCGTGTGGGTGGGAAGGGTGCCCGCGCTCTCTGGTATCTTCTTCTTCTTGGCCAGCGACCCGGACATGGCCAGCACCGGCACGATGACCCAGAAGCGGCCCACCAGCATGCAGACGCCGATGGCCACGGTCAGAAAGCGCCCACTGGCGTTGAGGCCGCCGAAGGCCGAGCCGTTGTTGTTGGCGCCCGAAGAAAACGCGTACAAAAGCTCGCTGAAGCCGTGGGCACCCGGGTTCGCCACCGCGCCCTCGGCCGACGAAGCCTGGGTGGCGATGGCGGTACCCACCAGCACTGCGGCGGCGGGAATGAGGATTACGAGACTCGCCATCTTCATCTCGAAGGCTTCGATCTTCTTCCCTAGGTACTCGGGTGTACGCCCCACCATGAGCCCGGCGATGAACACGGCGATGACCGCGTACACCAGCATGCCGTAGAGCCCTGAGCCCACGCCACCGAAGATGATCTCGCCGAGCTGCATGAGCCACATCGGCACCATGCCACCAAGTGGCGTGAAGCTGTCGTGCATGGCGTTCACCGAGCCGTTGGATGCGGCGGTGGTCGCCGATGCCCAGAGCGCCGAGTCCACCGCGCCGAACCGCACTTCCTTGCCCTCCATGTTGCCGCCACCGGCAAGCGCGCTCGCTGCCTGATCGACGCCGAGGCCTTCGAGCGCGTGGTTGCCGCCCTGCTCGGCGGCCATGACCGCCACCGTGAGGGGAACGAAGATGATGAGCATCGCCGCGAGCACGGCGCCGCCTTGGCGGCGGTCTTTGACCATCTGGCCGAACGTCGAGCAGAGCGCAGCGGGAATGAGCAGTATCGAGACCACCTGCACGAAGTTCGAGAGTGGCGTCGTGTTCTCGAAGGGGTGCGCCGCATTGGCGTTGAAAAAGCCGCCTCCGTTGGTGCCCAGTTGCTTGATAGCCACTTGCGAAGCCGCCGGCCCCAGTGCCAGTATCTGCTTGGTCTCCGGCGACTCGAGGAGCGTTACTTGGCTCTGGCCGGCAAAGGTTTGCACCACGCCCTGGCTCACCAGAAAGAGCGCGAACAGCACCGAGAGCGGCAGCAGCACGTACACGGTGCCGCGCACCAAATCGGCCCAGAAATTGCCCACGCCGGGCTGCTCCTCGCGCACGAAGCCGCGGATGAACGCCACCAAAACCGCCATGCCGGTGGCTGCAGATACGAAGTTCTGCACCGTGAGCGCGGCCATCTGGGTGAGGTGGCTCATGGTCGACTCGCCGCCGTAGGTCTGCCAGTTGGTGTTGCTCACGAAGCTCGCCGCGGTGTTCCAGGCAACGTCCGGCGCGACCCCGGAGTGCCCCGCGGGGTTGAGCGGAAGAGACCCCTGCACGCGCTGGAGCGCATACACCGCGAGCATGCCGGCGAAGTTGAAGGCCAGCACTGAGAGCGCATACTCCTTCCAGCTCATGTCGGCGTCGGCGCGTACGCCGGCCGCGCGCAGCAGGCCGCGTTCCAGCGGCCCCAAAGGTACCGAGAGGATGGTGCGCTCGCCCTGGTACACCCGGGCGATGAAGCGGCCGAGCGGCCATGCCAGAGCCAGCAGCACCGCGAGGAACAGCGCGAAGGTCACGATGCCGTGTGCGTTCACGAGAGCCTCTCGGGAAAGAGCAGGGCCACAAACAGGTATACGAGGAGGCCGAGCGCCAGCGCGCCGGCAATGCCGAGGAGCATAGTCAAACCCTTTCGCAGAGCCGCACGAAGCCCCACGTGATGGCAAAGAACAGCGCCGTCGCGGCGCAATAGGCGAGGTCCAGCATCTCAGCTTCCTTTCCGGTAGCTCCGCGCCAGGGTCGGGGCGGCGATGGCGATCATCGCCGTGCCCACGCCCAGCTCGGTGTCACTCGAGTGCCTGCACACCACCGCGCCCAAAAGTGGGATGGCGCCGATGGCCAAGGCCAACCACAGGTACGCACGATCGTCGCTTCCGGATTCCGAGGCCGGAGCATCGGGTGGCCCTTGGGGCGGCGTGGCGGGGCGGGAACGATACGGGGGCACGGCGATCTCTCTCCCCGTCTCGTACGGCAACGCACGTCGCGAGCGCCTCAAGGTCCCGGCGGCGCGCATCAAGAAACCATCAAGGCACGCTCTCCGCGGGCGACGCGCACGTTGTTCACCCGGCGCACCATCTGCGCCGGCGGCGGCGCTGCGCCAGTGATCCCCCGAGGATTCTCGGTGGTTTTGCCCAGGCACGCGGGTTGCGTTCGCACGCATCATGTTCGCAGCCGCCGCCATGACCCGTGATGTGATCGTCGTTCCCCCGGAGCTCTCGCTGGCCGACGCCTGGCGCATCCTCTGCTTTCAGCGGATTCGCCACTTGCCGGTGGTGCGCGCCGGCGCCCTGGTGGGCATGGTCTCCGACCGTGACATCTTGGTGCGCGCCAGCCGCGACTTCGACGGCGTCATCGATGTGCCCAAGAACCTCATCGTCGGCGACGCGATGACCGCCACCCCGCTTGTCACCTGCGACGTATCCACCGACGTGGCAGAGATCGCGCGGATGATGACCCAGCGAGCCATCGACGCGGTGCCGGTGGTGCAAGGGCTCCGGCTGGTGGGGCTGGTCACCAGCGCCGATCTCCTGCATCTGCTCATTCGCACCGAGGAAGCGCGGCCGCTGCCCTTCGGCTTCCGGCTCGTGGAGAATCCCCGGTTCGAAGAGCCGGTGGTGCCTGGCTGACCGGTCGCCGCACCTCAGCCGGTCTTACACTGCACTCCGGGTCGCGTGGGCGGCGGAGCTTCCTCGCGCCATGCTCGCGGCCGCCTCCATCGCCATGGTGCCGAGGCGCGTGAGCTCCTCCACCAGGTGCGCTCGCGCTACTTCGGTATCTTTCGACGCGGCAGCCAGCCGCTCGACGTGGTCGAAAAGGGTGTGGACCACAGCCGCCTGACTTCGGAGGTCTTTGAGGCTTCGGGCACCTTCGGGGTGCGTCGACGTATCCGGGGCGCGGGTCATGGGCGATCCTTCAGAGGGAGGGAGTGACCCTCCTCGGAAGCAAGACCGGAGCCGCTCCGTCGAGACGGAACTTCGAAGCACGAGGAGAGGTGTTTTTGGTCGATACCTTCGGGGGGCCTTCGTCTCCCGTCCTCACGAGAACAGAGAGAGTGAGCGACCGGCGCTGCACCCAGCGAACGCGCCTCCCGCGGTCTCGGCCAAAAACCCTCAGTCTCCTGCTGGCGCTCTCCGCCGCCGCGCAGCCTTCCGGACCGGAAGAGCCCGGTAGCTCACGAAAAACACCAGTCACCCAGAGGGCGGATGTTGGCTGCAACGGTTGCGGCGGGCGCTTATCGTGCGTGCTCTACGCCACGACGTCGAGAAGGGTGCCCGTCGCCTCGTTGGCCGACTTCACGATCGACGCCGCGATCTTGAACTGAATGCCGGCACTGCGCAGCGTCACCATGTCGCTCACGGCGTCGCCTCCCGATGCGTCGCGCCCGGCGCCCGCGTTCGCGAGGTTGGAAGCGGCCCGCTCCAGCGTTGCGCCTGCGCGCCCCATGGCTGCCATTCCGATGCCGTACAAAGCGCTCATGATGGCCGGAACGGCCCATTTTCCCGCGACTTGAGCCAGAACTGGCTCCCCGGCCACAAATCGACCGTCCGACGTTGACAGTAATCAGTGTTACAGTTATAAGTGATGCACCAGTTGATGCTGTAACAACAGGAGGCATCCATGACTGTGGAAATGACCCGCGAGAGCCCGACTCGGCTCTCGGACGACGCATACCTGCGCTTTGGGGAGGAGATCGACGCGGTGAAGGCCAAGGTCTTTGGCCGTGTGGGAGAGGAAGACGTGCGCTACGTGCGCCGCCTGAACGCCTTCTCACGGGCCATGGAGGTGGTGGGCCGCGTGCTCATTCACGTGAGCCCGGAGCCGCTCTCGTTCTCCGCCGGCGTGCTGTGCTTGTGGGTGCACAAGCAACTCCAGGCCACCGAGATAGGCCACACCGCGCTGCACGGCGCCTACGACAAGCTACCGGGCGGCGAGCGCTTCGCCTCGAAGACCTTCGGCTGGGACGTTCCGATCGACGAGGAGTCGTGGCGCTACGGGCACAACGTTCGACATCACGGGAGCACCAACGTCACCGGCAAGGACCCGGACATCCACTTCGGGCCGGTGCGCCTCACCGAGCACACGCCGTACGCGCCGCGGCACCGCTATCAGGTTCCGTTCGCGCTCCTGGTGCTCTTCCCCAACTTCGGGTTCCTCATGAACCTGCATTTCACCGGGCTCCACGACGTGTTCTTCGACAACGGACTGCCCAGTGATCTGGATTTTCTCCCGGACCGATCCCCGACCAGCGTGCGCTCGGCGTGGAAGAAGGCGCTGCGCAAGTACGTGCCCTACTACCTGAAGAACTACGTCTTCTTTCCGTTGCTCGCCGGGCCCTTCTTTTGGAAGGTGCTGCTGGGCAACTGGCTGGCGGAGACGCTGCGCGACGTGTACTCGGCGGCGACCATCTACTGCGGTCATGTCGGCGAGGAGGTGCAGAGCTACCCCGAAGGCACGCGCGCGCGCGGCCGTGGCCACTGGTACGCGATGCAGGTCGAGGCGACGAACAACTACGAGGTGAGCCGCCCCATCTCGATCCTGTGCGGCGGGCTGGATCGTCAGATCGAGCACCACCTCTTCCCCACGTTCCCGCCGGAGCGGCTACGCGAGATCGCGCCCGAGGTGCGGGCCATCTGCGAGCGGCACGGGGTCGCGTACAAGACCGACAGCTGGGGCCGGACCCTGAAGAAGGCGCTGGCCCACGTGGGAAACCTGGCGCGCGCCGGCGGCATGCGCGAGGTGATGCGCGAGATGGCGTAGACTGCTTCGGCGAGCATGAGCACCGAGGAGACCGCCGCCACGCCGGCCGAGCACACGATCGACGAGATCGCGACGGTCGCGCGCGTCCCCAGCAGGACCATCCGCTTCTACCAGGCGCGCGGGGCGCTGATGCCCCCTGAGATCCGTGGGCGCGTCGCGTACTATGGGGAGAAGCACCTCGAGCGCCTCAAGCTCATCGCGCAGCTCCAGGATCGCGGGCTCAGCATCAGCGCCATCCGCGATCTCCTCGCGAGCATCGACAAGGGCGAGACCGATCTCGCGGAGTGGCTCGGCGTCGAGTCGGCGCTCCAGGCCTCGTGGGCGAACGATCACCCCCGCACCGTGACCGAGACCGAGCTCTACGAGCTCGCGGGCACGACGCGACCGGGCCTCCTCGCGGATCTCCTGCGCGCGAAGCTGCTGGAGCGCCGCGGCGAGGTCCTCTTCCTGCTCAGCCCGGCGCTGCTCGGCGTGGCGATGAAGCTGGAGGCGGCGGGCGTCGATCTCGAGACCGCGCTCGAGGGCGCGGAGATCGTGCGCAAGCACATGGCGCGGACCGCGAGCGATCTCGTGGACCTCTTCGTGAAGCGTGCGCAGGAC
>JBBQWQ010000024.1:0-117960 GCA_038210445.1 Polyangiales bacterium
GGGTCCCGAGGCGTACACGATGCCGGCTCCGCGAGAGACGACGTTGAGCTCAACCGACCGCTGGTCGGTGCCCAGCGCGTGGGTGAAGGACCCCAATCGCATCAACCGAACCTTCGCAACGCGTGCAGAGTCGGGCGACGCGATCCCGAAGGATGCGCCACGCGACGCCACGGTTGGACCGTAGCTCACCAGTGGCCGTCGGCCGACGCGGAGGTACGGTGGTCGGAACGCTTCGATGCGGTACTCGTTTGCATCCGTTGCCGGGTCTCCTTCGATGCCGTGGTAGGCGCCACCTCCGTTCGCCTGGGTGTAGGGTGCTGGGTTTGCCGGCGGGTTGTCGTTGTGGTGGTTGGGATTGAAGTTCGAACCGAGAGACAGAACGCGGCCATCGGGGAGCAATAACGTGCATGAGTGATATCGACGTACAACGGCCGCGCTCTCCAAACTGGTCCAAGCTCGTGTCGTGGGGTCGTAGGACTCCGCCACGAACGTGGCGTTGACGTTCGTGTTGCCTCCGTTCCCGTTGTCCGGGGTCGTGCCGCCAGTGAGAAGAAGTGCTCCGTTGGGCAGCAGTACGGTGCAGCAATCGGTCCGGCGTGGATCTGCCACGTCCCCTGTGACCTGCCATGAAGCGGGGAGCGTGAAGGGACGAATTGTGTCGCCTCCTCGGCGGTCGTATCCGACCGTCAAGACCTCCGGTGCCGCGTTACCGGAGGAGTAGGGCAAGACCACCATCCCGTAGTTGATGCCGTTTCGATAGTCGTTGTTGCCCGGGTGGTTCGGGAGAACCGTCTTGGCATTTGAGGCGAGGTCAATGAAGAACGGCGTTGCCTCCCCGGTCAGACAAAGGACCTTCCCGCCGGGCATCGAGGCGATGCGAGGGTAGTACAGCGTGTTTAGGTCCGCGCAGACATAGCCAAGTTGCGTCCACGTATTGGCCGACGGCGAGTAGACTTCCCACTCCTTGGCGTCGCCCGCCGCCAACACTCGGCCATCCGCCAGTGTTGCCAGCGTCGGGTACCAGCGCGCTTTCAGCATCGACGGGAGGGTTTGCCACGCGTTCGTGCTCCAGTCGAAAGCCACTGCGTTCGGTACGCCGACCCAGCTGGGCCCGGGTGGTGTGGTCTCGTTTGGCGTCTTGCTCGTTCCGCCGGCCACCAAGAGTTTTCCGTCGGCGAGCATCGCGTGGCCGCAGCAGAACAGATCGAAGCCCGGCGAGGGAAGCACTGTGATGGTCCCCGTTTCGGGATCGTAGAGCCGCGTCGCGTCGAACGTTTTCGCAGGCGCCGGCCGCCAATTGTGCTGGCTTCCACCGAAGTAGAGGACCTTGCCGTTGGGCAGCAGCGCCGAGTGCACCGCCATGATCTGGGCGTTATTGACGACGATCCTCCACGCCGCGAAGGGGATGGCGACGGCGGAGCGGGATCCGTAGTTCGTCAGATCGCAGAGCGACTGGCGTATTTCCACCTGCGAATCCTGCCCCAGCAGGTAGTCGAACTCGATGGTGGCCGTATTCGCTCCGACACGCTCGAGCGCGACGCGGGCGCCGTTCACCAGGACCTCCACCGTAGCGCCGGCCAGGATGTCCTTCACCTTCACATAGCTGGTGCTGATCTCGGGCGGCTCCGCGAAGCCGGGCTGGGGCATCGCCGGCGCGGCCTGCACAATCGGGTCGGGGACCACGGTCCTCGCCGGCGTCGCGCTGCAGCCGTAGGCGATGGCGTACACTTTGTCGCCCACGAGCAATGCCGGCGCGACGGGCACGTCCACGCTCGTGGCGCGCACGCCGATGATGGATCCCAGCTCGCCCTTCAGTTGTGACGAATAGACCTTGATGGTCGAGCCGATCTCCAGGTTGTCGACGCGGACGACGCCGGCGCACTCGTACAGCGCCCCCGGGATCGTCGGAACCGGCAGCGCCGCTGACGTGGCGCCGCTCGTGACGGTGTTCGAAGGGCTGCTCCAGGCCGTGGGTGAGCACAGCCCCTGGGTCACGTAGACGTCGCTCGATGCGGGAACCCCAGGAAAGAACAAGTCATCGGTCTCGCTCGCGGCCATGCCCTCCGCCCAAATGGCCCCAGCAACCCAGACGCGAACGCGGGCGTCCTTCACCAATCCGGAAATGTGGACGGACGTCGCGCCCGCGCAGATGGGACCGTAGAGAAGCGGCGGCAAGAGCGGGCCCGAGATCACGGTCGCCGTGCCCGACGAAACCGGCGTCGTCTGGCAGGAGGGGAAAGACTGGCGAACTTCGAGCTGCTCGCCTGTGGTGACCGCGCCGCCCGGAAGTGTGATCCACTGGCGCGCGTACTTCGTCTGAACAGTGCCGACGGAGGTCCCGCCACGGAAGAATTCGAGCTGCGACCCGACGAGGCAATTCTCCAAACAAACAGACGTTTGGCAGCTCCGTACGTCGGGCACGATGGTGGGCGCCTTGCTTGGCGTGGCGAGCGGGGAGGGCGCAGGCCCAGGCACGATGCGGCTCGAGTAGCCGGCAATGGGCGCCACGACCGTGAGCCGGAATCGCTCCTGGGGGACAATGGCGGTTGTGAGTGGGACGGGGGTCCACTCCGTGTCCAGGATCTCCGCCGAGCCCTTGACTGCCCACGCCCCGGTTCCGACGCGCGCCTCAACGCGAACCGTGGTGCCCGAGAGGCCGCCAATTACTGCCATCGTCTTGGCGCAGATCACATGGTCCACGGCAGCGAAGTCCGCGCCCAGCGTCACGCCGAGCGGCGCCGACTGAACCCGCGTGGGCGGGCCGTCGAGCTGACCTCGGAGCCCACCTGCTGCCGCACCGTGATGTCCCGGCCGGCGGTGAAGGGCCGAGCTCCGAAGTCGAAGACCTGGTCCCCCCCCGACGCAACGAAGGTGGGACTGAGGCTCACTCCGTTCTGGTAGACCGTGAGGATGGCTCCCGGAAGCTGGTTCCGGACCCGGATCTTCGACGAAAGAATCGAGAGATTTCCGACGACCTTCGGCGCGACGAGCGGCATAACCCCCCCTAGTTCGTGAAAGCCTACGCCGGCGCTATCTGGGGGTCAATGACCCAGGCTCGGGCGGTTCGGTATCCAAGCCCACCGAAGCCGCGCACGGTGCGGCGGAATCCCTTGCAGCTCTATGAGCTTGCGGAGCGGAATGGTGATGGCGCCCGTTTCCACGGCACCAGGGGGCCCACTTCGCCGGGGCTGCGCAGCCAGCGTTGACAGCGCCGCTGTACGGTCTCCCAGAAGATGCGCGAAAGCGCCGTCAGCACCGCCGGACGCGTGGCGGCGACGCCCGATATCTCGTACGGCGCCGCCAGCACGTACTGCCGCGTCGGCAGTCGCCGCACATGGTCATCGAGCTGGTGAACAAGGCCGTCCGCGAGATGCCCACCGTGGCTGCCCGCGTGAAGGAAGACTTCACCGCCTACCGCGAAGTGCAGAAGGCGAAGAAGATCGCCAAGAGCGAAGCCCCCCGCGATCTCTCGGCAGCCGCCGAGTAACGCCCGGTACGCGACGCACGCCTCAGGGCGGTCCCGAGAGGGATCGCCCTTCTTTCGTCAAGTCCGCCGGCTGAGGACGATTTCCCAGTTGAAGTAGCCGGGGATCGGCAGGCGCAGGGAGCGCGCCCGGGTGATCGCTCGCAAGGTGCGCCGGCCGAGGCGCGCGCCGAAGGCGCCGAGGCGCTTCAGGATCGGGTCGACGAGCGGGTAGGCGAGAGGATCGAGCGCGTCGCCTTCGATCTCCAGGCCCCGCGCCTCGAACAAGGCGAAGAGCGGCGCCTTGGCCTCGTATTCGCGCAGGTGCGTGGGGTCCAGGGCCCAGCCGCCGGGGCTGCGGTAGAAGTAGCGCGCCCACGGGCGTTTGAAGACCGTCGTGAGATAGGCATGTCCGCCCGGACGCAGCACGCGGGCCACCGCGGTTGCCATCTTCGCGTCGTCGACGTGCTCGATGACCTGCGACGAGACCAGGAGATCGACCGACGCATCCGCCACCGTCTCGAGCGTCTCGGCACTGTCGACCGCGACCTCGAAGGCGCCGCGGGTGCGCGCTCGTTCCAGCCGCACCGAGGAGAGATCGACGCCGCGGAGCACCGCGTGCTTCGTCTCGAGGCCCCCGGCCATGGCCCGGAGGAGCATGCCGTCGCCACACCCCACGTCGAGCACGGTGCCGCCCTCGGGCATGCGGCGCAACAGTGCGCGAACCCGGTCCGGAAGGGTGAGATCCTCGGCCTGCCGGTGGGCGCTCGCGTACGCGTCGATGGAGCTCGTCTCGTGCTGGCGGGCCATTCTGGCCGTTTGCCAGAAGCCGGGGCCACGTGCGGCTCAGGGCGCGCGCGAGGCCACCTTGAGCGGCGAGGCGCCGTCGCCGGCGACGTAGTAGAGCCGGCACTGGTCGGGCGAGAGCCACTGCGGGAGATCGTTCGTGCCCGCCACGTGGGCGGGGCTGCTGAGGAGGACCGGCGTGCCGAACTTGTCGGCCGCGCTCGCGCGCGTCGCGAAGGCGAGCGTACCGGTGCCGTCGAGCGGGCCGCCGGCGCCGCCGTTCACTTCGACCACGCTGGTGTACATGTGAAGGCCATCGCGGGTGACGACGTTGCCGCGCGTGAACGTGGGGCGAGGGTCCACGAAGACCTCGTTGCCCAAGGCTCGCGCCTCGGCCAGGGTGCCCGAGGGGAGCGCGATCTTGAAGACGCCGGTGCTGCCGCCGCCGGCCGCCGTGAAGTAAAGGCTCGCGCCGTCGGGCGCGAGGTGCGGCGTGTTGAGCACGTTGAACACCGGCGCTTGCAGCGAGAGCGCGGTGGGTGCCGCGAAGGCCGCAGCGAGCGAGGCGCGCGCGGTGGTGAAGAGCTCCGGGTGCCCGTCGCCGGGCTCGTTGCCGGTGCGCACGAACGCTGTGAGGTAGAGGCGAAGGCCGTCGGGCGCGAGGTGCACCGCCATTTTCTTGGCCGGCACCGGCATGTCGACCACCTCGGCCGTGCCGAAGGCGGCGCCGACCGCGGCGCGGGTGGAGCGCAGGAGCGCGCCGGCGGCGTCTACCGAGAACATCTCCAGCTCGTCGGATCGCAGCGTCGCCGAGGCGGCCACCGCACCCACGTCGGATACCGTCGCGAAGGGCGTGGCGAGATCGCACCGGGCTACCGCGCCATCGGCGCCATCCGGCCCCGCGTCGCTGCCGCCGTCGGGCGTCACCACCGAGGCGTCCGGGGTGGCGCCAGCGTCGTCTGCGATCGGCGTCACAGTGAGGGTGCAACCAGGAGCGAAGGCAAACGCCCCTGCGACCGCGAGGAGGCCGAGGGTGCCGAGCACAGTGATCTTCATCGGACTATGGTGCGGTCGGGGCGCCGCCCGCACCAGTACCCAATCTGATGACACCTGCCGCCAAACGCCGCACGATTGCCGCGCATGCGCTAACATTCTCGTATGTATCGCGAGCTTGCGAGCGTCGGCAAGGTCTTTGGCATTCGCGGCGGCCCCTACGCGGGCAAGCCCCGAAGGGTCGCCGTGTACAAGCTCCCGGAGTCGGTGCGTGAGCGCCTGTCGCGTGCCATTCACGGCAGCGGCTTGCCGCATCCGATCCTGCGCATCACCGAACGGGCGCGCTACTCGCTCTGGCTGCCGCTCATGATCATCGCGTCGGTGGCCGCAGTTGTCACCGCGCGCGAGGACTTCGGTGTGGTGGGTCGTCCGTACCAGGGGCCGCAGTTCTTTCTGGTGTACGGCGCGGCTGTCGCCCTCATGGTCACCGGCGCGGTGGCCATCGGCCGACGCATGCGCCGCGGCCCGCTCGCCCAGGGCGTGTACCTGTTTCCGCTCGACGTCGTGGAGATCGACCGCGCGGCCATGACCGTTCGACCCATGGGCGGCCTGCGGCGCGTGACCATCGAGGACGCGGGCGCTGGAAAGACCAACCTTGCGCTCACCTTCGAGGACGACGCGCGGTACGTTTTCCAGTGTCGCGACGAGGCCCACGCCGAGAAGGCCTACGAGGATCTGGAGCGGGCGCAGGACCAAATCGAGTCGCTCACCCTCACCAAAGATCTGGGCGACGCTCTCGATGCCGACCCCTTTTTCGGCGTGCGTGTCGATGACAGCTGGCGCGCGCTGGCGCCGGACTCGCAGGCCACGATAGCCCGCCGCAGCGCCGCGTTTTCCTTCGCGCCCCCGCTCGTCGGCGTGGCCCTGGGCCTCGGCGGATTCGTGGCGCGCAATGCCTTCAGCGACGACATGGCCTACGAGGCCGCGCGCACCGAGAACACGTCCATCAGCCTCGGCACCTACCTCGCCGCGGGCGGCCGGCGCCACCGCGACCAGGCGCGCGCGCGGCTCTCAGAGCTGCAGGCGCGAGAACAGAGCCTGCGCGACACCGACGTGCTCCAGAAGCAACTGCACGACGACCAGAACAAGGAAGCCATCTGGAAGAGCCCGGACGCCGGGCTCACGCCCGAGCAACGCGCCCAGGCGGCGGCCTTGGCGCGCACGAGCCTCGAGGCCTACGAGCCCATCAAGGCCAAGGACCCCAGGGTCGCCAAGCGCATCAACGGCCTCCTGGCCCGCGGGAGCCAGACCGGTGATCGCGCCCTGACCGTCCGCTTCACACGCGCCGTCACCGACACCACGCCGCCCGCCGGCGCCGGCCGCATGTGGTTCGAGGGTCCTGCGCTCGACGGCTTTCAAGACGTCGCGTTTCGGGCGTTCCGCAAGGTGTTCGGCCAGACCTTCTCGCCCCTGGTGCTTGACCTCAAGCAGACCACCTCGGAGCCCGATCTCGCGATCGTCTACCAGGTGAAGCGCGCTGCCGACCTCGACGTCGAGGTGGTCTTCGACGTCTCGTTCGCCATGGCCGAGGGGAAGCCGGTGACCTTCCATTTGACCATGCCGCGCCCGAAGGACGCGCCCAAGCTCCGCGTAGGTTCGCTCTACCGAACCACCGATCGCGGCCCCATCGTGGAGCAGTGCGAGCGCATCGCCGCGCGGTCCTTCGACCGCTTGTACGATGAGCTCTACGCGCTGTTCTTCAGCGGCCCCATCCGGGTGCCGGTTGCGGTACCCACGGCGCCCGCGGCCGCCTCGTCGCGCTGACGTGCCCTGGGGGGCGTGCTATCTCTCGAGGCGATGAGCTATCTCTTCGAGACCGAGGAACACACCGAGCTGCGCCGCACTGCGCGCCGTTTCGCCGAGACGCACATCGCGCCCTACTCCCGCGCCTGGGAAGAAGCCTGCGAGTTCCCGCGGGAGCTCTACGGGCTGGCGGCGCAGGCCGGCATGCTCGGCATCTCGTACCCCGAGCACCTGGGCGGACACGCCGGCGATCTCTCGCACGCGCTGGTCGCGTCGGAGGAGCTGGTGCTGGCGGGGCACTCGGTGGGAACGTGCACCGGCCTTCACAGCCATGGCATCGCGCTCCCCCCCATCGTCGTTCACGGCACGCCGGCGCAGCAAGAGCGCTTCGTGACGCCGGTGCTCCGCGGCGAGAAGATCGCGGCGCTGGGCATCACCGAGCCGAGCGGCGGGAGCGACGTGGCGTCGCTGCGCACCCGCGCCGCGCGCGATGGCGATCACTACCTGGTAAACGGCTCCAAGACCTTCATCACCTCCGGCTGCCGGGCCGATTTCGTCACCTGCGCCGTGCGCACCGGCGGGCCGGGCCACGGCGGCGTGTCGCTGCTGGTCATCGAGCGCGGGACGCCGGGATTCACCGTGTCGAAGAAGCTCGAGAAGACCGGCTGGTGGGCCTCTGATACCGCCGAGCTCTCGTTCGCCGACTGCCGGGTTCCGGTGGCGAATCTCATCGGCGAAGAGAACATGGGCTTTTACGCCATCATGACCAACTTCGCCACCGAGCGCATCTACATCGCCGGGCAGTGCATTGCCATCGCCGAGCTCGCCTACCGCGAATCCGTGAAGTATGCACGCGAACGCGAGGCCTTCGGCAAGACGCTCATGGCCTTCCAGGTGACGCGCCACAAGCTCGCCGATATGAAGAGCCGCATCGCGGCGGCCCGCGCCCTCACCTCGGAGGCCACCACGCGGCACCTGCGCGGTGAGCAGAACCCGAGCCTCTTTGCCATGACCAAGAACGTCGCCACCGACATGTGCAGCTTCGTGGTCGACCACGCGGTGCAGATTCACGGCGGCAACGGCTACATGCGCGAGTACCTGGTAGAGCGCCTGTACCGCGACGCGCGCATTTACCCCATCGGCGGCGGCACCCGCGAGATCATGAACGAAATCATCGCCAAGGCAGAAGGTTACTGAGATGACGACGCTGAGCCTCGACGCGGTGCCGGCCGACGTCTTCGCCATCTGCCGTACCCTGGCCGACAAGGGTAAGCGCGCCTGGATCGTGGGCGGCTGCGTGCGCGATCTCATCCTCGGCCGCACGGCGTCCGACTGGGACGTGTGCACCGACGCCCTGCCCGATGATCTCCTGCGCATCTTCCCGCGCGCCGTGCCCACCGGCATCGCCCACGGGACCGTCACGGTGGTGAAGAACCACGAGCACTACGAGGTGACGACGCTGCGCGGTGAGACGACCTACAGCGACGGCCGCCGGCCCGACAGCGTGTTTTTCGTCGACGACATCACGGCCGACCTCGCGCGGCGCGACTTCACCGTCAACGCCATGGCCATCTCGCCGGTCGACGGCCAGCTCATCGACCCCTTCGACGGACAGGGCGATCTGCAGCGCGGTATCCTTCGCGCGGTGGGCGACGCCCATGCCCGGTTCTCCGAGGACGGCCTGCGCGTGCTCCGGGCGGCGCGCTTCTCGGCGCAGCTGGGGTTCGCCCTCGATCCCGCGACCCACCGCGCCATCGGCGAGACCCTCGACACCTTCCGCAAGGTGTCGGCCGAGCGCGTTCGCGACGAGTGGATGAAGGCGATGAAAGCCAGCAAGCCCTCGATGGCCTTCGAGATCATGCGCGACACGGGCCTCCTCGGCATCATCTGCCCGGAGCTCATGGAGAGCGTCGGCGTCGACCAGAATCGCTACCACACGTTCGACGTATGGGGCCACGCCATGGCCTGCATGGACGCCTGCGTGGGAGATCCGGTGCTGCGCATCTCGGCGCTCTTCCACGACGTGGGCAAGCCACGCTCTCGCGCCTTCAGCGACAAGACCAAGGACTACACGTTCTACGAGCACGAGCGCATTGGCGCCGAGATGGTGCGGCCCATCTGCGAGCGCCTTCGCTTCTCTACCGACGAGCGCGGCCGCATCGAAGATCTGGTGCGCTTTCACATGTGGCACTACGACGGATGGACCGACGCCGCGGTGCGCCGGTGGATTCGCCGGGTGGGCACCCACCGCGTGGAGGATCTCTACGCCCTCCGCGAAGCCGACATTCGAGGGAAGGGGCCCGCCAAGGTCACGCCGGACGACTTCGACAGCCTGGGCGCGCTCAAGGCCCACGTGGAGCGCATCCTCGCCGAGGGCGCCGCGCTCACCACCAAGGACCTGAAGATCAACGGCAACGACCTGATGCGCGAGCTCGCGCTCAAGCCCAGCCGCATGCTGGGCGACATCCTCGAGCAGCTTCTGGAGGCCGTCATCAACGAGCCCACAGAGAACGACCGCGATCGGCTCCTGGCGCGCGCCCGCGACATCGTGGCGGGCAAGAAGGACTGACCCGCGCAGCCTGCCCGCAGCACGTCCCGCGAAGCTCTCGGCCGAATCCTCCCGCTCTAGCCGCGCCAGTGGCGATTGTTGCCGACGTCCGCGTGGACGAACCAGTCGGAGGCGAGCGTGTATGTGCCTACGCCGCCGTCCCAGCCGAGGGCGCGGATCTCCTTCTCGAGCGCTCGCGGGTCCATGCCCTTCGTTTCGCCCAGCGGCACGATGCGAAAGTCCACCGCGTGGCCGAGCGAGTGCTGGCTGTGCGAGGCGACGTGGTGACCCTTCTTTCGCATCATCTCGTTGAGCTTCGGCGATCGAAAGCCGCTCACCAGCTCTAATCGCGCGCCCGGGTGCCGGCTCGCGAGGGTGCGCAGCAGCCCGAGGAGGCGTGGATCGAAGGTGTGCGCTTGGCCGGTGACGCGATCTTGCAGGAGCGCCTCGAAACGCGGCTGGGCGGGCGAGGTGGCGGTGAACAGGAGATGCTCCCCGGTGTGCGTCTGGACCATCGTGCCCAGGAGAGGTGCCCCGTCGGGCAGGGCGCTCGCTTCGGCCTCGGGCGATGGGTCCTTCTTGACGGCGTGCCCGTGCGAGCGCGGCGGCACCGGCGCCGACGCGAGCGCGCCCGCCTGGAAGGCAGCACTGGCCACGAGACCCGCGGTGAGGACGACGCGCGCGAACACCGTCGTGAACGGTACCACTTCCCCTTGACGGCACCCAGTTTGACGGCGAGCGTAGAGCCAATGGCGATTCGTATCGATGAGGGGCCGCTCACGGACCGGGCGATCAACGGTCCGGCGCTCTACTACACCACGGCGGTCCCCGAGGGCGCGCCGGTTGCGGGGCTCGGCCTGCTGCACGGCTACGCCGACCACGGCGCGCGCTACCACCACGTCCTCGGTGCGCTGGCAGAGATGGGCATCGCCGTAGTCGCCCTCGACCTGCGGGGCCACGGGCGTGCCGCCGGGCGCCGGGGCTACTGCGAGCGCTTCTCGGAGTACATGGACGACGTGGCCGAGCTTCCGGCCTTGCTCCATCGCGTCGCGAAGGACGCGCCGCACTTTCTCTTCGGTCACAGCTTCGGCGGCCTGGTCGCCGCCCAGGCGCAGCTCCAGCCCAACAAGCACCCCTGGAAGGGCCTGGTCCTCAGCGCGCCGTTCGTGCGGCTCGCCCTTTCGGTACCGAAGGTCAAGCTGTGGGCAGGGGAGCTGGCATCGAAGGTGTACCCCACCCTGGGGCTCCCCTCGGGCCTTCACGGCGCCGATCTCACCCACGACGCGGAGCGCGCCCGCAGCTACGACGACGATCCCTTGGTGTTTCCCAAGGCCACCGCCCGCTGGTTCACCGAGACCAAGCGCGCCCAGGAGCACCTCTTCGCGCACGCTTCCAAGATCGAGCTGCCGCTCTACATGGCCTTTGGCGAGGCCGATCGGGTGGCGAGCTTCGAAGGCGGTCGCGAGCTCTTCCAGAAGGTGGGCAGCAAGGACAAGACGTTCGTGCCCTATCCCGGCCTCTTCCACGAGATCCTGAACGAGCCCTCGTGGAAGGAGATCGCCGAAGGCATGGCGAAGTTCATTCTCGACCGCGCGAAGAAGTGAAATGAGCAAAGCCCCGGTGCCGAAGCGCCGGGGCTTTGAAGGTCGAGCAGGCCGCTCAGCGGCCGCTCGCGGGGATCACTCGCAGACGCCCATCTCGATGCGGTCGCTGGGGCCGATCTTCACGACCTTGCAGCTGCCGGTGGTGCAGTCGCCGTCGGACTGGCAGCCCTGGAACTCGTTGGTCGGGTCGCAATCGGTCTTGCAGCGGGTACCGAACTCGCCGTTGAAGATCGAGCAGGTGAAGCGATCGGTGCCCTTGGACGGCTTGGCGTTGGCGCCGCCGTCGCGGGGGAAGCCGATGATGCAGCACTTCTCGCCGGCGTTCACGCAGTCGTCGTTCTCGGTGCACTCGTACGAGTCAACGACGCGCGTGGTGTCGGTGGGTGCGGCGCACGCGGTGCCGGTGGGCGTGCAGGTGGTCAGGTCGAAGCCGGCATCGGCGCCGGGCTTGGGCTGACCGTTGCAGCAGGTTTCCTTGGGGGCGCAGTTACCGCCACGGCCGGCATCGGCGCCGCCGTCGCGCGGGAGGTTCGGGCAGAAGACGCCGTTGGTGGCCGAGGGGCGCAGCTTGGCGAAGCAGCTCGCGTCGCCGCCGCCGCTGTCGCCGGTGGCGCCGTCGGGGTCGACCGTGCCGCCGTCGCCGGCGTCCTTCTTCAGGCCGCTGTCGACGTTCGGAAGGGGCGTGACCGGATCGCTGCTGCACGCGACGGCTGCAATGCCGCCCGCCGCAACGAGAAGTGTACCCGAGATGAACCAAGCAAGTTTCTTCATCGCTCTCTCCTCAATATGGCGGGCCAGGAACTCATGGCTTCGCGTTCGACATCGTATAGCACGGGATCGACCACCCGTCGCTCGGCGAGGGTGTGTCATTTCCGTGCCACCTGCGTGCGGCTCTTCAGTAGTCGTTGATGGGCCGAAGGCGGATCTTCCCTGGACCGGCCTTCATCTTGGCGCAACACGCCAAACGGTGGGTCTTGGGCGCGGCGAACATGTCGAGGATGTCGAGCTCTTCGTCCTCGGGCGCCAGGAGCAGGTTGGCGCCCTCGAGCACCTCGACCCGGCAGGTACCGCAGCTTGCGCTTCGGCAGGAGAACGGCACCGGCGCGTCGTGGGCATCGCAGATGTCGGCGACGGCGCCACCCTCCGGCGCCTCCGCGGTCTTGGGGGCTCCGGTCGGCGGTTCGAAGACGATCGTGGGCATATGCGGGAGCGCATAGCACTGCTGCGGGAGCTTCGTAAAGGCGGCTGATTTACCCGCGCGGCGCCGACGCCCGGAGGAGCAGCGCGTGCTCGCGCCGGGGCGCCTGCCGAAACGCGCCCTGGGTCGGCGCATGGAAATGCGGGCGCTCCTGGGAGGCCGCTGCGACGAGCGTGAACTGCTCGGCCTCTGCGGCCGCCGGAACCAGCTCGTCGGCCCACAGCGCGTCGTTTCCCACCGCCGAGTCGGCCACCAGAAACGCAGCGTCTGCGCCGGGCTTCATGACGCGCCGAAGGGTGGCGAACACCGCCCGCAGCTCGGCGGTCCACGACGCCTTGGCCTCGACGAAGCTCTTGTCGCGGTAGCGCCTTCGAGAACCGAGCTCGTTCTTCTCGAACCCGCGGGCATCGAGGCCGAGCCAGCGGAGCCGGTCTTCGTGGTGCTCCAGGTAGTCGTAGGTGGCGGCGTAGGGCGGCGACGTGACCACCAGGTCTACCGTGGCGCGCTTGCCGTTTCGCAGCTCCGTGGCGTCGTCGAGGTATACCCGGGGCGTTGGCGTTGCCGGGTCGACCAGCGCCGCGAGCTCTGCCTTGCGGGCGCACAGCTCGGCTGCCTTCTTCACGAAAAGCTTAGCCGGATAGCCGGCGGCCACGCGCTTCTTCTCCGTGTAGCGGGCGGAGTCGGCGGCGCGCTCGCTCACCTTGGTGAGAATCGCCGACAGCACCAGCAGGAGCGGCGTGCGCAGCTTTTCCGGGGCCAGCTGCACGATGCCCGCCTGCACCGAGTCGAGCTCGAGCAGTACGTGCGGCGCGAAGCTGGCCACGTCTTCCGGTCGGAAGCGCCTCGTGGCGCCGGCCCGCGCTTTGCGTCGCTCGTCGGCGAAGGCCCGCACCGCTTCGGCCGCGTCGAGCAGCGCCTTGCGCGCGGCCGCGTCGGGCGTCGACACCTTGAGCCGCGAGAGCTCCACCGCGAGCGGGTTCAGATCGGTACCGATGGCCCGGCGGCCGAGTCGGGCGGCTTCGACGAGCACGGTTCCGGAGCCGCAGAACGGATCCAGCACCAGCTCCCCCGGCTCCGAGAAGGCGTGGACCAGGCGCGCCGCGGTGGTGGGGTGCATGCGCGCCGGGTAGCTGTGAAAGCCGTGCACGTGCGCGCGCCCCGGGTCTTCGCCTTCTTCGCCCGAAGGTGCAGGGTCCGCCGGCGCCACGTCGAGCGCCTCGGCCAGTCGCTGCGCGGCCAGCTCGTCGCCCCAGGTGGCCACGGCCCCGCCCACGTGGGTGAGCGCGCGCCGCACGCGCTTTCTCTCGAGTTTCTTGTCCTGAGGATTCATGGAAGGCGCCGGGGCTCCTTGGCGAGAGCCGCAGGCTCCGCTTCTTCGGTTTCGTCTGCTTCGAGGGGCTCCGCCGCAACCGCGGCATCGATGCGGGTGGCCTCGAACGCCAGCGCGTCGCCGGCGGCGATGCGCACCTGGTCGGTGGCCGAGAGCGCCACCAGGAGCGATTCCGCCCGCTCCGGCTCGGTATGCACGATGCCTGCGAGGTCCTGCGCGGTGATGGCGCCCGCTTTCGCTTCCACCACCCGCCCCGCCGCCGCGGTCCATGCACTCTGCAAGCGTTCGCGGATGAGCGCACGCGCCTTCTTGCCCCGGCCATGCAGCACCAGGGCGAGGACCAAAAGCCCGCCCGCCAGAGCCCCAAGAATCGCCTGCAGCGCCAGATGCCCGCTCAACAAGAAGGCGAAGAACGAGGGGATGATGGTGGTGAGCACCAGCGCCACCACGCCGCCGCCGGAGAAGGCGGCCAGAGCTGCCGCGCGGTGGGCTTCCAGAAGCGCCCGTCGCTCGTCGGGCGAGGGCTCGGCCAAGGCCGCCTTGGCCTTGGCGTCGCCGTCCAGATCGACCGGAATGCGCGGCGCGCCGCAGATGCCGCACACCCACACCAGCCGCGCGTGCGGAAGCGACACCGATTCGCACCGGCATTGCGGGCAGGTGAGCATCGCCTGGAGCATCGGGCGGTTCATACCGCAGAATCGAGGCCCCTGATACTCTCCTGGCGTGACCATCGTCCGTGAGCTTGCGCTCCGCCAACGCGCTCTCGATCTCGCGCAGACCCGCACCTACCGCGGCCTGCTCTCCTACAAGGAGGCGCGCATGGCCGCCTCGCCGTTTGGCTTCCTGCGTGGCGCGGCCAAGTTGTTCTTCGAGATGCTGCGGAGCTTCCCCGAGCTCGGCCAGGGGCCCGGCGGCGAGGGCGTGGTGGTGGGCGATCTGCACATGGCGAACTTCGGCGCCTACGAGATCGACGTGGGCAAAGAGCACCGGCTGGTGTTCGGCCTCAACGACTTCGACGAAGCCGAGGTAGCTCCGCATCGCTTCGACGTGCTGCGTGCGCTCACCAGCATCGTTCTGGCGCGCCACGAGCTGGCCCTCTCGATGCCCGACGCGCTTGGCTTCGGCGCCGCGTTCCTGCGCGGCTACCTGACGCCGCTCCCCCCGCGGCCGCCTGCGGTCGTGAGCGCGCTGCTCCGGCGGACGGCCAGCCGATCCACGGACGATCTCCTGGCGACCCGCCTTACGCGCCGCGGCAGCTTTCGCTACGGGCCACGCTACCAGCCGCTGTCGAACGCGATTCTCGAGACCCTCCCTGCAGTACTGCAGCGCTTCCGCTTGAGCCTCGACCCGGCCACGCGTCCGTCGGCCGCGTGCTTCATGCCGCGCGCCGCCGCGTTTCGCATCGCCGGAACCGGAAGCGTCGGGCGTTTCCGTATGGCTGTACTCTGCACGGGAAAGCGCACGCCCTGGCTGCTCGATCTGAAGGCGCAGCCGAGCCGCGGCGCGCCGGCAGAACTGGAGACCGGCGGCAGCGTGCCTGGGGCGGAACGCGTGCTCGATGCGGTGACGCGCTGCCTCGAGGGGCGCCCACGCCTCGCGGGCACTTCGGCCATCGCCGGCACCTCACTCTACGTGCGGCGACTGACGCCCGAGGAGGACAAGCTCGATCTCGCGCAGCTCCGGCGCAAAGATCTGGCGGAGCTCTTTCCGTATCTCGGCGCCATCACCGGCATTGCCCATCGGCGCGGGCAAACTTCCAAGGGCAAGCTCCAGCCGTGGTCGCCCCGCGCACGCGAAAGAGCCCTCGCGCAGGCGGCCGAGCTGGCCGCGCTCCACGAGGGCATCTTCACGCTCTGGTCGGCCGCGGTTCCGACTACGGCTTGACGATGCTGGTGTTGGGGGGCGGCTCGAACACGAACTCGGACTCGGCCACCGGGGTGTTGACGCGCGGCTTGTTGAAGTCGAAGCGGTTCTTCGAGCCCTGGTTGTCGAGGATCATCACGCGGCGAACCTGGTAGGTGGCGCCGTCGACGTAGAAGAGCACCTTCTTGTAGGCGGGCGTCGGGGCCTTGGGCGTGCCGATGAGCACGTAGCCGCCCGGGAACTTCATCTCCTCGCCGGTCTTCAGCTCGAAGTTGAAGGTGTCCCAGAGCTTGCCCTGACCGGTGAGGAACGACAGCGCCGCGGGGTACTGCGCCTTGTCGACCGGCGACTCGAACATCTGCTGGTTGGCCTGCTCGTAGACGCGCAGCTTGGTGCCGTTCGAGACGATACGGTTGCCGGCCGGGGTGGAGTAGCGCCACGACATCTTCCCGGGCTTCACGAAGGTGACGGTGCCGGCGGAGGAGGTCTTCTTGTTGTGCAGGGTCGCCGTGAACTCTTGGTCGAAGTCCGCCTGGAACGACGTGGTCTTGTCGTAGAAGGCCTGCACCTTGTCGACCACCTGCTGGGCGGTGGCAGTGGCGGTCGGTGCGACGGCTGCGGCGGCTCCGTCGGCAGAGGCTTCCGGCGCGGAGGCCAGCGAAAGACCGAGGAGGGGGAGGGCACTGAGGACAAGGACCGAAAGGCGCATGGATCTCCGTAACGTTTTGAAGGGGTCCGCGTTCGCTCACTCACTAGTCCCGAACGAGGCTCTTGCCAATTAGACGCGCGGCCGGGGCAAAAGATGCAAAGCAAAACCGTAAACATTCCTTACGTTTGAAGGAAGGCAGCCCTGCGCCCGGTCGCGTAGACCCCCGGATTCATTGAGAATCTGGAAAGCTCAGCCGACCCGGTGAAAGACCGCGCGCTGGAGGTGGGTCACGGCGCAGGCCAGCGCGTCGGCCCCGTCGGCCTTGGGCACCTCGGCGAGGTTCAGGATGATGCGCATCATCTGCGCCACCTGGGCCTTGTCGGAGCGGCCGCTGCCCGAGACCGAGCGCTTCACCCGGGAGGGTGGGTACTCGGCGATGTCGAGGCCGGCGCGCGCGCACACCAGCATGGCCACGCCGCGCGCGTGTCCGAGCTTGGCCGCGGCTTGTGCGTCCTTGGCGAAGAAGAGCGACTCGATGCTCGCCTCGGTGGGCCGGTGCGTGGCGACCACCTCCACCAGCCCGGCCTCGATGAGCACCAGGCGCTCCCAGAGCGGCAAGGTCTCCTTCACCGAGATGATGCCGTGGGCCACGTGAAGCAGGCGTGTGCCCACGCGATCGACCACGCCCCAGCCGAACTTGCGCGTGCCGGGATCGAGCCCCAGGGCGCGGCGCGCGCCGCTCACGAGATCACTTTTCCGCGATCCGCTGCATCTCTTCGTCGGAGATGTCGAAGTCCGCGTAGACGTTCTGCACGTCGTCGTGATCGTCGAGGACCTCGGCGAGGTTGATGGCCACCTCGGCGTCGCGGCCGGCGAGCGGCTTCTTGTTCTTGGGCAAAAACGCCAGCTGCGAGCTCTTGGTGGCGATCTTCGCTTCTTCGAGCGCGTCGAGCACCGTCTGCAGCGCCTCCGGGGGCGTGGTGAGCTGCCACTCTTCGCCGGCATCGGCGTAGTCTTCCGCGCCGGCGGCCACCGCCGACTCCATGAGCTGATCTTCGGTGGCGGCTTCCTTCGCCACGGCGATGATGCCCTTGCGCTCGAAGGCCCAGCCGGCGGTGGCCGCGCCACCGAGCAGGCCGTTGTTGCGCTCGAAGAGCTTGCGAATTTCGGCAACCGTGCGGTTGCGGTTGTCGGTCATTCCCTCGACCAAGAAGAGCGTGCCGCCGGGGCCCGTGCCTTCGTAGAGGACCTCTTCGTAGGCCTCGCCCTCGAGCTCACCGGTGCCGCGCTTCCAGGCACGCTGGATGGTGTCGCCGGGCATGGCCAGCTTCTTGGCGTCGCTGATGGCTTTGCGGAGACGCGGGTTGCCGGCCTGATCGCCGCCGCCCATGCGCGCGGCGACGGTGATCTCCTTGATCAGCTTGGTGAAGAGCTTGCCGCGCTTGGCGTCGGCCGCGCCCTTCTTGTGCTTGATCGTCGCCCATTTTGAGTGACCACTCATGAAACCTCGGAAGCTCGTGCGGACGGTGGTTCGGCCATCGGTTTGGCCGAATTGCCGGGAAAACTAACCTTGCTATGTGCCAAAGTCACCCGCAATCGGCACGAACGCCGGGCGCCCTCAGGGCTTCTTGGCGGGCGGCGGACCGCTCACCCAGATGCTCGAGAGAAACCCGTCGTCGGCGCGCCGAAGGTCGGACACGAACTGCCCGAAGTGATCGCGCGACACGGTGCCGGTGGCGAGATCGAGGGCGTAGTCCTCGTCGATGCCCTTGGGGCCGACTTCGATCTTCCGGGCCACCCGGAGCGCGAGCATACCCTTGCCCGCGGCGGTCTTTACCTCGAAGGCCGAGGGAACGCGGGCCACCTTGAAGCCCGCCGGGAGCTCGACCCGGCGCCGCACGTGGTACTGCATGGCGCGGGTGACGGCGAAGGCGTTCTCGCGGGAGCCCTGGCTCGCGTAGCTCGCCGAGAGCGTGGAGGTGTAGGGCCGGGGAAAGACGCCGTGCACCGGATCGAGACCCGGAAGCACCCAGGCGCTGCCCTCGCGCTGCGCGAAGGAGCCGATGGTGAGGCTCGCGCGGAGCGCCACCTGCCAGCTGCCTTCGGCGGACGAGAGGGTAACGTCGTCGACGGTGGCGAAGGGAAGCCAGCCGAGCGCCACGCCGCGGAGCGCGCGATCGCGCTCCACGCCGACGATGCGCACCAGGGCCTCGGAGAGCTCCTGTGCGGCGCGGCCGCGAAGGAGCACGGTGAGCTCGCCCTTGGCGTTGCCATCGGCGTCGAGCGTGAGCCGGATGTCGACCTCGTCGCGCTCGTTGTCTTGCGGGACGACGGGCATGTCGACGATGGCGCCGGTGGCGGGGGCCATTGCCTTGCGGCCGCGGAGCTCCGGAGAGACGCGGCCGGGCGGCAGGGGCGGCCCCAGCACGTCGGCGTCGAGGAGCAGATCGCTGGTCTTGCCGTCTTCTGTGAGGTGCACCACTGCAAGTGGGTGCATGAAGCGACCGGGGTGGGGCGGGAACGCCGGGTCGGCGCTCCAGGGGTCGGCCTCGGCGATCCAGATGTCGGTGGGAATGCCGAGCGAGCGCAGCGCCCGGGCGATGAGCCAGGTGCGCGAGCCTTCGCGGGTGCCGAGGATGGTCCGGGCGGTGAGCGTTTGCACGCCGTCGCCACGGCTGCCGCCGTAGTCGGAGAGCATCGAGGGAATGGCCTGCTTCACGGCCTCGCCGGCGGCGCGCACCACGGCGTCGACGATGGCCCGAGGCTTGGGCGCTTCTTTTCCGTTGCCGGCGGTGGCGGCGGCCGCGCGGGCCCACTCGTCGACTTCCTCGCTGTGCTCTTCCAGCGTTGCCAGGCGCTCAGCGACGGCGCTGGCGATGCTCGTCCAGGTGGCGGTGGTGAAGCTCAGCGCCACGTGCTGATCCATGCGCGGTACACCTTCTTCCAGGCGGCGCACGCTGCGATCCTTGATCTGCCAGACCAGCGTTCGCGAGCCTTCGCCCTTGGTCTCTTGGGGCGCGCCCAGCGAAGCGTGTGCGTGAAGCACGCCGCCGACGCGGGCGGCGAGGGTGACCTTGAGGTTCGCCTCCTTGATGCTGGTTCGCTCCGGAAGGAGGTCGGGCGAGTCGAAGCCGAGGTTCCACGAGTCGTCGGGCAGCGCCCAGCCCTCGTAGATGGCCTCGACGTAGTCGAGGGTCTCGAGCTGCGACAGATCGGCGTGGGCCTGGGCCGCGTTGGGCGTGGGCTCGGGTTCCACGATGCGGCCGTCCTTCTTCAGGATGCGCCGTCGCACCACGCGCATGGTGTCGTCGCCGAGGAGGCGAGGAGCGTTGGCTTGCGCGTTCTCTTCGACGTCGGTGGTGCTGCTGACGCGCCGCAGATCGTAAAGCACGTAGTGGACGAGACCGCCGGCGTCGACGTCGTACGTCTCGTCGTGGCGCAAGAGGACGGTGCCGCCGCCCTTCATCGCCGGATCCTTGCGGTCGGCTTCGCAGAGCTTCTCGGAGACGCCTTCGTAGCGGGCGAGCGGGCTGGGCTCGAGGACGCGGAGCAGCGGCGGCAAGCTAGCGACGCCGCCTTCGGCGGTGTGCAGCATGGCACGTAGCTTCTTCTCCAGGTCGGGCCCCTTCTCGGTGGCCACCAGGAAGGCCGAGGCCAGCGTGCGCTCGCCCGGGGTCAGCGTCTCGAAGGCCTTGCGTGCGCCCGCCAGATCGCCCTCGATGAGCGACTGCCGGAGCTCGAGGAACGCGTGCTCACGCGGCTTGCCCAGGAGCGTGCCGAGCCGCGCCAGCTCCTCGCGGGCGCCCTTGCGATCGCCCACCTGAAGGCGCGCGCTGTAGCAGTCTTGCTCGCCGTAGTTGCGGAGCGGCGAGGCCTGACACACGTCTTCCATGTGGTCTTTGCCCACGTGGTCGGCGACCGAGAGCTCGGTGGCGAAGCCGAGGTGGGTTCCGCCCAGGTTCTTCTTCACGCTGGCCAGCGCCTTGGCCTTGCGGTCGTGGAGCTTCTCGCGCGCGCTCTGGGTCGCGTCGTACACGTCGAGAATGGGATCGTCTTTGGTGCGCAGCTTGTCGAGATCGCGCAGCGCCTGGAGCGCGGCTTCGCCGGGGGCGCGGCGCTTTCCGGCCAGTTCCGCGTGCTCCAGCACCGCCTCCCACGAGGCGGGCCACGCCGCGAGCACCCGCTCGTAGGCGGCGCGCGCCCGCTCTACCTGATCGACCGAAGAGAGATCGTCGACGCTGGCGAGAGCGCGCCCGTACACCAGCGAAGCCTCGGGGCCCTTGTCGGCGGCGAGCCGTTCGGCGCTCTTCACGTCGCCGATGGCCAGCGCGTAGGCGCCGTAGAGGGCGTGCTCGGCGGCGGTCGTGCCAAAAGGTGTAGTATGCACCTTCATGCCGCTAAGCCCATGGGTCAGCGTCGCCTGGGCGCCGGGCGCATGCGGGCGGCCGCCCATGACCGAGAGGCCGATGCGCTCGGAGCCGGTGCTGGCGGCGCGCACCACGATGCGGTGCGTGCCCTTCTTGGCGGCGCCGCTGGCGTATCGGAGCACGTCGCGCGGACCGAGCTCGTAGCCGCGCACCAGGAGCAGATCGCCGTCCACGTAGAGCGCGCCCGCCACCGGGCTCCGGAAAAATACCGTGAACGGACCATCTTCCGCCACGTCGACGTCGACCACCACGTCGCGGGTGCCGGGCGCGGCCGAGGCAGCATGGAGCAGAATGTCGCAGCCGTGGCCCGAGGAGATCTGCGCCTTCACCGGCACGCCGAAGGGGCCCGGCGTGGCGTCGGGGAGAGCGCCCGCGCCGAGAGTGCTCTTGCGCGTGGTCGCCGCCGTGGTCTCCCAGGCGGAGGGACCGGAGACCCACGCTTGCTCGACGCACCCGGAGCGGGCGCGGTCGTTCTGCGCCGCTGCCGCGTCGCCCGCGAACTCGTGGAGGGTGGCGAGGGCGCTGGCGAGGGCGTGCCGCGACACCAGATCGGTCGCGTCGGCCTCGGCCTTGGCGAGCCGCGCCGCCGTCTCCTTGGTGCGCGCGGTTCGGTAGTAGAGTGCGCTGGCGTCGGTGACGTTGGAGAGCACCTGGGGCGTGCGCCACACGATGGCGTCGAGCGCCGCATACACCGCCGGCGCGGACCACGGATCGTCGGGTGCCGCCACGGCTGCGTCGACGAGCGCGAGCCAGCGCTCGAGGGCCGCCTCCTGGGTGCCCACCTGCTCTTCGCGCATGGCGGTTGCGAAGTCTGCGGGCAGCTTGCCAGAGAGTCGCGGCGGCGACTTGGCGTCGCCGCCGCAGGCCGCAGGTGCGAGGAGGGCGACGAGCGCCACCGAACAGAGTGCGCGCTTCACTGTACACCTCCCGTGCGGGCCGTGGCCCGGGTGAGACGAAGGCTCTTGTGCATGAGGGCATCCACGCGCAGCAGCCAGGCGCGGAACGCCGGGTACTTCTCGACCGGTACGCGATCGGCATCGAAGACGACGGTTCGCTCCACGGTGACGGTCTTGCCGCTGCCGTCTTTCTTCACCGAGAGCTTGGCCTGGCCGAACTCGCCGCCGTCTTCCTTGCCGCCGTCGGGCACGCCGGTGAAGGTGTAGCCTTTGGGCGCCTCGAACACGAAGGTGCGTACCTGCTTGCTGGGCGCGAGGTTGGGCGGGAGTTGCACCGGGAGCGTACGGCGCGGCAGCGAAGCCAGGCTGGAGGCGAGGGTGCTGGTGGGCGCCAGGCGCACCACCAGATCTTCGCCTTCGTCGCGGGCGAAACCGCCGCCCGCCTCGGACGCCGCGGAGTATCGAACTTTGGCCACGCCTTGGGCGCCGTCGCCGTCGAAGTCGATCTTCTTTTCGACGGTGAGGTTGGAGAACCAGCCCGAGACCAGGTTGTCTTGCACGTATTGCAGCCGCGTCTCTTCCTGGCGCAAGGCGGTGCGGAGCCAGAAGGAGCTGTCGCCGCGGTGCACCTCGCTCGCCTGGAGCGAGCCCCCGCCATCTTGCCGGAGCGCGATCTTCCAGGTGACGTCGGCCCCGTGATCACCGGGGTTGCTGGGCGGGAGGCTCACGATCTCGGCGGGCCCAGCCATGCGCAAGGCCATGGCGCGCGCGTCCATCGAGGGCAGGGGGCCGAGCCTCGACTCGGGGCTGGTGGCGTCGAGATACGTGCCGCCGCCGGGGCCGGGCAGGAACGCGATGCCGTGATCGAACATGGGAATCGCTGCGCCGGGAGCGCGCACCACCGAGGGCATGCCGGTGAGGCGCGTCTGCACCAGCACTTCTTGCGCTTCGATGCCCACCGCCTTGAGGAGCGAGATGAGAAGAATCGCCTTGTCGTCGCAGTCGCCTTCGCGCCGCGCCAGCAGCTGCTGCGGCCGGTTGGGGAGCCACCATTCGCCGCTCACGAAGTTCACGTAGCGGATGCTGTCGGCGACGAAGTTGAAGAGCACGCGGAGCTTGCCGTCGCGCGTCGTCTCCTTCTTGGTGAGATCAGCGGCGATCTTCCGCACCTCTTCGTCGGGCTCGGTGAAGCCCTTCACGGCCTCCGCGTACCACTTTCGAAACTCGTCCCAGTTCGCATAGGTGGAGCCCACGATGAGCGGCGCCGTTTCGCTGAGCGGCGGCGAGAGCGGCTCCTCGGGAAACACCGGCGGCTTCTCCCACACCAAGCGCACGATGGTGTGATCACCTTCGTTCTTCTCGGTCTTCTGGAAGGCGCCGCCGCGCACCACGTCGACATGAATGGGCCGGCTCTTGGGGGAGTCGACGATGACCTCGTTGTACAGCAGCGGGTGGGTCGAGGGCGCGCCCGCGTAGTCCACGAAGTAGAAGGGCGCGTCGCCGCGGCCGCCGATGGCGGAGCTGGTCCAGCTTCGGACCGCCACTTCCACCGTGTCGCCCGGCACCAGATCGGGCCAGCGGATTCGCGGGCGCCGACCGTCGTTGTGCTCCTCGGTGGGGTAGGCGATGCCTCCGCCCTTTCGGTGCACGCGTGCCCGCAGAATCTCGGTGAGATCACCCTCCTGCGGAATCTCCTCGAAGAGCTCGTCTTGGGTGCGCGGCGCGATGACGATCTCGCGCGCGTACTGAATGAGCTGCGAGACGCGCATGTCGGGATGCATGGTCACCGCGCGCAGCCAGTAGAGCTGGCGATCGGCCACGTTGGCGCTGCCCTCGCGAACGCCCTGTCGCCGGGCGAGAATGGTCTCGGACGGCACCAGGTAGCGCTCGTCGGCGCGGCTGTCGGACTTCTCTTGCGTGCGCAGGGCGAGCTCGGCTCGGTAGTGCGCGTTTCCGGGATCGAGATCGCGGGCCCGGCGAAGCGCGGCGAAATAGCGCTCGCTCTGGCCTTCGCGCGAGCGGTTTCCTGCTACCTCGGACCACACGTCACCGCGATTCGGCGCGAAGTAGGCGAGCGCTTCGAAGATCGCGGTCGCATCTTTCGCGGGACCGCCGGCGGCCACAATGCGCCCCAAGCGCAGGCCCTCGTCGATGCTCGCAATGCGCCCCTGGAAGGCGGCGAGCGCCGTTTGACCGAGACCGGCCGCGCCGAGCGGCTCGCCTCGCAGCGCCGTCGTGGAGACGGGATCGCGTTCGCGCCGGGCAAGCTCGGTGGCCACGGCGCGGGCCACGTTGCGATCGAGCGGCGAGGCCATGCCGAGCAGCGACTGCAGGAGCGCAGTGGGGGCGGTGCGCTCGTGGGCGGCAAAGTACGCGGCGAGGCTGCGATAGGCCTGCATGCGCAGGGCGTCGCTGCGGAGCGCTTGCTCCACTTGCGCGAAGAGCAGCACCGAGGCTGCGTCGGTCTTCGCCTGCAGCCCCATGCCCTGGGCAGAGGCCATGGCCCAGTCGGCCAGATCGGCCCGCGCGTGCTCTTCGACGAGGCGGCGATCGCGGTAGGTGCGAGCGTTCTCGTCGCGGTCGATGCGATGAAGGTACGCGCTGCGGTTGGCGCCGCTGGGCGCCAGCGCCCCGGCGATGGCCAGCACCTGATCGCTGGCGCCGGTGGTGATGGTGCTGAAAATGCCGGGCGCGCGCGGGCTGCGGAGATCGTCGGCGCCGCCGGCGGTGCGCAGCACGGCGGCAGCCAAGGGATCACCGGAGCCGAGCGCCGCGGTGAGCGGCAGGTTGACCTTCTCCACGGTCGACGTGGCGGTGGGAGCGCCGACGTCGGCGCTCGCCGGCAGTGCCAGCGGCTCGCCGGTGGGGGTCGTGATGCGAATGCGTACGCGGCCTGCGTCGTCGAGGGCGCCGCTGCATACCTTCACGGTGAGCAGGTGGGCGCCGGCCTTGGCGGTGACTTTTCCGGCCACCCGGTCGAAGAGCCCCAGCGCGTTCACGTCTTCCGAGCGGCCGAGCTCTGCTGCATCGAACGTGGCGCGCACCTGGCCGGCGCTCGCCACGCGCACGGTGAAGGTCTTGTCGGCATCGACGGTGATCTTGCTGGCGAGGAGCGTGCAGCTCTCGCGCCGCGGATGGATGAGGAGATCGAGCGGCACGCCCTCGGCGGTGGCGAAGGCCGGGGGAACCGTGCGCCACGACACCAGCATGGTGCCCCACGAGTAGGTGGCCTTTTTGTCGGCGAACGCGGCGAGAGAACCTTCCGGTCCGTCTTTGCGCTCGAGACCGCCGCCGGTGTCGCGGAAGGGGCCGAGGATGGCCAGGTCCTTCACGATGCCGCCCTGGCGATCGACGGTCTGCGCGGCCGGCGTGAAGCGATCTTCGGCGCGGCTGCGAACGAGCAGGCGCGCCTCTTCGCGGATCTCGATGCTCTTCGCGGTCTTGGCGATCTCGGCGAAGGCCTGGGCAACCTTGCCGTAGCTCGCGCGGTCCTCGAGATTGCGGAGAATGGCGAGCGAGGCGAGGGCTCCGGCGGGCTCGGCCTCGGCGGCGCGCCGCTGGTGAATCTCCACCATCTTGTCGGGGTCGGCCGAGACCCACTCGCCGGCGGGCGCGTAGGCAGCGGCGTTGCGCGCTGCCGGAACGGCCTTGGCAGAGGGCGCGCTCACCGCTGTTTTCGGCAGCTTGTGCAGCGAAGCGGCGGACTGTGGCAGGAGGAGTGGAAGCGACAGAGCCAACACCAGACGAACCATGCGTTCAGTCTTAC
The DNA here is from genome assembly GCA_038210445.1 of Polyangiales bacterium. GTDB lineage: Bacteria > Myxococcota_A > Polyangia > Polyangiales > Polyangiaceae > JABFRG01. The sequence goes on from JBBQWQ010000024.1 coordinate 25,327, forward strand.
GCCCAATTTTCCTCAGCGCGAAGCGGGAAGGGCCGCGAGCGTGGGCGGGTCGTCGGCCTGGACACGGGTTCCGACCTGTGCGGATATCCGGGCCCCCCATGGAGCCCTCGCGCAAAGCCCCTCACCCGATCGTCTGGGCCATCCTCTACTTGCCGTTCGGGGCGCTCGGCGGCTTCGTGAGCATCGGGCTTACCTATCTGGCCACCGAGCAAGGGCTCTCCATCTCCGAGGGTGCGCTGCTCAATGGGTCGCAGCTCCTGGTGTCGTGGCTGAAGTGGCTCTGGGCGCCGCTGGTGGACATCACGCTGACGCCGCGCCGCTGGTACATCGTCTCCACCGTGGGCACCGGGCTCGGCGTCCTCGCCATGTCGCTCATGCCCCTGAACGAGCATGCGCTCCCGGCGCTCCTCGCGGTCATCGCCGCCACCAGTCTGGTGAACTCGGTGGTGGGTATGTCGATCGAAGCGCTCATCGCCGGGACCGTGGCCGAGAAGGACGTGGGCAAGGTGAGTGGCTGGTTTCAGGCGGGAAACCTGGGCGGGTACGGCCTCGGGGGCGGGCTCAGCCTGTACCTCATGCGCAAGCTCCCGGCGCCGTGGATGGCCGGCGTGGTGCTGGCGATCCTCTTCGTGGGTTGCACGCTCATGCTCACGTTCACGCCCGACGTGGCCGGCCACCGCGGCAAGCGCGCCAAAGACGCCATCCGCGATCTCGTCGTCGATCTGCGCAAGATGGCCAAGACCAAGGGCGGGATCATGGCCGCCGTTTTGTGCTTCATGCCCATCGGCACCGGTGCGGCCCAAGGCATCCTCGCGCAGGCCAAGGTTGCCTCCGTGTGGGGCGCGAATGCGACCGTGGTGGGGTGGCTCCAGGGCGCGGCCGCCGGCATGGTCACCGCGGCGGGCTGCCTCCTCGGCGGCTGGGTCTGTCACCGCATGCACCCGCAGCGCGCCTACCCGCTCATCGGGGGGCTCATGGCGCTCGTGGCGGTGCTCATGGCGGTGCTTCCGCAGACGCTCCCCATGTATATTGCACTCAACTTGGTGTACTCGCTGGTGACCGGCCTGGCCTACGCGGGCTTTACGGCGCTGGTGCTCCGCGGCATGGGCGCGGGGTCCGGGGCCACCAAGTACAACGTCTTCGCCTCGCTCTCGAATTTCCCCATCTGGTGGCTGGGGCTCACGCTGGGCGTGGTGGCGCAGAAGTGGAGCCCGCGCACGATGCTGCTCACCGAAGCCGGCTTCGGGGTCTTGGGCGTCGGCATCTTCGCGCTGGTGCTATCGCGGGTCCGCCGCTCGTCGCTCCCGGAGACGGTGAACGCAGAGGTCGTCGAGGTCGCGCCGAACCAGGCGTGAAGCCTAGAATCGGTACGCCGCGCCGAGGCTCATGGCGCCGTGGAGCTCGCTGGTGGGACCCGGCTCGCGGGTGGGCCCGGCCGAGGGGCCGGGTCGCAGCAGCCGATGAACCGTTGCCGCCTTCGCGAGGTGAAGCGCGCCAAGAGCGAGCGCGCCGGAGCGCTGCGGAAGGCCTCCGAAGTGCCGCGCCGCCGCCTCGAGGAGCTCGGGCCGCGCAGCGAGAAGCCGCAGCGCGCGCACCCGGGCGGCGCCGTAGAATGGCCGCAGCGCCAGCGTCCGCACCCGGAGATCGCGACCGAGACGCGATGCGCGGAGGGCCGCGGTCCAGGCGAGCAAGGGACGCCCCGCAGCGAGGAACTCGCCCGCGAGCACGCCGTACTCGATGGCCTGGGCGATGCCTTCGCCGGTCACCGGATCGATGCCCGCGGCCTCGCCGACCAGCATGGTGCGGGCGTCGGAGAGGGGGCCCTGGAGGGCGAAGCCCCGCTCGCCGTAGCGCTTTTTGGGATGGTCCGCGAGCCGCAGGCCCATGCGGCGGAGGCGCGCGTCGAGGAGCGCGTCGAGGTCGACGGTTTCGCCCGGCCCCTTCACCACGTATACGCCCCGCGATGCGTGTATTCTACCATCAATTGGGGTGGGAAAATCCCAGAAATATCCGGCAAAGCTCGGGTCTGCCAAGTCGAAATGCACCGCGTCGTCGGGGCCGTCCTGGGGTACCCGCGCGGTGTCGATCTCGAGCACCTGGGCGCGGGCCTGGGGCAGCGGGAACGCGCCCCGCCGCACCACGCTCCCCACGCCATCGGCGCCCACCACGCACGCCGCCCGCAGCTCGCCTTCGGACGTGACGACGCGCACGCCTTCGGGCCCACGCAAAAGCTCGCGCACCCGCACGCCCTGTTCGATGTGCACGCCGCGGAGGCCCGCGAGCCGCGCCAGGGCGGCGTCGAGCTCGAGGCGACGAACCACGCTCCCGATCGGCTGGTCCGGCCGCACCTCACGAACGCCGTGGCCGGTCTCGAGCGAGGCTGCGCGAATCGTCACCCGGGGCACGTCGGGCAGCGCGGAGTAGGCGGAGAGCAGCTGCTCGCCGCGGCCTCCCAGGGCGCCGGCGCAGTACTTGTCGCGGGGGTAGCGCTCGCCCTCCAGCACCACGATGCGGGCCGCCAGCGCGGGACTTCGCGCCACCGCCACCAGCGCGGTGACGAGCCCTGCGGGGCCTCCGCCGACGATGACGATGTCGCGGGCCGCCGTTCGCATCGGCGCGACTATAGCTCGTCGCGGTTCGCCCGCGTGGCACGAAAGCCCGGGCGGGGGCATACTGCCTTCATGATCTGGGTTCAGCTCCGCGCCTTCTCCGAACCGATGGAAGCCGAGGTTCTCCGGCAGTTTCTCGAAGACCACGACGTGCCGGTGCGGGTGCGCGGCAACCAAGGAAGGACGCCGGTCTTCGCCATCGGCTACGACGTGCGGCTCGACGTCCCCGAGGATCGCCTGGAGGACGCGCTCGACGTGCTCGCAGCGCTCCACGCGTCGGGCCATCAGGTGGACCCCTATCGAGGGCCGCAGCCGCTCACCATTCCGGAAGCCGCCCGGGAGAGCGACGCACCCCTGGAGGCCCCTCGCACGCGCAGCTGGATGGCCGTTGCGGCGAGCCTGCTGGTGCCGCTGGGGGGCGGGCACCTTTACGCCCGGCATGGCGCCACGGCTGTGCTGCTCCTCGCGGGCATCGTCTGCGCGGTGCTCACGGCGACGCAGGGGCGCCCGGAGATGATGTTCGCCGCCGCGGCGCTGGTGGGCTTCGACGCGGTCGGTTCGGTGTTCGCCGCTCGACGCACCGCGGCAGGCGTTCCCTGGAGCGTCACGAAGCAGCGGCTGGTGGCGCTCGTGGCCATCGGGTGCGCGTACGGCGGCGCCCTGGGAATGGGGCCCGCGCGCCCAGCCGAGGCTGCCGCCGCCCGACCGTGAGCTCGCAGTCGCAACGATTGGCGAAACGGCGGCGTTGAGACGCGCGCGCCCGCGTGGTACGTCCTTCGATCCGCTCCAGAGAGCGGAACCCTCGGAGGATTTATCGCCATGAGTGCACCGCAAGGCCAGCCGATTACGATGGGCGCCGGCAACAAGCTCAACGTCCCGGACAACCCGATCATCCCGTTTATCGAGGGCGACGGCACCGGACGCGATATCTGGCGCGCTTCGGTGCGCGTGCTCGACGCCGCGGTCGAGAAGGCTTACGGCGGCAAGAAGAAGATCGCGTGGCACGAAGTCTACGCCGGCGAGAAGGCGTTCCAGAAGTTCAACAACTGGCTTCCGGACCAGACCGTCGAAGACTTCCGCACCTACCTGGTGGGCATCAAGGGCCCGCTCACCACGCCCATCGGCGGCGGCATTCGCTCGCTCAACGTGGCGCTCCGCCAGCTCCTCGATCTCTACGTGTGCCTTCGGCCGGTGCGCTGGTTCCAGGGCGTTCCGAGCCCGGTAAAGCGTCCGCAAGACGTCGACATGGTGATCTTCCGCGAGAACTGCGAAGACATTTACGCCGGCGTGGAGTTCGAGGCCAAGTCGCCCGAGGCCCAGAAGATGCTCGCCTTCATCGAGAAGGAGTTCCCGAAGGACTACAAGAAGATCCGCTTCCCGGGCACGAGCGGCATCGGCATCAAGCCGGTCTCGCAGGAGGGCACCGAGCGCCTCGTGCGCGCGGCCATTCAGTACACGCTCGACGCCAAGCGCAAGAGCGTCACCTTCGTGCACAAGGGCAACATCATGAAGTTCACCGAAGGTGCCTTCATGAAGTGGGGCTACGCGATGGCCGAGCGCGAGTTCGAGGGCAAGGTCTACACCTGGTCGCAGTGGGAGAAGACCAAGGAGGCGAAGGGCGAAGAGGCCGCCAACGCCGAGCAGAAGGCCGAGCTCGCCAAGGGTAAGGTCCTGATCAAAGACGCCATCGCCGACATCACGCTCCAGCAAGTGCTCACGCGTGCCAAGGAGTTCGACGTCATCGCCACCTTGAACCTCAACGGCGACTACCTCTCCGACGCCCTCGCGGCGCAGGTGGGCGGCATCGGCATCGCGCCCGGCGGCAACATCAACTACCTCACCGGCCACGCCATCTTCGAGGCCACCCATGGCACCGCGCCGAAGTACGCCGACCTCGACAAGGTGAACCCGGGCAGCGTGGTGCTCTCCGGCGAGATGATGCTCCGGCACCTGGGCTGGACCGAAGCGGCCGACCTGATCGTCAAGGGCATGGACGGCGCCATCGCCTCGAAGAAGGTCACCTACGACTTCGCGCGCCTCATGGAAGGCGCTACCGAAGTCAAGTGCAGCGAGTTCGGCGACAACCTCATCGCCCACATGTGATTGGCCCGCTCCCTCGGGAGTGACGTCCGCAGGCCCGCGCTCCGCAAGGAACGCGGGCCTCTTCGTTGGTCGCGCCTGATACGCTCACCGTATGCGCGCGCTGTCGGTCGTCTTTTGTGTTCTGGCGCTTGCCTGCACCCGCGGTCGCTCCGGCGCCGATGCTTCCTCGGAGCTCCCGCTCCCGCCGATCGTCGATGCGTCCGCCGTTCCCATTCCCAGTGCGGCTCCGCCCAAGGTGTACGCGCGTCGCGTGCGCCCACCCTGCGCGCCCCGCCCGAAGGGCTTTGCCTTCGCCCTTCCCTCGGAGCCCGCGGGGATGGTGCAGGGCGACGCCTACACCGTCGGCCAGTGCAAAACGAATGCGGAGTGCACGAGGAAGCCCGGGGGCCAGTGCGTTCGGTACGCCCGGCAGCCGCCCCATGGATACAGTCCGCCGAGCGTCTGCGCGTACGACGCGTGCACCAGCGGCGCGCAGTGCGGCGCAGGGGCGCTCTGCGCGTGCGGCGGCGACGGAGCCACCAACGCCTGCGTCTTCGGAAACTGCGTGACCGACGAGGATTGCGGCACGAACGTAGCGTGTCGCCCGAGCTATGGCCCCGACTTTCGCAGCGGCGCGATGGGCTTGTTCTGCGAGACCCAAGACGACCGATGCGGCGCGCGCGGCTCCTGTCTGGACCCCACGATGAGCCGCTGCGCCTATTCCGGCACCCGTTGGGAGTGCGCCGCGAGCCCGCCGATTCCCCCGGGCTGAGGCGCCACCTACGGCTGGGTGAGTACGACGCGTGTAGCGGTATGCACGGCCCACGCGTCGACCTGTGCAGGACCCTGCACAATGCACTCGCGGAAGGCGTACATCTCAACAAGCACCGGTCAAGGCACGGCCGCTGCAGGGAGGAGCGCCATGCTCTTCTACCTCGTTGCGTTCTCTCTCGGACCCCTTGCCATGGCGGTGGAGGCTCGCCTCGGCAAGCGCATGGGCGTTTACCGGGTCGCCGACACCCGGGGCAACCTCAGCCAGTTCCTGGGGGAGATGATCCTCACGGTGGCGCTTCGGCTCGATATATTTGCATTGTACACGCAGGTCGCCAGCCGCATCGGGCTCTTGCACTTCTCGCCGCGGCACATCGGCACCTGGGTCCTGGCCTTCCTGGCCATGGACTTCATGTACTACGTGGGGCATCGGTGCCTGCACGCGGTGGGCGCGCTTTGGGCGCTGCACACCGTTCACCACCAGTCCGAGGAGTACAACTTTTCGGTGGGCATCCGCGGGCCGTGGCTCAGCGCGCTCCAGACCATTCCCTTCATGCTGCCGCTGGCGCTCGTGGGCTTGCCCGCCTCGGTGCTGGTGCCGCTCTACGTCTTTCACACCGTGTACAAGCTTGCGGTGCACACGCGTCTCCTGGGCTCGCTCGGGCCCCTCGACGCGCTGCTGGTGAGCCCGCGCATGCACCGCGTCCACCACAGCGCGCGCCGCGAGCACCAGGACAAGAACTTCGGCGGGGTGCTCTCGCTCTGGGATCGCATGTTCGGCACGTACTCGCCGGACGACGCCACCGAGGGGTTCGGTCTGGGGCACGCGCCCGACGCGGATCCGCTCGCCAACAACCTCGAGCCTTGGCGCGCCTTGCTCGGCCGGTCCGCTGCTGGCGGTGGCGGTGGCGGTGGCGGTGGCGGTGGCGGGGGCGGGGGCGTCGGGGGCGGGGAGCCGAAGCGCCCCCTCTCGCCGGCTGCGGCCTGGTGGTGCTTTGGTCTCTCCGCCGCTGCCACGCTGGCCTTCATGGTGCTCGGCCCCGCGCTGCACGTGAGCAGCCGCTTGCTGCTTGCGCTGCCGCTCCTCGGTTTGCTCCGGCTCGGGAATCGTGGGTCGAAGGTTGCCCCTGCGGAAGCCCGAGCGCACTTGCAGCGCCATCTTTGATATGGGCATTCGATGCTCTCGATCCGCCCCGCAGCCGTCACCGACGTCGCGCAGATTCTCTCGTTCATCCGCGAGCTCGCCGAGTACGAGAAGCTCGCCCACGCGGCGGTCGCCACCGAAGCCGACCTCCGCGAGACGCTCTTCGGCGCGCGGCCGTGCGCCGAGGTGCTCCTTGCCGAGTGGACCGAAGAGGGCGCCTCCCGCGCGACGTCGCCCGCCGGCTTCGCGCTCTTCTTCCACAACTACTCCACGTTCCTGGGCAAGCCCGGCCTCTACCTGGAAGATCTCTTCGTGCGGCCCGCGCTCCGCCAGAAGGGCATCGGCGCGGCGCTGCTCGCGCACCTGGCGCGCCTGGCTCTCGCTCGCGGCTGCGGCCGCTTCGAGTGGGCGGTGCTCGACTGGAACGAGCCGGCCATCGGCTTCTATCGAAAGCTCGGTGCGCTTCCGCAGGAAGAGTGGACCACCTTCCGCGTCGCCGGCGACGCCCTCGCAGCCCTCGCGCGCTCCGTGTAAGGTCGCCGTATCCATGGCCGCCAAGCGCACCGCGAAGAAACCCCGCACGCCCCGCACGCCCGCTCCCGAGCCCGCGAAGGCGCCGGACCTCGGAAAGCTGCGGGGGGAGATCGACGCGGTCGACGAGCGGCTCCACGGCCTCCTCAACGAGCGGGCGCGGCTGGCGCGCGCAGTGGGCACGCTCAAGAGCAAAGACGCCAAGAGTGTCGACTTCTATCGCCCGGAGCGCGAGGCGCAAGTGCTCCGCATGGCCATCGCGCGCAACCACGGCCCGCTCCGCAACGAGGAAATCGCCCGGCTTTTTCGGGAAATCATGTCTGCGTGCCTGGCCCAGGAGGAGCCCCTCAAAGTGGTGTTCCTGGGCCCCGAAGGCACCTTCACGCAGACCGCGCTGCTCAAGCACTTTGGTCACTCGGTGCGGGCCATGCCGCTCACCACGATCGACGAGGTGTTTCACGAGGTGGAGACCTCCAGCGCCGACTTCGGCGTGGTGCCCATCGAGAACTCGACCGAGGGCATGGTCAACCACACGCTCGATCGCTTCATCGGGTCGCCGCTCAAGATCTGCGGCGAGGTGGAGCTGCGCATCCATCAGTTCCTCATGGGCAAGGTGAGCTCGCTCTCGCGCGTCAAGCGGGTGTGCGCCCACGAGCAGTCGCTGGCCCAGTGCCGGGGCTGGCTCGCCGAGCACCTCCCCGACGCCCAACGGGTACCGGTGTCCAGCAACGCCGAGGGCGCGCGCCGGGCCCGCGACGAAGAGGGCACGGTGGCCATCGCCGGCGAGACCGCCGCCGAGGTCTACGGGCTGCCGGTCTTGGCCCACGAGATCGAAGACCGCCCGGACAACACGACGCGCTTCTTCGTGCTGGGTCGCAAGCTCTTCCGGCCCAGCGGTCACGACCGCACCACCCTTCTCGTCTCCGGCAAGCAGAGCGAAGAGGCCGGCGTGCTCTTCCGGCTCCTCGAGCCCTTGGCCGCCCACGGCGTGAGCATGACGCGCATCGAGTCGCGGCCCTCGCACAAGAAGAAGTGGGACTACGTCTTCTTCATGGACATCGAGGGGCACGCCGAGGAACCGCGGGTTGAAAAGGCCCTGAACGCGCTTCGGGAGCGGGCGTCGCTGTTTCGCGTCTTGGGCTCGTACCCGCGCGCCGTCCTCTGACCTGGGCGCGCCAGAACGCGCCGCGTTTGCGCCATCGTGAGAGGGCATGGGAAACTTTCGCGCGACCCAGGCGTACGCAGCATCATGGACCGCCTCACTCTTTCCCTGCGCACCGAGAGCGACGCGGAGCTCGCTTCCGGCGTGCGCGCCGGGACCCGCGCGTTTTCCATCCTCGTGTCGCGTCACGCGGCAGCGGTATACCGCACGCTGCGCGGGGCGGTGGGCGACGAGGCCGCCGCGCGTGCGCTCACCGCCGAGGCCTTCCGCGAGGCCGAGGGTACCCTTGCCGACTTCGACGGCACGCGGTCGTTCTCCATCTGGCTGCTGCGCATCGCGCTGCACCGGGCCATGGCGTCGGGCCTCTGGCAGCAGGGCGCCTCCTTCCTCGACTGGCACGTGCCGGCGCCCATCCATGAGCCCCTACTCGACGCCGAGCTGGCCCTCGATGCGCTGCCCGATGCCTACCGCCTGGCCTTCGTGCTCGCCGAGGTCGAGGGGCTGGCCCCGGAAGACGCTGCGGCGGTGCAGCGTATTGCGACGGAGACGCATCGCGCACGCGCGTTCCGTGCCCGCTGGGCCCTCTCCGCGGTGCTCTCTCGCGAGGCCTTCGATGCCTTGTTCTATGCATACCGCATGTATCTCTCGGAGGCCGATCGCCTCGGGAAAGAGCTGCGCGCGGCCGCGGTGGCAGCCTGAAGTACGCGAGGCGCCTACATTCCCCGCCCCAATTGGTCCGCCCGCGCGAAATCTCGTAACATCGGAAGCGATCTCGCGTTTGGATGGGTCATGGGCGATCCACAGACTACGGTTGCACTTCCCGGAGCGCCGGACGCCACGAGCGTCAGCGGTGAGCGCCCAAGGAGCGCGCAACTGGACGCGAGCGACGCCACGCTGCCGGCGGATTCGAGCACCTCTGCCGCTATGGGCGTGTCGGTGAGCGCGGTGGTTGCCGCCGGGCGCCTGCCGCCGCTCGCGGTGTTCGGTCAGGGCTTGCGCTATCAGGCGAGCGAGGTGGTGGGCTCGGGCGGCATTGGTCAGGTGCTGCGCGCACGCGACGCCGACATCGACCGCACCGTGGCCTTGAAGCGGCTCCACGCCGAGACCCGCGGCGCCGAGAACGTCGCGCGTTTCGCCGAGGAGGTACGTACCTTGGGAGCCCTTGAGCACCCCAATATCGTGCCCATCCACGACGTGGGCATCGACGCCAAAGGTCCGTTCCTGGTCATGAAATACGTCGATGGCCAGACGCTGGAAGACGTCATCGACAAGCTCCGCGCCGGCGACGCCGAGGCGCATGCCTACTTCACCTTCGAGCGCCGGGTGGAGATCTTCACCGGCATCCTCGAGGCGGTGGCCTACGCGCACGCGCGCGGCGTGCTCCACCGCGATATCAAGCCTGCCAACGTGATGATCGGCCGCTTCGGCGAGGTCACGGTGATGGACTGGGGCCTGGCGAAGACCCGCGCGGAGGCGGCGTCGGCTGCGCTGCCCGAAGGCGCCGCCAAGACCGCGTCGTCCCCGCGCCTCACCCACGTGGGCGCGCTGCTGGGAACCCCCGCGTACATGTCGCCGGAGCAGGCGCGCGGCGAGCCGCTCACGGAGAGGAGCGACATCTACAGCCTCTGCGTCCTTTTTTGCGAGCTGCTCACGCTGGAGCACTATCTCGGCGACTGCACCACCGTTGCTGCCGCGCTCAAGGGCGTGGCCACCCGAAGCCCGCCGCACCCGTCGGTGCACCAGAGTGCGCACCAGCCCATCGTGCCCATGGATCTCGGCTACTTCGTTCTCGAAGGGCTCGCGAAAGACCCTGCCGCGCGCCACGGGTCCGTCTCCGATATGCTCGCGCGGCTCGCGTCGCGCGCCGAGGGCATCATCAAGGTCTCGTGCTCGGCCACCTTTCTCATGCGCGCAGCAAGCTCGCTCTCGCGCACGGTGACCCGGTATCCCCACGCTGCGCTCCGCATCACCGTGGGCGCCGCGTTCGTCATCGCGGCCTGGGTCGCGTACCTCGCGGTCCGCGCGCTTCACGGCTGAGGGCCCGCGTGACGCCGTGACAACGCCGTAACCCGAAGACGGCCATTGAAGCCTGGGCGAACCCAGCTACATTGGTCACAATGCTCTCTCTACGCCTTCCCTTTGCGCGCGGACTCGCGGCGTGTCTCCTCGGCGTCGTCGCGGTCGTCGTCGCGTGCTCCGACGATCCCCCGCCTGCCACGCCCACCGCCGATGCCGGCATTAAGCAGCCCGACACCTGTACCAACGGGGTCAAGGACGCGAACGAAGCCGACGTCGACTGCGGCGGCGCGTGCGCCACCAAGTGCGGCGTCGCCAAGCCGTGCGCCAAGGGCAGCGACTGCGTCGAGGGGTCCTGCGGCAAGCTTGCGCCTGCAGCGGACGATGCGGGCACCGTAGACCCCAGCTCCGATGCCGCGGCGCCCGATGCATCGGCGGCCAAGGTCGACGCCGGCCCTGTCGATTGCTCCGCGGGCGGCTGCACGTGCCTGGCGCCCAGCGCCAAGGATGGCGTGAAGAATGGCGATGAGACCGATCTCGACTGCGGCGGCACCAGCGCCCCCAAGTGTGGCTTCGCCAGCGCCTGCAAGCTCCCGGCAGACTGCCGCTCGGCCGCCTGCACCGCAGGCAAGTGCGCCCCCAGCGTGGGCGACGGTCAGCGCGACGGCGACGAGACCGACATCGACTGCGGCGGCGCCACCGCGCCTCGCTGCGGCACCGGACGTCGCTGCATCGCGGCCACCGACTGCGACAGCCTCTCCTGCGTCAGCAAGATCTGCCAGAAGGCCACCCACAACGACGGCGTGAAGAACCTCGACGAGGTGGACGTCGACTGCGGCGGTCCCGATCCGCTCACCCCCCGCTGCGGCGTCACCAAGATATGCGTCGACCGCAAGGACTGCGCCACCAACTCGTGCAACGCCGCCACCAAGAAGTGCCAGCAACCGGGCCCTCCCAACGGCATGCAGGACGGCGATGAGTCGGACATCGACTGCGGCGGAACGGTCGCGCCCCCGTGCGCCAATGGGAAGATCTGCGCGGCGGGTCGCGACTGCGAAGATGGCGTGTGCACTGCCACCACATGCGTGGCTGCCACCCGCACCGACGGCGTGAAGAACGGCGACGAATCGGACGTCGACTGTGGCGGCACCAGCACCGGAGCGCCCAAGTGCGCCACCGGGAAAACCTGCAATGTGCATGCAGACTGCAGCTCCGACGGATGCGCCTACAACAAGAAGTGCGCGGCGGCACGCAGCTGCACCCAGCTTCACGGCGGCGCCACCTGCGGAAGCGGCGAGTACGGTCAACCGGGCGCAGCCCACGAGAGCTGTTGCACCACCGTCAATGTCACCGACCCCGGCGCGCCCGGCGGCGGCTACCTCATCGACAAGTACCAGATCACCGCCGGCCGCATGCGCCAGTTCATCGAGCGTACGGGCGGCAACGTGCTCGGCTACATTCAGGGCAACCGCCCGGCCAACTGGGACCCGGCCTGGGACGCGTGGATTCCCAAGAGCATGGATGGCGATCCCGGCGCACTCGGCGCCGGCCCCGACGAGTACGCGCTCAAGGCCACCTCGGCCTATCACCAGCTCGCCTACACGCTCTTCTTCGCGCAGGGTGGCACCCAGGGCTGCTTCATGGCGGGCAACGGTACCCACACCTACTGGATGCCCGACACCATTCAGTCCATCTTCGGCGACATTCCATTCCGCAACCCGCAAGACACCATGGATGAGAAGGCCGTCAACTGCGTGAGCGCGCTCATGGTGGCTGCCTTCTGCAAGTGGGACGGCGGACGCCCGGCCAAGATCGAAGAGCTCGACTTCCTGTGGAAGGGCACCTACCCGTGGGGCGCGGCGCCGATACCTGCAGGATACAACCTTGCCAACGGCCAGAAGACGCCCTCCAATGGCGACCTCACGGTGGCAAACTACCTGTACGCGTACCAGTACCCGCTCCGCGCGGTGGGCAACGATCCCGACTACGGTCCGTTCGTGGCGCCGCCCGGTCGCTTCCCCAACGGCGCCGGCAAGAACAACGTCATGGACCTCGGCGGCAACCTCTTCGAGGTCACCTACATCACCGGCGGCATTACCGGCCAGAACCCGCAGAACCGCTCCAACCGCTGGTCGCGCAATGGCTCCTTCGAGGGCCACGGCATCCCCTACGGCGCCATCAGCCTCGGGCTCCTGCACCGGTACGGCAAGATCGGCGGCCGCTGCGTGCGATCGCCGTAGTCTACAATCAGAGCACAGTGTGCCACCAATGCGACTCTCTCCCGCATCGGCGGTTGCGACCCAGAAGGCTACCGTGGTAGCCCGGGTGGGTAGCCGCGGCGTCCCCCGCCGCGGCGCCGATCGAACGAGGAGAGCCGCGTGAAAATCCACGAGTATCAGGGCAAGCAGATCTTCGCCAAGTATGGCATCCCGGTCCCCAAGGGGTACCCGGCGTTCACCGTGGAAGAAGCCTACGAGAAGGCCAAGCAGCTCATCGCCGAGACCGGCAGCCCGGTCACGGTGGTGAAGGCGCAGATTCACGCGGGTGGCCGCGGCAAGGGCGGCGGCGTGAAGGTCGCAAAGGGCGGCGCAGAAGACGCCAAGGCGCTCGCCGAGAAGATCCTCGGCATGCAGCTCGTCACCCACCAGACCGGCCCCGAGGGTACCAAGGTGCGCCGCCTGTACATCGAGCAAGGGCTCGAGATGCAGAAGGAGTTTTACCTCGGCGCGGTGGTCGATCGCGATCGGCGCCGCATCGTGTTCATGGCCTCCACCGAAGGCGGCGTCGAGATCGAGAAGGTCGCCGCCGAGTCGCCGGAGAAGATCCTCACCGTGCACGTCGACCCGGCCACCGGCCTCATGCCCTACCAGTCGAACCAGCTGGCGTTCGGCCTGGGCCTCCAGGCCTTCGGCAAGGACACGCCGAAGAAGTTCGTGAAGTTCATGGCCGCGCTCTACGAGTGCTTCGTGAAGGAAGACTGCTCGCTCCTCGAGGTCAACCCGCTGGCGGTGCTCAAGAACGGCGACGTCATGGCCCTCGACTCGAAGATCAACTTCGACGACAACGGCGAGTTCCGCCACAAGGAATGGGCCGCCATCCAGGACCGCGACGAAGAGGACGCGGTCGAGCTCGAGGCCAAGGAAGCCGGCCTCAACTACGTCTCCCTCGACGGCAACGTCGGCTGCCTGGTGAACGGCGCCGGTCTGGCCATGGCCACCATGGACATCATCAAGGTGTTCGGCGAGAAGCAAGGCGTGTCGCCGGCGAACTTCCTCGACGTGGGCGGCGGCGCCAACCAAGAGCAGGTCACCAAGGCCTTCAAGATGATCCTCAAGAGCGACAAGGTGAAGGCCATCTTCGTCAACATCTTCGGCGGCATCATGAAGTGCGACGTCATCGCCAACGGCGTGGTCGCCGCGGCGAAGGAGCTGGGGCTCAAGGTGCCCCTGGTGGTGCGACTGGAAGGAACCAACGTGGAGCTCGGACGCAAGATTCTCTCGGATAGCGGCCTCGCCATCACCGCGGCCACCACCATGGCCGACGGCGCCCAAAAGATTGTCGCGGCCGTGGCGGGAGGTGCGAAATGAGCATCCTGGTCGGTAAGAACACCAAGCTCCTGGTCCAAGGCATCACCGGCAGCGCCGGCGGTTTCCACGCCAAGCAGATGATCGAGTACGGCACCCAGGTCGTGGCCGGCGTCACCCCCGGTCGGGGCGGCGAGACCTTCGAAGGCAAGGTCCCCGTCTTCGACACCGTGCGCGACGCGGTGAAGAAGACCGGCGCCAACGCCAGCGTCATCTTCGTGCCGCCGCCCGGCGCTGCCGATGCCATCCTGGAAGGCTTCGACGCCGGCCTCGAGCTCGTGGTGTGCATCACCGAGGGCATCCCGGTGGTGGACATGCTGCGGGTGCGCCGCGTCCTCGAAGGCCTCAAGGGCCAGACCCGCCTCATCGGCCCCAACTGCCCCGGCATCATCACCCCCGGCGCGTGCAAGATCGGCATCATGCCCGGTCACATTCACAAGGCCGGCAACATCGGCGTGGTGTCCAAGTCCGGCACTCTCACTTACGAGGCGGTGGGCCAGCTCACCGCGCTCGGCGTCGGCCAGTCGACCTGCGTGGGCGTGGGCGGCGATCCGGTGGCGGGCATGGACTTCATCGACGTCCTCGAGCAGTTCCAGGCCGACCCCGACACCCACGGCGTCATTCTCATCGGCGAGATCGGCGGCGCCGCCGAAGAGATGGCTGCAGAGTACATCAAAGGCAATTTCAAGAAGCCGGTGGCGGCCTTCATCGCCGGAACCACCGCGCCCCCCGGCAAGCGCATGGGCCACGCCGGCGCCATCATCAGCGGCGGCAAGGGCACGGCTTCGGCCAAGATCGAGGCGCTCCTCGCGGCCGGCTGCAAGCTCGCCCCGAACCCCAGCGAGATGGCGAGCACGCTGCTCGCGATGCTCAAGAAGTAGCCCCGCAAAGGCTCCGTCAAAGAACGCACGGTACCGCCCTCGGTACCGTGCGTTGCTCATTTTGCCCGTACATTTGCTTGGCCCGGGGATTGCTGTCCCGGCTTTGTCTCTCAAGGAGCGCCTATGAAACTCGGTCTACTTCCGGTCGCCATCGCTGCCGTCGTTCTTCCCGTCCTCGCCGCGGCTTGCGGCACCACCGCCGACGCCCCCAAGGTGAACCCCACGCCGGAGTCCGACGCCGGCGCCGGCCAGGATGCGGCACCCGAGGTGCCCGACGCCAGCGACGGCGGCCCCGCGCCGGCGCTCACCTTTCCCAAGGCGGTTTCCCGCGGCGGCACCACCATCAAGAACCCCAAGATCATCCCCATCGTGTTCGCCGGCGAGACCATCGGTCCGAAGATCGAAGACTTCACGAGCAAGCTCGGTGCCTCTGCCTACTGGACCGAGACCGCCAGCGAGTACGGCGTTGGCGCCATCGTAGGCAAGCCCCTCGTCTCCTACGCCGAGGTCCCGCCCGCCAACCTCACCGACGACGACATCAAGGCCTGGCTCGCGACGGAGCTCTCCAAGGTGGGCGGTCCGCTCGGTGCGCCCGACGGCGAGACCCTGTACGCGCTGTTCTATCCCAAGGCGACCAGCATCGATCTCGAAGGGTCCACGAGCTGCCAGGCGTTCGGCGGCTACCACAACGAGACCGCGGTGGGCGGCATCAAGATCGCCTACGCGGTCATGCCGCGCTGCCCCAGCGGCGGACGCATCTCCGAGACCGACCTCATCACAGACGTTTCCAGTCACGAGTACTTCGAGTGGGTGACCGATCCGTTCCCGTTCACCAACCCCGCCTTCAACAAGATGGACGATGAGCACTGGGTGTGGGGCGTGGGCTTCGGTGGCGAGCTCTCCGACCTGTGCACCGGGGTCGACTTCTCGGGTGGCTTCACCCCGGCCGATCTGCCGTATTTCGTGCAGCGCCAGTGGTCGAACAAGCTCTCGCTGGCGGGTCACTTTCCCTGCGCGCCCAACCGCGACGGCGCCTACTTCGCCGGCATTCCGGAGCAGCCCGACAGCATCGTGGTGCCCGACTTTTCCGGCAACGGCAACGTCAAGACCAAGGGCGTCAAGATGAAGAAGGGCGAGACCCGCGTCGTCGACGTGTACCTCTACGGCGACGCCCCCACCACCGGACCGCTCACCCTCCAGGTGGTGGATTCGCAACGCACCGGCCCCAACGGCTTCACGTATTCGCTCGACAGCGAGAGCGCATCGCAAGGTGAGCACGTGAAGGTCACCATCACCGCCACCAAGACCCAGGACTTCGGCATCTTCTTCGTGGTGGCGCGGCTCGGTCGCCAGGCCACCATCTGGCCCGGGCTGGTGGTCACCCAGTAGGCACCTCGTTCGATGACGCCGCGGCCAACCTTGGGGGCATTGCTCTTCTGCCTCGGTGCGTGCGGAGGTACCCGGCCGATGCCCTCTGCGCCGGCCGCGATCGCGCAGTCTATCGAGCTGGTGGAGTCGTGGCCCCTCGGCACCTCGCTCGATCACGCCGACGTGGTGGACGCGGCGAACGTGTGGATCACCATGGTCGACGCCGCCGTGCGCACGGTCGACCTTGGTGAATTCTATGTGAGCAACGGCCCGGAGCCTTCGGCGCCCTTCGGCGGCAAGCTGGAGCCGGTGCTGGCGGCGCTCGAGCGCGCCGTGGCGCGGGGGGTACGGGTGCGCCTCCTGGTCGATGCGACGTTCCATGCAAAGTACCCGGAAACGGTGGCGCGCCTGGAGGCCCACGGCGCGAAGGTGCGCCGCTGGGACGTAGCCAAGGCCACCGGCGGCGTGCTCCACGCCAAGTACTTCGTGGTCGACGGCCGCGACGCCTACCTGGGGAGCCAGAACTTCGACTGGCGTTCGCTCGCCCACATCCACGAGATCGGCGTTCGCGTGAGAGATCCCGGGGTGGTGGCCGGGCTGGCGGCGATCTTCGCAGGCGACTGGGAGCGGGCGGCGGGAAATGCGCCACTACCCGGGCCCGCGCTCCCTCGCGCGGCCTCGCTGCGCCTGGCGGCGAGCCCCGCTTCGATGCTCCCCGACGGCGTGCCGTGGGACTTGCCGGAGCTCACGGCGGCCATCGGGCGCGCGCGCCGCAGCCTGCGCATTCAGCTCCTTACGTACAAGACCAAGGCCCGGGACGGCACGCCCTTTCCTACCCTCGACGACGCGCTCCGGGCAGCCGCGGCCCGCGGCGTTCACGTGGAGCTTGTCATCTCGCACTGGGGAGAGAAGGACCCGGCCCTTCGGGCGCTCGGCCAGGTGCCCGGCGTCTCGGTGTCGATCGTCACCATACCCAAGGGCGACTTTGGCGACATCCCGTTCGCGCGGGTGGCGCACGCGAAATACATGGTGGTGGACGACGCTGAATGTTGGGTCGGCACCAGCAACTGGGAGGCAGACTACTTTACCCGGAGCCGCAACGTAGGTGTATTTTACACCAACACCGCGTTCGCCACCCGCCTTGGAAAGGTCTTCGAAGACGTGAAAACGAGCGGCTATACCCGCCCGCTCCCGCTCGACCGCGAATGATTCGCTGGACGCCGGCTCAGGAACCTGGGCCCGCGTTGTGGTGGCCTTTTGCGTCGCGCAGCAACCCGTCGACGGAGTGTGGCCTACCGCCGCATCCAGCGTGACGCCCACCGGAAGCCCCGGCCAACGCAAAATTCCCCTCGATTCTCGCGGCCCTTTGGCCTAAGGCGTGATGCTCAATCTCAGGAGAATCGACAGATGGCCTTGGAACGTACGCTTTGCATCATCAAGCCGGACGCGGTCGAAAAGAAGAAAGCCGGTGCGGTCCTCGCGCACCTCGAAGACAAGGGCTTCTCTGTCGTCGCGCTCAAGAAGATCCACATGTCGCAGGAAGTCGCCGAAGGCTTCTACGCGGTCCACAGGGCCCGTCCGTTCTTCGGTGAGCTCGTGGACTTCATGCGCCGCTCGCCGGTCGTCGTCGCCGTCCTCGAGAAGGAAAACGCCATGGCCGACTACCGCGCTGCCATGGGCGCCACCGACCCGGCCAAGGCCGAGGCCGGCACGCTCCGCAAGCTGTTCGGCGCCAACGTCGGCGAGAACGCCGTTCACGGCTCCGACTCGCTCGACAACGCCAAGAACGAGATCGGCTACTTCTTCGCCGCTTCGGAAGTTCGACCCACCGCCTGAGCTCGCTTTGGCACGGAGCCGGCGTTGACTTCCAGGTCGATGCCGGCTCTTTTCATTTCCGGACATCGAGAGAGGACCCCATGGAAACCCAGCGCGCACTCATCGAAGCGGCCTTCGAAGACCGGAAGAACCTGACCCGCAGCGAGGTCATCTCGGCGATCATCGACGTGGTCGACGCCCTCGACGCCGGAACCCTGCGTGTGGCCTCGCCGCCCGCCGAAGAGGGGGGCGACTGGACCACCCACGCGTGGATCAAGCAAGCGGTGCTCCTCTACTTCGCCATTCGCAAGATGGAGCGCATGGAGGTGGGGCCCTTCGAGTTTTACGACAAGATTCCCCTAAAGAAGAACCTCGACCGCCAAAACGTGCGCGTGGTGCCGCCGGGCGTGGTGCGCCACGGCGCGTTCCTCGAGCCCACCGCCATCGTCATGCCCGGTTACGTGAACATCGGCGCCTGGGTCGGCGCCGGCACCATGGTCGACACCTGGGCCACGGTGGGCTCCTGCGCGCAGATTGGCCGCGACGTGCACCTTTCGGGCGGCGTGGGCATCGGGGGCGTTCTCGAGCCGCCGGGAGCACGGCCGGTCATCGTGGAAGACGGCGCGTTCATCGGCTCGCGCGCGGTGGTGGTCGAGGGCGTGCGCATCGGCCGCGAGGCGGTCATCGGCACCGGCGTGGTGCTCACCGCCTCCACCGCCATCCTCGACGTGAGCGGCGACGAGGTGGTGGAGCACCGGGGCTTCATTCCGCCCCGCAGCGTGGTCATCCCCGGCACCCGCCTCAAGCGCTTCCCCGCGGGCGAATACGGGGTTCCGTGCGCCCTCATCATCGGCAAGCGCACCGAGAGCACCGATCGCAAAGTGAGCCTCAACCAGGCGCTCCGCGACTTCGCCGTCCCGGTCTGACTCGCAACCGAGGCTCGCGCCTCCGGAGCGACGAAGAGGCTCGCGCCTCCGGAGCGACGAAGAGGCTCGCGCCTCCGGAGCGACGAAGCAGCTCGCGCCTCCGGAGCGACGCAGAGGCTACGCTCCGAACTTGGCGTAGAGCCGCGGCAGCTTCTCCCGCAGCTCCGCGTCGCGCGTGAAGGGCAGTCCCTCGAGGGCCTGGTCTTCCTTGGGAATCCGGTCGAAAAAATCGGTGGCGCCGGTGCGCTCGTTGTACGCGGTGCCGGCGGCGAAGAGCAGATCGTCGAGCAGCGCCTTGCCGCGCTTCACGTCGACGTCGGCCAGGCGATCGGCGTCGACCCGCGCGCCCTCGTAGACCGCGCGCCCTTGGCCGATGAGCCAACCGCGGAAGTGCTCGAAGCTTTCCTCTGAGGTGCCCTTGTTCATGAGGTGCGCCGCGTTCCACAACGGCGCCAAGTTGGCGTCGCGCATGCGCGCTTCGAAGGCCACCTGAAAGGCGACGATCTCGTCCGGCTTCCGCTCCCGAAGGAGCGCCGACAGGGCGTCCGGCAGCCCCGCGTCACGGCCCTTGGCCTGCGATCGCGCTTCTTCCATCAGGCCCCAAAAGGTGTCGTCGTTCATGGGGGGAATGCTACACGATGAAGGCATGACCGCAAACTCGGCCCTCGACGAAACGCTCCTCTGGCTCTGCAGTGTGGACTCGCCCATCGGCGAAGAGCGCGCGCTCTGCGACGCCGTCGAAGCGCGGGTGCAAAAGCTGCCGCCGGCGGCCCCGGTGCGACGCTACGGAAACTCTTTGGTGGTGCCGGTGAGCCGCGGCACCGGCGGTTACCGCATCGCCCTCGTGGGTCACCTCGACACCGTGCGCACCGAGAACGGGCCTGCGCGCATCGACGGCGATCGCTGCTTCGGCGCCGGTTCCAGCGACATGAAGAGCGGCCTCGCAGCTATGCTGCGGGTGGCAGAGACCCTGCGCCCGCTCGCCTGTGACCTCACGCTGGTGTTTTACGCCCGCGAGGAAGGCCCGTTCATCGACAACGAGCTGGGGCCGGTGCTCGACGCCGACGAAGAGCTGCGCCACGTCGATCTCGCGGTGTGCCTCGAGCCCTCCGACAACAAGCTGCACCTCGGCTGCTGCGGCTCGCTCCACGCCACGCTCACGTTCGAGGGGCGCACCGGCCACTCGGCGCGCCCTTGGGAGGCCGACAACGCCGTGTACCGGGCCGCAGGCTTTCTCAGCGAGCTCGCCGGCCGGGCGCCCGAAGAGACGGTCCTCGATGGCCACGTGTACCGGAGCGTCTACACGGTGACGCAGGCGAAGGACGGCGGTCGCGGCCGCAACGTGGTGCCCGATCGCTTCCAGCTCAACCTGAACCATCGCTTCGCGCCCATCTACTCGGTGGCGCAGGCGCAGGCCAACGTGGAGGCGCTGGTGGCCGGGCGCGCGAAGATCGAATGGACCGACCTCTCTCCGGCGGCAATGCCCAACGCCGCGCATCCGCTGGTGCAGGCGCTCATCGCGGCCGGCGTGGCCGGCGTGGCGCCGAAGCAAGCGTGGACCGACGTGGCGCGCTTCTCGGCCCTCGGCGTGGCGGCCATCAACTTCGGGCCTGGCGAGAACGCGCAGGCCCACCAGAAGAACGAGTCCACTTCCCTCCGGCTCGTGCATGACGGCGCCGAAATACTGCGCCGGTGGTTGACGTCGCTGCCGCAGAGGTCGTAGTCGTAAGCCTGGAACTTTCGGAGGAGGCTAGCGATGCGAGCACTGGTTCTGGCGATGATGGGCTTGGGTGGGCTTTCGCTTCACGATTGCAAGAAGACCGAAGCGACGGACGACGCGAGCGTACCGGTTCCCACCACGACGGCATCCGCCGGTAGCGGCCCTATCACCAACGAAAAGTCGGTGACCCGCTACCCCACCGAGCAAAAGCTCGACGAGGACGGCACCGTGCCCAAAGACGTGGTCGCGCACCAGTCGCCGCCCAACGGGCAGATGGTGGCGATGATCCCGGCCAACACCACCGTGAAAAAGATCGCCTCGGTTCCCGGCGGCACCCTGGTCGTGTTCACCGACACGACCGGCGCGCGCATGATGGGCTGGCTCGACGAGCAGGCGTTTACCGTGGCGCCCGTGGCACCCACCACCACGGTCCGCTACATCCCGACCCTCCGCGACGCGGGCGGCGGCATCACGCCCCCGGTGGTGATCGACGCCGGCGGCGGGCCCACGCCCCCGGTGGTCATCGACGCGGGCGGCGGCGGCCCGAAGGCCGTCACGCCGGTTAAGCCCGCGGTGAACGGCAAGTGCGACGCCGGCTGGATCATCTTCCCGACCGGCAGCACCACCTGCCGAAGGACCTGCAGCACCGACGCCGAGTGCGGCGCCGGCCTCAAGTGCGCCCCGAAGGGCAGCCAAAAGCTCTGCGGCCTGTAAGCGGCCATTCTACGCAACCGTTGCGTGAGGTAGGCGAAGCGCAGATACGGACCGGAAAAAAGGGCGCGTGCCGCGCAGCGGTCCACGCAAAACCCCTTTTTCGAGGCCTGCAACCCGTGATAAGAGAAGTGACCATGACGAACTCGGCGAAGTTTCTTGTAGCAGCGGCCCTCACCCTCGTTGCCTGTGGCGGCAACGACAAGCCGGCCAACACCTCCAGCTCTGGAACCAGCAGCTCCAGCGGCGGCGGCGGCGCTGGCGGCGGTCTCATCGGAAACCCCGGGTCCGACTTCTCCGGCGAGAGTGTCAACGGGATGGGCAAGGTGTCCCTCTCCGCCAACAAGGGCAAGGTCGTCATCGTCGACTTCTGGGCAACCTGGTGCGAGCCCTGCAAGAAGTCCTTCCCGAAGCTCGAAGAGCTCAACGTGAAGTACAAGGGCAACCTGGTCATCATCGGCGTCTCGGAAGACGACGAGAAGGGTGGCATCGCCGACTTCGGCAAGACCCACGGCGCCAAGTTCCCGCTCCTCTGGGACGACGGCAAGGCCATTGCCGGCAAGTGGAAGCCGGAGAACATGCCCACCACCATCATCCTCGACAAGACCGGCGTCGTGAAGTTCGTCCACAAGGGCTACCACGACGGCGAAGAGGCCGAGATCGAGAAAGAGGTCAAGGGCCTCCTCTAAAGAGCACGTTCGCCCCGCGCGGACGACTTCGAAGGCGGTGTGCGATGCACGCCGCCTTCGTGCATTTTGTTGCAGCATGCATGTAGGAGCACCGCGCTCCTTTCGGTACGCATTCGCAGTACATACAGGTTGGAATCTTGCGAATGGCGCGGAGCGCGATAGCGTAGTCGACGACGATGGCGCTGCGCACTTGGGTCATGACCTCGTTGCTCTTTCTGGTCCTCGCGGGGCCCGGATCGATTGCGCCAAGCTATGCGTCCGACTTCGAGTCGAACGACTATCGCGTGCGCATGAGCGCCGCCCTGGTGCTCGGCCGCACCAAGCCCCCCGGCGCCCGAGCCGAGCTCGAGCGAGCACTGAACGATTCTCACCCCGCCGTGCGTGCAGCGGCGGCCGCATCACTGGGCAAGCTTGCAGATCCCGCGGCCCGGCCCGCCATCCAAGCCCGCATCGAACGCGAGGGCGACGACAGCGTCGTCGCGCAGCTGCACCTGGCCATGAAGGCGCTGGACGCCGAGGCCAGCGCCAAGGCGCGCTACGTGGTGCAGCTCGGCTCCATCAAGAACATGACCAACGTGCGCGGCAGCGAGCTCGGCCTGGTCATGCGTACCACCACCAAGACCAACGCGACGCGCTTCGCGCCGGTGGTCGAGGGCGAGGACGCCGCTGGCCTCAAGGGCACCGAGAAGAAGGTGCCGGTGCTGCGCCTCGACGGGCAGCTGCAAACGCTCTCGCAGGCCACCAAAGACGGCCGCCGCACGGTGCGCGCCCAGGTGGAGTTCAGCATCGTGCGCATGCCGGGCCGCACGCTGAAGGGCACGCTCTCGGGCGCCGCCACCTCGCGCGACAGCGGCGATCGCACGCTCGCAGCCCTGCAAGACCAAGCGGTGCAGGGCGCCGTCGAGAGCGCGCTGGCGAACGCAGACGTCGGCTTCCTCGCCGCTGCCGAGTAGCGGGAGTTTGGGCGATACCGGCGCCCGGGCGGCGTCGGCTCGTTGCGACGTACAGAGAGTACGTCTCACTCGCCTCCTTGCCGGGGCTTGGTCTCGCCCAAACTTCCGCTACTCGGCTTGGGCCGTTCGGGTGGCTTTGGCGCTCTCGCTCGCTCGCTCTCGCTCTCGCTCTCGCGCACGAGAGAGAGTGTGCCGGAGAGAGAGTGTGCCGGAGAGAGAGTGTGTGTGCCGGGGGAGGGCGCGAGAAGAGCAAGAACAGAGGGGGATGGAGTGCGGGCGGAGGTCGGCTTCCTCGCAGTTGCCGAGCGGTGTAGTCTCTGGCCATGGCGAACGAGTCGACACCTCCGCGTGCGAGGCGAGAGGCCGCGGCGAGGTGGCGCAGCGGTGCCGTGGCGCTCCTGGTGGTCTCGCCTTTTCTCCTGGTGTTTGCCATCGGCGCCCTCGTGATGCGGGGCGTGTTCCGCGCGTGGAGCGGCGCCGATTGCGTCGACAACGACGGCGCGCACGCGGCCTGCCAGGCCACCGCCGCGCGCGCGCAGGTCAAGGGCTACACGCTGGCGTGCGCGTACGGCAGCTACGGCGAGCACGCCCACGGCGGCGGCTGCCCCCAGCACCAGGGCTTCTCGTTTCGGTCCTCGTCCGATGGGGGAGGGAACACCGAGCTCCCGGGGCAGTTCACCGCGTCACCGGCGGGTGGCGCCCTCGATTGCTTCGACCCCGCGCGAAAGATCGGCATGAGCTTCTACGTCCGGCCGGAGGAGGTTACCCCGGATCGCCGAGCTCTCGCCGCGGCGGCCTGCAGCGCCTTCGCCTCGCCCTAGGTGGCTGGTGTTTTTCGTCAATACCTTCGGGTATGCCGGCGCCGCGCGCCGCACCCAGCGAACGCGCCTCCCTCGGTCTCGGCCACAACCCCTCCGTCTCCTGCTTGGCGCCTCCCGGACCAGAAGAGACGCGTAGCTGACGAAGTGGCACGCGCGTGAAGGGCCTGCGCAGGCCTCCAATCTCTTCGAACGAGACCGCGCCCGCGGGCGGCGAGAGCACCGAACAGGATGAAGACCGAGGACTTTCGGAGAGTTGCGCGGTTCGGAGGCGAGAACGAGCAACGCTGCGCGCGGAGGTAGAACGGCGAGCAACCGACCGATTCAAAGGGATCGGGGTTCTTGTATGGTGCGCCCATGAAGCCTCGGGTGTTGTTCGTTTCGAAGCCAGTGGTGCCGCCGTGGAACGACGGGTCGAAGAACCTGGTGCGCGATCTGGTGAACCACGTTTCGCGGGTGGAGCCGGTGGTGATGACGCTGGGCGAGCGGGTGGACCTCGACGATCACGTGCAGGTCGAAGCCGTGTATGCGCGGGGCGGTGGGTTCGCGCCTGCGCTCGTCGACAACGCTCGGGTGGTGGGGCGCCTTCTAACCGGTGACGCGGGGGATCTGTGGCACTTCGTGTTCGCGCCGAATCCGGCGTCGTCGTACGCGGCGCGGGCGGCCATCGCGGCGCGGCGCCTGGGCGGCTTTCGCGGCAAGGTGGTGCAGAGCGTGGCCAGCGCACCGAAGCGCTTCGAGGGCGCGTCGCGGCTCATCTTCGGCGACGTGGTGGTGACCCTCAGCGAGGCCACCAAGGAGCGTCTGGTGCGCGGCGGGGTCACAACGCCCATCACCGTCATCCCGCCGTGCGCCATCCCGCTCCCGGAGCCCTCCGCCGACGCGGTGCTGGCGTTTCGGCAGAAGCACGGTCTCGGCGACGCGCCGGTGGTGCTCTATCCCGGCGACTACGAGGTTTCATCCGGCGCGCGCACGGTAGTTTCGGCCGTGCCCGAGCTCACGCGCCGCGGTTTTCGTGTGGTGCTGGCCTGTCGCCAGAAGACGCCGCGAGCCGCCGAGGTGCGGCGGGCGCTCGAGGCCGAGGAGCCGCGGGCTCTGCACCTGGGCGAGGTCCCGGATATGGCGACGCTGCTGGCGGCAGCCGACGTGATTGCCTTTCCGGTGGACGACCTGTACGGCAAGGTCGACCTACCCCTGGTGCTCTTGGAAGCGCTTGCGTTCGGCAAGCCCGTGGTGGTGGCCGAGGCCACGCCGCTCACGGAGATTCCCGGCGTAGCGGCGGTGCCAGCGAAGGATCCAGAGGCCCTGGTGGCGGCGGTCTCGCGGGCACACGCGGCGCGCGCGCGAAGCGATGCGCTTCGGGAGCTCCATCGAACGCACTTCATGCCCAAGGTGATGGCGGCCCGGTACGAGGACCTCTACGCCTCCCTCCTCCCGCCCCGAGCCCTGTGATAATGGTGCGGTATCATGTCCGCACGCTTCGGTGATACGCCCTCGTCCAAGTCGGTTCGAACCTCCTTTCTGGAGTTCTTCGGTGAGCGCGGTCACAGCGTTCAGCCGAGCGCTCCGATCATCCCCCCCAACGATCCGACGTTGATGTTCACCAACGCCGGCATGGTCCCGTTCAAAGACGTGTTCACCGGCAAGGAGCAGCGGCCGTACTCACGCGCCACCTCCAGTCAGAAGTGCATTCGCATCTCTGGCAAGCACAACGATCTCGAGAACGTTGGCGTCACCGCGCGGCACCACACATTCTTCGAGATGCTGGGGAACTTCAGCTTCGGCGACTACTTCAAGGAAGAGGCCATCGTCTACGCGTGGGATCTGCTCACCAAGGTGTGGCAGATTCCCCAGGACCGTCTGGTCATCACCGTGTTCGGCGGCGAAGGCACGCTGCCCGCCGACGACGAGGCGCGCGCGCTCTGGCGAAAGGTCTCCGGCTTCGACGACTCGCGCATCATCGGCCTCGGGATGAAAGACAACTTCTGGTCCATGGGCGACACCGGCCCCTGCGGTCCGTGCACCGAGATCCACTATTTTCACGGCGACACGCCGGACGTGGCGCGCTTCACCGAGGAGCCGCTCCCCGACGGCCGCGGCTGGATGGAGATCTGGAACCTGGTCTTCATGCAGTACGATCGGTCGATGGAAGGCGGCGCCCCGAAGCTCGAGCCGCTTCCCAAGCCTTGCGTCGACACCGGCGCCGGCCTCGAGCGCGTCTCCGGCGTGCTCCAGGGCAAGACCACCAACTACGATACCGATCTCCTCCGCGCGCTGGTGGACCGCGCCTCCGACATCGCCAAGAAGCCTTACCTCGGCACCCAGGGCGACGACGACGTGAGCATGCGGGTCATCGCCGATCACGCGCGCACCACCGCATTCCTTATCGCCGAGAACGTGTTCCCGGACCGCGCGGGCCGCGAGTACGTGCTCCGGCGCGTGATGCGCCGGGCCATCCGCCATGGCCACCGGCTCGGCATCACCGAGCCCTTCCTCCACCATGTGGCGGACGAAGTGGTCACCCTCATGGGCGACACGTACCCCGAGCTCGTGCGCGCTCGCGAATCGATTCTTTCGGTGGCCCACGGCGAGGAAGTGCGCTTCCGCGAGACCATCGAGCGCGGCCTCAAGCTCCTCGACGAGGAAATCGCCACCCTGCGCAGCGAAGGCAAAGACACCCTTCGCGGCGACGTGGCGTTCAAGCTCTACGGCACCTACGGCTTCCCGCTCGACCTCACGCAGGTGATCGCCGAGGAGCGATCGCTCAAGGTCGACGAGGAAGGGTACAAAAAGGCGCTCGACGACGATCGCCTGCTCAGCGAGGGCTCCAAGGTCGGCGACAAGGCCGTCGAAGAAGTGTGGCGCGAGGTGCAGGCGCTCACGCCCAAGTCGGTACACTTCACCGGCTACGAGCGCGAAGAGGGCGAGGCCACCGTGGTGGCCATCGTCAACGGCGGCGCGCTGGTGCAGCGGGCGGCAGCCGGCGACGACGTGTCCATCGTGGTCGACGTGACGCCGTTCTACGCGGAGTCGGGCGGCCAGACCGGCGATTTCGGGCGCATCACCGGCGAAGGCGGCCTGGTGGCCAACGTGCAAGATACACAGAAGCACCTGGGCTCGGTGTTCGCGCACGACGCGACGATCGAGAGCGGCGAGCTCACGGTCGGGGCTCGGGTGAAGCTCGAGGTGGACCACGCGCGCCGCACCGCGACCCGGCGCAACCACTCGGCCACCCACCTTCTCCACTGGGCGCTGCGCACGGTGCTGGGGCCCACGGCATCGCAGAAGGGCTCGCTGGTGGGGCCCGAACGCCTGCGTTTCGACTTTGCCCACAATCGCGCGGTCACCCCGGGCGAGATCCAGCAAGTGGAAGACCTGGTGAACGAGAAAGTGCTCGGCAACGCACCGGTGGTCACCGAAGTGCTCCCGGTGGACCAGGCGCGCGCCAAGGGCGCCGTGGCCATGTTCGGCGAAAAGTACGGCGACGTGGTGCGGGTGCTGACCATGACCCCCGACTCGGTGGAATTCTGCGGCGGAACCCATGCTCGCGCGCTGGGCGAGATCGGCCTCTTCAAGGTCCTCTCCGAGGGCGGCGTTTCCGCCGGCGTGCGCCGCATCGAAGCGGCCACTGGTCTCAACGCCCTCCGCTTCGTGCGCGAGCTCGAAGGGCGCCTCGACGCCGCGGCCCGCGTGCTCAAGACCAGCCCGGGCGACGTGCCCACCAGGGTTGAGCGCCTTGTGGAGTCCTCACGCGCCCTCGAGAAGGAGGTCGCCGATCTGAAGAAGAAGGTGGCGCTCGGCGGGGTCGGCGCAGGGGGCGGGAGCGCGGGCGGCGGCGGCGGCGTCGACGAGATGGTCACCCACGCGCGCGACATCGGCGGCGCCAAGGTCCTCGCCGTACGCGTCGACGGCCTCGACGCTCCGACCCAGCGCGATCTGGCCGACAAGCTCCGCGACAAGCTGGGCGACTCGGTGGTGCTGGTGGCCTCGGTGCAAGGCCCCAAGGTCCAGCTGGTGCTTACCGTGGCAAAGTCGCTCACCGAGCGATTCAAGGCTGGCGATCTCATCCGGCCCATCGCGCAAATCGTCGGAGGCTCGGGTGGCGGACGCCCTGACATGGCCCAGGCGGGGGGCACCGCCATCGACAAGGTCGACGAAGCGGTCAATGCACTCTACACCCACGTCGGGTGACGGCGACGCGTCAGAAGGTGCCGCCCAGCGCGGCGCCAGCGCCCTGGGGTGACACCCACGGCGCGGCCGCCAGATCGATGTCGTAGCGCTTGGTCTTCTCCGGCGCCTCGCGCGGCGCAGGGCCGCCGAGGACACTCGGTTTGTCGAAGATGAAGAGGGCGCTTCCGAGCGCCAGTACGCCGGCCCCGATGCCCGCGGAGATCCACATGGCGGAGACGGCGCGGTCGCGGTTGGTCAGCGCGCGGCTATAGGCATCGAGCTCGCTTGGGTCGAGGCCCTGCTTGTCGCGCTTGGCCACCAGGTCCTTGGCGTTCTTCTCTTCGCCCAGCGCGCCCAAGCCCAGCAGCCCGGCCACCACCACCGCGGCGCCGCCGGTGCCAATCGTGAAGAACGACACGGTCCGCTGGGTGGTCATGCCCAGGCGCGCCTGCACCTTCACGGTCTTGCCGCGCTCCACCTTCACCTCGGTAGAGAACAGCGGAGATCCGTTGGAGGAGAGGGCGACCACGTGGGCGCCGGGGAGCACCGCGATGGGGCTCGCGCGCGGCACGTAGCCTTCGAGACGCCCGTCGACGTAAATGTCTGCGCTGCGGTTGGACTCGATCACCAGGAGGCCGGGCTTCTCGGTGAGCGGTACCTCGAGCGCGGTCTTTTTTCCGCCCTCGCAGAGCACGTCCTGGTTCACGTCGCTATAGCCCTCGGCCACGATGCGAAGGTGATGGCGACCGGGGGTCGCGTTTCGCACGATGAGCGGCGCATCGGTGAGGGGACCGTTGTCGAGCGAAACCTGGGCTGCGTCGGCGGCCACGTTCACGATGATCTCCGCCCGGCTGGCGTCGACCGGGGGAGCGGTCGGCCCCACGCCCACGCCCACGCCCACGGGTCCGGCCGGCGGAGCGCCGCTCGGGGGCTGCAAGAGCGGGGTGAGCTCGGCCACGCTGTTGGTGGCCTCTTCGCGGCGGTTTCCCGTGGGCGCGTCTCTCAGGTATTGCTCGAAGTGCGCGATGGACTTCGCGAGCACGGGTTGCTTCTTGCCGTCGGAGTAGAAGAGCTTCTTCTCGGCGAGGGCGAGGGAATAGAGAATCTGCGGCCGGGGGGCAATGCGGTACGCGTCTTCGAACGAAGCCGCCGCCTCCCCGTAGCGGCCCTTGGCGTAGGCGGCGGCACCGACGTTGTAGAAGGTCTTGGCCTGCCCCAGCTCGGTGGTGCTCTGGCCCAGGGCCAACGGCGCAGCGAGGGTCAGCGCCGCACCCAGCATGAGCGTACGGATGCGCATCATCGAGCCCTCCGATCGAGCCCCAAGAGAACGCGGAGGTTGCCGGAGTCGACCACCACCAGATCATCCAGACCGTCGCCGTTCACGTCGCCGGCGGCGAGGTCGGTGGGCTGGGGAAAGAGCGCGCCGCTCGGCCCCGCATCGGCGCCG
Source organism: Polyangiales bacterium (assembly GCA_038210445.1). GTDB lineage: Bacteria > Myxococcota_A > Polyangia > Polyangiales > Polyangiaceae > JABFRG01. The sequence continues at coordinate 54,724 of JBBQWQ010000024.1, forward strand.
GCATCGCTGGCGGCCGCGCCGCGGCCGTCGACCAAGGGTTTGGTGGCGAAAGCGCGGCGGGCGCTGTCGTGCCGGAGCACGTCGCCGCCGCGGCGGGTTCCGGCGCGCAGCGTGAGCAAGGTTCGCTGGGCGGAGTAGGCGGTGAGGCGGGCGAATGCGAATCCCACCAGGGGTCCCGCGCCCTCGTCGACCGCGACCGCCGGCGCAAACGATCCGTCGGGCGCGCCCCACAAGACCCCCACCGACGCCGGCGTATCATTCTTGGCCGCCGCTCTCTGGTAGGTCAGCAAGAGCACCGCATCCTGGATGCCGTCGCCGTCCACGTCCTCGAACTGAAGACGGGGCTCGAGCGCCGCCGGGCGTCCGATGGGGAAGGCCCGCGGGCCGGGCACCTGGCGAAGCTGGTCGCCGGTGACCACATAGGCAGTGGCCGCGGTGGTCCCGAGGGCCACGCCGGCCCCTTGCGGTACTCCATTCAGATCGGTGCCGGTGGCCTGGAGCGGCTGGAAAGACTGAAAGACGTCGGGATCGCCGGGCGCAGACACCGCGCAGAGGTAGGGAGTGGTCTTCTCGGGTTTCCCGAACACGCCGCAAATCGCCCGCATGCCCTTGCTCGCATCCGCCACCGCGAGCACCTCGCGCGGCTCTCCCCCCAGTGGCGATACCAGCGGCGAGAGAACGAGTCGATCGGGGCCGCCGACGCCCACCAGAATTCGCCGATCGGCGAGCACGCCCAGCCGCGGCTGCTCGCCGGTACCGGTGAGCGAGTCGCCGAGCGCGCGGCCCAGGTCGACCAGGCCCTGTACGGTCCGCTGCCGCCCGAAGCTCGTGGTCTCGGTGGGAATGCCCCCGCGCGAGCCGAAGAGCACGCGCACCGATGCGCCGGTGTCGGCGCGCTGCACGAACGCAAGATCGTCGACGCCGTCGGCGTCCAGATCCGTGACCGCCATGCGATAGACCGGTTGGTCGGTGGCAATGGAGATGGCGACGAACGTTCCCGAAGGGGTCGCCACCAGCAAGTCGAGATCGCTGATGCTGGGATCGTTGCCAGGATTCGGGACCCTGGGGTCGAGCCCGTGCGCGCCGATGATGTCCGGCCGGCCATCGCCCGTGAAGTCGGCGACCGCGGCCGTCGTGAAGGCGCCGCTGGGGACGAACGAGGTCTTGTAGCTCGAAGTCCCGCCGGCGGAGATGAGCACCGCGTTTGGGGTGACGAAGTCGACGATCTTGTCGCCGTTGAAATCGCCCACCGCCAGCACGCGCCCGGCAATGGGCGGCTGGGGCGACGGTCGCTCCACCGTCAGTGCGGGACGACCCCCGTAGACCACCGCGACCGCGTCGTCCTTGCCGGGGCCGGTGGCCAGCACCAGATCGTCTTTCCCGTCGCCGTCGAGATCACCGGCGAACGCGCCACGCACCGGCGTCAAGGGAAACCGGAGCTCCTGCGCCGTCCCGAGCGCATCCACCCTGGCCTTCTTGTCGTTGCACGGCGAGAAGATTTCGAGGAGCTGGCCGTCGGGGCTCACCACCGCGAGCTCGCCACACGACGAGACCGCGGGGCTCCGCAGTTGAAGCGGTTGCCGATGCCGCCCGCTCACCAAAAGCGGCGACTGCGACGGCAACGCGGGCCCCGCCATGGTGATGCGTCCGAACTCGAACGGCGCCGCGCCGAGGCCGGCCAGCACCACGAGCGAGAGCACGTTGCCGGAGGAGGCGACCAGGAATGGCTGCGACGGCGCCGTCGTCGGGTCGGCGTCGAGGAGGGCGGGCGCGGTGAAGAGCGCGCCCGCCACGAAGGCTTCCAGGCCCGCCGTCTGGGAAAAGTCGAAGGTGGGGAAGGGGACGGGCTCCAGCTCGCGGTTGCTGTTTCCGCGAAAGACGCCGATGCCGTTGGTGCCGAAGAGCACGTCGGTGAGGCCATCGCCGTCGGCGTCGGCCAGCCGCGGCGCCACGAGCCCGCGGCCAATCACGCGCTCCTCTTCGCGTGCGCCGGCGGCGGAAAAGTAGTGGAGCCGGGCGTGGGTAACGCCGTTGCGAACCTCGCTGCTCTGGGTCAGCGCGTCGAGACGCTGATCGCCGTCGAGATCGCCCAGCGCCACGGTCCTGGCGCCGGCCGGAAAGCCGGTGATCGACGTACCGAACGCGCCCCGCGGCTCGTGGCAGATCTTGGTGTCGACGTCGCACCCGAAGCCTGGCGGGCAGGGGATGTCGGAGCAGTCGAGCTCGCACGCGCGGCCCGCGCCGGCGCTCGGGGGAAGGCAGGGCGTGGTACGTCCGTCGGCGCTGGGCTTGCCGAAGGTGTCGCAGGCCTCGGTGGCTGGCTCGAACACGCCGTTGCCGCAGGTGTTGGCGGCGATCGGCGAGAGGTCGGCGCAGTGCGCGGCAAAGAAGATGGCGCAGACCGGGAGCAGCAGCGCGGCCCGTCTGGCAAGAGGACCGTGGGTAAGCGACGAAGGTGCGGTCATGGGAGGCCGGAGCCCGGAAGGTCCTTGTGGTAGTTGGGGCCGCCCGGGCGCTTGAGGGTGGCGTCGAAGGTTGCGTTGTCGTTGAAGGTGAGCTCGAGCTTCTTGTCCAAGTAGCCAGGCGCACGGACCTCGACCTGCAGCCGCTCGCCACTGCGCGGACGTTCGAGCGTGGCGTCTGCGTCGCAGAGCTTCTTCGACCCTTCCCAGACGATGGCACCCTTCGGCGCGCCGGTGAACGCGAGGCGCACCGTCGCCGGCTGCGCACTTGCGAGGGTCGACGGGACGACGGGCGCCGAGGGCAGCGAGCTCGCGAGCGGCGCACCTGCGGCTCGCGCGGCCTCGGTGCTTCCGGTTGGGGCCGCCGCGCCGCGCAGCAAGCGCACGGCGCCGAACCCCACACCCACCATCACCACGAAGCCGATGGCGAAGATGGCCACCAACCCCGTCCTTCGCCCGCTCGTCACGCCCGGGACCTCGGAGCTACTCACCAGGTTCGTGGGTAGGCGTCCGGGCGCGGGTTGCGACGCGACGAAGCTGCTGTCGGTCACCGAGGGGGTCGGCGCCGCGCCGAGCGAGATGGTCGGAGCCAGCGCGTCGGACGAAGGCGCCGACTCGCGACCAAGAAGACTCTGCGCGTTCGAAGACGGTGGCCGGGGGACGCCGGCCGCCTCTGCCAGCGCGTCGAGCGCCCGCCCGAGCGACGATGGCCGTGCCGCCGGATCCTTGGCCAGCATGGCGAGCAGTGGCGCATCGAAGGCCGGCGAAAGCGCCGGTTGCATGTCGCTGGGGCGCGGGGCGGGAATCGAGACGTGCTTCACCAGCACGGCCATTTGCGAGTCCCCGTCGAAGGGTACCTTTCCGGTGAGCACCTCGAACACCATGCAGCCGAAGGCGTACACGTCGGTGCGCGCATCGACGTTGCGGCCGTGGCACTGCTCCGGCGACATGTAGTACGCGGTACCCATCGCCATTCCGCTGCGGGTCTTGTGCTCCTTGCCCTCGTCGCGCATGAGCTTGGCGATGCCAAAGTCGAGCAGCTTGGCGATGGGCGGTCCGTCGTCGCTCTCCACCAAGAATACGTTCTCGGGCTTTAGGTCGCGGTGGACGATGCCGTGCTGGTGGGCCGCGTCGAGCGCACGCGCGATGCCCCTCAGGATGGGGAGCGCGGTGGCGAAGGGCAGGGGACCGTGCTGGCGCAGGTAGCGGTCGAAGGGGGCTCCGTCCAGGAGCTCCATCACATAGTACTGGCGGCCATCGGGAAGGGCGCCGAACGAAAAGATGTCGATGATGTTTCGGTGCCGAATCTGGTTCACCGAACGCGCTTCGGAGATGAAGCGTGAAACCATCTGCGGGTCCGACGAAAACTGCCTGCCCAGCACCTTCACCGCGGCGCTCTTGCCGATGAGCGGGTGGGTCGCGCGGTACACCGCCCCGAAACCGCCTTCGCCAATCTTCGCCTCGATGCGGTACTCGCCCACCATGGTGCCGGCCTCGAGGGGCCGATCGAGGTGCGCGACGTACGCGTCCGGAAGCAGCGATAGGCCGTGCTCAGGGCATACCTCAACCTCGGCGTCGAAGGACTTGCGGCAGCTGGGGCAGCTCGGCATGTGCTGAGCCTTCAGCCTACGCTGGTGCGGCGGCGGCACAACTGGACGATTTTCCGTCCGGGGGCGGAATTCGCGGGAGCCATCGGGTGCGCAAACCGCGGAAAAGGCGTTCCTGTTCCCCGGCCACATGAGGGCTGGAGCCAGCACGTTTCATGAATCTCCCGGGTCACGCGAACTCCCCTTGCGAAAAGGCGAAGAATTTAGGACGCTAACGCAGCTCCTCTTCCCTCCCTCCCTCCTTTTCATGGCCGACACCCAGCGACAAGCGCCCCCGCCAATCACTCAGGGGACGGTCATCAATGACCGGTACGAGATTCGTCAGAGCCTCGGCAAGGGGGGCATGGGCGAGGTGTTCCTTGCGTACGATCGGACGACCCAACAAGCGGTCGCACTGAAGATCGTCAAAGAGGAGTCGCGCATGCCGGGCGACGACGAGGCCCTCCGGCAGGAGCTCATTCACGCCCGCTCGGTGAGCCACCCCAACGTTTGCCGCGTGCACGATCTCGCGCCCTCGGCCTATGGGCCCATCCTCGTGATGGAGCACATCACGGGGCAGACGCTGCACACCCACATCCGTCGGAAGAAGGCCCAGGGCGGCTACACGGCCGACGAATTCCGACGCATCGCCAGCGATATCTGCGGTGGTGTGGCGGCGATTCACGCGCAGGGGCTGGTGCACGGCGACCTCAAGCCGGGCAACGTGATGGTCACTGCGGCCCCCGACGGCGGCCTCGGCAAGGCCATCGTCCTCGACTTCGGCTTTGCCAAGGAGCGCGCCCGCGCGAGCGCCCGCAGGCCCGGCGCCCCACCCGACGGCGGCACCCCCAACTACATGGCGCCCGAGCGCATTCGCTCCGGCGGCGCATCGCAAGAAGACGACGTGTACGCGCTCGGTCTCACGCTCTGGGAGATGTGGACCTGCCGGGTTCCGGAGCCCGGCTACAAGCCGCGCGCCAAGGCCATGCGCGAACAGATTCAGTTCGACGTGCCCTCGCGCCTCTCCATCGACGAGACCAAGCAGATCTTCCGCTGCCTCTCCGACGATTCGACGCAGCGGCTGTCGGCGCGCCATCTGCGCTTCTTCAACCCCATCTCGCTCACCACCAACCCGGTGCAGGTCATTCGCGACCGGCTCGATCCGGGTCCGCCTCCGGGGCGCAGCGCGCAGTCGGTGTTCGTGCCGGGGCAGCAGTCGCTGCTCACCACCTACGCCACCAATGCGCCGGAGTTCGTGGGTGAGCTCATCGAGCTTGGCAAGCCCCAGGTGTCGATCGGGCGCCGGCCCGAGGCCGACATCGTGGTGCCCGAGGCCACCGTCAGCGGCCTTCATGCAGAGCTGCGGTGGAGCCAGGGGGGCTGGCAGGTGGAGGACCGCCAGTCGACCAACGGCACCTACGCCGAGCACACCTACGAGCGCAAGAGCACCGTGAACCTCATGCACAGTGGCGAGGTGCAGCTGGGAGAGCTGCGCTTCAAGCTGGTGAGCTTCGCGAAAGACAGCACTGGTCACCGCCGCGCGCGGGTGTACTTGGAGCGGCGCGACGGCCTCACGGGTCTCCTCACGCGCGACACGTTCTTCCGTCAGCTCGAAGAAGAAGCGCTGTTCGCAGAATGGGTGGAGACGCCGCTCTCGGTGGCGCGGTACGAGCTGCGGGGCCCCAACCGACTCGTCTCCGACCGCCCGACGATCCTCGAGATGCTCGCCTTCCGTCGCGCAGCGACGCGGGTGGTAGAGCTCACCGACATGCTGCTGCTCTCGCTCATTGCCGTCACCGCCGGGAGCACCGGGCCGCTCCGCTTCGCCGTGGCGATGGTGGGACCCAGCGCCCACGAGGCCAAGAACCTTGTGGAGCAAGTGGTGGGGCAAGTGCAGGGCATGATGCCGGAGGGGCTGGAGCTGGTGGCGTCCATCTCGCCGCACACACCCGGTCGCGCCGCGCGCGAGCTGGCGGGCTGAGCTCGGCAAAAAAACCGATGTGCCGAGGGGGGCGTCTGCGTGGGCGCGTTTCCCGGGCGCGAAACTCTGCTACTAGAGCGGCGTGGACAAGCCCCCTCCGTCGATTCGTGGCACCTCGCCCTCGCTTCCGCCCTCGGAACCGCGTCCGGCGTCGCGTCCCACTATCGACCTACGGAAGCAAGACCGCGCCACGCGCGTGCAGATGAGCGTCATGCTGCTCCTCGGCGTCGCCCTCATCGCCGTACCGCTCTACCTTTGGCGAAGGCCCCACAAGGACGACGCCAAGACCGAAGCTGCGGCGGCCAGTGCGTCGGCCGCGGCAGCCGCGTCCATCGCAGCGCAGTCCGCCGTGCCCGATGCGTCGGCGCCGGCTGCGCTCTCGGTGGGGGAGGCCAAGGTCATCTCGTGTCGCGACGCCAAGCGGGCCCTCGACGAATGCGACCGGCTCCCCACGCTCGAGCAGGCCTTCGCCAAGGCCATCGTCGACAACGCCTCCTGCCTCCCGGAGAGCGCCGGTGGCGGCAGCGTGCAGTACGTGGCCGACATCAACTTCACGCGCAAGAAGGTGGGTCTGGTGGCCCCCAAAGACGGCCGTACGGTGCGCAGCGGCAAGGCCTTGAAGGGCTGCGTTGCCGCCATCAAGCGCGCGCTGATGGCCTTTCCGCTGGAGGGTGCGCCGCATGCCCACCCCCGCTACAAGGTATCCATCGTGGCGACCTATCGCGCGCCCGCGCCGGGCGATTCCACGCGCGATCCCCGGTGAATTGGCTCGCTTCGCGCGGGGGCCACGCCGCCCTTGCGCAGCGCTCGATGGCCTGCAACACTCCTCGCATGACCCGCGCCCTTTCGTTCTTGGCCGTGTTCCTCGCTCCCGCGGTGGCCCTCGCCTGTCCCGGTGCAGCGCCGCAAGCCTCCGCGTGCGCCCTGTCGTGCGCGCTGGGGCCGACGTCGTTCGGCGCATCCATGCTCTCCATCGGTGGGGGGATTCTCGCGGGCATCGCGTTCGAGATCTTCGGCCGTCGCAAGCCCTGAATCACGAACGGTGAGCGCCAATCACCCGCGTGCTGACGCGGGGCGTCGAGCCTACGCGCTCAGCGCGCCGTAGACGCGTCCGTATCGGAAGAGCGAGCTGTCGCCCCGGTGGAGCGTGAGCAAGAGCGGCGCTCCGGGCGTTCGCAATTCGAGCGCCGTCACTTGGCCTTCTTCGGCGAAGCCGGCCACCTCGGGCTTGGCCGCCGAGAGCGTCTGGAAGCCGCTCTCGAACTCACCGGTGCCACGGCGCGCGCCGGTGGCGCTGGCGAACGTCAGCTCACCGTCGGCCTCGAAGCACGCAGCGAATGCCGCCACGTCGCCAGAGGTGAGCGCGGCCGCGATGTCGCCGGCGAGCCCGATGGCGTGCGGCGAACCGGTGGGCGCCTCGATGGGCGGGCCGTCGAACACGCCGCGCGGCGCGTAGACGCGAATGTCGAGCTCGCGGCCCTTGCGTCGCTCTGCCACCACCGCCACTGCGTGCGATCGCCGTTCGCCTTCGGCGCCGATGATCAGCGCCCCCTCGGTGATATCGCGATCGAGCCCGGTGAAGAACGAGAGCCGGTCGTAGTGCGCGTTGCGTTCGGTCATCCACGCGCGCAGGCGCGACAGCAGCTGACGCTGGTCGTCGACGCCACTGGCGTTGCCGAGACCCGGGACGGCCACCGAACCGCGCGTCCCGAGGCGCCGCAGCAGCTTCTCCACGTCACCCTCGACCAGGGTGGGGAAGAAGAGATCCGAGAGCCAGCCGCGGAGGGAAGATTCGGGACCCGACATTGGAGATTGTCCGATCCTATCAAGGTCCACGAAGGGAAGGCGCGAAAAGACAGTTCCCCGCGAATGCGCCAGCGACCGGCGGGCCGCGCGCTGCGTCGTTCGGTCGAGGGGCGCGGGGGGTGCTAGGCTTCGGCCCGATGAAGACGGAGCTCTTGAAAGGTGTTCCGGCGGAGGTCTCGCTCTACGAGGTCTCGCTCCGAGACGGGTTGCAGAACGAACGGGTGACCGTGCCGCTGGGCGAGAAGCTGCGGCTCATCGACGCGTTGGTGGCGGCCGGGCTGCGGCGCATCGAGGTGACGAGCTTCGTGTCGCCCAAGTGGATACCGCAGCTGGCCGACGCCGACGACGTGGCGGCGCGGGCCGAACGGCACCCGGACGTGGTGTTCTCGGCCCTGTGCCCCAACGCCCGCGGCCTACAGCGGGCGCTCGCGGCGGAGCTGCCCGAGATCGCGGTCTTCATGAGCGCCAGCGAGACCCACAACAAAAAGAACATCAACAAGACCATCGAAGCCACCCTTCGCGCCTTCGAAGAGACCATCGGACCTGCGCGCGACAAGGGCCTGCGGGTGCGCGGCTACGTCTCCACCGTGTGGGGCTGCCCCTACGAGGGCGCGGTCCCGGCGGAGGCCTCGGTGCGCATCGCCAAGCAGCTCTACGCCATGGGCTGCTACCAGGTGTCGCTCGGCGACACCATCGGTGCCGGCACGCCCCGGCAAACGGCCGACATCGTGGAGCGGATGCTCGATGTGTTGCCCCTCGAGTCAATCGCCCTTCACATGCATGATACACGCGGCACCGCGCTGGCGAACATCTTGGTCGGGCTCGAGATGGGCGTCCGGCACTTCGACGCATCGGTGGGCGGCCTGGGCGGCTGCCCCTACGCGCCGGGCGCCGCTGGAAACGTGGCCACCGAAGATCTGGTGTATCTCCTGCACGGCATGGGCGTGGGCACCGGCGTCGACCTCGCGCGGCTCATCGAGGCTGGCAAGGCTGCCGAGAGCATCGTGGGCCGTCCGCTCCCCGGAAAGGTGCTCCAGGCGGGCGCCCGGAGCCTTCGCGCATGAGCCCTTTCCTTGACTCGCAGCGCGGAACGTAGGAGGGAATTTCGTCGTGGTCCGCGCCTTCACCCTCGCCCTCGTCCTGGTTGTCTCCTGTCGCTCCGCACCGGAAGAGCTGCCCGCGCACAAGGACCCGTCGAGCGCTGCGCCGGCAGCGGCCTCCCGCAACGCCGGTAGCATCGAGCCGGCTTCGGTCCCGGTGGTCGCGCCCGCAGGCGGCTGCCCGAAGGACCCGGACGGAGCTCCCCCCATGCTGCCCACGTATCCGCTGAAGTTCAGCGGCGGGGCGGAGCTGGCCGCGGCGGAGTTCGTGTACCGGGAGCAAGATACCGAGCGCGGTCTGATGTTCCGCACCCAGATGCCGGAAGACCACGGCATGCTCTTCAAGCTCGGTCACAAGGTCGCGACCTTTTGGATGCATAATACATGCATACCTCTCGACATGCTCTTCGTGGAAGACGACGGCACCATCGTGGGCATCCTCGAGAACGTGCCGATCTTGAACGACCAGGCGCGGAGCGTGGGCAAGCCCTCGGTCTACGTCCTCGAGACGAACGCCGGCTGGTGCGCCCGTCACGGCGCAAAGGTGGGGCAAAAGATCGCGCTCCCCGAGTCGGTACGAACGACGAAACCGCACGAATGAAGAGGCTGTGATGAAGAAGCTTTCCCTGCTCGCCCCGATGCTGACCACGCTGGTCGCCGCGTGTACCAAGTCGCCGCCCGAGCCCATCGGTCAGGTGCCCGAGCACCGCACCGAGACCGTGCCGAGCGCCGGCTCGAGCGCCACGCTCTCTACCGCCACCCTGCCCATCGCCACGCCGGCGCCGGCGGTCAGCGCGACCGGCGGCGTCTTGCAGCGCGCCGGCAGCGATCCGCTGGCGGGCGCCTTCAGCCTCAAGGACGCCGCCAAGGATCTCCCGGGCACGGGCCCGCTCCTCGCCACCATCGACACCAGCAAGGGCAAGCTCGAGTGCAAGCTGCTCGAGGCCAAGGCGCCGACGACGGTGGCGAACTTCGTGGGGCTCGCGCGTGGGCTGCGTCCGTGGAAGGACGGCGTCAACTGGGTCAAGCGTCCGGCCTACGACGACACCTCGTTCCACCGCATCGTCGCTGGGTTCATGATCCAGGGCGGCGACGCCAAGGGCAACGGGACGGGCGATCCCGGCTACACCATCGCCGATGAGGTGTGGGCCGGTGCCAAGCACGATCGCGCGGGGCTTTTGTGCATGGCCAACCGCGGGGCGAACACCAACGGCGCGCAGTTCTTCATCACCGACGCGGCGGCGGCGCACCTCGACGGCGGCTACACCATCTTCGGGGAGTGCGAGCCCGTGAGCACCGTGCACGACATCGCCAAGGTCGAAGTCGACGGCGAGCGGCCGGTGACGCCAGTGACCATTCGCAGTGTTCGTATTTCGCGCGGTACCAACGCCAAGGCGCCGCCGAAGAAGCTGTAGCTCCACACGACCATGCGCCGCGGCGGATACCGAAAGAGCGAGACGAGCCAGCAGCAGATCCTCGAAGCGGCGGTGCGCACCATCGCGGCCAAGGGCCTTGCGGGCAGCAGCGTTCAAGACATTGCGGCTGCGGCCGGCGTGAGCAAGGGCGTGGTGCACTATCACTTCGAGAGCAAGGACGAGCTGCTCGCCAAGGTGGTGAACCTGGCCTGCAACGTCATGGCGGAGCGGGTGCGCGCGGCTTTTCTCGAACCGGGCACCGCCGCCGAGCGCATGCGCAGGGCCATTACCGAGCTCTGGTTCGTGCGCCGAAGCGGCGTGCCCGAGATTCGCGTGATCATGGAGGCCATGACCGTGGCGGTGCACGATCCGGCACTTCATGCCACCATTGGTGCGGCCCTGCGGACCTCTCGGGAGCAGGTCGTGCAGGTCGGGTTCACCAACCTGGTGGAGATGGGCCTCGTCCCCCGCTTCGCGCCGGACACCATGGCGCGTCTGCTCCTTGGCGCCCTCGACGGCCTCGCGCTCCACCAGCTCTTCGACCCGATGCCCCCCGAGAGCGAGGCCGAGCTCCTCGAGGCCGCTGAGCGCATCGCGCTCTCGCTCTTTCAGGAGCGCTGATCCGCAAGAAGTTCAACGCAAGAAGTTCAATGTCGGTCACCGCCGGGGGCGGTCGGGTGCGCAAAAAGTTCAATGTCGGTCGTCCGCACCCACCGCGAAGAGCTTGATTTTGCTCACTTCGTGGCAAAGTGCAGGGAGCTGCCTTGACAAAACTGGCCCGTGGGTCAAAAGTGACTGGCCAGCCAGTCAGAATTCGAGGTGATCCAATGCTGTTCGACAATCTCTACGACCTGCTCTCGCCTGCCGGCACCGCCACCCTGTTGGTGCTGGTGCTCTCCCTCACCGCCGCGGTGGCCGCTTCGAGCCTTCGCCACGACGCTCGCCGCGTTCGCCGCAGCGCCGCCCACTGATCGCTAGTCCGGTTGATAGATGACCGTCTGCGACCCTTCGCGGAAGTAATACCGCTCGAAGTTGGCGCGACCGAACGAGAGCGCTCCGAACGTGTTCCAGCCGAGTGCCCAGATAGCCGCGACCTTCCAGGCGTTGCCCATCGGCCGCGCACCCACCGCCAAGAGCAGAAACAGAAGCGGCGCGTAGTCGTTGGAGAACCGGTAGCCGAACTGCTGCCATCCGCTGTTCTGGTAGAGCAGGTTTTGCACCAGCGGCAGCGCCGCCGAGGCCAGGAGCGCGCCGTGGAGAAACCCGGTCTTCTTGGGCCGGAGCAGCCACAGGTAGAGGGGCGTGGTGAACCACAGCGCCAGCCCGTGCTCGTTGATGCGAAACGGCGCTTCGCCCTCGGCGCCATGCGCCCGCGGCCAGGGCAGGATGGTGAGCATGCAGCCCAGGTTCTTTGGAAGATAGTGAAGCCCGAACAGGCCCCATTTCTCGATGCGTCCATGCCACTGCACCGTGAGGTGCTCGTGGCCGAAGGCGGTCGGGTTCATGGTGCCGAAGCGCGTGTAGTTGGTGTACGACGCGAGCCCCAGGCCGATGAGCACGGGCACGCCGAAGAGCACCATTCGCCGGAAGAACGCCGGCTTGTCGATGCGGCGCACGACCGCGTCGACCCGGGCCAGGAAGCTGCCCTCGGTGGGCATATTCTTGCAGCATACACGCACCGCCTCGAGGCCGAAGAGGAGCGCGGCGTAGGAGCTGGTGGGCCGGGTCAAGAACGCGCACCCGATGAGCGCGCCGGCGATGATCGGGTGCTCGGCGTCGAGCGCGACCAGCAGGTACGCGCACAAAAGGCCTACGCCCACCACGTGTCCTGCGAACCATACGGTACCCTGCACCGCGGTGAAGAAGAACACCGTGCCAAAGGCGAAGACCAGCGCCAGCAGCACGTTCTCGGTTTCCGTGCGCTCGCTCCGGCCCGTGCGTCGCAGCTTCTCCAGCGCAAGAAACAAGAACGCCGGCCCGACGCCCGCCAGCCACACCACGAACTGCCCGTCGCGGAAGTCCTCCGGCGAGCCCGCGAGGGCCACCAGGGGCAGCATCAGGAACGCAGGGAAGGGGGGAAAGCTGATGTACGTCTTGCCGTGAAAGTCGGCGAAGTCGTTGCCGCCCGCATAGCCCGGGCCTCCGTGCACGATGTCTTGGCGCCCGTGGAGCCACGCGTCGGCCAGGTGCGCGAAGTGGTTGTAGCTCGTGTGCGTCCACATTCGCTCGCCTGCCACGATGCCGAACACCAGCACCACTGCGGCGTAGATGCCGAGGCCGATGATGATGCGCCGACTGCGGGTCTCGGGTGTGAGCCACGCCTTGATGCGCTCGGCCGCGCTTCGGGGCGCCGGTTTCGCCGACGGCGCGCGCTCGGGCTCGCTCTCCTGCGGGCCGTCTTCGGTCGCTTCGGGGTCCTTCGCGGCGGGCTTCTCGTCGCTCACGCATGCTCCGTACCACGGGCTTCGCTCCGGGCGAAGGTGCGAACTTTTCTACGCGCGCTGCGCACAGTTCCGACCAAACCGCTTCGCGCTCGACGAAATACATCAATGAATTCGTGGCGCAACTTCTGGCACGCGGGTTGTATGACAAGCTCGTGACGACGGCCCTTCACCCGTCGGTAGGAACTTGCATATGGCGCTCCCGTTTGATCAGTCCCAAGCCCCCCGCGATGCCCGTGCGCTCCCGATCCTGGCCAAGACCATCTACCGCGAGCTGCGCTCGAGCGGGTACACCACCAAAGATGTGATGGCGCTCGCCGGCGAGCTGCTCGGCCTCCTCACCACCGAAGTGCGCGACGCTCGAAACAGCGACTGAAGCGCCTCGACTCCGCAGCACCGACGCGTTTCGCAGGGCGAGACGCGTCGCTTGCATTTTGTGTCCGCGGGGCGAGGCGAGCGTGACGCCGACGAATACTTCGGCCGAAAGGTGATGGAAGATTGACACTCTGGGTGCCAATTCGGGACAATTCGTTCAGGAATCCCACGCCCCCGAATGTTCTCCATCATCATCAGCGAAAAAGGCGGCGCCGAGCGACGTGAGTCGTTCGACAAAGCGGAAATCAACGTTGGCCGCGTGCAGGGGAACGATCTCGTCTTGCCCAAGGGCAACGTATCGAAGCACCACGCGCGTCTTCTCTTTCGCGACGGGCGTTTCATCGTCACCGACCTGAAGAGCACCAACGGCACCTACGTCAACGGACGCAAGATCGCCCAGGCGACGATCGTCCGCGAGGGCGACAAGGTGTACATCGGCGACTTCGTCATTCGCGTGGACCCCGGGGCCGCCGCGGAGGATGCACCGATGGCGAACCTGAGCGGGCAGCCCGAGCAAGACGTGCCCACCATGTCGCGCGACAACCCCATTCGCCTCGCGAACCAGGGCGTGCAGGGCACCGCGCAGGGGCTCGGTCAGTCGGGCGCAGGGCCCGCAGCGGCGCCGCCCCGAGATGCGGGCCCGCCCCCCACCATGCACGCGCAGTCGCGGCCCGCTACCGCGCCGCCCCGGCAGTCGATGCCCTCGAGCCCGCCCGGTGCGCTCCCGAGCGGTGGGCCTCCGAACATGCCGCCGCTGCCCATCCCCACGGCAGGCGGCCCGCTGGGCGTCGGCCAGCTCGGCGGCCCCACGCACGACTTTGCCCTTCCACGCCCCGAGTTCGACACCGCGGGCACCCCGCAGCCGCCGCTCGGTGGTGGGCCGCCCGCGGGCGATCCCCCGCCTGTGAAGCGCAGCGTTCCGCCGCGCGCCCAGACCATGCCGCTCGATCAGAAGGTCCCGCGGCCGGGCAGCCTCTCGCCGCTCACGCCGGAGCCGCGCAAGGTCGCGCCCCCACCCATTCCGCCGGTGCCCACCGAGGTCTCGGCGGCGGCGGCACCGCCACCTCCGCTGCGCTCGGCGCCACCTCCGCCGGTTCGCCCCGAGCCGTCGGCGGGGCCGCCTGCTGCCATGCTGCAGGCCACGCGCGCGGTGCGCGACGACGTGCCCTTGCCCGCGCAATCCGCCCTGTCGAAGGACAAGGGCGCCCACGCAGGTCGGCGCCTTGCGCTCCTGTCGCTCATGACGCGCATCGGCGACTCGGTGGACGCGACGCGGCTGCCGGCTCGGGTCGACTCCAAAGAAGTGACGCGCATCGAGCGCGCGGTTCGCGATCAGGCCTCGCAGATGCGCAACGCCGGCGACGTGCCCGAGGGCATCGACGTCGACGCTCTGGTGCAGGACGCCATGTTGGAGCTCGTCTCCATGGGGCCGCTCACCTCGCTTCTCGACGACGACTCCGTCACCGAGATCCACTGCGTTCGATACGACCAGATTCTCGTGCGCCGCGGCAGCGAGCTCGAGAACTACGAGCTCGCTTTCAGCAGCGATGACGCGGTTCGCCGCATCGTTCTGCGCCTCGCCGACGAAGTGGGCCAGTCGGTGCAGCCGGGAGAGACGCCCATCGAACGGCGCACCTCGCGCGGCGCCCACCTCGTCGCCATGTTCCCGCCGGCGGCCCACGCCTGCGCCTTCTCGATTCACAAGCGGCGTATTCTCGACCGCGCGCTCGAAGAGCTGGTTCGCCAGAACCGTCTTTCGCGTCCCATGGCTACGTTTCTCGAGGCCTGCATGGTGGCCCGCGCGAACGTGCTCGTGTGCGCCTCTGCGGGCGGTCCCGAGGTGGTGGCGGCGCTCGCCTCGAGCGCCCAGGGCGGTGAGCGGGTGTGCGTCGTGCACGACGCCGACGAGATTTACCTGGCGCAGAGCCACGTCGTTTCGGTGGCGCCCAACGCCGCGGCGGTGCACGGGGCGACGCGGCTCCGCCCCGATCGTCTGCTGGTGCTTTCGGGCGCCAACGGCGCGCTGGCCGCAGCCGTCGACGCCATCGCCTCGGGCGTCTCCGGGGTGGTGGCCACGGTTCCCGCGAGCAACATCCGTCAGGGCGTCTCGCGCATCGTCTCCCAGTGGCTGGGGGCGCACCCCGGCAGCGGCGGAGACGGCGCCAAGGAGAGCGTGACCGAAGCCTTCGACCTGGTGCTCGAGCTCGCGCCCGGCGCCGCCGACGGCCACAAGCTCCCGCGCGTCACCCGCATCGCCGAGCTCGCCGGAAGCGACGCCAAGGGGGTGGTGACCCGCGACATCTTCACCTTCCTCTCGGAAGGGGGCGCCGAAGGAACCTTCGCTGCCACCGGCGTCGTTCCCCGCCTCGCCACCGAGCTCGCGGCCCAAGGCGTCAAGCTCGACCCTTCGCTCTTCAAGCGCCGCTAAGGCGCTCGATCCGTCAAGCGCTGGACTCGGCCAAAACTCCGCCGCTTCGCTTCAGGGGGTGGGTTGGGCGTCCGCGCGCTTCTGCATCTTGCGGTGCAGGAGGCGCTTTTTGAGCGGTCCGAGGTGGTCGATCATGAGGCGGCCCTGGAGGTGATCGTTCTCGTGCTGGATGGCTACAGCGAGCAGATCTTCGGCTTCGAGCTCGAACCACTTGCCGTCGCGGTCCTGGGCGCGGACCCGCACCTTGGCGGCGCGTTCCACTTCCTCGGTGGCGCCGGGAAAGCTGAGGCAGCCTTCCTTCCAGCAGACCTCGCCCTCGGTCGAGAGGATCTCTGGGTTGATGAAGACCTGGAGACGACTCGGCTCGTCCTCGCCGGCGATGTCGATGACGAAGATTTGCAGCAGCTCGCCGATTTGGGTGGCGGCGAGGCCCACGCCCGGAGCGGCGTACATGGTTTCGGCCATGTCGTCGACCAGTGCCTTGATCGCAGGGGTGATCGCTTCGACCTTGAGGCCGGGCTCGCGGAGGCGCTTGTCGGGGTAGTGGAGAATCGTCCGGATCATGACGCCTTCAAGTGTAATCAGAAGCTGGGGGTCTGGCGAGGGGAGCGCGCGACAAAGACGCGCGACGGCGATGCGGTGCGCGGTCAGCGGTCGGGGTAGCTGAGGGCGCCGTGAACGTACGCATCCTCGCCGCACAGCTCCCAGATGGGCTTGGCGATACGCGGGGCGACCTCCGGGGTGGCCGGACCTGCCCAGTCGACGGCGCCCGGGCGACCACGGGGTCCGAAGAGCACCGGCGCGAGAAAGGCGTGCAGCTCGTCGGCCAGCTCGGCGGCCAAGAAGCTACCGGCAAGCTCCGCTCCGCCCTCCACCATCAGCGTGACGATGCCCTGGGCGGCGAGCGTCTCGAGGGCGCTGCGAAGCTCCACGCGGCCTTCGGTGGACACCGGCGCGAAGAGAATCCGAATGCCTTTGGCCTCCAGCTCCTCTGCGCCGTGCCGCGACTCGGGCGTGTCGCCGGTGACAATCCAGGTGGGTGTTTCGCGCGCGCCCACCACCAGCGCCGAGCTCACCGGCGTGCGGAGCTTGGTGTCGAAGACGATGCGCGTGGGGTTTTGGCCCTGGGTATCCCGAACCGTGAGCCTCGGATCGTCTGCCAGGACGGTTCCGATGCCCACCGCAATGGCGTCGGACTTGGCGCGAAGGGCGTGCACCTTGGCGCGCGCCAACTTGCCGGTGACCCAGCGCGAGGCGCCGCTCTTGGTGGCGATGCGACCGTCGATGCTCAACGCCAGCTTGAGCGAAACGTAGGGCAGGCCCACGGTGACGTACTTGCTCCAGGAGCGAATGAGATCGCGTGCGGCGGCTTCTTGCACGCCCACTTGGACGGCGATGCCCAGCTCCTTCAGGCGCGCCACGCCGCCGCCCGTCACGTGCGGATTGGGATCGGTGGCGCCAATGACCACCCGGCGAATCTTGGCTGCGGCAATCGCATCAGTGCAGGGGGGCGTCCGGCCCGTGTGGTTGCACGGCTCCAGCGTGACATACAAGGTGGCGCCTTCCGCCTTGGCACCCGCCTCGCGCAGCGCGATGAGCTCCGCGTGCTCTTGGCCCGCCCGTTCGTGGTGACCGACGCCCACCACCTCGTCTCCCTGAACGACCACTGCGCCGACGTGGGGGTTGGGCGAGGGGCGGCCTTTGCGGGCGACCTCGAGGGCTCGGCCCATCCATGTTTCGTCGCTCATCCCGGTACATCTTTCTTCTGCTCGGCGAGCTTGTCCAGCTCGTCGCGTAGCTCCGAGAGGTCCCGGAACGATCGGTACACGCTGGCAAAACGCACGTAGGCGATCTCGTCGAGGGTCCGCAAGCGCACCATCACGCGCTCGCCGATGGTGTGGCTCGGAACTTCCTTCTCGCCCATGTCGATGAGCTCACGCTCGAGCGCATCGACGAGCTCCTCGACCCGAGAGATGGGCACCGCCCGCTTCTCGGAGGCGCGCACCAGCCCGCCCATGATCTTCTGGCGATCGTAGGGCTCGCGGCGGCCGTCCTTCTTCACCACGAGGGGCATCACCTCTTCGACACGCTCGTAGGTGGTGAAGCGGCGCTCGCAGGCTTCGCACTCGCGCCTGCGCCGGATCACGTCCTGGGCGGCCGACGTACGAGAGTCGGTCACCTTGCTTTCGTCGTGGGCGCAGAAGGGGCACTTCACGGCGCACCGGGGCTACTTGGGGAGCTCAATCTTCTCGACTCGCTTGCTGTGACGACCGCCCTCGAACGCGGCGCCCAGCCAGGCGTCGACGATATCTTTTGCCAGGCCAGGGCCCACCACCCGCTGGCCCAGGGCCAGGATGTTGGCGTCATTGTGCTCGCGGCTCAGGCGCGCGGTGTAGGTGTCGCTGCAGACCACCGCGCGAATGCCAGGGTGCCGGTTGGCGGCGAGCGACATGCCCACGCCGCTTCCGCAAACCAGGATGCCGCGCTCGTGGGTGCCGTCCAGGATGGCCTTCGCAGCGCGATGCGCGTAGTCCGGGTAGTCCACCGAGGTTGCCTCGTTGGTGCCCAGGTCGGTCACCTCGTGCCCCGCCGCGGCGAGCGCCGACGCCAGCTGGTTCTTCAGCTCGAAGCCGCCATGATCCGCCGCCAGAACGAGTTTCACAGGGAATTCCCTACTCGCCGAAGCGAGAAAACACGAGCGCTGCGTTGGTGCCGCCGAACCCGAAGGAGTTGTTGAGTGCGTGTTTGATGCTGCGCTCGCGGCCGGCATTGGCCACGTAGTCGAGCGTGCACTCGGGGTCTGGCGTGTTCAAGTTGATGGTGGGCGGCACGCGACCCTGGGCGATGGCCAGCGCGCAAATGGCGCTTTCCAGGGCTCCGGCCGCGCCGAGAAGGTGCCCGGTCATCGACTTGGTGGAGCTCACCCAGAGCTTCTTGTCGGTCGCGTGCGTACCAAACACGTCCATGATCGCGTGCGTCTCGGCCACGTCGCCGGCGGGGGTCGCGGTGGCGTGGGCGTTCAGGTAGTCGACCTGGTCGGGAGCCACCTTTGCGTCCTTGAGCGCCATGCGCATAGACCGCTGGGCGCCTTCGCCGCGAGGGGCGGGGCCGGTGAGATGGTGGGCGTCGCTCGACGCGCCGTAGCCGGTGAGCTCGCAATAGATGCGAGCGCCGCGCTTCTTGGCGCGGGTGAGAGACTCGAGAATGAGCACCGCCGAGCCCTCGCCGGACACGAACCCGTCGCGGGTCTTGTCGAAGGGGCGGCTCGCGGTCTTGGGGTCGTCGTTGCGCTTGGAGAGCGCCATCATGGCTTCGAAGCCGCCGATGCCGACCGGGGTGATGGTGGCTTCGGCGCCGCCGGCGACCATGACCTGGGCGCGGCCACGGCGAATCCACTCGGTGGCTTCGCCGAGCGCGTGGGCGCCGCTGGAACAGGCGCTGGTGGTGCAGTAGCTCGGCCCGCGCAGGCCGAACGCCATGGAAATTTGCCCCGCCGCCAGGTTGGAAATGATGGCGGGAATCGAGTAGGGGCTGATGCGAGACGGCCCCTTCTCGAGGAGCACTTGCTTGGTGCGCTCCAGGGTGGAGAGGCCGCCGAGGCCGACGCCGACGAAGCAGCCTGCTTCGTCGCGTTCCTCGGCGGAGAGCTCGAGCTTCGCGTCGGCGATGGCCATGGTGGCCGCCCCCATCGCGAACTCGGTGAAGCGCTCCATCTCCTTCAGCTTTTTCTTGCTGATGTACGGAGTCGGATCCCAGTTCTTCACCTCGGCCGCGATCTTCACGCGGAACTGGGTGGTGTCGAACTGGGTGATCATGCCCACGCCGCTTTCGCCGGCACAGAGAGCGCGCCATGTCGTCTCGGCGTCGAGACCGACCGGAGAGACGATGCCAATGCCTGTGACGACGACGCGCTCGCTCATGGGAAGACCTTACTTCTTCGCGTTCTTTTCGACGTAGTCGATGGCGTCCTGAACGGTACGGATCTTCTCCGTGTCTTCGTCCGGGATGTCGATCTCGAAAGCCTCCTCGAAGGCGAGCACCAGCTCGACCAGCCCGAGCGAATCCGCCCCCAGATCGTCGACGAACGACGACTCCGGTTTGATGTCTTTCTCGTCGACGTCGAGCTGCTCTTTGATGATGCGCTTGACTTCGCTGGGAATGTCCTTCGCCATGTTTCCTCTTCGCCTGTTCGCCAATTGGCGCCGGGAAATCCCGGACTAAACGTGCAGTTCAGTGATGGTTTCGTCGCGGCCGGTGCCGTGAGTACCGGCTTTCTACACAGGGATTTTGCCCGCGCCTAGAGGTATTCGTCGTTACCGCGCACGCGGCGGGTGGCGTACCGCGTTACGCAGCGTGCGCAGGCGCCGCGGCAGCCGCGCTCAGACGTACATTCCGCCGTTGACGCGCAGCACCTGCCCCGTGACGTACGCAGCTTCGTCACTCGCTAGGTACAGGGCGGCCGCGGCCACTTCCTTGGCGGTGCCCACGCGCGCCAGCGGAATGTTCTTGAGCACGTACTCCTTCATCGCGTCGTTCATGCCGTGGGTCATGTCGGTCTCGATGAAGCCGGGGGCGATGGCGTTCACCGTGAGGTTGCGCGAGGCGTACTCGCGGGCGATCGACTTGGTGATGCCGAGCAGCGCGGCCTTGGTGGCCGCGTAGGCGGTCTGCCCCACGTTGCCCATCTCTCCGATGACGCTGGAGACGAAGATGATGCGGCCGGTGCGAGCCTTCATCATGGGGCGGGTCGCCGCGCGGGCGCAGGCGAGGGCGCCGCGCACGTTGGTGTCGAAGAGCTTCTGCAGGTCCTCGTCTTTGAGGCGAAGGAGCAGCCCGTCGATGGCGATGCCGGCGTTGGCCACCATGATGTCGAGACGCCCGTGCTTTTTGGCCAGGCCTTCGATGGCCTTCTCGGTGGCCTCGCTGTCGGCCACATCGAAGCCGGCGATCTCGGCCTTGCCACCCTTGGCGATGATGCGATCGGCCACTTCGCGCGCCTTGTCTTCGCCCCGAACGTAGTTGACGACCACGTGCGCGCCTTGCTCGGCCATGGCCTCGGCGCAGGCCGCGCCGATTCCGCGGGAGCCACCGGTGATGATTGCTACTTTGCCGTCGAGCTTGAACATGCGGAGACTCCTCAGAAGAGCGCGGAGACGGCGTCGAGCGATGCCGCGTCCGAGACGTTGTGAACCTTGAGCTCTTTGTCGATGCGCTTGGCGAGGCCGGCCAGCACCTTCCCAGGGCCGATCTCGAAGGCGCGATCGACGCCCTCCTTGCGCATGCGCTGGACGCTCTGCTCCCAGCGCACCGCGCCCGCCACCTGGAGGACCAGCAGCTCCTTGGTGCGGCCCGCCTTGGTGTTGGGCTCGGCGTCGACGTTGGCCACCACCGGGAATGCGGAGTCGGCCACCACGAGCTTCTCGAGCTCCGCGGCGACCGCGCGGGCAGCCGGCGCCATGAGGGCGCAGTGAAAGGGCGCGCTCACCTTGAGGGGAATGGCCTTGCCCTTGAGGGTCTCGACCTTGGCGGCGGCGCGCGCTACCGCCGCGGCGGTGCCGGCGATGACGATCTGCCCTGGCGCGTTGAAGTTCGCGAGGCCCAGCACTTCGCCCTCGGCGACCTCGGCGCACGCTGCAGAGAGGTCGACCTCGGAGACGCCCATGATGGCGGCCATGGCGCCGGTACCGGCAGGTACCGCCTCTTGCATCGCGCGGCCGCGGGCGCGAACCAGGCGCACGGCGTCTTCGAGCGTGAGCGCGGAAGCGGCGACCAGCGCGCTGTACTCGCCGAGCGAGTGGCCGGCGGCAAAGTCTGGCGTGGGCAGCGACGGGACGCGCTCGCGCAGCGCCGCCAGCAGCGCCATGCTCACGGTCACGATGGCAGGCTGGGCGTTGGCGGTGAGCGTGAGCTCTCCCTCGGGTCCCTCGAAGATCATCGTGGAGAGCTTTTCGGAGAGCGCTTCGTCGGCTCTCTCGAAGACCTCACGCGCCTTCGCCGACGCCTCGAAGAGGTCCTTGCCCATGCCCACGAACTGCGAGCCTTGCCCCGGAAACAGCCAAGCGGTCTTGCTCATCGCGGCCATGCCCGTTACCCCACATCGGGACAAAGCGCCAGCCGCGGCGGCGCCCTCCTTACCCCCCGCACATCAGCCGTCGGCGCCAGCGTCGCGGACGGAGCCCGCGTCGGGAAGGTCGTTGCCGGTGTCGGGCGGGTCGTTGTTGCCGCTGTCTTCGTCCGGGGGCGTGTTCTCGTCGGGCCTGGCGCTTGCGTACTCGCGCCGGCCGCCGCCCTGGTAGGTGCTGCGGCCGCTGCAGGCGTCGAGCGCGACGAGGCCCAGTGGCAAGGCCAGGACCATCCATGCATTGCGCTTCAATTGCATGCCCAGACTCCATTGCAGGTGCAGGTGGCGGGGTCCTTGCCGGCGGTGCCGAACTTGGGACACACGGTGCCGGGCTTAATGAACCCGTTGCAGGTGGTTGCGTTGGTAATCTGTGCGACCGGGCAGGGCGCGTAGGTGACGTTGAACGTCGCCGTCCCCTCGTCGGCGCCGTCGATCTTCACTTCGCAACGGAAGCGACCGGTGGGAAGCGGCAGCTCTTCGCTGGGCTCACCCTTGGCGTCGAGCGCTACCAAGCGCACGATGAACTTCTGCCGGGTGGCGCCCTTGGGCGTAGCCGACTCGGAGGCGCCGATGACGCGGTCGATACCCCTGCCGTTCTCGTCCTGGATCTGGCGGAGGTACATCTCGATGGTCTGGTCGTCGCGCCCGGAGGAGACCTCGGCGATGCAGTAGACGCCGAGGGAGTCCGTGAAGAACTCGTTGCGGCGGCGCGCGCCTTCCTGGTCGACCGACGTGTAGATGTCGGAGACGTGGGCCGAAGAGCACGACGCGGCGGCTACGAGGAGCCCGCCGCCGGCCACGATTCGCGAGAGCCAGCGAGACACGGTCATTGCTCGGTATCATAGCGCCAAACGCCCGCCACGAAACCCATTTCTCCGCGCAGCGCCCCGCACAAGCGTGGTGGATCTTCGGCTCGCCAGGTGCGCGTTCGTGTAAACTGCACGCACATCCTCGCTGTCGCACAAAATGGACGAAGCCCGCACATGCCGGGGGGGGCAGGCAGGCTAGCCGTCGCGATAGGGAGAGCGCGCACCGGCGCGCCATCGCGCGCCATTGCCACGGGGCAATAGCGCGCTCGAAGCGAACGATGGCCTCAGCTGGCTTTGGCTACCTTCTTGACCTCGCGCCCCTTGTAGTGGCCACAGGACGCGCACGCACGGTGCGGGACCACGGGCTCGCCACAGTTGGCGCAGGCAATGAGCTGCACGGGCGTAACCTTGTCGTGGTTCGCGCGGCGCATGTTTCGCTTGGAACGGGTGGTTCGTCGTTTCGGGACAGCCACGATGCACTCCTTAGGAATTTCCCCGGTTCTTCAGCTGCAATAGCGGCAAAAGTCGAGGGTCGATACGGGTCTCGGCACCGTCTTCGGGGGCCTGTACTTGGGGACTCGGCGTCATACCCGGGCAATCCTCCGAACACAAGGGGATCATCGGAGTTTCGAGCAGAAGTTCGTCCCGGACCAAATCGTCGAGCACGACGGTCTCGCCGTCGTAGGGGAGCATATCCGCGTCGGCCGCGGAAAACTCGTACTCATCCATGCCCTCTTGGCGCAACTTGCTGCGGGGCACCAGGAGCGCGGTGATGGGCTGCTTCACTGCGATGGCGACCGGCTCGAGGCAGCGGGCGCAGGGCATGGTGAGCGACGCTGTGAGGCTGCCGTGCACGACGACGTCGGTCCCGCTCTTGGACAGGCGGACCGAGAGCTTGCCGTCTTGGCCTAGGGGCGTGGCCTCGTGGCCCTCCAGGACACCCCGCAGCCATGCGGCGCGAACCGGGAACTCGTAGGGCTTCCCGGCCGCGTCGAGGTCGGAAATGGGAATCGAAAACTCGGTGTCGTTGGCCATTCGGGGGCGCGGAATCTTGCACGCCGCGTGCGGCCACGCAAGCCGTACGTTGCCTTGGCGGGACGCCGCAAACGGAAAAGGCGAGCTCTGCGCGAGCTCGCCTTCACCGTGGAGCCTGCTTCTCTTCAGTGAGCCAGCGGGCCGCCGCTTGCGCAGGGACCGTTGGCGCCGGGCGAGAGCGTGCCGGTGAGCGGGATGTTCTTCTCCGCGTCGTTGTTCACGCGAATGCGGCCTGCGCCGCCGCCGCCGCCCGGCCCGTTGTCGCCGTCGACCCAGGTGGCATCGTCGCCGTTGTCGTTGGCGTTGGCGCTGCCAGACCCACCCACTGACCCATTGGTGAGCGGCGAGTCGCACACGGCGGCGGTGGCGTCGGCCTTGCCGTCCTTGCCGTATTCCTTGGCGCCGCCGGCGCCGCCATTGGCAGCCAGCGTGCCGAGAATCTTGGTGATCGGTGCCTCGATGAGGATGGCGCCGCCGCTTCCGCCGCCCGCTCCGTGCTGCGAACCGGCCGCCCCCACGAAGGTGCCGCCGCCGCCGCCGGCCGTGACGTAGCCGGAGATGCCGAGCGTGAAGGTCTTGCCTGCGACGAGCTGGATCGCGCCGCCGCCGGTGCCGGAGCCGGGGAGCGCCGCGGAGCCGCCGGCGGACCCACCGAGGAGGGGAATGATCTCTGCGTTGCCGTACTTGGCGCCGCCGGGACCGGCGGTGCCACCGGTGAGCGCGGCGCCCTTGCCGCCGATGCCGCAGAAGGAGCCGCCACCCGCGCCTGCCTTGGAGGACCCGCCGCCACCGCCGCCGGGACCGCCGCCCTTGCTCTCTTCCTTGGCCGGGTGCACGAAGCCGCCGGTCGTCGGGTAGTCGCTGGCCGCGCCCACGTCGACGCCGCCGAGGACTTCGAAGTCGCCAAGGGCCACGATGGCGAGCCCGTAGGTGCCCTTGCCCTTGATGAACGTGTTGGGCTCGACGCGGATGTTGCGCGCCACATACACGCCGATCTTGCCGGCGCCGGGCTGATCGATGACCGCGAAGCCGAGCTTGCTCATGTCGCCGCAGCCGGTCTCTTTGGTCTGGCTGTCGAAGGTGCAGTTGGCGCGGTCGACCACGAAGTCGCCCACCGAGGCCATGTCGATGCCCGGGAACGAGATGTTGGAGGGCTTGAAGGGCAGGGACACCGCGGTGATGGCGGCGTCGGTGCCACCGTCGGCGTCGGTGCCGCCGCTGCTGGACGACGAGGTGGTGGTCGAGGACGAAGAGCAGCCCGCGACGAGCGCGAGCACCGAAAAGGAAAGAAGAGAGCGAAGCATTGAGAACCTCCGACAACCAGGATGGGGCGGGAGTGCCCCCTCCGCACGTCGCCCAAAGTGGCGACTCAAAACCCGGCCGTCAAGGAAAACGCGAACGAATGCAGGTACTAGGCCAGCGTTCTTCGGCTCAACCTTCGTCGGATTTGCCCTTCAGAATCTTGTCGGGGTCCCCGAGGTACTCGAAGTGCATGGTGTCTTGGAGTGCGTCGTGACCCAGCCAATAAAACCCGTAACGCTCGAAAACGACTACCCAAGATCGGGGCATCGCCATGCGTTCGTAGATGGACGCGACCTGCTTTTTGCAAAGCGGGTGATTGGGCCAAGGATCCACGCAGCTGCAGCAGGTGTTGCGATCCGACTCGATGTCGATGGCGATGCCGTAGACGTGGTTCGAGATTTCCGAGCCCCGATAGGTGTTCTTGAAGCGGATTCCGCCCATCGAGCGCGGGTGGTACTCGTCGGCCGCTTTGGTGGCCTTGAGGGCCGCCTCGACGCACTTGAGGGCGGGGATGATGCGCTCGTTGACCTGCAGCGTGAGCCCCATGAAGCTCACCGCCTTGGCGTAGTGGGCGGGGGCGAATTTGTTCAGGCGGCCGTCGCCATACCCGGGGAAGTGGCCGTACTTCTCGGTGCGGTAGTCGATGGCCTTCTTGAGCGACTCGTTGGCGAAGGCGTTGCCGTCCTTCTCCTTCTGCCGGGCGAACCAGTTTTTGCGGATGAGAAAGGGCTGCGCGGCGTGCTCGTTGCACGTGGCCTTGGTGCCGCCCTCGAGCTCGATGGTCACCTGGGCTTTGGGAATCTCTGGGCCCTGATCGGTGGTGTCGGGGGCGACCTTCTGGGCGTGCGCCGGAACGGAGGCGAGCAGGAGGGCAAGACCGAGCATCAACGGGGCGCGCATTCCCCAGCGTTAGCAGAGTCGCGGACGATGTTCCAAACGCACGTCGGCGACGAGCCGCGCGAAGAAATATTCAAATGCTCCTCGGAATGGCGCGGTCAGCGGAGGCGTTCGAACACCAGCACCTCGCCCAGCGCCTCGTGATCGTCGGTGCCGGCAGGGGTGAAGCCTATCTTCTCGAGGACCCGGATGGACGCGCGGTGCCACGGCGGCGTGGTGGCGCGGACCTTGCGCACGCCCTGTTGCGCGAGCGCCCACTCCACCTGCGCGCCAGTGGCCTCGGTGGCGTAGCCTTGGCCTTGGCTGTTGAGCTCCATGCCGTAGCCAACCTCGACCGTGCCGCCTTCGTCGGGGCGGCCGTGAAAGATCACGCTGCCGATGACCCGCGGCGGATCGCCGATGCGGCCGATGGCGATGCGATCGCCCCACAGGCGCGCAGTGGGGTTTGCGCGAATGGCGTCGAGCGAAGCCGAGAAGGCGCGCTCGATGAGAGCCCGGCCGGGCCATGGATCCGGCAGCCGCGCACCGATGAGCCGCGAAACCTTGTCGAGCTCCTCGGCCAAGGTGCACTCGACGATCTCGACGGTGACCGGCACCAGTCGGAGTCGCGCTGTCTCGATGACCTCGGTCCGCACGAAGGTGAAGTCTACCCGCCCCGCTCTCGGTGTCCTGTCTTTTTCCCGGGGATTTGCCGACGTGGCGCGTCAACGCGCAGGCACCCTTGACGGGAGCTTCGGGCCGCGGTTTATTTCGCGTACGAAACTTCCTTGCACGAACGACGCGCTTCGGCCCCCGAAGAGCGCGCCCCTTTCCCGAGGCGAACAGGTACCCCACGTGGCAGCGCAGAACGGAAAAGACATCGCCGCCGACGCAGAAGCGGTCCTCGAGGCGATCATCTACCTCTACACCGAGGGGCGACGCATCACGAAGGAGCTGGCCCGCAAGGCGGAGCTCACCGGCCCGCAGCTGGCGGTCATCAAGGGGCTCGAGCAAATCGGCAAGCTGTCGCTCACCGAGCTCTCGGAGCGCATTCGCGCCCAGAACAGCACCGTCACCGGCATCATCGATCGCATGGAGCGCGAAGGCCTGGTGGTCCGCGAGCGCTCCACCGAAGACCGGCGGGTCATCCAGATTCGCCTCACCGAGAAGGGCGCGGCCATCGCCCGCGCGATACCGGTGGAGCCTATGGAAGTGTTTCAGGAAGCGCTGGGGATCCTCACGCCCGCCGAGACCCGCGACCTTCTCCGCATTCTTACCAAGGTCGCGAACCGTGTTCGCGAGCGCACGGAGCCCGGGCCGCGCCCGAAAGGAAACCAGGAGCCATGAGAGATCCCGATCTTTGTGTCATCACCTGCGCCGTCACCGGCGTGCTCGCCAATCGCAAGCAGTGCGCCGGCATTCCCTACACCGCGGTAGAGATCGCCGAGGAGACCAAGCGGGCCTACGACGCGGGCGCCTCGGTGGTGCACATCCACGCCCGCAACCCCGACGGTAGCCCCACCTTCAGCCCGCAGGCCTTCGCCGACATCAAGGTGGAGATCCAAAAGCGCTGCCCCATCATCTTGAACTTCTCCACCGGCACCATCCTCGAGGACGTGACCGATCAGGCGACCTACCTGAAGGAGTCGCGGCCGGAAATCGGCGCCCTCAACATGGGCACCATGAACTACGCAAAGTACTCCGAGAACCGGAAGAACTTCGTGTTCGACATGGTGTTCCCCAACACCTACGAAAAGATCATCAAGCTCCTCAAGGCCATGAACGAGGCCGGCGTGAAGCCGGAGCTCGAGTGCTTCGACACCGGGCACACCCACGGCATCTGGCCGCTCCTCGACATGGGGCTCCTGAAGAAGCCGCTCCAGTTCTCGTTCATCTTGAACGTGCTCGGCGGCATTCCTCCCTTGGTGGAGAGCCTGCAGCTGCAGACCAAGATCATGCCGCCCGGCAGCGAGTGGGAGGTCATCGGCATCTCCAAGTCCGGCTGGCGCATGATCGGCAGTGCGCTGGTGCTGGGTGGGAACATCCGCGCCGGCCTCGAGGACAACCTGTACCTGCCCAGCGGCGAGATGGCGCAGTCGAACGGCCAGCTCATCGAGGTGGCGGCGCGCATGGTGCGCGACGTGGGGCGCAAGGTCGCCACCGTGGAGCAGGCGCGGGAAATCTTGAGCCTCGGGCAGTTCAAGCCCGAAGCGCCGCAGGCCTCGGCCGGTTCACCCGCGCCGGCGCAGGCCTGAGCGATGAGCGCGCGCGCCTACGAGAAGATAAGGGTCAGCGGGCTGGGAGACGGGGCAGGCGACGGCCTCTCGGTCTGCACCCTGACCCTGTCGAACCCTGCCCGCAAGAACGCCATCGGTCCGCAGATGGTCAACGAGCTGCTCTACGCACTCGACGACGCCTTCGCGGCGCCCGCGGTGCGCAGCGTCGTCATCACCGGTGAAGGCAACGCCTTCTGCGCCGGGGGCGATTTTGCGCAGATGACCGCGGGCGGCGCCGAGAGCGCCCTGCCGCCGAAGGGCGACTACGCCGACCTTCTCCTGAAGCTGTGCCGAAGCCCCAAGCCCACCATCGCGCGGGTCAATGGCCCGGCCATGGGGGGCGGCCTGGGGATCGTTGCATCATGCACCTTTGCCGTGGCCCAGAGCGATGCCACCCTGGGCACCCCCGAGGTGAACGTGGGGCTCTTCCCCATGATGATCATGGCGGTGCTGGCGCGTCTGGTGCCGCGGCGACGGCTCATGGAAATGATGCTCTTCGGGGACAAGCTCGGCGCCGACGCCGCGCTTTCGCTGGGGCTCCTCTCGCGCGTGGTCCCCGCCGCCGAGCTCGACGCGGCGGTGGCCGAGCTCACCCACAAGGTCGCGCAAAAAAGCCCCAGCACCCTGCGCCACGGCCTCGAAGCCTTCGCCGCGCAGGACGATCTCGACCTCGAGGCGGCGCTGCCGCTCCTGCGCGATCGCCTGGCCGCGGTGCTCTCTACCGACGATGCGCGCGAGGGTCTTATGGCCTTCTTGGAAAAACGAACGCCCACCTGGACCGGAAAGTAACGAAAGCGCCGCCATGCCCACCATGCGTGAACTCATTGCAGATCTCGAAGCGCGCCGCGAACGCATCCGGGCCATGGGAGGCCCGGAGAAAGTCGACAAGCAGCACGCCCGCGGCAAGCTCACCGCGCGCGAGCGCTTGGCCAAGCTCTACGACGACGGGGTCTTCTTCGAAGTGGGCATGCACGGCACCCAGATGGGCATGCAGTCGAGCGACGAGAGCGACAAGCCGCCAGCCGACGCGGTGGTGTGCGGCTTCGGCAAGGTCGAGGGCCGCATGGTGTGCGCCGTCGCCTACGATTTTACGGTGAAGGGCGGCTCCATCGGGTACACCGGCGAAGAGAAGGTGACCCGCGTGCGGCAGATGGCCCTCAACGGCCGCTGGCCCATGGTGTGGTTCATCGACTCCGCGGGCGCGCGCATCGAGCCCGGAAAGGCCCACGCCGACATGCTCTCCAACTGGGCGAGCTCCGGGCACCTGTTTCGCGAGCAGGTGATCATGAGCGGCGTGGTGCCGCAGGTGGCCGCGGTGGTGGGCCCCGGCGCCGCGGGAACCGCCTACATTCCTGGCCTCGCCGACTACGTGCCGATGGTGAAGAACATCGGCAGCCTGGCGCTGGCGGGGCCGCCGCTGGTGAAGGCGGTGACCGGCCAAGACATCGGCGAGCAAGAGCTGGGTGGCTCCAAGGTGCACTCCGAGGTGAGCGGCGTGAGCGACGGCGAATTCGAAAACGACGACGCCTGCATCGCCGCCACCAAGAAGTACCTATCGTACCTGCCCTCGTCGTGCGACGAGGCGCCGCCCGATGTACCCTGCACCGATCCCATCGAGCGCCGGGAAGAGCTCCTCGCCGACCTCCTGCCCGACAGCGCGCGCAAGCCGTACGACATGTACAAGCTCATTCGGGCGGTGGTGGACCACGGCGACATCTTCGACATCAAGCCCCGCTACGCCCGCAGCATCATCACCTGCTTCGCGCGCATCGGCGGCAAGAGCGTGGGCATTCTCGCCAACCAGCCCATGTACCTGGGCGGCATTCTCGACGTCGACTCCGCCGACAAGGCCGCGCGGTTCATCCAGATCTGCGACGCCTTCAACGTGCCCTTGGTGTTCTTTCAAGACGTGCCGGGCTTCATGGTGGGCTCCAAGGTGGAACACGCCGGCATCATCCGCCATGGCGCCAAGATGCTCCACGTCATGAGTGCGGCCACGGTTCCGAAGCTCACGGTGGTGGTGCGCAAGGGCTACGGCGCTGGGTACTACGTCATGTGCGGCCGGGCCTACGAGCCCGACCTCCTGCTCTCGTGGCCCACCGCCGAGATCTCGGTCATGGGCGCCGAGGGCATGGTCGGCATCGCCGGCAAGAAGCTCTTCGGCGGGCAAGAGCCGCCGCCCGAGGTCAAAGAGGGCATCCTCGACATGATTCGCAAGAACATCGACATCTACAAGGTGGCCGGTTGGGGCTTCGTCGACGACGTCATCGACCCCCGCGACACGCGCCGGGCGCTGGCCTGGGGCCTGGAGCTGGCGCGCCACAAGAAGCTGTCACGACCGGGCAAGAAGCGCGGCGTCATCCCGGTCTGACGCGCATTGCGAGCGCGCTGCTCGCGCTGTCGATAGCGCAGCGCGGGGCGCGCCTTCGCCGCCGGAGCAGCGGCAAGAGCAGGAGCGGAAGGCAGAGGGGAGCGGCGCCGCTTTGGTTGCAGCCGCCGTCGCTGCCGGAGGGCGCAGAGGCTGCGGGTGCGGCGCTGCCACTCGAACTCGACGAGTTGGCTCCGCCGTCGCCGCCGGGGGGCGCCGCGTCGGCTCCCGCGGGCGATGCGCCGTCGGTGCCCGCATCGACAATCGCCGGAAAGACGTCTTCCTTGGTCGTCGCCTCCAGGGTGCCGTCCACGTAGAGCACCTCGGTGGGCTTGCCCGCCACCGGCGCGCCGAGGAAGAGGCCCTGATGAATGAAGCTGCCGAGCGGCATGGCATCGTTGCCGGCGTTGTCCTGCGTCGCATACATGGTTCGAACCGGGGTCTTCGGGACCACTTGCGCGCCGTCGTAGAACAGCTCGACGAACCCCTGCGTCGCGTCGAGCGACCACTTCACGTGCAGCACGAAGTCGTGCCACGCGCCGGCCGCGAGCTTTCCCTTGAAGGGCGTTATGTTGGGACCCTTCTGCGCGCTGGTCTGAAAGGTGAGGTCCTCGCCCTTGAGATGAAAGCTCATCGACTGCCGATACAGCGGCGCGTCGCACTCCCAGTACGTGAACTGGTGGTCGAGGTTCTGCAGCGGCGGCGTGGTCTCCACGCGAATCGAGAAGGCATACCAACGCTCCGAGCCCTGGAACGTCGCGGCCGGCGGGTGGTACCCGAGCTCTGCGCGAATCAGGTTGCTGGGGCCCACGTCGCCCTCGTGGAGCTCCACGCGGCCCGCGTGCGTGCCCTCGCGCACCGGGGTGGTCACCACCGACCAGCGGTTCGCGTTCACCTTCTCGCCCCACTGGCTCAGATCGTTGGTCTCGAAGCCCCCGCGCCACACCACGGTGGCGCCTGCTGAGGGCGCGAAGAGCCAGACGCCGAGGAGCAACGACGCGGCGGCGGGGGCGATGCGCATCCCTCATGGTGTCAGCGCGGGGCGGTCGCCGCAAGGTGTCAGGGAGCGTCGTTTGGGCGCGCGAGGCAGCTTCCCGGGGGCTCGGTTGCGATCGCCAGCCGATAGCCTGCGCGCAGCTTCAGCAAGGGCGGAGCCTGTACGAACGTCAGCTTGCCATCGTCGATGGCGGGTGGACGCGACTCCGCCAGCGGCAGGAACGTGATGGGCGTGTGCGGGAGGACCGACCCCACCAGATGGGCGGTGCCGCCGTCGTGCACCACGTAGAGGAGGCTGGTGGCCCCGCAGCGGGTGCTTCCGCGACCGAAGCCCGTGCCGTAGCCGTTCCCGAACCCGGCGGCACCGAGCTCGATGTCTTTGCGTTTTACGAAGCCGCGATAACGGCCGTGATCGGAAGCCCATTCGACGTAGGCATCGGCGCCGCTGACGCGCACCAGCGAAACGACCGTCTGGGGCGGAAGGCGAACGATCGGCGGCCCGTCCGGGCGATCGGCGAGCACGATGGCGCCCCGGAGCGAGTAGGCGAGGCCCAGCGTCTTTTCTGCTCGCGGAACCTCGAACGAAGCCTGCACCAGGCCCAGGCGCGCGCAGGGCACCGTCCATGGCGTGCTCGTCTCGAAGACCGGCGCGTCCTTGCCGGTCCACGCCGCAGGCTCGATGCGCAGCGTGGTCGCGGAGCTGGCGCGGGCTCCCAGCAGCGTACGCGCGTACGGCTCGTAGACGGCCTGGTACACGGTGCGCGCCGTCAGGTAGAGGCTCACCGATCGCGCGAATACGTCGAAGACGAAGCCGTCCATTTCGAGGTGGGCGGTCACCGCGGCGTCGCTGCCATCGCCGAAGTGAAAGGCGGTCTTTCGGGCGCCGTAGGCGTCGCCAAAAGGGCTGCCGCCATCGACCTCGAGACCCAGCTCCGCGGCGCCCTTGAATGCGGGCCCGTCGAAGGAGCATCCGGCGCGGGCCGGCGCGGTCGGGAGCGCCAGGAAGCGCATCGGAGGTTCGACCGCGGGGGGCGGGGCGGGGATGGGCTTTTCGATGCCCATCACGGTGGTGGTGCGCGCGGCGGCGGCGGCGGGCGCGAGTGGGAGCGGCGCGGGCTTTGCGCCGCCACATGCAGAGAGGATCCAAAGGGCGAAGGCCCCCGCTGCGCCGCGAACGGGCAGGCGAGAGCCTTCGGAGAACCGGCGAGTCGTCGGTCTAGGCGCCACGGAGCGTCTCGAGGAGCTCCATGTCGGGGATGCCGATCGTGACGGTGGTGCGACTGACGGCGACGCCGTTCTCGTCCAGGAGGCGCGAGAAGGAGAGCCCGTCGTAGAGGGCGATCGGAGGAGCGCCGGAGGCGCCCGCTTCTTCGCGGGCGCCCGACAGCACCTGGCCGGTGGTGATGAGCCAGCCGGCGGTGGCAGGGCCGTAGTGGTGGAGCGCGCCGCGCAAATCGGTGACGCGCTCGCGGCCGATCTCCCGGCCGTCCTTGCGAATGACCACAGCGGTGCGGATCTCGTCGGCGCCGGTGCGGTGCACGCCGGCGAAGTGGAGCTCGCCGCCGGGGGAGCCGGAGCGGCGAATCGGGCGAAGTCCGCTCATGCCGATGCGCTCGAGGGTGAGGAGCGCGAGCTCGACGAAGGCGTGACCGGGGAGCTCCTGGAGCTTCCGGAGCATCGTCTTGCGGGCGGCCTCCTTGTACTTTTCGATGGCGAAGAGAGCTTCTTGCTCGAGACGCACCAGGTCCGGGTTCATCGACCAGTCGGTGAGCGCGATGCGGTTCTGGGAACCGAAGCGGAAGCGCGGACGCTGGCTCTGGGCGCCGCGGCGCAGGTTGTCGGCGCGGAGCGCGGCCGAGAGCTGGCCTGCGGCGAGCGCAGGATCGCCGCCCAAGCGACCGCGACGCGTGAGCGCCTCGACCACGTTGCGCACCGGCACGAGTCCCTGGTTGCGATCGAAGCTGGCGAGGACGATGACGGCCGCGTCGGCCAGATCGCGCCCGCTGAGCTCGTCGCCATCGGTGAGCGGAATGTCGGTGGGGGTGGCCGCCATGATCTGGTGACGCTCCCGTACGACCGGGCGTCCGCCGAAGCCGTTGGCGTCGCGGTCACTGCGCTCGCCGCGCTCGCCGCGCTCACTGCCGCTGCGCTCACCGCGCTCACTGCCACTGCGCTCGCCGCGGTCGCTGCCACTGCGCTCACCACCGGCCCGCTCGGCCCGCTCGGGGCGCTCGGCTCGCGGCGCTGCCTCGGCGCCTTCGACGGCCACCTCGGGCGCTGCACCTTCAACCCGCGGCGTGCTCGCGCGCTCGGCGCCTTCGCCCTCTGCACGACCCCGGCCCCGCCGCCGGCGCCGGCGCCGACGACGGCCACCATCTGCGGTCCCGTCGGCCGATGCGGCCTCCGGCGTGCTCTCGGGGCCGCCGAGGATCGGCTGATCGTCGTCGTCCTCGTCGTCGAAGAGCTCGGCGCCGCTGGCGGCCAGGTCGGCGCGCAACGCGTCTTCACCGGAGAGCGCGATTTCCGGGCCCTCGCCCTCTTCGTCTTCGAGTGCGGTGTGCGACGAATCCGGGGGAGGAGCGTTGGCGGCCTCCACCTCCAGGGCGTTAACCTCTTCGCCCTCTTCCGGCTCCTGCGCGGGGGCGTTCTTGCCCTTCTTCTCTTTCCACTCGCGAAGGGCGAACACGCCCGGCTTCACGCGGACGATGGGGTTGGCCTTGTCCTCTTTCTTGAGGAGTGCCGCCAGGCGGGCGCCCATGGTCACTTCGGGGCTCTTGCCCACGTGGGAGAGGAGGTTCTTCTCGATGGCGAGCTCGGTGATCTCTTTGTAGTGAAGAGGTTTACCGGCGATGCGCAGCACTTCTGCGGCGGCTTCGGTGAAAGTCATGGGGGATATCCTTGGGGCGAGCTCGTTCAAACTGGGATCGCCGCGCGTCTTCGATGTCGGTTGCCGTCACTGGCGACGGGTCATGACACGGCCACGGCGTTCACTCCTCAGCTCCCCCGACCCCGCTGCGGAACCGCCCCGTCGTTAAAGGGCGCTGGCACAGGTAGGATTACGGGAGGAGGGCGCGAAAGCCCCTGGCTCGCGTCGCACACCGGTATACCGTGGGCACCGTTCGCCGTCAAATGACGTTTTCGTGTCTTTTTGCTGGGCAGTTGCGGGCATGCGCCCGGCGCGCCTCGGAATCGGCGCGCGGGATCGTGGAAAAACGCCCGCGTTCTGATGATACAGTGCGCCGCCCACCGTGAAGAACGCCGTTCTCCTCGTCGTCATCGTCGTCTGCACCGCCCTCGCGACGGCGGTTGGTTTCGCCCCAAGTCGGGCCGGCAACTACCTTTTCCCCGCGTTCGTGGGGGGCACGGCGCTGCTGTTGGCGGTCTTCGCCATCTTGCTCGCCCGCAGCGAAGAAGTGCTGGCCGCCTGGCTCAAGCCGAAGTGGGGTGACTTCACCGCGGGCTTCTTGTTCGCCATCGTCACCCTCGCCTGCGCCTGGGGCTTCATCAAGTTCGTGGCCACCCAGGGCACCCCGCGCGAAGCGTGGATCGCCCGCATCTATGCGCAACTGGGCGACCCTGCGCCGCTCCGCGCGCACGTGCCGCTGGTGGTAGCGGCGGTGGTGCTCATCGCCGCCGCCGAGGAGATCGTCTGGCGGGGCCTCGTGCCTTGGCTGCTCGAGCCTCGGGTGGGCTCTCGTCGCGCCTGGATCTACGCGGCCTTCTTGTACGCGGCGGCCCACCTGCCGACGGCCTACGCGCTGCGCGACCCCGACGCAGGCTGGAACCCGGTGCTGGTGCTCGGCGCGCTCGGCGCCGGCCTGGTGTGGGGCGGCATGACAAAGCACTTCGGTCGCCTGCTCCCGGCCATCATCGCCCACGCGTTCTTCGACTGGTGCGTCATCATGATGTTCCGGCTCTGGGGCCCGAGCGTCTAGTGGCCGGCAGCGGCGGGGGCGGCGAAGGCGCGCTGGGGGGCCGAGACAGCGGGCGCGGGCCGTTCTCCTTCGGGGGCGCGCTGGGCCCCTCGATTCGCGCGCGCGCGGAGCGAATTCGCGCCGAGCTCCCTTCGCTGGACGAAGAACTGGTGCTGCCCGCGGCCGCCATGGCCGAAGCGTACCCAGCCCTCGGCCACTGGCTCAACCCCCGAGACCTCACGAGCCTGGGGCGCGCAGCGCTCGCTTCGGCGCGTGACGTTCGGGCGTATCGGCGCGCTTTTGCCGACGGGAGACCGCTCGGCGAAGTGGATGCCGAGGCCTTTCAGGCGGAGCTTCGCCGCTTCGCCCGGCGAGAGAAAATGCGGGTTGCGGTGCGCGAGCTGCGGGTGCCGGAGGTCGACGTCACCGCGCGTGAGATCGCCGATCTCGCCGAGGTGTGCATCGATCTCGCGGTGCGAGAAGCGCTGGCCTGGGCCGACGCGCGTTTCGGCGAGCCACGCAGCGCCGGGGGGGAGCGTGTACGTTACACTGTTCTCGGCATGGGCAAGCTGGGCGGGCGCGAGCTGAACCCGGGGAGCGACGTCGACATCGTCGCGTTCTACGAGACCGACGACGGGCAGGCAGGCGAAAGCAGCCTTCACGAGTACTTCGCGCGGGTGACGCAGCGGCTCTCGGGCAGCCTCGAGACCATCACCGAAGACGGCTCGGTGTGGCGGGTCGACCTGCGCCTTCGGCCCGAGGGCTCGCGCGGACCGTTGGTGAACTCCTTGGCCGCCGCCGAGCGCTACTACGAGTCGTGGGGCCGCACCTGGGAGCGCGCTGCGCTCCTTCGGGCGCGCCCGGTGGGCGGTAGCCTTGCGTTCGGCAACGAGCTCCTCGGCGCGCTCGGCAGCTTCGTATGGCAGCGCGCAGTGAAGCCGCAGATAGCGCAGGAGATGACCGAGCTCTGCGAGATGGCCCGGGCCGAGCTGTCGCCCGACGCCGCGCGCGACGTGAAGCTCGGGGTGGGCGGCATTCGCGAGGCCGAGTTCTTCGTGCAGTCGCTGCAGCTCATCTGGGGCGGTCGCGACCCCGGCCTGCGCACGCCAGGTACGCTCGACGCGCTGCGGCGCCTCCGAGGCCGGGGGTTCGTCACCGATCGCGAGGCGCGCGACGTTCACGAGGGCTACCTGTTTCTTCGCAAGCTCGAGCACCGCATCCAGTTCGCCACCGGCATCGCCACCCACGTGGTGCCGGAGGGTGAGCTGCTCGGCCGCATCGCGCGATCCATGCATATTGCATCGGAAGCCGACCTCTGGCGCGAGCTCGACAAGCACCGCAAACGCATCGCCGCGCGCTTCGCCTCGCTGACCCGCGGGCAGGCGCCGGCGCCTTCGCGCACCCTGCCGCGGTTTTTCGCCGCGCTCGACGCGGGCGACGAGGCGGCGCTCACCGAGGTGGTCGCAGAGCGGGTCAAGGACCACGTGCCGGTCTCGCAGGACCTGGTGCGAAACCTGGTGAGCCTGGCGCGGCGTCCAGACTTGCCGCTGGGGGCCCGCACCCGCGATTTGCACCCCACGTTCGTCAGCGACTTCACCGCGGCACTCTTCGACTCGTCGGCGCCGGAGCAGACCGCACGCCTGTTCTCGCAGTTCTTCGCGCGGCTCGTGACGCCGCAGGTGTACGTGCGCGCGCTCGAAGCCGATCCGCGAACGCTGCGCCGGATGGCGCACCTTCTGGGCGCCAGCGCGTTCTTGGGCGAGTCGCTCCTCGGGCATCCGGAGCTGGTCGACGGCGTGCTCTTTCATCACAAGCTGCCCACCGAGGCGTCGGTCGCTGCTGCCGTCGGCGAGGCGGTGCGGGAGGTAGACCCCAGCGCCGAGGATCCGGCCGACGCGTTCGTCGGCGCGCTCCGGCGCGCCAAGGCCACCGTGACCCTTCAAGTGGGCCTCTCGGACCTGGCCGGCGAGCTCGACGCGCCGCAGAGCACTTCGCGGCTCCTCACCGCGCTGGCCGAGGCCATTTTGCAGGCGGCGCTGCGCTTCGCACTCCAAGAGCGCGCACGCGCCGGGGCCCGAACCCTCGGGCCGGACGAGCTCGAACGCGGCCTCGCCATCGTGGCCATGGGAAAGCTCGGAGGCCACGAGCTCAGCTACGGGTCCGATCTCGACCTGTTCTTCGTGTACGAAGACACGGAAGACGAGGCGCTCATCGAACGCTACGTTCGGGTCGCGCAGCGCGTTCTCCGGCTGCTCGACGTTCCGCACGGCGAGGGGCCCGGCTATGCGCTCGACACCCGGCTGCGGCCCTCGGGCAATCAAGGCCTCCTGGTGGTCTCCGACACGGCCTTCGCCAGGTATCATGGCTTCGGGAGCGAGCCGCGCCGGGGTGAGGACTGGGAGCGGCAGGCCCTCATCAAGGCGCGCATGGTGGCCGGTGACGCGGGCGTTGGCGCTCGGGCGACCTCGGTCGCGATGCGCGCGGCCTACGAGCGCGGCGCGCCGGAGCTGGGCGAGATGCGCAGGATTCGCGAACGCATGAACCGCGAGCTCTCCCGCGACAAGCGCGCCGCCGGGCGCTTCGACCTCAAGTTCGGACCGGGCGGCCTGGTCGACGTGGAGTTCGCGGTGCAATGGCTCCAGATGCAGGCGGGCGCCGACCCGCGCGTGCGCACCCCGGAGACCGAGGCCGCGCTCGAGGCCCTCGCCGCCGCGGGGGTGCTTTCGGCTGCCGATCGCGACATGTTTCTCGCGCGCTACCGCTTGCTACGGCGCCTCGTGGAGCGGCTCCGGGTGCGTCATGGCGACGGGCGTTCGCTGCTCGAGCGCGGCGCGCCGGCGCTCGCGGCGCTCGCACGGAGCGTAGGCTTTGCCGGCGAGGACGATCTGTTCGAGGCCATCGCGGAGCCCATTCCGGACCTGGGAAGCATCGCACAAAAGGCGAAACCCCCGCGCTAAGGAGCGCAGGGGTCTCAGCCGGAGGCCCGCACCTCATGCGAGGCGCGCGGCCGCGTGCTTCAGTTGGTGGCGCCGACGAGCACGTTGATGATGATGCCGATGAGCTCGAGGCCGAACCCGATCGAGACCACGATGAGGGCGATCTTCGCCTTGCTGCGCGCGCCTTCGATGTCGCCCGCCTTCTTGGCGTTGCCAGCCTGGATCGCGAACGCGAGGCCAATGCCGCCGAAGAGGAGGTTGCAGCAGGGGAAGAGGGCGATGATGGCGAGCACGAGGGGGAGCGTGGTGTTCACGTCGCCGCCCGCACCCGGCATCATGGGGCCGCCCGGGGGAGGGAAGCCGCCGCCCGGAGGACCGAAGCCAGCCGGCGGGGGAGCGCCGTAGCCGCCCGGAGGTGCGCCCGGAGGTGCGCCGTAGCCGCCCGGAGGTGCGCCCGGAGGCGCGCCGAAACCACCACCACCAGGAGGAGCGCCCGGGGGTGCGCCGTAACCGCCGCCACCCGGGGGATAACCGCCGCCGGGAGGTCCGTATCCACCAGCAGCCTGAATGTTGCTCATCGGGTCATTCATCGTACTTCCATCTCCTCATGATCGCGCGGCTCCGCGCGGGGTTAGAGCATCGCACATCTCGCATCGAATCCCAAGCCGCCAGAACGTCCGCCCAAGCGCGGACGGGCCGAGCCGCAGACGGGTGCAGGGGATGGATCAACATGCACCGCGAATAGTACGGGAGTCCGCGCAAAAATATACCTCGAAAATCGCGCTGGGTTTCGCAGGGGAGCGCGCCTCGGGTTGCCCTTGGTGGCCTGCCGCGCTCGGCCGCCGTGCTAGCGTTCGCCCGTTGCGTCGCCGCTTCCGTTACCCAGTTCGTGCGTTTGGTCTCGCGGTTGGCATTCTCGCCTTCGCCAGCATGATCTTCCTGGGCGGCCGCTGCCCCATGGCCATGATGATCCACGTGCCGTGCCCGTCGTGCGGCTCCTCCCGCAGCGTGCACGGTCTGCTGCACGGCGACCTCGCCGAGGCGCTGCACATGAACCCGCTGGCGCTGCTGGCGCTGCCGTTGTTCGGCGCGCTTGCGGTGGTGGCCCTGGCGCGCGTGGCCGAGCACGGCACCGTGCAGGCCATCGGCCGTGGGGCCATCGAGCGCCGGATCGTGGGGGTGCTGCTGGGGCTCTACGGCCTGGAGGTGGCGCTCTGGCTCTTGCGCTTCGCGGGCCTCTTCGGCGGTCCGGTTCCGGTATGACCGGACACAGACGGAAAGAAAACGCGGCCCGCCTCGGGTCTTGATAGGCTCGCCCGGTGCGCGTGTGCCCCCAATGTTTGTCGGTGTACGACGAGGAGGCAGCCTACTGCCCCGAGGACGGCACCGAGCTGCGCCGGTCGGAGGATCGCTACCTCGGTCGCACCATTGCGTCCCGCTATCGCCTCATCAAGCGGCTTGGCTCCGGAGGCATGAGCGTCGTCTACCTGGCGCGTCACGTGATCATCGACCGGCTCTCGGCCATCAAGATTCTTCGGGCCGACTTGGGGTCGAGCCCCGCCTACCGCGAGCGCTTTCTCCGGGAGGCCAAAGCGGTCAATCGCATCAACCACCGGAACATCGTCGAGATCTCCGACGTCGGCGAGTCCGACGGCGTGGCCTACCTCGTCATGGAGTACATTTCCGGCGAGTCGCTCCTGGCGCATATCCAGAAGGGCGTTTTTCCCTGGCCGCGCGCCGCCTACGTGGCCGCGCAAATCGCCAGCGCACTCGGGCGCGCGCACCAGCTGGGCGTCATTCACCGGGACCTCAAGCCGGAGAACGTCATCCTGGTGCCGGACGAGAGCACCGAGGCCGAGCGGCACGAGCGCACCGGCGACTGGGGCACCCTCCGCGGCGACGCCCGCGAGCTGGTGAAGCTCACCGATTTTGGCATCGCGAAGATCGTCGACCTGCCCGCCATCACCTTCACCGAGCAACTCTTCGGCACCCCCGGCTACATCGCGCCCGAGTACGTGGAGGGGCAAGACGCCGGCGCCGCGGCCGACATCTACTCGCTCGGCGTGGTGCTCTACGAGATGGTCACGGGCGCCTTGCCCTTCGAAGGGAAGGGGCAGGCCGATCTCTTGCTCAAGCCGCTCACCACCGACCCCACGCCGCCCACCAAGCACACACCGTCGCTGCCGCAGGAGCTCGAGGGCCTCATCTTGCGAATGCTCGCGCGCCATCCGGAAGACCGCCCGGCCGATGCGTTCGTGGTGCACGACGCGCTCGCCGAGCTGAGTCGCCGCTACGGGTCGGTCTTCCCAGAAGACGCCGACTCCGTCGGTCGCATGACCGGCGCGCAGCGAGACGCCATGGCCACGGTGATGGACGCCGACGCGCTCTTCGAGCAAGAGCCGGCCACCCGTTCGTTTTCCCGTGAGCTTCGCCCGCCTTCGGCCCTGCCCGCGGCGCCGCCGCGGGAGTCGATCCCGCCGCCGCTCCAGGCTGCTGCGGCGCCGGAGACGGTCATGCGATCGCCCGGCTCCGATCTGCCGCCCGCATCGGAGGACGCCACCCGCATCGTCGCCCTGGGCATCCCGCCTTCGCTCTCGTCGACGCCCGACGTGGGCAATCCCATTCCCGCCGCGGCCTTTCCCGAGGCGCGCCCGCGGCTGTCGGCGCCGCCGCCCCGGGCCAGCGCGTTCCCCGCGCGCCTCTCCTGGGTACCGCCCGCCGAGCACACCGCCGAGGGGT
Source organism: Polyangiales bacterium (assembly GCA_038210445.1). GTDB lineage: Bacteria > Myxococcota_A > Polyangia > Polyangiales > Polyangiaceae > JABFRG01. Next base: position 95,690 of record JBBQWQ010000024.1, read on the forward strand.
GGGAAGAGTCGCTGCGTGAGCTCGAGGCTTCGATCGACCGGGTGCGCCACCGCGGCGCGGTGCCGGAGGCCGATACCTCGCGCGCGGCAAGCCTTGCAGAGTCGGCCCGCGGCATGGTGCCGCGGGTGGAGCGCGCGTCGAACACCGTGGCCGACCTTCAGTTGCGGGTGGATGAGCTGCAAGCGCGGGCGCGGGAGTTCCGTGCCAGCCTGGGCAAGGCCATCGATGTGCTCCTCCGCGATCGCTCCCGGGAGCGCGTGCGCATCGACGGGCTGCGGGCGCGGCGAAACATCGTTGCGGTGCGCATTCCCACCTCCACCGACGGTGCGCTCTGGGAGGCCGCGTCGCTGGCGGCCGAGGAAGAGCGGGCCCGCGCCGTCGACGCCGATCTCTCGTTCCAGATCGAATCGCTCCAGCGGGAGCTCGACCGGCGCAACGAAGATCTCGACCGCGAGCTGCTCGATGCCACCGGGCAGCTGGAGGGCGCGCTCTCGGCCTTTCGCGCGCTCACCAACGAGCTTTTGCGGGCCCTCGAAGCGGCCGCGACGTTGGTCTCCGCCAGCCACACCCGGCGACCGCGCCCTGTGGTGTGAAGGTGTGAGCTGCGCGCGGCAGGGAAACCCTTTGGACCCAGCAAGGCGGCAGTTTATTCAAATGTTTTCGCACCTTCCCGCTACCGCTTCTACGCACTGAAGCATCGATTCCACAGGGTCGGACACCAATGTCAGACCCCCCCCGGCCCCGGCCGCCGCAGCGATTCGTCGAAGCGTCCGGAAGCGCCCGGCTTTCGCCGAAAGGGCAGGCGCGCCGCGCGCTGGCCGATGGGTTGCACAATGAGATCGCATGACCCGGGTTTTTTCTTTCCTTCCTTTCGGTCGCGCCGGGCGCGTCCAAGAGCGGGGGTCGACATTCTCCCGGGTCTCTCGGACTTGTTTCGTTGCCTCCTTTCTTACCTTGCTTGCTTCGCTCGGCTGCGGGGCCGCAGCGGAGCCCGAGACGGGCTCTCTTTCCGTGAACCTTACCGACGCTCCGGGTCCGTACGAGCGGGTGGATGTGGACATCACGTCCATCGAAGTCCACCGCTCGGCGGATCCGGAGACCGTCTGGTCGCCGCTCTCGCGCGGCCCTTCGCGGGTGAACTTGCTGGCCCTCCGCAACGGCGCCGAGCTTCCGTTCGGCGCGGCGCAGGTGACCGCCGGCCACTACGACGCCTTTCGCGTCCGCGTCAGCGGCGCCAGCGTGACCCTGGGCGGGGTCGCCACGCAGCTGCCCCTCGATAGCTCGGTCACCGTCATCCCGTACGCGTTCCAGGTGGCGACCTACGACGACACGCAGGTGCTCCTCGATTTCGATGCCTTCGGATCGGTGAAGGAGCACGCGGGGCGCCTTTCGTTTTCGCCGGAGGTCTCGGTGAAACGCGAGCTGCGCCGCTGATTCACGCCCGGCGCCGGAGAAGGCCGCCCAACGCCTCGCGACGCCGCGCCACGCCTTCGCCCGGACCGGCAAGCTCGCGCAGATGGATCGCGTTGAGGTAATTCACGAGCACGTGCGCCAGTACCGGCCCCAGCAGCGATCCGGTGGCGCGGTAGAGCAGCCCCAGCGCCGCGCCGAAGAGCGCCGCGGAGACCATGAACGGCACGCGTCCCGCTCCGCGCACCTGGTGCACGAGACCGAAGAGCACGCTCGACGCCACCACGCCCACGGCTTCGCCGAGGAAGCCGCGGAAGAACAGCTCTTCGCCCACGCCTGCGCCGATGGCTGCGAGAACGAGCAGTCGGGTCGAGAGGCCGCGGAGCGACGGCCGAAGTGAGGCCTCGAGGGCCTTGCCACCGGGGACGCGTGTCAAGAGCGCGCGCGTTAAGAAGAGGGTGATGGCGGCCACCGAGAGGCCGCCGCCGGCGCTCACCAGCAGGCCGAGCAGCGTGTCGTCGCGCAGCGCCTCGAGCCACGGCTCACGGGCGACCGGGTTCACGCCGCAAAGTAGGCTGGCGCCGAGCCCCACCACGAAGAGCCCAAACGGAAGCACCCATCGCAAGCTCGCGCCGTCGCGAGGCGGCGCCGGAGGTCCAGCCAGCGCGGGAAAGCTACGCGGCGTCCGCAAACGCAGCCCGCCCATCGCCGCCGCCACCGTCGCCCGAGCCTTCACGCCCGGAGAGTTCCACGTTTGCCCCGCTGCAGCAAGGCGCGCCTCGGCGCACGAGGGCTCGGATCCGGAGCGTGGGCGCATTTCGCGCCCCAACGCCGCCCGCGCCTCTGCTACCTTGTGGCTCGTTGACCGTGTCCCCCGATGAGCGCCCGCGGGTCCTGATCGTCGATGACGAGAAGTTCATCCGTGACATTCTTGCCGACTTCCTGGGTATGGAGGGGTACGTCGTCCGCACCGCGGAAGACGGCACCGCCGCGCTGCAGGAGCTCGCGCTGGCGCGGTACGATCTCATCATCAGCGACCTGAAGATGCCCCGCATGGGCGGCATCGAGCTGCTCGAGCAGGTGGGGCAGCGCGCGCCGTCGGCGCTCACCGTCATCATGACCGGTTTCGGCACGGTCGAGACCGCCATCGACGCGATGAAGCGCGGCGCCTACGACTACATCCTCAAGCCTTTCAAGGTCGAGGAGGTCATCCACGTGGTGCAGCGCGGCCTCGAAAAGCAGCGCCTCACCGCCGAGAACCTGCGCATGAAAGAGGCGCTCTCGCTCTACAAAGTGAGCGAGGCCATCCAGGCGAGCCTCTCCCTCGACGAGGTCATCGCCACCCTGCGCGCGACCGCCTTCGAGGAGCTCGGGGCCGACGCGGTGGCGGTGTGGCTCGACGACGGCGAGGGCAGCTTCTTCGAGCGCGAGCGCAAGCACGACGGCGTGGGCAAGCCCGGTACCGCCGACCCGGCGGCCTTCCTGGCGCACTTCAAGAGCGAAGAGATCCTCCTCGAGCACGGCACGCGCGGAAACCGCCTCTTCGCCGAGGTTCCCGAGCCGGCCCTGGTGTCGCTGCTGGCGGTGCCGCTCCGCACCAAGACGAAGATCATCGGATTCGTATTGGCATCGAGCTCCACGCCCTCGAAGCGCTTCGACGAAGGCCAGCGCAAGCTGCTTTCGATCGTGGCCTCCCGGGCCGCCGCGGCGGTGGAGAACGCGCGCCTCTATGAGGACCTTCGCGCCACCTTCCAACAGACCATCCAGGGGCTCGCCAAGGCCATCGACAAGATGGACCGCTACACCTCGGGCCACTCGGACCGCGTCGCCACCTATGCGATGTACCTGGCGGTGCGCCTGGGCCTGCCGCCCGACGTCGTGGAGATCGTTCGCCAGAGCGCGCTCATGCACGACATCGGCAAGATCGGCTGCGTGCTCAACCTCAACAAGCCGGGCAAGCTCAGCCAGGACGAGTACGAGATGTTCAAGAAGCATCCGTCGTACGGCCACGACATCCTCGAGCCCATCAAGTTTCTCCACCCGCTCATTCCTGGCGTGCACCTGCACCACGAGCGGTGGGACGGCCGCGGGTACCCCATGGGGCTCAAAGGCGAAAACGTTCCGCTCATCGCCCGCATCATCTCGGTGGCCGACACCTACGACGCCATGACCAGCGACCGCGCCTACCGGCGGGCATTGCCCCACGAAGTGGCGGTGGCCGAGGTGGAGCGCTGCTCCGGCTCGCAGTTCGACCCCGAGATCGCGCACTCCTTCGCCTCCGGCATCGACGACTACCGAGACGAGCAGCGGAGCCTGGGCAAGAAGATTCCCGAGTGAGCCGCGCATGAGGCGTTCCTTCGCGATTCACTGGCTGGGCACGGTTCCCTACGGCGAGGCCCACGCGCTGCAAGAGGAGCTGGTGCGCGCACGGGTGGCCGGCGAGGTGGGCGACGTGGTGCTGCTGCTTGAGCACACCAAGGTCATCACCCTGGGCCGCGGCGCGCCCATGGCCGACGTCATTGCGCCGGAGGAAGTGCGGGCCGCGCAGCAGGTGGAGCTGTTCGAGACCGGTCGCGGCGGCCAGGTGACGGCCCACGCGCCGGGGCAGCTGGTGGCGTACCCCATCGTCGACTTGAAGCCCGAGCGCTGCGACGTGCGAAAGTACATTCGCGATCTCGGCGAGGTGATGGTGCGCCTGGTGGCGGGCACCGGCCTCGATGCGCGCTTCGTTCCCGAATCGGCGCTCATCGGCGTGTGGATCGACAAGAACGCGCCGCGCGCGTATGCGGGCGGAGATACCGAGAAGGTCGGCGCCATCGGCGTGCGTCTCTCGCGCTGGGTGACCATGCACGGGTTCGCCCTCAACGTGCAGACCGACCTCTCGATCTTCGATCTCATCGTGCCGTGCGGCATTCGCGACCACGGCGTCACCTCGCTGGCCGCGCACGGCGTCACCGAAACGCCCCACGGCCTGGTGCCGGCGGCGGCGCGCCACTTCGGCGAGGTGTTCGACGCCGACGTGCGCATCGCCAGCGCCCAAGAGACGCACGAGCTCCGCGCGCGCGCAGCCGAGAATGCCGCGCGCGCCGAAGCCGAGCTCGCTACTTCTTCGTGAGCACGTCGCCGTACTGGTCGCGCAGCTTCGACTTCATGAACTTGCCGGTGCTTGTGCGCGGCACCTGGGCCACCCGCACGTAGGCGTCGGGGAGCCAGTATTTCGGGAACTTGTCCTCGAGAAATGTCGCGAGCTCAGCGTCGGTGACGGTCTTGCCCTCGCGCTCCACGATGGCCGCCACCGGCCTTTCCGACCACTTGGGGTGGGCGGCCGCGAACACCGCGGCTTCGAGCACCGCTGGATGCGCCATGAGCGCGTTCTCCAGGGCCACGCTGCTGATCCACTCTCCGCCGGATTTCACCACGTCCTTGGAGCGGTCGGTGATGTTCACGTAGCCCTCGGCGTCGATGGTGACCACGTCGCCGGTGCGAAACCAGCCGTCCTTGGTGAAGCGATCTTTGCCCTCGCCGCCGTAGTAGGCGCGGGCCACCCAGGGTCCGCGCACCTCGAGCTCGCCCATGCTCTTGCCGTCCCAGGGGAGCAGGGCGCCGTCTTCGCCGCTGTGACGCTGCTCCACCAGCACGGTGGCGAAGCCCTGGCTCGCACGGAAAGCCAGCTTCTCGGCGTCGCTGCGATCGTGGAGCTCGGGCTTGAGCCGCGCCACAGTGCCGAGCGGGCTGGTCTCGGTCATGCCCCAGGCGTGCGTCACCTCCAGGCCGTGCCGCGTGCGGAAGCCCTCGATGAGCGCCGGCGGCGCGGCCGATCCGCCGATGACCATGGTGCGCATGGCGCCCAGATCGAAGCGCTTCGGATCCTTGTCGAGAAGATCGAGGATGCCGATCCAGATGGTGGGAACGCCGCCAGCGAAGGTGACCCGCTCGCTGGCCATGAGGTCGAGGAGCGAGGCGGCGTCGAGGTGGGGCCCAGGCATCACCAGCTTGGCGCCGGTGGCCACCGAGGCGAAGGTGAGGCCCCAGGCCGCGGCGTGAAACATGGGGACCACCGGCAGCACGGTGTCGGTGCAGGCGATGCCCAGGTTGTCGCGCATGCACGCCCCCAGCGCGTGGAGCACGGTGGATCGGTGACTGTACAGTACACCCTTGGGGTTGCCGGTGGTGCCCGAGGTGTAGCAGAGCATGCAGCTCTCGTTCTCGCCCAGGTGGGGAAAGTCGTAGTCGTCCGCCTCGGGCTCCAGCAGCGCCTCGTACGACGTGGCGTAGTCGGGCAGGGGCTTTGCCGGGTCGGCGTCGAACACGATGACGTGGCGGATGCTCGGCACCTGGGCGCGGAACTTCTCGAAGAGCGGCAACAGGCTGGCATCCACCAGGATGATCTTGTCTTCCGCGTGGGCGGCGATGTACCCGAGCTCGGTGGGCGAGAGTCGCAGGTTCAGGGTGTGCACCACCGCACCCATGCAGGGAACGCCCAGATAGGCCTCGAGGTGCCCGGAATGGTTCCAGGCGAGCGTGGCCACGCGATCGCCGCGGGTGACGCCCAGGCGCCGGAGCGCATGGGCGAGCTTGGCGCAGCGCTTGTAGAAGTCGGCGTAGCAGAGGCGCGTGAGCGACTTGTCGCCCTGGCGGCTGACGATCTCGTGGTGGCCGAAGAAGTCCCGCGCGCGCCGCAGGAAGTGGGTCAGCGTCAGGGGAAAGTCCATCATGAGGCCGTCGATCATGGGGCGAAGCGTGACACAGGTGCAGGCCCGCGGGAAGCGCGCGAACGGCCTTCCGCGCGCACCGGACGCGTTCATGTCGCAGCGCGGCAACGGGCCGGACGCCCTTGTGCTAGACCGTCGCCGCATGACTCTCCTCGCCGCGCGCGCGCTCACCAAAGCCTACGGCGCCGATCCGCTGTTCTCCAACCTCGAGTTCGCCGTCGAAGAGGGAGATCGCATCGGCCTTCTGGGCATCAACGGCACTGGCAAGTCGACGCTGCTGCGGGTTTTGGCCGGCCTCGAGCCGTGTGACACCGGCGCCGTGGAGAAGAAGCGGGGCGCCACCATTCTGTACCTGGCGCAGGAGCCCGAGCTTCCGGGCGACGCCAGTGCCGAAGAGGTGGTGCTGGCCGGCCTCGGTGACTGGTACGCCGCCAAGCTGCGCTACGATCGTGCCATCAAGGGCGCGGAAGACGGCGTCTCGAACCTCGACGAGCTGGGCCATGCATCGGAAGAGCTCGACCGGCTCGGCGGCTGGGACCGCGGCCACGTGGCGCTCGACATGATCACCCGCCTCGGCCTGCTCGACCCCGCGCAAAAGGTCGGCACCATGAGCGGCGGCGAGCGTCGCCGGGTGGCCCTGGCGCGCATTCTGGTGGCCAAGCCCGACCTCGCGATCCTCGACGAGCCCACCAACCATCTCGACGCCGACACCATCGAGTGGCTCGAGACGTATCTCCTCGAGGAGTATCCGGGCGCGCTGCTCTTCGTAACCCACGATCGCTACGTGCTCGACACCGTGGCCACCCGCATCTTCGAGCTCGATCGCGGGAGCCTGCGGGCCTACGAAGGCGGCTACGAAGACTTCCTGGAAAAGAAGGCGGAGCTCTTGGCCCACGAGGCCCGCGCCGAGTCGAACCGGCTGAACATCCTGCGCCGCGAGAAGGCCTGGCTCATGCGCGGCGCCAAGGCGCGCACCACCAAGCAGAAGGCGCGCATCCAGCGAGCCGAAGCCATGGTCCAGGCGGCGCCGCCGCGGGCGCGGGAGAAGCTGGTGCTCGAGGCCGCCGCCACCCGGAGCGGCAAGTCGATCCTCGACCTCAAGAAAGCCGACATCGGCCTCCCCGGGCGCCCGCTGGTACAGGGGCTGGAGATGTCGCTGGTGATCGGCGATCGCATCGGCATCGTGGGGCCCAACGGCGTAGGCAAGACCACGTTTTTTCGCACCGTGGTGGGCGACATTCCGCCGCTCGCGGGCGAAGTAAAGCTCGGTCAGAACACCAAGGTCGCGTACTTCGACCAGAGCCGCGCCAACCTGGAGAACGACTGGTCGATTTACGACAACGTGGCCGAGCGCGAAGGGGCGGAGCGCGTCGGCGGCGGAACGGTGGCCATGGGCGAGCGCGTGGTGGAGCTCCGCACGTACCTCGAGCAGTTCCTGTTCGACCCCAGCAAGCAGCGCCAGAAGGTGGGCTCGCTCTCGGGCGGCGAGCGCGCCCGGGTGGCGCTGGCCAAGCTCCTCAAGGGCGGCGCCAACCTGCTCATGCTCGACGAGCCCACCAACGATCTCGACACGCAGACGCTGGCAGCTATGGAAGACATGCTGACCAATTGGCCGGGCACGCTGCTGGTCATCTCTCACGATCGGTACTTCCTCAACCGCGTCGCCACCGCCATTCTGGCGTTCGATCCCGCCACCCACAATGGCACGCTCTACCCCGGCGGCTACGACGACTACCGGCGCATGAAGAGCGAGGAAGACGCGGCCGCCAAGGCCCAGCCGGCGGCCCCGGCGAAGGGTGCCGCCGCCGTCGCCGCAGCGCCCGCGGCCAAGGGCAAGCTCACGTACGCCGAGCGCAAGGAGTTCGACGGAATCCTCGACAAGGTCGCAGAGGCCGAGGCGCAGGTGGCCTCGGTGGAAAAGTCGCTGGCCGACCCGGATCTCTACGCCAAAGACAAGGCGCGCGCCGGCGCCCTGCAGCGGGAGCTCGACGCCGCCCACGCGGTGGTCACCAAGCTCATGTCGCGCTGGGAAGAGCTGGAGAAGAAGAGCAACGGCGGCTGACCGCGCGCGTCAGGTCTTCTCGTGGAGCACGCGCAGGTACATTTTGGCCTGCGAGTTGTCGGGCTCGAGCTCGACCACCTTGGTCCACTCGGCCTCGGCGCCCTGCGCGTCGCCCATGGCCATGAGGGTTACGCCCATCTGCACCCGCGCCGGCACGTAGGAAGGCCGCGAGGCGATGGCCGCCGCGTAGTGCGTCTTGGCGCGCGACAGATCGTTCACTTGGCGCAGCAGCGAGCCCAGCTTGGTGCGCAGGTCGGCGAAGCTCGGGCACAGCGTGACCGCCTTTTCGTATTCGGCGATGGCCTCGTGCACCAGGCTCACGTCGGCGTAGGCGTCGCCCAGAGCGGCATGCATGTTGGCGAGGCGCCCTCGGGCGAACGGGTCGAGGCCGCCTTCGCGCTGGCCTTCGTGGGGCTTTGCCTGGATGCGCTCGTAGATCTCCTTGGCCTTCTCGTACTTGCCCCGATCGTTGTAGGTAACGGCGAGGTTCAGTGCGGCCTCGGTGTAGGCCGGATTGAGCTCCAGCGCCGCCTCCAGATGCTTCTCGGCGGCGATGAAATTCCCGCGCGAGTGGGCGATGACCCCGAGCATGTTGTGCACGTCGGCGAAGCGATCTTCTTTGTCGAGGACCAGCCGCAGCATCTGCTCTGCGCGCTCCCACTCCCCCTTCGCGTAGTACTCGCGGCCGAGGGAAAGGTGCTGTTTGGTGCTCTCGTCCATGGACCTCTACCCTTATCAGGGGTGGCCCCGGCGAGGCAATCGCGCGCCGCGCGGGCGCTTCAGTGATGGGCCTCTGTGGCCTTGAAATGGCCAGTCTAGGGCTTTGAGGAGGCCATACGATAGCCATGACGTAGCCATCGAGGCCGAGCCGCGCGAAAGCGAGGTTGCGACCCGGCCCGGGGGCCGCTACACCAGGGGCCGTGGACGCGGAAGAGGTGACGAACAACGCCGAGCCGCCCGCGGCGTCCGTGCCGCCGGGAGCCGCAGCGTCGCCGGTCGACGACGACGTGCCTCCGCCTTCCGAAGAGCAAGGCGCCGAGGCGCCGGAGCCCGAGCCATCGCCGGAGACCGAAGGCGGCTGGAGCGCGTCGCGCAAACGCACCTACGCAGCGGCCGGGTTCGTGTTCCTCGCCACCGTCGCGCTCTACGGCGGCCTCCGGCATCCTTCGCAGGAGCTCGCGTCGGGCCTACCCAGTCTCGCCCTTACCGCCGCCACCACCACCACGAGCGCCGCCGCGCCCGCTGCGTCCGCCGCCGGCACTGCCGAGCCCGACGCCAGGCCGAAGACGTTCCGCGTCGCCTCGTACAAAGGGGACGACGCGGTAGAGCTGTTCGAGGCCACCGTCGGCAAGCGCACGCTGCTCGCCGCCTTCGCCAAGGCCGGCCTCTCCCACAACGAGTCTGCGCGGCTGCTCAAGGCGTTCGATGGCCAGCGGCGCTTCGACAAGCCGGGACCCAAGGACACCTTTGCCTTCGCGCGCGACAAGGCCTCACATCGGCTTCTGGCCTTCGAGTACGAGGTCTCGCCCAGCGAGGTGTTCCAGGCGCGCGACACCGACGGCCACCTCGTGGCAAAGAAGCTCGACCTCACGGTGGACAGGCGCCGCGTGACCGCGGGCTTCCTGGTGGCCGACGGCCTCAAGGCAGCGATCACCCAGGCGAGCCTCGACGCCGACGTACTCAAGCGCCTCGACGACGCGCTCGACGGGCACCTGGAGCTGGCCGACATCCACGCCGGCGCGCGGCTGCGCATCGTGGCCACCGAGGCCCGCGTGGAGGGCGTGTTCTCTCGCTACGAGACCATCGAAGCGGTGGAGTACCTGCCGCCGCGCAACAACGTGGCGCCGCTCCGGGTGTATGCGTTCGGCGAAGGAAAGAAGGCCGCGCACTACGACGCCAAGGGGCAGCGGCCGTATCACGGCGGATGGCGCATGCCGATTCCGCTGGCGCGCATCACCTCGCGGTTCAACCCGCACCGCATGCACCCGGTTCTCCACCGGGTGATGCCCCACAACGGCATCGACTTCGCCGGCAGCACCGGCACGCCAGTGTACGCGGTCGCGCCCGGGACGCTGAAGTTTGCCGCCGACTCCGGACCCTGCGGCAACATGGTGCAGATTCTCCACTCCAACGGCCTGGTCTCGGCCTACTGCCACCTCTCCAAGTTCGCGCCGAGCCTCAAGGCCGGCCAGAAGGTGGAGGGCCGGCAGCTGGTGGGCTACGTGGGACAGACCGGCCGCGTAACCGGCCCGCACCTTCACTTCGCCGTGAAGAAGGGCGCTGCCTTCATCGACCCCTTGAGCCTCAAGATGGGGGGCGTGCAGGTCCTCCCCAAGGGAGACCGCGAGGCCTTCGGCGACAAGAAGAAGGAGATGGACGCGCTCCTCGACGGCATCGCGCTGCCCGCCGCGCCGGCCTCCGAAGCCGACGGGGGCGTCGAAGCCGACGACGTGAATCTGGATGAGGACCCGGACGACGAAAAATGAGCGGGGGAGGGCGGGCAAGCGAGGTCGCGAACGAGCCGATTGAGTTCGGCCCCGCGACCGACTAGCGTTGCGGGAGTATCCAGATGGCGAAGTTTACCCAGGCGGCCAAAGTAGGGCTGTTCTTCGTGGGCGCTGCTGCGGCCGGCTTCGCCGTCTATCGCACCGTGGGGGGCAACATCCGAAGCGGCGGCACCTACGTGGTGTACGCGCACATCAAAGACGCGACCGGGCTTGCGGCCAATTCCCGGGTGGCCATCGCCGGTATTCCCGTGGGGACCATCGACGCCATCAAGCTCGAGAATGGCATGGCGCGGGTCGAGGTGCGCATGAAGGGCGACGTGCCCCTCTTCGACAACGCGACCATCGGCAAGAAGAGCGCGTCGCTCCTGGGCGAGAGCGTCATCGTCCTCACCCCCGGCACCGACGACAAACGCAAGCTCAAGGACGGCGACGAGGTGCACGTGGTGGTCGAGTCGGCCTCTACCGACCAGATCATGAACGACGTGGCGCGCATTGCCGACCGCGTTAAGCTCGTGGCAGAGCAGCTGGCGGCCTCGCTCGGCACCGAGCAGGGCGGCGACAACATGCGCCGCATTCTCTCCAACGTGGCCGAGGCCACCGAGGCCTTGAACGTCACCGTTCGCGAGAACCGCCAGACCATCAAGGACACGCTGGGGAACGTGAACCGCATCACCGCCGCCGGCGAGCCGCAGCTGGTGAAAATCCTCGAGAACGTGCGGGTCATCACCGAGGACCTGAAGCTCATGCTGGCCCAGCAGAACCCCAAGAACAACGGGGAGAAGGGCGAGCTGCGGAGCACCGTGGAGCGCGTCAATCGCGCCTCCGCCAGCCTGGAGAGCGCCCTCGGGCACATCGACTCCATCGCCGGTCGCGTGGACCGCGGCGAAGGCACCATCGGCCGCCTCACCAAGGACGACGCGCTCATCAACGAGGTGCAGGGCGTGGCCGAGGGAGTAAACGAGTACGTCGACGGCCTCCGCCGGGTGCAGGCCATCGAGGGCCTGCGCAGCGACTACAACTTCCTCGCCGGCACCATAAAGAGCTACGTCGAGCTGCGCATCCAGCCGCGCGAAGACAAGTACTACCTCATCGAGCTCATCAACGATCCGCGCGGCAAGACCACCTTCACCCAAACCGACACCGACACCACCAACCCCAACGAACCGGCGCACTACCGCACCGTCACCACGACCACCACCGACGCCTTCCGCTTCTCCATCCAGTTCGCTCGGCGCCTGGGGCCGGTCACCGGAAGGTTCGGCATCAAGGAGTCGACCGGCGGCGTGGGCCTCGATCTGCACCTGTTCAACGACCGCTTCGAGCTGGTGAACGACGTCTTCGGCTTCGGGGAGTCGACGCGGCCGCGCTTCCGCATCTTCGCCGGCTACGAGTTTTTGCACCGGCTCTGGCTGCTCGGCGGCGTCGACCACATTTTCCTGGCCGACCGGCGCGACTACTTCCTCGGCCTTCAGCTGCGCTTCACCGACGACGACCTGAAGACCATCTTGCCCTTCTCGGGCGGCTTCACCTCCGCCGGCAAGTAGGCCTTCGGGTCTGCGCTCAGGTCCAGGAGAGCGCGCCGACCGCCACCAGCACCTCGACCGCACGCAGCACGTCGCCGTTGGAAGCGACGCCGAGGCCGGCGGCAACGCTCAGCACTTCGCGGAGCGGACGAGCGTGGGTGACGATGGAGCGCACGTGCTCCAGCAGGGGTGGGTATTCGCCCAGCGGATCGCCCTTCGGCTCCAGCACATGTTCGAGACGGAGCCGGTACTGCGCGATGGGGCTCTCTGCCGGGATGGTGGCCTCGAGCCCGGCCAGCATCAGCTGCGCAAGCTCGAGCTTCAGCGAGAACTCGACCCGCGGGTGCGTTTGCCCGACGTAGTAGGTGAGCTTGCCGGAGGTCCAGCGGAAGAGGTCGGCCACGCGATCGCGGCCCTGCTCTCGAATGGCGCGGAACACGTTCACGCCGCTCACCAGGCCGAGCGCGATGAGCGTGTCGCCCATGCGTCCGTCGTAGCGAGGCAAGACCGCGAGCGCCATGTCGAGCTCGTCGCGCGCCAGCTCGCCGCGGCGCACCAGGTACTCTCCCAGCAGCTCGCTTGCGTCGCTGGAGGCCACGTGGTGCAGCTTTCCGCCCTCGAAATAGAGCTCCTTGCGGATGGCCTTGCCCGACTCCGGGGTGGCGGCGCGCTCCGCGAACAAGACGCCGGTCTCTTTCTTTTTCACCACCCGGGCCAGCACCGCCAGCACCGTCGCCACCGAGAGCTCGTCCACGAAGTCGGGGGCGCCCGGGCCCTCTACCTCCTGGGTGCGCTCGGTCTTGGCGGGCAGGAAGCGAACCAGGTCTTCCATGTCTTCAACCAGGCGAAACCCCTCACCCATGTAGTCTACACGGTCGCCGCGGCCGATCTCTCCGGTGGCCAGCGCCTCGACCAGCTCGGCGAAGCTCAAGGGTCCGCGCTCTTCGCCGGTGGAGAGCACGGCGAACGAGGGCTCCGCCGAATACAGGATGGTCTTCGCTTCGAGCACCGAGCGCGGCCGCCGCTTGAGCTGCGTCTCCTCCAGCCCCAGCCGCTCGCTTTGCGGGCCGCCGGCACCGTCGATGCGCACGACCGGCATGGCGGCGCCGGTGGGGTTGGTGGTGACCCAGCGCACCTTCTCGGCAAGCGCGCGCACCGCCTGCGGCGCCGGCATGGCGAACGGCTCGATGGCTTCGAGAAACGCCCGCGCGTGGGGGAAGCGCACCCGCGGAATGCGCGAGAGCCCGGTGAGCAGCGCAGCCAGCAGGCCGGCAGGAACGCGCCCGCGCAGCTCTTGGACGGCGTCGATGCGGCCGTCGCGAATGGCCAGGAGCACCGCCAGCTGGCCGCTCTCGTCGAAGAGCTGGCGCCCCAAAAGGAGCTCCGCCAGCACCACCGCGAGGCTGAAGAGATCTGCGCGGTGGTCCACCGGATCGCCCGCCACTTGCTCCGGCGCCAGGTAGGCGAACTTGCCCTTCAGGGTGTTGCCGGTCTCGCTGCGGAACGACGCCTTGTGCTGCGAGTGCGCCAGGCCGAAGTCGCCCAGCTTCACCTCGCCGCTGCGGGAGAGGTAGATGTTCGACGGCGTCACGTCGCGGTGCAAGATGCCCAGCGGCCTGCCCAGCTCGTCGGAGGCCGCGTGCACCGCTTCGAGCGCCGCCAAGACTTCCTTGGCGATGTAGGTGGCGAGCGCGGGATCGATGTGCTCGCCCACCTGGCGCACTCGGCGCGCGAGGCGGTCGCCGTCGACGCCTTCCACGTACTCCATGGCAAGGTAGGGCTCGCCAGAAGTGACCGTGCCAGCGTCGAAGACGCGCACCACGTTGGGGTGACTGATGGCCGCTTGCAGCCGCGCCTCGCGCGAGAACATCGCCTTCCACGCGTCGTCGCTCTGAAACTGCGGGAGCGGGCGCTTCACGATGAGGCGCTCGGGAAACCCGCTGCGGGGATCGGCCCGCGCGAGGTACACCTCGGAGGTGCCGCCGACTGCGATGCGCGTCTCGAGCACGAAGGGACCGAAACGTGTCGGGAGGGAGGTCACGTCTGGTCCTCAAAGTACGCCAAGCGGGAGCGCAGCGCGCGAAATTCGTCGTCTCCCGCGCGTCTCCCGCGGCCACTTGTACAAGCTATTCACGTGGGCGCGCCGCCGGGAGTATATGAAGTCTCGATGGCCCGCCCCGCATCTTCACTACGCGCCGCACCTTCTGCACCGGTACGCTCCAAGCTCGGTGGCCTTCTCGCCGCGATGGCCGTCGCCAGTTCCGCGCTCGGCTCGGTGGCGTGCGAGGCCTGCCGCTCTCCGGTCACCGGGACCGCCGAGAAGGAGTCCGAGCCGACGGTGCGTCTGTACCTGCTCTCCGACCCCGCCGGCGCCCTCGAGCCCTGCGGTTGCGTGAAAGACCAGCTCGGCGGCGTCGACCACCTGGCGGCGTTCATCGACAAGGAGCGCGGCAGCGCGAAGAACGCGGCGCTCGTCGCCGCCGGTCCGCTCTTCTTCATGGATAAAGAGCTGAAGGCGGACCGCGCAAGCCAAGACAAGGCGCGCGCCGAGGCCATGGCTTCGGCCTTGCGCACGCTCAACCTCCTGGCCTTCGCGCCGGGCGAGAACGATTCTGCGGGCGGCGCGCCCCAGCTGCAGAAGCTGCGCGATCTCTCGGGCGCCGAGCTGCTCGATGGCAAGGGCGCCCTCCGCGACGTGGGCTCGGTAAAGGTCGGGCTCATCGGCATCGGCCCGCAAAAGGAAGGCGCGCCCAGCGCCAGCGATCGCGTCAAGGCGGCGCTCGCCGACCTCAAAGGCAAGGGCGCGCAGGTGTTCGTGGTGCTGGCCGCTACCGGCCGCGGCGAAGCCAAGCGCATCGCCGACAACGTGCCCGAGCTCACCGCCATCGTGGTGGGCACGCCGGGAACCTCGGGCGAGGCCAACACCGAAACGCCTTCGGGCGAGCGCATCGGCAACGTGCTCATCGCCGAGACCGGCAACCACGTGCAAACGGTGGGCGTGCTCGACCTCTATGTGCGCGACGGCAGCTTCACGTTTCAGGACGCCAGCTCCCTCGACCAGTCGCGAAAGCGCAGCGAGCTGTCGGCGCGCATCGACGAGCTCCGGGGCGCCATCGCCGACCTCGAGCGCGACGGCAAAGGACAGAAGCCCGACGCAGACGAGAAGCGCGCGGCGCTCACCAAGGCCGAGTCGGCCCGCGACGCCTTCGACCATGCGCCGCCGCCGGCCAAGGGCAGTTACGCCCGCTACCGCACCCAGGAGGTTCGGCCGGCCTTCGGCTCGCAGGCCAAGGTCACCGACCTGATGAGTGCATACTACAAGAAAGTCAACGAAGAGAACAAGATGAGCTTCGCCGGCAAGCTTCCGCGGCCGCCGGCCGATGGCGAGCCGAGCTACGTGGGGGTCGCCGCTTGCGTCGCCTGCCACGAGGACGCCAAGAAGGTGTGGGACAAGACCGCGCATTCGCACGCCTACGCCACGCTCTCGACGCAGTTCAAGGAGTTCAACCTCGACTGCGTGAGCTGCCACGTCACCGGCTACGACCGCCCCGGTGGCTCCACGGTGACCCACGTGGATGGCCTCACCAACGTGCAGTGCGAGGTCTGTCACGGGCCCGGCAGCAAGCACGCCGCCAACCCCTCGAAGGCGAAGATCCTCATCGCCAAGCCCAGCGCCGACTCCTGCACCTCCTGCCACCATCCGCCCCACGTGCACAGCTTCGATGGCCCCGCCAAGCTCCAGGAGATCCTGGGACCCGGACACGGCCGCCCCAAAACCTAGGAGACTGGTGTTTTTCGTCAATACCTTCGGGTATGCCGGCGCCTCCCGTGCTCACGAACAGGAGTTCGTTGCGCGCGCTGCCCCCCAGCGAACGCGCCTCCCTCGGTCTTGACGAAAAACACTCAGTCTCCTGCTTGGCGCTTGTCAGCCGCCGTGCAGACTGGACCGAAGCATCAAGTAGCGTCACGAAAAACACCGGTCACCTGGGAGACTGGTGCTTTTGGTCGAACCCTTCGGAATGCATGCGCCTTGCGTCCTCACCAGAAGAGAGGGTGAGCGACCGGCGCTCCTCCCAGCGAACGCCCCTCTGCCTCGCATTCGACCGGGGCGGGAGGACGCGTCGGCCGCCGCGTAAGCTCAGCTTCGCGCGAAGAGCGCATCCATGGCTGCGAAGATGCGGGGCCCGGCGCGGGTGAACAGGTCGTTGTGCATGCCGCCCTCGACCCGCAGCAGCGTGGCCCCGGCGATGGCCGCCGCGACCCGCTCGCCCATGGCGAAGGGGATGATTTCGTCGTCGGTGCCGTGAACCACCAGCGTCGGGACCCGGATGGCGCTCGCCTTGCGCAGCGTGGTGAAGTGGTCGGAGAGCAGCGTCTGCACCGGCAAGAAGGGGAGGTACCGGGCGCCCACCTCGTCGATGGACGTGTAAGGCGACAGCAGCACCAGGCCGCGCCCGTAGCCGCGAATCACCATTTCCGCGGCGACGCCAGTGCCGAGCGAGCGCCCCATCAGCACCGCAGGCGTGGTCTTGCAACCGAGATGCGCGAGGAGCGCGTCGGCGTCCTCGTAGAGCACCTGCTCGCGGGGGGCGCCCTGCGCCTTGGAGCGGCCGTAGCCTGTGTATTCTGCAAGAATCACCCGGTGGCCGCGGAGCGCGAGCTCGGCCGCGAAGCCCACGTTGTCGTCGGCGGTCTCGTTGTTCCCGTGAAAGAAGACCAGCGTGCGGCCGCTCGCTCCCTGGGGGCTACCGAAGGCCAGCGCGCGCACCGTGCGACCGCCCCGCGAAGTCACCTCGAGCAGCTCGCCGCCGGCCGGCGCGCCTACGCCCACCGCGCCCAAGAATGCGGGATAGAGGAGCCGAGGATACACCGCGCGCGCGAGCACACAAAAGGCGCCGTAGGCGCCGGCGGTCACGGCGAGGCCGGTCAGGAGGCGCCTTCGTCCGATCATCCAAATGAGCATTGCATGCGGGCGATTTCGACTCAAGGCCGGCGGTGGGCGCCCGTTCACCCTCGCTATGGATCTGCCGGCGCGGATGCGGGAGGGGTACGGCCGCGGCGTGGTGGAGATCGCCGCCGAAGATCAGGGACTCGACCGCGACGACCTGCGCAGGCGCTTGCTGGAGACGTTTCGCGCGCCCAACTACCATCCGCCGGTGTTACCGCGGGTGGCGCTCGAGCTCCACGAGCTCTCCCGGCAGGTGGACGTCGATCTGGCGCGGGTTGCCAAGCTCGCGGAGAGTGATCCGTTCACCGCGGCGGCCGTACTTCGCCGCGCGCAGTCGGCGTACTACTCGCGCGGCGGGGCGCCGGTGCAGTCGCTCGCGCAAGCCATTGCCCGGCTCGGCCTGGTGACCATCAGCCAGCTCTTCCTCGAGGTGTCCACCAGCGCGCGCATCTTCCGCGCCCCCGGCTTCGAAGAGCCGATGGAACGCCTGCGCAAGCACGCGTCGGCGGTGGCCCACGCTTCGGCCATCATCGCCCGCCACACCTCGCTCTACGACGAGTACGCGTTTCTGTGCGGTCTGCTCCACGACGTGGGCTTCGCGGCCAGCATGGTGGCGCTGTGCGGAACCACCTCGCGCGCCAAGCTGCCGACGTTCGAAGAGGTGCGCCCGGTGCTCCTCGAGGTCCACGCCGAGGCCGGCGAGATCATGACCAAGCTCTGGCGCTTTCCGCCCGACATCGTGCTGGTCGTGGGCAACCACCACGCGCGCGCGGTCGGCGGGGTGGTGCATCCCCTGGCGGCCAACCTCGCCATCGCCGAGGCGCTCGTCGAAGAGATCGTGGGCGGGTTCGACGAAGGGGCGACGGAGATCGACTGGGCGCTGCGAGCGCTCAATCTCGATGGGCAGATCGCCACGATCCGGCGCGAAGTGATCGCGGTCGTGGCGCAGATCCCCTGAATCGCGGGATATCGCGAAATTTTTGCGCCAAAAGCGCGCCGACCGTTGCTTCGCGAGCAGCGGCGCCCAGGGTTTCCACCTGTCGGTTGCGGTCGGCAGGCTCGTTCACGAGCCCCGCAGCACCTACGAAAGCGCGCCCTGGAGTTGCCGAACAGATGATTCTGTGGGTAAGAATCCCTCATGGCCGCGGAAGACAACAAGAGCGCACCGCCGGAAGGCGAAAAACTCGCGCCCCCGCCAGCGAAGGCTGTCGCCAGCCCCAGCATCGTCTCGCCATACTTTTATCGGCCGTCTCGCCGCGAGCTGCTGACCCGGTTGGGGGCTGCGGCGGCGGTGCTCGGGGGAAGCGCCGCCCTCGGTCGCTTCGTCTGGGACAAGGGCGGCTTCGGCGCCTCGCAGGCTGGCGGCACGCGGCAGGTTCGCGACTACACGTTGAAGGGCACGACGGCGGACTTTGCCGAGCTCGCCATCGCCCGCGCCAAGGCCGACGAAACGCCTAGCGCCGAGGTGCTGGTGGGTCGCGCGCTCGCGGCCATGGGCGGCATGAAGCGCTTCATCAGCCGCGGCGACATCGTGGTGGTGAAGCCCAACATCGGCTGGGACCGCATGCCCATCCACGCCGCCAACACCAACCCCGACGTCGTCGCCGCGGTGGTCCAGCAGGCCTTCGAGGCCGGCGCCAAGCGCGTGGTGGTCGCCGACGGGTCGTGCAACGAGCCCGACCGCTGCTTCCAGCGCTCGGGCATCTGGAAGGCCGCCTACGCCAAGGGCGCCGACATCGTCCTCCCGGCGGAGCACCGCTACCGCACGACGCGCATCAAGGGCGAGGTCCTCGATGAGTGGCCCATCTTCACCACGCTGGTCGATGCCGACAAGGTCATCAACGTGCCAGTGGCGAAGCACCACAACCTGGCCAAATACACCGCGGCCATGAAGAACTGGTACGGCGTGCTGGGCGGCCGGCGCAACCGCTTGCACCAGAACATCGATACGTCCATCGCCGACCTTGCCACCTTCATGCGGCCCACGCTGGTGGTGGTCGACGCCATGCGCGTGCTCATGCGCAATGGCCCGCAAGGCGGCAATATCGACGACACCAAGGTGATGAACACCGTGTTCGCCACCGTCGACCAGGTGGCTGCCGACGCGTTCGGCTGCACGCTCATCGGGCAGAAGCCCGAGAACATGCCGTACCTGAAGATGGGCCACGAGCGAAACCTCGGCACCATGAACTGGCAGAGCCTGCGGGTGCGAGAGGTCTAGCCGGTGGCCAACGTACCCCAGCGCGCTCCGAGCGTTTCCCCTTCGCGAAAAAACTCCCTCGAGGCTGCCAAAAAGGCCGCCTCTGCGGGCGTGTTGCTCGACGTGGCGCGGGTGGAGTCGGCGCCCATGGACGTGCACGCCGATCCCATTCCGTGGAAGGGCAAGGTCGGTGCGGTGCTTGCTCTCGACGGCCCGGGGGCTACGCACAGCGCGCCGGCGCCGGTTGCGCGGGCTCCCGCTGCGCCCGCCAAGGGCTGCGGCACCGGCGCGTGCGACTGCAAGACCACGGCCGCGCCTGCGCGCAAGGACGCGGAGCAGATGCAGAAGCGCACGCGGTCGCGGCTCGCGGAGCTGGCGGGGATTCTCGGCATTGGGACGCCGCGCGACGCAGCCACCGCAGCTGCAGTATCGCGCGATGCCGGCGTGCCGGGTGCGGCCTCGAAGAAGCCTGCAAAGCTCGACCCGAGCCGGCCCGGCTCGGGCATTCCGGCGCGGCCCATCATTCGCTTCCTGGTGTGGGCGCGCCGCGTGTCGCAGGCCGGCTTCTTCGGCCTGTTCATGTTCTTCCTGTTTCAAACCGGCTTCCGCGGAAACTTTGCCGCCAACGCCGACACCGCGGTGCGCTTGCCGTATCCGGTCGAGGCGTTCCTGCTGGCCGACCCGTTCGTGAGCGCCATGACGGTGCTCTCGACGCACACCGTGTACCGCGGGCTCTTGTGGAGCGTCGGGCTCCTGGCCCTCACGCTGGTGTTCGGCCGGGTGTTCTGCGGATGGATCTGCCCGTTCGGCACGCTCCACCACTTCTTCGGTTGGATCCTGCCGTCGCGTCGTGGGCGCGGTGGCTCACGGGTAGAGGCCAACAAGACGCACACCTACCAGCGCGTCAAGTACTACCTGATGTACGCGTTCATCCTGGCGTCGGTCGCCGGGAGCGCCATCGGCGGGCTGTTCGACCCCATCTGCATCGCGGTCCGTGCGATCGGGCTCGGCGTCATTCCCGCCGTGCAGTACGCCGGCGGGCGCGGCCTCGCGCTGGTGCAAGACGTGCCCGCGCGCCCGGTTCAGCAGGCCGCCGACGGCACCCAGGATTTCCTCGCCACCACGGTGTGGCAGTCGCATCAGTTCTACTTCCACCAGACCTGGTTCATCCTGTTCTTGCTGGTGGCGGTGCTCTTCGCCAACCGCTTCATCCCGCGCTTCTGGTGCCGCGTGCTCTGCCCTTTGGGGGCCTTCCTCGGCATGTTCTCCCGCTTCGCGCTGTTCGGCATGGAGAAAGACCATGCAAAGTGCACCGATTGCAACCTGTGCATCGTCAATTGCCAGGGCGCCGATAGCCCGCAGGGCGGCGTGAAGTGGCGCCAAGACGAGTGCCACATGTGCATGAACTGCGAGTCGGCCTGCCCGGAGGACGTCATCAAGTTCCGCTTCTTGCCCAATCGCAAGAGCACGGTCACCCGCCCCGACACCCAGCGTCGCACGCTCCTGGCCACCGCCGCCGCCGGCGCCGCCTTCATTCCCGCGGTGCGCATCGCCGACTCCCTCGACGTGAACTACCACGCGAAGGTCATCCGGCCCCCGGGTGCGGTGGAAGAGCGCGCCTTCCTCGAGCGCTGCATCCGCTGCGCCGAGTGCATGAAGGTGTGCCCCAACAACGCGCTTCACCCCGCGATGTTCGAGGCCGGGATCGAAGGCCTCTGGACGCCCATCCTCATCGCGCGCATCGGCTACTGCGAGCACTCGTGCGTGCTCTGCGGCCAGGTGTGCCCGACCGGCGCCATCCAGAAGATCACCGAGAAGGAGAAGCTCGGCCTCGGCGTCCCGCCGGTGAAGATCGGCACCGCGTTCTACGATCACGGTCGCTGCCTGCCGTGGTCGATGCAGACTCCCTGCATCGTCTGCGAGGAGTTCTGCCCGACGTCGCCCAAGGCGATCTGGGTCGAAGAGGTCGAGGCGCCGATGCGTGACAGCAAGCCGGGACCCGCCGGCGAGCAGCCAGGCATGCACCAGGTGAAGCTGCAGCGGCCGCACGTCGATCCCAGCCTGTGTATCGGCTGCGGCGCCTGCGAGAAGGTGTGCCCGGTGCAAGATCAGCCGGCCGTCTACATCACGAGCGTCGGCGAGAGCCGCTCCAAGACGAACGTGATCCTGCTCGAGAACACGAACTACAACCAGAAGAGCTGAGCGCTCGGCCATGGCCGCCGGCGGCGACGAGGACCGGCCTGCCGGCGGCGCACCAGCGGGCGATCCGTCGCCATTTCGGGCGGCGCCACTCATGGAGGTGGGTCGCGTGCTCGCGGCGCTCGTCGTGGTGTCGGTCGGGGCGGCGTTGTTCGCGATGGCGTTCCGGCTGGGGCTGCACTCGCTCTACGCCGCGCTCTTCAAGGCTCACGACGTCCTCGAGGTCTTCACGCGTCTGCCGTGGCCGGTGCGGCTCGCTCTCCCTGCGTTCGGGGGCCTCCTCGCGGGCCTGGTAGGGATGATCCGCGTCCGCTCGCCGAGCCAGAACGTCGGTGACGTGATGGAGGCGGTCGGTCTCGGACGTACCCGCCTCTCGCTGAGCTCGACGTGGTGGAAGGCGGTCGGTTCGTGGCTGGCCATCGCGACCGGTGGCTCGGTCGGACGTGAAGGGCCGCTCATCCAGTTCGGAGGAAGCCTGGGCGCAAGCGTCGCTACCAGAGCGGGCATCCACGGTGACACGGCGCGTTCGCTCATCGCGGCCGGCACGGCAGCGGGCTTCGCAGCCGCGTACAACACGCCGTTCGCCGCGGTGCTCTTCGTCGTCGAGATCGTGACCGGCATGGTGGTCATCGACGCGCTCGGGCTGGTCCTGATCGCGACCGCGATCTCCACGGCGCTGGTGCGCGCCACGGTGGGAGGCGGGCCCATCT
>JBBQWQ010000025.1:0-111708 GCA_038210445.1 Polyangiales bacterium
GTTCGGGATGACGGCGGAAGTTTGAAGGCCTGTTTGCGCGTCAAGAAGCAAGCCGGCTCCTCACTCGGTTGCTCTCGGGTCACCCCGAACGCAGAGGGGGTCCCTCACTCCGTTCGGGATGACGGCGGAAGTTTGAAGGCCTGTTTGCGCGTCAAGAAGCAAGCCGGCTCCTCACTCTGTTGCTCTCGGGTCACCCCGAACGAAGTGAGGGGCCCCCTCACTCTGTTGCCTGTCGCGGTCAATCAGTCGAAGGCGGCGAGGCCCTTCTTCACGGCCGGGCGCTCGGCGATCCGGGCGAGCCAGGCCTGCACCTTCGGGAACGGCGTGACGTCGAGGCCGACGAAGGCATGGTTCGAGGCCCAGGTGAAGGTCGCGATGTCGGCGATGGAGTACGCGCCCGCCAGGTGGTCGTGCTTGCCGAGCTGGACCTCCATGACACTGAAGAGGCGCTCTACCTCGATGCGAAAGCGCTCGATCGCCGCCTCGTTGTTCGCCCGTTTGAAGAAGCCGAGCTGGCCCATCATGGGGCCCACCCCGGCCATCTGGAACATGAGCCAGGCGAGCACGTCGGCCCGCGCCTGGCCTTCCTTCGGCAAGAGCTTGCCGGTCTTCTCCGCGAGGTAGACCAGAATGGCGCCCGACTCGAAGACCGTGACGCCCGTGTCGTCGTCGACGATGGCCGGAATCTTCCCGTTGGGATTCAGCGCCAGGAAGGCCGGCTCCTTCTGATCGCCCTTTCCGATGTCGACCTTGTGCAGGGTATAGCCGAGGCCCATCTCTTCGAGAGCGACCGGGATCTTCTTGCCGTTGGGTGTGCCCCAGGCGTGGAGTTGAATCATGGGGCTTCGATGCCGCCACCCGAAACCTGGTTGTCGCCAGCCACGCAGTCGGCGCGCCGCGAACGACCCGGCGCGTTCTCGCGCAACCTTCCGCCCTCGAGGCGAAAGGAGTCCTCCCAGCAGGAGCCGCGGCGAGGGAGCACGAGCAGACGCGCGGCGTCGGTGGTTACCTGTACCGGGCGCTCGAGCGGCTCGTAGGCTGCGTCGTCGGGAACGTCGATGGGGCCGTCGTACACCAGAATGCGACCGATCTCCCGCGGCCTGCCGCTACTCCGTGCAAAGTACACGTGATAGCGCAGCGGCTCGAAATCGGATTCGTCGGGCGCGCCGCGCCGCATTCCCATCCGGCAGTCCCAGGCGATGGGACCTTGCGCGAACGCCACGCACCCGCCATCCCACGCGCACTGGGGCTCGCGGCACGATGCGTCGGCGGCGGTGGGTGCGGTGGGTGCAGGGCGGGCGTTGCTCGAGGCAAAAAGCGCCAGCGCGAGCGCGGCCGCGAAGAACACGCTCGGCTGCATCGTCATGCCGGGTCATCGCTCCTTCCGCACGCAGTGTGACAGCCCGACAGCGATTGAGCACGACTGCGAAGTAGAATCAGGCCGACATCGGAAACGAGGAGGCGGCCACCGGTCGAAGCTCTTCTTCCTCGCCCGCGCCGGTGACCAGCACCGTCAGCGTCTGGCCTTCGTTGCGCGCCCAGGCGCCGGCCAGCAGCTCGCGCGAGAGCGCCGTGGCCGAGCGCCCGCTGCGCGCCACCGCATGGGCCATGAAGTCTTCCAGGCCGCCTTGGAAGGCGCGGAGCACCGCGCCGGTGGCCAGCAGGAACAAATCGCCGGGAAGCACCGCCTCGCGTCGCACCTCTACCTCGGCGTCTTCGCGCGCGCCGATGGCGCGCACCAGGAGGTTGGGCGGCGGAAAGTCGGGATCGAGCACGGCCACGCGCTCGTACTCCCGGGAAAGTACGTGTGGCTGCGTCAGCTGGGTCAGCGTCGTTCCTCGGTAGCGGAGCGCGCACGCGTCGCCCACCCACGCCACCGTGACGGTGACCGAAGCGGGCTCCAGCACCACGCCGACCGCAGAGCACGTGCCGCCCAGGAGCGCCGTATCCTCCTGGCTTGCTTGGCGCACACGCGCGTTGGCGGCTTGCAGTGCACCTCGAAGGTCTGCCGGCGCGAGATCGAGGGCGTCCAGGCACGCCGCCCGCGCGATGCGCACCACGCGCTCGCCGCGTGCCCCGCCCACCGGGTCGAGCACCACCGAGGTGCCGTGCACCGTCAGGTACGCTTGGCCGTTCATGCGCAGAGCCGGACCCTCATTCCGGAGGGCGAAACGTGAGGGGGTAAACCGCCGACATCGAACCGCGTTCCTGCGGGGCGAAATGCAGCTTGGCAAATTCGTGTAGAATGCATTCGACTACCTGGCGGTCGGCGAACCGCGGGTGCTCTCGCTCGGCGCGGACGTCGCTCATAGAGAGGTCGCCGCTGGCGGGCGTGTCGTGCACGTCGGTGACTCCGGAGACCTGGCCGTCTTTGCCGATGGTGAAGCTGGCGGCGATGCGGCCGGCCAGGTGAGGGTTGCGCGCCAGGCCTTCGCGATAGCACGCGCGCATGGGGCCCATGTTGGCGTGGACCACCGCGCGAATGCCCTCGGCGCCTGCTTTTGCAGGGTCGCCGTTCGCAGCGGGAGCGCCGGCGCGTTCTCGGGGCGGCTCCGCAGCGCGAGGCCTCGCGGCGTTGCCGCCGCAGCCAGAGAGTGCGGTCAGGGCGGCGCAAATCACGAAAGCAGGGCGCAACACAGCACGGGCGAAGAGCACTCCGTAGTGTCGCGCTCTTGGGCACTGCGGCGCAACCCCTCAGTGTGATGGGCTCCGCTCCGGGGTCACAACCGCCAGGTCACGTGGAACATCACCGGGTCGGCACCGGCGGGCGAGACGCACTTGATGTGCGCATCGAGGCGCCCCGCGAGCCGTAGCACCTCTTCGCCGCCCGCAGCGAGGCCGCGCCGCGCATACTCGGGCATGCCGGGCCACTCGTCGACCTTGAACGTGCCGATGCCTTCGCCCACCGTCACCATGCTCACCCGGCCGCCGTCGTAGGCTCGAGAGAACACCCGCGGCAAGCGCGCCACCAGCGAATCGTCGCCGTGGAACCGGAGCAAGAGGCGCCACACCCCGCCCACGTTGTCGGCCACCGAGCGCTTCACGACCTCCACGTGCAGCTCCGCTGCGTCGCGCCCTGCGTCTTCGGCCAGCGCGCGAAACACCGATTCCATGGTGGGAATACGTACCCACGAGAGGGTCGAAGCATGCAGGAACTCTTCGCGCTCTTCGGCGGCAATGCCCGCGAGCGCGGCCGCGACGCGATCGCGCGTCAGCAGCGCTTCGAGGGTGCGCCGATGCCGCACCACCAACGCACCGGACATCCGAATCTCTTTCGCGCTCATGAAGGCTGCCTGGTGGTCACGATACCACCGACGCCGACAAAAATGGGGCGGCTCAGTGGCGCCAGCGCTTCTCCTGCGCGACGAGCTTCATGGTGGCGATGGGCAGGTCGTAGCCATACAGGTCGCGCCACTTCTTGGCGGCCGCCTTCCGGAGGTCGTCGTCGGACCGCGCGAAGAGGAGCGTGACCAACGACGCCACCGAGGCGCGCTGCACGGCGCCCTGAATCACCAGCGGCATCGTCTCGTCGGCCAGGCCGAGCTCCGAACCCAAGACGTCCAGGAGCACCAATGTGGTGTTGCAGTACACGTCGCCCCACGCCTCGCGATCGAGCACCGTGCGGAGCAGGCCCAGGATGGTCATCTTGGGCATTCCGCCGGGGCGGGCCATCTCCGCCAGGTAGGCGCTGGTCTCGTTGCGAACGCGGCCCGGCATGGAACCCAGCATGACCGGCGCTTCGTCGCGCGGGCCCACGCGGCTCTTGACCGCGGCCGGGATGTCGAGCGCGGCGCACGGGCTCGCGGCGTTGCAGTCCGGCGTCTTCTGGCCGTCGAAGCGATGCTGAAGCTCGTGGCGTGCGACGTTGTCGGCGAAGCGGTCGCGCAGGGCTTCGAAGGTGGCGAGCACCGCTTTGGAGGCAAGGGCGTCGTGCACGTCGTCCCATTCGTGGCGGGAGCTGGCGGGCACCAGGAGCCACAGCTCCTTCACGTAGTCGGCCTCGGGCAAGAGCCGGGTGGGCTCCCGCAGGCGCTTGCCCTGGCCTGCCAGATCGCCCTGCCACTTCTTCACGATGGCCCGCCTGCGCGCCAGCAGCGTGCCCAGCTCCACCAGCTTGTCGTGATCGGCTGCGCCAGCGAAGCTCTCGCGCACCATGCGGGCGGAGCGGGTCTCGATGTCCTCCTGCCAGGCCTTCTTGGGGTCGCGGCTCGGAGCGTCGATCAAATCCACCTTTTCGCCTTCGGCCAGCGCCGGGAGCACGTCTTGAATCAGGAGCTCCTCCACCTGATCGTAGAGCACCAGGGCGGCGTCGGCCTCGCGATGGGTATACCCGAGGGCCGCCTTCGAGATGTTCAGGTGGTCGAGACGCCACAGGAACACCACCCGCTCACCGGCGAAACCCGGCGCCCCACCCTCATCCTCGCGTTCCTTGTAGAATGCATACAAAAGCGGCGCCCGCTGGTAGTGCCGGGCGTCGAGGTAGAACGGCTGCCCCAGCTTGGCGAAGGCGCGGTTCACTTCGCGGGTTTTGGCATACACCTCGGGCATGCGCGCGGCGTCGTCGGCCGCTGCGATTTGGGCCGCGAAGAGGTCGAGCATCGGACCCTCGGCCGGCGCCGGGAGCTCGCGGAGCGGAAACACGCGGCGCACCGCGGCCTCGGCGGTGGGCCGCTCGCCGTTGGCCACGCCTGCGACCTGACCGCCGAAGTTCTGCGCCAGGGCCCGGCCCACACCGCTGCCGTCGGCGGCGAAGGGGCGGGTGAAGGCCCGCACCCCGAAGCCGGTCGCCACCGCGATGGCCAGACCGAAAAAAAGTCCCAGCGTTTGGAGCGGAAGGCCCGCCGGGGGCCGCGGCGGGAGCGATGCATAGGCCGCGACCACCGCCCGCTCGTCGTCGAAGTCTACCTCGGCGCCGCCGGGCGTCGCCCGGAGCCGCGCCACCCGCGCCAGATGCGCCAGATCGGTGAGCTTGGTGAGCGTATCGGCGGCCCGCAGAGCCTTGCCCGCGGCGCGTCGGCGGAACGGGCGCAGCAGCCACTCCTCGGTGGCCCCCGCGGCCTCCAATGTCGCGAATCGTTCGGTGGCGAGGGCGTGGAGGATCCGATGCATGGCGTTGCCCATTGAGCCACGTCGCGGCCGCCTGTCGCGCGAAATCGTCGCCTTCCTACTTTGCTGCCTCGTGCACCAGCTTGTGGCCGTCCCAGGTGTGCCTTCCCACGCGCGTGCACATGCGCTTGGTGGCCGCGACCTCGGCGTCGCCGCAACCCTGCAGTGCCGATAGCTCGAACCCCCAGGGCTGCACCGAGAGCCCGAGGAGGCCCACGGTCGGTTCGGCCACGTTCGGGCCCCCGTGGTTGCGCAGGTCGAGCGTGACATTGGCCACCACGCGCTGGGTATCGGTGGCGGTCACCAGCAGAACCCGCGCAGGGTACGGACCCACCACGTGATTCGCGTTGTTGTACACGATGCACAGAAGCATCTCGGGCGAAGGGTTGCAGCAGCCGAGGGCCTTGCTCCGCTGCAGGGCCGCGCACGAGGCCGCATTCCGCCACGCGTGCGCGCCGGCATCCGTAACCTTCACGGCTGCGTCCACCATGCTCGTGGCGACGGCCTGCGTGCCCGCGTCCACCACCGCAGGGCTCTCGCCGGTCGCCACCGGAGGCGCCGTGCGCGCACCGGGGGCCGCCTCGCCCAAACACGCCCCGACGAACATCGCCAGCGCGCCGAACCACACGCTGCGCGCCATGCCCGTGCGAAGTCGCATGCCGGCATCGTACATTTTTCGAGCCGCCGACCGACACGATCTGCGTTGCCCTGAAGCTAGCGAGAGTCGCGGTGGACTCGCATGTGGGTTGCAGTCGCACCGCGTGCTTCGGGGTTGGCGACCAACCCGTTTCACCATCCCATTGGCGTCACTTCGTCACTTCGGCTTGTTGGGCGGCGGCGGGGCGCAGTCGCCGTTGCCTTCGATCTGGGCGTTGGTGCGGAAGGTGTTCAGCTTCTTCCAGTTGGGCACCATCTTCTTGGGGATGGTGCCGTCTTCGCGCACGTTGGTGACGTGGTACGCGTGCTGGTTCCAGATGCGGCGGGTGGGAATCCAGCGCTTCTCGGCGTCTTGCCACACGTCGACGGTGTTCCTGTAGTTGGTGCCGAAGTTGGCATTCGAGACAACCACGATATCGGCCGACTGGTCATTATCGACGTCGGCCACCACCGGGTACTCGATGAGCGTGCCCGAGGAGCGCTCGGCCTGCAGGTTGGTGTCGCCGGTCTTGCCGTCGAACACGAACAGCGCAGCTTGGTCGCCGTACACCGCCTGGGCGATGCCGCGGCCGAGGAAGTCGAACGCGGTGGTGGAGGCGAGGCCGCTGGTGTCGTTGACGGCCTTTTGCCAGTTCAATGTCAGACCCGCGGCGCCCATCTTGTACACGCCGTATTTGGTGCAGGTCGAGGCGGAGAGATCGGCGATGCCGTCGCCGTCGAAGTCGTGCACCGCGCCGGGCTTGGACCAGCAGTTGGGCGAAGTGGACTCGCCGAGCAGGTTGATGGGGCCGAACTTGATGGCGCCGGTGTGCTCCAGCACGAGAATGCCGTCTTGCCGCGCCACGAAAATCTCC
This sequence comes from Polyangiales bacterium, assembly GCA_038210445.1. Taxonomy (GTDB): domain Bacteria; phylum Myxococcota_A; class Polyangia; order Polyangiales; family Polyangiaceae; genus JABFRG01. The sequence goes on from JBBQWQ010000025.1 coordinate 6,618, forward strand.
GGGTCCGGGTCGGCGTCGAGATTGGCAATCTGCGGCTGGCCCGGGGGCCCAGGAATCTGCCAGAGCTTGGTGCCGTCGGAGCGATACGCCGCGTTGCCGAAGATGACCTCGAGCTTGCCGTCGCCGTCGAGGTCGGCGGCGGTGTTGGCGGGGCACCAGTACTGCCCTTGGAAGCTGCTCACGTCGTGAAAGAATTTACGCTTACCGGTGTTGTCGTACACCTCGAAGGCTGAGATGATCTCTGGCGAGCCGTCGGCGTCAAGGTCGTAAATCGCCATGGCGTGGCAGTACGAGTTCATCTGCGTCTTGTGGAAGCCTACGTCGGCGCCGGTCCACTTGAGCTTGCCCTTGTTGTCGTAGGCCACCACGTGGCCGGCCACGTCGTTGGTGACGATCTCAGGAACCCCGTCGCCGTCGAGATCGCCCAGCGCGGGCGTGACGCTGGCGTCGACGTTCCCCTGGAACTCGATCTCCATTTTTCCGTTGTTGCCGGCGAGCATGTAGATCTTCCCGGAGGCGCCGATGCCGCCGCCGCCCACGGTGACGAGCACGTCGGGCACGTCGCACAGGTCGACCTTGCCGTCGGCGTTGTCGTCGGTGAGGTTCGCCACCAGCGGGAGCACCATGCTGCCTTCAGTGGTGCCCGGCAGCACAGGCGCCTTCCAGCTCCACTTGAGCACCGGCTTGAAGGAGTTGGGGGGCGAGCTCTTGGTGCACTCGAGACCGCCGCCGTTGTCCTCGTCCGGCGCGACCTTGCACTTGTCGACCGGTCGCTTGGCATCGACCGAGCCGTCGCCGCCCAGCGGCGGGATGAACGAGCCGTCGCCGAAGATGCTGGCATCAGGGTCGGTGAAACCGGAGCCTCCGTCGCTGCTGCAGTGCGAGACGGCGAAGGAGAGGCCGATGGCCGAGGCCCCGACCGCCGTCAGGCGAGCGGTGCGGGAGAAGGACGAAGCAAGGGCGAGAAGGGATCGCATGGGGCCTCTACTGTACGGGGCGGCGAGAAGGGTGCAAGGAGGCGCGCACTACGCCCCGCGGACCCAGCTTACGGTGCGCGCTCGCCAGATCTTCCCTGCATGGCGGGGGCAAGGCGGTCCGATCCTCCTTCCCTCGGCGCCCTATCCGCTGCACCCTGTCGAGCGCATGGAACCGAACTTCTGGATCACGCGCTGGCAGGACGGCCGCATCGGCTTTCACGAGGGGCACGTCAATTGCCTGCTGGAGCGCTATGCGCCGCGGCTCCGCGGTCGCGCGCGGGTGCTGGTGCCCTTGTGCGGCAAGGCCGAGGACATGGCGCACCTGGCATCACTGGGGCACGAGGTAGTGGGCGTCGATCTCGCGGAAGAGGCGGCGGTGGCGTTCTTCGCCGAGCACGGGATGCAGCCCACCCGCGCCGCGCATGGGCCGTTCGCCTCCTTCGCGGCCCCCGGCGTCACCATCCTGGTGGGCGACTTCTTCGCGCTCACGCCGGAGCTCCTGGGGCCGGTGGATGCGTTCTTCGATCGCGCTGCGCTCATCGCTCTTCCGCCGCCCATGCGCGCTCGCTACGTCGCGCACCTCCGCGGGTTGCTGCCGCCCGCGTCGCTCGGCCTCTTGGTGGTGCTCGAGTACGACCAGGCGGTGATGGACGGGCCGCCCTTCGCGGTGCTCGAGCCCGAGGTGCGCAGCCTCTGGCAAGGCGCCACCGTGACGTCGCTCGAAGAAGAGGAAGCGCACGCGACGCGTCTGGCAGAGCTGGGCGCTCCGTCCAAGAACCGCATCTACGAGGTCGCGACCTAGTAGGTGGACGCCGCGGCGTGTACCGTCGGCGCGTGTTCGACTACTTCGACCTCACCGGCATCGACCAGGGCGCCCGACCGGAATTCTCTCTGTCGCTGCTCGCCGAGGTCCACGGGCTGGGGTTCTCGGAGCTCGGCTGGGTGGCCGCCGTCCATCGCCGTCCGGAGCCAGAGCCGAAGGACGATGACGATGGCGACGACGAGCACGTAGCGCCGGCCGCGCGGCCTCCCTTGCCGCTGGTCTCCTACGTGATGCTCCACCAAGATGGCGTGACGACACTCGCGCTCACCAAGACGGCGGAGGGGGTCGACTCGCTCGCGCTGGGAACGCTCTTCGACGATGGATTCATCGTGAAGACCGAGACAACCCCGCCCGGCCTGCGCTGGCAGATCATCGCCCGCAACATCCGCCTCGCGCCGCGCCACGGGCACGACTTCGCGGGCTTCCAGACCTCGGATCCGAAGGCCCTGGTTGCCTTCCACCAGGAGCGGGTGCGGGCCGCCGCCGCCACCTCCCCCTGCGCGCCGGTGCCAGGCTCCGTGCTGGCCCACATCGCGATGCGCGTTCGCCACGGAGACGTCGCGGACCCGCTGCGCGAAGCGCGCACCAAGTGGAGCCGTCGCGTTAGCCCTGTGGTCTTCCTGTCGACCACCGCCATCGTGTTCGGCGCGCTGGTGGTGCTGGGCGCCCACGGACCCTTCGTGGTGGTGGCGGCGCTCGTCGCGCTCGCCTGCGGCGCAACCTGTGGCCAGGCCGCATTTCCTTTTCTGGTGACGGTGCTGGTGCCCTCCTTCGTTCGCGACGTGAGCGCGCCGCCGCGCACCACGGCAGAAGCGATGACCGCGTCGGCGCTCCTCGCTGCCGAAGCGTCGCGGGCGCGAGCTCCCGCCGTCGCGCGTGCCATCGCCCCCTCGCGTGCGCTCCCGGTCGCACGTCCTGGGAAACGATGGTTCCTGCTGGCCAATGCCTCTCTCATGCCGGTGCTGGGATTCGCGCTCATGCCCAAGCTCGGCAGCGTCGGGCCGGTGGCCGCGATGGGAATCATGATGACGGCAGACGCCGCGTTCATGTTCATCACCAAGCAGACCCGCGTCGACGCGCTGCGGCGCTGGTTCTTCCCGGCCCTGGCGACCCGCGCGGCGCTCCATCGCCGGGCGTCCGGGTGGATGCGCTGGGGCTTCGGTTTCGCGGGTGCGTTCTTGCTCCTGTGCGCACGCGGATGGATGGCCGGCGGGGCCGAGCTCGCGCCCTGGGTGGTCTTCGGCTGGGCGTGCGTGAGCGCGCTCTTCGGGTACTACGCCTGGGAAGCGGGCGCCGACGGCCGCGCCTAGGCGTCAGCTCCCCAAGTCTTTGAACTCGAGGCCGAAGCGCGCCAGATACTTGCGCAGGCGATCGGCGTCGTTGACGCTGGTCTTGCCGGCGCGCGAGGCCGCGAAGAGGCGCCGCCCGGCGTCGGAGAGCGACTTGGCGCTGCTGCACACCAGAAGCACGTCTTCCAGCTGCACGCGGTCGAAGCGATCGAGCTCGGCGGCGGCCTTGCCCATCACCTCGGTAACGCGGTCGCGGCCGTCGGAACCGGCGCTCGCCCCTCGGCCGCGCAGCCGCCCGAGCTCTTCTTCGACCTCCTCCCCGGTGATGCGCCCACCGTGCGCGAGCGTGGCCATGCGCGTCACCGCGGCGTTGAAGTCGCGAAAGTTGCCGGGCCACTCCCAGCCGCGCGCGAAGCGCAGGAAGGTATCGCGCGCTTCGGTATTCATGGTCACCGCGATGCCCAGCACGCGAGAAGCCTCCGAGAGCTCGAAGTCGAGGTTGGGGGCGATGTCCTCTGGCCGCTGATGGAGCGCGGGCAGGGCGAACGTCCACAGGTTGATGCGGGCGAACAGATCGTCGCGAAAGGTGCCCTTCGCAATTTCGGTCTCCAGACTGCGATTCGTGCCCGCGATGAGCTGGAAGTTGCTGCCGACCTCGCGATCGGAGCCCACCGGATAGAAGACCTTCTCTTCGATGGCGCGGAGGAGCATGGCTTGCTCGTCGCGCCCGAGCTCGCCGATCTCGTCGAGAAAGAGCACGCCGTCGTGGGCCTTGCGCAAGAGGCCCGGGCGGTCGCCGGTGGCCCCGGTGAAGGCGCCCTTGGTGTGTCCGAAGAGCACGCTCATGGCCATGTCGCCGCGCAAGGTGGCGCAGTTCACCTCGGCGAAGGCGCCGCTCACCTGCCTGCGGTTCTTCTTGAGCTCGTAGATGCGCCGGGCGAGCTTGCTCTTGCCGGCGCCGGTGGGGCCCGTGAGGAGGACCGGCGCCCGGGAGCCCACCGATACGTGCTCAATGCGTTCGATGAGCTGGTTGAAGGCGGCGCTCTTGGTCTCGATGCCGCCCTTGAGGAAGCTCTGCCCCTCGGCTTGCTCCTTGCGAAAGCGCGAGGCCAGGCGATCGTATTTGGAGAGGTCGAGGTCGATGATGGCGTAGCTGCCGGAGCTGGTCTGGCGGCCTTTGCCCGGCGACGTCTGCAGCAGGCGCGCAGGAAAGTAGCGAGTCTCCGTCAGCAGGAAGAGGCAAATCTGCGCCACGTGGGTGCCGGTCGTGATGTGCACCAGGTAGTCTTCGCGCTCCGGATCGAACGCGTAGCCGCGCGCAAAGCCGTGGAGGATGCCGTACACCTGCTCGAAGTCCCACGGGTCTTCGAAGTCCACCAGGTGGGGCACCACGCGCGTCTCCGGCGACGTTTGCGCTACGTCCTTGGTCACCAGCTGCGCGAGGTCACGGCTGTGCGTGCCGTGGAGGAGCTCCAGCCGGTCGACCACCAGATCGTCGTGCTGGGTGAGCGACACCGTGGGGCGCCACCTGTCCCACCGGCCAGCGCCGCGACCCGCATCGAGGACCGTTCCCAAGATGCTCAGCACCACCGTCTTCTTGCGCGCCATATCGTTGGAGCGAAACTCTATACGCTGCGATAACCACCCGTCGAGGAGTCTTCGGTCTTCGCCAACGCGAATGCGAACGCGGCAGCGGAGGAATGTAGAGTGCACGCTCGTGCTGGCTTGCGCGCCGTTGTGCTGTCGCTCGTTCGGCGATACGGTCGAAGGTCTGCATGCGTACCGTTGCCCGGCACCGCCTCCTTGCTCTGGCGCTCCTCTGCGGCGCTTGCCAGGTCGTCCTGGGCATCGAGCAACGCACCGTTGGGAACGCAGAGCGCGAAGACGCTGCGCCGTCGCCCGCCGACGGGGCCGCCGCGGCAGCCGACGCAAATGGCGGGTGCCTCGCGGATCAAACCGCGTGCGGGGGCGCGTGCTTCGATCTGGGGGCCGAGAGCGAGCACTGCGGCTCCTGCGAACGCAGCTGCGGGGGCGCGGCGTGCCGCTTTGGTGAGTGCGTCCCCGAGCTCATGCTCGACGTTCGCAGCTCGGCGGTGGTCTATGCGTATCGGAACGAGGTCTTGGTGCGGACCATCGACCCCCTGGTGGATTCGCTGACCACGCTCGGCACCCTGCGGGCCTTCGACACCGTAACGCGCGCGGTACGCACAGTGACCACCGCGGGCCGCTACTTCGACATGGTCCTCGACGGCGATCTTGGCATCGCCATCGAGGAGTACCCGAGCCCCCGCATCCGCACCATCCACCTGCAGACCGGCGCCGACTTCGTCGTCTACGCCCAGCCCGACTCCGCCCCCTCCTTTCGCCGGCTCGTTCTCGAAGGCGACGAGCTGTTCTGGACCACCCGCAAAGACGTGCGCACGGTGCACCGCAACGGTACCGGCTACAAGGTGCTGAAGACAGTCACCGAGGGCATCCAGGGCGCCGGCCCCGCACTGGTGCTGGATCCGACGCGCGTGTTTTTTCCCATCGAGGATAAAGCGATGGTGTGGTCGATACCCCGGAGCGGGGGCGTGGGCGAGCTCGTCGACACCGGCCCCGCCGACGCCACCGACATGATGCCGTGGACCTCCTCGCAGTATCTCTGGTGGAGCCAGCGTGAAGTTCGGCTGGTGCCGTTCGACAATGGCAGCGTCGTCACCTTCCCGCTTCAGGAGGGGAACGCTCCCCACGGCGCGCTGCGCGTGGGCGACTCGGTGTACTGGATCGATGGCTTTGGCGGCGCCGACACCAACGAGGCCCGCATCGTCCGTCTCGATGTCGCCACCAAAAAGCAGCGCGTCGTCCTTTCGCGCCAGAAGGACATGGCCAACCTCGCGATCATCGGCGACTGGCTCTACTTCGCCTACTTCGGCGGCGGGGTGTATCGGGTGCATCGCTAGCGAGACGTATCCCCCAAGATAAGTCTCGATATCAGAAGCGCATGGCTCGCGACCTTCCGCTGGAAATGATTCGAGTTTTCGCTCTACTAAGGCTGGCATCCCTCGTGCGTAAGCCTGGGTCATCATGAAGACCAACGAGAACATGGGCGCGTCGCACCTTACCCTCGAGACCAAGGGTGTCCCCATCAAGGCGTGGACCCAGGGTGTGCCCTTCGAGGCCGAGGCCGAGGCGCAACTGCGCAAGGTGGCCGAGATGCCCTTCGTGCACAAGTGGGTGGCGGTGATGCCCGACGTGCATTCGGGGATCGGCGCGACGGTGGGTAGCGTCATCGCTTCGAAGGGCGCAATCATCCCGGCGGCGGTGGGCGTCGACATCGGCTGCGGTATGATGGCTGTGCAGACCAGCCTCCGCGCGGTGGACCTGCCCGATAGCCTGCGGGCGGTTCGGTCGGCCATCGAGTCGGCGGTGCCGCATGGCCGCACCGACGACGGTGGAAAGAACGACCGCGGCGCGTGGCACGACGTTCCCGCGCGGGTAGGGTCGGCGTGGGCGGAGCTCGAAGCCGAATACAAGCCCATCGTGGAGAAGTTTCCCAAAATCGGCCGCGGCGCGACGCTCTCGCAGCTCGGTACCCTCGGTACCGGTAACCACTTCATCGAGCTGTGCCTCGACGAAGAGGACCGCGTGTGGATCATGCTCCACAGCGGCTCGCGCGGTCTCGGAAACCGCATCGGTAGCTTCTTCATCGAGCTGGCGAAGCGCGATATGCGCACCTGGCTCATCAACCTTCCGCACCAAGACCTGGCGTACCTTCCCGAAGGTACGGAGCACTTCTACGACTACTGGAAGGCGGTGAGCTTCGCCCAGAAGTTCGCGGCGAAGAACCGCGAGCTGATGATGGCGGCGGTGGTCGATGCGATCACCGCCGAGCTGCCCGACTTCGCGCTCACCAACGTGGCGGTGAACTGCCACCACAACTACGTTTCGCGCGAGCACCACTTCGGTGCCGACGTGCTGGTGACCCGCAAGGGTGCGGTACGGGCGCGCGAAGGCGAGCTGGGTATCATCCCGGGCAGCATGGGCGCCAAGTCCTTCATCGTTCGCGGCAAGGGTAACCCCGAGAGCTTCTGCTCCTGCAGCCACGGCGCGGGTCGCAAGATGTCTCGCACCGCTGCGAAGAAGGTGTTCACCTTGGAAGACCACGCCAAGGCGACGGCGGGCGTGGAGTGCCGCAAGGACGAAGCGGTGATCGACGAGACGCCGGGCGCGTACAAGGCCATCGAAGACGTAATGCACGCGCAGCGCGACCTGGTGGATATCGCGTTCACGCTGCGCCAAGTAGTGTGTGTAAAGGGATAAGCTCATGATCGTCGTCGATGGATCCAAGGGCGAAGGGGGCGGGCAAATTCTTCGGAGCGCGCTCGCCCTCTCGCTCCTCACTGGGCAGCCCTTCCGCGTGCAAAACGTTCGCGCCGGCCGACAGAAGCCCGGCCTCTTGCGGCAGCACCTGGCGGCGGTGCGCGGCGCGGCGGCCATCGCCGACGCCGTGGTGCAAGGGGCCGAGCTGGGCTCGCGCGAGCTGGTGTTCACTCCGGGTACCGTGAAGGGTGGAACCTACACGTTTTCCGTGGGCAGCGCCGGGAGCGCCACGCTGGTTTTCCAGACCGTGCTCCTCCCGCTGCTGCTTCGGGGCGGAGTGGCCTCCTCGCTCACCTTCGAGGGCGGCACCCATAACCCCATGGCGCCGCCCTTCGACTTCGTCGCGCGCGCGTTCTTGCCGCTTCTTCGCAAGATGGGCGCCGACGTGCAGGTCGACCTTACGGCCCACGGGTTCTACCCAGCGGGCGGCGGCTCCTTCACGGCCAGCCTGGCTCCTGCGCCTTCGCTCGCCGGGCTCTCGCTGCTGGCGCGCGGCGCGCACCTCGGGAACACCGCGACCTCGGTGCTCTCACGCGTGCCCATGGCGGTGGCGCTCAAGGAGCTCGACACCCTCACGGCGTCGCTCGGCTGGGACCGTTCCGCGGGGCAACCCCAGGTGGTGGAGCGTTCGCCGGGCGCCGGCAACGTGCTCTTCGCGACGGTGGAGAGCGAGCACGTGACCGAGATCTTCACCGCGTTCGGGGAGCGCGGCGTGCCTGCACACGAGGTGGCGCGCCAGGTGGCGAACCAAGTGCGCGCGTACCTCGCGACCGACGCGCCGGTGGGCGAGCACCTGGCCGATCAGCTGATCATGCCGCTGGCCCTGGGTGAAGGCGGCGTGTTTCGAACCGTCACGCCCACGCAGCACACGCGCACGCAGATCGACATCGTCGAGATGTTCACCGGCGTTCGGGCGCGCCTCGTGGAGGAGTCGCCGCACGTGCATCGCATCGAGGTAACCACGTAGCTCCCGAAAAAACACCGCGCGCTATCGCCGGCGCAGCTCCCACAGCCACACCGGCCCCACCTCCGGAGCCACGTGCTCGGCGACGCGCACCATGCCCACCCGATGAAGCACGCGCGTCGATGGGTTGGGCTCGGCCAGTGTGTGAGCCCGCACCACGGTCACGCGCGGGTCCTCGAAGGCGCGGCGCACCATGGCCTCGGCGGCCAGCGTGGCCAGCCCTTGACCGCGGTGGCCGGGCGCGATGCCGTAGCCAATCTCCACTGCGCCATCGTCTGCCGGCGCACCCTTGAAGCCGCCCATGCCCACCAGCACGCGCGGCTTCGTCTGCAAAAAAAAGAGCGTGCCCCAGGCCCCTTCGGGATCCCGCGCCCGCACTTCGCGCAGGAAGGGCAGGGCCTCCGGAAACGTCACCCACCCCTCGGCCAGCTCGGCGTCTAGCAGACCGCGCAGCAAGTCCTCGCTCTCCATGGCGGCGTCGAGGAGGTCCAGCGTTGCGTCGAGCAGCATCAAGCGAGGGGACACGGCAGCGCAGCATCGTAGCGCGGCGCCTCCGCATGGCCGAGCACGTTCATGCGGCCATGGGCAGGTCGTCGTTTTCGCCTGCGCTAGGCCATTGTGTGGTGGTCGCCGACCGCTGGGGCGCGAGCGGCCGCCGCGCCCGGCGTCACCGCGGCGTGCGCGAGATCACCGTCACATCACCGCCCGGAGCCAGGCTCTCGACCACCTCGTCCGGTCCTTCGGCGCGCACCCGCAAGAGCCTGCCCTTGCTGTCGTCTACGTAGGGCGAGAGTCCGCAGTCGATGCGGTAGAGGCTGCCGTCGTAGAGCGCGGCGATGGCGCCTCGTGGTCCGAGGGCGTTGGGATCGTGGCCGAACACGATGTGCTGCACCCCGAGCGCCGCGGCGTTGCGGCGGGTGACGGTGCTGTCTGCGCCGTACCATCCGCGGCTCTCGAGGAGCGAGTCGGTTCCCACGAACACCGGGTCGCCGAAGCCGCCGCGCGCCGCGGCGGTGCGGATGGTTCGGTCGAGCTCGGCTAGCGATTGCCCGTGGGTGTCGCCGGCGTGGGAAAAGAACCAGGAGCCCACCCGCGCGGCAACCGGTCGGGTCAAGAGCCAGGCGCCCAGCGGAACTTCGCCGCGCGCGAAGGCCGCAGGCGAGATGCCGCGCGCGCGCAGCTCGCCAGCGATGCCGCCGTCTTTGGTGGCCTTGTCGTTCTCGGGGGCTGCGAAGAGCTCGGCCTCGTGGTTGCCCAGAAGAACCACCACGCGCCCACCTGCCGGCGCTGCGCGGCCCTCGAGCGTCTGGAGGAGCGTCAGCACGTCGAGCGAAGCAGGACCCTTGTCGATGGCGTCGCCCACCACCACCAGCCACGCGTCTCCGCCGCTCCACTCGGCGCGGTCTGGCGGCCGAGCTTCCTGCTGCATGAGCCCGTAGCGTGTCAGGAGCGCCACCAGGCGATCGTAGCCGCCGTGAATATCGCTCACCGCGTACAGCATCTTCGGCATGGGCAGGTCGAGGATGGCGCGCGGCACCGGCGGCGCGTCGGCACCGGCGTCGATTCCGCCCGCTCCCGCCGGCGCGTCGTAGGGCGCATAGGCCAGCCGGCGCGGCACGAAGCTCGAGGGGGCACTCGCGCCACACGAAGCGAGCGCGATCGCCACCGACGCTGCGGAGAGGACGGAGCGAAGGAACGAGCAGGGCGACAAGGCATCGAGTATGGCCTCCCGCCATCACCCCGTCCAGAGGCACCCCGCCCGCCACTTCGGACGCGCACCCTCGCAGTAGAACTACCCCGACTCAGCTGGCACGGGCGGCGCGCCGGCCGGAAGCCGTGGCGACCGCGTCGATGCGCGCCAACATGGCGGTGCGCGCCCGGCCTTTGGCCTTTTCGTCGCGAAGGAGCTGACGCTGCCAGTTGCAACCCAGCTCGAGCGCGTGGAGCTCGAAGGCGAGCTGGGCGGGGTCGACTTCTTGCCGCAGGTGCCCTAGGCGCTGCGCGTCTTTGATGGTCTCTTCGAGCGCTTGCAGCCATTCGCGCATGGCCCCCACGATGCGATCGCGCACCGGTCCCGGACGCCCATCGAACTCGGCGGAAGCGGCACTGAAGAAGCAGCCGCCCTCGAAGGCATCGCTGTAGCCGAGCCAGTGCTCGCACAGGGTGAGCAGCCGGGGAAGCCCTTCGGCAGCGGCGAAGGTTGGCGCGCCCACCCGCTCGATGAAGATGCTTCGCGCGGCATCGACGGTCGCCAGTTGCAGGTCTTCCTTGGAACCGAAGTGCCCGAAGAGACCTGCCTTGCTCATGCCCAGGGCTTCCGACAGCCGGCCGATGGTCAGTCCCTCCAGGCCTTCGGACGAGGCCAGATGCACCGCGCGCTCCAGGATACGTCGACGCGTGTCTTGCCCCGTCGTCGAAGGCTTGCGCGCGCGCGCCGCCGGCTGGTTGGTGCCGGCGCGCACTAGGCCGCTCCCTGCATCAGGCGACGATGCTCGGGCCGTTCGCGCCCGATGCCGTAGGCCCGGCGGGCCAGCGCGCGAATGACGTCGCCCACCACCTGTACGATCATCGAAAGCGTGTACGATGCATTCAAGTCGGGAGCTTGCCCGGCACCCAGCCGCGCCAGCTGGGCGCCGTAGAATGCGCTCTCTGCCAGGCTGTGCCACGCCTTCTTTCCCGAGAACGGGCGGGGCACGTCGATGGCGGTGCGCTCACCACGCAAGAGGACGTTGGGGAGCGCGGGGTCGAGGGCCAAGGGGCGCGCCAATCCCACCAGCGCCGCAGCGCCGCTCTCCACAGCAGCGTTCATGCCCAGAACGCTGCGAAAGCCGCCGGTGACCATGAGCGGCACGTCGGTGACCTTGCGCGCACGCTCGGCAAACTCGAGAAAGTACGCCTCGCGGGCCACCGCTCGCTCGCTCTTGTCGTCGTCACCGCCGAAGAGCAGCGCCGGCGACTCGTAGTTGCCGCCGGAGATCTCCACGAAGTCGACGCCCTCCCGCGACAGCATGCGCAGCAGCTCCATGGCATCATCGTCGTCGAATCCGCCGCGCTGGAAGTCTGCCGAGTTCACCTTCACCCCCACCACGAAGGTCTTCGCCACCCGCGCTCGCACCTGGCGCACGATGTCGAGCAGTGCCTTGGCGCGGGCCTCCAGCGAGCCTCCCCACGCGTCGGTGCGCCGGTTGGTGAGCGGTGAGAGGAACTGGCTGAGCAGGTAGCCGTGGGCCGCATGAATCTGCACCCCGCCGAAGCCGGCCTGCTCCAGCAGCGCGGCGGTCCGAACGAAGCGCGCCACCACGTCGTGCACCTCTGCCGCGGTGAGCGCCCGCGGCGGGGCGAAGCTTTGCAAAACCTTCACTGCGCCGCCCTCGGAAGGTGCCACCGGATGGGCGTGCACGAAGCGGTTCGTCTGCCGACCGGGGTGGCTCACCTGCACCACCGAGAGCGCGCCGTGCTCGCTTGCCGCTTGCGCCATGCGGCGGAGGCCATCGAGGTGCGTCTCGTCCTCCACGATGACGTTACCGGGGCGCTCTAGATACCGCGCGTCCACCATCACGTTGCCGGTGAGCACGAGACCGGCGCCGCCCGCGGCGAAGCGTCGGTAGAGGCGGATCAGCTCCTCGGTCGGCGCGCCCTCCAGGGTGGCCAGGCCCTCGGACATGGCGGCCTTGGCGATGCGGTTCTTCACCACGCGGCCGCAGGGAAGGGTGAGGGGGTCGGCGATGCGCATGGCGTCCAGCTTACGAACGAACGTTCGTTTGTCAAACGAACGTTCGTATGGACACTCGTGCAACTTCGATGCACTTGAGACTCGGGCGCATCGGCGCGGGGAAGGGCGCACGCGTTGAGGGGGCGGCGGCGCTTCGCTATGCTGGCGAGAATGGCGCACGACCACGACCACGGTGACGACCACGGTGGGAACGCGGGGCACCGCCACGGAGACGAGGCGCACTCGGAACGTGGGCACGGGCACGGGCACGGGCATGGGCACGGGCACGGGCATCACCACCACGAGGGGGCGAAGGGGCGCGCATTTGCCATCGGGGTGGCGCTCAACCTGAGTTTTGTGGGGGTCGAGGCGGTGTACGGCGTGCTCTCCCACTCGGTGTCGCTGCTCTCCGATGCCGCGCACAACATGGGCGACGTCCTGGGGCTGCTGCTCGCCTGGGGGGCGGCTACGCTGGCGCGGCGCAAGCCGTCGCGGACGCGCACCTACGGCCTCCGCCGAAGCACGGTATTGGCGGCGCTGGCGAATGCCCTCATCTTGGTGCTTGCGGTGGGCGGCGTCCTGCGCGAAGCCGTGCTGCGGCTCCGCGATCCGAGCCCGGTAGCAGGCAAGACCGTCATCGTCGTGGCCATTGTCGGTGCCCTGGTGAACGGGGGTTCGGCGCTGCTCTTCATGAGTGGCCGCAAGAAGGACGCGAACGTCCGTGCAGCCTTCATGCATCTCGTGGCCGATGCTGCGGTGTCGGTGGGCGTGGCCGTCGGCGGGGTGGCGCTCTGGCTCACCGGCTCGGCGGTCATCGACCCGCTGGTGAGCGTCATCGTCTCCCTCGTCATCCTCTATGGCACCTGGGGCATCCTCAAAGAAGCTGTGAACCTGGCCCTCGACGCCGTGCCGAGCCACATCGACCCCGACGCGGTGCGCGCGTTCCTGACCAAGCTCCCCGGGGTGAGCGAGGTGCACGATCTTCACATCTGGGCCATGAGCACCACCGAGGTGGCCCTCACCGCCCACCTGGTCATGCCGGGCGCGGTGCCGCCGCGTTTCCTCGTCGGGCTGGGCGCGAAGCTCAAGGAGAAGTTCGAGATCGGCCACGCCACGGTGCAGATAGAGCCGGGTGAAATCCCCGAAGAGCGTTGCTCGGCGCCCTGCGTGGCCGAGTAGCTACGCGGCAGGCGCGTTGACGAGAGCCGCCTCCGGCGTATGCGCGCCGTTCGCTCAACGAGGGTCGCGCGGGGCCTTGGCACGCCGCGCCTTGCCTCGCGCCGCAGTCTCCGCGGTCTCCGGGCTGCAGTCGCGCGCGAACGACTCCATGACGAAGTCCCGAAACGCAGCGACCTTGGCCGGCACCTTGGGCGCGGCGGCGTACACCACGTGCAACGCCGCGCCGCGAGACACGTAGTCGGGCAGCACCCGCACCAGGCGACCCTCGGCCACGTCGCGCGCGGCCACGAGCCGCGGCAGCACCGCAACGCCGCTCCCTCCCAGCGTAGCTCCACACACGAACGTGTAGTCGTCGCCGCTGATGCGGCCCCGTACTTTGCGCGTCACCACACCCTCCGGGCCGTCCAGCACCCACTCGGACTGCCCGTCTTTGGCGCGAAAAAGCACCAACGCGTGCTCCGCCAGCGCATCGAGCGAGGCGGGCGCACCGTGCTTCGCCACGTACTGCGATGAGGCGTAGAGGTCGGCCTCGAGCTCGCCCACGCGCCGCGCCACCAGCGAGGAGTCGTCGAGCTTGTAGGCCGCACGAAGGGCCAGGTCGAATCCCTCTTCGACCAGGTTCACCCGACGCGTGCTCAGCTCGACGTCGACCGCGACGTTGGGACAGCGCGCCGTGAACGCGCTCACCACCGCGGCCAAGAAGGTGCTGCCGATGTCGTTGGGCGCGCTCACCCGCAACCGCCCCCGAGGTGAGCGATCCGCGCCGTCGATACCGCGAGCGGCGGCATGCAGCGAGGCCACCGCCGGCGAGACCTCGGCATAGAACGCGCGGCCCTCGGAGGTGGGGGTCACGCTGCGGGTGTTGCGATGCACGAGCCGCGTGCCCAGCGAGTCTTCGAGCCGCGCCACCGCCCGGCTCACCGTCGAGGTCGGGACCGCGAGCTCGCGCGCCACCTTGGCGAAGCCGGCGCGGTCCACCACCCGCACGAAGATCGCCACGTCGTTGAGGTCGAGCTGCGACATGGTCTCAGGTTCGTCGTTCGCTGGGCCGTTCGCAAGCGTCACGCATCCACGCGCGCTCAGGCCGGCTTGGCGAGCACCGCCTGAATCTCCAGCTCGATCTCGATCTTGCTGCTCACCAACACGCCGCCGGCCTCGAGAACCTGGTTCCAGGTGAGGCCGAAGTCTTCGCGGTTCACGCTGGTCTTCGCCGCGAAGGCCACGCGCTCGCCGCCCCACGGATCCTTGCCGCGACCTTCGAAGAGCGAATGCAACGTCACTTCCTTGGTCACCCCGTGAAGGGTGAGGTCGCCCACCACCTCGTAGCTGTTTCCGCTCTTCTGCATGCCCTTGCTCTTGAAGGTGAGCGACGGGTACTTCTCCACGTCGAAGAAGTCGGCCGACTTCAGGTGGCCGTCACGCTTGGGGTCGGCGGTATCGATGCTGCCCGCCTCGATGTCGACCTGCACCGACGACTTGGTCATGTCGCCCTCGTCGAGCGCGATGACGCCGGCGAAGGCCTTGAAGGCGCCGCGCACCTTGGTGATGATCATGTGGCGCGCGATGAAGTGGATGCTGGAATGGGAAGCGTCGATGGTCCAGGTGCTGGTGGTCATGGTCATTCTCCTCGCGCGGTTCGCGCTCTCGTGTCTCGAGGTGGCTTCGGGGTTCTCGCGCCGCCACGAGCCTGAAGATGCCGCTTCGCGGTCGTTGCCGGTAGACTCGAATACGGACATAGACCGTTGCGTGCACGCAACGATCCGCGGCTCCAAGTGCCCGAAATGACCTGACCCAGGGGAAAGCGGACGAAAGGGCGTCACAGCCCGACCCGCGACCTCGTCTGGGGCGCATGAAGAACGAAGATCCGATCGTGGTGGTGGGAGGCGGGTACGCCGGCGTCCTCTCCGCCCTGCGCATCGCGCGCAAGGCTCGCGCGTCTGTGCTCCTCCTCGGAGAAGCTCCGGTGTTGGTCGAGCGCATTCGCATCCACGAGCGGCTGGCCCGCGACCGCGACATCCGCCATCCTCTCGGGGACCTGCTCGCCGGGTCCCGCGTGCACTTCCAGGCGTGCCGCGTGGTGCGTGCCGACTTCGCCGCCCGTACCCTCACGACCGCAGACGGACGGAGCTTCGGCTACGCGCGGCTGGTGCTCGCACCCGGCTCGGTGGGAAGGGCTGCCGGCGACCTGGGCGCCGCCCACGCGCTCTCGCTCGCCCGGGCCGACCAACTGCGCGCGCAGCTCCGCGCTCGGTCCTCTGCCGCGCCCCGAGTGCTGGTGGTCGGCGGCGGTCTCGCCGGCATCGAGGTGGCGGCGGAGCTCGCCGAGGCCTTTGCGGGCGTTGCGGTCACGCTCCTCACCGGCGGCCTCGCCGCGGAGCTCGGCGCCGAAGGTCGCGACTACGTGCGCGCAACGCTTCTCCGCCTGGGCGTCTCGATACGCGAAGGCGAGCGTCTGGTGGCTCTCGACGATGCGTGCGCCATCACGAGCGAAGGCGACATCTCCTTCGATCACTGCATCGACACCACCGGAATGCGCGCCTCGCCGCTCCTTCGCGAGCTCGGCCTCTCGGTCGGCGCCCAGGGCCAGGCGCGGGTCGATCCCTTCCTGCGCGCCGAGGGTCATCGCGACGTGTACGTGGTGGGCGATGCGGCCACGCCGGGCGACGGGTGGAGCCCCGAAGCCGCCCGTCATCTCGGCATGGGCTGCAAGAGCGCCATGCCCATGGGGGCGCATGCGGCCGACAACGTGGTGCTGTCGCTGCTCGGCCGCCCGCTCGCGCCGTTCGCCTATCGCCATCCCGGATACTGCGTCTCGCTGGGCCGCCGCGCGGGGCTCATCCAGATCGTCGACGCCGACGGCGCCCCCACCGCGCGCGTGCTCCGCGGACGCTTGGGCGCGTGGGTAAAGGAGCTCGTGTGCCGGTACACGGTCTGGTCGCTGCGGCTGGAGCGCGCGGCGCTGGGCTACCGATGGCGCAAGTTGCCGGCATCGCTCCCAGCCGCAGGCGCGTACAATCGACTCGAGGCTTGAACCATGGACCTACCGAAAGAGCTCGCGCTCCACCGGAGCTACCTGCTCGGCCTCGCCTACCGCATGCTCGGCTCGCGCGCCGAAGCCGAAGACGCCGTGCAGGAGGCCTTCGCGCGCACCCTGCAAGCGCCTTCCCATGCCGAAGTGGAGTCGCCCCGGGCGTGGCTGGCCCGCGTGGTCACCAACGTGTGCCTCGATCAGCTGAAGTCTGCCAAGCGTCGCCGGGAAACGTACGTTGGGCCGTGGCTGCCGGAGCCGCTGGTGGGCGAGAGCGAACGGCTGCCGGTGGGCGCCGAGGTGGAGAACGCCGAGGCGGTCTCCCTGGCCTTTCTCCTGGTGCTAGAGCGCCTGTCGCCGCTGGAGCGCGCCGCCTACCTGCTGCGCGAGGTGTTCGACTACTCGTACGCCGAGGTGGCCTCGTTCCTCTCCCGTGACGAGGCGGCGGTGCGGCAGCTCGTGCACCGCGCCGGCGAGCACGTGCAAAAGGCGCGCACCCGCTTTGCGCCCACCCCCGAGGCCCACCGGGAGATGCTGGAGCGCTTCGCGGTAGCCTGCGCCTCTGGCGATCTCTCCCTCATCACGCCGCTTCTGCACCGCGACGTCACCCTGTGGTCGGACGGCGGGGGAAAGGTGCATGCTGCACGAAAAACTGTGCACGGCGCCGAGCCGGTGGGCCGCCTCATCGTCGGCGTACTCAAGCGCGCCAACGCCGGCTGGAGCACCGCCATCGAAGAGGTCAACGGCTGGCCCTCGCTGGTGGCGCGCGAAGGCGGCGCGGTGCGCGCGGTGGTGGGCCTGGAGACCGACGGCGCCGACGTTTACGCCGTGCACATCATCGTGAACCCGGCGAAGCTCGCGCACTGAGGTTGCCCGGGCCAGCGCTGGCGAGAGTCGCTATCGTCGAGGCGTGAGCGCATTTTCGCACGCAGTGCGCGTCCCCGGTCTGTGACGACTTCAGAACAGGACGCGCTTCGACTCCGGCGGAAGGAACTCGGCCAATAGCCGGTCCCAGTCGCTCTCCACCTGCGCGAGCGAGGTTCGGGGCGCCTGGCCCAGAACCAGGTCGATGGTCTCCGGGGTCTTCGAGATGGGGCGAATCGAGGGACGTTTGCGTCGGGACATGGCAAAGCCAAGCTTCAGCACGTGCCATGCCGACCGAGCCCCACGGAAATTTGCGCGGCCCCTGTCCGCGCCGTCGCTTACCAGTACCCGATTCGATGTAGACTGCAATTTCTCGCGCCGCGCCTGGTCGACGTGGTGGTTCCGGCGCGATCCATTCGTGATTCGCCGACGAATCAGCCGGTCTTTCGCGCCCGCGTCGGCGCGTCGCAGAGACGCAGCCACTCGGTCTCGATGGCGAAAAGCTCGTGGGCCCGAGGGCCTGCGCTGGCGCTGGCGCTGGCGCCGAGCGGCTGAAAGCTCGGCGTGCGCTGGGCCTTCGTTGCCTTGTCCGAAACTGCGCGCTTGCGGCGGGTTGCCATGCGCCGAAGCTGCAGCCGCGCGGCGCCGCGCCGCCCGGCCTACGACCAGCGCCGGCTTCGCCTGCGCGACCGCCTCGCCGCTTTGGCCGGCCGTGCCCAGGCGAGCGTCAACCTGGAGCCGTTCCGCGCGGAGCCACGCGCACTCCACGAAGACCTCTTGCGCTACGGCGCCGACCTGCAGGGAGCCCTCGCCGCCGAGCCCCACTGAAGCTTGAATCGCCGCGCACTCGCCCGGAACGGAAAGTGGCCCGAAGCGACCAGCGCGCGGGCGCGCGCGGAATGCTGATAAAGTACATGCGATGGATTCCCCGGACCTCAGCGGCCTCACGCTCGGTGGGCGCTACCTGCTCGTCCGGCGAGTCGGCGCGGGGGGCATGGGCGCGGTGTACGAGGCGCGCGAGAGCACCCTCGGCCGACGAATTGCCGTCAAGGTCCTGCACGCCGCCGCGACCGACGGCGCAACACTCGACCGCTTTCGTCGAGAGGCAGAGGTGCTGGCCTCGCTGTCGCACCTCCACATCGTGCAGGTTTCAGACTTCCAGGTGAACCTGGGGGAGCCGCCCTTCCTGGTGATGGAGTACCTGGAGGGCGCTCGCTGGGCGACCTGGTCCGCGAGTCGCCGCTGCCGCCGCTGCGGGTCGCCGCGCTCGGCGTGCAAGTGCTCTCGGCGCTCTCTGCGGCCCACGCTGCCGGGGTCATCCATCGCGACATCAAGCCCGACAACATCTTCGTGGTCCCTTCGCCCACCCTGGGCGAAGTGGTCAAGGTCCTCGACTTCGGCATCGCCAAGCTGTTCGGGTCTACCCAGGCGGCCCTCACCCGCGAGGGCACCCTGCTGGGGACGCTCCCGTACATGTCTCCCGAGCAGGCGGCGGGGGAGCCGATCGACCCGCGCACCGACCTCTACTCGCTCGCGGTTTGCATGTATCGTGCATGCTCTGGCGCGCTCCCCATCGACGAGCCTTCCCTGGCGGGCATGTTGCGGTCGATCATCTCGGGCGCCATTCCTCGTCTCTCGTCGCGCATGCTGGTCGATCCGGTCTTCGCCGACATCGTGCATCGCGCGCTCTGCCGCGATCGCGACGGTCGCTTTTCAAGCGCCGCCGCTATGTCGGCCGCGCTCGAACGGTACCTGGGTCACGCCGTCCGCGGCGAAGCGCCGCCCCACCAAGCCATCGGAGCAGAGGACCGAACCGCCGCGTCGCCTGGCGTCCTCGCGCCCCTCGACGTTGCGACCTGGCGTCCGCCTTCGACCAACCCGATCGCACCTCCGATGGCGGTGGCAGCCCGCCCGTCGCGCTTGCCGCTGGCTCTCGGGGCCCTCGTCGCGGCGCTGGGGCTCGCGGTCCTGGTCTGGAGCCTCTTCGGGGCCGGCGTCCGCACGCACCTGGCGCCGCCGACCGTGCGCGCCGTCTCTGGTGCCACGGCGTCGTGGACGGAGCTTTCGCCGCCCGAGCCCTCGCCCCTCGCCGCGCGCCGACTCACCCGTGGGCCCACCCCGTCCAACCTTCCCGTTGCGCCGTCGGCCGCCGGCGCCCGCGCGTGCACCGATGCCGCGCAATGCGCGCAGGGCGCCAGCTGCCGCGAGGGAACGTGCGAATGTCCGTGGCGCCATATTGTGTGCGGAAACCGCTGCGTCGACCCGAGCAAGCCCGAAGACTGCGGCGGGTGCGGCGCCCGTTGCGCCGACGACGAGGTGTGCGGCGGCAACGGCGACGGCACCGGCACCGGCGGTGGCTACGCCTGCCAGCGCTGCGCCAGGCTGGCCGACAAGGGGGCAAACTGCGGCACGCCCCATGAATGCGTGGATCTCGACGCCGATGTCCGCAACTGCGGCGCATGCGGGAAGCCTTGCGCCGACGGGCAACGTTGCCGGCGGGGCGTCTGCTTCGCGCGCGCGCAGCTGCATCAAGCGTGCAAGGTGAGCGAAGAATGCCTCGACCCGCGCTCGCAGTGCGTGGAAGGTACATGCAAATGCGCCTCGCCCGCCAACGACTGCGGCGCGGTGTGCGCCCTGGTGTGCCCCAAGTAGCCCCTTCAGGGTACCCATTCGACGCCGAGGTGCGCGCCCTCTGCGCTCCACAGGTCCACCCGGGCCACCGCGCGCGAAGCCCCGCCCAGACACAAGACGCCCTCCATGCGCCCGGCCAGGGCGTGCCACATGGGCTCCGTCCAGCCGGTCACATCGACGACATCGAGCGTCGCGCGCCCGGTCTCTACGCTGGTCCACACCAGCTCGCCCTGAGAGTTGTATTGCCTCCAGGCGCGCGCCATGCGCTCGAGCAGCCCCGGGTAGTCCATCGCGCGCATGAACACCTGATACACCCCGCTGAAGTCGATCTCGGCGGCCCGGCGCCCCACCCGCCGATTGGCGAGAAAGCGTCCGGACCCCAGCTCGCGTCGAATCGACTCGTGAATGGCCGCACTGATCGCCACCGGGTAGAACGTCGCCGGCAAGATGCCGTGGCGCACCGCGCGGATCATGTCGGGAAGCGCCGCCTCGACGCGCGAAAGCCCTTCACGGCCATAAAGACCCTCGATGGCGACGAAGACCGTCCGGATGGCCGTGCCCTTCACCTGCATGCGCCTCTCACGCTACGCGATTTTCACCGCCGATGCCCGGTGCGGGTGAGAGGCCCCCTCCCGCGAGGCCTCAGATCTCCGCTGCGCCCTTGGTTGCGGCGGCGCCGATCTTCGGGCCGAGCGCCTTGAAAGCCGCGGCGGCGAGCAGCAGGACGGCGACGATGAGGAACACGTACTCGAGGAGCCCTGCGCCGCGCTCATCCTTCACGAGCTTACGGGCGATCTTGCGAAACTGGCCGCGGGCGAGGTCCAAAACGATTTGCATGTCCATGGTGAGCTCCTTCGGGTCGGGTTCGCACTGGAGATGCCGAAGCTGGGCGCGGGTCGCACGAGAAAATGGCGATCGTCTGCCGCCCCTCGAAGACCTACACGGCGAGGAAGCGCGCGCGGTGCTGGGGCAAGGGGACCATGCAGGCCTCGCGCTTGCCGAACATGCGATAGCGGTTGCTCGCCACGCGGTTGTAGAAGAAGTCGCGGATGAACGCGGGCACGATGCGGAGCACCGTCAGGGCGCGGTACACGCCCCCGAGCGCCGCCACCATGCGAATCACCGCGCTTGAGCGCGCGAAGACCTGCTCCGCTTCGGTGTCGAAGCCGGTGATCACGTACACCGTGTCGAGGTCGCTCGCGTCGCGCCCGTGGCGCGCCAAAACCTCGTGGGCCACGTCGCTCTGAAGCGACGCGTATGCGAGGGCCCCGCGGCGATCGCGCTTCAAGAGAAACTGTACCGTGGCGCTGCACATGCCGCACACGCCGTCGAAGAGCACCACCGTGGAGCCCGCGAAATCAGCGCGCTCCACCGGCGGGGGCTTGGGCTTCTTGGCGGTCATGCGATCGCGCTTTCTTCCAGCGCCAGCACGTTCAGCTCTCGCCGCAGCTCTTCGAGGGGTCGGGGAAAGTCGGCCCAGAAGTCCCACCCTTCAGAGATGTCGCGGTGCAGCGCCGCGCCGCGCGCGTGGTGCCGCATGAACACCTTCGGGTCCACCTGGTCGCGCACGCCGGGTGAGAACGGCGAGATGCGCAAGCCCACCTGGAACTGCAGCGCGATGGTGAAGAGCCAGAAGAAAGGGTCTTCCTTGCGATAGCCGGCGATGAACGCCACCACCGTGCTCTCGCCCACCGGCGTAGTGGGGTAGCCGCCGAGAACGTGCGACAGATCGTGCCAGGTGCCGCGCTCCGCCACCGCGTGCGACTCGCCGGGGAACGCCAGCTTGTTGTCGACGATGAAGTGCCAGTACGCGTGCCCCAGCGTGCCCTTCGGGAGCTTGCCCAGATCGTTGTAGCGCTTGGCGGTATCGTGGTTCGTGGCGAGGCCCACCAGCGGTCCGAAGGTGCGGTAGAGGCCGCGCAACCCCTCTTCCTTGGCTGTGCGCATCAGCTCTTCTTTGGCGTAGCCGCGCCGCGTGAGGTCCCACTGCATGAAGGCGAGGCGCCCGCTCGCAAGCTGGGCCAGGTTCTTCACCCGCGGCTCCTTCACCTCGAGCCGCGCCGCGACCTCGCTCACCAGCTTCGCTTCTTCGGGGCTGCCCTCGCCGTCCATGAGCGCCATGAACAGCATCGCCTGCACGATGCGCTCGCGATCGCGTCCGCTCATGTCTGCGGCGGCCAGGGCGAGCTCGTCCACCGTGAGCGGGCTCGCGGCTCCTGCCGCATCCGCAAAGAGGTCGGGACCCAGCGCTGCGCCCGCAACCTCCAGCAGCGCGCGCTCCTTCGGCGTTTCCGCGCCGTCGGCCAGCGCCACCGCGCGCATGGCCCGAAACAGAAGCTCGGCGCTTTCCGGAGCGACGTCGAACAAATACATCCTTCGCAAGGTAGGGCCCGCCGGGGGCCTCGTAAAGAACCGGCGTCGGCGGGACGTTTCGCCACGTGCCAGCGGAAGCCCGAGGCGGTACACTCCCGGTGTGAGCACCATCGCGCCTCCCCATCACGCGACCCTCGACGCAACCGAAGCCGGAGGCGGCGCCGACGGCCCCAGCAAGCCGCGCACCGTCGCGCAGTCGCTCGCCCATCGCGTGCTCGCCGCCGCTGGCTGGCGCATCGTCGGCGAAGCGCCCAAGGAAGCGAAGTACGTGCTCATCGCGGCGCCGCACACCACCAACTGGGACCTGGTGCTCCTCCTCCTCGCCAGCATCGAGTACGGCGTCTGGCCCAACTGGGTCGGCAAGCACAGCCTGTTCAAGCCGCCCTTTGGCACCCTCATGCGCGCCCTCGGTGGCATCGGCGTCGACCGCCGCGCGCGGCACAACATGGTCGACCACCTGGCGTCGCTCTTTCAGGAGCGCGAAAAGCTCGTTTTGGCGGTGCCACCGGAAGGCACGCGCAGCGCCGCCCCCCACTGGAAGAGCGGCTTTTATCACATTGCCGTCGCCGCCAAGGTTCCCATCTGCCTCGGCTACCTCGACTTTCCCACCAAGCGCGCCGCGCTCGGCCCCATGATGATGCCCACGGGCAACATCAAGGCCGACATGGAAGTCATCCGCGCGTTCTACGCCGACAAGCGCGGAATGTACCCCCAAGACCAGGGGCCCGTGAGGCTCGCCGCCGAAGACCCCAAGAGCAACTAGGGGACGGGTGTTTTTGGCCGAACCCTTCGGGGGGCCCAAGCCGGTGCGTCGCTAGACCCAGGCGTTGTTCAGAATCTCGCCCACGCCGCCGGCGCCGGGGACGATGTACTGGTGGCCGTCGAGGCCCTTCTCTTCGTCCCAACGGGTGCCGGGAATCGTCTGCAGAACGTCGGGCGCCGAGAGCCCGCGGTCGAGGCGTAGGGCGTAGATGACCGTGTCCGGGTGCGCCGCCTGCATGTTCTTGATGAACTCCGGGGTCACGATGAGGTGCATGGCGATGCAGCGCTCGGGGGTGCCCTGAAGCTTCGTCTTGTAGTGGGTGAGCGCGCTGATCATCGAGGAGCCGGTGGCGCCCATGGGGTCGGGCACCAGCAAGATGCGGCCCTCCATGTCGCGGCCGATCTTGGCGTCGTGCCAAGTGGCGCCGATGACGCGGCCCTCGGCGTCGGTTGCCCGAGACATGAACAGGTGGTCCTGCCGCACGCCCTCCGGATCGAGCACCTCGTTGAGCAGCTCGTAGACGATCTGCGAAGGCATGGTGCCGGCGCGGGCGATGCCCACCGTGACCGCCTTCGTGCTCGGCTGAATCGCCAGGCCTCGGTACACCGCCTGCGGATGGTGCGAGACCATGCGCGTGGGGACGTCGATGCGGGTCCGGGGAAACTCCGCCGCCAGCACCACCTCGGCCAGGCGCTCGTAGAGCACACGCACCAGGCGGCCCACTTCAGGTTGCATGGTGTCGCGGGCGCACAAGCGGGCCAGCTGGGTCCAGGCCAGCGGGTCGTCGAGCAGATGAACGGTGGGTCCGTAGCGGTGTTCGATCTCGCACGGGCGGTAGCCCGACCGGGCGTAGGCGGTCTCGCTCATGTCCAGTGCCCCGCGCGAAGGGCGGCGGCGTCGATAACCTTCACCTTGGGCCCGAGGGCCTCGCGGAAGCTGTCCTCGTCCTCGTCGTCCATGATGGCGTCGCCGAAGCCCGCGGCGATCTCCATGGCGGTCGAGAGGATGCGCAAAAACTGTGCGAAGCTCGAGGCAGCGAGGGTGGGGTTCCAGCGCTCCTGGCCGCTCATGGCCGTGTAGACCGGGCAGTCACCCTCCGGGTCGAGCTTCAATACATCGAGAAAGTACGGGTCGCCCAGGAGCGAGCTCTCGCCAATGACCACCCACGAGGGCTTCCAATCGGCGGGCACCGAGCCCCCGTCGGGCGGCGCCTTGACCATATCCTGGGCCTTCACCAGCTCGTCTGCAGGAATGAGCCGAACGCGCTCCACCGGCGTGTGGGTCTCCACCTTCACCGGGTTCGCGGCCAGGAGAAAGGCGCGGTAGCGCGAAGGGATGCGGAGCTGCTTTTTGAGCCCCTCCACCACGTCCTTCTCGGTCTTTGCGAAGGTAGCGTCGATTTTTCGGCGCTCGAGGACTGCTTTGAGTCCTTCGACGGCGTCTGCCAAGTCACTGTCCACAGCGGCCTCGTTCTAAGCGCGATTCATTTCGCGATTTCGCGATTTGGAGAATGCGACCACGACGTTACTGCGACTCGCCGCTGCGCGAAAGGTCTAACGAGGCACCCTGGGTAGGGCGCTCGGCTCTGCCGAGCCGGGGCGAGGGTGCGTACCACGCACGCACTCGGAAATTCCAGCGATGTTGCCAAGGTCCGTCCCGGCACGAATCCCGTCACCCGCTCCGTTTGCGCCGATCGCGATCGGTTGCCGCGTTAGATGACTAACGGACGCCCGGGTCCATTCCCGGCGCCTTCGCGCTTTCTCCGAAGACATCCCAGGGATCGCATGGGTTGGCCCTCCGGCACGCGAGTTGCCTTGCACTGGGGAGACCCACATTTTGCTGGCAATCTTGGCTGCAGCAGGTAAGCAGCCAAGTCCTTCGCAAAGGCCCCACGCTCTTCGCGCGTGGGGGTGCGGTTGCGGTGTTCGTTATGAAGGAGGAATTCGGATGGGTAGCGCAATGTTGAGGCGATTGGCCCTCACAGCTCTCGTTGCAGGACTGGCGGCCGGACCGGCTGCGGGCTGTGCACAGGAACGTGACGAGATCAATCGAGTCCAGCCTCTGGCGATCAAGAAGGCCGACCTCGTCGGCGACTTGCAGGACCCGAAGGACGCCCCCGAGTTCTACATGCGTAGCTTGATCACGGAGGTGCAGCGCACCAACCCGTGGTTCAGCGACGGCCTTCAGGACCTGACGCGGCGTATCCGCTTCGAGGTCACCGAAGACTACCTCATCGCCCGCAACGGCTATGAGTACATCAAGAACAGCGACGGCAAGGGCGGTCCCCGCGGCAAGGTCAACAATGGCCCCATCGTGGGCAAGTGGGCCATCACGTCGCACTTCGACATTCGCAAGGGCTACAACGCGCAAACCGGCGAGCTCAGCAATGTCATCGAAGAGAACACCACCGATCGCCCCTGGAACCAGCGCGAGTTCATTCGCGTCGACTGGAGCCAGAACCGCGCCGACGACCCGAACCAGATCTTCTGGTACGACGAGTTCGGTGGCGACCTCAAGTGGGGCAACGTTCGCTACGCCGAGAGCGACAAGGCCAGCGAGGAGTCTCGCTCGGACTTCAGCGACATCCACAAAGGCTACTTCGACCTGACGTCGCGGTGGGTCGCCGGTCCGCAGACCCTCGACTACTACGGCTACGCCCTCCCGGCGTGCTTCCTCCGCAACTACAACCTCTCGCAGGGCACCTATACGGCCGACCCTTCGATCGAGTGCAACGACCAGGAAGTCACGCTCCGAACGGCCTTCTGGAAGGTTCCGACCGGCGCCCAGGCCACCGACTACGAAGTCGCCGAAGTCACCCAGTGGCAAGGCAACATCATGGGCAACCTCGTGATGGACCGCAGCGGTTACGACCGCAACTACGGCATCGTCGATGATACGTGGCACACGTACATCATGCGCTACAACATGTGGCGCA
This sequence comes from Polyangiales bacterium, assembly GCA_038210445.1. GTDB lineage: Bacteria > Myxococcota_A > Polyangia > Polyangiales > Polyangiaceae > JABFRG01. The sequence goes on from JBBQWQ010000025.1 coordinate 32,518, forward strand.
AGTCTCACCTCGCGAACGACTGCGGCAACGAAGCCGAGCGTACGCAAGCTGCGGCCGACGCGACCTGCAGCGGCGTCAACGTCAACTCGTACTGCGACCTGAACGCAGGCAAGTGCGCGATGCCGTACATGGACCGCACCGTGCGTCCGGTCGCCTTCTTCGTCGACCCGGCCATGCCGGCGGCAATGTACCCGAGCACCGCCAAGTCGATCCAAGAGTGGAACACGGCCCTCAGCCGCGCTGCCTCTTACGCTCGCGAAGCCGAGTGTCGCAAGGCGGGCGGCGACATCAACGACGATGCCATCCGTACCGACTGCCACCGCAAGTACTTCGACGGCGACATCGACGTCAAAAAGGAAGACGCACCGAAGCTCCTCACCGACCGCGGCGAGACGGCAGCAGTGGTCATGTGCCACAACCCGGTCGTCACGGGCGACGACAAGGAATGCGGTCCGGTCGGCAAGCGCGTCCGCAAGGGCGACATCCGCGAGCACATGATCGCATGGTGGAACAACCCGTCCTTCGAGCGCCCCCTCGGCGTCATCGTCTGGTCCGGCGACCCCATCAGCGGTGAGAACATCGGCTCCACGGTCAACATCTTCGGCGCCAGCGTCGAGACCTACAGCGCCCGCGCTCGCGACCAGATCATGCTCATCAACGGCGACGTATCTCCCAGCGAGTACGCGGCCGGAGTGATGCAGCAGTGGTACGCCAACGAGCCCGGCAAGTACGACAACGACCCCAAGGTCAGCCCTGAGCTCGACGCCCTCGCGGTCAAGTTCAAGGACGGCGCCAAGCCCCAGCTCACCGCGGCGCAAGCCAAGGAGCGCATCGAGGCCGTCGCACCGCAAATCGCAGCCGTCTCCGCCCAGATGGGCTTCCAGGCAGCGCTTTCAAAGGCGAAGACCGCCCCGGAGCGCCTCGTCGCCTACAACGGCTTCGTCGGCCAGCAGTCCAAGGCCGGCGCGCAAGGCTTTGCCACCCGCGACGAGCACGACTCCAAGCTCTCTGCGCGCATGCAGAAGCTTCGCGCCGGCGGCTTCGAGCCCAAGATGATGAACGACCTCTGGCTCTCCAGCGCCGGTGTCGATCCCAAGTACGCAGACGCCGCGGACGTGAAGAAGTACATGTCGCCCCTCGACGGCATGAGCGCCCCCACGATGTCCCGTCTCGAGCAAACCGAGATGGAACGCCGCAAGCTCATGCACATGTGCAAGCTTCAGGGCCCGGAGATGCTGACGTTCAACTGGATGTCCGGCTACTCGGCCAAAATGAAGGCGCGCTACCCCAACGGCCAAACCGCCACGGGTGATGTCGCCAAGCTCGCCGGCGTCGAAGGTCAGGTCATCGACCGCATCATCCGCGGCAAGCTCATCTTCCAGGAGCTCCTCGCCCCCATCTACGAGTTCACCCTCCTCCACGAGATGGGTCACCTCATGAGCATGGAGCACGACTTCTCGGGTTCCTGGGATGCCCCCAACTTCGAGCCCGAGTACTGGACCCTTCGCGCCAACGGCAAGAAGACCAGCTCGGTACCGTGCCCCGCCACCGGCCGCGCCAAGGGCTCGCCCGACACCTGCATGGGCCCCCGTTGGCTCGACCCTGTCACCAGCGACGAGCTCGGCACGACCCCCGGCAAAGAGCACGACTCGGCCGACTCGTACGCCTCGTCCTCGGTCATGGACTACAAGTTCGACAGCATCTACTCCGCGAAGCTCGGTCCCATGGACAAGATGGCCGCGAAGTTCATCTACACCCGCATGGTCGAGCTCGTCGACGACGAGAAGTACAGCCTCGTGCCCGCCGCAGTGGGCAAGCGCATTCTCCCCGCCAACACCCTGATGAACTCCTCCGATTGGTTCGTCTCTCCGGGCGGAATCGGCGACAACGAGTTCATCAAGCACTACACCTCGCTCGGCCAGCTCATGAACGCCTTCGACGAGCGTCGCTGCCGCGAGCAGACCGCCGAAGAAGCCGCCCGCGGCATCGGCCAGCTCGGTCTCGTCTGCGCGCTCCCGCACAAGGACCACGCGTTCCTCCGCGACACCGTTGCCGAGCTCCCCTCGGGCGGTTTCCCGGAAGACTTCCGCGTCCAGTACGCCAAGCAGAACGTCGCCTCGGGCGGCAAGTATCGCTGGCCGTACAAGGTCTCCAACGGCCAGCTCGCGTACTACCACAACTACTTCTACGACAACGGCGCGGACATGTACGAGGTGGCCACGGACATCCTCGAGCGTTACGAGCTGATGTACCTCGACTACTTCTACCGAAAGAACGCTCGCGAGCGTAACGTCGGTAACGCGGGTCGCTCGATGTTCGGTCGCTTCTTCGACCGCATCCAGGCCCTCCAGTGGAACTGCCTCTCCGACGTCGTTCGCTCCGGCGGTCTCGCCACCGGCACCAGCTACGGCGACCAGGCCAACGAGCTCTCGCTCACCCTCATGTTCGACGCCATGGCCGCATCGCTCCTGCGACCCCAGCCCGGCGCTTACGTGAAGAACGCCCAGCCGGGCCAGCTGTTCGACCTGTACTCGAATCCGGAAACCCCGGCGACGAACCCGGTCTTCAGCCTCGGTGCAGGCGACGCCCGGTACGTCGACTACCAGTTCGACCTCACCAAGCAGTTCGACTATCGCGCCTACGCCTTCCGCAGCGGCAGCTTCCTCGAGAAGCCCTACGCATCCATCGCGCTCACCGACGCCCGTCCGCAGCTCTCGACGGTCGCCCGTGAAACGTACCTCGACGGCCGCAACGTGATGTTCAGCTTCCGTTCGGCGATTCCCCAAGGGTTCGACCGCCTCATCGCCGGCATCATGGCCGACGACTACGACACCGTCGCTCCCTACGTCGACATCAACGACCCGCCCGACTCCACCGGCATGCGTCCCATCAAGACCATGCAGCTCTGGCAGACCGATGCCGCCAAGCTCACCCGTCCGGCTTCGGCCCGCCTGGTGGACCCGGTCCTCGGCTTCCGCGTCAAGGTGCCCACCATGGTGCTGATGATGCTGTACCAGCCCATCGACAGCAACATGGAGCTCATCCAGCGCACCCGCATCTGGGTCACCGGTGGCCAAGAGCAGATTCGCATCCCCGATTCGGAGAAGGTCGTCTTCTACGATCCCATCGACGGCAACGAGTGGAACTCGCGTACCTTCGGTACCGAGACCATCGCCACCAAGCTGGTCGACAAGGGCATCGGCGCCCGCATGATCCAGCACGCCAACGAGCTCCTCCTTGCGGCGTACAACGTCGACTCGGAAGCGGTTCCTGGCGGCGCTCCCACCCAGGTTCGTCCCAAGTACCTGAACGGTCGCCCGGTCAAGGCAGGCGTGCCCATCACGTCGTCCGACCTCAAAGACGCCGTAGCTGCAGAGAAGCTCCGCACCTACGTCGCCTTCCTCAACCAAGTGCGCTCCGCGCTCTACTACCTGGGGTTCAGCCCCTGCGCCAACGGCGAGGCTTGTAACTAAGCCCCCCCCGCGCTCAGTCAGGGCTCTCCGGAATCCCGGAGGGCCCCCCTCTGAGCCCCCATAAATTCCCATGGTTCATCGTCAAGGTTCGAAGGAGAGAGTGATGCGTAATCGTTGGCTGAGTCGTACAGGACTCATCGCTCTGTTGGGGCTATCCGTGGTGACCGGCGGCGGCGTCGGTTGCTCGGAAGCCGATCCGATCAATCGCGTCCAACCGGACTACATCAAGAAGGCCGACCTCGTCGGACCGAACAAGGACGTACCCTACGAGTGGTACATCCGGAATACGGTCATCGACACCGGTCGCTCCAACAGCTTTGCCTTCCCTGGTCTCCAGGACGAGCTGAAGCGAGTGCGTTGGGACATCGAGGAGAATCACCTCATTGCCCGCCGCTCGTACGAGCTCGTCTCGGGCTCCGACGGCAAGGGCTCGGACCCCAAGAAGAACGACGGCACCATCGTCGCCTCCTACCCCATCATGGGGCAGTTCGACATCCGTCGAGATTACAACCCGGCGACCGGCGAAGAGAACAACGTCGTCGTCGAGAACATGGAACGCGCCTGGTACGACCGCGAGTACATCCGCGTCGACTGGTCGAAGAACGAAGTGAACGATCCGGAAGGTCTCTTCTGGTTCGACAAGATCTTCGGAGAAGTCGCCTTCCAGCCCACCGGCTACTACGAGAAGGACCCGAAGAGCGCGAGCGCGCCCGTGTACCAGCAAGACAAGGGCTACATGGACATCACGTCCAAGTGGACCGCCAAGACCGAGAACTTTGCCGGCATCCCGGGCCTGCCCGCCTGCACCATCCTGAACTACTACACCGGTAGCGACGTGATGGAATGCAACGAGCAGGAGATCCAGATCCGCACCGCCTTCAAGCGCGTGGTCGACACCGACTACGAGGCCATGGAGACCGACAGCGCGAAGTGGGCCATGTTCGGCACCTTCAACCGCGACCGCTACGGCTTCTCGCGGCAGTACGAGCTTCTCGACAAGCATTGGCACCGCCTGGTCGGTCGCCACAACCTCTGGAAGAAGAGCCACGCGTCGCAAGACGAGTGCTTCACGCCCCAGGCCGGCGAAGACGCGGAGACTACCCGCAAGAACGCCGACTCCAGCTGCGAGCAGAAGAACGGCGCGGGTTCGCGCTGCGACCTCTACGCCGGCGAGGCCTACGCGAAGAAGGGTCTCTGCACCATTCCCCTCGCCAAGCGCGAAGTGAAGGCCGTGCCCTACTTCGTCTCCCGCAACATGCCGCAAGACCTCTGGGACACCAACCAGATCATCATCAACCAGTGGAACGACGCGATGGTCTCCGCCATTGCCGTCGGCCGCGAGGTCGAGTGCCGCCGCGGCGGTGGTGACAAGGACTCTTGCCACGCCCAGTTCTTCGACGGCGAGACCGCCAAGGCCGCCAACGGCCCCGCAGTGGTTCTCTGCCACAACCCGGCCACCAAGGCCGACCACGTGAGCTGCGGCGGCGAAGGCACCATCGCTCGCGAAGGCGACCTCCGCTACAGTCTCATCGCTTGGGTCGACCAGCCCCTCAAGGCTGCCCCGCTCGGCTACGGCCCCAACGGCGCCGACCCGCTCACCGGCGAAGTCGTGCAGTCCACGGCCTACATCTACGGCGCATCCCTCGACAGCTACGCCACCATGGCCCGCGACCTCGTTCGCGTCGCCAACGGCGAGCTCGACCCGCAAGCCTACGCGCTCGGACAGAACGTGAGCGGCGACCTCGGTCAGTTCACCAGCACTGCCTACCAGCAGGGCGTGTTCCAGCCGTACGCCGACTTCCTCGCCGGCAAGGCCACCGACGTTGCCGTGAAGACGGCCATGACGAACGAGCAGATTCGCAAGGCCAACGCAGCGGTCGACGTCACCCAGACGCTGGCCAAGCTCGGCACCGTCAACGTCGACGGTCAGTCGCCCACGGCTCGCCTCGCTTCTGTCCAGGGCGCCATCGCGGCCCGCGGCATCGAGGGGCGCTCCGGCTTCGGCGGTCAAGCCGAGGCACTCGCGCGGATGAACTCGATGGCCCAGCGCCTCGCGGGTTCCCCCACCGAACAGAACCTCACGGGCACCACCGAGTGGAACGAGTACAACTCGTTCCCGGTTCCGGTCACCCAGAACGCGGCGAACGACACCAAGCTCCTGAAGACCGCGCAGCAGACCAGCTCGCCCTTCGGCGGCACCCTCAGCCCCTTCGCCATGTCGCAGATGTTCCAGAAGATGGATGCCATCTTGGAAGCCCGCGGCGAGTGCATGTTCGGAACCAACGAGTTCAACGCGCCGCACTTCGAAGGCCTCGCGCGCCGCTTCAAGAGCCAGTTCGCGAACGACCCCAACGGTCTGTTCCTCGAGCTCCGCAAGCTCATCTACAAGGCCGTCACCGAGCACGAAGTCGGTCACACCATGTCGATGCGTCACAACTTCCAGGGCTCCTGGGACTCTGTGAACTTCCACCCGAACTACTGGAAGCTCCGGACCAAGGACGGCGCCGCCGCACAAGCTTGCACCACTGCTCGCGCTGATGGCTCCCCGGACACCTGCATGGGTCCCCGCTACCTCGACCCGTCCACCCCGGACGAAGACGGCGCAGGCGCGACGGCCCACCCCGGCATCGAAGAGTACGCCTACTCCTCCATCATGGACTACGGCTACGACTTCAACACCGACCTCCACGGTCTCGGTTCCTACGACCGCGCCATGATGAAGTTCGTGTACGGCAACGCCGTCGAGACCTTCCAGCCTGGTAGCAAGGTCGCCGCCCAGCTCGCGCCCCTCAACGCGATTCCCGGCCAGACCATGCCCCGCGGCCCCGTCAGCGAGCAGTGGTGGGTCAAGCGCACCGACGCCCTCGTCGGTGGTGGCGACCAGGTTCAGCCCACGCACTACACGACCCTCGCCCGCATCATGCAGAGCGAGAAGCTCCTGTACGACGCCTCCCGCTGCCGCGAGCCCCGCGCCGACCTCGGCGAGGACTACTCGGCCATCGACGGCAAAATCTGCGCTCCCCCGGAGAAGGACCACGCCTCGGTGCTCGACCTCCAGAGCGGCGAAGTCGAGCCCGGCATCCAGGGCAACCTGTACAAGACGGCTGACGGCCGCATTCGCTGGCCGTACCGCTTCGGTACCGACGAGTACAGCACCTACCCGCACAACCTCCGCTTCGATGCCGGCGCCGACGTCTACGAGTCCGCGGTCAACGTATCCAAGCTCTACGAGTACCGGTACATCCTGGACTTCTGGCGTCGCGGTCGCCGCGGCTGGATGACCTTCTTCGCAGGCAACCGCATCTGGGACCGTTACTTCTCGCGCATGCACTCGATCGGTTGGCTCTCGGCCTCCAAGATCACCATGTACTCCGCGATGTACCCGTCGGTCGGCGCCAACCCGGCGCTCCTCTCCCCCGACTGGGGCCAGGGCTACGTGCTCGCCAGCAACGTGCTCTTCAACAGCCTCGAGCGCGCCATGCTCCGCGTCCAGCCCGGAAACTACGCGCCCAAGGCCTCTGTCCCGGGCCGCACCCAGGACATCCTTGAAGTCCCCGACTTCAACGAGCCCAGGACGTCGACCACCCGAGTCAGCGTTCTCGACGGCCGCTGGATCGACGACGACCTCAACAACGCAAAGGGCGGTTCGTTCCACTACCAGAACTACCACGAGCGTCTCGGCACCTACATGGAGAAGCCCCTCGCCATCGCTGGCCTCGCGGCGCTCTTCCCCCCGATGAACACGTACTACTCGCGTGATACGTACATCGACGGCCGCAACATGATGCTCAACTTCCGCAGCATCTACCCCGCCGCCTACGACCGACTCATCGCCGGTACCATGGCGAACGACACGGACGTGCTCGCTCCCTACACCGTCGGCAATGCCACCAAGGACAAGGCCTCGGTCATCGAGTACCCGGACATCCTCTCCGCCGACTACAAGTACCCCACCGGCGCGAAGATCCTCGACCCGCTGGTTGGCTACAAGCTCCAGGTTCCGGTCATCATCTACGGTCTCTACCTCGGCCAGGACGACGGGACCCGCACCTTCCAGAGCTCGGCACGGGTTTGGATCGAAGGCGCCTCCGAAGGCCTTACCGTTCCCGACAACGAGAAGGACTTCTTCTTCGAAGTCGACCAGAACGGCGGCAGCGGTGTCCTCTGGGCCGCTCACATCCTCGGCACCGAGCTCCAGAACGGGACCTTCTCCCGCGCCAAGGGCATCGGCCACCGCATGATTCAGCACGCGAACATGCTCCTCGCCGGCGCCTACGCCATCCAGACGAATGCCGACGGTACCGCCAAGTACGACGCCGTCACGCATCGCCCGCTCTGGGAGGCTGGCAAGGACGGCCAGTACCGCGTCTACGCCAGCGCCGACGATGCCGCCGCAGCTCAGAAAGAGTACAAGCGCTACATCGGTGTGCTGAACGTGGTCCGCGGAATGATGTGGGATACGCGCTCGGACCTCAACGGGTTCTGAGAGCACCTCACTGAAACGGGAAAAAGGCTCCGGGAAACCGGGGCCTTTCTTCTTTTGTGGTCACCGCCGAAGCGGCTGCTCACTGCGTTCCGGATGCGCGCGTGCTGCTTGTGCGCGAGGCGTCTACAGGTGCTCGCGGTGTGCCTGGCGGCTGTTCCACAGGCGCAGCGCACCGGGGAGCACCCGCGCGGTGAAGCTCGCCGCCCGCACGAAGAGGCTCGTCTCGAGCACCGCTTGGTGCCGCGCCACTGCCTTCAGTGTGCGCGTAGCCACCTCGGCCGGCTCTTGCCGCTTGTCACCGCTGGGGCCGGTGGCGTCGCGCCGCAGCGCGTTCTCTCGGAACTCGGTCTCCACGGGACCCGGCCGCACCACCAGCACGTGAATCCCCGACGGCGCGAGCTCCGCGCGCATGGCGATGCTCAGCGCCTCGAGCGCGAACTTGCTGGCCGAGTAGGCTCCCAAGGTTGGGGTGACCGCAACGCCGGCGACCGACGAGACCATCACCACAGTGCCCGACGTGCGCGCCAGCGCATCGGTGCACAGCTGCGTCAGATGCAGCGGCGCGAACACGTTGAGCGCGAACACGTGCTCCAGGTCGGCCACCGCGATACTGCGCACCGGGGCGTAAAACCCACGCCCCGCGTTGTTCACGAGAACGTCGATGCGCTTGGCTTTCTCGAGGGCGAAGTCCACCAGCGCACGCCGCGTCGCGTCCTTGGTCACGTCGCCGGCGAAGGTGAAGGCCTGCCCGCCCACCTGTTCCACCTCGCGCGCCACCGCCCCAAGCTCCGCCTCGCGGCGCGCCATGAGCACGATGGTGGCGCCCTCCTTGGCCCACGCCAGCGAAAGTGCCTTACCGATGCCGGCCGAGGCTCCGGTGATGAGTACCACCGGTTTCGTTCGATCCGCCGCCATCGCTGCCTACTTCAGGAGTCCGACTCGATGTAGCCGGCCTTCAGCAGCTTCTGCAGCAGGCTGCCGGTGTCGAGGTCGGTGGAGATGCTCTTGTTGAAGAGGCCTTCCATAGAGCCCTCGTTGAGGACCAGCTGGAAGACGTCGAGCTCCTCTTTCGAGAGCTCGCGCAGCGGCCGGCCCAGCGGCTGGGGAATCATCAGCCGCGCGTGGGGCGGGGGCAGCTTGTCGCGGATGACGTTGAACTCGTCGAGCTGGCGCAGGCCTTCCATGAGGATCTCCTGCACCGTGACGTCAATTTCACCGGCAAACTCTGCGGGGTCCGGCGGCTCGAGATCGAACACGCCCTTGGACCAGGCGAGCATTCGATAAAGGCTCTTCATCGGAGGAACGTCGGTCACGTCGTTGATGACCGCGAAGTACACGTTCCCCTTGCGCATGTAGATCTTGCCCGTGTCCTCTTCGGTACGGATGTAGAGTACACCGTTCTTCTTCGAGGTTCCGAAGAGCTGCAAGAGGTCGGGCAGGGGCACCTCTTCGATGCTGCCGGACATGGTGCGCGTTTGCGTGCCGCGTCGTTCGTTGGCGTAGCTCTCGAGATCGCGGCGCGGCGAGGTGCCCTCGCTGGGGGCGTCGCTGGCGATGACCTTGAGGATGCTGGTGCCGATGAGGACGCGATCGCCTTCTTTCAGGCGCGCGCGCTTGATCTTCTCGCCGTTGACGAAGGTTCCGTTGGTGGAGCCCAGGTCTTCGATCCAGATCTGGTCTTGCTGGAGCGCGATCCGCGCGTGACGACGGCTGACCATGTCTTCCACGAGCACCATGTCGAGGTCGCTGGAGCGGCCCACGATGATCTGTTTCTCGGGAACGATAGGGAACTCGCCGCCCTGGTACTTGCCGCTGATGAATCGAAGCACGAACGACCGCGCAGCTGCACGTAGGGGACCCGGGGTGTTCGCCTTGGGGGCGGGATCTTGCATCGTCTGGGGGGCGTTCAATGGGGCGTCGGCATGCCGCCCACGTTCACCCGAAAAGGGTAACGAGTTCCGCCGAGAAAGGTCAAGTGAACGGCCCCTTTCCCGAACTTTCGCAAGAACTGCGGTCGCGCTTGCGACCTTCGACCGGTCGCCGGTTCTCCCTTGCGCTTGGCAATTCAATGCCTTTCGCAGGCACTGAACGCCACCTCAAACCGACCGCGCTCCGTGGTCGCCGGTTCAGTGGGCGAGCCGCGGCGGGCATTTGGGCGCCTTCCTGCGCCGCCGGCTCGATGCATTGAGCATGTGGGGAAGCATGCCACCAAGCCGGAAGGGCCTCTGCCGCAGAAGCCCGAAGCTGCACTGAAATGGGCTACTAGTACCACCCATCCCCGGCCCTCGCGTGACCCGAGGATGTCCCCGTCACCCACTCTTGTCGCGCCGAAGGCCCGAGCCTCTCGGCGCCGACCGCAAGGCCACCATGAGCACGTCGTCCACAAAGTGGAGCTCTGCACCGGTCCCGCGTCCTATCGCCACCGAGCCCTGCGATCCCTTCGGAACGCACCGCGCGCTCGAGCCACGCGGCGCGCTCCCGCAGCCGGCATGGCGCGTCGACAACGATTTTTCGCGGCTCTTTCCCGGCGAGATGCTGGTGGCGGTGGAGACGCTCAACATCGACGCCGCCAGCTTTCGCCAAATGGAAGAGGCCGCAGGGTCCCTCGACGGCGTGAAGGCACTGGTCGAGAAGACCGTGCACGACCGCGGCAAGCAGCACAACCCCGTGACCGGCTCCGGCGGCATGCTCCTCGGCCGCGTGCTGCAGCTAGCGCCCGGTCGCAGCGATGTGGGCATCGCGGTCGGCGATCGCGTGGCGACGCTCACTTCGCTGTCGCTCACGCCGCTGGTGCTGGGCGTTACGAAAGACGTGCGGCCCGCCAGCGCGCAGATCGACGTGGAAGGCGAGGCGGTTCTGTTCGCTACCGGCCCCTACGCGAAGATGCCCGACGATCTTTCGGATCGCCTGGCGCTTGCGGTGTTCGACGTGGCCGGTGCGGCGCCGCAGGTGGCGCGCCTGGTGAAGCCGGGCGCCTCGGTGGTGGTGCTGGGCGCGGGCGGCAAGAGCGGCATCCTCTGCGCGGCCGAGGCCCGGCGAGCCGCCGGCGCCGCCGGCAAGGTCATTGGCGTGGAGTCGTACGAGCCCTACGCCGACGACCTTCGGGCGCTCGGATTCTGCGACCACGTGGTCGTCGCCGACGCGCGCGATCCGGTAGCGGTGCGTGCGGCAGTGGTCGCGGTCACCGGCGGCAAGGAGGTCGACGCCACCTTCTCGTGCGTGAACGTCGAGGGCACAGAAATGAGCGCCATCCTCGTCACGCGCGGTCACAGTCCCGCCTCGGGCGATCGCGGCCTGGTGTACTTCTTCGCCATGTCGACCAGCTTCACCCGCGCGGCCCTCGGCGCCGAGGGCGTGGGCAAGGACGTCGATTTGTTCATCGGCAACGGCTTCGCCCATGGCCACGCGGAGCACTCGCTGCAAATGCTTCGAGACCTGCCCGCGCTCCGTGCCCTGTTCGAACGACGCTACGACGCAAGGAACGAGACCCCATGAGCCACACGCCCCGCACCATCCAAGAAGTCGCCCGCGAGCTGCACATCGGCGCCGAGCATTTCGAGCCCTACGGTCGCGGCAAGGGCAAGCTCGATCTCGCGCTCCTGGCGCAGGTGCCGCGCGCCAAAGGCCGCCTGGTGCTCGTCACCGCCATCAACCCCACCCCTGCCGGCGAAGGCAAGACCACCACGTCTATCGGCATCGCCATGGGCATGCGCCGGCTCGGGAAGAATGCGGTGCTGGCGCTGCGCGAGCCCTCGCTGGGCCCGGTCTTTGGCGTGAAGGGCGGCGGCACCGGCGGCGGCAAGGCTTCGCTCACTCCGGCCGACGACATCAACCTGCACTTCACCGGCGACATCCACGCCATCACCACCGCCCACAATTTGCTCTCGGCGATGATCGACAACTCGCTGCACTTCGCCGAGGAGTTCGGCGACAAGGGGCGCCTCGACGCCCGGCAAATTACCTGGGGCCGCGCCCTCGACATGAACGATCGCGCGCTCCGTAACGTGATGGTGGGCTTGGGCGGCAAGGCTCACGGCGTGCCCCGCGCCGAGCGCTTCGACATCACCGCCGCCAGCGAGATCATGGCCATCCTGGCTCTCGCCACCGGCCCCGAGGACCTCGAAGCCCGCCTCGATCGCGTCATCATCGGTCGCACCGAGAGCGGCGCCACGCTCACCGCCAAGGACATGGGAGCCTCTCGCGCGATGTGCGCAGTGCTCCGCGACGCCCTCAAGCCGAACCTGGTACAGACCGAAGAAGGGGGCCCTGCCATCGTGCATTGCGGGCCCTTCGCCAACATCGCCCATGGATGCAACAGCGTCCTCGCCACGCGGCTCGCCATGAACCTTGGCGACTATGCCATCACCGAGGCCGGCTTCGGCTTCGATCTGGGCGGCGAGAAGTTTCTCGATATCAAGTGCCGCGCCATGGGCGTGTGGCCGCGCGCGGTGGTCATCGTGGCCACCCTGCGCGCGTTGAAGATGCACGGCGGAGCCGCCGTGAAGGTGTGCGGAGAGCCCAACGCCGAGGCGCTTGCCCGGGGGCTCCCGCACCTCGACAAGCACCTGGAGAACGCCGACGCTTTCGGCCTTCCCGCGGTCGTGGCCATCAACGTGTTCCCCAACGACACCGAGGAAGAGATCGCCATGGTGGCCGATGCCGCCAAAAAGCGCGGTGTGCGCGTGGGCAAGTCGTGGGGCTTTGGCAAGGGTGGTGAGGGCACCACCGAGCTGGCGCAGCTGGTGGCCGACGTGGTGGACGCCACCGATGCGAGCCCCCCGCCGCCCAAGTACGTGTACGAGCTCACCGACCCGCCGGAGGAGAAGATCCGCAAGATCGCCCGCGTGGTGTACGGGGCAAAGGATGTATCCTTCACCGGTACCGCCGAGAAGGATCTCGCGCGCGCCCGGGAGCTAGGCTTTGGCGACGCCCCGGTGTGCATGGCCAAAACGCAGCTCTCGCTCTCCGACGACCCCAAACGCCCAGGCCGCCCCACCGACTTTACGGTGGCGGTGCGCGAGGTGCGCATCGCCGCCGGCGCCGGCTTCTTGGTGGCGCTCACCGGAGACATGATGACCATGCCGGGTCTGCCCAAGGTCCCCGCCGCCCGCGGCGTCTCGCTGCTCCCCAGCGGCAAGATCAAGGGCCTGATGCAGAACGACTGAGGAGAGGCTCAGGAAACGGCGGTCCGGCTCAGGCGCTCGTTCGACTCTGGGGCCTTGGAGAGCAGCTTCTCCTGCGCCACCGGCAGCACCAGCGTGAAGGTGGTGCCGTTGCCCGGTTGCGACTGCACCTCGACTTGGCCGCCCACGTTCTGCACGATGCGTTGGGTGATGGCGAGGCCCAGGCCGGTGCCCTGGTCTTTGGTGGTGAAGAACGGCACGAACAGATTCTGAAGCACCTTGGGGCTCATGCCGTGGCCGGTGTCGTGCACCGCGACCTCGATGAACTCCTCGGCCTTGGTGCGGGTATCGCCGAAAGAGCGGCTGCCCGGCCGAATGTTGGTGGAGAGGGTCACCGTGCCGCGGCCACCTACCGCTTGGATTGCATTCTGCATCAAGTTGATGACCACCTGACGTAGCTGCTCGGCGTCGATGGTGGCGAAGGGGAGCTTCTCGGCCAGGTTGAGCTTGAGCTCCACCTCCGGGTGGGCCTGGGCGCCGGCCATGACCTGGATGGTGCGGCGAATGGCGGCGTTCACGTCGAGCGGCACCGGGTTGCCCTTGTGCGGTCGGGCGTAGTCGAGAAAGCTGCCGACCACGCGGTTGAGGCGGTTGGTCTCCTCGATGATGATCCCCAAAAACTCCCGCGACGAGGTGTCGTTGGGGGCCGCCGACTCTTCCAGGAGCTGCGCTGCGCCCTTGATGGCGCCCAGTGGGTTCTTCACCTCGTGGGCCAGGCCGGCGGCCATGGCGCCGAGCGCCGCCAAGCGATCGCGCTCCTTGAGCTTGGCGTAGACGCGGGTGTTGGTGATGGCCACGCCGATCTGTGCGGCCAGCGCCTCGAGGAGCACCACCTCTTCCGGCGTGAATGCGTCGCGTACGCGATCGTCGGCTACGCAGAGAATGCCTACCAGCTCTTCGTCGTCGCCGCGCACCGCGAGGATGTTGCAGTTGTGCAGAGGCCCCAGGGTCGTCGCCGCGGTGACCAGCGGCGCGTCGGCTTCGGAAGGGGAGCGCAAGCGCTCTTCTAACGACATGGAGGAGGCCAGCCGATCAAGCAGCGGACGAAGCGCCAGCGCTTCCAGGCGCGGCGGCGCTTCGCAGCCCATGGCGCCGGCCAGGTCGAAGCCGTCGGGGTCGCGTACATAGAGCGCGCCGGAGGTGATGCGCCGCGATTTCTCCAGGCCCGACATGAGGACCGGCCCCAGCTCATCCATCTCGATAGTGTGGGCCAGGCGTCGACGAAGTTCGGAGATGCTGGTCTCGAGATCGTAGCGCTCGCGAAAGAAGAACTGGTGGATGCGGCGCTCGATCTCGTTGCGCATCGGCTCGAAGAGCACCAGGAACACGATGGCAGCCAGTACGGCGTTCAGATACATGGCGCCGAAGCGGCCGATGTAGGTGATGAACCCGTAGAAAATGCCGGCCAGCGCGAACGCCAACGTGGTCGAGACCAGGAGCCGACCGGAGAGCTCGTAGAGGTCGGCCAGGCGGGTGCGCTGCAGCGATTCGGCCAGCACGAACACGAACACGATGGCCAGCACCGCGCCGATGGGCGGCAGATACACGCCGAGGAACGACAGGAAGTCGGCCAGCGTGAAGGTGGTGGCCAGCGCGCCCACCACCACCAGGAAGCGTACCCGATCGCGCACCGCCCGCGACGGGCTGGCCTGCCCGCGCCGGTGAAGCATGTAAAGCGCACCTACCCACAGACCCACCACGTACGAGTACAGAACGCCCAGCGTGATGGGCGCCTCGTGGTAGGGAGAGAACGCCAAAATGAGCATCGGGACGCCGATGGCGGTCGCGATGCGGTTGAAGCGCAGGTTGCGCGGGCCTTCGATGGTGGCCTCGAAAAGGCGCATGGCGAACTGTGGCAACAGCACCGTGAGCACGGTGGTGACGCGCGCCCACATGGGCGATTGCAGAAGGCCCGCCAGCGACTGGCTGGCGTACCAGGCGGCGACGCAGGTGGCGAACGCGGCGAACAGCCAGTGCACCGCGCGGCGCCCGCGGAGCAACACCGACAGCGCGATGGCGAACGCGATGACGCCGCAAAACAGAGTGGTCCTATCGCGTACTTCCATGGCTTGGCGCCCAGTCTACCGCTCCCCGTGCCACAAAACGAAAAGGCCCACGCATTTCCGCGTGGGCCTCTCGTTCGTCGGGGAAAACAGTACGGTTCGGTGGCTACTTCGACCCGTTGCCCGAAGGCGCGTAGCCGTTGACCGCAGGCTTGACCGGGCCGTCCCACGGAGTGGGGTCGGGCTTGCCGGGCTCGGCGTTGGAGACGATGGTGGTGGGGCGGATGAACGGATCGACGTTCCCCACGTCGTGGTTGCCTTCGGCAGCACGCACCGCACTGGTGGGCGCCTTGGCCGCGGGCGTGCCTTCGAGCCCTTGCTGGGTCTCACCCAGCTCTTCGCCGGGGCCCGGCGGGGCTTCGATGACCTGACCTGTGCACGCGACTGCGCCGAGCACAGATGCGAAACCAATGGCGAGGAGCACTTTCCGAATCATGACGAACCCTCCGACGATACTGCAAGACCGTACTGTTTGACGAGCTGAGACAGACGCGGTCGCTTCATCCCCAGAAGCGCCGCAGCTTTCGTAATATTCCCGCTGGTTTCCGCCAGCGCCCGCGCGATGCAGTCGCGCTCGATTTGCCGCTTCATGTCGTGGAGCGACACCGCGCCTTGGCGAATCTGCGCGTAGGCCACCTGGGTGGCGCCCGACTCGACCTCGGGCAAGGGCGCGTTCTCGCCGCCTTCGGTGATCTCCGGAAGTGCGGGCGAGCTGTCGTTCGCCTCGACCAGGCGGAGCGAGCTCATCGAGCTCATTGAGACCGGCGCCTGCGCGAACACCGACGTGGCGCTCTGCTGCGCGAGACCCGCAAGCTCTTCGACATTCGCCACCAGGTCGGCGGCGCCTATCTGCGAGCTCTCGGCGAACAGGGTGACCGCGCGGATGACGTTCTCGAGCTCGCGAATGTTGCCCGGCCACTTGTAGCGACCGAGGAGCTCGAGGCCGTCGGGCGTGAAGGTCTTCGGGACCTCGGTGCGCTCGGCCGAGACGCGGCGGAGGAGCGCTTCGGCGATGCGCGGAAGGTCGCCCATGCGGTTGCGGAGCGCCGGTACCTCGAGGGCAACTTGCCGAAGGCGGTAGTACAGGTCTTCGCGGAACTCACCGCGCTCGACCATCGCGCGCAAATCGCGGTGGGTTGCGCAGATGACGCGAACGTTGGCGCG
This sequence comes from Polyangiales bacterium, assembly GCA_038210445.1. Classification (GTDB taxonomy): domain Bacteria; phylum Myxococcota_A; class Polyangia; order Polyangiales; family Polyangiaceae; genus JABFRG01. The sequence goes on from JBBQWQ010000025.1 coordinate 48,887, forward strand.
AATCGAGATGGTGCCGCCCACGCGCTCGAAGGTCTTCTCTTGAAGAATACGGAGCAGGGCCACCTGGGTCTTCGCCGAGATGTCGCCGATCTCGTCGAGGAACAGCGTGCCGCCCTCGGCCACTTCGAAGCGACCGCGCTTGCGCGACGCCGCGCCGGTGAAGGCGCCCTTCTCGTGACCGAAGAGCTCGCTGAGCAGCAGCGTCTCGGCGAGAGCGGCGCAGTTGAGCGCGACGAAGGGGCCGTTGGCGCGATCGCTCTCGGCGTGCAGGGCGGCGGCCACCAGCTCCTTGCCGGTGCCGCTCTCGCCGCGCACGAGAACCGTGGCGCTCGTGCGGGCGACCTTGCGAATCGCTGCGCGCAGCGTCTGAATCTGGTGGTCCTCGCCGATGATTTCCTTGCTCGCGGCGACCATGGCTGCGGGCGGCATGCTGCCGCGCGGTGAGCGCTCGGTGCGGGGCGCATCTTCGCCGTCGACCACCGACTGCAAGCGCGCCAGCTCGACGATCTCCGCCTTGCTGAGGTACGCGGCGCGAACCTCACCTTCGAGGCTTGCCGCCACCTGCTCGCGGAGCGCGAGGGCGCGCGAAACGTGGACGCGTGCCGACTCGACGTCGCCCAGGTCTTTTGCCAGGTGCGCCTGGAGCACGTGAAGCTCGCGCAGGAGCTCCTCGTCGCCGAGCGGTTGCACGGCCTCCTGCGCCACCTTGGCCAGCTCCCACGCGTCCTGGCCCAGGCCCTCGGACCGGGCCACGCGGGCCCGAAGAACGGCGATGGTCGCGCGCTCGAAGTCGTCGCAGCGGAAGGTTTCGGCGGTGGCCAGGTCGGCGTGGGCGCGCTGCACGTCGCCGTCTTCGAGGGCGATGCGCACCGAAAGGTTGTAGGCCTCAGCCATCTTGTCGGAGCTGCCGGCGGCGGCGATCTCCGAGAGTGCGGATTCGACCAGCTGGCGCGCGGTGACCGTCTGTTTGCGCACGAGGGCGATGCTCGCCTCCTCGACGCGAATCTTGGCGCGGAGCCAGGCGGTGCCGCGGCCGTCGACCAGGCGCCGGGCGAAGGCCAATGCGTGCTCTGCGTGCTGCACCAGACCCAGCCGCAGCCGGAGCGCCGCGAGGTTGGTGAGGACGCGAACGCCGCCGTCGACATGCTGCGCCGTGAGCTGCATGCGCGAGGTGCGCTCCCAGAGCGAGAGCGCTTCGCCGTATCGATGCTGACGAACCGCGACCACCGCGAGGTTGGTGAGCGCGTACATCTCCGCCAGCGGCTCGTTCTTGCCCTCGGCCTCGGTGAGAATCTCGGCGAAGACCGCGCGGGCGTCGCTGAGGCGACCCACCGACAGCATCGCGATGCCGCGGTTGAGGCGTGCGCGAAGCTCGGAGCGAAGATCGCCGGCGGCAGCGGCTTCCATGACGTCTTCGGCGAAGTGGCGGTCGGCCTCGGCCCAGCGGGCCTCGGCGAGGAGAACCTTGCCGAGCACGTTGCGGGCGCGAATACGGTGCTTGGGCGGCGCCGACTCGAGAGAAGCGAAGCGCGTTCGCACGCTCTCGAACTCGCCGAGCATGTACGCGAGCTCACCCTGCTCGACGCGAACGTCCCAGACGCTGCCCGCGCTACCAAGGCGCTCGGCCTTGCTCAGCGCGGCGTCGGCCGCCGTGAGATCGCCGGTGCCGAGATAGGCGCGCCCCCAGAGTAGGTGCGACCGCGCGTCGCCCGCTGCGTCGGCGATGCGAAGTACGCGCAGCGCCTCGGCGTGCTCGCCGATATCAACGGCCACATCGGCGGCTTCGAGAGCCAGCGGCGTGCGGACCGCCGGGTCGAGCTCTGCGAGGCGCTCACGCCAAGAAGCGATGGCGGCGCGGCGTGCGCCAGCGGCGGCGATGGACCGCACCGCGGCGGTGTGCAGGGCGGAGGCCGCGGCGGGGTTTACCTCGAGCGAGAGGAGCGCCGCGTGCATGCGCGCCCACGGGTCGGTCTCCCGGGCCAGCAGCGTCGCGGCCAGCGCGCGCTCCTGGGCGGTTGCGCCGGTAGCCAGCGCTGCAGCGTGGTCGGCGTAGGCCTCGCTCACGTGAACGAGGTGCGCCTCAGTGGCGAGCGCGCCCGCGCGCTGCAGCTCCTCGACGCCTTCGGCGCTCCCGAGCTCGCCGAGGCCCGCGCTGGGCCACCCGCGACCGAGCAGCGAAACCACGATGAGGACGCGCTTGCCTGCCTCGGTCAGGTCGACCGGCTGAACAGGACGGCGCGCGCCCTCCCAGAAGGATTCGAGCTTGGCGAGGGATGAATCGGACAGGGGTCCGTGTTCTTCCTCCGAGGCCGCGCGCAGCCACACCGCGCGCTCCGCGCGAGAAAGGTTGGTGCCCACGTCGTAGACGTCGACCTCGGTGAAGGCTTGGTCGCCGAGAAGAACCCAGAGGCCGCCCGGTGCCGCGTGCAGCTCCTGGAGCACGGCTGCGTCCCACGAGCCCGCTTGGGGACACGGAAGCACGATGACCGCGTGGCGGGCCTCGGCGCGCTTGCTCAGCTGCGCTGCGAAACGCGCCGGATCGAGATCGCTGGAATCGACGCCGAGGCCGATGGCGGCATCGCGCAGCGCCGGAGCGCTCGCGCCGCTGCGCGCCAGGATGCCCACGCCGCCCTGGGTGCGAACCCGACGAACGATGTGCGACGCAAGCGCTTGCTCCGCCTCGGCGGGAACGCGCGCGAGCACCATGCCGGGCACGCCACTCGAGACGCGCTCGTCGAGTCGCATGAAGCCGCTCTCGTGGGGCGCCATCGCGCCGGCCGGCATACCGCCGGTGGCGAACGAAAGAGGTGCGACGGAGAGGGCTGCCATTAGGATTGTGTTCCCGCGATCGCGCCGGGACCCGAGAGAAGATAGCTCACGGCGCGCAGATGCCAACTCCCTCGGGCGCCAATGTGTGTCGCCCGTGACAGAACCGGGGCAAACGGAAGAGCAGGTAAGGAAAAGGCGCGGCCCACGCATCGGGCCGATGCAAGAAACGGGGCCAGGCCTTGGTTATGATTTCTTTAGGAAAAGATGGGGGGCGTTAGGAAACGCACCAGGCGTAGCCCCGACCCGTCAGAAACGGATGACGCGGGCGGTCGTGCTAGCGAGGTACCAGGGCGAGCGAGATTTCTCGGGGAGGCGCACGAACGAGAAGGCTTCGACCGCCGTCGACGAAGAGGAGCGAGCTCGCTTGCGGGGGGAGACCCAGCTCCCGCGCGCTCTTCTTCAAGACCGGCTTGCCGGTGTCGGTCGCGTAGAAGCCGAGGGTTCCCTGGGTGAGCACCGCGACCAAGTTGCCGCCGGGGCACAGCGCGGCGGCGTAAGGGTCTTTGGGGCCCACCCGGAGCGGGAGCTGCGCCTTGCTGCGCCCGCCCAGCGCAAAGGTGGGAAGCCAGTCTTGCGCGAACGGGGCCCGCGGCACCTCGAGCCACGTCGCGCCGTCGGGCGTCCGTTGGTCGCCGTGGCTTTTGGCTTCCCAGGTGACCGTGACCTTGGTGCCGGTCCGCACCAGAGCGCCCACGAACGCTACGCGGCTGTTCTCGGCGAACAGGAAGTGCCCGCTGGCATCGATGCGGTAAACTGCATCGCTGCCGCCGGCGATGGGCGGCGCGGGAAGCTCGACGCGGGTGTTTTGCAGCAGATCGTAGACCACCGGCGCGCCTTCGAGGACGAAGAAGCGGCCGTCGTGCGAGAGGCTGGCCTGCCCCGAACCGGCCAGCGAAGGCGACGGGGGCGAGGCCGGGGCGACCGCGCCTTCGACCACGTGCGCGGCGCCGTCGTCGTTCACCACGATGCGCACGCCGTCGGCGACCACCTGGCGCTTGCCGTCGAACGACCAGGCGAGCGCGCGGGCGTCGAGGGCCGCGATGGAGAGCACTGTGTAGGCCGCCGTTGCGTACACCGCCACCGTGACCGTTTTGCCGGAGACGATGCGCGTGGAGAGGCTTTTCCCGTCGAGGCTGACGGCATCGACGATGGACCCGCGGGTGCCGCTCGCGACCACCCGCAGCGCGGACGGAACGACGCAGGGCGGGATCGTCGGCAGCGGCGCGAGCGGCACCGGTTTGCCTTCGAACGCCTCCTGCGCCGGCGGAGGCTCGGGCGACGGCGCGGGGCCCCCGATGGGCTCTGTGGGGAGCGGCGGCGACGCCGGGCTCTCGGGCGGGGGGCCCGATGCACCACACGCTCCAACGAAGATGCAAAAGAACGCGGCGCGGATCATCGGCCGAAGTGCTCCACGAGGAGCGGGTTCACGCGCTCGGCGGCGTCCAACTGCACCGAGTGACCGGCGCCCTCGATGCGTTCCACGCGCACCTGCGGCACGTGGCGCGGGCTCGGATCGGCGAGGTCACGGCTGAACACCGGGTCGTCCTGACCCCACACCACCAGCGTCTCCGCGGCGATCGGGCGGGCCTTCGCCACTGCCCCGCGGGCGGCTTCCCGGAGCGCCGCGCGATAGTAGTGAATGGGGCCCCGAAAGTTGCCGGTTCGCTGCGCCGCCTCGACGTACTGCTGCGCATCGTTCGGCGACATGTGCGCGAAGAGCCGGCGCAAGAGCGCGCCGTCGCGGGCCAGGAGCAACTTCTCCGGCAGGTACGGCAGCTGGAGCACCAGCATGTACCAGCTCTTGCGGAGCTGCGCCGGGCGCCGCAGCGCGCGAAGCAGATCGGCGGGATGCGGGCAGTTCAGGATCGCGAGCCGGTCCACAAGGTCGGGCCTCTGCTCGGCGGTGGCCCAGGCGATGGCGCCGCCCCAGTCGTGCCCCACAAGATGCGCGCGCTCTCGTCCCAACGCGTAGACCAGCGCCGCCACGTCGCCCACGAGATGGTCCATGCCGTAGGAGGCCACGTCGGTCGGCGCGTCGCTGCGATCGTAGCCCCGGAGATCGGGCGCCGCGACGCGGTAGCCCGCGGCCACCAGCGCCGGAATCTGCAGCCGCCAGGACCACCAGAGCTCCGGGAACCCGTGGAGCATCACCACCAGCGGGCCATCTTCCGGACCCGCCTCCACCAGGTGCAAGCGAACCTCGCCCAGGTCGATGCGCCGGGTGCTCCAGCCGCGTGCTGCTGCGTACGTGCTCTCCGAGGTCATGCGCGCGCCTTCTTGGCCGGCTTCGAGCTCGTGATGCCCCGTGCTTCGACGAAGCGCGCGATGCCGTCGAAGCCCTCTTCGGGGCCCTCGCCGAGCTTGCGCGCGAGCGGCACCTGCGCGGCCACCGCTGCAAGATACAGCGGTACCGCCTCGGGAACGCGGGCCGAGACGAGGTTGAAGTGTCGCTCGATGGCGCCGGCATCGCCGCGCCGCACCGGACCCGTGAGGGCCTCGGGAAACCCCAGCGCTTCCACGTTCTCGGCCACGCTGCGGAGGAGAGGTCCGAGCATGAGGCGCGCGATCTTCTTCGGCACCTTGGAGGCGACGAGCAGGCGCTCACCCATGGCGGCAAGCGCCGCAGCGCCGTTGGCCACCAGCCCCGCCGCCGCGTGATAGCCCACCGCGTCCAGGCCGGGCACCGTGCGCGGGCTCATTCCGAGCAAGGCGCCGAGCTCGGTCGCGCGGCGCACCGCTTCGGGGTCGCCCTGTACGTGCAGGTTGCCGCGCGAAAGCGAGGGGAAGGCGCGCAGCGACGCGAAGGAGATCATCGGGTGCATCTGCCCGATGCCGCGGCACACCGCGCGCAGCGGGGCTAGGACCTCGGCGTCGAGACTACCTGCAGCATGCACGCATACTGCGTTGGGGTCGACAAGCCCGCGCTTGGCAAGGGTCGCGGCCGTCTCCGTGAGGGTGCGATCGCGAATCGCCAGCAGCACCAGATCGGCCACGATGGTCTTGCGCGGCAAGCCGGCGCGCGCCGCGCGGAGCTCCACGTCGGCGCCCGCGCTCCGTAGCGCGGCGGTGAGCGCCTGACCGACCTTGCCGGCCCCGAGGATGTACACCCGCATCGGCGGCGGTTCGCTCTGCGTGGTGTTGCGTTTCGAACCCTTCGACCGAACCGTGAGCGCCATGGAGCCACTGGGTAGCACGAGTCTCCGTGACGCGGACCGGCTCTTACCCTTCCGAGAGGTAGAAGCCGCGGGCTTCGATGAGCTCGAGCACGCCCTTCGCGAGGAAGGGGCGGGCGGCGTCGAAGTCCTTCCGCGCAAGGTGAGCCCGGAGCTCGGTGCTGGAGATGGCGGGGAGCACCGGCGGCGGCGCGCCCGGGTGCGATACGCCGACGCGACCCAGCACCAGCGGCGGCGCCATGCGCACGATGCGATCCCAGCCGAACCACTTGTCGGCCTCTCCCAGAATGTCGGCGCCCACCAGCAGGCGCATTTTCCAGGTGGGATGCTCGGCCTGAAGGTGCTCGAGCGTATGCAGCGTGCGGCTGCTCTCGCCGCCCAGCACCTCTTCCACCCGCGAGATGGTTACGCCGGGGATCCACGCGAAGGCCGCGGTGCACATGGCAAGGCGGCTCTCGAAGTCTACCAACGACTTGGCGAACGGATGCCGAAAGGTAGGCACCACCAGCAGCGCGTCGGGCGCCTCCTGGGCCCTGGCCACACAGAGCGCCAGCATGTGCGCGAGGTGCGGCGGGTTGAAGCTGCCACCGAAGACGATGACCCGCTCGGTCACGGCGGCGACTCTCCTTCGCCGCCGCTGCCGCGGACGCGCAGTTTGGCGGTCTGCGCCTTGGTGAGCGTTTCGCTCGCCCGAAGCTTGCCCGTGGGGTCGTGAAAGGTGGCGCGAAGATCGCGCTCCGTCTCTTCGAGAAGCAGCACCCCGCAGTCGCTGCCCATGGCCCCCGGCGAAAGAAACCATCGCGCGCCCACACGCCGCACCCGCGCCTCCGGCGATTTTCCGTAGATGACGATCTCCGCGGTGGCGAGATCCTCATCGTCCAGACGCTCGCGATCGTCGACCAGGATGGCCACCCGGCTCCCAAAGAGCTCGAGGCTCCGGCCCGTACCGCGCGGAAGCTGCTCCAGTCGTCGCAGCGGCTCGAGCGCCTGTTCACGCGCGAGCGTCTCGCGAATCTCGGAGGCATCCACGTGTGGGTCAAGGAGATCGAGGGTGCGGTCCCACACGCCGGCCGGCCCGGCGTCACCGTGCACAATCTCGGCGGCCCATTCCGCGACCATCTCGTCGAGGGCCTCGTCGCCGCCCAGATACACCGCACGATCGGCGTTCGCCGTCTCCAGCACGAAGGTCGCAGCCTGCCGGAGGTCGGCTCGATGGTTGGCGCAAGGGCCCAGAAGCGCGATGCGCATGACGTCGATCTTCGCGGCCTCCAGGAAAAAGTAAAGTGCTATAGCCGAAAGGTGATGAGCGCCGTCGCCCGCCGCTGCGCATTCGGTTCGGTTTTCGCCCGCGGAAAGCGCGTCATGACCCGTGCTTGGGGCCGTGCATCGTGAGGCGCCTGCGCATGGCGCCGCCCAAGCGCCCGGTGCCCCTTTCCTTCGACGGCGAGGAGATCCTGGCCGAGGCCGGCGAAACGGTGGCGCACGCGCTCATCGGCGCCGGCTACACGGCGCTGGCCCGTAGCCCCAAGTTCCACCGGCGCCGCGGCCCCTCCTGCATGCGCGGCGCGTGCGATGGCTGCCTGGTGCGCATCGACGGCTCGCCCAATGCGATGGCGTGCATGACCACCGTGCACCCGGGCATGCGCGTGGAGTCGCAGAACACCATGGGCACGCGCGACGTCGATCTCTTGCGCGTCACCGACTGGCTCTTCCCCCACGGCCTCAACCACCACGAGCTCTTCGCAGGCATTCCCGGCCTGCAAGACGTCATGCAGACCTTCGCGCGGCGGGTGGCCGGCCTCGGCGTCATGCCCACCACGGCTTTGGCCGCGCGCCCCTCGGTCCGTCGCCAGGTCGACGTGGTGGTCATTGGCGGCGGCCCCGCGGGAATCCTCGTGGCGACGCGGCTCGCGGGCGCCGGCCGTACGGTGGAGCTCATCGAGGACGGTCCGGCTCTGGGCGGCGGCCTACGCGCCTTGCCGGCCGCCGCGCGGCTCGCCTTTGGCGCCGAGCTGGGACCAGGCCTCGACGCCCTCGCGGCCTCCAACGTGCGGATTCGCACGCGCACCACCGCCGGCGCGTTCTTCGGCGAAGACCTGCTGGTGGCCGGCCCCGACGGCGCCGAGCTGCTGGTGCCCGCCATTGCCGTGCTCGCCACCGGCGCGCACGACACGCTGCCGCCGTTCGAGGGCAACGATCTACCGGGCGTCATGAGCGCGCGGGCGGGCGGCATGCTGCTCTCGCGCGGCGTGCGTCCAGGCCTCACGACGCTGGTCGTCGTGGAGGAGGGCTCGCCAGGCCAAGGTTCGCTGGGCGAGCATCTCGCCAACGAAATGGGCATCCGTCTCGTGCGCGGCAAGGTCGAAGCTGCCAAAGGCAGCGGCGCTGTGAACGAGGTTCGGATCACCATCGACGGCCAGAGCGCCTCCTTCGAGGCCGACGCGCTGCTGGTCGACGGGCCGCGCGCCCCGGCCTACGAACTGGCCTCGCAGCGGGGGGCCAAGCTGGCCCACGAGCCCCATGGCTACCGCATCGTGGTCGACGAAAGTGCGTGCATTGCGCACGGACTGTATGCGGTAGGAGAAGCCATCGGCACGCCTTTCGAGGCCCGCGCTCTCGACGCGGATGCGGCTCGCGTCACCGCCCACGTGCTCGCCCGCTGAACGTCACGCGAGCGCTTCCAGGCGCCGAGAGAGCTCGCGCATGTGGTCGTGCCACTCCGTCGTGCCGCTCCCTTCGCTCCATAGATCACGGAGCTCGGAGGCGGCGTAGATGCGCTCCACCGCGCGCAGGGCCACGGTCGGGCTCACCGCCTTGGCTTCCTCACGCGACGCGCCGAGCCAGCGCTTGGCCGATCGCGACAAGCGATCGTCACCGGCGCCGTGGGCGGCGGCCACCAGCTCCGCCGCCGCCACGCCGGCAGTGGCGTCGTCCACGTCGAGATACTCGTCGCGAGCCATTCCGGCGATGGCTTCCAGCGGGCTCGCCAGCGCGCTCCCATCGCCGTCGGGCAATTCGCCGAGAAAGTCGCACGCACCGTCGTTCTCGAAAGCTTTTGAACCCCACGCGCCCATGAGCTGAACCTCCGACCCTAGAGAGCCCCGAGCACGGGCGCATGTCGCGCGGAATCGACGCGCCGTCGCGCCGAAGCGGGTAGGCTCGGAGCCGATGCGATGGACTCTCGGTGCAACGCTCGCGTTGGCGTTCGTCGCGTGTGGTGGCACGCCCCCTTCGCCCGCGCGACCCGTGGCGTCGCGCGAGGTGTCGTCGGCCGCGACGGTTTCGCCAGCCCGAAGTGGGCCCGCCGCGCCGCTACCGCCTTCGCCACCGCCCGCGCTCTCGCTCACAGGCGATGTGTTCCGCGACGCCCTGTGGACTCGCGACGGATCGCTGGTGCTCGTCACCAGGACCCAGGTGTTTCTCGTGGCCGCCAGCGGCCCGCCGCGTGAGCTCCCGGCCCCCGCCGGCGCACCTTCGCCCATCGACCGCGTCTTCGGGCGCCAGGCTGCGCGCTTCGTTGTCCTCCGAGAGAACGGCGCCGCGTCGCTCTACGGCGCGGATGGGCGCGACAGGGTACCGCTGGTTCACGACGCGGGCGTTTCTGCGACCCAGGCCGAGGTCTCGCCGGACGGCACGCGGATCGCCGTCCTTGGGTGTGCCCCGCCGCCCGCCAAAGGCTCCTCGGTCCCGGCGATTCCCCGTTGCGGCGTTCTCTTCGGAGCCGCCGGCGAGCGCGTGGGCATCCTGCGCGCCCCGCACGATCTCGCGCAGCTCGCCTTCTCGCCGAGCGGCAAGTACCTCTTCGCGCGGGGCGATTCTCGCGGGATCACGTTCTTCGACCTGGATGGCAAGACCCTCGCGACGCGGCCCACCTGGCGTCGCAACACCGAGGTGCACGGGTACTTCGACACCGACTTCGTCGCCTTCGACGGTGATCTCGCAATTGTCGCGCAACCGTCGCAGGTGGAGCTGCTGGATCTCGCGCAGGGCGGCAAGCGCCTCCACGCGCTGCAGGATCGCAACCTGACGCTGGCGGTGGGGTCACCGCGCACGCACCGGGTGGCGGCCCTCTTCGGCTCCCACAACCGCCTTGCCATCTGGGACGCCGACACTGGCAAGGTGGTGCGCTCGTTCTCCCTCTCGCCGCTGGTGCGGGGAACGTGCGAGCACTGCATTCCCGAGATGGACGAAGTGGACCCCGACGTTGTCTGGGTGTCGCCGGTCTACGGCGGCGATCCCGTTCGCGCCCGCATCTCTTCGGGTGCCCTCGAGTCCGCGCCCGATCACATCTCGCCGTTCCGGAGCCTCGGCTCCGCCGAGAGTCGCGTGGTGGAGACCTACGACCGCGAGAAGTCCCGCGCATTCTGCTGGATCCATAGCCGCGTCGAGGCTCGTGCCCCCGCGCCTATTCCCATGGCCTACTGCAATCGCGCCGACGCGCGCGACGCGGAGAGCTTCGGCCTCTGGCCGTTTCCCGGTTTCTCGCCAGATGGCAAGCGCCTCGCAGCGCTCCACGAGGGCAAGGTGTACCTGTTCGACCTGACCGAGAAGAAGACCGTACGCGCGTTCGGCAAAGGCGCCTCGCTCGCGCCGTAGCGTTAGCGATCAAAGGCGCAGGCGGTGCCGCCCATGGCGATCTCGAACCTGCCCCGGCTCGGGAGGACCACGTCGGCTTTCCGGACGAGCGCGCCACGGGCAGGGTTCACAAGGTACGTGGGGAGCGCGTCCGCGGCGGAGGTCGGACCGACGTCGTGCACGTCGCCCAGGAGCATCAGCGCGCCCCCCGGAACAACGGCGGCTGCCCTGCCTTGGCCCAGGCCGACGACGCTCGTGCGGGCGAGGGTGCCGCTCTTCCACGGCTCCCACACGCGGACCTCGTCGGTGCCGAAGTAGACCAGCAGAATGCGCCCGTCGATCCACGGCTGAATCGCATCGGGGTACATGGTGTCGTCGTAGGTGGCGACCACGGTGGCGGCGCCGGTGGCGGGCGTGATGCGCACCAGCTCGTGGTGGTACGCGCCGTCTTCCAGATACTGCGCCGAGGTACCTAGCCGGAGCGTCAGAATGTCGTCGCTGCTCGGCATCGGGAGAGCGCCCCGATACGAGGCTGCGGGGGCGGGAAGCGCCGGGAGCGCGGTGCATACATGGGGAGCCTTGGCGTCGATACGCGCCAACATGCCCTCTCGCGACAGCGCTACGATGGCCCCGCTGCGCTCCACCGTCAGCGCTTCCACCCGCATGTCGCCGCACCGCACGACGCCCAGCAAAGAAGCGGCGGCGGTGGCCGCTTCGAGGCTCGAGAGGGTGCCGGTGCTCCGCTCGTACACCACCGCATCGTGGCCGCCGCACGCCCGCGGCGAGGGAACCACGGGCGTCGTGGTGGTCGCAGAAGGGGTGGGGGCCACGGTTCCGGAGGGGGCGGGCGCCGACCCGCCGGTCGCAGCCGGCGAGTCACCCGCGGGTTCCGCGGCGCGGCCTCCGCAGGCGACGAGACAAGAGGCAGCCAAGGGAAGAAGGCATCGAAGGTTCATGACCACCCTTCAGCACGCCCCGTGCCCAGCGGCGCGATCTGCAACTGCTTGAAAGTACTCAGAAGTGCCCGGGGCCAGTTGCCACCTTGCCGGTAACTGCCGTGGTTACTCTTCGACGAGAGCGCCGAAGATGGCGATGCCCCCGATGACCGCGACCCCGTCGAAGACGCCCAGGAGCACGATGTAGTCGCGCACCGCGGCGAGCCCGACGTCTCCCTGAAACAGATGCGTGGTCCCGGAGACGCCCGAGAGCAGCATCGGCGACAGCAGCGGGAACAGCACCGTCGCCAGCATGAGATCGCGCGCCCGGGTTCGTACCGTCATGGCGCCGAACAGCGTGCCCATGCCCGCCACACCGATGGTGCCGAGCACCAGCATGACCACCAGCGGCCCCAGCACCGGCAGCAAATCGATGTTGAAGAAGAGCGCCACCAGCGGCACGAGCACCACCTCGATGGCCAGCATGAAGGCGAGCACGCCCAGCGCCTTGCCGGCGAAGATCGCCGACCGCGGAATCGGCGACACCAGGAGCGCGGTCATGGCCCCGTCGTCGCGCTCCCGCTGCCAAGTGCGCCCGAGCGCGAGGATGCTGGCGAACGCGATGGGGATCCAGAGCGCGCCGCCGGCCGTCTCGTGCGACGAAGGAAACGCCACGCTCGCCATGACCGTCACGAGCACCGCGAAGAACCCCGCGCTGGTGACGATCTCGCGCGTGCGCACCTCGATGCGGAGGTCCTTCTGGAAAACGAGCCATGCAGAGGCCCAGAAACCCGGGGTCGTCACCGGGCCTAGCCTACTCTGACCGCCCGCCCTTGGGGCAGAAGTCCGCGGAAACGAAGAAGCGCCCGGCGTTTCCACCGGGCGCTCGCTCATCGTCCTGCCCTCCGGATCACTCGGGCTTGGGCGCGGCCTGGGGGCCCTTCTTGGCGTGCTCCCGAATCTTGTCGGCGGCGAGCTTGCGCTGCTCCGGGCGAAGAATCGGAACGATCTTCTCGGCCATGTCGATCATCCGCTCCGGGCCCATGCCGGCCGGGTGCTCCGGCAGCAGCTTGGAAGCGTCGAAGCTCTCGGTCTTGAAGGCATCGAGGGCGGCCTTCTGCTGCATGCGCGCGGCCATGAATTCCTGACCCTTGGCGGCCATGTCGGAGCCCTTGCCTGCGAAGCTGGCGCTCAGGGTTTCCTTGATCTTGGTCTTCTGGTCCTCGTCGAGGTTGAGGTCTTTACCCAGCCCCATCATCCCCATGCCGCCCATGTGACCATGGAGCTCCTTGCCCTCGGGACCCCCGGGACCCGGGCCGTCGCCCCGCGGACCGTGGAATTCTTTGCCCTCGGGACCCCCGGGACCCTGGCGTCCGTCGGGACCGCCGTGGCCGTGGCGGCCGTGGTGGAAGTTCGCCTGGAGCGCATCTACGAACTTCGCGCGCTGGTCCGGCGTGAGGAGGGCGTGCAGGCGCGTGAGGGCGGCGCGGTCTTCCCCGAGGGCCTTGTCTTGGCTGGCCTTCTCTGCAGAGAAGACCGGCTCGAAGGCCTTCTTGTCGATGGTGCCCTTCTCGACCTGGTCGGCGAGCATGGTCGCGATGGTCGCGTGAGAGCCGCCCATGGACTTGTGGCGGGTGTTCGCCGCGGAAATGAGGGCCTCCACCTCGGTGCGTTGGGCGGCCGTCAGGGGAACGGCGCTCACGGCTTCCGCCACCATGCGAACCGGGCCTTCCGCCCCCTGGCCGACGGGAGCCACGGTGGAAGCATTTTGGACCGACGCGGTCTCCGCGTTCGTGCTTCCGCACGCAGCAGCCGCAAGACTCAGGGCAAGAAGAATAGGCAGGGTGCGCATTTCGTTGTGGGAACCTCCGCTCCCTACGATGCACCCGCCCAGGCTCCCTGTCGCCCCCGAGGCCGGTAAAGAACCGTAAACGAGCGCGCTTCAGACCTTGGTGAAGGTCGTGATGAAGGGCGCCGCTTGGTCCAGCGAAGCGCGGAAATCCTTGATGATTTTGTCTTCGACCATGCCGCCCACCATGAAGATCTTCACTTCGACGGTGAGCTTGGTCACCAGCGTCGAGCTTTGGCCGTCGGCGGCGTCCTCGCACCAGGATTCGCCGGCGGTCTTGGTCTTGTCGCCGGCAGTGCTGGGCGTGACCTTGAAGGTGTAACGGCCCGACTTCGTGTCGTATTGGCCGTCTTCGACGTAGCTAAACTTGTCGCCGATGAGCTTCTGCACCGGGCCCGGAAGGCCGCTGAGCGGCGGGTCGATGGCGAGCTTGCGGGTCCAGACGTCGCCTTCGGTCTTGAGGTCGAGGACCTTCACCCCGGGAAACTTCAGAACCTCGCTATAGAGGCGCGTGCAGTAGTCCGCCGAGAAGAGGCACTTCTCGAAGTACGTCTTGCCCGAGCACCCGATCGCGGTCCGAATGGTGACTTCCGCCATGGCTTCGCCTCTTTACGTGTAGATTACAGAGAATCGGACGGCGCCGACCCGGTTACGGCCACCGGTTGTACAAAAAAGAACCGGGAACATCGAGCTGAATCGATGCTCCCGGAACCGTACGCCTGGGGCGAAAAGACCGCGTTACTTGCGGGCCTTCTTGCGGGCGGCGGCGGCCGAAGCGGCAGACTTCTTGGTGGGGATGGGCTTGGAGACCACCTTCTTCGCGATGGGAGCGATCTTCTTCGCGCCCTTCACCACAGGCTTCTTGGGGGCAAGGCGCTTCTCGGTGGAGAGGAAGAGATCGTAGAGGCGCGGGACCGGGTAGGCCTCGAGGCGCTTCTTGAAGCCTTCGTCCTTGGCGCGCTTCTCGAGGTCCACGATGGCCGAGATGAGCTTGGCGCGGGTGCCGAACTTGTCCTTCACGGCAGTGAAAGTGGCGTGGAGCCGGAGGAGCTTGGCATTGGAGACGTGGGCGAGGCCCTTGTCTTCGTTGGTGCGGCCGAGCCAGAGATCGCCATTCTTGGCGAACACTTCGACGGCTTCGACGAGCTTGGCCTTGTCGCCGAACTTCTCTTTGGCGGCGGCGAGCGGGGTCTTGATCATGGAATACTCCGATGGGTACGCGAGATAACTCGCGGGGCAAAAGGGAGGCTGCTTCTAGCATCCGCCCTTCGCCGGGCGCAAGGAGAGCTTGGAATGGCCGATCAGCCGAACTTCACCGAGCGCTCGGTTCGCTTTTGGTAGAGCTCGTAGAAGCGCCGGGCGATGTCGGCCGGGTCGAGGGTGGCGTTGCCCGGGTCGAACGCGGTGCCCTTCACCATGCCGAGCACGACCACTTCGCCCACGTAGATGCCGTCGGCCTCCAGCTTGGCGCCCAGGAGCCCCACCAGCTTGTGCTGCGCGGCCTTGGTGACGGCCAGCCCCATGACGTTCCAGCCGGTGGCCATGGCGTCGACCTTGGCGTCGTAGAACGCGAGGCCTCCGCCGGTTACCAGCACCGCCGCATCCTTTTGGGACTTCAGGTCCGGAAGCGCAGCCTGAACCGCGGCCACGAGGCCCGAGACCCCGACGTCGAAGCACTGCCGCAGCTCGCCCACGTCGGCGGTGGTGAGATCGCCCGCGATGCCGGCGGCGTAGGCGTTCCAGTGAACCACCGTGATGGGGCCGAGTTTGTCGCGCACCTTGCCCACGAGCGCCTTCACCGCCGCAGGATCGCCGAGGTCGGTGGGGAAGGCTTCGGCCTTCACGCCTTGCGCTTGCAGCGCCTTGGCGGCGGCGGTGAGCTTGTCTGCGGAACGGGCGACGAGCGCCACCGAGAAGCCTTCGGCGCCGAATTTCTGCGCCACGGCGTGGGAGATGCCGGGGCCGTGGCCGCAAACGAGGATGGTCTTGCTCATGGTGGGGCTTTCTGGGAAGGGGATCGCAGGGCGCGATGCGCCGCGGCAACCATGGATGCCGATGCCGGCCGGTTGGTGTCGGTTCTTGGGGTATAGAGTCTACTCCGCAATGCCTCTCTGCAACTCCGAGCGCCCCTGGAACATGACCGTGTCGATGGTCGCGTTGCTGGGTTTTACGGGTTTCATGGGCGGAATGATTGGCTGCGGACCGCGCCCGCGTACCGCCGGAGCTCCGGTAGCCTCGCTCTCTTCCGCGTCGCGTCCTCCCGCGCTCGCGACCCGCGCCACCGGTACCATCGCGCAGCCCATCGCGCAGCCGAACGCAGCCTCACTGCCCAGCGCCGATGCGTCGCCGGCGCCCATCGCGGGTTCGTTTTATGCGCACGTGCACGCCCCAGGCGCTGCGCCCAAGGTGCACGTCAACGTCTCGCTCACCGAATGGACGCTCACCGGTTGCATCTCCGAGGTGCCGGGGGCTTGCGACAAGAGCGGCGCCTTTGTCGTGGGGCCGGCCGGCCGCACCGAGCTGCTTCGCATCTGGAAGGAAGTGCGAGCGACCCCCCGCTGTGAGCCAGAGGCCCGGGTGCCGGGCGATCGCTTCTTCGAGATCACCCACGGCGACGAGACCTTCGCCGGTCGCGTCCCGGCGAACGAGGCCGAGCTCGCGACGCGCAACGACGGTCCGTGTCGCGCCGGCGCCCGCCTCGCCATGTGGTTCGTACACCAGTTTCGCGATCGCCCGGAGTAGGCAGGGCGTAGGCAGCAGGGTCACGCGCCTCCGGCGATGTACGTGACGTAGCGAAAGTCGCGGATGGTCGCCACCTGGCCGTCGGCGAAGCCCACCAGCACGAAGTACGAGGCCTTGGTCGCGCCGTCGACGTACGCGCCGAGCATCCACGTGCCATCGAGTCGAATCGGTCGCAGCGTCACGTCGAGCTTCTCGTAGCGGGCAAAGTAAAAGCCCACGTCCTTGCCGCGGCGCTGCGATTTGCTCACCAGGTCGAGCTTGCAGTCCTCGCCCAAGGTGCCGCGCAGGCCGTCCCAGTCGCGGGCATTGAAGAGGGCGGCGTAGCGTTCGAGGTCCGCCGAAGGAGCGCTCGGCGCATCGCTCTCGCGGGCGGAACTGCGTAAGGCGGCGCGACCTCGAACCAGCGCTGCCTTCACCGCCATGACCGTGGTCCCCATGGTCTCTGCAGTCTCGGTCAGAGAGTGGCCGAGCACGTCTTTGAGGATGACCGCGCTCCTTTGCTGCAGCGGCAACGCCAGGAAGTGTGCGAGCGCGGCGCGCACCACCAGCGGATCGGCTTCGACCTCGGCGGCCCCCAGGGCGTCCATGTCTTCCGTGGGGTCGGTGAGCCTTCGCCCATGGCTCTTGAGAAAGTCGACTGCCGTGTTGTGGGCGATGCGAAAGAGCCACGGCCGCAAGTTCGGCACCGAGGGCTGCAGGCTAAGGGCGTACAGCGCCTTGGCCAGCGTGTCTTGCACCACGTCCTCGCCCTCGACGACCGAGCCCGTGAGGCGCGCACAGTAGCGGTGCAGCTCCGGGCGCACCGACTCCACCAGCGATAAGAACTGTTCCCGGGCCTGGCTCAGCGTCGCGAGGGTTTCCACGGTCGAAGGGTACCTCAGTTTCCCGAGCCCCCGGCGGCGCAGGCGAGGTCGCCGAGTCGCTCTCCGGTGCGCCCTGATATTGCATGCACAATGCACGGTGTGACGAGCTCTGCGCGCGCGGTGGTGGCATTCATCGTCCGAAAACGACCCGCCTCGCCGAAAGGATGCGCTCGCACGGGACGATTGGGCCAAGGTCGTCCTTAATCGCGTGATTCCGCCGGCGCTGGAACGCGCGGGTGAAGGCGTGAACGGCGCCAATGCACAGCGACACCGCGTTTCTGTGTAAGCTCTGCCCCCGTCCTGCGTTGGATGACACTCGGTGCAACCAACGCCTTTCTTGGAGACCTTGCCCATGACGAATCGTTTCGGCCTGCGCTTCTGCGCAAACAGGCGCGCCGCCCTGCGCTGGTTCCCTCCGGCTCTGGCCGCGCTCCTCGTGATGCAGGGGTGTGGCGGCGCCGCGGAAAAAACCTCGAGCTACCCCGCGGCCGGCGGGTACCGCGGCGCTCCCTCGGCCGAAAGCGCGCCCGAGATGCAGGGCGACACGGTCAGCACCATGCGGGCCATGCCGGGTACCTCGTCGTCCAGAGGGGGAAGTGACTTCGACGAGGAGCGCTCCGACGACCGCGTGGCGAGCGCAGCCGACGCGCCCATGGCGCCCACCCAACCGGCTCCGCCTCCGCAGCCCGCGCCCATGAAGAAGCCGCCAGCGAACTTCGCCGGTGGCGCTGTCGGCGGCGCAGCGGGCCCTGCAGCGGGCGCCAAGAACGCAGCCCCGGCCACCGACGCTGCGCCCCACGAGAAGACCATGCTGGTCTACACCGCGCAGCTGACCATGGCGGTGTACCAAGTGGAGCCCGGCCTCGACGCGGTCGAGAAGGTCGCCCGAGACTTCGGCGGCTACCTCGCCGTGCGCGGCGATCGCCGCATCGAGATTCGCGTGCCGCGCGAGAAGTTCCAGCAAGCGCTGCGGGCCATCGAGGGCACCGGCGACGTCCTTCACCGCGACGTTCGCGCCGAGGACGTGACCGACCGCTACGTCGACACCGAGAGCCGCCTGCGCAATGCGCGGTCGATGCGTCTCCGTCTGCAGCAGCTGCTGGAGCGCGCGCAGGTTAAGGAAGCCATCGAGATCGAGAAGGAGCTGGGACGCGTGACCCAGGAAATTGAGCTGCTCGAAGGCAAGCTCAAGCTGCTCAAGGACCAGATCGCCTTCTCCACCATCACCGTGGAGTACTCGCCCAAGTCGGCGGCCATCGCGCGTACCACCTACGGCCTGCCGTTCCCGTGGCTCTCGCGCCTGGGCCTGCCCAACCTGCTTCGTTTGAACGACCACAAGGAGAGCGAGTGATGCGCGCGCAATTCGTCAAGGCGCTGCCTTTCTTGGTGCTGCTTTCGCTAGTTGCCATCGGCTGCGGTCGCCCCTTCAAGGTGCAGACTGCACCGGGTTTCCTGGAGCTCGAGGGGCAGAAGGTCGACGGCTACGAATACCGCGCCACGACGCCCGAGGGCGTGGCCTTTGCGGTGCGCGTCGTCGAGGAAGAAGATCGCGGCGACGCCGACTTCTGGATTCGCACCATTACCCTCAAGGTTCGCGATGAGATGGGCTACGCGCTCGTCTCCACCAGCGACGCAGTCTCGGCCGACGGTACCAAGGGCAAGACTCTGAAGTTCGGTCACGACGAAGCGGGCAAGCCCTTCGACTACTGGGTGACGGTGTTCGTGGCGCAGGGGCGGCTCTTCCTGGTGGAGTCGGGCGCGCCCCACGAGCTCATGGAGAAGGCCAAGCCGAGCGTGGAGTGGATGACCAAGACCGTGAAGGTGAAGTGCGACACCTTCGTGTCGCCAGTGCTGGCCAGCCGCACCTGCAACAAGTGGTAGGCGAAGTGGCAGAAGGCATTCTGCTCGACCCGGTGGCCCGCGAGACGCTTCTTCCGGAAGCCTCGCGGGTTCTCCGTCTGCAAGCGGCGCTACCGCAGATTCGCGCGGTGCTCGCCGGCGAGACCGACGCGGTGGCGCTCCAAGCCACGCTGGCGTGCCTGCTGTGGGAGGCGCTTCCGCAGACCAACTGGTGCGGCTTCTACCGCCGGGTGGCCGAGAGCCAGCTCGCGGTGGGGCCCTACCAGGGCACCATGGGCTGCCTTCGCATCGATTTTTCCCGCGGCGTGTGCGGCGCGGCGGCGCGCACCCGCACCGTGCAGCGGGTGCCCGACGTGCAGGCGTTTCCAGGGCACATCTCGTGCGACGCGCGCTCGCGTTCGGAGCTGGTCGTGCCGGTGGTGAACCAGGGCGAGCTGCGGGCCGTGCTCGACCTCGACTCGCCGCACCTCGATGCCTTTTCCGCGAGAGAAGCGGAGATTCTGCACGCATTTGTGATCGAAGTTCTGGGCGCCCCGGGCATCTCGTTCTGACGTTGCGGGTAGGAGAGTGGGCGGGTGTGTATGCGCGCATTGCTCGTTCGCACGCTGCCGCGGTAGCATGTCGCATGCGCTGCGCCGCCATTGGGCTACTCCTCTCGTGTGCCTGCGGAACGTCGTCGAGTGCTGCGCCGACCCCGGCGCTCGACGCGGGCGCCACCCTCGACGCAGCGCCGCCGGAACCCGTGACGGTGACGGTGCTCGACCGCGCGCACATCGGAAGCGACGGCAACGCGCCAGACTTTCATCGGGCGCAGGGGCCGGTGAAGCTCCCGCCGGGAACCTTTGCGTCGGCCACGTTGGTGGTCGATCTGGAGAGCCCGTGCTTTCCCTTCTCGAAGTGGAAAGACACGCCGCCGCCGGCCGGGCAGAACTGGCCCGCAGAGTGCGATGCGTTCGACCGCAACTTCGAGCTCGCGCTGGTCGACGCTTTGGCTCCTCTGGAGTCGCCGGGCCTCGAGCTCGTGCGCGCCATCACGCCCTTTGGCGGTCCCTTGCATCTGGAAGAGGACGTGACCGACGCGGTGCTGAAGATGCCCGCGGCTCGTGATCTTGCGGTCACGATTCCCAGCTACTCCGACGCCGAGGGCAAGGTGAGTGGTTCGCACGGCGGCTGGTACGTGACGGCCAAGCTGGTGCTCACCCCGGGCGCGCCCAAGCTCGCGCTCGCTACCACCTCGCTCTTCTACGGCGACGTGAAGACGAGCGACGCGGTTCCCCTTTCCTTCGAGGTGCCGGCCGGCGCCCAGCGCACGGTCCTCGAGTACCGCGTCACCGGCCACGGCGGCGCGAGTGATCCCAGCTCGGCCTGCATCGGCCCGGCCGAGGAGTTCTGCAAACGCGCCCACCACGTGCGGGTCGACGGAGCGTCTGCGGGCGACTTCACCCCCTGGCGGGCCGACTGCAAGGCGCTGTGCACCGTCACCAAGAACACCGACGGCGCTGGACCCTCCAGCTACTGCGCCGAGAACCCCTGCGGCGCCACTTCGAGCGTGCGCGCGCCGCGCGCCAACTGGTGCCCCGGGAGCAAGACCGACCCGATCGTCATCACGCAGGCGCTCGCGCCGGGCGCGCACACCGCCTCGTTCGCTATCGACAACCTGTTTGCGGGTGGCCAGTGGCGGGTGTCGGTGACCGTCAAGAGCTTCGCCGAGTGAGCTCGCTCTACCGCGCTTCCGCTGCATCGCCCGAGCCGCCGCGTACCGCGGAGTTTGGCTCGCCGCGGTGGGCGCGGGTGCGGCTCGCCGGTGCGGCACTCACGTTGATTGCCATCTCCATCGCGGGTGCAAGTGCCTTGGGCGCCTCGGGCGCTGCTGCGCTCGCGCTCCCGGCCGTCATCTTCTGGATGCTCGTGCTGCGCAACGGAGCGTTCGGGCAGCTCACGCTTCGCCCTGCGGAAGGGGTGTTCGTGGCGCGCCCGTTCGGGTTCTTCGGGCGCGAGGTGCGCGTGCCGATCGACGAGGTGCTCGAAGCGGTGATCGTGCCCATCGGAGAGCACGATCATCGTCGCCTGCCTGGTCAAGGCGATCATTCGCTCGCTCCCGGCCGGGTCGTGGCCCACACGGTGGTGCTGCGTCTTCGCAGCGGAGAGAACACGGTCCTCTATCGCTCGGGCGGCGTCGGCGCCTGCGCGGTCATGGCGACGCGCGCCGCGGAAGTCATCGAGCACGCTCGCGGCGAACGCGACCGCGCGTAGAGCTCAGGCGGCGTTGCGCCGCGGCAGCAAGGTGCCGACGCTGATTCCCACCGGCAGCGCGCCGTAGCCGAGCACCAGCGGCAACGGATCCACCGCGTGGAACTTCCACAGGATCCAGATGCCTCCGAAGAGGATGGCGATCTTGAGAACCGCGAAGATGCCCCAGCCGACGGCGCTGCCCTTCTTGGCATTCTCGGCCTCTTGCTCGCTGGGCAAAAAAGCGCGCACGATGCGCGTGATGGCCCACAGGTTGGCGGCGCCGATGAGCCCGCCCACGGCCACGGAAATGCCCGCGCGTGCGCCCACGAAGGCGAAAGCCAGGGCAGCGCCGGTGGCCGCAACCAGGCCGACCGCGGGCAAGAGCGGCGCATCGAGCAGGGAGGGAGCTTCAGCGGCTGGCTTGGTCATCGCTCTCGGTCTTCTCAGCTTCGGCCGCTTCGGCCTTCTTTGCGTTTTCGACCTGCGCCAGGTACTCGCGCTCGTAGGGAAAGGCTTCGCTCTCCTCGCGCTCCAGATCCTTCTGCATGTTCTTGGCAGCGCGGAACAGGTTTCGAAAGCCCGCTATCAAGCCGAAGACCACGCCGCCGATGACGAAGTAGCCGTGGCCGCCGCCAAATCGCTGGTCGAGCCAGCGACCTCCGAAGAAGCCGATGCCCATGCCCACCACGAGCTCGAGGCCCGCAGTACCGTAGCGACCGACTCCGCGCAGCGTAGACACACCGTGCGCGTACCAGAGGGGGAGCGACGGGTCAAACGACGTCTCCAACTTGCCCACCGCGTGCGGGCGCGCGTGAAGGGATTGCGCAGCCCGGATGATCCAGATTCGCTACCATCGCCTCGTGGCGGCACCCCTGCGTTGGATTCTTCTCGGATGCGCGGTGTCGCTCGCTCTGCTGACTCGACCCGCTCAGGCCTACACCTACGAGACCGCGGTGAGCAGCGGATGTCACGAACGCATCACCGGAGATGCCCTCTCGATCGTCCGTAGCACCTCCACCTTGTCGCGGGCTGCATGGACCGCGGCAGATCCCGTCGTACTTCGGGACTTGCCCTTCGATGCGCGTGGGTTTCGAGACGAGCCGGCCTTGGCACTGCTCATCGGCGCTCGCGACAACGATCTGCGCGGGCGCGCGCCGGCAGACCTCGGGGAGCTTGCTGCGGTGCATGGCGATCCGGGCGCCCAACGTGAGCATTGCTTGCGTGGCAATGGGCAAACCGGAGAAGCTGGCGCACGCGCCGCAATCGTCGACTGCCGCGCTTTCATCCTGGAGCAGTCGGCACTGGCGCTCGGCGTATCGGCCACTGCCTACGAACGGGTTCGGGTGTTTCTTGCGGTACGCGGAGGCGTTGATCTAGAGCTTCGCGCGCTAGAGTACCACGCAGGCAGGGCCCTCCACGCCCTCCAAGATAGCTTCACGCACACGTACCGCGGGTCCGACGGCCGCGAGGTGGTCAGCGTGCTCACTTGGGTCGGGGCCTTGCGTGAGGGCTACGACGAAGCCGTCGACGGTCCACCCCACTCGACCCGACTGGATCAATGCGATCGCGACGAGGCGGTGGTGAAGGCGCGGGTGGTGCAGGCGGAGCACGCTTCGGTGGACCTGCTCGCCGCGCTGTACTCCCCGGGGAGCCCGGCAGCGCGCCTCGTGCGCGTGGAGCAGGTCCTCGACGTGCACCTTCCGTTTCGAGGTGGGTGCAGCCTTGCCAACGACTACTGCGGTGCCCCGGAACGCGCGCTTCGCGATTCTTCCGGGTGTCGCCTGGCTGGGGAGCACGTTTCCGCAGGCTCGACCATCGCTCTGGTGCTGCTGGGGATTTCGCTCACCCGAAGGCGCGCCCGTCGCTCGCGCGCACTCGCATCGGCAGCGAAGTTGGCGACGTTGGGGGCCGCGCTGGGGTTGCCCTCGGTCGCAGAGGCCCAGGAAGCTGCGCCGCCCGCGGCGTCGCCGGGCCACCTGCCTGCCTACTATCCCGGAGGGGCCCCGTTCTCGGTGACGATCACCCACGGCGCTGCGCTCGACCGCACGGCTTTGTCGCATTCCGTCGGTATTCGCTATCGGCTCGACGATCCATGGGTCATCGGCCTCGACCTCGAGCACAACCCTTGGGTTTCCTTGAGCCCGTTTCGTACCCGGCCGGGCGCGCTCAATCTCTACGCGACCCTCATTCGCCGTTACACCGTGCATTCTACACGTTTTGCCTTGCGTACCACCGCGCATCTGGGAACTTCCACAGCGCTATTCGACCTCTACGGCGTTCCTCGGGGCAGTACCGGTCCCTATTTTGGGCTCAATCTGCTGGGATTCGAGTGGCGCGCCGCTTCTCACCTGACGGTGGTGGTCGACCCTGCCGACGTCGCGATTCCCGTACCGCAGGTGCGCGGCGTCCCCTTCGCGTACCTCCAGTATCGGGTGTCGGTGGGTCTCCAGTGGGACCTCTGAACGAGGCGGAACCTGAATTCCAGGCGTCAGAACGTTCCCACCAGCGTTAGCCCGGGACCGTCTGCTCCCGCTTGTGGAACGACCCGCACCGGGTGCGCGTGCAGTGTGGGCACCAACACTCCGTAGGCCGAACCCACCGCCACGCCGGCGAGCACGTCGGTGGGAAAGTGATGCCCGCCCACGATGCGCCCGACGCCGACCGCCGAGACCAGCGCTGCGCCTCCCGCCAGAAACCACCCCGGCCAGCTCGCCCCCGGATGTAGGCGCCGCAGGGTCATGAACAAACCGACGGCGGCAGCACTGGCGGTGGTCGCGTGACCACTGAAGAACGAGAGGCCCCCATCGCCGCTGGTTCGCTTCTCGAGCGGCGCCAAGGTTCCGTACATGTAGGGTCTCGGGCGACGGACACTGGTGTTGGAGACGATGGCCGTGGTGATTCCCGAAACGATGGTCTCGAGCACCACGAAGGCGTCGTTG
This sequence comes from Polyangiales bacterium, assembly GCA_038210445.1. GTDB lineage: Bacteria > Myxococcota_A > Polyangia > Polyangiales > Polyangiaceae > JABFRG01. Next base: position 72,884 of record JBBQWQ010000025.1, read on the forward strand.
GCGCCGCTGCCGGCCCCCTCGTCGATGAGCACCGTAGCGAGCGCCCCACCCACGGTGGCTACGACCGCCAGGTCGGAGACGAACGTCGCGGGAGCCGAGTATCGCCCCGCGAACGGGCGGTCGAAGGCGTTGACCCGGTCTTTGGGGCAAACGGGACCGCAGGATACCGGGCTCAGCTCGCCCCGCAGAACCCAGCCCGCAGAGACCACGCCCATGATCGCGAGTGCGCTCACCTCCAGGGGCCATACCACCCGGTAGGCCGGGGCGACGCGTGTCTTCGTCGCCGCGGAGCGCGTCTTCGCTGTAGCAGGGGTCGGGCGCCCGCTCGCGTCGTCGGCGCGCGCATCTCCGGTAGCGCCCACGGAAGCCGCGAGGGCGGCGATCGCGCACAGCACATGCGGAGCCCGACGAGAGAAGGGGAGCACGCTCGACCAGATACCGAAGTTCCGGGCGGCGTGGGCCACGATTCGTCGCGAAACGCAACGGTCGGTTCCCAAGAGCTCTGGTCGCTTCGAACGCAGCCCCTACCGGGCGTCGAGCTTGCGCATGGCCTCGCCGCGGGTTGCGAGCACCTTCTCCAGCACCAGCCGCATCTTTTGGCTGGCCTTGGCGCGATGGCTCAGCGCGTTCTTCTCGGCCTCGGTGAGCTCGGCCATGGTCTTGTCGAGACCGGCCACCAAAAACAGCGGATCGTAGCCGAAGCCGTTGGTGCCGCGCGCCGACCGCGTGATGGCGCCCTCGCAGGCGCCGTCGACGGTGTGCGCAGCGCCGCCTTCGGTGAATGGGTCGATGAGGGTCAGCACGCAGCGAAACCTTGCGTTGGTGACGCCTCCGGCGGTCTCGGGGTCGCGAGAGCCCAGGGCCGCGAGCAGCGCTGCGTTGTTGTCGGCGTCGGTGGCGCGCTCCCCCGCGTAGCGCGCGGAGCGCACGCCGGGCGCGCCCTGAAGTGCGTCGACCTCGAGGCCGGAGTCGTCGGCCAGGGTCATGGCGTGGGTTGCGTTGGCCACCGCGCGCGCCTTCTTCTCGGCGTTGGCCTCGAAGGTCGCGCCGTCCTCCACTACGTCGAGCGCGTGGCCGAGCACCTCCACCGGGGTCACCAGATCCACCGGCAGATCCGCGAACAAAGCGCGAAGCTCCGTCACCTTGTGGGGGTTCTGCGTGGCGACGACCAGGAGGTGACGCATCACTTCTTCTTTTCTTGCAGAAGGTCGCCCAGCTCCACGCCCGCCGCCTGCAGCGTTGCCTTCTGCATGGTGGTGAGGTCGGCGATGCCCTTGAGGGCGAGGTCGACCATGGCGTCGATGACGCTGCGGTGCACCGCTTCGCCCTCGGCGGTGCCCTGGATCTCGATGATGGCGGCGCTGTCGGTGCCCACCACGTTGAGGTCGACCCGGGCGGCGGAGTCTTCCACGTAGTTGAGGTCGAGCGCCAGCTCGTCGTTTTTGATGCAACCTACACTGATTGCAGCGACCGGCTCGCGCAACACGCGGTTCTTCAGGGCGCCCGATCGGGTGATCTTGTGGATGGCCAAGGCGAGCGCCACGAAGCCGCCGGTCACGCTGGCGGTACGGGTGCCGCCGTCGGCTTCCAGCACGTCGCAGTCGAGCGCGATGGTTCGCTCGCCGAGCTTGTCGAGGTCTACCGCAGCCCGCAGCGCACGGCCGATGAGCCGCTGAATCTCCTGGGTACGACCGCTCGGGGCCTTGCCGCGCCCGTCGCGCTGCTCGCGCCGCTGGGGATTCGACCGCGGATGCATCTGGTACTCGGCGGTGAGCCAGCCCTTGCCCTTGCCCTCGAGGAAGGGCGGCACGCGGTCTTCCACCGACGCCGTGCACAGCACCAGCGTCTTGCCGGCGCGGTAGAGCACCGAGCCCTCGGCCATGCTGTGAAAGCCGGGCATCATGGTCACGGGGCGAAGCGCGTCGAGGCTGCGGGAGTCGATTCGGGACATGTGGCGTCGGGTTTACACCACTGCGAACCCACTGGCTAGGCAGCGCCGCCGGTGCTGCGGGTCGAGGCCGGTGGCGACGAGGCGCGCGAAGGTGGGTGCGAAGGCGTGAGCGGAAGCGCGATGCGGAAGAGTGTGCCGCCGCCTTCGCGCGCCTCGCAGGCGATGGTGCCGCCGTGGGCCTCGACGATTTGGCGGGTGATGGCCAGGCCGAGACCCGTGCCCTCGCCCTTGGTGGAAAAGAACGGGTCGAAGATGCGCGGGCGCACGTCGTCGGGAATGCCGGCGCCGCGATCGCCGATGGTGACCACCGCGGAGAGGCCTTCGGCAAACGCGCGAACGTCGATGGTGCCGCCTTGGGGCATGGCCTCGCGGGCATTGCGCAGCAGGTTCAGGAGCGCCTGCCGCAGCTGCGAATCGTCGAACAGGGCCAGCGGCGCCGGTTCGCCGATTTCGATGGTAACCGTGCATTGTGCACGTTCTGTCTCCTTGGACTCGAATTCCACCACGCTGCGCAAGGTGCTCGCCACGTCGTCGGCCTCCATGCGCGGCGAAGGCAGCCGGGCGACGCGCAGGTATTCCTCGGAGAGCCGTTCCAGGCGGTCGACCTCCCTCCGGATGGCCTGCACCAGGGTGCGCCGTTCGCTCTGCTCGGGCCCCTCGAGCTCTTCCTCCAGGAGCTCCAGGTTCAGCCCGATGGACGACAGCGGGTTGCGCACCTCGTGGGTGACGTGGGCCGCCATCTTGCCGATGGCGGCGAAGCGCTCGTTGGAGACCGCGCGCTCCCGGGCCTTGCCCACCGCGTCGACCATGTTTTCGAAGCTCTCCTGAAGCTCGCCGATCTCGTCGTCGCGCGCGTCGACCGGCTGCGGCGAGAGATCGCCCTGCGCCACCGCACGGGCGCGCGCGTTGAGCGTGCCCAGGGGCGCGAGAATGCGGCGCGCGTGCAGCGAGAGGCCCACGCCGAGCAGCAGCGCGGCCAGCGCCACCGAGAGGAGCGCCAAGAAGGATCGCCGCTCTCGCTCCCGGGCATCGACCGAGAGCTGCCCGATGGCTGCCGTCATGCGAGCGGCCAGCGCGCGCAGCTTCGTTTTGGCGCCGTGCTCGATGGCGCCCAGGTGGATGAGCACGCGGTTGATGGTGTCGCGATCGCCCTCGGCCAGCGCGCGATACAGGGTGTCGAAATCGGGCGCATCGTCGGCGAGCATGGCGTCGATGTCGTCGAGCTCGTCCATCATGCCGTGGGCCAGCGCCGAGGTGCTCGGTCGATCGCGGCCCAGCGCCTCCAGATTCACGCGCAGGTCGGCCACCAACAGGGTGCGCTCGTTCACCAGCGTGGTGAGCAGGTGCTTGGCGGTCACCGGGTTCCGCTCGTCGGGAATGCCGTCGATGAGGGTGGCCAGCGTCTCCTGCATCGAGCGCAGCTGGGCGATCTTCAGGGCGATGGGCACCAGACCTTTGCCCAGCTCTTCGGCGTCTTCCGATGCCCGTCGGAGCGCGAAGCCGGCGAACGCCTGGGTCGAGGCGAACGCCATGAGCAAGATGACGAACGACACCAGCACCCGTCGGGCGACGCTGCGTCGCGGCGAGCTCACGGCAAAGGCTCGTCCAAGGAGCGACGGAGCAGTGTCACCAGATCCACCGCCTGGGCGCCGGCTTTGCGAAACATGCGCAAGCTCGATCCGCAGGCGGTGACGATGGTGCCGCCGCCCTGGGCTTGGTGCTCATTCACGCGCGTTTCGGCGATGCGGGCGGCGACCTCGGGCATCGTCACCGGCAAAAGCGCACCGCCTCCAGAGCACGCGGCGCGATCGCGCGTGTACATGAACTCGCCCGGCGCGATGCCCGCCAGCTGCGTGAGCACGTCGCGCGGGGCCTCGTACACGCCGAGCCCGCGGCCCAGCGAGCAGGGATCGTGAAATCGAAAGGCGGCCGCGCTTGCGCCGGGCAGCGGTCGCAAGCGCGCCAGCTCCCGATGGGCCACCTGGAGCAGCAGCTCGGCGCGCACCGCCGCCGGATAGTGACGCAAGAGGGTCTCGGCGCAGCCGGCATCGACCACAACGACACGCGCATAGGGCGCGATATTCCGCACGAAGGCGGCGGCGTTCTCTTGGAACGCCATCTCGTCGCCGGCCGCGCGGAGCGGTCGCCCGCAGCACGCAGAGATGGCAGTGACCGGCTCACCCAGGAGCGCTTCCGCCGCGACCACTGCGTCTTCGGTCTCTGCTTCGCCGTAGGCGCATCCGACCAACAGCGCGGTCTTCGCGTTCGCCTTTTGGTGCGCGCCGGTGCGGGCCGCGTACGCGGCCTGATGCGCGCTCCAGCCCTGCGCCACCTGCGAGGCGCCCTCCGGCGCGTAGCCGCGGGTGAAGAGCTCGGCGCGGGTCTTGTGCAGTGTGCCTGCAACGTCGTTGTGATGCTCGCAGGTGCTTGCGCAGGCCTTGCAGCCGGTGCACGCCCAGGCAGTGCTCGCAAAGTCCTTCTCCAGCGGCACATCGCCGCGCGCCATGAAGTAGGCCATCGACATCTTGCCCCACGGCGTCACCGTCTCGCGCGGCTCGGCGTTCGAAACCGGGCACGCCGACCGACACAGCTTGGGGCAGAACACGCACTTTTCTAGCGTCGCCGCCTGCTCGGCGAGCACCGGGAGTCGCACGAACGCGCGTTCGTCGGGCCGTTTCATGGCCGTGAGCTTACCCCGCGGCCGCGCGCACCCGCAGTGAAAACCGGGCTACTCGCCCAGGAAGGCGCCGAACACCGCCACCGCGCGGCCGTGCGCATCGAAGGCGCAGTGCTCGGCCCCGGCGATGATCTGCCGGTCGATGGGAAAGCCCAGCCCCTGGTAGAAGGGGATGGCGCGCTCGATATCGGGCTTCAAGAAATCGAGATCGCCGTAGCTGAAGAAAAGCTTGGTCGCGCCGCGGGCGTTCGCGTCGCCGGCGTCCCATGCGAACGGAAGGTCGGCCTTCTCGCCGCCGCAATTGAGCGCGTACGCACCGGGATACGCGTTGCCGAAGCGCCGCAGGAACGACTTCGAGAGGAAGACGCTCCCTCCGGAGGCGCCGTAGAAGAACGACGCGTCGAGGAGCACGTCGTGATGGCTGCGCACCTGGTCCAGAACTGCCTTGAGGGCTTCGGCGTTGGCGCCGGCGCTATCGGGGTCGGGCGTTGCCGCGTCGCTGCAGTCGGTCTGCGTCGCCTTTTGCCACCATGCGCACGCGTTCGGCGCCAGCACGGCCACCACCAACGCGTGGTGCGCGTCGGCCCACGGTAGCAACGCGCGCATCGCGCCGTCGTTGGCGTAGGCGCGTGCGCCGTCGCCGTGCACGTACACCACCAGGCGCAGTGGTCCCGGTCTCGCCACCGGCTCTATCACCCGAAATTCCGCGCCGCCGGCCGAGGCCACGCAAACCTTGCGGTCACCGAGCGTGCGGGTGGAGGTGCAGTCGAGCCCGCCCCTTCCTCCCGAGCTGCGCGGACGGGCCGGCGCCGCTTCCGGCGCTGCGTCTCCGTCCGGCGCCCCGGCATCGATGCCCGCCGAGGGGGCCGCGTCGGCCGATGCGCACGCGACGAGCCAAACGAGGCAAACGCGCGACAGGTGGTTCAGCGGAACGTGAAGCGAAGGTCGTGGTCGCATATGCGGTAGACGTCGCCCTCGGCGATCTGCTTCCGCGCGATGCGCTGACCGTTGTATTCTACACCGTTCGTGGAGCCCATATCGACCATGAAGTAAGCCCCGTTCTGGAACTCGATCATGGCGTGCTGGCGCGAGACGTTCGGGTCTTTCAGGGTCAGGTCGCTCGACTGCTTGCCGCGCCCGATGACGAAGCGGTCTTTGGAGACGGAGATGCGCTCGCCGTTGTAAATGACCGTGAGGCTGGCGCTCTGTGCGGCGCCGCCGTAGCCGTTGTCGTTGCGGTAGGACGGCTGCTGCTGCTGCTGCATGGGCGGCGGCGGGGCGTTCATGACCGGCGGCGGAGCGCCACGGCTCATGGGCGCCTGCTGCTGCGGCGAGAACTCGTTGCGGGTGGGCGGGTTCATGCCGCCACTCCCACTACGGCCGGGAGGCGGCGGGGGGAACGACCCACCGCGCTGCGGCGGGGCGGGCAAGCTGCCGCGCTGGGAAGGCGGCGCGGGAGCTCCGCCACCGCGGGTGGGCGGGGGAAGGGGAAGGCCTCCACTGCTCCGAAGCTGTCCGCCGTTGGGCGGCGGGGGAAGCCGGCCTCCGCCCTGCACCGGCGGGGGAACGGTGGCGGGGCGGTAGCCCGGGGGCGGCGGGGCGGGTGCCGAGCCGTACCGCTCCTGCTGGCCGCCGTTCAAGGAACCCACCGACGCGGATGCGCTCGACACGTAGTTTCGTTGCCGCGCGTACTGCTTCATCGCATCGTTGATGAGGTAGTCGACGCTGCACTCTAGCTCGCGCGCCATCTGCTCGAACTTGTCCCACAGCGCGTCGCGGCACTGAAACGTGCGAGGGCTTTTCTTGTTGGGATCGGCGCTCATCGAAGTCCTCTCGATCACGGCCAACGCGGCAGCATCACGCTTCCCGAGATCGGTCTCAAGATAACGCGAATTGAGTGAATTGCATAGTTTCCGCGGTGGCTTCGCCGCAGATCCACGAGGGTCGTCGCTATCACGTGCCTCGAACCGTCCAGGCTGCTCACTTGTCCATGGAGGGTTCGATGCAGAGCTTCACGAGCTCGCCCACGGTGGAGATCTCTTTCATCTCTTTCTCCGTGGTGCCAGCCTTCGGAACCGCGCACGCCCAGGCGCAGTCGTCTTCTTTGTCGCACTTCGGGAGGGCTTCCTTGTCGTCTTCGAAGCGCTTGAGCAGCGGGATATCTGCCTTGTTTCCTTCGTAGAACGAGCCGAGGGCGGTCATTCGCGCACCGAAGGAAGGCGAGGTGAGGAAGGGCATGAGCACGTCGCGCGGCTTGGGGTCGCCGCCGGTGGCCTCCATCTTGGAGATGAGGCCGCCGTAGGAGAGGCCTTCGGTCATGCCGCTCTTCACTTTGGAGGTCTTCGGCAGGCGCCCGAGGAACTCTGGGACCTGCTTGGTGGTGATGGTCTTCAGGACCAGCGAGGCGGCGACCCAGCGTACCTTCCACTTCTTCGGCTCGAAGAGGGTGTAGAGCTTCGGCAGAATCTGCTCCTTGGGGAGCTCCGCCAAGCGGGCGAAGGCCAGATCGCGCACGCCGTCCGGGGTGGCGTCGTCCTTGGCGATGGCGAAGAGACGCTCGAGGTCCTGCGGGTTGTTCTTGTCGGGCTTGCCCTCGAGGGCCGCCAGCGCGAGCGTGCGGCGCTCCTCGGTGGTGGCGGTGGCAGCCTGCGCGTAGAGGTACTCGGTGATCGGCTTTTGCCCGAGCTTCTTCATGGCCGGGAAGAGCTCTTCTTTGAACTTCCGGTCCTGCATCGTCTTCACCTGACCGGCCACCTGTTCGGGCGTGGCGGTCACGTTTTGACGCTTATTGTAGTCGGCGACGAACTTCTTCTGGCCTTCGACCCAGTCGTTGGTCTCGAAACGCTTGGCAAGGGCCACCAGAGCTTCGGCGCCCTTCACCTTGGTGTCGGGGTCGCCGATCTCGGCGATGAGGCTGGCCATGCGGTCGACGCGGGTGGCGCTCTCGGTGATGAGCGAGGGCAGCCGGGTGGCGGTGCGTGGCCCAAGGGTGCGCATCATCTGCTCGAGCCCGAACTGCTGGGAGCTGTTCTCGATGCGGTCCTCGAAGCCGGTCTGCGCCCACTGAACCAGCGCGGCTTCGAGCTTTTCGCGGGTTTCTGTCTTGGTCACCAGCGGGGGCTCGTGCACCAGCATCGCGAAGGTGATGTCTTTGAAGGGCACCGTCGGGTCCGCCGCCGCACGCCCGTCGGTACGGGCAGGCGGTGGCTTCTGGAGCTCGGCGATGAGCTCCGGCGCCATGAGATCGATGATCTTCATGCGCGTTTCTTCGGCGAGGCCCGTGAGGGCGCCCTCGCGCTCCTCGCCGCTCTCGTCCTTGTGCTTGTCGATGAGAAGCTTGATGCCCTGCCGCGTGCCACCCCGAGGGGGCATGCGAATGAGCGACATGACGGCTTCCTTGCGGAGGTCGAAGCGATACTTGTCGTGGGTCACCACGGCAACGAGCTTTTCGGGGCCGTGTACCGTGCCTTCCCACTTGTGCACGTCGCTTTCGCTTACCGCACAGCCGCTCAACGAGCCGCCCAGCGTGGCCCATACGAGCAGCGCCGAAACGCACGACCTTGCCACTCTCTTCATCGTCCCTCTTGCGTGAGAATCCGTAGGCAACGGGGTATTGCCAAGGGGGTCGAGATCCTACGCCGGATCGATCCAAAGCCCCAACCTTTAAGCGTGGACGCTTTTTGGAGCTCCGCAGGGAAGTGCTGCAGCTTTCTCAACTTTTCGATGCGCCGGTGGTATAGCTACCATGTAGTCTAAAGTAGGCATGGGACTCCCACTCTTCGCACCTCGCAAAGCCCTCGCTCTCAACACTAGTGCGCCCACACGGACGCGGCCGGTGATGGGACAGGGCGCCGTACCGTTCACCCGGGGGCGTGAGATCGCCGCGCTCCTTCTGTGGATGGGCGCGCTCTTCCTGGCGTTGGCCCTCTGGTCGTTCGCCGGCGACCCCAATCCCCCCGCGGAAGGCGCCCCGGCGTCGATGACCGCGGCAGGCGAGAACTGGGTGGGGATGGTGGGCGAGATGGCCGCCCGCAGCTTCGCCTCGCTGGTGGGCGTGGTGGCCTGGGCCATTCCCCTGGAGCTGATGCTCTTGGGCATTCCGTTCGTTCGCCAGAAGAAGAGCCTCATCACGCCCGCGCGGCTGGCGGGCGACTTTCTCATCGCCCTCCTGGCCGCATCGATGGTGCAGGTGGGCGCGCCGCACGCGCGCGTTTTCGGCCACTACGGCGCCGCTGGCATGGTGGGCGAGCTCTTCGGCGAGCTGATGCGCTCGCTCTTCTCGACCGCGGGGTCGTTCCTGGTGGGCTTCGCGCTCCTGGCGCTCATTCTCATTGGGCGCGCCACGTTCTCGTTCATCGCCCTCATGCAGCTCATGGCCCACGTGGGTCGCAAGAGCGCCAGCTCCACGGCGCAGGGCGCGCGTTCGCTGGCCGACGCCTGGCGCAAGGCGCGCGATCTCGATCGCGAGCAACGCGAGGAGCAGCGCAAGGCGGCCCTGCCCATCGTGCAGGAGCGCAAGGTAGAGCGCGCCATCGTGGCTGCGTTGCCGCCCGAGTCCGACGACTTCGGAGTCGGGCTCTCGCCTTCGCCGGAGCCGGCCGCCGCCAACGAGGACGATCTCGGTGGCCCGCGCATGGATCTCACGCCCTCGGCGTTCACGGACGGCGAGCCGCTCACGGTGGCGACCAAGCGCGCCCGGAAGAAGCGGGAGCCGGCGGTCAAGGTGGCCCTCGAGCCGGTGCAGGACACCGACGTCTCCGCCGCACCGGTGGCGCCGCTGCCGGAGCCGAGGGAGCCTACGCCGTCGCCAGAGCTGGTGATGGTGCCGGCCGCGGCCTTCGTGCCGCCGGAGACGACCGCCGAGGCGAAGCTGCAGCGCGCGCCGAAGAAGGAGAAGGGCGAGCTCGAGCCCACCATCATCGACACCTCCGACGCGCTCAAGAAAGAGCCGCCGAAGAAGGACAAGATGGTGCCGGCGGTGGGCGAAGGCTTCCGCTTGCCCTCGTTCGATTTTCTCGAGCCGGGCAAGGTCGACCCCTCGCTGGTCATCGACAAGGAAATCCTGTTCAAGAACGCCGAGCTGCTCATCAAGACCCTCGCCGACTACGGCGTCTCGGGCAAGGTGGAGGAGATTCTCCCGGGCCCCACTGTCACCACCTACGAGGTCTCTCCGGCCGCCGGCACCAAGGTCTCCAAGGTGGCGTCGCTGGCCGACGATCTGGCGCTCGCGCTGGCGCGCAAAGTGCGCATCGTGGCACCCATTCCCGGCAAGAACCGCGTGGGCTTCGAGCTGCCGAACGAGCGGCGATCCCCGGTGAACTTGCGTGATCTGGTGGAAGACCAGCGCTTCCGTTCGCTCGACGTGCCGCTTCCGGTCGTGCTCGGCCGCGACATCGTCGGCAACCCGGTGTACGCGGACCTCGCGAGCATGCCGCACGTCATCGTCGCGGGCGCTACCGGCGCAGGCAAGAGCGTGGGCCTCAACGTGATGCTCACGTCGCTCCTCTATCGGCGCACGCCGGCCGAGCTGCGGATGCTCATGATCGACCCCAAGGTGGTGGAGCTCGCCCCCTTCGACCGCATCCCGCACATGCTGCTGCCCGTCGTCACCGACATGAAGCAGGCCTCGAACGCCCTCAAGTGGGCGGTCGACGAGATGGAGCGCCGCTACCAGCTCTTCGCCGACGCCGGCACCAAGAACATCACCACCTACAACAACTGGGTCGACCGCGTGGTGCGCGGCGACATTCGCAACCCCGCCCCGAAGGTGGTGGTGGCCAAGGATCACAACGGCCTGCCGGAGCTGATTCGCCCCGAAGAAGGTGAAGCGGGCGAAGCGCCGCTGCCGGAGCGCATGCCCTTCATCGTCATCGTGGTGGACGAGTTCGCCGACCTCATCATGCAGCAGGGCAAAGACGTGGAGGCGGCGGTGGCCCGCCTGGCCCAGAAGGCGCGCGCCGCCGGCATGCACGTGATCTTGGCCACGCAGCGCCCGAGCGTCGACGTCATCACCGGCATGATCAAGGCGAACTTTCCCACCCGCATCGCCTTCCGGGTGGCGCAAAAAGTCGACTCGCGCACCATCTTGGACGAACAGGGCGCCGAGCACCTGCTTGGCCGCGGCGACATGCTCATTCGCCTCAACGGCACCAACGAGACCAAGCGCGTGCAGTGCCCGTGGGTCAGCGAAGAAGAAGTGCAGGCCATCACCGACTTCCTGCGGCTCCAGGGCGAGCCGGTCTACGACGAGAACATCCTCAAGCCACGCGACGACGACGGCGCCGTGGCCGAGGAAGACTCGGAGCAGGACCTGGTGTACGACGACGCGGTTCGGGTGGTCGCCGACACCCGCCGCTGCTCCACCTCGTGGCTCCAGCGCAAGCTCGGTCTCGGCTACAACCGCGCCGCCCGCATCGTCGAGATGATGGAAAAGCGCGGCATCGTCGGCCCGTCCAACGGAGCCAAGGACCGCGAAGTGCTCATCTCGGCGCTCTGAGTCGGTTCACTGACGACGGTACGCGACCTCGAAGCACTTGGAGGTGCACTCGTCCAACGCGAGGGTCTTGTCGTGAGCTGCGAGCACTGGGTACCGCTCCGTGCGGGGCAGGGGCCTTCCGTACCCTGGCTCCCCTTCCGCCGGAAGTGGCTGCGACGTCACGACCGACAGCTCCAGATTCGCGCCATCGACCCGCCACGTTCCCGTCGTTCGATACCAGACCGGGGGAACCTCGCCGTATCCCACAGCTCGCTCGAACCCGCCATCGGCCCGCAAGTTGAGCTGGACGCGTACGAAGCCGCCGATGTTCCAATCCATGTATTCGGCCGCCCAGTTGGCGGCGAGGAGCGACGGAGCTACGCCGGTGGGGGGCGCTGCGCCGGCCACTGGGCTCGACGTGGAAGGAGCGCCCGAGCAAGCAAGGAGCAAGGTGCCGAGCGCGGCTAGGCGAATCCAGGTGGATGAAGGCATCGAGTCCGAGTGTGGCACGCGGGCCCGCTCGTGGCCACGCAGCTCTGCCGTAGCGGGGCCGCGGCGGCGCCGGCGGAAAACCCGGGATGTTTCGTGAAATCGCGGGTTTCGGCATGGCGGATGCAGGTGAGGCGCTCATGACGCGCGGGGGGCGAATTGCCTTGCCCTGCAGAAAACTTGCGCTATCCCGGGACTCTCTTCACGATGCACTGCGTCCAAACCGCGCACGATTTTCGGAGTGAAACGGATTGAAACAGCGGCCCCTCCCGTCAGCCAACTCCGTGTCTACGCGTCGGCCGCCCAGCGCCGACGCTACGCCGTCCAGCCCGGTCGACGAAAAGCGTAGCTCGAGCCCTTCGTCGAAGATGCGCGTGCGCGAGCCTATCACTCTGGAGCGTCAGGCGTTCCCGTGTGGGTCTATCGTGCCGCCCGCGCTCCCCGGCGTGCCCGACGAGATGGACCGCGTGAAGCTCATCGCCGAGCTCACGCGCATTCTCCGAGATCCCAACGTACCCGAAGGCACCCGCCGGGCGGGGCTCACGCTGGTGGGCTGGCTCGCGCGCCGCATGCCCGGCGAACCTGCGCACGCGCTCGGCTGCGAAGACGAGGCTGAGGTCACGTACGTGCGGCAAAAGCAGCGGTGAGCCGCTGAGAACGCGCGTCCCCACCACCCTGGTACCACTGGCGGTGCTCGGGGGAATCGTCGCGTTTTTCGTCTTGCTTCGGCCCGGTCGCCCGGTGGGGCCCAGCGCCGCCAGCAGCGCCGCCAGCACCACCGGCGCTGTGCTTCGAGAGAGCGACGCGCAGGCTGCGCTCGGCGCCGCCTCGCCGCTTCGCCCCGATGCGCGGGTGCCCGCGGCCACTTCCTGCGCCCACGGCGACGGGCGTCGAACGCACCGGGCCCGCGGCGAGGGCCCCCGGCGCGACAACCTGCTCTTCCGGGTCGACGTCGGCGGCCCGGTCGCGACCCAGCCGATTCCCTCGCCCGATGGCAGCGTGGTGTACGTGGGCACCCTCACCGGCGATCTGGTGGCGGTGCGCATGGATGGCACCCTGGGCTGGAAGACCAATCTCGGCGATCGCGTGTACAGTGCACCTTGTGTCGACAAGGCCGGTACCCTCTTTCTTGGCAGCGACGCCAAGCGCTTCTACGCGGTTCTGCCCGACGGCAAGGTGCGCTGGAAGCTCGAGGTGGACGACGACGCCGACACCGCCCCGCTCCTCCGCGACGACGGGAGCGTGGTCTTCGCCGCCGGCCGCGATGTCATCGCGGTCTCCACGGGCGGCACCGTTCTCTGGCGTTTTCAGGCCAAACGCAAGGTGTTCACCGCGCCAGCCATGCACCCGGACGGCTTCGTGGTGGTGGGGTCGCAAGACAACCGCGTCTACGCCATCGACGCCCGGGGCAACCAGCTCTGGGCAACGGAGCTGGGGGCCGACGTCGACGGCGGTCCGGTCATCGGCGACGACGGCAGCATCTTCGTGGGCACCGATGGCGACGAGGTGGTGAAGCTTGGTCCGCGCGGCGCCATCGTGTTTCGCGCCCGGGTCGCTGGCTACGTCCGCGGCATGCTCTCGCTCTCGCGGAGTGGGGACGTGCTCGCCGGCGTCTACGGGCCCAGCGCACGCCAGATGCGTCTTCGAGAGACCGACGGTGCGGTGCTGGGAGCTTTTTCCGTTCCGGGTACCGGCGCCCGGGATTTCGGCGTGCACGGCGGCGCGCTCGAGGACGACGCTGGAAACCTCTACTTTGGCGCCCAAGACGACAGGATCTACGCCCTGGACCGCCAGGGCACGCTGCTTTGGTCGCATCTCACCGGGGGCGACGTCGACGCGCCACCAACGCTCCTTCCCGATGGACGCCTGATTGTCGCTTCCGACGACGGAACCGTTTATGGTTTCGGTCGCTAACCCGACCCAACGGCACCGACGACGAAGATGGCGCACATACCCAGGGCACTTGCTACGGACATCGAGGACGTCGTGTGGGCGCTCTCGACCGCCGAGTCCCTGTGGAAGCGCGGCGACCATGCAGACGCGGTGGTGTGGCTGCGCCGTGCGGCCGAGGCCGCGGCCGACGCGCAGGACGACGATCGCGCGCTGACGCTGGCGCGAGAGGCGGCGGAGCTGCGAGAGTGGCTCGAGGCCCGTGCGCGTTACGCCGACGCCGGTGAAGGCGATCTCGACGTGCACGTCTCGATGCCGCCGGCCGCAGAAGCCCCCGGCGCGCAGGCTTCGTCGCCCTTGCCGCAGTTCGCCATGGACGACGAATCAAACGAGGACGCGACCATGGTCGGTACCTCGCTCTTTCCCGACGAGATCACCACCATCCCGCCGGAGTACACGTCGGGAGCGCCGGACGCGGTGTCGATGCCGCCGGACGTCATCGGTCTCTCGGAGCCGCCGCCGCCGATGGGCCTCTCGGAGCCGCCGCCTGCGCTCGAGGTGGACCCGGTCACCATCCCGCCTCCTCCGAAGAAGCCGCCGCCGTTGCCGCCGCGGCCTGCCGTGGGGTCGGGGTCTTCGAAGGCTCCGCGCCCGGTCAGCGTCGCGCCGCGGGCGTCGAGCTTCGCCCAAGGCGCGAGCGTGAGTGCGCGCCCGGACGAGAACATGACCGATCCGGCGCCGCCTATGAATCTGCCGCTCTCGCGGATTCCCCTGCCGTTCATCGCGCCGGAGACGGACCGCGAGCTGTTCGATGCCGACGCCACCGGTCGCCTCACTGCGGCCACCGTGACCGATCCCACCGAGACGCAGCCGCCACCTCCGGCGGAGGACGATCAAGCGCAGGTCGAGACCTCGCCGCCGGAGGCGCCGACGCCCGCACCGTCGCCGGCAGAGCCCACGCCGCTTCGCCCGGAGCCCCTCCCAGAACCGCCTGCGTCCGACCCTGCAGTGCCTACGCCGCCGCCCGCCGCGCAGGTCGAGCTCGGCGCTCCGCCCAGCTCGGTCGATCTCTCCGAGGTCGAGGTGTTCGCCGATCTTCCGGACGACTCCCGCGACGCCTTCGCCAAGGCTGCGATCATCACATCGCTCCGGCGCGGCGAAGAAGTGCCGGCCAGCGCGTTGGCGCTCGTGCTCGAGGGCGAGCTCGACGTGTCTGCGTCGGTGGTCGATGCGCCGGCGTTGACGCTGGTGGTGGGCCACGTGATGCGCAGCCGCGGCACCATCGAGGCCACGCTCGCGCTGCGGCTCATTGCGGCCTCCGAGCGCGCCACCGTGGCCACCTGGTCCGACGCGGAGGTCGCCGCCGCCTTCCGCACCTGCCCTTGGGTCGAAGACGAGTTGCGCAACGTCGGCAACCGCATTCAGGGCGTGTGCGGCGTCACCATCGGTCCCCTGGGCGAGCGCCTCGATGCCTCGTTGCTGGGGCAGGTGACGAGCCGTCTCGAGGCTCGTGCCTTCGAAGCGGGCGAGGTGGTCGTCGCGAAGGGAGCGCACGCAGGCATCGTGCTCGTGGGCACCGGCGAGCTCCTGGTGGGCACCGGCGGCACCGCGCTCGGCTCCGGCGACTTCGTCTTTCCCGAGATGGTACTGGGCGGCGGCAAGGCCACCGAAACCGTCACCGCCGGAGAGGGCGGCGCCATCGTGCTCATGGGGCCGCGCTCGGTAGCCCAGGAGCTTCTGGCCACGTGCGCGCCGCTGGTGGAAATCCTCGCCGGCATGTAGGCTCCTGCCATGGGTGGGAATTGGCGAAAGCGGGGCGTGGCGTTGCTGATCCTTGGCGTGGGCGTCGTGGGCGGCGCAGCGTGTAGCAGCGCGTCGACCTGCGAACCGCTGGTGGTCCGCCAGAGCGTCGGCATGCGCATAGCTTCAGGTGTGGTATGCAACTATCTTGAAGCGCGCGGCGCGCGTGACCAGACTGCCTGGTTCTACGGGGGTTGCGCCGACCTCTGCGGCGCGCCGGCGGTGCGATGTCACGTCAACTGCGCCTTCCAGAGCGCCTTCGCCGTGGTCCCGTTCGGAGGCGATGGCGGCGCGCACACCTGCCCCGCAGGCGACGTGGCCATCGTTTGCCAGCAGACCACCGGGAGCCTCTCGTGCGCGGGCGGCGGCGGGGCAGCGGAGTCGACGTTTCCGTCGGAGGCCACCTGCGTGAGCGCAGAACGCTAGGAGACTGGTGTTTTTGGCCGATACCTTCGGGATGCCGGCGCCTCCCGTCCTCACGAACAGGAGTACAGGAGTTCGCTCCGCGCGCTGCCCCCAGCGAGCGCGCCTCCCTCGGTCTTGACGAAAAACCCTCAGTCTCCTGCTTGCCGCAGCGCAGTAGCGCGCTCCTCGCGGCTCCTAGAGCGCGTCGAGATTTACTTCAGTGGGACCGAGCGCGACCGCTGTGGCTGCGACCTTATCGAGCTCCCACTTGAGCTCCTGGTTGCCTTCGGCGCCGGCGAAGCGCAGGCCCACGAAGCTCGCGTTGGGGGCGATGGTAGGGGTCTTGCCGTCGGCCGCGAAGCGCGGAAAGCGGATGCGGAACACCCGGCGCCAGACGGTCGTGTACGGGAAGTATCTTCGCTCGAGGGAGCCCGGGCGGTCGACCTTTTCGATGCCCGCGGGCGCGCTCTCGCTGCCCTGGTCGTCGACGAGCCGGACGATCCACGCGGGGTCGGCACGGGTGAGGTCGGACCAGCGCTGCGTGGTGCCGTAGAGGGCCACATAGAAGAGGTGGCTTTCCTTCGTCTCCTTGAGCATCTTGTCGAGGAGCGTTCGTCGTTCGTCGACCGTCAGCCGGTAGTCTTGCGCGTAGCGAATGGCGTAGGCCCAGCGAAAGTCCCACGACTCGTAGGTCGCCGTCACCGTGAGCACGTCGTCCATCTCGGCCGCGGTGATGAGGCTCCTCTGGCGGGTCCACCGGTCGAGCACCTGAGGATAGTCGGAGGCCACGTATTCTCGAACGCCCTCACGGAGCGACACGTGCGGCGTTGCGCACGCACAGAGAATCGTCGCCAGAGAAAGCGCAGCAAAAGGGGCCCACGTTGGTCGCACGCGTAGGACCATACCGCACAGCGCGCGCCGCTGCGAGTGTCGCCGTCGGCGGCGGGCCCCCATGGCGCAGCGGTCGTGGCCACGCAACGAAGTCGCCGCTCCATCTCCGCGCCTACATGCGGCAACGTGAAACTTTATCCGCGCTCGCCCGTTTCCATTCGGAAGCCCGAACGAACCTGCGTTCCTCTCGGGAATGGCACACGCGCTGCACGTGTTTCCCATGTCGAGGCTCCGCAGCCGCCCGCGGCCGTCGCTTACCTACCGCACCCTACCTCGAAAGAAGGTACTTCCTCATGCTTCACAAACTCGACTTCCTCGTTCGTTTCTGGGAACTGAAGGCGCGTCACGCGCTCCTCGGTGAGCCTTTGGGCGCTGCCGAGCAGGTCGAGCTCCTCTCTCTGCTGCAGCTCGTTACGGGGGATCTAGACGTCCCCGCCGCGGGGCCTGCCCCCCGATCGCGGGATGCGCTCCCCATCCAGGTCATCGGCGATGGCGCCATCATGGGCGCCGAGCTCCGGAACGTGAGTGCAGGTGCGCTCCTCGTTGCCTGCGCCTCGGCCATGCAAATGGGCTCGGGCGTCGTCGTGCGCGTCACCGATGCCGTCTCTGGCGTCGAGTTTGCCATTCCCTGCACCGTCATCTGGAGCCACGACGGCAAGCCCAACACCATGGCCCTCGCGGTCGACGGCATTCCTACCCGCAACCAGTTCATCGCGCCCCAGCGCGTGCAAAATACATCATTCGGGATGGCGCCGCGCGCCCGGCTCCTCGGCTAACGCGCGGATGGGGGGTGGGGGGCGGCTGCACGGCGGATGGCGTCGGTCGGGCGTGCTCACGGACAGGAGTCCGCGCCGCGCGACCCTCCCTAGCCATCCGCCGTTCGCTCGCCCCTCACCCCCCATCCGATGGCGACAGGGGGCGTGCTGGTGCTCGCGCTTCGCGCTCGGTGCTGGTGCTCGCGCTTCGCGCTCGGTGGCTTACGCAGGTGGTGCGTAGGCTTCGCGGTTGTGACGACGGCCAGCCGCCTGTCGCCTCTCCTCATGTGCCTCACTACCGCTTGTTCATCGACAACCTGAGCGACGTCGAGGTGGTGCCGCTCAGCGGTGGAAACTTGCGACCGTGCCAACCTAACGGAGTCTTCATGTGCCCGCCGCGCTGCCTTCGCTAGCGTCTCTGCGAGGAGAGTGCCGGGATGATGAAGCGCGCGTTGCAGGTTGCCGTGGGCATGGGGCTTCTCGGGCTGGCGTGCTCGTCGTCGAACGATGGTGGGGCGAGCAGCGGCGCTTCCGGGGGCTCGTCGGGGGCGTCGGGGTCCTCCGGCGCTTCGAGCTCCTCCGGCAGCTCCTCCGGCGGCTCCTCGGGCGCGGCGGTTACGCTCGATGGCGCGTGCGACAGCTACGCGCAGCTCCTGTGCTTCCGGCTCGGCCAGTGCGCCTCGGCCACCACCCGCGGAACACTGGGCGAGGCAGCCAGGTGCCAGGCGCGTCTCAAGCCGCGCTGCCTCACCGACAACGCAGCCCCCGGCATCGCGCTCTCGGCGCAAGACGTGAAGAACTGCGCCGACGGGTTCCTCGGCGTCTCCTGCGACGACGTTCTGCTCGGCAACTTTCCCGCCGCCTGTCGCAAGCCGGGCACGCTCGCCGATGCTCTGCCGTGTGGGGCCGACGCGCAGTGTGCCAGCACGGCTTGCAACGGCGCGGGTGGGGATGGTTGCGGAGCCTGCTCGGCGCGCGCCGCCGATGGATCCGCGTGCGGCGAGGTGCAGTGCGCCTACGGGCTCGACTGCGTGCAAGGCAGCTGCAAGAAGCCGGGAAAGGTCGGCGATACCTGCGATGAGAATCTTGCGCCGTGCCTGCCTACGTTGCTCTGCAATGGGGCCAAGTGCATCGCGGCCACCGCCGGCAATCAACCCTGCGACCCGGACAACGACACGTGCGATCCGCTGGCTGGCCTCTTTTGCGACGGCGACCAGAGCATCTGCCTGCCCTCGGCCTTCGCCAAGGTGGGCGAGGCGTGCGGCGACGTGAACGGCACCCCGACCCTCTGCGAGTCGGGCTCGCCTTGTCCCGACGGAACGTGCCTGGCCACCGCGGCCGACAGTGCCGCGTGCAACCCCGACGCCGACCTCTTGTGCGCGCCACCGGCGCAGTGCGAGGGCGGAATCTGCGTCTTTCCCAACGCGACGAAATGCAAGTAGCCCCTTCGCACTGAACGCGCGGGAGCCATCGCTGCGCCCGCAAGCCCCGCATCGTTTCCAGAACGGCTTGCCCAATGCGTCATTTCCCGGCCTTGTAAACGGAGGGGGCGCTCTCCTATAACTATCGGCCCGTCGCTTTGCCCGACGCCCAAAGGACTCTCGAACGCATGAAAATCATTGCCCGTACCGCGAAGCCGCTCGACACCCAAGCCGACGTGCTCTGCGCCCTCGTATTTGCACCCCATGCTTCCAAGAAGGCGGGGCTCGCGGCGCCTCTCGCGGCCATCGACCGCGCCCTTCGCGGCGCCCTGTCGGAAGCGCTGAAGCAGGAAGAATTCACGGGCAAGAAGGACCAGACCTTCAACGTCGCCACGCTCGGGCGTATCAAGGCCAAGAAGCTGGTGGTGGTGGGCTTGGGCGATCCCGCAAAGGTCACCGCCACCGAGCTGCGCACCGCGTTCGCCAAGATCGCCCGCATCGCCAACGGCGAGAAGGCAAAGACCCTCGCCATCGCGCTGCCCGACGGCCTCGAGCCGCACTTCCGCGTCATCGCCGAGGGCCTGTGCTTGGGCGCCTACCGCTTCACCAAGTACCTCACCGGCGACCGCAAGCCGAAGGCGCACCTCACCCTGGTGACGCTCTCGACCACCCAGAAGCTCGGACCCTCGGCCAAGCGGTCCATCGACACTGGCATTCAGATCGCGGCCGCCGTCAATGCGTCGCGCGATCTCTCCAACGAGCCGCCCAACATCATCTACCCGCAAACGCTCGCGCAGGCTGCCAGCGACATGGCCAAGGAAGCCGGCCTCAAGATCACCATCCTCGACTTCAAGGAGATCAAGAAGCGCGGCATGCAGCTGCTTCAGGCCGTGGGCCAGGGCAGCGTTCACGAGCCGTGCCTGGTGCACATTTCGTACGTGCCGCAGAAGTCGAAAAAGCGCCTCATCTTCGTGGGCAAGGGCATCACCTTCGACACCGGCGGCATCAGCATCAAGCCCGCTGCCGGCATGCAGGAGATGAAGCACGACATGTCGGGCGCCGCCAACATCGTCGGCCTCATGCAGGCGGTCGCAGCGCTCAAGCCCGACGTCGAGGTGCACGGCATCATGGCCTGCGCCGAGAACATGCCCGATGGCAACGCCTACCGTCCGGGCGACGTGTGGACCTCGTACGAGGGCAAGACCGTCGAGATCGTCAACACCGACGCCGAAGGCCGCCTGGTGCTGGCCGACGCGCTCACCTACGCGCACAAGCTCAACCCCGACGTTCTCGTCGACAACGCGACCCTCACCGGCGCCTGCGTGGTCGCCCTCGGCACCACCGCGTCTGGTTGGTACGCCAACACCGAAGAGGGCGCCGAGATCTTCAACGCCGCGGTGGCTCGCTCCGGCGAGCAGATGTGGCGCATGCCGCTCCTCGAAGAGCTTCGCGACCAACTGAAGAGCGACGTGGCCGACATCAAGCACGCCGGCGATCGCTTCGGTGGATCCATCACCGCTGCGCTCTTTCTCCGCGAGTTCATCGGACCGACCAAGCACTGGATCCACGCCGACATCGCCGGTCCGGCCATGGCCGACCGCACCTTCCGTTGGGACCCCAAGGGCGGCACTGGGCACGGCGTGCTCACGTTCCTCGCCATGGTCGAGAACGCCGACGCCGCGGACTGACGTCTCCCTCTCGCGCCTTCGCGCGGTATCATCCCTGCGCGCCGTCGGTTACCCGGCGGCGCGTTTCACGTTCCCCTTCTTCTTTCGGTGACCATGGCCAAGACCGCCGCCCCCACGCCCTCCAGCTCGCCCTCCACGTCGCCCTCTACGTCGCCCCTCCCGGCGCTCTACGGGCGCTCCCAGAAGCTCTTCACGCAGATCGAAAAGCACCTGGGCGCCAAGCTCGTCACCTACTGGACCTCGCCCACCGGTTCGGTTTGCCAGAACGACGTCATCGCCTTGCACGAGGTGCTCGCGCACGTGGGGAAGGTCGAGCGGCTCTACTACTTCATCAAGTCCGACGGCGGGAACGGACGCGCGTCGCTGCGGATGGTGAACTTGCTCCGGCAACACGCGAAAGAGGTCATCGCGCTGGTGCCGCTCAACTGCGAGTCGGCGGCGACCATGCTGGCGCTCGGCGCCAACGAAATTCAGATGGGACCGCTGGCGTTCCTCTCGCCGGTCGACACCGCCATCACCCACGATCTCTCGCCCATCGACCGCGACAACGATCGCGTCTCGGTGAGCCAGAACGAGCTGGCGCGCATTCTGCGGCTCTGGCGCGAGGACGCCGGGCGCACGCCCACGCGCAACCCCTACGAGACCATCTTCCAGTACGTTCACCCGTTGGTGATCGGCGCCGTCGACCGTGCGAGCAGCCTCTCCAGCCGCCTGTGCGGAGAGATTCTCTCGTACCACATGAAGGATCGCGCCAAGATCACCAAGATCGCCGAGGTGCTCAACAACGACTACCCCTCGCACGGCTACCCCATCATGATCGCCGAGGCCCAGCGCATCGGCCTCAAGGCCAAGCCCATGGACGCCGACCTCAATCGCCTGCTCATCGAGCTCAGCGAGGTGTACTCCGAGTCGGGGCAGCGGCATCGCACCGACTTCGACGAGAAGAACCACCACGACGACGAGATCTGCAACATCCACGAGGTGGGCGGCGCGCACGTGCACTATCGCGTCGACAAGGACTGGCGCTACATCAGCGAAGAGCGCCGCTGGGTCTCGATGAACGACAAGGGCGCCTGGAGCAAGCTCGCCGGAGTGCCCGGCAAGGCCAAGACCTCGGTCCTCCACATTCGCTGAAATTTTGGCGGCCAGCGTCGTCGACGACCCTCCCCATGGCCCGCCGCGTCCTCTCGTGCGTGGTGCAGCTCTCGGTCGCGCAGGGTGGCGCCGAGCCGTGACCGCACTGCTCAGGCGTCGAGATCGCGCTTGGGGGGCGGCGTGGTGTCGGTGGCTGGGTAGGTCATGGCAAAGCGGGTGCCCTTGCCGACGCCGCTCTCGACCTTGATGGCGCCGCCGAGGGCTTCGGTGAGGTGCTTGGCGATGGCGAGACCCAAGCCGGTGCCGCCCTGATCGCGCGCGCGGCCTGGGTCGACGCGGTAGAAGCGCTCGAAGAGGCGTGGCAGGTGCACAGGATCGATGCCCGGGCCATCGTCGGCCACAGCGACTTCGACCATGCCGCCGTCGACCGGCCGCGCGGCGAGGGTGATGGTGGCCTTGTCGCGCGCGTACTTCACGGCGTTGTCGACCAGGTTGGCGATGACCTGCTCGAGCGCACGGCGGTCGACGAAGAGGGAGAGATCGCCCTCGCACTCGACCACCAGCTGCATGCCGCGCTTGTCGGCGCGGTCGCGAAACAGGGAAAATACATGTTCCGCGAAGGCGCGAAATCGCAGTCGCTCCCGGGTGAGCCGCAGCTCGCGCGACTCGATGCGCGAAAGGTCGAGCAGGTCTTCGATGAGACGCCGCAGGCGATCGGCGTTGCGCTCGATGATGTCGACGAAGCGCATGGCCGCGTCGGGGTCCTTCTTCATGGCCAGGCGCAAGGTCTCGACGCCCGACAGCACGCCGGTGACCGGAGTGCGCAGCTCGTGGGAAACGTTGGCCACGAAGTCGCGCCGCAGCGACTCCAGACGCCGCACCTCGGTCACATCGACGAACACGCACAGGAGACCGCCGGTGTCCTGCGCCTTGTCGGCGCCGCCCGCCAGGCGCAGCGCGCGCACCAAAAGGCGTCGCGGCTTCATCCCAGAGAGCTCGATCTCGCCGGTGCTGGCGCTCGCTTCTTTGGCGCTGTCGATGATCTGCACCAGCTCTGCGTGTCGCAAGGCTTCGATGACCGGCTTGCCCACCACATCGGCACGAAAGAGCAGCATCTCGCGCAGCGCCGGGTTCATGAGCACCACCCGGCGATCCTCGTCGAGCAGCAGCACGCCCTCTTGCATGCCGCTCAAGATGCGGGTGGAGAGCGCTTGCTCGCTGCGCAGCTCGCTCTCGGTGCTCTCCAGGTTGCGCGAGAGCTCGCTCAGCTCGGCGCCCAGCTCGTCGAGCTCGTCGCCATCGCTGCGTAGCTCGTGCAAGTGCTCGCTGTTGCGGAGCTTGTTCGCCGCGCGCTCGAGGGCGCCGATGCGCATGACGATGCGGCGCCCCAGGCCCGCGCCCACCATGGCGGCGACGCCCACCCCCAGCGCCACCACGCCGAGCGTTCCGCCTTCCGCCAGCCCCAGCCGCGGCGCAAACGTCGCCCCTGCGCCCACCAGCGCCGCCCCCGCCCCGCACGCGACGGCGATCTGCGTGCGCAGGCTGGCCCGGGTGCGCGCACGGGGCGAGCTCGCCGCCTTATGGGTGGCGGCGGCCATTCACGCGGTGCCCTGGGCGTCCGGGCTTTCGGCGAAGCGATACCCGACGCCGCGCACCGTTTCGATGTAGTCGCAGGCGGCGCCGAGCTTCTCGCGCAGGCGCTTCACGTGGGTGTCGACGGTGCGCGTGGTGATGTCGGCCTCGATGCCCCACACGTCGTTGAGGAGCGCCGCTCGGGTCTGCACCCGGTTTTTGCGGTCGTGAAGGGTGACCAGAAGCTTGAACTCCAGCGCAGTGAGCTCGAGCTCCGTGCCGTCGACCCACACCCGGTGCGCCTCGCGGTCGACCCGCAAGCGTCCGAACTCGAAGAAGTCGCCCGCCACCGGCTTCTCGCCGGCGCGCCGCAGGATGGCGTCGACCCGCAACATGAGCTCGCGCACGCTGAACGGCTTCACCACGTAGTCGTCGGCGCCGAGCTCGAAGCCCACCACGCGGTCGATCTCCTCGCCCTTGGCGGTGATCATGATGATCTTCACGTCGCGCAGATCCTTGTCGGCGCGCAGGGCCTTGCAGACCTCGGTGCCCGATACGTCGGGGAGCATCAGGTCGAGCAGCACGAGGTCGGGCTTGCGCTCGCGGGCCAGCCGCAACCCCTCGGCGGCGGTGCCTGCCACCTGCGTGCGATGGCCCTTGTCGGTCAGGTTGAATTCGAGCACCTGCCGAATATCGGGCTCGTCCTCGATGATCAGTACCTTCGCCATCGGGGACCACGTCTAGCACCGATGAGCGACTTTCGCAGCGAGCCCGGCCGTGAAGGTGCAAGGCTATGAAATGAAGGAACAATTTTGTGAACGTGCGCGACTGCTTCTGCGCGAATCCTGCGAATGTGCGAACCTTCCGCAGCCCGCCATGTGGAACGGAGCCCGCGTCACTGTCGTCGTGCCTGCCTTCAACGAAGCGAAGCGTATTGCCGCCGTGCTGCGCGCCATGCCGGCCTTCGTCGACCAGGTGGTGGTGGTCGACGACGCCAGTGCCGACGACACTGCGCAGGTGGCGAGAAGTGTGCAAGATGCACGCGTTGTGGTGCTGCGACATGCACGCAACAGCGGCGTGGGCGCCGCCATCGTGAGCGGCTATCGGTACGCGCTCGAGGCTTCCGGCGAGACTTCGGCGCGCGACGTCTTCGCGGTGATGGCGGGCGACGGACAGATGGCGCCGGAAGATCTGGCGCGCGTGGTGGAGCCGGTGGCCGGCGGGCGCTTCGACTACGTGAAGGGCGAGCGCTTCACCGACGCCCAGGTGCGCACGGTGATGCCTTCGCCGCGCTACTGGGGGGGCCGGGTGTTCTCGGCGCTCACCTCGCGCGCCCTGGGCCAGCCCATCCACGACAGCCAGTGCGGCTTCACCGCCATCGCGCGGGCCACCTGCGCGAGGCTCCCGCTGGGCGAGGTGTGGCCGGGGTTCGGGTACCCGAACGATCTGCTCCTGACCCTGGGCCGCCTTGGCGCGCGCATCGGCGAGGTGCCGGTGAAAGCCTGCTACCCGCACGACGAGAGCAAGCTGCGGCTCTGGCACGTGCCGCTGGTGGCCTACGTCATCGGCCGGGGCGCGCTTCGGCGCCTTCGGTAAACGTGGCACTCGCTGATAAATTGGACGTAAGGGCCACAAATCGGGCGGCTTGTGCTAAACGCGATCCACCGAACATGAGCACCCTCTCCGACGTTCTCACGAGCGAAGCGAAGAAAACCGAAGTCGTAGACGCCTGCTGCGAGCTCATCGACCAGGAAGTGTCCGACAAGGGCGGGATTTCCGGTCTGGCCATCAAGGCCGGCTACGGCGCCGTCAAGGGCGTCAAGCCCGGCTTCGTGCGCAAGGCGGTTTCCGACCTCATTCCCGAGTTCGCCAAGGCCCTCGAGCCGTTTTACGAGGACGCAAAGTCGCAGAACAAGCCCATCGCCGCTTTCTTCGAGCAGAACTCGAGCAAGGTCGCCGACGCGCTCCTCACCATCACCGACGGCAAGGCGCAGCGCTCCACCAGCGGCGTGGTCAAGGGCACCTACGAAAAGCTCCGCGGCAGCGCCAAGAAGAACGTCGAGGCCGCGGTTCCGCGTCTCGGCAAGATGGTCGAACGCTTCGCGGGCTGAGCCCTCTCGCCCTGGAAAGAAAGCCCGCCTCGCCATGACGTTTCGTCTTCACGACACCCTGAGCGGCGGCCTGATGAACCTCCCCGAGCGAAAGCCCGGGGAGACCTCCATCTACCTCTGCGGGCCTACCGTTTACGGGCTCATCCACGTGGGCAATGCCCGCCCGGCC
Organism: Polyangiales bacterium; assembly: GCA_038210445.1. Lineage (GTDB taxonomy): Bacteria > Myxococcota_A > Polyangia > Polyangiales > Polyangiaceae > JABFRG01. The sequence goes on from JBBQWQ010000025.1 coordinate 98,273, forward strand.
ATCATGTTCGACGTGCTGACGCGGCATCTGCGCAGCCGGGGCAAGAGCGTGGTGTTCGTGCGGAACTTCACCGACGTCGATGACAAGATCATCGATGTGGCGCTGCAGAACGGCGAAGAGCCGCGCGACGTGGCCGAGCGTTTCATCCAGGCCTACCGCGAAGACACCGCGGCCCTCGGCTGCGTGCCGCCCACCTTCGAGCCGCGCGTCTCCGAGACCATGCCGGAGATCGTCGCCATCATCGAGAAGCTCATCGCCAAGGGCTACGCCTACGCGCGCGATGGTGACGTGTACTATGCAACCGAAAAGTTCGAGGGCTACGGCAAGCTCTCCAAACGCAAGCGCGCCGATCTGCGGGCTGGTGAGCGCGTAGTGGCCTCTGAGCGCAAGGACGATCCGCTGGACTTTGCCCTGTGGAAGGCGGCCAAGCCCCACGAGCCCAAGGGCGCGCGCTGGGCCTCGCCGTGGGGCGAGGGCCGGCCCGGCTGGCACATCGAGTGCTCGGCCATGAGCCAGAAGATCCTCGGCTCCGGCTTCGATCTCCATTGCGGCGGCCTCGATCTCATCTTCCCGCACCACGAGAACGAGATCGCCCAATCCGAAGGCGCCACCGGCGAGACGCTGGCCCACGCCTGGATGCACAACGGCTTCATCGAGTTCGACCTCGGCAGCGCCGACTTTGGCCCGCTGGCAGCGGCGGTCACCACGCTGCGCGAGGAAGAGGCCGACTTCTTCAAGCTCTCCAAGAGCGACCCCAAGAAGCTGACCGAGCTCCGGGCGCGCGACGCGACCACGCTCTCCGAGGCCGACCGCGCGCGCATCCAGGTGCTCGACCTGAAGGTGAAGTACGCCCACTGGTTCCAGCTCCGCCGCTTGCTCTCGCGGGTGGCGGCCGGCGCCGTGCGCTTGTGGATGCTCGACACGCACTACCGTGCGCCGCTCGGCTTCGAGGTGCAGGCCGCCACCGCCTTGGCCGCCGGCGACGACGCCCTGGCGCAAGTGCGCTTTCCGCGTCTGGAAGCGGCGGAGCGACGCCTGGAGTACTTCTACGAGACCCGCAGCCGGCTCCTCGACAAGGGCGCCGATGCAGCCAAGGCCGAGAGCTCGCCTAGCATCGACAAGCTGCGTCGGGCCTTCGACGAAGCCCTCGACAACGATCTCAACACCGCGCAGGCCATGGCCACCTTTACCGAGGCGTTCGCCGAAGCCAACCGCCTCGCCGATACCATGAAGAAGGCGACGCCGGAGGCCCACGCGCTGCTCGCGGTCATCGACCACATGTGCAGCATTTTCGGGGTGGCCGAAGGCGCGCCAGCTGCCTACTTCGAGAGCGCGAAGACGCGCCTGGCCAAGGTGCGCGGCATCGATCCCGCGCGCGTCGACAGCCTCGTTTCAGCTCGCGTGGCCGCCCGCGGCGAGAAGAACTTTGCCCGCGCCGACGAGCTCCGCGCCGAGCTCACCGGCCTCGGCATCGAGGTTCGCGACGGCGCCCAGGGCTCCACCTGGCGCTTCATCCCGGGCAAGTAGGCGCGCGTTGACAGCCCCGGTCGCGGAGCCGAGCCCGACCCGGCCCGTGTTGCGGCTCGCCGCGGCGTCGGTCGCGGCGCTGTTCGTCTTTTACCTGATAGATACACGCATTTTCCTGTGGGCGCACGAGCGTGCGCCGCTTCTGGCGCGCCTGGCCGACCTGCGCATCACCTCGCTCGCGGTCATCGGCGCGGTGTACGCCCTCACCGCGTCGCGGTTGCCGCTCACCCCTTCTCGGCCCAGCGGCACCGTGCTTCGGGTGGTGGCCATCTGGCTCCTGGGAACGTTCGTGTGCGTGCACTTCTTCGGCGTCGGGCGCGTTCCGCTGCCCCGTCTGGAAGACCGCGTGGCCTTCGCGCTCACGGGCAGCCTGGGCGAAGAGCTCTTGTGTCGAGGCCTGGTCATGGGCCTGGCCCTGGAGCGCTGGCCCGTCGGTCAGCATCCGCGGCGCGCGCTGCTGCTGTCGACCGTGGTCTTCGCGGCGATGCACCTGCAGTATCACCACTTCGACCTGGGCGCGGCCTACCTGCAGATGCTGTGGACGCTGCCGGCGGGCTACGTGTTCGGCCTGGTGGCGCTGCGCACTCGCTCGGTCGCGGTTGCGTGGATGGTGCACGTGACCAACAACCTCATCGTGCTCTTCGCCTGAGGGAGCAGCCCAGGGTTTCGTGCGTAGCCCAGCTCGTCGAGTGCGTCGCGCACGTGCTCCCAGCCTGCGCTCATGGCGCCTTCCGTTCGCGCGCCAGCAGCGCTCGCTTTCGCCCAAGACCCCAGGCGTAGCCCCCCAGACCGCCGTCGCCGCGCAGGATGCGATGGCAGGGCACCACCACCGCGACCGGATTCTTCCCACACGCGCTGCCTACCGCGCGAACCGCGGCCGGCGCGCCCACTCGCTGCGCGATCTCGGTGTAGGTTGCAGTTGTTCCTGCCGGCACCTCGCGAAGCGCCCGCCACACGCGCTGCTGAAAGGCGGTGCCCAGTAGGTCGAGCGGCACATCGCTCGCCACCTTGGCGCCGTCGACCAGCGCTGCCACCCGCATGGCCAGCGCATCGACCCGCGCGTGCTCGCTCGACCCTTCCTCCGCCCGCGCGAGCGCGGCTCGGGGAAGCCTTGCGCGAAGCGCGTTCTCCATGGCGCGCTCCTCGGATGCAGCGCCGAACGAGACCGAGCACACCCCGCGCGCGGTGGCGGCCACCAGCATGCGGCCGAGCGACGTGTCTCGCACCACGAAGTGCACCACTGCGCCTTCTCCGCCCTTGCGCAATGCCGCTGGAAGCATGCCCAGCGCCTTGCTCTCGTGCTCGTAGAAGCGGCTGCTGGAGGCGTAGCCCGCCTCGTGCAGCGCGGCGGTCACCTCGCTCCCGTCAGAAAGTGCATTCTGCACGCGTTGGAGGCGATGGGCAGCGCCGTACTCGCGCGGCGTCATGCCCACCACCGCCTTGAAGGTGCGCTGCAGGTACCCCGGGCTCACGCCGGCCCGCCGGGCCAGGGCGTCGAGCGAGAGCGGCCCCTCGGCGCCTTCGATGTGCGCCCGCACCCCGCGCATCATCGCGGCGCGGCGCTCGGCGGCAGGCGCCTCGCGTGGCTTGCAGCGCTTGCACGGGCGGTAGCCGGCGGCCTCGGCGCTCTCGCGGGTTTCATGGAAGGATACGTTCTCGGGGCGAGGCAGCCGCGCCACGCAGGAAGGCCGGCAGTACACGCCGGTGGTGAGCACCGCGTACCAGAACACGCCGTCAGACGCGGCGTCGCGTCGCCGAATGGCCTCGTAGCGAACGGCCTCGAGGCCGGGCGCCGAACAAGCGCGAGCGGGGGCGGGAAGGGGAGAAGCACTGGCGTCGAGCATGGCTCCATCCTGCGCCAGAGCCGCCCGGGCTGCGCTCCGCCCCTTGCTCTGCAATTCGGTTTTGCGACCCGCCGTCATGCCTTCAGGGTGCCCCACCCTGCCATGGCCGCGGGGCATTTTTCGAAGTGGCCCGAAAAAATCGAGCTCACGGACGCCGCAAGGCCACCACCAGGATGAGCAACCGGTACACGACCCAGGTTGCGCACAAGAGCGCCGGAAGCCGCATGGCCTTCACCATGAACCAGTGCACGGCGAACATCACCGCCACCACCACCATGAAGTAGCCAGTGCCGGGCAGCGCGGCGACCGGCGCGTGGGCGTGCCACCCAAGGAGCGGCACCAGCAGCGCGGCGCCCAGGCCCGACACCAGCACCAGCAGGAACGCGTAGTCGACCCTCGCCCGCCAGCCGCGCCTCCAAAGCACGCACCATTGGAATGCCACCTGCCCCAGCACCATTCCGAGCTCGAACCAGAAGTCGTAGTGAATCGCCAGATACGGCTCGACGATCTGCGCGAACCCCGCGAGGCTCTTGGCTACCAGAAACACCGCCAGAGGGACCACCACCAGCGCCTTCCAGCCCGCGGGGAACAGCGCCTGCGCAACGCGCTCGGCGGCTTGGTCGAGGCGACTTGCGAGGGCGGGCATATGGCAAGCCGTACCGTAGAGGCGCAGAGCGGGCGCGGCAATCGCGGCGCGCGGCAGTCTTTGGCCGGCGATGGACTCGTGATAAGGCCGTCTCATGCTCTTCTCTCGGTGCCTCATTCCCACGGTCAAGGAAACGCCCCAGGACGCGGTCAACGCGAGCCACACGTTCCTCACCCGCGGTGGCTTCATTCGTCGGGTCGGCGCGGGAACCTACGACTTTCTGCCGCTTGGCTTTCGCGTCCTGAAGAAGGTCGAGGGCATCGTGCGCGCCGAGATGAACCGTGCGGGCGCGCTCGAGATCCTCATGCCCGCGCTCTTGCCGGCCGAGTACTTCAAGGAGACGGGTCGCTTCGACAGCTTCGGCGACAACCTCTTCCGGCTCAAGGATCGCAAGGGCAGCGAGATGCACCTTGGCCCCACCCACGAGGAGATCGTCACCGACATCGCCCGCCGGGAGATCCGCAGTTACCGCGAGATGCCGCTGAATCTGTACCAGATCCAGACCAAGTTCCGCGACGAGCCGCGGCCCCGCGGCGGCCTCTTGCGGTGCCGCGAGTTCATCATGAAGGACGCCTACTCCTTCGACGTGAGCGAGGAGGCCGCCAAGGCCAGCTACGAACGCATGCGCGCCGCCTACTGCAACGTGTACGACCGCATGGGCCTCACCTACCGCATGGTGGCAGCCGACTCGGGCGCCATGGGCGGCTCCACCAGCGCCGAGTTCCAGGTGCTCGCCGAGTCGGGCGAAGACGCCATCGTGGCCTGTGACACCTGCGACTACGCCGCCAACGTCGAGGTCGCCGTGGTGCGCCCGCCGGCGGCGTCCACCGACGACGCCACGGTCATCGAGCCCGAGCGCGTCGCGACGCCCGGCAAGAAGACCATCGAAGAGGTTTCCACCTTCCTGAAGGTGAAGCCGGAGGCCATGCTCAAGTCGCTGGTGTACGCGGGCGGCGAGACCATCGCACTGGTCGTCATCCGCGGCGACCACGAGGTCAACGAGATCGCCGTCGCGCGCGCGCTCGGCGTCGCCGACGTGTTCCTCGCCAGCGACGTCGACGTGAAGAAGGCCACCGGCGCCGACGTCGGTTTCGTGGGCCCCATCGGCTTCAAGGGCCGAGTGCTGGTCGACCGCGCGGCCAGCCAGGTGAAGAACGGCATCGCCGGCGGCAACGAGCGCGACGTCCACGTGAAGAACGTGAATCACGGCCGCGACTACCACGGCGACGTGGGCGACTTTCGCCTCGCCGTCACCGGCGACGGCTGCGCCAAATGCGGCAAGGGAACCCTCACCTCGTACAAGGGCATCGAGGCCGGGCACATCTTCATCCTGGGCACCCATTACACCGCAAAGATGGGCGCCACCTTCCTCACCGAAGATCAGCAGAAGCAGCCGATCATCATGGGCTGCTACGGCATCGGCGTATCGCGCCTGGTGGCGGCCACTGTGGAGCAGCACCACGACCAAGACGGCATGCGCTGGCCCATGAGCCTTGCGCCCTACCACGTGCACATCTGCACCATCGGCAAGGACGAAGCGGTGAACCAGGCGGCCAAAGCGCTCTACGACGATCTCGAGGGCCGCGGCGTCGAGGTGCTGTGGGACGATCGCGATGAGCGACCGGGCGTGAAGTTCAAGGACGCCGACCTGCTGGGTATTCCCCTCCGCGTGACCATCGGCGGCAAGGGCCTCGCTGGCGGCAACTTCGAGCTCAAGCCCCGCAGCGAGCCGGACCCCAAAAAGGCCGAGATGATCCCGGTGGCCGATGCCGCGCGGGTTTTGGAGGAGCGCGTGAAGAGCGCCCTCGCCAGCAAGAAGTAACCCCGCTTCGTCGCATCGATCGATGGCGAAGGTACTTCGGTGCCTTCGCCTTCGCGCGTTTTGTCGCAGCCAACCTGGCGGCGCGGGCGGGCTCGCGCACGCCATGATGACAAAGGGGCGCCTGGGGGGAACGCGCGCCGTGCTCGGCGGTTGTTTCGCGCAAGAAAGTGAGGTCTTGCATGATGAACAGGCTCGCATCGTTCCGCCGCATCTTCGGCGCGCCATTAACCACCCTCCCGCTCGTCTTCGCTGCCGCCCCAGCGCTCGCCGAAGAGCCGGCGCCGGCAGCTTCCAGCGCCCCCAGTGCGCAGGAGGCGGAGCTTCGGGCCTTGCGCGGGCAAGGAGACATCGAGGAGGCCCGCGAGCGCAATCGCCAAGACGCGGAGCGCCGGCATGAGCGCCGGGAGCTGGAGCGCGCGAAGTACGAAGCCGACGTCGCGCGCTACCGCAGGATGCGTGATACATACATGGAATCACCCGGGGTGGACGCCCGGGAGCGCAGCACCCGCGACGCGTTGATGGACCGCCGTCTGTTCGTGCCCGATCTGGTGGGGTTCGGCGTGAGCTGGCCAGGGCTGAGCGGCCTGGGCGGCCTGGGCGGCCTGGGCGGAGGCCTTCTGAGCGGCACCGCGGTCACGGGCTCCCAGCACGCGCTCGCCTTCACCATTGGTCCCAACGTCGACGTTCGCGTGGGGGAACGACTCACCGTGGGAGGGTCGGTGACCTTCTCGCGCAGCCGCAGCGAGGGGTTCGCCAGCACCGCGCTGCGGGTTCACCCTCGCCTCGGCGTGCTCGTGCCGGTCGGGCCTCTGATCTTGTGGCCCCGCATCGGGCCCACGGTCGGGGTGAGCGAAGGCGACGCCTTCGACGGAGGCTCGCTGGGCGCTGCGATGGAGGTCGGCCTGGTCTTCCCGCTCACCTCGCGGGTCTTTTTGCAAGCCACGCCGGCGGTCACGTACACCCATACCTGGTACGCCAGCTCGGAGGCAGATCTCTTGGGCGTCGGCGTGCGCACGGGCCTCGGCGTCGCCTTCTGAGGGGCCGCTGCAAGCATTGCGTACCGGGTAGGTCCTTGCGCGATGCGATCCGCTCAAGCGTCGAGAACTCCTCGCCCCGGAGGATGGAACGCGTCGTGCTTTCCGGGCACATGAACGATACCGAGGAGACGATCATGAACCGATTGGCAGGCAAGGTTGCGTTGGTGACGGGCGGAAGTGGGGCAATCGGCGAGGCGACGGCGCGCCGCTTTCTCGCGGAGGGCGCCCGCGTCATGCTGGTGGACGTCAACGAGGAGGCGCTCATCCGCGTGGCGAAGGCGGCGGCGGCCCCCGCCGACAAGCTCGCCGTGTGCGTGGCCGACGTCTCGGTAGAGGCCGACGTCAAGCGCTACGTGGCGGAGTGCGCGAAGCGGTTCGGTGGCGTCGACGTGCTCTTCGACAACGCGGGCATCGAGGGAAAGATCGGCCCCCTGGCCAACCTCGCGGTGGAGGACTTCGACCGCGTGCTGGCGGTGAACGTGCGCGGCGCGTTCCTCGGCATCAAGCATGTGGTGCCGGAGCTGACCAAGCGCGGCGGCGGCAGCATCGTCGTCACCTCCTCGGTGGCCGGCGTGGTGGGCTCTCCCGGCCTCACCGCCTACGTTACGTCCAAGCACGCAGTCATCGGGCTCGCGCGCACCGCGGCTGCCGAGCTGGCGCCGCTGAAGATTCGCGTGAACACCCTCAATCCCGGCCCCATCGACAACCGCATGATGCGATCCATCGAAGACCAGGCGGCCCCCGGCGCCGGCGACGCCGTGAAGGCGCAGTTCACCGCGCTGGTGCCCTGGGGCCGCTACGGAACCAACGAAGAAATCGCCAACCTCGCGCTGTTTCTCGCGAGCGACGAGAGCAGCTACTGCACCGGGTCGGTGTTCATGGCCGACGGCGGCTTCACCGCCATCTGACGCAGGTTGCGTCGTTCGGCGCTTCGGGGGGCGCCGTTTCGTTGCTATGAGTGGAAGCTCGATGTCCGAGCCGTCTTCCACGCAGCACAAACTCGCCCGCGCCATGGGGCGCGCCATCTCCGCCTTCGACATGATCCAGGATGGCGATCGCATCATGGTGGCGGTGAGCGGCGGGAAGGACAGCTACACCCTGCTCCACCTCCTGCGCGACCTGCAACGGCGCGCGCCGGTGAGCTTCGAGCTCAAGGTGGTGAACGTCGACCAGGGCCACCCGGGCTATCCGGCGCAGACCCTGGTCGACTACATGAGCCGCGAGGGCTACGACTTTCGCATGATTCGCGAGGACACCTACTCGATCGTCACCGAGAAGGTGCCGGCGGGTAAGACCTACTGCTCGCTCTGCTCGCGGCTCCGGCGCGGCATTCTTTACCGCGTGGCGCGCGAGCTCGGCTGCACCAAGATCGCCCTCGGGCACCACCGCGACGACGTCTTGCAGACGCTCATGCTCAACCTGTTCTTCGCGGGCAAGTTGGGCGCCATGCCGGCCAAGCTCTCGGCCGACAAGGGGCGACACGTGGTCATTCGCCCTCTCGTGTATTGTGCAGAGAGCGACATTCGCGACTTCTCCGCCGAGGTGGGCTTTCCCATTCTCCCGTGCGATCTCTGCGGCTCGCAGGAGACCCTCCAGCGCAAGCAAGTGGGCAAGCTCCTCGACGACATGGAAGCAAAGCACCCGGGCGTGAAGCAATCGATGATCGGCGCAGTGGGCAACGTCTTGCCGACGCACCTTCTCGATCGCACGCTCTGGTCGCAGCTGGGCATCACCGCGGCGCCGGAAGAGGCTGAGAACACCGTGCGCGCCGAGAGCCTGGTGCGGGAGAGGTCGCTCCCGCTGGTGCCGTCCGGGCTCACCGAATGAGCCAGGGCGCGCGCGAGGGAGGGCTGCGAGTCGATCGCCTTCGGGGGTTGGGTCCCGCGGCGCAAGCATGCGTGCCTGGCATCTACGCCTGGGCGGTGACGGTAGCGCCGCTGGCCTTCTCCCGCGGCGCCATCTTGCCCGCGCAGATGGCCGCCTGCTTCGCGCTGGTGGCGCTCTTGGGCGCGGCCGTGCTCGAGCGCCGCGCCACCTCGAAGGAAGCCCCCTTGAGCGGCGGCACCACGTACCAGGGGCTCTCGGTGTGGGGCTTCGTCGGCATGAGCGCGGTGGTCATGTGCCTGGCCACGCCGCGTGCGCTCCACTCGTTCGACGCGGCGCGGGGCGTCGCCGGGGTCATCGGGTGGGCTCTTTATGCATTTTCTTCCTGCGCGCCGGCGGTTCGTCCGAAGAGCGATGAAGCGCGAATTCTGCGCGATCCTCGCCTACGCGCGCGGCACGGCTCGGTGCGTGACGCCTCGGTGGTCGGCTTCGGGGTGGTGTGTGCGGTGGTGCTCCAGGGATTCGGTTGGAGCACCGACGAAAACGAGCGCGCGGTGCTGGTGAAGCTGGTGGGCCTTGCGCTTTCCATCGCCATCGTGGGCGCCACCACCGCCTTCGTCTCCGGCGCAGAACGTTCGCCCAAGCTACCCACCTGGAGCCTGGTGCGCGGCGGCGTGGTGTGGGTTGCGCTGTTCGCGGCCTTGCTCGCGCTGGCAATCGGGCGATACTTGCTCTCGTCTTGAAGCTCCTCGCCACCGCACCGGTCCTCACGCTCTTCATCGTCGTCTCGGGCCTGGGCGCATGCTCTTCGGAGAGCGCACCCACAGACGCCGGAGTTTCTGGCGGCGCGCCACGCTGGCTGGGGACGAAGGGCGAAAGGCTCGGACCCTTGCCCAAGCAGGGCGTGGCGGCGACCGCCACCTTCAGCACCAGCGACGTGTGCGCCGGCTGCCACGTGGCCTCGGACGACAGCGCCGCCAACCGCGACGCCAAGGGGCGCAACGTATCGCCGGTGGGCCTGTGGCGCCCCTCCATGATGTCCATGGCCGCGCGCGATCCCTACTACCTGGCGACCTTCGCCGCCGAGCGCGCCCACCGTCCGAACCTCACCGCCGCGGTCGACCAAGGCTGCGCGCCCTGCCACGCTCCCGCCGGCGCCACCGAGCAGAAGCTCGCCGGTAAGACCATCGGCTTCGACACGCTGGTTCGTGAGCAAGCGCCGCACGCGGAGCTCGCGCGGGAAGGTGTAGGCTGCACACTTTGCCACCAGATCACCGCCGAGGGGCTGGGCACCGCGCCCAGCTTCACCGGAGGCTTCGTGGTGGGGACGCAGCGCAAGATGTTCGGACCATACTCCGACCCCAACGGGCAGATCATGGAGCTCACCGCCAACTTCGTGCCCACCTATGGCGCCCACATCGAAGACAGCAAGCTCTGCGCCACCTGTCACACCGTGTTCACCAAGGCCATCGACAAGAACGGCAAGACCATCGTCGAATTTCCGGAGCAGATTCCCTACCTCGAGTGGCAGAACTCCGACTTCACCACCGAGGGCTCGGGCGGCGCCCGTGGCACCACCTGCGCCAACTGCCACTTGCCGCGCGGCGACGACGACGACCAGCCGATCACCGCCGCCGTGGCCAAGCTGCCCAAGGGCCTGCCGGCGCGAACCCCCGTGGGTCGCCACGGCTTCTTCGGCGCCAACGCCTATCTATTGCGCATCTTCGCCGACAACGTCGAGGCCTCCGGCGCCCTGGCCTCTTCGGCGGACTTCAGCGAGGCGGCGCAGCGCAGCGAGAAGAAGCTCTCTACCGCGGTCCAGCTCACGGTGGTCGGCAAGCGCGCGGGCGCGAATGCCGAGCTCGTGGTGACGCTCATCAACCAGGTGGGCCACAAGTTTCCCACCGGCTACCCTTCGCGCCGCGCATGGATTCACCTGCGCGCCACCGATGCCGCGGGCAAGGTGGTGTTCGAGTCGGGCGGCACCGACGCCTATGGGCGGCTCACCAGTCGCAGCGGCGAGCGCCTCGACCTGGAGGGCGTGGTTCTTCCGCATCGCGAGGTGGTCGACGCCGAGAACCAGGTGCAGGTTTACGAGGCAGTGGCCGGCGATCTGCAGAAGCGCGTCGCCAAGCGACCCCTCGACGCCACCGACTTTCTCAAAGACACCCGCCTCCTCCCGGCGGGCTTCAGCAAGACCCACAAGAACTGGTTTTACATGGCGCCGCGCGGGGCCGAAGGCGACGCGAACTTCGGCAGCGCCGACCAGGTCACGTATCGCTTTTCGGCACCCGCCAACGTGAAAGTAGACGTCGAGGTGCTCTTCCAGAGCATTCGCCCTGCCGACATCGAGGCCCTGGCCGACGATCCCACGCCGGCCAGCCGCAGCTTCTTCGACATGGTCGAGCGGAAACCGCCGCTTCCTGTCCGCGTCGTGGGCACGTCGACCGCGGTACCGTGACCGGCAGCGGGTCTGCTACACTCGAAGTTTCGATGCGCCTCGCGCTTTCTCTCAGTTTCGGAGCCCTGCTGGCCGCGGTGGCGTGCACGCTCCTGGGCATGCGCGCCCTCGCCGGCGCCGACGACGTGAGCGCGGTGACCTGGTTCGTCCCCGCGATCGTCGGATTGGTTGCAGCCTACAAGCTCAACCGCGAGCCCCCGGGGCCACGGGTGCGCCGCAGCAGCAGTCGCAAGCGCGCCTGAGCGCACGCGGGTCGCGCCAGCACGCGTCGCCTCGAGATCGAAAAACTTCCCCATCGCCGCGCCCGCATCCCCGCCTTCGGATTCGAGGCTTGTTCGGATCATGGGGCCACGCGTGCGGTGCGACGCGTGCGACGCGCGGGGGAGGGAGCCGGCCTCCGCAGGTGCGCCGCGGGAGACGCACAAATGGGGGAAATTGGGGCAAATTCTCCCAATCGGACCGGGCACGCGCGGTGCTTGAGGAGAGGTTACGCGCCGACGCGGCGCGCTTCTTCGTCCACCGGAGGTCTTCCCATGTTGCACCGCATCGTCCTCGTCGCTTCCACCGCCGTGCTCCTCGCGTTGGCCTCCTCGTCGGCCCGCGCCGACGAATCGACGCAGGAAATGAAGAAGCGCGGCGCAGTGGGCGGCGACGCCGCGTTCGTGCTGCCGGTGGGCAATCTCTTCGATGCCGCGAGCGTCGGGGTCGGAGCACTGGGCAAGTTCGAGTACACCCTGCCGGCGCCGGTGACCGTGACCGGTCGCGTCGGCTTCGTGTACCACTTCTCCAAGGACTTCGCGGGCACCGCGGTGGGCATCTCCACCATCCCCATCTGGATTGGCGGTAAAGTACACGCATTCGGCACCAAGGAGGGCCCCTACGGCGCCCTGGAGCTGGGCCCCACGGTGATCCTCGCCCGCGGAGGTGGCGCTTCCGACAGCGCCACGCGCTTTTCCATGACGTTCGGGGGCGGGTACCAGGTGGGCCCGGTGGACATTCGCGCCGGGCTGTGGGTGTACGACGTGGGCCACTTCGGCGACTCCATGGCTCTCACTGTCAACGTGGGGTACGCCGCCCAGCTCTTCTGAAGCGAGCGCCGCGCGCTTGCGGGCTGTGCTCGCCGAAGTTTGGCGTTACACTGACCTCCGTGCGTTCGTTCGTGTCCATTCTCGTCCTCGCCTGCGCGGCGGCCTGCGCGTCCAGCGACGTTGCGCCGCCGGTGCGGGTGGAGCTCGAGGGCGCGGTGGCCCGGGTGGGTCAAAGCGAGATTCCCGGCTCCCTGGTGGCCTCGGTGGCGCGCGCGCGCAACCTGCCCAAGGAGGCTGCCCTCGAAGCTCTCGTGGAAGATGCACTCTTCGCCGAAGGCGCGGTCCGCCGCGGCCTTCCCGAGCGCGCCGATCTGCAGGCGGCGCGGCGCACGCTCCTGGCGCGGCTGGTTGTTCGCGCGTCGTGGTCGGCGAGCACGTCCGAGGGGCCGCCCACTGCCGCCGAGCTGGCCGAGGTGCGCAAGGCGCGCTGGCGCGAATTCGACCGCCCGCCGTCCATCCGCACCGCACACGTGCTCGTTCAGCCTCCCGCCAAGAACGCCCAGGACTTCGGCACGCGCGGCCGTGCGGTGGCCGAGTCGCTCCTGCGAGAGCTTCGCGCGACCACCTCGTCCGAAGAGTTTCTGGCCCGCGGCGGCGCCGTAGCCAAGCGCGACGGCTTCACCATCGTGGCCCAACCGCTCCCGGCGTTCGTGGCCGACGGGCGCATCGTCGAGGGCGACGGCTCGATGGACGTGGCCTTCGCGCGCGGCGCCTTCGGGCTCAAGACCCCCGGCGACGTCAGCGGCGTGGTGGAGTCGACCTTCGGATTTCACGTCATTCGCCTCAACGCGCGCTTCGAGGGCGAGCACTTGCAAGACGACGAGCTCCGGCGCCGCGTGCAGACCGAGGTTTGGAAGGACCGCGGAAGGCGCCAGTACGACGCGCTTCTGGCCACGCTGCGCAAGGCGCGCCCGGTTTTGGTGGAGCCCACTGCCGAGGAGCTCATGCGCTCGGTATCGTCTTCCGATTCCGCAGACGCGCCCGCCCCATGAGCTCGGAGCACCGCGGCCGCACGCGTCCTCGCGCCGAGCCCGCCGCGCCGCGGGACATGGAGGAAAGCTCCATCGGCCGCATACTGCGTTCGCTCCTGGGGCGCGTACCGGGGGCGGTGGGCGCGGTGCTCGTGGACTTCGAAGGCGAGACGGTGGACTACGCTGGGCCCTTCGATCCCTTCGATCTCAAGATCG
>JBBQWQ010000026.1:0-108476 GCA_038210445.1 Polyangiales bacterium
ACGGCGGTCCGGTGACGCCCGGTGGCGATCCGGGCTTTCGGCACGTCATGGCGCCGTCCCCCGCGGGGATGTCGGCGGCACCCAGAGCCAGAAGCTCGAAGCGCTTCGGCTGGAAGTGGAAGAGCGGGATGGTGGTGTGGAGCCCCTTCCAATGGAAGAGCTCCACTTCGAAGAGCTTGATACCAATGAACTTCGCGTAGGCGCTCATGTGGCCATCCAGGGTCCCCAGCTTCAGATCGAGGCCGGCGTCGAAACCGAGGTACAGCTTGTTGTCGGGCGAAGAGCTGAGGGCCGCGCCACCGTGAATGGGCAGACGGATGTCCAGGAGTACGATGTCGACGCTTACGCCGACGCCGGCGATGCCCGCGATGCTGCAGTCTGCCCCGACCACCAGATCGAGGTGCGCGTACGGCTCCACCCCTCCGCCCACCTCGAACAGGTTCTTGCTGCACTGGTCCTTGCCTGGCGCGTTGGCAAAGACGAAGACGTCTGCGCCATAGCCCCATGCCATGCCCACGGTGAAGGTGAGGGTGACCCAGGAGATTTGAACCGGCACCGTGAGGAGAGTCTCTTCGCCCCCGTCGTGGACGCCGGCGAGCCGCCTGGGCGCGCTTCCGGTGGCGTTGAGAGGCCAGCTGGTTCCGTCGGGAATTTTGAAGAACTCGTAGGCGCCCGAGAGAAAGTCGCCGTGGCCGTAGGCCTCGAGCTTGTTGGTTTCGGCATGGGTCTTGTCGTCGCTGGCGTCGAGCGCGTAGTTCGCCTCGACGATATCGATGGGCGGAAGACCGAAGGCCCAGGCAAACGCGTCGAACGATGCGTGCATGCGCCCGCCCATGCGACACGGGGTCTGGTCGAGGGTGACGTCGCAGTCTTTCTCCTTGATCCCCTTGGCGGCGCACGCTTGCTTCAGTTTGACTGCGCTGAATCGCTCACGGATGCGCGCCTCCCAGCCCAGGTCGTACCTGTATCCTACACCAAAAGCCTTGTTGCCGCCGGTGTGCTGGTCCTGCTTGTCTTGACCGAACACGTTGGTTTCCTTCACTGGCAATCCCTGGAGAATGGTACCGCGGGCGATCTCCTTCTCGCTGATCACGTTGAGGGTGGTCCGAGGGTCGGCCTGGCGGGCGCCGCCAGCGAAGAGCGTGGAGCGCCAGGCTCGACAGCTCGCGTATGCGCGCTCCTTGGCCGGCATGTTGTAGCTGGTAGTGTTCACTACCCAGCGTTTGACGAACATCTCGGGCGACCAGTCGCATGCCGCGTTGCCGGTGTCGAAGCAGGTGGGGCCTCGGTTGCCCGCGGTCTTCTTGCCCCACTCGTCGAGAATGACGTTCACCGCCTGGCAGGCAGCGAGCTCGCCGACGAACCGTTCACCTTTGGGCGGCGTGTTCGCGTTGGCCCAACTGGTAGCAGGCGTGGTGGGCTTTCCGGTGCCGAGCGTCGGGCAGAGGAGTCGCGGGTACGGCGCGGAGGCGTCGATGGTGGGCGGGTGCGCGCGCCAGTTCAGGTCTAGATAGCCAAGTTGGCCATTGCCGACGCCAGGCGACTGTGGCCCCTGGATCCGCGCTCCTTGGCGCGTGACCATGCCATTGGGCGTGGTGACCGGGCCTCCGGTAAGCATCGTCTTCTGCGGCGCCGCGAGGCCGGTTTGCAGGAGCGGCGTGCCCAGCGCAACGGCGCCACGATCGGCGAGGCCTGGGAACGCAAGCCCGCTCCCGATGTGGGCGCCGGAACGGAGCGCGTCGAGCATACCGGCCTTGCCGTTCACGAAGGACAGCATGTCGGTGGCGATGTTGCGGTCGACGTTGCCGAAGACCGCGCGAGAGACGAAGGGATCGCCGTCGAACATCTGCGCCTCGCCCGGCTTCACGTGCCCCACCGCGCTGGGAATCCCTTCGCAGTCCTGAGGGTTCAGATGGGCAACGCACTTGGCGACGGTCCAGAAGTTGTCCATCGCCGCCAGCACGGCATCGTTGCGAAACTGGTACTCGTCGCGCTCACCCTCGGTCGCAGCCGCGGTGCGGCCGTTCATGACCGTATGAAAGTCCCACTCGTCGGCGAAGCCCTGGGAGCGGCTCCCGAGGGAATTCCCCTTTTGTCCGTGTCCGATATCGTACGTGGAAAATCCATTTCGCAGCGCGTCGGCCAGCGCCTGAACGCTCTGCTTCTTCGCCGGCGCCGAGGCGAAGGCGTCGACCAGCGAGGCGGAGATGAATGCCCCGGTACCCGCATAGAATGCGTTCTTGGGCATCATCCCGCGAAACTCCAGACGCCCGTCGTAGTCAGGAACAAACTGGGTAAACGAAGGCATCAAAGGATTATCGAGAGCGCGACCCGCAATACCTGGTGCGACCGGAAGCAGGCTCACGTTGGCTTCGCAGCGGGCGTCGCCCTTGCACCCGTAGATGGCGTCAAGCCATCGCTCGTCGTCGTAGAACCCCTTGTACACGTAGTCCTCGCAGGAACCGACCTCGCGCGGGCCGGGAGCCGCGTGAGGACGCTGGTAGACCGCGAGGACCCCCGCGGGGTTCCATGCGAGCGCTTCGGCGCGGGCTTTGCTCTCTTGATAGGCCCACCGAAGGTTGTTGTTCGGAGCGAGCCCAAGGCGATTGACGCGGCGCACGCTTCCGTTCTTGGCCCGCAGCGCGTCGAGGTTCTTGAGGCTCCCGTTGGTGGCGAAGGGGCCCGTAGGGGGAGCAGGCACGATGCCATAGTTTCGTTCCATGGAGCTCTCGGCGAAGCCGGGCGACGACGGCGTCCCGTAGAGCTTGTTCGCCACATAGGTCTTGCCGCTGTGCACGCCGGAGAGGCTCGAGACCTTCTGTGCCTCGGCCTTGTTGACGTTCGTGCACTCGTTGGTCAGCGTGGGGCAGGTCTTGAGGAACGCGGGATTCCCGCATTGCGCGGGCGAGGGCCAGGTCGTCGCGCCGACGGCGAGCTGCGGCGGACGCACGCATGGGCCGACGGGAACCGTAGGGCCGGCCGGCTGCGGCGCAGCGACGGTATCGCCGCCGAGCAGTACGGTCCCGATCGACACGCCGGCCAGCCAGAGGAGGGGTTGCATCTTCATGTTACGGAGTCTCCAGGGGTGCGTCGATGGCGAGGACCGGGGCGGCATCGGAGAGGAGCAACTGGGTACGGTCGTGGAGATCGCTGCCGGGGCGGGCGCGACCCTGGATGGCCTGGAGAATCGGTCGCGCTTCCTCTCCGGGGTCCGATTCGGCATCCACCAGCAGCGCAACGATGTCGGCATCCGACGCCCGGTTCGTTTTACCCAGAGCCACCAGCGTTCGCAGCACGCTCCAATCCGCGGCCGAGAGGCTCTGCCGGCGCAAAGCGCGCACCGCAGTGGTCGCGACGTTCCGGTTCGGGTCCTGGGTCAACGCAAGAAGCGCTGTTCGCGAAGCCTCCTCGTCGAGACTGCGAAGGCTGAACGCAGCTTGGTCGCGCACGTGGGAAGCGCCGCTTCGGGTGTGCGCCACGATGACCGGAACGTCGCCGGGAAAGGCGCCGTTCCCGAGCGCCTTGAGAAGGGCGATGCGATCGTCGTCGCTCGTGGCCTTGCCCAGGTCGTCTAGGATCCGCTGGTGAATGCGCCCGGAGAGCTCTGGCTCGCCGGCGCGAAGCTTGCGAGCCATCACCCCCAACGGAACCGCCGCAGCGTCGGCCACGAACGGGTCGCCCGTGGCGCGCGACTCCGTGTAGATGGAGAAGAGGAGATTCGCCGACGCGCGCTCCGGGCTCGCCAGCAACATAAAGCGTTGCAGGTAGTGCGCATACGACTCGGCGTCGGCGCGCGCGACCTTAGAGCGGACGATCTCGCCCATGGCCAGCTGGGCCGCATGGTCGCCGGTCGCGGCGAGCAGATCCATGGTCAGCGTCCGCGAGCGGGAGCGCGTGGTCGGGCCGAGAAACACCTGCACCATGGCCTGCGACGACTCCGGGTGCAGGCGACCGTACGCAGAGGCGTTCACCATGAATCCGCGCGGGAGCGAGGCGCCTCGATCGTAGTCGACCACGGTGGCGAGCAACCGGTCCGGCGTCATGCCTTGCACGACGCTCTCGTCGTTGGGCTTGGCGCCGGCTCCGGGAATCACGCGCTCGCGAACGAAGCGGGTGAGGTCGGGACCCGTGTCGCCCGGCGTGGCCACCGAGAGCCGGCTGAGCCCGAACGACGACGAGGCGCGGTAGGGGTTGGTGTCGCTTTCGATGGTGACCGTTTCGCTGTCGTCGATGGTGGCGATTGCGCCGTCGCCGTCGAGCGTGATCACCCCGCCCCCTTCGACCAGTGGAGAAAGCTCCTCGTCGGCGCTCTGCCGAGGGACTGCAGTGATGCTCGCGTATCCGAGCCGTTTGCGCAGCAGGGCGCCGTCGCTTCGGCGCTGGTAGCGCACCCGACCGAGGCCGGTGGGCGTTGTCTCCTCCGCTTCCCACGGGGCGTCCTCGGGAGCCTGGCCGAGAGGCGGCATGCTCACCCGGGTCGCGTCGATCACCCGAGCGAGCACTTGCCGCACGCGCGGCGGCGTCTTCGGATCGAAGGCGAAGGGAGCGAAGGTGCCCTGGCGGTCGACCTGAAGCAGCACCTCCTGGTGTTCGAGCGCACGCTTCTCGGCAGCGCGCGCGGCATCGTCGAACATGGGCTTGCCTTGCATCTGAACCTCGTAGGTGCGGATGTCGGAGAGCGACACGACGACGTCTTGGAGGCCATCGTGGTAGCCCATGGCGCGGGCCGTGAGCGTCGCCTCGAGCTTCACCGCCACGCTCACGCGCTCCTGCGCCCCCGGGATCTTCACGCGGGAGGAGCCGGACCAACGCAGGTCGTAGACGTAAGCATTGCCGGGAACCCAGCGCACCTCTCGGGCCGAGGAGGCTCCGACCGTCTTTGTCGCTTCGGGTTGCGTCACGTACGGGGCGGCGTCGGCGGCTCGGCGCGCAACCCCGTACCAGCAGGCACCGAGCCCCAACGCCGCCAAGGCCACCGCGCACCCGCGTCGCGACGACCAACTACCGGGGATCCTTCGTTTCATGGTGCTGCACGTGTCTCGTGAAGAGGGGAAATGGGCGGGTCTTCCGATTGACACTGCACCGGGGGCAGTGATGCAAAGAAACCTTGTCGAGGCGGTCGGGGAGCCTTCGGGGCCTCACGGCTGCGAGCGGTCTCTGCGGGGGCGGGGGCAAGCGTCCGGACCGATGAAAGGCTGCCACGGGTTCGCCCCAAGCCCGCCAAGCTCGCCGCCTTCATGGTGGGCTGGCCCACCACGATGGGCGTGGAGGTATGTGTCGCCTGCGACGCGCCGCTGGGATGGCTCGCCGCGCGGTCCGCGCCAGTATCTCGAAGAGACACGGGATCATCACGAACGAAGTGAGGACCTCCGCTGCGGTTGCTCGGCGTGACCGCGACGGAGGCGCTGCTTCTTCGCTCGCGAGAGCTTCAGCACCGGCTCATACTGCGGGCGCGATTCGGCGTCGGCGAGCCCACGGCCCCTGGCCACCTGGCAGCGCAGGTCTTGAATGGAATACACCGAGGGATTCCCGGTGAAGAGCACGCGATGGCGCACGCGCACGCGCATGCAGGCGCTCGGTGCTTCACGGCTCGCTGCGGAGCGCCGAAAGCGCTCAGGCCCCCTGCCCTTGCCCTTGTCCTTGCCCTTGTCCTTGATAGGGGCGCAGCCGCCCGTCTTCCATCTCGTACAGCACGTCGAACACGTCGAGGGCGCGATGGTCGTGCGTCACCACGAGCACGGCGGCCCCGCGGTCGTGGGCAACCTTGCGAAAGAGCTCCATGACGCTTCGGCTCCGCACGCTGTCGAGCGCCGCTGTGGGCTCGTCGGCGAGGATGAGGGTGGGCTCGTTGGCGAGCGCCCGCGCGATGGCCACGCGCTGCTGCTCGCCTCCGCTGAGCATCTCCGGGTACGAATCCTCGCGATTGACCACTTCGAGATAGCTCAACAGGTCGCGGGCGCGACGCCGGCCCTGCTCCTTTCCCCCGAGCTCGCAGGCCAGCTCGACGTTCTCGCGCGCATTGAGGAACGAGGTCAAGTTCGCCTTCTGAAAGACGAACCCCAGATGCTGCCGGCGCAGCCGTGAGAGGTCCGTCTGGGCAACGCCGTCGTCGACCACCAGGCGATCGTCGAAGAACACCTGGCCCTTCTCGGCCGGCGAAACGAAACCGAGTGCTTTGATGAGCGTCGACTTTCCGGAGCCGCTCGGCCCCAGCAGGGCGGCCACGGAGCCCCTGCGCAGCGAGAAGCTCACGTCGTCGAGCGCCACCACCGCGCTGGACGCTAGTCCGTAGGTTTTGCGAAGACGAACGGCTCGGACGGCATCGGTCATCGGTCAACCCTCCAGCGCGCGCGCCGGGTCGATGCGCAGGACGTGACTGAGCCCGAGGAGGCTCGCCAGGGTCACCATGGCGAACGTGGCGATCGGCGCCACCAGCGAGATGGTGGAGGTGATGAGGACCCGCCGGGGAAACATCGGATAGAACAGCTCGCCGATGGTGTAGGCCACCGCGTAGCCGATGACGCCGAGCAGCCACGACTGCTGCAGCACCAAGCCGAGCAGCCGCGAACGCGGCGCGCCCAGCAGCTTGAGAACCGCCAGGTCATGGCTCTTCTCCAGCGTGAGGTTGTAGATGACCATCATCACGATCACCGCCGCGGTGAGCGTGAGAATCACGGTGAACAGGCCGATTTGCATCCGCGCACGCTGAACCACGCCGCCCAGAAGCAGCGTCTCCTCCTCGTCCTGCGAGTAGACCGTGACGTCTCCCCAGCTCCGCATCGTGTCGCGCACACCGGCGACGCGGTGTGCATCGGCGTCGACCAGCACCGCCGCGAGCGGCGGCGACGCGAGCGCGGGCGCACGCCACTTCGGGTCCGCCAGCAGGTCTTCGAGCGAGGGCTGCGTGCGACCGAGGTCGGTGCGTCGCAGGCGGTCCACCGTTCTTGAGCGCTCGAGCTGCGTGGCCTCGGCCGGCTGATCGAAGGCCACCAGCTCGGCGTCGCTGACGCTCACGAAAGCCACCGAGTCGCCGCCGGAGGTCAGCGCGTTCTTGGTGAGGCCCACCACTCGATAGGGTTCGCCGGCTAGCACCAGCGAGTCGCCGATCGCGAGGCCGAGGGAGGCGTCGGCTATCATCTCTCCGTGTGCCTGCGCGAGGCCGCGACCGCGAACGAGCGGCAGCGATCCACCTGCGTCGTCCGGCCATCCGAGCCCCACCAGGGCGATGCGCATGGTGTCGCCGCGGTACTCGCGCTGGATGACCTGGTAGGTATAGGGCCGCGCTCGTTTGACCCCGGGGACCGACGCGGCGCGGGCCTCGATGCTCGGGTCGAGCCGCGATCCGTCTGCGAAGGGACCGTGCGTATCGCGCTGGACCACCCAGAGATCGGCGTGCATCGCGCGGGTGAGAATGGTGGCGTCGTCCACCATGCCCGCGTAGATACCTTGCATCGCAACGACGACGCTCAGGAGCAGGCCGAGGCCGAAGGCCGTTCCGACGAATCGAGCCAGGCGTCGGCGTACGTCACGGATCGCGAGGTTCATCGGGCTACCCAACGCCGGCCCGGCGGAAGGGCGCCGCCGGTAGCGGCCGGGCCGAGCACCGTGTCGCCTTCCGCGAGGCCATCCGCGACCTCCACCAGATCGCTGCCCGAAACACCGAGGGTCGGCCGGACGACGGCGATCTTGCCACCACGGTCCACGAGGACGTACGTACCCGACTCGTCTTGGTGGAGCATTCGGGCGGGAATACGAAGCACCGATTCGCGGCGAGTCAACTCGATGCGCACGTCGGCACGCTGACCGATGGCTACGCGGCGCTCCAGGTGGTCTGGTGTCACCTCCACCAAGAGCTCGTGGGTCTGCCGATCGGCCTCCCACGAAACCCTGGAGACGCGCCCCGCGACCGGCGCGGTACCGCCGGGAAACACGATGCGGGCGTGCTGATCGGAAGCCAGCTGTGGCAGCAAGGTCTCGTCGATGGCGGCGTTGACGTAGACGCGCGTGGTGTCGACGATGCGGAGCACCGTCGACCCGATGGCAACGGTGTCGCCAGGATCGCGCAACCGACGGGTGACCAATCCGTCGAAGGGGGAGAGCAGCGTCGCGCGCACCATCGCCACCCGGCGCTGCTCGGCGCTCCCGCTTGCCACGTCGATACCGCGGGTCGCCTCGGAGCGCTGGGCGAGAACGCGATCGAGCTCCGCTCGTGCCACTCGCAGTCGGTCGCTCGCTTCGTCTCGCTGCTGACCGGGAACGGCCCCGAGCGCGAAGAGGCCCACCGTGCGCGTAGCTTCACGGTCGGCGGTGGCGAGGAGCGCACGGGCTCGGTCCTCTTCGGCCGCGAGCCGCTGAAGCGAGGCGCGGGCGGCGCCGACGCCGGTCTGTGCGGAGCGAAGGTCGGCCTGCGCCTGGTTGGTCTCGAGCCGTGCGAGCTCCTGCCCCAGGCTTACCCGCGTTCCTTCTTCGACCAGCACCTCGCTGATCCTCCCCACCAGGTCGAATCCGACGGCCGCCTCGCGCTGGCTCTCCACGGTGCCGCGGCCGAACGCTTCCACAACCACGGGGCCTCGGTCGACGCGAACCGCCTCGACCCGAACCGGCGACCAGACCTTGAACCATGCCACGACCAGCGCCACCAGCACGAGTGCGGCCACCCACCCACCGCGCCGAAGCAGTCCGAGGAGCTTTCGCAAACGTTGGGAGATGGGCATGGCGAGGGGTACCGAGCAGAGGGAAGAGAGATATCGAGTCCATGTTCTAACGCAGATTCATTCGGGCAGTACGGTCGTCTCGAGCGCCGGCGGGTTCGAGCAGATTGGCTACTTCATCGTGCCTTCTCACCTTCAGCTGGTGGGCCGCTTCGCGCGCGTCACCGGGCCGGGGGCGAAACAGGAGGGCGTCGGCGAGGAGACGGTGGGGCTCGGATACTACTTCATGGGCCACCGCCTTAAGCTCCAGACCGACGGTAGCCAGCTGGAAACCCGCACGGTGCGGACCGGATGGCGAATCCGCACCCAGCTCGAGTTCTTCCTGTGATTGGCTATATGCCGAGCTGCGATGCCAGCGCGCCGGCCGACATGGCACCACTGACGCGCGCAGCTTCCTTTCCTCCACGAAAGAGGACCATGGTGGGAATGCTCTGAATACCGAAGCGCGCGGCCAGCGCCGGTACCGCCTCGGTGTCGACCTTGGCGACGACCAGGCGCGTCGACCTCGCCTTCGCCAGCTTCTCGAGCTCGGGCGCCACCACGCGACAGGGGCCGCACCACGCCGCCCAGAAGTCCACGAGCACGGGTGCGGGAGCGTCACGCACGAGCTCTTCGAAGTCGGCAACGCTGGCCAGAGCTATCGGACGCGAGAGCGGCAGGAGCGGCGCCTTGCACGCGGCGCACTTGGCGTTGTCGTTGGCTCGCGCCGCCGGCAGTCGGTTCATCTTGGAGCACGAAGCGCAGGGGACGAGCACGAGGCACCTTCTTTCTTCACCAACGTGCGAGCGTGATGTGCCTCCGTCAAGCGCGTCAGCTTCGCTCGACGGTGTAGCCCTTGTCGGTCCAGTCGGTGCCGAAGCGCGTGGGCAAGTCAAGGACGCGCGCGTTCTTGCGACCGAGCGCCCGAAGGGCCGCGCTCGCTGGCCGCACGTTGGGGCAGCTTCGGACCGGACAGCACCCGCAGTAGAGGACGATCTCGGTCTCCGCCGGGACCGCTGCCATGGCGGCAGCCAGCGCGGCGCGCCCTTCGCCGCTCTCGGCAGGCCCGATGTTGCGCGCTCCAGGAACGTGCCCACGACCGAACAGCGCGTCGGGGCCCACGTAGAGCACCGCAATCTTCCCCGCCTTCACTTCGGGGAGCCGCGCGGCGAGATCCGCCGGCGGCATCCACGGCCCCATCTCTTCGCTCGCGGAGTCGTCCGCCTTCTTGCACGCGGCGCCGAGCGCGACTGCAATGGTGCCTGCCACGAAGGCTCGGCGTTTCACCTGCGTGCTCATCGGTTGGGTCCTGTCTCCATGGGTCCATCCACGATCGCCTGAAACGTCACGGCGTCCAAGTATTGCGGCGTGTACGTTCCTCCCAGAGCCTTGACGCGTCCGTAGAAGGACCGAAGGTGGTTGCGGGAACCGCGGGTCAGGTTGTCGAACGTGGTGAGCACATCGGTGTGGCTCACGGATTTGCGCGCTGCCTCGATGTCGCGAATGTCGAGCTCCTCGATGGTCACGCCGACCCGCAGCGCCGCCAGGCTCGAGGGGTTTCCCTGGGCCACGAGATCGTCAGAAAGCTTCTGCAGCGTCGGGTCGGTGAACGCGCCGACGCCCTTCCCTGCCGCGGGATCGGGCACGCCATATCGGGAGAGCAAGGTCAGGATCGCGTCCATGTGCGTTTGCTCGCTGCTCTTGATGTTGGTGAACACGCCGTCCCTGCTTTCGAGCGCCTGATAGACGTCGCGCGCGAGCTTCTCCTCCTCGCGGGTGAACGTGAGCGACTGCGCTTCGGCGGCGGACAGCGGCTCGGAGCTCGCGGAGCCTCCGTTGCCGTTCGATGCACAACCCATCACGGTCGATGCGACCAGCATGAGCGAACCGAGGGAGGGGGTAAGCGTCTTCATGCAGGTGGGAGCCAGCCACGCGATGGATGGGTTCGCCGGCTCGTATGTCGATTTCGCGCACCCTCTTGGGGCCTCGGCGGCTCTCACGGTCCCATGCTCCGCTTCGCGCCGCTGCCCTTGCTCCTTGTCTCCGGCCTGCTCGGCGCGTGCAAGCACGAACCGCCGCCGCCCGACGACGCGCGGGTGTCGGCCCGAGCAAAGGCGGCCCTCGAGCCCTTCAAGAGCAGTCTGCAGGCCGAGCTGAGCGCGGCGCTCGCCGCTTCGCCGGAGCAAGCCGTCGCGGTCTGTGCTGAACGAGCCCCAGCGCTCGCGCGCGACGCCTCCAGGGACGGCGTGGTGGTGGGACGGTCGGCGCAAAAGCTGCGGAACCCGAGTAACTCCGCGCCGGCGTGGGTCGTTCCCATCATGGAGGACCTGCGCCGGGCGCCGAGTGACGGGCCGAGCTCCCGGGTCGTGCCACTGGCCAACGGAAAGCGTGGCTACGTGGAGACGATTCGCGTGGGCGCTCCGTGCCTCGCGTGCCATGGCGAAGCGGTTGCCCCCGGCGTGGCCGCGGCCATCGATGCGCGCTATCCGAAGGACGCGGCGCGGGGGTTCAAGGCTGGCGACTTCCGCGGCGTCTTCTGGGCGGAGCTTTCGCCGGCTGCGTTGCGCTGACATCGTTTCTCGGAGCCCGCAAATGCGGTACGCTGGTGGGTCTGGTGAGCACCCTCGACATACCCGGCTACGACGTTTGGGGGCGGGTGGGCGAAGGCGGCATGAGCGAGGTGTGGCTGGCCAAGCACCGTGCGCTGGCGGTGCCGGTCATCGTGAAGACCTTGCGCGCCGCCCTGCAAACCGGACCGGACGCGACCGACCGCGTGCTCTCCGAGGCGCGGCTCATGGCGCGGGTATCGAATCCGCGCATCGTGCGCGCCTACGACGCCGGCACCACCGGCACGCCGCCGTTGCCGTATCTGGTTCAGGAGTACGTGGACGGCTTGGACCTTGCCGAGATCGACCGCCGGCGGCGCAAGGCACTGGGCGTGGGGTTGCCGCTGTGGCTGGTGTGCTTGGTCATGCGCGACGTAACCGAAGGGGTGCGCGCAGCGCACCAGGCCGGGGTCATCCACCGCGATCTCAAGCCCTCGAACATCTTCGGGGCCGCCGACAGCGGGGTACGCCTGGGTGATTTCGGCATCGCGGTGGCACGCACCGAGGAGCAGCTGGTTTCCGACAGCGCGGGCACACTGAAGTTCATGGCGCCCGAGCAGCTTCGGGGTGGCGAGCTCGGGCGCTTCACCGACGTATGGGGTGCGGCGGCCACCGCCTGCGATCTGCGCTACGGGCACACGCCGTTTCGCTCCTCCGAGCACGTGCTCGACCCGAGCTCGCCGCCCGACCTTCCGCCGCCGCGATCGCCCGCCGAGGCCTATTTTCAGGAAGTGTTGCGAACCATGCTGGCCAAGTCGCGCGCCGAGCGGCCGGCAGACATGACCCTCCCCATGCACCACTTCGCCATGCTCAAGAGCGCGGTGCCTGCACCGCGGCTCGCGGTGGTGCGACTCGAAGAGAACGCGCTCCAGGTGGGTCCGATTCGTCTCCGCATGGTGGTGGGAGACATCGCCACCGCCGAGGCCGACGCCATCGTCTCCAGCGCCAACTACCTCATGCGCATGGCCACCGGAGTGGGGGCAGCGCTCCGGGAGCGCGGCGGCGCCTTCATCGAAGAAGAGGCGACGCGCGAGGGCGAGCGACCGCTCGGCTCGTGCGTGCGGACCGCCGCCGGAGGCCTGCGCGCGAAGCATGTGTTCCACGCGGTGAGCGCTTGGAACGAGGTTTCCTGCGTGGGCCGCGCGTTCATGCGGGCGCTGCTCCTCGCCGACGAGCATCGCTGCGCGCGGGTGGCGGTGCCAGCGCTGGGCACCGGGGCTGCCAAGATCGGTACCGAGATGTGCGCGGCCGCGATGTGCTCCGCCCTTCGCTGGCACGTCCTGCTCGGAGGAACGCCGATTCGCGAGATCACGGTGTACCTCGACTCCATCGCGCGACTGAAGAAGTTCGTGGCCATCGCCGAGGAGATCTTCCTCGCCGACACCATCGTCTCCCGCGCCGACGTGGGCCTCGAAGCCGCCCCCAGCGACGACGCCGAGGCGGCCACCTGCGTCAACGCCGAGTCGGTGTCTGCCTTCGTGGGCGAAGCCGGTAGCGAAGGTTGAGGTCGCGTTGTACGACCTCGGCAGGCGAGGTCTTCCCCGTTTGCCTGCGATTCGCGGCTCCTCCTACATGCTCCTCCACCGGCGCGCCCGGCAAAGCATCTGCGCTCGCTGTTTGGGTCGCGACGGCGGAAAGGAAGGCGCGGTAGCATCGTGGGCAGAGGTCCAGGCATGACAACAGGGACGACGACGGTGGTGCGATGGGCGCGATGGGCGGGATTGAGCGTGGTGCCGGGCCTGATAGCCGTAGCGTGCGGCGGCTCTGCGCCGCCACCGAAGGCGGCCACCATTCAACCCACGGCGACCGCCAAGCCGCCGGAAGCGGTGCGCGAGGTGGTGATTCCTCGAACCTGCGCGGCGCGAACCAAGCTGGCGCAGCTCCTCGGTCACACCGACGTTCCACCCGTGACCCCGCTCGAGCAGAGCTCCGCCGCCGAGCCGCCTCCCACCAGCGTCGCCTCCAGCACCAAGCTCGCCTCCAACCAAGCCTATCGCGTCATCGCGCCATCGACGGTGCTCATTCGCGCCGAGCAGGGCTTTGGCACCGGCGTCGTCATCGACCCCAAAGGCTATATTCTCACCAACTACCACGTGGTCGCCGACGGCCGAAAGAAGGACTTCGTCATCACCGTCGACGTGACCTTCGGTGAGCTCACCGCCACCGGGCGCATGAATCGCCAGACCCAAAGCTACGAGGCCGAGGTGGTGAAGGCCGACCCGGTGCGCGACATGGCCATCGTGAAAGTGAAAGACCCGCCCGCCAAGCTGGTGGCCGCCAAGCTCGCCAAGAGCGATCCGCAAATCGCCGAGAAGGTCATGTCGGTGGGCCACGCCGGCATCGGCTTCTTGTGGGCCGCGAAGACCTGCAACATCGCCAGCATCGGGGAGCGCGCCCAGGACTCCAGCATCGTCGCCGGCTTCGATTGCACCAGGCCCGACCCGGCGCTGAGCGCCGAGCAGGCATCCAAGCAGAAGAAGGCTTGCGAGGAGCAGAAGAAGCGCATGACCGACGCGCTCACCTCGAAGACCCAGGGCCTGGCAGTGCAGAGCGACTGCGCCATCACCCACGGCGACAGCGGCGGTCCGCTGGTGAACATGGCCGGCGAAGTGGTGGGACTCAACCAGAGCATCTCGGCCGATCTCGCGACCGCGTCGTTTCACGTGCACTTGGAAGAGATTCGCGACTTCGCTGCCAAGTTCGGCGACGCCGGCATTCCCATCTTGCCCGACCCCTACTGTGACGGCGGCTTCGAGCCCACGCTCGAAGACCTGGACCTCGACGGCGTGGCGGAGTCGCTGGTGTCCAAGGGCGGCACGACCCTCTTCGGTGGCTTCGACCGCATGTCGCTCCTGGTCGATCTCGACCAGGACCAGGCAAAACGCAAGGGAGCGGGCAGCCAAGCCTTCGACGCCGAGCTCGCGCTCATGGTGCTCAAGGGCGCCACCTACATTTGGTACGACACCGACGACAACGGCACGTTCGACGTGCTCCTGGTGGACAAGGACAGCAACGGCGCGCCGGAAGTTGCCTATCACCTCGACGATCAGGGCCGCCTCAAGGAAGACAAGGAAATCCTCCCCAAGCACGATCTCAGCGGCAAGTTCGTGAAGGACGCCGCCCTCCATCCGCGCCTCGGCAAGGTCGCGAGCGCCATCGGCGGCGCCAAGTACGTGTCGAGCAAGACCTTGGCAGCGGCCAGCGAAGCGCTCACCGTGCCCGACCCGTTCATCGCTGCGGGCACCGATGGACGCGCCATGGATACCGATGGCAATGGCAAGTCCGACGTAGTGGTGCTCCGCGGCGCCTTCAGTCGCGTCACGCTCATCGACGCCGACGAGACCTCGCTCTCGTCGGTGAAGCCTGGCGAGTCGGCGGAAGAGCTGCTCAAGGCCAAGAAGGTCGACGCCGAGATCGCCATCGTGGTGCAAGGCACCTCGGTGTGGGCGCTCTACGACACCGACAACGACGCCAAGTTCGATCTGGCGCTCACCTCGAGCAACGGCGACGCCTCGGTCGCCACCGGCGCCTGGCACCTCGGCAAGGGTGGGCCCACGGCGGCGCCCGAGAACATCGGCCGCAAGCTCCTACGCCCCGGCCTGGTGGGCTTCCCGCGCGCGGCGCCGGCGCTCCGGGCGCTCAGCGCGGAGACCGCCAGCGACGAGGGGTTGGGGTCGTTGCCGGCGCCGATGCCTTCCAAGGCGGCGTTCAAGGTCCACGACGTGAAGGGCTCCCCCGCCGGCACCGCGGTGGAAGCAGCAACGTTCCCCTGGAGCTACCAGCTCTTCGACATCGACCACAACACCAAGATTCCACCCAAGACCGACGTGCAAAAGGTGATTGCCGACGGCAAGTACGACGCCGAGGTCGCGGTGGTGCGCCGCATCGGCGCCGACGGCATCGTCAGCTGGGTCTATTACGACACCGACGGCGACGGCGCCTTCGACCTCGTGCTCTTCGTGCCCAAGTCGGGGCAGGATCCCACCCAGGCCTTTCGCCTCACCAAGAAGGACAAGACAGCCACCGTGGCCACCCTCGAGGTCGACGCCGCGGCCGTGAGCGGCAAGCCGCTTCGCCATAAGTCGGTGTTCAAGGACAAGGTCATGGCCGCAAGGTGGAAGACCCTGGCCAACGCCGTGTTCAAGGCTGACATCATCGAGCCGTAGTCCCGAGTCTTCACGCGCAGGGCGCGCCAGTATCCCGAAGAACAGGGCGCGCCAGTATCCCGAAGAAACAAGCGGTCATCCCGAGCGAAGCGAGGGACCCCCTCTGCCACTTCGTCGCAAATCGCCGGCCTGCTATGAGGAGCGGCACCGGCATGGCCGATCATGCAACGTGCGCCCGGTCGTCGCCGAACCTACCGTCCTGGCATGACTTCTTCTCATGCTCGCCGGGTCTTGCACCTGTTCGCTCTTCTTTCGCTCACCGGGTTCGGATGCTCGAGCAGCGGTACCGCCCCTTCCGACGCCGGTAGCTGCGCGCCGTCGAGCGCCGATGCCGGCGACTCGGGCTCGTTGGACGCGGGGGCGGACCCCGCGTGCGCCGAGGACGAGCCGAACGACACCCGCGAGACCGCCACCACACTCGCCCTGAATGCGGCGCTTCGGAAACGCTGCTTGGGCGCCGCCACAGATCTCGACTTCTACGAGGTCGCGGTGCCCAAGACCGCGTACACCGGGTATCTGCACGTGCACCTGCGCAACGTGGGCGGGACCGCTGGCGATACCACCATCGGCCTCACGGTGTATTCGGCGACCGACAACGGTCGCATCACCAGCCAGCGTGCCGATCGCGCGGGCGCCGATCTCGACGTGTACTGGTCCACCGCGGCCGGCGAAACCTACCGCATGCAGGTCGACGGCGTGGCGAGCGCGTACCCCGCGCGCTACGACATCGAGGCCGAGTTCGTGGAGCGGAGCGACACGTTCGAGCCCAACGACGATCGGAGCGCGGCCAAGACCATCGTGCTCGGCCAGAAGGTCGAGGGCGCGATGCTGTACGGCCACCGTTCCCAGAGCCTCGATTCCGCCGACGGCGACGATTGGTTCGCGGTCCAGCTCACGGCGGGCAGCGTGAGCGTCGACATCCCCGGGGTGGAGGGCGTGGCGCTCACGGCCTCCCTCTTCGACCCCCTGGGAGCCTACGTGGCCGCGGCCAGCTCCACCGGCAACGACATCGCCCTGCGCACGTCGGCGCTCGCCGCGGGCCGATACTTCATCAAGCTCAATACCTTCGATCGATCGGGCTACGGCACTGGCAAGAAGGTTCCGAGCTTCTTCTCCGCCTCGTACACCATGACCGTGACGCAGTAGCCGCTACTTGTGCAGGAAGCCCCAGATGATCTTCACCATCAGAGCGACCACCACCAGCACCACCACCAGGCGCACAAAGCGATCGCCACCGCGAATGGCCACGCGGGCGCCCACGAAGGCGCCGAGGGCGTTGGCGGCGGCCATAGGGAGCGCGATGCCCCAGAGGATCTTGTGGCCAAAGGCCATGGTGAGCGTGGCCGCCACGTTGGACGCGAAGTTGGCGACCTTGGCGTTGCCGCTGGCGCGGATCGCGCGATCGCCGAAGAAGGTCATGAAGCCGGCGATGAGAATGGAGCCGGTGCCGGGCCCGAAGAAGCCGTCGTAGGCGCCGAGCACCAGCGTGAAGACCAGCAAGGCCAAGGGGCGCGCCGGCGGAAGTAGCGCCAGCTCCTCGTCGGTCTTGGGGCGCGGCTTGGGCGCGAGCACCAGCGCCACCGCGACGATGAGCAGCACCACCACCAAGGGCTTCAGCGGCTCCGGGCGCATCCAGAGCAAGAGGCGCGCGCCCAGCAGGCTGCCCACGAAGCCGCCGGCAAAGGTGAAGGGAATGCGCTCGCGATGGAGCTCCTTCTTTCGGTAGAACGAGACCACCGAAGAGGTGGCCCCGAACACCGCCTGGCCTTTGTTGGTGCCGAGGGCGAAATGCTCACCGAGGCCGGAGGCCACCAGCGCCGGCACCGTGAGCAAGCCTCCCCCGCCGGCGATGGCGTCCACGAACCCTGCGCCGAACCCAGTAAGGCAGAGGAGCGCGAGGACGCTCAGATCCATCAGGGAGAGGCAGAAGCCGAGGCCACGATGGAGTCGACCACCGCCGCCGCCTTGGCCGCAGCTTCGACCGCCGAGGCCGCGGCCTGCTCAGCCTCGCGCGCCTCACGAATGGCGCGAACGCCCGGGAGGTCGGCGGGCTCGACGATGCGGTCGACCAGCAGCATGCCCATGCGCGTGCGCACCGCGTGGTGCGGCGCCTCGTTCTCGGGCATGCCGAAGATCGCCTCCACCACCTCGGAGGCGCGAACGCCGCCGCCGTTGCGAATGTCGGTGAGGATCTCGAAGGTGGCAAAGTCGCCGAGGACGCCGGCGCGCACGAGCTGAGCGCTCAGGTCTTTCATCTCGATGCGGCGCACGAAATCGCGCACGTCGACCTTCTTGCCTACGTTCTCCATGCGGCGAATGACGAAGGCCTCGGGCAGCGCCCGGAAGCGATCGACGCGCTCCGAGAGCCCCGCGTCGCCACCCAGCCCCGCCAGGAACGTACGAGGAATGGCCACCGCGTAGGTGGCGGCATCGACGATGCGCGACGCCGAGGCGTCCTTGTCGCCCAGGCGAATCACCTTCAGGAAACGCACTCCGTCGGCCGAAGCCACGGTCAGCTCCTCGGCCAGCGCGGTGAGGCGCTCGTCGGTGAAGTCTTCGGTGAGCTTGATGTCGACCACCTCGGCCACGCTCGATACGCCGAGCTGCAGCGCCGGACCGAAGCTCATGTCGGGCTTGGGGTGAAAACCCGATGTATAATACATCTGCAGACCGATGCGCCGGAACGCCCGAGGGAGCGCGCGGATCATGTCGAGGTGCGAGAGGAAGCTCGAGGCCCCGCATTTCTCGTAGAAGAAGCGATAGCGCCGGGGCACGCCCTGGACGATCTTGGGGGGGGCCGCCTTCTTTCGCTTTTCGCTCTTGTCGACCTTGGGAGCCATCACGACCTGAGCGTCTCCCGTCGCTCCGGAGGCGAGAGCCTCCTCGCCTTCACCGCCCTGCACTTCGAGGGTGGTAGAGACGGCGGCCTTGGCGGGCTCGTTCAGGAGCGGCAGCCGCTTCGGCGACGGCGCTCGCGGCGTTTCCGCGCCGAGCTTGGTGAGGAACGAGAACCGCTCGGTGCGCATGGCCGAGAGATCGCACGCGACCCCGCAGTCGTAGCAAACGAGCTTGCGCTTCTCCTTGTCGGCGTCGACCAGGTTGGTGGGGTGCACGAAGGCGCCGGCCACCTTGCCGCAGGGCGGCGAGAGACGACTCTTCAGGGCCTTGCGGTACTCGCCCGCCAGGAAGCCCTCTTCGAGGCCCACCGAGATGTGATCCCAAGGGAGCCGCGCCGAGACCGGAATGGTTCCCAGGTAGGCTTTGGGGTCTACTCCGCACTCGGTGAACGAGTCTTCCCAGGCCACCAGATTCAGCTGGTCTTCCCAGGAGTCGAAGCGCGCGCCCTTCTGGTACGCGCGAAGGAGCACCTTGCCGAGCTTGCGATCGCCGCGGGCGAACACGCCCTCGAGCCACGAGGTGCGCGAGTCGTGCATGCGCAGGGTGACGCCCCGGGCGCCGCGCACTTCGTGGAGGAGCCAGCCTTGCTTCTCGCGCACATCCTCGGCGGTGTTCATGGCGCACCACTGAAACGGCGTGTGCGGCTTCGGCACGTGGGTCGAGACGCTCACGGTCACCGTGGGCGGCCCCTGACGAAGCTCGTTCTTCACCTTGCGGCCCACGTCGCGGGCGCGCTTGCCCACCTGGACGATCTCGCGAACGTCGGTCTCTTCCTCGGTCGGCAGGCCGATCATGAAGTAGAGCTTCATGGCGTTCCAGCCGCGCGAGAACACGCGGTCGGCGGTTTCCATGAGCTGCTCTTCGGTGACGTTCTTGTTCACCACGTCGCGCATGCGTTGGCTGCCGGCCTCGGGCGCAAAGGTGACGCCAGAGGCGCGCACCCGCTGGATGTCGTCGAGGACGTTTTCTTCCAAGCCATACGCGCGAAGCGACGAGACGCCGAGCGACACCTTCTCGGGGGCGAGCTTCTCGGTGACCTTTTGGATGAGCGGCGCGATACACGAGTAGTCGGCGGTAGAAAGCGAGGTGAGGCTCACTTCGTCGTAGCCGGATTTTTTCACCGCCGAGACCACAGTGTCGATGATCTGCTGCGGATCGCGCTCGCGCACCGGACGGTAGATCATGCCCGCCTGGCAGAACCGGCAACCCTCGGTGCACCCTCGGGCGATCTCGATCGACATGCGATCGAAGATGGCTTCGGGGCCGCCCACCGGACCGTCGTCAGGGAACGGATACGCGTTGAGGTCGGCCACCAGCGTGCGCTCCACGGGGAACGCGAGCCCCGGCTCGAGCGGACCAGAGACCACGTCGAAGGTGGTGTCGGGGTCGGTCTGGGTGGCATAGAGGCTGGGCACGTACACGCCGCGCAGCTTGGCTATCTCGATGAGCCACTCGCGGCGCGTGCCGCCCTTGGCCCGCAGCGCCGACCACAGGAGCGCGACCTCGGTGGTGCGCTCTTCGCCGTCGCCGATGACCACCGCGTCGATGAAGTCCGAGACCGGCTCCGGGTGCGTCGCCGTGGGACCGCCGGCCAAGATGAGCGGGTGCGCTTCGGTACGATCGCGAGACAAGAGCGGGATGCCGCCCAGGTCGAGCATCGTGAGGATGTTGGTGTAGGTGAGCTCGAACTGCAGCGAGAAGCCCACCACGTCGAAGTCCGAGAGAGGCCGCGCCGACTCCAGCGAAACCAGCGGCAGCTTGCGCGATCGCAGCTCCTTCTGCATGTCGACCCACGGCACGTAGCAGCGCTCGGCGAGGGTGCGCGGATCGTCGTTCAAGATCTTGTACAGAATCTTGAACCCGAGGTGGCTCATCCCGATGTCGTAGATGTCGGGGAACGCCAGGCAGATGCGCGCAGCGACGCTCTCCCACGGCTTCGTCACCGCGCCGAATTCGCCGCCGAGGTACCGCGCCGGCTTCGCCACCCGATGAACGAACGATGCGTACGGGTGGGGGCCTTGAGTTTGTCCCATAGAGGTCCGTTGTTTACGTTCTTCCCGGGGAAACGCAAGGTTCAGGGGCGGGAGTGGGGCGAAACGCCCCGACTCATTCGCCCTTCGGCGCGCCCTCGAGACGCGCTTGCACGAGGGCGCGGAGCAATTCGGCCGAAAATGGCTTGGTTACCTGGGCGTTGGAGACCGAGGCGAGAAAGGCCTCGGCCTGGCCCGAGAATGCCCCCCCGGTGGTGAAGATCACGCGCTCGACGTGGGCAGGGTGCCGCGCGCGCAGCGCAGCGTACAAGTCCATACCCGAGGTGTTGGGCATCATCACGTCGCAGAAAATGACGTCGAAGCGCTCACCCCTCTCCAGGAGGGCGAGCGCCTCTCGACCCTCGTGGCACACGGTCACATCGTGCGATGCGCCGAGAATGCGCTCCATGACGCGCGCCACTTGCGGCTCGTCGTCGACGATGAGCACGCGCCCGCGTAGAGCGCCGGGCGACGGCGACGGCGTGCTGGCGACCACCGACGCGGCGGCCACTTCGGCCGGCGGAAACGTGATGCGAAAGATCGCGCCGAAAGGCAGAGCATTCTCCGCCGCGATCTGGCCGCCGGCATCGCCCACGATGCTGTGGCAGATGGCGAGGCCCAGCCCCATGCCGGCCCCCACCGGCTTGGTGGTAAAGAACGGATCGAAGAGCAGCGGAAGAACGGTCGGCGCAATACCGGGGCCGGAGTCCTTGATCTCGACGACGGCATTGCCGGCAGCATCGGTGCGGGTGGAGACGACGATTTCGTTGTCGGCGGCGTGGCCGTCACCGATGGCCTCGGCGGCGTTGAGGAGCAAGTTGACGAACACTTGCCCCAGGCCCCCCTCGTCCGCCGAAACCCGGGGCACCGGGCCAAGGTCCAAACGCACCCGCGCACGATGGCCCACCGCGTGCGCGGTCAGCTTCACCGCGTCCTCGATGACCCTTGGCAGAGCGAGCGGCGCCCGCGGTTGCTCGTCGCCTCGCGCCAGCTTGCGCAAGTCGCGCACGATGCGTCGCACGCGCTCGGCGCCGTCGTGGGCATCGGAGAGGGCAAGCCGTAGCCCATCGAGCTGCTCCACCACACGTGCGATCTCGCGCAGATCGCCGCCGCCGACGGCAGCTCGGCGCAAGCCGTCGATGGCCTCGTCGAGGCCCTCGCTGGAGAAATCGATGTTCGCGGTCACGTAGGTGAGCGGATTGTTGATCTCGTGGGCGACGCCAGCGGCCATGGTGCCCAGCGATGCCAGCCGCTCGGTGCGCGCAACCCGGGCCTCGAGCTCGCGACGCTCGGTGATGTCACGAAACACCACTACGCCGCCCAGTACTTGACCCTTTTCGTCGATGATCGGCGAGGCGCTGTCGTCGACCCAAATCTGCCTTCCGGTCTTGACCACCAGCCCGGTGTTGGGCGGCAGCTCCACCGACACACTGCCCGCGAGCGCGGCAGCCACCGGGCTTGGTACCCGCTCGCCCTCCGGGTCGACCAACACGAACACCTCGGAGAGCGGGCACCCCAGCGCTTCTTGCCCCCACCCGGTCAAGCGCTCGGCCACGGTGTTCAAGAAGGTGATGGTCTCGCGTTCGTCGGTGGCGATGACCGCGTCGCCGATGGACCGAAGGGTGGTGGAGAACCATCGCTCGCGGGTGGCGATGCGCACCTCCAGCGCGTGTCGATGCAGCGCCACCTCGATGGCGGTACGGAGCTCCCGGTCGGTGAAGGGCTTGAGCAGGTAGCCGTGGGGGTTGGTGGCCTTGGCGCGCACCAAGGTGGCCTCGTCGGAGTGCGACGTCAGGTAGACCACCGGTACGTCGAAGCGAAGGCGAATGGCCTGCGCCGCCTCGATGCCATCCATCTTCCCGCGGAGCTTGATGTCCATGAGCACCAGCCCCGGCGGGTGGAGCTCCACCTCGCGCAGCGCCTTTTCGGCGGTGCCGGTGGTGGTCGGCACCTGGTACCCAAGACGCACCAACGCGCGCTGGATATCTCCGGCGATGAGCGCCTCGTCTTCCACCACCAGCACGGCGGTCACGAGGCCTCACTCTCGGGCCGCTCGCCCTGCGGGAACGTCACCACCACCTCACCGCCGCGTTCGGTGGTGAGAAACTGCACCTCACCGGCGACTTGCTCGGTGAGCGCCAGAATGATCTGCATGCCGAGGCCGGCCGAGGCGCGCGGGTCGAAGTCGGGCGGGAAGCCTGCACCGTTGTCGGCCACCGTGAGCACCCAGTCGGCGTCGCTCCGGGCGCCGGCCGCGGTGGGCGCCACCACCTCCACGCGGATGGTGGCCTCGCCGTCGGGCCGCGCCATCGGCGCATGCTTGAGGGAGTTGGTGACGAGCTCGTTCAAGATCATGCCCAATGGTACTGCCTTGTCCATGGGGAGCGAGACGTTCGATGCAGAAATATCGAAGGTGACGGCGCGCGTGGTGTGGGCGTGCGCCGCCACCAGGGCGTTGGCGTAGGCCTCCAGCGAGACCTCGCCCAGATCCTTCGATTGGTAGAGGAGCTCGTGCATGAGGGCCACCGACCGAACCCGCGACTCGGTGTCAGCGAAAGCCCCGCGCGCCGCCACATCGGTGACGCGGTCGGCGTGCATGCGCACCAAGCTGAGCACCAGCTGCAGGTTGTTCTTGACCCGGTGGTGTACCTCGGTCAGCAGCACGCTCTTCTCGCGCAGCGACGCCTGGAGCAACCGTTCGTCGCGGCGGCGCTGCGAGATGTCGCGGGCGACGGTGGAGATGCCGACGATCTCGCCGCCCTCCTTCGCGATGGGCGAGGCCACCAGCGAGACGTCCAGCCGGTGGCCGTCTTTGTGCACGCGCACCGTCTCCAGCACGTCGACCCGGTCGCCGCGGGCCACCCGGGAAAGCAGATCGCGCTCTTCCTCGGCCAGCTCTGGCGGCACCAGCGCCAACATGCTCTGGCCCACCACTTCGGCCGCCGTATACCCGTACAGCTGGTTGGCGCCGGCATTCCAGGTCTCGAGGACGCCCTCGAGGTTCTTGCTGGTGATGGCGTCGTGGGTAGACTCGACGATAGAAGCCAGGCGCGCCCGATCGAGCTCCTCCATACGCCTTTGCGTGATATCGGTTTTGGTGACCAGCAGCACCGAACCGAACTCCGGATGCTCGAGCTCTATCTTGCTGGTGCGCAGCCAGGTGCGGCGACCCGCGTCGGTCACCTGCTCCTCCTCGAACAGGTGCGGGCGCGTCTTCAAGGTAGAAACGTCGAGGCCGATGGTCGCGGCCGATTGCCCTTCGAGCGAACCCGCTTCCCGCCCGAACATCGACTCGAGACGAGGATTGGCAAATACGATCTCGTCGTTGGCCGCGCGCACCAGGCACACGCCCTGGCCCATGTTCTGCAACATAAACTGCTCGGCGCGCCGGCGAACCGTGATGTCGCGCGAGGTCACCGCGACGCCGTCTTCCAAGGGTACCACCTCGATCTGTATCCAGCGCACCTTGCCCAGCGGAATATCCTGCTCCAGGAGCGGCATCTTGTAGTCAGTGACGGCGGCCTGCTGGGTGCGAGCCACCCGCAGGTAGCGCTGCAGCTCGGCGGTCGCCAGCTCCGGCGGAAGCGCCTGCGAGATGCGCGCGCCGAGCAGCGCGTCGCGGGTCTTCCCCAGGCGCGCAAGGGTGGTGGCGTTGGCGTCGCGAACGTAGAAATCGACCACCTCGCCGGCCTCGTCGCGAATGGCCTCGAGAATGGTAAAGCCGTCGACCATGCCCTCCACCGCCGCACGGAACCGCGCCTCCACACGCGAGAGATCGTCGTGCGCTCGCCGCAGCTGCGCGGGGCTGGGGAGCGCCAGCGCACGCGGAATGACCCGAAGCAGGAGCCCAGCGGTGAGCACCGACGAGAGCGCGGTGACGGCCTTCACCGAGCCGGACAGCCAGTAAAGCGGGTGCCATAGCGTATACACCTCGAGCGCATGCGACATGCCACACGAGATGATGAAGGTGCCAAAGGCGACGAAGAGCCAGCGAAAGGGGAGGTCGCGACGCTGCCGAGCGAAGTACGATAGGGTGATGGGAATCGATAGGTACGAAAGCGCGATGCACGTGTCGGAGAGCACGTGCAGCCACACCACCTCGGGCCGCCAAAGATAGCAGTGCCCATGCGGCATAAAGCCATCGGAGGAGAAGAGCGACCGCAGGAAGTCCGGCATGGTGCGAGAAGTCTATCGGCGACTCGGCGCAACGATCGAGGAAAACGCGATGCCCGGGAGACTCCTCAGTAGCCGCCGGTCTTCACGCCGAAGAGGCGATCGCCGGGTGCGTCGCGATGGCACCCGATGCACGAAGCGACCCGCCCCGCCGAGGTCACGGTGCCGTCGGCCGCCAGGGTGCCGTAGACCCAGCCTGCGTCGTTGCCGGCGGCGCCAGGCTTCTTCACCATCACGTACAGGCCCATGCGGGCGCCCGCGCGGTAGGTGCTGCCGTCGCGAACGACGTACGGATGAAAGTGATCGCCATCACCGATGCCCTGACCTCCCACCGTCAAGGGTGAGGGCTGCTGGCCCTCGACGCGCTCGGCGGCGAAGCTCTCCTTCACCAGCACCTGCCCCGGCGCTTGCGTGCCTTTTTTGGCGTAGCCTTCGCGGTCCTTGGCAAAGAGCGAGTACAGCTTCTGCGCGTGGCCACCGGTCGCGGCGACGCTGAACGCGGGTCTACCGGGCATGGGCATGCGGCAGAGAAATGGCGCCCACCGCAGCTCGTCGTCGACCCGGCCCCACGATGTGTAGGCCTTGGCGATGGCCTGCAGCTCCGAAGCCACCGCCTCGTCGCGCGGCTCATCACGAGGTTGCGGCGGCGCCGCGGTGTTCGCAGGCGACGCGGTGCTGGCGGGCGTCGCGGCTGCGTGCGGCGTGCCGACTGGCTCCGCAATCGCGCCGCCGGAACGCGTGCAACCGAGGAGCGCGAGGGAGAGCACGACCGAAGAAGGTGCGAAACGCATAGGTGCTCCCGCGAGGTTCCCATGTTTGGGCGCGCTTGAATACCGGGGCGTGCGCTACTCCCGCAGCGACTCGCGCTCCCGAGCGAGCTCGCTGAACACGATGGGCGACAGAGCGTCGAGCCCCACTTGCTCTCCGTCGGCCCGGCTCACGTGGATGGCGCCGATCTTCTGCGTCGTCGGGTTCATGTCGGCGGAGCCCATGCAGAAGCCACCTTCGAGAGAGAACGAGGCCCGGAGACCGCCCTCCAGGGTGCGCCACATGTCCCATACCCAGCCGGCGTCTTGCGCCTCGCCCTTGCGCCAGCCGCGCGACTCGAGACCCATGAGGCGCGAGGTGCGCACCTCGGTTGGGCCCAGGTGGTCCACCACCCTCTTGGCCTTCTCCTCGGCGGTGGGGGCGAACGTCGGGCGGCCCAGCTGATCGAAAGGCTGGATGATCTCGTAGTCGGCGAGCACGGTGCTCCAGCGGACGAGCGTTTTTTCGTCGAGCGAGAGGCGGTGCACGATGCCCACCGATGCGCCGTCGGCCACCGAGACGGCCTTGTCGTCGGCGTCGGCAAAGGAGCCGTCCTCCGCCACCCGGAACGTGGAGCGAAGGGTGCCGGCGTCGTACACGCCCCACACCAGGCGCCGCACCAGGTGAATCACCAGCGGGTGCTCCACCAAGAACGTGCGGAATACATCCAGCTTCCAGCGGCGCTCGCTGCACATGGCGAGCTCGAGACGCAGCACCTGCCCGGCGGCCACCACCTTGGCGTCCTTCTTCAGCGCCTTCCAGCGCTCGGTGGCGAGGTCGGCCTTCTCCGCGTCGTCGCTCTTCGCCGGCTTCGGGAGATCGCCGAGCAGCTTGCCGCCATCGCCCTTGAGCTGGGGCTTGAGAGACTCGTCGAACACGATGGTGAAGGAGCGCGGCCCAAAGTCGAGAAGGTTCCCTGAATCTTCGCCGAGATCGAAGTCCGGCACCAGGCGATCGGCCAGCTCGTCGGCGGTGAAGCCGCGGGCGGCGGCCACCGCGGCGATCTTCTCCCGCGCCTTTTCCTGCAGGCCTTTGAACTTCAGCTTCTGCGCGATGCCGTGCAGGTTCATGAGAGCCACGTCGGTGCCGAGGGTGGCCAGCACGTCGAGGCCCACGGTGGCCCGGGCGTGGAGCGACTCGCCGGGCCAGGCGCGGATGAGCGGCGTGAGCTTGCGCGCGGTGTCGTCGTCGCCCACCCGCCCCAGGGCGGTGAAGCCCCACGGCTCCTTGTTGGGCGCGCCAGCGGCCTGCCAGCGCTCGAAGATTTCCCAGCCCAGCGACGCCAGATCTTTCGGCGGACAGGCCTTTCGCGCTGCTGCCAGAATGGGTGCATCTTTCACGTATCGAAGGACCTGGCAAATTCGCTGTACCGCCGCGCCAGGAAGCACGGTCTCGGTGCCGGCAAGCCGGACCGGGCTGGCGGCGATGGCTTGCAGCGCAAAGTCCGGCAGCGGCGCGAGCTTCTTGGGAAAGCCGTCGACGCCCGCGGTCGGGTCATGGCGGAGTGCCTCGGGAACGGCATCGGGTGCCGCTTCCGGCAGAGCAGGCTTCTTCTCTGCCGTGAGAAACGCGCGCGCCTTGGGGTCGAGAAGCGGCGCCACGATGGCAGCGAGCGTGGGGTGCGCGGCGAGGGTGGCCTCGACCACCGGCTTTGCGAAGGGGGCGAGCTTGCCGCCCGCAGCGAGAATGGGAACGAGCGCGCGCAGCGCCAAGTCGGGCCGCTTGGCGAAGTACTCGTGGGCCCGCTCCTTGGTGCTCTTGCCCGCGAGATCGTTGGCAACCAACTTGGCGACAGCGACCGTCTCGGCGTCGAAGAGATCGTCGGCGACGCCGCCGCCACGTTTTTCGAGCTTGGGGAGCACCCAGGCGAGCGCCGGCAGTCCCACTGCATCGAGCGCCGCCTGGTAGTTCCACATTAGCTCCACCATCTCCTTCTGGATGGCGGTATCGCGCGTGGCCATGAGAATGAACAGGATGACTTGCCAGTCACGGCTGGTCCGCGCAGAGGCCGCATCTTGGGCCACCAGCGCCTCGTCGCGCAGGAGAACGTTGTGCTCGGCGCGAACCTCCTGGCTGCTCTCGGCCTCCCGCGCTGCCCGCACCTTCTCGAGGCACGCGGCCCACTCCTCGGGCTTCGCGCCGGTACCCAGCGTGGCGAGCGCGGGGAGCGCGCCGTGAACCGCGTAGGTGCTGCTGGCGGTCTTGAAGCTGCGACTGCCGTCTTTAACTTCGATCTCGATGCCATGGGCCTGCAGGTAGGCGTCGACGGCGAAGGCGATGCCGTAACGCGCCACCAGGTAGGCAATGGCAGTACTGTTGAGTCGAAGGAGCAGCGCTGCGGCCACCAGGTCGAGCTCCGCGGTCTCGTCAC
The DNA here is from genome assembly GCA_038210445.1 of Polyangiales bacterium. Lineage (GTDB taxonomy): Bacteria > Myxococcota_A > Polyangia > Polyangiales > Polyangiaceae > JABFRG01. Next base: position 27,742 of record JBBQWQ010000026.1, read on the forward strand.
CCATGAAGGCGACCACGGCGTCTACGCCTGCACGAAGCGGCGCCGCAGTGCGCTTCTTCCCGGCGATCACTTCCTTCATGACCGCCGCGGCGTCGTCTCCGTTCCAGTTGCCAGCGAGGTCTTCGTACTTGCCCTCCGGGACGGCAGTGCGGGTACCCACATATCGCTCTTCGAGCACGTAGTCGCCCTGGCGCGCCGGCGCCACGGGCGCAGGAGCGGCCACCACCTCCTCTTTCGCCGCAGCGGGCTCGGCCTCGGCGCGCGGCGGCGGTTGCGGGCGCTTCGCCACCGCAGCGGCGGCGGTTGCGGGCGCATCTCCCACCGGCACGTAGCCCTTCTTGGTCTTCTCCTTCACCAGCTTGTCGTGCTCGGCGATGGCCGCGGCTTCGGAGGCGAGCTCCTTCAGCTGCGCCTGGCCGGCAGTGCCGATCTTCCCGAACGCGACCCGCAACGTCGCGCCCTCGCGGGCGATCTGCCAGAACTTGTTGGACGAACCGTCGGAGAATTCGAAGCGCTGCATTTCCATTCTGAACCACGATACGTGGCCTTTTCGCGATCTCTTCCCGCGTTCGAAGTGCGCTCGCGGGAGCGCGCCTTCGAATCCTCGATCGGCGCACCGGGCGTCGTCTACCCTGCCAGGGAGATGACCGTTCTCCGCCGTGGTCGAGCCTGGATGGCGCTCGTGCTCCCCATCGCGGCGAGCGCTTCGTGCGGGCACGCGCGAGAGGGGTCGAGGCTCGCTCCGGCCACCGCCGCCACCGCCGCGCCGCTCGCCGAGAAGGCCAGCACCGAAGCACGCGTACAGGCGAACACGAAGTGCGGGGGCTGCCACGAGGAGGTGGCGCGCGAGTGGCGAGGGTCGCGGCACCGGGCCGCGGCCACCAACGCGCGCTTCATGCGGGGCTTCGACCGGGAGCCCTTGGCGTGGTGCGTGGGCTGCCATGCGCCCGCCTTCGACACCGAGGAACCTCTCCGCGCCGCAGCCGACATCGGTGTATCTTGCATAGACTGCCACCGGGGCGTGGAAACCAAGGTAGCCGCTGCCCAGGCCGCCGACCATCGAACCCCCGGCCCCGCGAACGCCGCTTCTCCCGTCTCGTGCGGCACCTGTCACGAATTCCCGTTTCCGAACCAGCCGTCGGTGGCCATGCAGTGGACGGTGACCGAGCACCGACGGTCGTCGTTCGCCCAGACCGACTGTGGCGGATGTCACATGCCGCCGCAGGAAGGGCGCCCGCATCGTGATCACCGATTCGAGGTGAGCGACGTGATGATCCGGCAGTCGTCGAGCGTCGAGGTCTCGCGCACCGCGCGTGGCATATCCTTCGAGCTCCGCGCGGGCAGGATCGGTCACGCGTTCCCCACTGGCGACACGTTCCGCCGGATTCGTATCGAGGCGCAAACGCTCGATGCGAGCGCGCGCGTGGTCGAGCGACGAACGCGGCTGCTCTCCCGAAGAATGCCCAAGGCTGGCCCCGGCGGTCGCGCGCAGATGGAGGACGATCGACTCTTCCTCGCCGACTCCGTGGGGCGCATCGAGCTCGCGTTCGAACGACCGGAGCGCACCATTCGCTATCGAATTGCCTACGAGCGCGCAGAGAGCGAGCGCGACGAAGCCGCCCCGCAAACCGACGTCGTGGAGCTCGCGCACGGCTCGTTACCCAAGGTTCGAAAACCATGAAGATCGCGTACCTCACATGCACCGTTGCCTCGACCCTCGCGCTCGCCTTCGCCTGCGGAGGCAGCGCAAAAGCGCCTTCGCCACCTCCGCTCCCCGCCGACACCAAGCCCTTCGCCGGCGACGTGGACGGCGGCGCTGTGACGCCCGACGCTGCCACCCCCACATCAATCGCCGCAGCGCCCGATCTCCGGCCCGACGCGTTTCACGTGTGGTTCCGTAGCAACGACGAGCTGCGCGTGCTCGCCGGCGACGGCGCGCTGATCTACGGCCCCGAGCTCACGGCCATCGTCGAGGGCGACACGGTGAAGCTCACCCCCGGGCCGGCCTTCGGGCAGTTTCACTACCAGGACTGGGTCCCCCAAGGGGTGACGCAGAAACTGACCTCGGGTCCGGGTGGACGCTGGCCCACCGCGGCATACTTCGCCGCGGTGGTCGGCAATGCAGACTGCCGATGCGCGTGCCCGTACTACCTTCACACCTGGCGCGGCAATCACTGGGAGACCGCGGCCGTGCGGAGCTCCGGGACCCGCAAGGAATGGCAGCGCGAGCTGGGATACGCGCCGATCTCGCGCTACGATTCGCGGGCTTCGCTGGGCCCCATGAGCTTCGATGCGATCTCGGCCGTCGACGAGCACCGCACCGTGGTCTCCGCCAGTCCCGGCTGCTACGTCGACAGACCCTCCACGTTGATCATGATGCGCGACGGCGCGGTCGTTCCCGGGGCACCGAAGCTCTCGATGGACTACGCGGCCCGCGTTGCCGCTTGGAGCAACGGCGGATTCCTCGCCGTCGCGGGCGGCTCGAAGGGGCCGCGGGTGGAGACCTGGACCTCGGCGGACGCTCCGGGGGTCGTGACAGCGATGTTGCCCAAGGGTGGCGCGCCGGGAGTGCATGGCGTGAAGCTCGCGGCCCGGGCGAGCAACGACATCTGGGTCGGCGGCACGCTCGGCGCCGGCCCCTTCCTCGCGCACTTCGACGGGTCGACCTGGAAGGTGGTCAAAGCTCCCATGACCAAGCCCATCTCGTCGATGGCCGGGGAGCTGGGCGGCAGGCTCTACCTGGCCACCGACGCGGGCGAAGTCTGGAGCAACGATCCGGGCGCAGAGTGGGTGAAGGTTCGACTCCCCGACGGCGTCAAGGTCTACCAGATCTCGATGGGCACCCTCGATGGGCGCCGCGACGTCTGGATCGGTGGCGACAAGGTCGTGGTACGCAACTCCGCGCCCAAGGCCGAGCGCATGCTCAAGCAGAGCCCACGCACCATGCCCGTGGGCAACTGGGATGTCCACCCGGAGCGACCGCTCGGCGCCGCGCTCGACGGCTGCGTCAGCTACTTCGTTCCTCTCTACGAAGTCGACAACACCACCGACGAGTACGCGTTCCCGCTGGCCCAGAAGGCGCTGCTCGGCCACAAGGAGTTTGCGTCGATGCAGTTCGGCGTTTCCACCGCCGACGGTCGCTTCGGCGGGGTTGCCGGCAACTACGATCTGGCCAAGCAGTTCGCGGCCTTCGCCAAAGCCAACATCAAGAACGCGATGCCACGCATCCTTTGCGAAACGGTGGCCATCCGCGCGGTCCCGATGCGTTTCGATCCGTAGCGTCAGCGCTTCGCCGGCGGAAGCTCGGCCACCGGCGCGCCCGGCTTCGCGGGCACCAGCGAGGCGATGGCGTAGGCGCCGGCCACCGAGGTACGCGGCGGCGCGCGATCAGCAAGACGCTTTCGCCAGGTGTCGTCGTCGAGCCGATTGGATGCATCTTGCACCAATTCGTAATACGGCAACACCACGCCCATGGCCAACTGCAGCGACTCGCCCGCGGCGGTGCGGCCAAGGATGGCGAGGTCCTGAGCATTTCCGGTGGCCACGTGAAGCACGCCGTGGCTGCGCAGATCGTGGTGCACGTCGGCCACCAGCGCAGTGTCGACGGCGCCGCTGGCCGCCAGGCGCATCTCGAGGTCGGCCATGCGATAGGGCAAGGTGCCGGCGCGCCCCTGCAGCTCGCCATCGAGGGGAATGCCTTCGGCGCTGCGTACGGCCACCTCGAGCGCGGTGCGCACGATGGCGTCGACCTCATTGAGCGTGGCGCGGGCGGTGCCGGTAGGCGCGAAGCCCCCGAACGCCTGCATGCCGCGGGCAACCTGGGCAAGGAGCGCCACCAGCTTGAGAATCGCCTCCGGGTGCGGCTCGACCATGACCACGGTGATGGACGGATCGCCGCGGAAGCGCACGTCGCCCACCGGCACAGCGCCGAGTGGCGAGCGCCCGAACATCGATGCGTCGTGACGGAGCAGCGTCCATGCGGCGGCCGCTGCCTCGACCTTGTGCAGGCGCCACTCGGGCCGCCCGAACACCGGGCTCGTGGCGTCGCCCGCCGAAGGCCCTGCATAGGTGCCGATGGCATCGAGGAGCGAGGCGTACACCGAGAGGTGTCGCTGCGACTCGTCGGACCGGGAGCGACGCTGCCCGAGCGCGGCCAGCGCCTGATCGTACGCTGGGCGGCGCTCGTCGCCGGTGGGCAGCACCGAAGCCTTGGCCTCGGGCGAGCCCAGCCAAGCGACCACGTCGAGACCGCTGGGCAGCGGCCGACGCTCTGCGTCGGGCAAATGAAGGGGCGGCGACACCAGGGCGGCCAGCACGTCGGCGTCCTCGGTGCCGCTCTTTCCGAAGAGCCGCGCGTACACCGTCGGTGGCGCCGGCTCGGGGCCGGGTGCCGGCAGCGTCACGGCGTGACGAATGCGGTCGACCTTGGTGATGTCGACAACCACCTTGGGGTCGGCCAGATCGAGGCCCAGGCGCTCGGCGACCCGGTCGACGTCGGACACGGTCGCATCGTCGGCCGCCCCGAACGCGAACCTTCGAAAACGCTGCAGCGAGGCAAACTGCTTGGCGCTGATGGGGTCGACGTCGCTGTCGACGGCGCGCGCGAGGAGCAGCATGGCCCGGGTGGCCACGCGCGCCTGACCCACCGTCGCCGGGCTGGCCGCCTGCTCGGTCTTCCCCGCCAACGCAAAAGGCGCGAGCGAGAGCCAGGTGAGGGCGTCGGCGCGGCCGTCTCGCTCCACCTCGCCCGGGTCGGACTTGGCGCTCGAAAAGAGCGAGTAGTCGATGGGTACGCCGAGGAGTGGGCTCTTTTCCATGCCGCGATGGGCACGCAAGAGCTCGAGCTCCCGCTGCACTTCTCCCACCTCCGCGCCGGCGCCTCCTGCTCGCGGGTGCGACAGCGCGGCGGCCACCGCGAGCACGCCCCGCGCCATGGCGTAGGCGTCGACCAGATCGGCCGAGGCGTTCTTGGCCTGCGCGCCCAGCGACGTTTCGAGGCGCGCGAGCACCACGTCGAAGCGCGGCCCGAGAAGCGTTGCCTCGGCCTCGGCGTAGGCGCGGTCGATGGCCACGTGCACGAGAAAAAACAAGGTATCGATGGTGATGAACACCGGCACCCCGGCCCGCGCCCACTCCGCGTAGCGATCGCCAATGCGCGCAAAGGTGGGGCGCGACGTGGTGTAGAAGCCGCGTCGCAGCAGCAGCTCCTTTTGCGGCAGCTCGGCGAACAAGCGCTCGGAGCCAGTGGTGCGCGAGATGGCAGCCACCGTCGGCGGCAGCTCCGGCACCGGCCCCTGCGCCGGGGTCAGCGACAGCGCATAGGGCTCCCAGTACGACCACTCCGGCAGCTTGAGCTTCTTGCCCGAGGCGGTCACCACCGGACGCGACGGCAGAAGGCGTGCGTTCGGCGAGACGGCGGGCTTTCCGCACGCCACCAAGGCCACCATCAGCGCTAGAGTTCCCAGTCGCACGGCGTCAAGGTATCGTAAAGGTCGAGGCTTCTGCGAGGACAACGATTCGATGAGCCTGGGAACGAGGCAGCGCAAGACGACATTCCGCAAACCGCAGGCGCCCTTCCGGCTGCCCTCGGCGCTGCGATTCTCGCTCGTCCGCGCCATGCTGTTCACCGGCGGGGCGGTGCTGGCCACGGTTTGGGCCATCCACCGCTACTACACCCGGGTGCCCGCCCCCATGTACCGGCCGGCCCCCACCGAGGTGCCGGCGCCGGAGCTCGAGGTCGAGCCGGCCCCCTCCCGGTAGCTCTGCCTCAGAAGGTGCCGGCGGCGATACCGAGCGGGAACTTGGTGACCGAGAGGCCGGCGATCCACTGGCCGTCGCGCGAGAGCACGGTGAAGAAGCCGATGCCCGGGTCGACCTTGAAGAGCCCGTTGGGGTACACGTTGAGGTGGATGAAGTAGTCCTTCACGTCGGACACCTGCAGCGACCCCAGGAGCGAGTTGTTGCGGTCGATGAACAGCGCGCCGGTGGGCTTCAGCTTCACCACGTTCTCCACCGCCGTGGCCGAAGCGTTCTCGAAGTTGGCGACGCGCCCACCACCCGCGGCGGAGATGGAATACTGCGAGTCGATCTTGAACGACAGGCCGCCCATGCTCGAGAAGCCCACGTATCCGAAGAGCCGCAGCCGGTCGTAGAACGGAATGGGAATCTTGACGCCGTAGTAGTTGCCCACGTTGTGCAAGTCGCCGCTCGGAATGGTGATGGCCGGCTGTAGCGACCAGTCGGCGACGATAACGTACTTGCTGAAAAAGGCATTCACCGGGGGAATGCTAAACAGCAGAATGCCGGCAAGATCGAACACGTACAGGTCGGCCAGGCAGTCGGTGTTCACGCCGTCGGCGATGTTGCTGTTCTCGAGCGTCTCGTTCATGAGCGCCGCGGCGTACATGGTGGCGATAGAGAACGCGGCTGGGATGGGCATTCCCTGGTCGGCGAACCACTCTCGGAGCATGGTATAGGTCACGCCGCCACCGATGAGATGGAGGCCATAGTTGGGGACCCAGCGCGCGGTGGTGGCGGTAAAGCTCAGGGGAAGTAGCTCGGTGCGCGCGAACTTGCTCCAGCCTTCGGTCTCGATGGCCTTGAAGGGGCTCGCCACGTTGCGCATGACGTTCTTGAAGTCACGCCCGTAGGTCTGGCGGAAGACGCCGCGGTTTTGCGGACGGAGCTGCAAGACGTCGAAGCCGCGGTTGAGCAGCACCGAGGCCGGGCTGAAGAGCGACTCCGAGCCGTAGTCGTAGCCGTGATAGAAGTACCTCCGAGGCTTGGGCGGCGGGTCGGGCGTCGTGGCAGAAGGAGCCGGCGCCAGCACCAAGGGCGGATCTGCACGCACTTCTCCCGGCGCAAGGGCGAGAACGCCCCACGCAACGATACCTGCGAAAACAGCGCCACGAAGCAAAGCGGCGCGACGCTAGCAGACCGCACACTCGTCCGCCGCAGCTTACGGAGAACAGTCTCCCAGCTTGGCGAAGGGCCGGTCGGGCATGCACAGGCTGGCGGTGCCGGTGCTCCGGCCGTCGCAGCTGCAGTAGGGCACGTTCATCGGGTCTTTTTTGCAGCTCGCGTTCTCGCACACCCCGCGCGCGACCTGGCAGCCGGCCTGGCGATACGCGCAGTACCGCCCTGCCCCGCAGTCGGCGGACTTCGCGCACGAGGCGCCGCGCCCTGGGGGCGAACTCGCGCCGGCGGAGCGCTCACCGACCAAGGCCGCGGCGACCAGGCCCACCGAAAAGACCACCAGAACGGATCGCACGATGCGCATCCCCCTCGGACTCCACGCGCGCCGATACCTTGGGTCGGCTCGGCGCGCGTTCGCGTTCGCGTTCACGTTCGCGTTCACGCGCGAGGCTGCGGCACGGCGAGGAGCCGCAAGCGCTCGGAAAGATCGTCGCGATAGGTCCGAAGTTCGTCGACGGAAAGCGGGACCAACATCATCGGCAACGGCTCCACCGGGAAGGAGCGCAGCAGCCAGGCAAGGATGCCAGGGTCGATGCCGGCGTCCTTCCTCAGCGCGTGCTCGAGATCGACCTCGGGGCGGAAGCCTGCTCGGTCGAGCATCATCACGTCCACCAGATCGCGCGGCTCGCTTCGCGAGAGCAGACACGTCAACTTGGACGCGCGCAGGTCGAGAAGCGACTCGGTGACGATCCCCTCCAGCTGCGGGCCCGCCTCGAGGTCGGGCAGTGATTAGTCCATGTCGAGCCCCGGGAGCACGCAACGAACGTGAGAGCGCTGGCTACGGCGTATCTCGATGGTCTGCTGTAGATCGTCGGCGATGGCGGGCAGGGCCGCCACCAGGTGTCGCACGTCCTCGATGGCGTGGCAGAACAGGCCGATGTCGCGGGAGAGGCGATGCCCCAGGTAGGCGCCGCTGAGGGCGGTGCCGCCACCAAGGTGGCATGGGACTTCGGCCTGGAACCTGCGGATCAAGCCCAGGACCGCTTCCGAGGCTTCGGTCGAACGCAGCTCGCATGATCACGGCGCTGGCGCTGACCGCGGCTCCAGCGCCGGCAGACCCAACAAGAACGCCCACATCGCCCTGCTGGCGCCAAGATGCCGCTGGACGCGATCCCACATCTGACGGACCTCGTCGGGCGTCACATAGAGCCACACGTCGCGCGTGTTGGCCTCGCGGAGGAGAGCGCCCATGAAGTACGCACGCTTCTCCAGATCGCCGCTGGCGAGCTCCTTCCGGAAGTCGTCGACCGTCGCATCCAGCCACCACAAGAAGTAGGGCCGAACGTCACCGGAGCGGAGACTGGGTCACGTGGGAGGCAGCATTGCGAATAGCGTAACCCTATCTTCGCACAGGCGACCCTGGACCGGAAGTGCACCGCGCTTCGGACGCTTGCTGTGGCCGAGCGCTCCTCCGCGTAGAGTGTCGGCAATGCGGTATCTCGCGCCCCTCGCCCTCGTCCTCGTCGCCGCGTGCGCCGGCCCCACCGCGAGCCGGCCGCCCAAGGAACCCGGTCCGGTGGCGCTGCCCAAGACGCCGCCGGAGGACGGCACCGGCGGGGGCAAGGCCAAGCGCGATCGCCACTTCGCGGTGCACGTGGTCGACGTGGGCACCGGCCTCGGCGTCTTCGTCGAAGGACCGGACTTCACGCTGGTATACGACGCCGGCTCCAACGACGATCTGGAGACCGGCGCCGGCAACCGCTTCGTGGCGTACCTGAACGCTGTGCGCCCCGATCTGAAGCGCATCGACCACGTGATCCTGAGCCACCCGCATCGCGACCACGTGGAGCTCCTGCCCGACGTGGTGGACAAGTTCGCGGTGCGCGACGTATGGGACTCGGGCGGCAAGAACCCCATCTGCGGCTACCGGCGCTTCGTCGAATCGGTGAGCAAGTCCGAGGCGCGCTACCACACCGCAGGGGCCGCCGGCACCCGCGACGTCGACTTCGGCAAGAAGGTCTGCAATCTCGGACCCACCGTGCGCGTTCGCTTCGACGCGTCCATCACCGAGGGAGCGTCGGTGCCGCTCGGCGCGGGCGCCTCGATGACGTTCTTGCACGTGGACGGGAAGTCCTACGGCAGCGACGACGCCAACCGCAACTCGCTGATCATGCTCCTTACGCTGGACGACGCCAAGGTGCTGCTGATGGGCGACGCCGAGGCAGGCGCACGGGCCGACCCATCTGCAGCCGAGAGCCCCAAATCGGCCGAGGGGCAAGTACTTGCACACTACAAGGAAAAGCTCCGCGCCGACGTGCTGATCGCCGGCCACCACGGGTCCAAGTCGTCGTCCCGCAAGGTGTTCGTGGACGCGGTGCGGCCCAAGATCTCCGTCATTTCCTCGGGCCCCATGCAGTACGGCAAAGTCACACTGCCGGACGCCGAGGTGGTGGAAGAGCTACAGGCGGCGGGCAAGGTCCTTCGAACCGACGTCGACGACGAGGCGTGCGCCCGCGCCGAGAAGAAGATCGGCCCGGCGAAGGACGGTCGACCCGGCGGCTGCAGCAATATCCGCATCGACATCGACGACGGCAAGGTCCGCGCCGACTACGTGCAGTAGGATTCAGGCCGCCAGCGTACGGGTGCGTGCGCGCCAGAGAGTCGCCACCGCGGCAGCGACGCCCAGGAGACCGGCCGGAACCCAGAAGGCGGCGTAGTAGCCGGCAACATTCACCTCGGCTGCCGTGCACACATGCAGCGTGGCGAAGGTCTGCGCGCCGAGCAAGAGCCCGCCCACGCCCAGCATCAAGACGCCCGCCACCTTGCGCAAGATCACGAGCGCGCTACCGATCGCCAGCAGCGGCGCCAGGAGGAACGCCGTGAGCTGCGTTGCCGGGGTGAGCGGCTGCGAGGCGCCGTACACCAGGAGCATGGGCACCGCGAGGATGTTGCCAATGGCCGCCACGCGCACGATGCGCACCAGCGAGTCGGTGGACGACCACAGGCCTTCGGCGGCGCCGCGCCCGAAGCGCTCGCGAATCGCCGGGTGCGCGAGGCCAAGCCACAGCGAGGCGCCGGAGAGCACGGAGACGATGGGCATCCACGCCCACTCGTCGCGGCCCGAGAACGCCCACATGCCGTTGAGCGCGCCGCAGCCCACGGCGGCCACCGCAAACGCCATGGCCACCCAGCGAGCCCACAGCGCGCTGCGCGCCACCCCCACCGTGGTCACCGCGCCCGTCACGGCAATGAAGGCGGCGTAGCGGCTGTCGCCGAAGCCATCCCACTGGAAGGGCCAAAAGCCCACCGCGCGCATACCCACCACCGTGGTCTCGCCAGCGAGGAGGGAGAGAATCACCGCCATGCGCAGACCCACCGCGTCGCGCCGACCCAGAAGGCCGGTCGCGATGGCGGCGACGAAGCCGAGCGCCGAGATGGCCGCCACCGCCGGCGAGATGTCTGCCGGGTGCGCGCCCCAGATGCGATATCCCAAGTAGCCCGCGAGCCCCGCCGCGGCGAGCGGCAGCGCAGTCCAGAGGTGCGATCGAGAGGTTTCGGTGCGCATGGTCATTCTCGAACGTATCGGAGAACGTTTCGTTCCGGGAGCTGGGCGGTTTGCCTCCGAATGATGCGACAGCAGCCTACATTGTGGAGCGCACGTCCCAGCGAATGCGGCGGTCGACGGAGCCCTTCACGGTGAGCTTAAGGCCGTGAATCCGCACCGTGCTCTGGGCCGTGCGCGCAGTGGTCACGCGGATGCGCTCCACGTCGCCCGCGGGCGCTGCGGTCCAGCAACTCTCGCAGGCGCTCACGGCATCGCCCTCCACGCGGGTGAGCGCATCTCCTTCGGCAGCGCTGGTGCGTTCGGCGGTGAGGGTCGTGCCGTCTTGCAGCGTAAACGAGGCGGACTGCGAGGGGGCGAGGGCGACGATCACGTCGAGGCGATCGGCAACCGAGGCCGGGGTCACCACGCTCGGCTCGGTGGCCGCGCCCAGCGTCTGTATGCTGGCGTCGAGGAGCGGCAGCAGGGTGCCCTGCACCAGGAAGAGCGGTAGCTTGGCGAGCGGCGCGTCGACGGTGGCCTCGCTGGGTCCGGTGAACGCGCGGTTGGTGTCGAGGTCGACGTAGCGACCGGGCGGAAACCACACCTTTCGCGCACGCAGGCCGCGGCGCACCACCGGTGCCGCGAGCAGCGAAGGCCCGAGGAAGAACTCGTCGTCCACCCGCAGGCTCTCGGGCTCGTTGGGAAAGAGCAAGAACGGGTGCCGCATAATTGGCGCGCCGGTCGCGTGCGCCTCCGCGGCGAGGGTCTGGAAGTACGGCTGCATGCGGGTATGGAGCCCGGCCATCTGCCGGTACACCTCGGTGGTCTCGGCGTCGCCGAAGAGGTTCCACTTGGTCTTCTCGGCGCCGGTGGGGTTGGAGCAGGCGTCTTGCTCGATCATGAACGGCGACACCGCGCCCATCTCTACCCAGCGCAGGTACACTTCCTTGTCGTTGGGAAAGTCGGTGAGGCACTTGTAGCCGCTCACGTCGCTGCCCCACATGGGCACGCCGGTCATCCCCAGGTTGAGGCCGCTGCGGAGCGCCGCCGGCAGGCCCTGGGTCTCGTCGAAGGTCGACTCCGGATCGCCGCCCCACACCGCCGGGACGTACTGCGCAGTGCCGATGTAGCCGGAGCGCACGTAGAAGAGAAAATCGTTGGGCCGCACGCGCGTCACGAGATCGTGCGCTGCCTTGGCCGAGAGCACCGGAAACGCGTTGTGGAGCTCGGCGCCGGTGCGGCCATCCTGGGCGGTCCAGCCGGGCTTCACGTACTCGCCGAAGTCGTGCATCCAGCCGTCGTAGCCCAGCGCGATGGCGCGCCCCAGGAGCTCCTGAAACCAGTCTACGGCTCGCGGGTTCGTGAGGTCGATGGTGGCCACCGACTGCAGGCCCGCAGAGCCCAGCAGCACGCTGCCCGGCTCACCCTTCTCGTTCTTGAGAAAGAGGCCATTCGCGATACCAAAGTCGCGATCGGCCTTGGCGCCGTCGCGGGTGAGCGAGACGTACGGATTGTAGTAGCCAGTGAGCTTGTAGCCCCATTGGTGCAGCGACCCGGCGAGCTCGCGCAGCTGGTCTTCGGCGCCCAGCTCCGAACGGTGGGGCAAAAAATGCCGCGCGTCGTCCATGGTGGTAATGGGAATGTTTCGCTCGCGCATGACGCGCCACTCGGGCTTGCCGTCGATGAGGCTCTCGATGTTCATGCGCCGCTTGAGGCCGAAGGCCCAGGGCGGCGGAACGAAGGGGCGCCCGGTGTCGCGCGAGAAATCGTTGAGCGAGTCGAGCGGGCTGCGATGCACGTACACCACTGCCCGCAGCTTGTTCGAGAGCGCCTCCATGCGGAATGCATCGGGCCGCTCGCTGCCGAAGTGCATGCTGCTCCGAAACGTGGTGTCGAGGTAGGCCGCATAGCCACGCGAGCTGAGGAAGAAGGGCACCGGAAAGTAGGTCATCGAAGGCCCGTTGGGGCCTGGGTTATTGGGCCCGGCCGGGGTGTTTTCGCCCTTCCCCAGCGCGCCCTCTTCGGCCCACGAATACAGGTCGAGGCCCCGATGGTCGAGCGACGCGAAGCGCTCGCCCATGCCGAAGAAGTGCTCGTTCGCCGGCAGATCGAACGCCAGCGACACCTTGTTCCAGGGCTGCCCATCGCGCGAGCCCTGGGCCTCGGTCTCGAGGGTGACCTTGGGTCCGTCGACGCGAACCGTGAAGCGCACGTTGCCGCCCACGCCGGGTATGTCGAGGGCCAGCGAATCGAGCGTCTGCGAAGCGACCGAAGCGTTGATGCCCCCGCGGTAGCCTTCGGCCTGGCCGTTGTAGGTGAACCAACCGTCGAGCACCTGCGGCCGGTACTCCTGGGCCTCGAAGGTGGCATTCACGCTGCGGTACACCTCGTCGCGCGCGCCGGCGCTCTCGAGCACCTTGACGCCTTCTGCGTCTTCGATCCAGTAGCGGAAGGGCGAGAGCTGCACCGACACCCGGGCGGCGGACGACGATATCGTCACGACGCCTTGGTCGTGAAAGCAGGCACTGGAAAAGGCCGGCGCGAGCACGCAAGCGAGAGCGAGAAGGAGCGGCCGGGTCACGCGCATGCGCGGGACCGTACCAGACGAAAGCGAGGCGCGGGAGGCAGCCCAGGCCAGCCCAAAGACCACCGAGGCTTCCACTCGGATTCGTCGATTGGCAAATCCCCGGCGCCCGATGCCTGCATTTGCCAACGGCGCTCCAGGCGCTCGGGTTTCACGAAACGAGGGCAGATGCAGGCGGGTGCTCGGCGTATAGTCGACGAGGAGATTCACCGATGCGTCGTTCGATCCTTGCCCTCGCGGTCTTGAGCCTCGCGTTCGGAGCTGCTTGCAGGAAGCGCCGTCCCCCGCCCCCGATGCCGGTGCGGACGGCCCCCTTCACGTCCACGTCTGGCGCGACCGGGGCAACGACCACCCGCCAAGACGCCGGCGGAGGGTCCAGCGGAGACAGCACCGCCAAGATCGCCTACGCCACCGCGGCCGACGCGCCGGGCCCGGCGATCCTGACCACGCTCAAGGGCTCGTTCGTTCTGGAGTCCGGCGTCCTCACCCGCGTCTCCGACGAGAGCTTCGATGGAGTGGTGGTCTCGCCCGCCGGAGTTGCCTACCTCAACGGCCCCGCCAGCGCGTCGATTCTCGATGGGCACAGCGCGCGAAGAACGCCCTTCAAGCGCGTGGCCCGGGGTCGCGATGGCGCCATGTGGGGGCTCACTTACGGCGCCGTGAAGCCGGTGGTGGACGACGGAGGCAACGCCGCGGGCGACGAGATCAAGCTCGATTCGGCCATGCTGCCCACCCGCCTCGCGGTAGGGGCCGACGGAGATCCGGTGGTGGCCAACCGCGAGGCCGTGTTCCTGCGCAGCGAAGGCGCGTGGAAGAAGATCGCCATCGGAACCCTGATCCCGGGAGCCTACGCTGTCACCGATTTATTCGCCTTTCGCGACGACGTCTTCGCTTGCTCGAGCGACCGCTGCCGTGGCGTATCTGCCAAAGGGGCAAGCCTACCGGCCGCGTATGCCGGCAGCTTCAGTAGCGAGTCTATTTCCCACGTCTCCGCGAGCGGCGACCTCATCGTGGTCGATACCGGGCAATGGCACTTCGTTCCGGCGCAAGGAAGCCCCAGCAGCGGCAGCGCAGCGGCCGCCATCGCTGGGGCCCGCACCGTGCGAAGCGCGGCCAGCGACGGGCAAGGCCGCAAGTGGATTGCCACCGACGCCGGAACGGCGGTCCTCTCGCGCGAAGGCAAGGCCCTTTACCGCTGGCCTCTCGGCACACTCGAAACCCGGATTCGAAAGCTGATGGTCATCGGCGCAGGCCCAACGCTGCCCGATACCGAGGCCCCCGTCGCCAAGGCGCCGGTCCAGGGAACGCTGGTGATTGCCGGCAGCGCCGCGGCGACCACGCCCATCGTGGCCTGCCCGGAACCGAAGATGTTCTACACCGGTGGGCACCCGTGCGCAGGCCAGGCCGGCTCCTACCAGACGAAGACCGACACCAACGGCGTATTCCGATTCGAAGACGTGCTCCGAGGCGACTACGGCTTCAGCTACAAGGACAAGAAAGGCTGGGTGCTCATGGGCGCACCCTGCTGTTCGCAGCTCCAGAACGGCGAGACCGTCGACGTCGGCGAGATCCGGTCCAAGGGCGCACCTTGAAGGTGCTTTGCGCGCGGGCCACCGGCGGCTAGCCTGCACAGCGTGAATAACGCCATCTATGGGGATCTCGCCGCTTGGTACCACCTGCTCGATCCCTGCGCCGATCACGCAGACGAGGTGGGGGCGTTTCGCAAGGCGCTGCTCGGCGCACTCGGGCCCGGTCCGCAGCCCGGCCAGGCCACGCGCCCCACGCTCCTCGAGCTCGGCTCCGGCGCGGGCAACAACGCCTTTCACCTAAAGAACGTGTTCACCTGCACGCTCTCCGATCTATCGGAGCCCATGCTGGGCCTGAGCCGCGCCCAAAACCCGGAATGCGAGCACGTGGCGGGCGACATGCGCACGCTGCGCCTGGGGCGCACCTTCGATGCGGTGCTGGTGCACGACGCGATTGCCTACATGCTGACGGAAAACGATCTGCAGGCGGCGGTGCAGACGGCGTTCCTGCACACGCGCCCGGGCGGCGCGGCCGTCTTCGCGCCCGACTGCACCCGCGAGACGTTCGAAGAGCAATCGCAGGTGCACGAAGGTAGCGACGGCGATCAATCGCTCCGCTGCCTTGAGTGGATGTGGGATCCCGATCCCACCGACGCGACCTACACCGTCGAGTATGCGTTCTTGCTCCGCCAAGGCACCGACATGAAAGCGGTCCACGATCGCCATGTGGAAGGCCTCTTTCCCAAGGCGACCTGGGAGCGAATCCTCCGCGACGCGGGGTTCACGGTGGAGACCTTTCGCCGTCCGCTGGGCGACGCGGAGCACATCGACGCGTTCGCAGACGAGGTCTTCCTGGCGCGCCGCGCGGAGGCGTAGGCACCCACAAAACGCGCGCTTGTGCGACAAGGGCCGCGCGCGTTTCCGTGGATCCAGCGCAGGGCGACTTGCTACCCTGACTTCATGCGCGCTCGTCCTGTGGTCGCCGTGTTTCTGTGCACGCTCGCGGGGTTCGTCGGCTGCAGCTCCGACCCCGCAGCCTCCCCTTCGAGTGGTGGTGCTTCCTCCAGCGGCGCGGCATCGTCCAGCGGCGGCCCGGTAGGCACCGGCATGGAGGGCGACGTCGTCACCTACGGCGCGCCCCACGAAGGCGGCCAGTTTCACTTGGGGCCGGTGGACTGGGAAGAGACGCAGTGGCACAACGGCTGCGCGCCAGGCACCAAGTATTCGAGCGCCGCACGCGCCGCCGAAGGGCAGCTACTGGCCGGGCTCTGGCAGGGCATTCCCGACGTCACCAACTACTGCGACGCGTGCATCTATGTGAAAACCGCCAAGGGCAAATCGGCGGTCTTGCGCGTGGTGACCTACGGCGACACCACGCCCAACAGCATCGATGTGAGCCCGCAGGCGTTTGCGGTCCTCGATGCCGGCGAGTACCCGCGGAGCATGACCTGGCAGTTTGCCAAGTGCCCCGACACCGGCAAGATGTTCTACGAGTTCCAGACCGGCGCCAGCGAGTGGTGGACCAGCTTCTGGCTGCGCAACGCCCGAAGCCCCATCGCCAAGGTCGAAGTGCAGAGCCCCAATCATGCCGATTGGACCCTGCTCGAGCGCAGCGGCGACGGCACCCTCAACGACGCCAAGGGCTTCGGCAAGGGCGCCTTCTCGCTCCGCATCACCACCCTCGACGGCAAGACCATGATCGACAAGTTCGATTGGCCCGCCGCCGGCCTCGGCGGGCAAACCCTCACCAGCGCCGGCAACACGCCGTAGCCCTACGGAAGGTCCGTAGTGGCTTCGGCCTCGAGCTCCTTGCAGTAGGGCAAGGGGCCGCTGCCCTCCTTGCGGAGCCCATCGAGGTACCCATCGAAGGTGCGCTCCACCGGATCGCCATCTTGCCAGGCGAAGGCCAGCACCATCGCCGCGCGGGCGTTGCAGATGGGGACGATGACCGAGCGAAAGAACAGCTGCTTGGACGGCAAGAAGGAGAGGCGCTCGGTGCCGGCGCCGAGCGCGGTCTTCACGGTGCCGCTCTTGAGGGTGTTGGCCGAGGCGTTGCCGAACGGCGTGGTGAAGCCGGTGGCCGACGCGCGGTGCAGCAGCTCCACCGAGGCAAGGCCTTGGTCGAGCTCGGTGACCTCCAGCATCACCACGCTGCCGTTGCCCACCAGGAGGAGCTCCGACTGCGGCTTGGGCCGGCCGGTGAACCCATGGGGAATGGGCCCCACCAAGGTGAGCCCTGGAACTCGGTAGTTGGCGTCGTCTACGGTAATTGCAGAGTACAGACGTTCGGAAGGGCGCTCCGGCAAGGGCGGCACCACCACCGGCCCCAGCGGAGGCTTGGCCGGGCTGCTTGCGCCCTCGAAAGCCAGGAGCCCCCTCGCGAGCTGCGCCGCCTGCTCGTCTTGCAGTCCGGTCACGAACGCGACGCGATTGCCGCGCTGGAGCAAGAGCTCGAGCACCTGCTTGCCCTGCTTGCGCGAGGCCTCGGCCGGCGCGGCCATGGTGCTCACGAAGCGGCCGGCGTGCCCCTCGTCGGACCAGCTGCTCACCCACAGCAGCGCCGACTCGCCGCGGGGCCCGCGAAACAAGCCCACGCGATCGCCGACCCACCCTTCGGCCAAGTCGACCGCCGCCTCGCGCGGCCCCAGCCGCGAAAGCAAGATGCGGGTGCCCAGCTCGCCGAACGTGAGCACGGTCTTCACGGCGTAGCCGGGTGGCGGCGGCGGGTCGGGAAAGCGCACCGGCGTCTTGCCCGCCAAGTAGCGCTCGGGGTGCAAAATCTGCTCGGTAGACTCGGGCTTCTTGCCATAGGCGCGGTCGACCAGCGGAAAGCCGCCGGCACGAAACAGGGTGGCCACGAAGTTGCGTCCCGAGAGATACGGGTACACCGAGTATTCGCGCGCCTGCGGCGGCAACTTCATGAGCTCCGGAGAAAATACACCCAATCGCACCAGCGCATCGACCGAGAGCGACTGCGAAACCGACTCCCTCGCCACCGCACGCTTGGGCGGCCGGCCCTTTTCCATGGCCTCGAACGCGATGCGCGTCACCTCGGCGTCGCCCTCGATCATCGCCTTGAAGGCCAGGAGCTTCTCGCGATCGCCCTCGCTTCGCAGAGGAGCCAACGAGAAATGCTGGTCCTGCAGCGCGTGGGTTACTTCGTGGGCGAGAAGGCCGCGCACGTTGGTGCCCTCGCGCGCCCACTTGGGCAGCCGCTGCCGCAGATACACCACCTTGGCGAGCTCGTCGTAGAAGGCCAGGTACACGGCGGGCGAGTCTTTGGGCGCCTCGTCGACGAGCGTCTTGTCGGCCTTCATGTCGCGCAAAAGCTCGCGCCGCTTCTCGAACGCTTCGTCGAACGCCTCTTCCGAAACGGTCTTCACCACGATGCGCTGCTTCTCGGCCAGACCGCGGAGCTTGACCACCTTCTCGACCACGTCGCGCGTCTCGGCCTCGCCCAGAATGCCGGCGCTCCCCAGCGCCGGAGCGGCCCCGGAGCCGGTCGGTAGCCGCGGTTGCGGACCCTGGCCGCAGGCCGTCAGCAAGAAGAGCAGGAGCGAGCCGGCGGCGAGACGCATCGCTTCGATGGTAGCGAAGGAAGCTGGTTTGTGGCGCGAGTTTGTGGCGCGAGTTTGTGGCGCGAGTTTGTGCCGCTCAGGCGGGCAACGAGGTACCTGCGCCCGCCAAGTAGCGCGCGACCATGTCGACCATCGCGACGCGCACCGCCTCGCGCGCGATGCGCGGCTGGGGCTCCCAGATGAGCGTGTGTACGAGCCCCATCATCGACTGGGTCGCAACGTACGCGGCGGCGTCGACGTCGGCCACACCCACATCGGTGCGGCGCCCGAGCGATCGGGCGAGGGTGGCAGCGAAGAGGCCTTGGCTCTCGGCCAGCATCGGCATCAGCTCGAGCGCGTAGGCCAGGCGAACCACGCTCCTCGGCACCCGCGAGTCGGCTGCATAAGTGGCCAGCGCGAAGTCGATGATGGCTGCCACCGCCTCGCGCAGGGGCAAGGGCTCCGTCGTCTGGAGCAGCGCCTCGAAGGCTTCGAGGTTGTCTTCGGTGACCTTGGCCACCGCGCCGGCGAACAGGCCGCGACGATCGCGGAAGTAGTCGTAGAGTGAGCCGATGCCCACGCCGGCGCGAGCTGCCACGTCGCTGAGGGCCACGTCTTCGCCGGTCCGCGAGATACCCTCGAGCGCGGCCACCAGAATGGCCTCCACCACGCTGCGCGAGCGCGACTGCTGGGGGCGCTTTTTGAAGTACTGCTCGTAGAACGCGGTAAGACGCGGCTTTTTGGGCTCGCTCATGGGCCATTCATACCACGGAGCCGCGCTCCGCGGCCGCCTCAGCGTGAGCGCGCCTGCGTGAGCTTGTGAAAGCTTTCGAGGCGACGCTCTTCCAGCGAGCCGGCAGCGACGGCCGCCTTCACGGCGCAGCTCGGCTCACTGCGGTGGGTGCAGTCGCGAAAGCGGCAGCCCTCGGCCAGGAGCGCGATGTCGTCGAAGGCGTCGCCGGCGTCCTTGCGCTCGCCGGGCGGCAGGCCCACCTCGCGCATGCCGGGCGTATCGACCAGGAGCGCGCCCGAGGGGAGCTTCAGGAGCTCGCGGTGCGTCGTGGTGTGGCGCCCCTTGCCGTCGCTCTCGCGGGTGCTGCCGATGCGGGTCACGGCGGAGCCCGCCAGCAAGTTGGAGATCGACGACTTGCCGACGCCGGAGGAGCCCACCAGCGCGGTGGTGGTCCCCGGCAGCAGGGTCGCCGCGAATGCGTCGAGCCCCTCGCCGGTGAGCCCATTCACCGAAAAAACCTGAGGCAATATCTCCCGCGCCTGCTCGGTGAGCGACGCAAAGCTCGGCGCCAGATCGGGCTTGGTGAGGAGCAGCACGGCTCGGGTCGACCCTTCGTGGGCCAGCGCCAGGTACCGCTCCAGGCGCGCCAGGCTGAAGTCGCTGTCGCACGACATGACCACCGCAACGGTGTCGACGTGACTGGCGATGATCTGCGCGCGTTCGGCCTCGCCCGCCGCGCGCCGCGTGACGTGGGTGGGGCGCGGGAGCACCGTGTGCAGCGTCGCATCGGAAGGCCCGGGCACCGAGAGAATGACCCAGTCGCCCACCGCCACGCGCGCTTGCTTTCGGGTGAGGCCCGACTTGCCGGAAGGGTGGGCCAGCACGCGGCGATCGCCCAGCTCGACGAAGGCCCCGCCGTAGTGCACCGCCGCCACCCGCCCCAGGGTGTCGCCCGGACCTTCGTGGGCTGCAAACGCCGCTTCCACGGACGGATACAGGCCCCAGCCGGTGAGCCCATCGCGTTGTTCGTCGGTCAAGAGAGGCACCCGTGCACCATACCATCGTTGCGCCCCGATCCGCGGACGGGCTCGAATCCTCGGGCCGCATCTGCTAAGGCCCCGGCGTGGCCAAGGAAGACACGTTGGTGATCCACGAGATCTACGCGAGCATCCAGGGCGAATCCACGTTCGCTGGGCTCCCCTGCACCTTCGTGCGCACCACTGGCTGCAACCTCCGCTGCAGCTGGTGCGACACCAGTCAGGCGTTCTATGGCGGCACGCGCATGCCCCGGAGCGCCGTTCTCGAGAAGGCTCTCGCCTGCGGAACCGAGCTGGTAGAGCTCACCGGCGGCGAGCCGTTGCTCCAGCCAGGCGTGCCGTTGCTCCTGCGGGAGCTGTGCGATGCAGGCAAGACGGTGCTCA
Source organism: Polyangiales bacterium (assembly GCA_038210445.1). Classification (GTDB taxonomy): domain Bacteria; phylum Myxococcota_A; class Polyangia; order Polyangiales; family Polyangiaceae; genus JABFRG01. The sequence goes on from JBBQWQ010000026.1 coordinate 48,022, forward strand.
TCGAGACCAGCGGCGAGGCCGACGTCTCCCCGGTCGACCCGCGGGTGCACAAGATCATGGACCTCAAGGCGCCGCTGTCGGGCGAGAGCGCGCGCAATCGCTGGAGCAACCTCGAGCACATCGGCCCCCGCGACGAGCTCAAGTTCGTGCTTGCCGGGCGCGAGGACTACGAGTGGATGCGCGACGTCATCCGCAGCCGCGCGCTCCCCGCGCGCACCAAGAACCTCCTCGCCAGCACGGTGTTCGGCCGCCTCTTGCCGAAAGATCTGGTGACCTGGGTCATGGCCGACGCGCTTCCGGTGCGGGTTCAGCTCCAGATGCACAAGTACGTGTGGCCCCCGGAAACCCAGGGAGTCTGATGCCCACGGCGTGGCCCAACCCGCCGCTCATGGGCTTCGCTGCGGCGGCCGCAGCCAACGTGCTGGTGCTCGGTTTCGCCACCGTGGTGCTCCGCGTGGCACTGGGCCGCGAGCTCGCCAAGTTCGGTGTAGATTCCCCGGACCAGCTCTGGATACACGGAGGGAGCCTGGTCTACGTGCTCCTGGCCTTCGCGCTCGAGACCGTGGCCGCCGGCGCACTGGGCGCACTGCTGGCGCCGCGCCTCGTGGCCGCCCGCGACCGCGCCAGGTAGCCGCTACCCAGGCCCCAGGTGTCGGTAATCGTGCCGTGACGCCGAGCTTCTCGAGGCGAGCGCGCTGCGCCCCGCGCCAGGCCGCGGCCTCGTCATCGTACGGATGGAAGCCAGAGCGATAGCTATCTGCGCCGTCGACCCAAGCGACGCGGAGCGCATGCCCTACTTGGTGTCGGCGAACTGGAACAGCGTATCGGCCACGGCGTGCTTCTCCACCTTGGTGACCTCGATGCGCGTGGCCTCGCCGCCCGCGCTGTCGCGCTCCACCACCCGCAGCAGGAAGAACTTGCCGCTGGGCAGCCAGGTGACGAGCTGGGTGTACTCGCTTGCGAAGGAGACGCCGTCGACCACGCAGGCTTCGCTCTTCTTGCCGCTCTCGTCGACCACGTTCCACACCTCGCAGCCATAACCGGCGACCACGTCGCTCTTGCCGGTGCGCTCGATCTTGGCGCGGCTGGGCGGGCGCTCCGCGGGCCTTTCGCCGCTGCCGATGAGCGCCGCAACGCTGCCGTCGGCCTTGAGCAGCGCGCCGCGGTTTTTGTCGGCGTCGTACACCACCGCGCCGCCCGGTGCGCTGCCGTTGGGCCCGATGTCGAGGCGCACGCGCCCGCCTTGGATGCGATACGTGGCGTCGCCGGTCTGCGAACCCTTCACGATGTGAAACGTCACCTCGCCCTCGAACGGCCCGTCGGAGAGGAGCGCGCCGGGGCCGCCCGCGTGCGCCGAAGCGGTCTCGGCAGGCACCGGGCCGTTCTTGGGCACATCGGTCTTGCAGCCGCCGAGCAGCAGCGCGGCAAAGGCGCCGGCGCGCAGGGCGCCGCGGGTCACCGTTCGCCCCGCATGAACTGCTTGAAGTCGGCCACGTCGTCCATGCTTCCGAGCACCAGCGGCGTCCGCTGGTGTAGCTCGGTGGGGTTCACGTCGAGAATGGGCCGCTCACCGTCGAGCGCCGCGCCGCCCGCCTGCTGAAAGATGTACGCGAAGGGGTTGGCCTCGTACAGCAGCCGAAGCTTTCCCTTGGGCGACTTGGCGTCGGCTGGATACGCGAAGATGCCGCCCTTCAGCAGCGTGCGGTGGGCGTCGGCCACCAGCGAGCCCACGTAGCGATGGCTATACGGACCGCCCGGGTGCTGCTCCGACTTGATCCAGTCGTTCCACTTCTTCACCTCGGGCGACCAGCTACCGTAGTTGCCTTCGTTGATCGAGAAGGTGTTGCCGCGCGACGGACAACGAATGTTGGCCATAGAGAGGAAGAACTCGCCCACCGTCGGGTCGAGGGTGAACGCGTGCACGCCCTGGCCGGTGGTGAGGATGAACATGGTAGAGGGCCCGAACACCACGTAACCGGCGCCCGCGATCTCGTGCCCCGGCCGGAGCGCGTCTTCCACGGTGGGCGGCGAATTGGGGTCGGAGCGCCGCAGGATGGCGAAGATGGTGCCGATGGTGACGTTGGTGTCGATGTTGCTCGAACCATCGAGTGGGTCGAACAGGGTGACGTACTTGGCGCCGTGGGCCGAGAGCACCGCGGTGGCCATCTCTTCGCTGGCGATGACGCCGCAGTGGCCGCTGCGCTCGAGCACGTTGAGCAGCACGTCGTTGGCAAACTCGTCGAGCTTCTGCACCTCTTCGCCCTGCACGTTGGTCTCGCCGGTGTAGCCGAGCATGCCCGCCAGGCCCGCCTGCCGCACGCGCGCGTTGATGATGCGCACCGCGAGCGAGATGTGATTGAGCAGCGACGTGAACTCGCCAGTGGCGCCGGGCGCCGCCTGCATGCCGGCAAGAACGTGCTCGCGGAGGGTGGTGCCGACGAGCGGGGCAAGGGGAATGGATCGAAGCGAATCGGTCATGGCTCCCCCACGTTCCCCCATCTTGCGGGCGACCACAAGGGCCGCTTACGAAACCGTGAGCCTTCGCCCAAGGCCCGCGAGGCATGGCCTGGCGGGCGCAAAATTCACTCGTAATAACCGAAACTTATGACGATCGACCAGGGCGCCGGGAACAGGCCCGGCAGCCCCGGTGTTGCGAAAACGAAGGAGCGAAGTCGATGAGAATCCAGACCCGAGCCAAGAGCGAAGCCCTGGTGGAATACGTGGAGCGCCGCCTTTCTTTCGCGGTAGGCCGCATGGAAGACCGCGTCGGAAATGTGTCGGTGCGCATCGAGCGCGAGGGCGTTCGCAAGCGATGCCGCGTGCTCATGGAGCTGCGCAACGTCGGCCCCCGCGCCGCGGCGCCCGCGCCTTCTGTCCCCAAGCCGCCCCAGAGCCATCGCCTGTTGGTGGTCGAGGCCGAGAGCGACGACGCCTTCGAGGCGGTGGACCACGCAGTCGATCGCGCAGCGCAACGTATGATCCGGGAGTACGAAAAGGGCCGCGAGCGCCCCAGCGAGCGGGTGGTCAGCCACCTGGTCGAAGGCGAGAACCTCGAGCTCACGGGCTAACATTTCGCCCGCGCCCAGCGCGCAGCGGGTCTATTCTGGCGCGCATATGAACGGGACCTTTACCGAGCTGCGCGCCGGAGACGGCACTTGCAAGGCATACGTCGCACGCCCCAACGGCCCGGGGCCCTTCCCGGCCGTGCTGCTTTTGATGGACGGCGTGGGCGTCCGCGACACGCTCGAACGCATGGCCGATCGCCTGGCCGACACGGGGTACGTCGTGCTGTTGCCAGACCTCTACTATCGCTCGGGGCCCTTTGCGCCCTTCGACCCGGCGACGGTGTTCGCCGGCGGCCCCGAGCTCGACCGCGTCCGGGGCCTGATGGCCGCCATCGGCGGCGACGAACCCGCGATGCGCGACGTGGGGTGCTTTCTCGACTGGCTCGACGCGCAGCCCGATGTGATCGCCGGCAAGGCGGCGTGCGTCGGATACTGCCTCGGTGGAGGCTTCGCCCTGCGCGCCGCGTGCGCCCACCCGGGTCGCGTGGCGCTCGCTGCCTCGTTCCATGGTGGCGGCTTCGTCACCGACGCCGCGAGCCCGAAGTTCGTCGCCGAGCGTGTCCAGGGCCGCGTATACGTGGGCGCGGCAGAGAACGATTTGCGCCACACACCCGCCGTCACCGAAGCGCTCGAGGCCGCGCTCAGCGCGGCGCGCGTGCCGCACGTGGTGGAGCTCTACCCCGGAACCCAGCACGGTTTCGCCGTCGCCGACATGCCCGTGTACAACGAAGCCGCGGCCGAGCGCCATTGGCAGCGGCTCGCCGAGCAGCTCTGGGCAGCGTTTCAATAGCGCGCAAGAAAGCCACTGCATGCAGGCTTTGCGTGTCGCGAGCCCCGCTGCGGCAACGCCTTCGCAGGCACAAACAGAAGGTTACGACGGTGGTCCGCGTCTTGCTTCTTTAGAAGAGCATGACGACCCAAAAGAACAAGCCGGACCAGGACGAGCCCATCGAGGGCATTCCGCATTCGCACGCGTTGCGTAGCGTGGGAGCGGGCGCCGGTGCGCTGGCAGGCGCCGCCGCAGGCGCCATCGCCGGCCCCATCGGCGCCATCGCCGGTGGCGCGATCGGAGCCGTCGCGGGCTTCGTGGCGGGCACCATGGCCGACCGGGATCACGACACCGAGGCGGCCCACGATAAGGAGCTCGACAAGGAAATCGGCGTCGATGGCGACGAGATCGGCCTGCCGCCGGGCATGCCTCCGCCGGTTCCCTCGCTGCCACCCGACGATTCAAAGCCGTAGCCGAGGCGGCATTCCTACGAACCCGTAACGTCCTCGCAAGAAAGCGGGTCGATGGTAGCGTGTGCGCCGCCAATACATGGAAGCGCCGCTCCCGGAGAACATCGGAAATTACCGCGTGATGGCCCTCCTCGGCGAAGGTTCGAGCGGTGCCGTGTTCCGCGTCGAAGACCTGCGCGGCGGCAATCATCTCGCGCTCAAGCGCCTGCATCCGCAAGAGGTCGATGCGTCGGACATCAAGCGTGAGTTCCGGCTCGCGGCCGATCTGCGTCATCCGAACGTGGTGCTCCCGTACACATTGGAGAGCGACCGCCAGGGCCCTTTCCTCACGATGGAGCTGGTGGAGGGGAGTCCGCTGCTGGAGTGGGTCGGGCGGCAGGCCCAGGCGACCGCTGGCGATCGAATCCGGGAGGTTTTTCGTCAGCTATGCGACGGCCTGAGCGCCATTCATGCGCAAGGCCTCGTTCACCGCGACGTCAAGTCGTCGAACGTTTTGGTGGAGTCGTCCGGTCGCGTGGCGATCCTCGATCTGGGCCTCGCGCGGTCGGTATCCGAACGAGAGCGGGCTGGATCCATCGCAGGCACCTTCGCGTACCTCGCGCCCGAGGTGCTCGCTAGCAACGAGGCCACGGCGGCGGCCGACGCCTACGCGGTCGGCGTGTTGCTCCACCAGGCCATCACCGGCCGGCTCCCTTTCGACGAAGCCGAAGAGGAGAGCGTTTGGCAGCGGGTGCTGCGACCGGAGGGGCCCGAGCGCGATTCTTTTCCGCCCGGAAACCCCTCGCTCGTGGACATTTGCCGCGGGCTCCTGGTCCGCGACCCCGCGGCGCGATGGCCCCTCACGCAAGCCCGCGAGGCGCTGCGCGCTCCCGGCATGCGCCCTTCGCCGCCCAGCGTCGCCGGACCGGCAGAGGTGGGCGGCAAGGTATGGGGGCGCGACGCCGACATCGAAGCGCTGCACGGCAGGTGGCGCCACGTGCGGAAGCAAGCGCGCACCGAGGTGGTGTTGCTCGAGGGGGCATCCGGAATCGGTAAGTCTACGGTCCTGGCTGCCTTCGGGCGCCGGGTATCGGCCGAGGCTTGGGTTCTCGAAGGGCGTGCGTACGAGGGCGACGCGCTTCGCTACCGCGGGCTCGACGGTGTGTTCGATCGCCTCGCCCAGCGCCTCATGGTGCTGAGCAAGGAGGAGCAAGCGGCGCTTTTGCCTTCCGGCCCGGAGCTACTCGCCGAGCTCTTTCCCGTGCTCGGTGCGGCGCTCGGGGTCGCGCCACCCTCGACCAAGCCCGCAGAGGCGACCGAGGCATTGACGATCCTGCCGGACGCATTGACGATCCTGCCGGACGCAATGGCCCTCCGGCGGCGGGCCACCGCAGCGCTCCAACGGTTGCTCTCGAACATCGCCGAGCGCTACGGGCTCGTGCTGCTCCTCGACGACGTTCATTGCGGAGATCTGGACTCTGCCCGCTTGCTGCGCGAGCTCCTTCAAGAGCTGCGCGGCGCCGCGCTGGTGGCGCTCGCCTACCGCAGCGATCGCGCGGAGTCGCCGTTCGTACGTGAAGCCCTGCTACTCGCCGCGGCCCACGCGCCCGAGGAGGGGGCGCTGCGCATGCACCTGGCTCCCCTCGACGACGATGCAGTGCGCGCCATGGCGCAAGGCCTCGCGCCAGACGACCCTCGCGTGCACGACATTGCGCCGCAGGCCCAGGGCTCGCCGTTCTTGCTGCAGCTTCTGCTCTCGCTCGCCAGCGCGACCGAGCCCCCCCCGCAAGACTTCACGGTAGAGGCGGCGATGCGCAGGCTCCTCACCGCCGTGCCGGCCGAAGGTTTGCGCATCCTGGAGACCGTATGCCTGGCGAGGCAGCCTCTCGACGCCGCGGCGCTCTCCGCCGGCAGCGAAAATACCGGCCGGGCGTGGCCCTCGGTCGACGTCCTGACGCGCCTGCGATTGGTGCGCCCATCGTCGCTCCCGTCCGCGCGGCTCATCGAGCCGTACCACGATCGCATTCGCGAGCTGGTCGTGGAGGCCATGACGCCGGCCCGCAAAATCGACGTGCACCACGCTCTGGGCGCGTTCTTCGCCGACCGAGAGGGCGAAGCGTACGCCGCGGCCCAGCACCTCGCAGAGGTAGGTGAGAACGACCGGGCCCGAGCCCTCGCTACGCGCGCCGCCGAGTACGCAGTGGCTGCCCTGGCCTTCGATCATGCGCTCCGCTGCAACGAGCTCGCGCTCCGCTGTACGCCCGACCCAGCGGCCCCCGATCGCCGCGCGCTGACGCTCCAGCGGGGTCGGATTCTGGCAAGCGCCGGGCGCTGCGCCGAAGCGGCACCGATCCTCCTCGGCTGCGCCGACCACGCCGAAGGGCTCGAAGCAGAGAACCTCCGGCGCGAAGCCATGGAGCACTTCCTGGTGGCGGGGCGAGTAGACGACGGGCGCGCGGTGATGAACCGCGTCCTCCATGCGCTCGACGTGTCGGCACCGGCGGCCTCGTGGTGGGTGCAGGTGGCACTCGTATCGGAGATCGTCCCGCTCCTCATCCGCGGTCCGGTCCTGGGTAAGCCCCGCGCCCAAAGCCCGCGCGAACAGCTGCTGTTTGAGACCTTCCTCTCCATCGGCAAGGGATACGCGTCGTACGACGGCACACTGGGTACGCTCTTCTTCCTGCGCGCCGCGCGACGCGCCCTCGCCATCGGTGACGCGCCGCGCGCGGTTCGAGGCATCGCGTACGTGGCCACGTTGCTAGGGTTCGGTGGGTCGCCCGCGCGAGCCCTGAAGTGGATCGCCGCCGGTGAGCGCATCGCCGACGAGAGAGATGATGGCCACGCAATGGCCTTCTGCCAGCTTGCCCGCGGCATGGTGGCATGTTGCGCGGGCCAGTGGGCGACGGCGCTCGATACCTTCGACGCCTCGGTGGCGACGCTGACCGAGAAGCACGCCGGCAGCGCCTGGGAGGTGGACACCGCGAAGACCACATCGCTGGTGGTGCTCCTTCACCTGGGCGGCCTGCGTGAGCTGTCGCGGCGCGCCAAGATGTTCGCGGGCGAAGCCGAGGACCGCGGCGATCTCGCGCTCGGCGTGGAGTCTTCGCTGTACCGAGCCGTTACTTCGCTCATGGCCCACGACGTGCGCCGAGCGCATCGCTGCGTCGACGAGGCGCTCGTTCGCTGGACCAACGACGGCTACCACTTCCAGCACTGGATCGGCCTGCGCATGCGATCGATGACCGACCTTTACGCCGGCGACTTCGAGCGCGCTCTTACGCGCCTCGAAGACGAGGTCCCCAAGGCCCGCGCGGCGCGCCTGACGGCGATGCAGCTGGTGCGGGTAGAAGCCGCGGATCTAACCGGGAGAGCCGCCTTCGGAGCCCTCGCGGGAGGCAAGGTGGAGGCCGCGCGGGCAAAGGCGCTTCGGGCGAACGTCAAGCGGTGCATTCGCGATCTCGAGAAGGAGGGGCCGGGCTATGCGCTCGCGCCGGCGAGCATGCTGCGCGCGGGGCTGGCACGACTCGACGGCGATCTCGCGAACGCCATCGCCGCCTTCGGGCGCGCGCGGGAGCTGTATCAGCTGGCCGAGATGCGCGTGCACGCGGCAGCGGCAGGGTGGCATGAAGCCACACTCGCGAACGACCCGACGCGCCTCGCGGCCGCGAGCGCTGCGCTCGAGACCGAAGCCGTGCAGCAGCCGGCTACCTGGGCGCGCCTGCACCTCTCGGTGGTTTAACCGGCAGCGCGAAGCGGCGGACTTGCGCGGGGCGATTCGCCCCGCACGAGACACATTGCCCCGAACGTGCGCCGGGCGCGGCGGTATTTCCCGTGGATAGCGCGATGGGGCGTGGGCGCGCCCCGTGCATTCCGGTGGGCGGGCTCGCTTCGAGCCGCGCCTTCGTACACCGATCTCCGAGGTCTCATGCTTCGTTTCTCAGCCCCCCTGCTCATCATCGTTGCGATGCTCGGCGCCGCTTGCCACTCGGAAGAGCCGCGCAGCCCCAGCGTCGGCCTCACCAAGCCGGTGACGCCCCCGCGCACCGCAGACTTGGGTCGAGCTCCGCCCCGCTACGAGACAGGCATGATCTACAGCATGTACGTCACCGATGGAGTTCGTTCGGTATGCGCGGGTCCAGCGCCGTTCTTCCGTCTCGACTCGTCCGACACGGTCAAGGCCGACCCCACGTTGCAGACCCTCGCGAGCTGCATGAGCACCGGCGCCCTCAAGGGCCGCGCCATCCGCCTCATTGGCCGCACCGACCCCCGTGGGACCGAAGAGTACAACGAGAAGTTGGGGCTCGAGCGCGCCGAATCGGTGAAGCGCTACCTGGTGAAGAACGGCGTCGCTGCCGACCGCGTCCAGACGTCGTCGATGGGCAAGGACGATGCGAGCCCCGCTCCGGCCGATTGGCCCAGCGATCGCCGGGTGCAGATCGAGCTCGTCGAATAGTCTGCGCCTGAAGCACCGATCAGGTTGAATCGGTCGGCTTCTTCGAAATTTTCGTCGCATGCGCGCGTGGCTCCTCCTCGCGAGCAGCAGCAGGCGGCGCGCTGTCCACAGCGCGCCTCGTACGGTGCGCGTTGTGGGGCGCCCGCGCGCGCGCGAGGAGAGAATCGTCGAGCGGCGCAACCACGCGTGGAGCGGCGCTTGTCGTTTCATTTCCCGCGCTTGGAGTGCCCCAGCGCCCATCTGAGTGGGTACATATCCTACCTATCGTGTGGAGGAAGCGAAACATCCGGGCACATCCGGCCAAGTACGGAGCATGACCTTTGGACTTCCTCGCGCCCGCGCATGCTCCTTCGGCGCTGCACTTCTTCTGTCGCTCCTGGGTGCCCAAGCGTGCAGCGACGGCACCGAAGCGCCGCGGCCGCTGGATGGGCCCCCGGCGTCGGCGGTCCTCACCGACGTCGATGCCAAAGCGGCCACCTCCGCGGCCCTCGGAATGATGGGGGTGAGCGGAGAGCCCGCAACCAAGCGCGCCCCGGAAGTGGTGCGAACGCGGGTGGCGCGTCTCAACGCGATCGGCGCGCACCTCCTCATCGTGACCGAGACCAAGGACCCCGGGGTGTTCCGGCGCCTCAGTATCGAGCTGCGCTCGGAGAACGGGGATCGCGTCATCGCAGCGTACGGCGCACTCCGGACCAAGATTGCAGCCGCTGCAGAGTCTCCCGAGATGCGCGCGCGCGTCGCCGCCGACCCCCTCTTCCAAGGTGCTCTGAAGCCGGCTTCGGCGGTTATCTTTCAGCTCCGTGGAATGGCTGGAGGCGGCGATGACATCCCCAATCTCGGCCTCGGAGCGAATGGGAAGTACGGCGACGATCGCCAAGGCATCCTCGCCAGCCTCGGCGACGCAGGGGAGATGCTGGCGGGCGGCCCCGACCTCGCGACGCGCACCGCCACGCGCCTCCTAACGCTGGCGCAGATCGACGCGGGCACCGTCCGGCCAGACCGCGAATCACGCCTCGGCGCGTACGCTGCGACTGCCGGCTACCCTGAAGGCACCGTCGGCAACGCCGTGCATCGCGCCATTGGAACCATCTACGCTGCGCTGGGGACAGCCGGCGAAGAGCGTATCGGCCGGGTGTTCAATTCACCCGAAGCGCGTGCGCTCTACAACGCGCCGGTAGACTCCGCTGCGGGCCTCAGGATGGCGGCAATAGAGCACCGATATTGGGAGAATGTGGCCAAGGAAGACTCGTATTCCTTCGGTGGTCAGCTCGGCTCGATGTTCCAACCGTGGGCGCGCGACTGGCTCCAGCGCAACGTCTTCGCCCTTGGGCAAAGCTCGGCCAACGACGCCGGCGCGGACGGAGACGGCGGCGTCGACGAGCACGCCCCCGACACCTGCACCGGCAAGGCCGATGGCTTCTACTGCAGCGAGCTCGCGAGCTACTCGGCCTACCAGTGCGAAGGCGGAAGCATCTCCGGCGGGAGCCAATGTGCCGAGGGCTCGTGCGGGCCCATCGGTTCGAGGGCCAGCATCGACGGCGACGGCCAGCTCGTCTGCAGGTAGCGCCGGTACGTCAGGCCACTCGCGAAAGGTCGAGCGACAAGGGGCGGGGCTTCACACGCCTGCTCGTCTGCCTAGGCGCTGGGTGGGCGGACGGGCCGGCGGGCCCAGTACGAAATGAACAACACGTGGGGCACCGACACTGCCGTCAGTGCGAGCACCACCGTGCGCAGGGTCAGCTCGGTTGCGGTCAGCTCGAGACGATGCATACCCATCCAGAGTACGAGACCGACGCCGAGCAGCAGGGTCAACAACAGCGTCAGCGCGAGCGCCGGATCAGCCACCCAAGACCGCCAAGACCCATGCCCAGGGGTGAGGGACGAGACCCGAGCCGTATGTCCGAGCGAATGATAGAGGCCGAAAAATAGCGCAAAGGCCATCATTGGCGAAAGCAGCAGATAGAGTGCGGTAAGTGCGGAAGTCTCGATGGCGGCCACGCGCAGGGCTCTTGGCGCAGACGGCCAAGAATAGACCGTGTGAGCCGTCAAAATGCATGCGAGCAGCAGCCAGGCTACTGCCGCGACGGTCCAGGTGGCCGCGACCGACGCAACCATCTCTGGTCCCACCAACCGCGCAACGATCGACTGCAACGCCGGCCGCGCCACGAGCGCTGGGAGCAGCACCGGCGCGCCTCCACGCAGCAACCTGAATGCCCAGCTCTGCCACGTCGGCAGTGCCTGGTTCAGCTCAAAGCCCTCGCCAAAGTGCCAGATCGACAGCGCCAGCAGCAGCACGAGGGCTAGGCCGGGCCGAGGCTGCAGCAGCAGCGCGGTAGCCACGACGGCCAGCAGGTACGACAGCGCCACGGCCGCCCGGCTCCGAAGACCTGGCCACTGGCGGGTGAGCAGCAGCGCGTCCAACGCGCCATGCAACATCCCTACGGTGGCCACCATCACGACGAGGAGCACCAAGCCTGCGCTGGGATGCCGGCGGTCGAGCGTGCAGACCAAGAACATCGCCAAGCCGAGACCGGGTGCGGCTGAAAGCCAGGGCCAGCGCAACTTCGTCGCGGCCGGACGCTCCAAGCGACGCGAGGGTCGCAATGGTTTCAGAATCGACCGCGAAACCAGCGCGTCGATGCCGGTGAGCGACTTGCGATGGAGATTGTGCATGGCCGTTGGCGATAGCTATGCCGTAGGTCCGTGGCACGTCGCGGACAAGGAGCGAGCCCGGTTCGCGGACGATGGTGGCGAATGACGCGAATGACGCGAATGACGCGGCGGTACACCGGTTGGACGCCGGCTGGCGTTGTCCGCTTCGCCCTCATCGCGGAAACGTCGCCCGGAGGGATTGAAGACGCACGAGCCGGCCCCTAACCCCGTGACCTGTACAAGGAGATATCACATGCCTTCGCTAAGCGTCGGACAGTACCAGCTCGTCTACAACACACTGAGCCTCGCCGTGGCTGCGATGTTGGCTTCGTTCGTATTCTTCGTGACCGCACGAGGTCAGGTCTCGCCAAAGTATCGACCTGCGTTGATCATGTCGTCGCTGGTGGTCGCCATCGCCGGCTACCACTACTTTCGCATTTTCAACAGCTGGCACGATGCCTACGCCCTCACGGGCGGAAGCTACGTCGCAACCGGCGCTCCATTCAATGACGCGTACCGCTATGTCGACTGGCTCTTGACCGTACCGCTTCTGGTCGCCGAACTGGTGGCGGTGCTCGCGTTGGCCAAGGGCGTACGCGGACCGATGATGGCGAAGCTCGTGATCGCCGCCGTGCTCATGGTCGGGCTGGGGTACCCCGGCGAGGTGGCGGCCGAGACCAGTAGCCGTGCGATCTGGGGAGCCGCGTCGACCGTTCCTTTCGTGTACATTCTGTACGTTCTGTGGGTAGAGCTCGCGAAGGCCGCCTCGAAGGAAAGCGAGGAAGTTCGCATCCTTCTCCGGAACACGCGACTTCTGATCCTCGGAACGTGGGGCTTCTACCCGATCGCCTACCTCATGCCGATGCTTGGAGTGAGTGGTGGGAGCGCCCAAGTGGCACTCCAAGTGGGCTATACTTTCGCGGACATCGCTGCCAAGTGCGGATACGGGGTTATGATTTATCATATTGCCCGAGCCAAGATGGCGGCGGAGGGCGCCACGAATGAAGCGGCGGTCGCGTCGGCCTGACGGGAGATAGTCGATGAGCAAGGACGAGGAGGCCGAAGGCGGAAGTTACTCGACGTCTGGCAGTGCTATCGCTGGGCTTGGAGTGTTCGCCCTCGCCGTCGCTTTCATTCTCCGTCTGCTGCACGTCGAGCTCCACTTCATCGATGGCCGGGCGATGTCGCTCATTGGAGTGGGGTTCGTCGTTCTCGGCGGTGGGATGGCAATCTACGGCTTCGCTCAGTCGAAGAAACCGTGATAACGAATCGTGGGTCGTCCGTGTGCCTGAACCGAGAGCTCGGCTGAAAAGCGAGTGAGTCGAGCCAGTCGAGCTCTTGGCGGGGCGCCGTGTGCGATGTGCAGCATGTTGAGTAGAAGAAGCGCGAACTTGGTCCCCCAGGGATTCGAGGAACCGTTGAAGGAGACCTCGCATCCATTCTTGCGCTCCGTGATGGCGACAGTCAGCTCTCGTGCGCTTCTGGCGCAAGCGGTTCCGACCCGGCCGAAGCCTTCACCCTCCGCAATCCGCGCGTGGGGCCGCCGGACGCTGCTGCGGCCAAGCTCTCGGTCCGCCTGCTGGTGTGGTATGAACCTCGGGTGCGAGTCGAACCTGGAAGAACCGATGACCTCGAAGACGACGCGGACGAGGTCCTTCCGAAAGTCGTCGCCGATCTCGACCGCTTGACCGGCATGTCGTGCATCGGGTGCGCCGCGCGCCTCTGCGGACACGACGCGCTTCTCGCTGTGGTGCTCGGATTCAAAGACACTCCGCGTTGCCCGCGGTGCCTCGCACGTGGGCTCGCGACTGCCGAAGCCGTGCTCCTCACAGACGCGTACGCCCACATCTCCCGACGCACGTGTTTTGCGCGGGCGCTGTCGATTGCGAGCGAGCGCGAGGGGCTGGGGCCGGGCCCCGTTTGTATCTTTGGACGCAGCTCCGAACGTTCGGCCGCCGAACCCGCTGCGGAGGAGGCGGCCATGGCCCCGACGGTAGCCCCGACGGTAGCCCCGACGGTAGCCTGGGACGCCGGCGACATGAGCTGCGGCGACTTGGTTCTCGAGCTGCGTGCTCGGCTCATGGCGCTCTCGCCCGGCATCGTGCTTCGTGTTCGCGCGACCGATCTTGCCGCCCCCCTCGATATTCCCGCTTGGTGCCGGCTCACCGGCCACCGTCTCGTTCGACACGATCCACCCCACAGCTACGACATCCAACGGAGAAATAACTAACCATGGCCACGAAATTTTGCGTCAATCTCACCCACGCCAAGAACGATGCCGACAAGGCCACGGTGGCGTTCGTCGTCGCCAACGCCGCCGTCGCGTCCGACAAGCAGACCATGGTGTTTCTGAGTACCGAAGCCGTGCGCCTCTCCCAGGTCGGCTACGCCGACGACATTCGCGAAGAAGGCTTTGCGCCGCTCAAGGAGCTCATGGATAAGTTTACGGCGGCTGGCGGCCAGATCTACGTTTGCTCGCCTTGCTTCAAGCGTCGCGGTCTCGAGGAAGGCAAGCTCGTTGCGGGTGCGGTCATCGTCGGCGGCGCCAAGCTCGTCGAGTTCCTCTCCGATGGCTCGCCCTGCGTCTCGTACTGAGCAGTAGCCCCCCCCTACCCTGGCGGCCGCCCCGGGCCGCCCCCTGGCCGCCGGAGATATTCGTGAAGCCTTTTCTCGAGCGTGGACTTGCCCGCCAGGTAGCTGGGGTAGGTTCTCGCGTGTACCATACACCCGACCTCGTCTTTCTCGAGCGAGACGGCGTTACCCTCGTCGTCGATGCCGAAGGACCCAACTGGCTGTCCACCAACGGCGTCGGCGGGGAGATACTCCGACTCGCGAACGGTCGCCGAACCGTGAGCGGCCTCACCCAGGAGCTCCGAGCACGTTCCTCGGCAACGCCGCCAACGGGGGAGGCGGAAGTGGTGCAATTTCTGGAAGAGGTCGCCAGCCGAGAGCTGGCGAGCCTAAGGCCGTTCGCGCGACCGCCGTACCGCGGCCGCGGAGATGCGATCGCACCGGGACGCCTCGCGGAGCTCTACGTATTCGTAACCAACGATTGCAACCTGAGATGCAGCCATTGCTACGTCTCATCGGGCGACTACGTCCCGCCCGACGAGATGACGACGAGCGATCTCATCCGTCTGGTGGACGACGCGCGCGAGCTCGGTGTTACGCGCTTTTACTTCACCGGCGGCGAGCCCTTCATGCGCAAAGACATCTTCGATCTCATCGATCATGTCTGCGCGGCGAGTGAGCTCGTCATCCTCACGAACGCGACCTACTTCAACGGGACGGTACTCGCGAAGCTTGGCGAGGTGGCTCGTCGCGCCAATGGCGCGCATGGCGAGCGCGAGGGCGCGCCGCGGAGGCTGCACTTCCAAGTGTCGCTCGATGGTCCAGATGCCGAGCTTCACGAGGCAATCCGAGGGGCCAAGACCTTCGAGCGCACGGTGGAGGGGATTCGCGCACTCGTCGCGCTCGACCTGACGCCCGCGGTGAGCACTTCGATCACGGTGAACAACGCCGATCGGATTGCGGACACCACACGGCTCCTCGCGTCTCTCGGAGTTCGCGAGCACCATCTACTGTGGCTTCAGGAGCGGGGACGCGCCTACGACAATGACGATCTCCTTCTCGCGCCGGCGAAGGTCACTGAGATCATGCGCGAGGTTTCCGCGGTCGCGAGCCCTCTGGGAATGGTGATCGACAACGAGACGAGCCACCGTGTGCGCATCCGCGGAAAGCGAAACCGCAAAACCGACCTTTGCAACTGCGGCTACGAGAGCCTCGACGTCTTCAGCGATGGCCAGGTGTACCCGTGCGTGTGGTTTAGCGGCGCGCCGAGTCTCGCCTGCGGCTCCGTCCGCGAACAGTCGCTGCGCGACATCTGGCTCCGATCTCCGATCCTGGAGTCTATTCGGCAAAACTCGGTTCAGAAGCGCGACGGTTGCAGCGATTGCCACCTCAAGTTCTTGTGCGGCGGTGGCACGAACTGTTCGTCCTACTTCGACAGCCTGGCGACGCAGGGGCGCGGGAGCTTTCAGGCGGCGGAGCCGTATTGCGAGACCTTCATGGACCTCACCTACGACCTATTGTGGGAGGAGGCGATGCCGAAGGACGAAGTGCATGCCGTCGTTGGTTCGAGCACGCCGCGCGTGCTTCGATCGATGGAGGGGGAGGGAGCAGAGTGCGCGCGCCCCCACACGACGAGCCTCGACCAAGGCGTGGAGGTGGGAAGCTTCCACTGCGCGTGCGTCTTGCAAGCCGACGTCCTCGAGGGCAACAAGGTTCGGGCGCGCGTTCGCGCGGTCGCCGAACAGGCCGGCGACGTTGCTCCCCGGCCGCCTCCGCGTCCCGATGCCGATCTCTTCAGCGTGACCGCGCGGACCCCCGCGCCGGCTCCCGCCGCCAAGCGGCGTCTTCCGCTGAGCGAGGCTGGTTCTACTCCGTCCGTGGTCGAGCCCGCCGCGGCGGCGCCAAGATTGGCTTCGGGCGAGCCCACCGCGCCGCCCTTCGACGCCCACTTCGACGCGATTGGTGAGACCTGTATCGAGTTGCTCCTTCCGATGGCCAAAATGGTCAAGGCACTGCCGCCGGGGCAGATTCTGAAGGTCGTCACCGACGACATCGCGGCCCGCGAGGACCTCGCAGCGTGGTGTCGCATGACCGGCCACGAGCTCGTCTACACACAAAAGAACCAAGGGTACGCGAGCTACTTCATTCGACGCGGCGCCTGACGGCCTCGCCACCTGATTCCTCCTGTCCGCGCGACTGCGCGGCGGCGGAGAGCGCCAGACGAGGAGACTGAGGGTTTTTGGCCGAGACCGAGGGGGGCGCGTTCGCTGGGGGCAGCGTCGGTCGCTCACTCTCTCTTCTCGTGAGGACGCGAGGCGCCGGCATCCCGAAGGTATCGGCCAAAAACACCAGTCTCCTAACCTAAGGGGTGCCGGTACGGCGGCGCGTTACCCCGGGCGGGGGAATCGACGTGAGGGTGCTGATGCGCGCCTTCGGCCTCGGCAGAAGGTTATAGCGCCGCCTCACCGCTGCGGCAATTTCACCCAGGCCAAGCACGACATCGACGGCGCCGCGGCGAATCGCTTCGCGCGCCATTCCGAACACCACCGAGCTCGCCTCGTCCTGGGCAATGGTGTGGCCACCTGCTTCCTTCAGCTCGGCGAGGCCGCGCGCGCCGTCGTCGCCCATGCCGGTGAGGATGATGCCCATGGCATTGGAGCCCGCGTAGCGCGCGACGGATCGGAAGAGCACGTCGATGGACGGCCGGTGGCCGTTCACCTCGGGCCCCTCCCGCACGTCGACGAAGTATTGCGAGCCGCTTCGTTGAAGGAGCAGGTGCTTGCCCCCCGGGGCCACCAGCACGCGCCCCCTCTGCACCCGATCGCCGCTCTTCGCCTCGCGCACGTCCATGGCGCAAGCCACGTCGAGACGCTTGGCGAACTGCTCGGTGAATTTGGCGGGCATGTGCTGCACGACCACGACCCCCGGCGCCCCCTCCGGAAGCGCCGTGAGAATTTCTGCCAGGGCCTCGGTGCCCCCGGTAGAGGCGCCAATCGCCACCAGCGCTCGCGTGGTTGGGAACGCCAGCTTGCCCGCCAGCGGCGCGGGGAGAACCACGTCGGCCGAGGACCGCAACCGACGTCGGTGCACCCGCCCCATGTCGGCGTGCGCGGCGGCGAACACCACGTCGCAGATGTGGTCCTGGCTCTCTTGGATGAATTTGCGCACACCGGTGTGCGGCTTGCCAATCACCTCGACCGCACCGCGCGCCAGCGCAGCCGCTGCGGCGTCGGTGCCGGGTCCCGAAAAGTGCGAGCACACCACCACTGGCAAGCGATGATCGCGGAGGACTTGGTCGAGCAATACAGGACCGCCGCCGCCCGGTAGGTCGAGGTCGAGCATCATCACGTCGGGCCGCTCGGCGGCGAGCATTCGCGACGCCGCAGCGACGTCGGAAGCGGTACCGAGCACGACGATGCGCGGATCGCTCTCCAGGATCTCTTTGAGCGTCTGACGCACGCTGGCGGCAGCGTCGACGACGATAACTCGCACGATCCCGTGGTTCATGGGGCAGACGCTTGCACTGGCCTGGTGCTTCTCTGGGTAAAGGTAGAATGGGAGAGCGACGGCTCGCCCAACTCCTCATAGTCTCGAGTACGGCGTGAAGGACGCGTTTCTTGAGGCGCACGAACGATGGGGCAAATTGTCGCAATCGCGCGCGTCGCCCGCTCCTCCGCTGGGCCGATGACTCAGTGACCCGACGAGTCGGCTCGGCGGCCGGCTTCGAAGAGGAACCAGGTACGCTGCTCGGTCTCGTCGATCCAGTTCTCGATGAGGCTGGCAGTGGCGATGTCGCGATGCTCGTCACACACCTCGTGGGCCTCGCGCAGGCCGGCGGCCAGCACCTTGTTGTCGTCGCGCAGCTCGGCGAGCATGCTCGACGGCTCCACGTAGTCGGCGTCGTTGTCGAGAATGCGCTGGGTGCGCGCGATGTGCCCCACCGACTTGATGGTCTGGCCGCCCACCTTGCGAATGCGCTCGGCGATGGGGTCGGTCATGGCGAAAATCTGGGTGGCTTGCTCGTCGAGGAGCAAGTGGTAGTCGCGAAAATGCGGCCCGCTCACGTGCCAGTGAAAGTTCTTGGTCTTCAGGTACAGCGCGAACACGTCGGCCAGCACGCCGTTCATGGCCGCCGCCACGTCCTTGGTGGCCTTCGGCCCGAGGTCGGTCGGCGTGGCAAGAGGTGCAGACCGTTGGGCCAGGAGGTCGGCCTTCTTGGGCGGCGAAATCTTCTTCTTCTTCATGGTGGGTACGCCTTGGATGACCGGTGCGCGAGTTGGTGGCGTAGGGCCTGCGATCAACGCATGACACGGAGCGCAAGTGGGCGTACACGAGGGCCCATGGGAAGCTACTGGCTGCGTCTGAAGGGAGTCCGCTTCGATGCCCGCATCGGCGCATCTCGGGCCGAACGATCGGTGCTCCAGGAGGTGGTGGTCGACATCGACCTCGAGCTGGGTCCAGGCGCCATTCCCGGAGAGGACGACGTGAACCTGGTGACCAGCTACGACACCGTGGCCTCGCTGGCCGTGGAAGAGGGCCAGGCCCGCAGCTACCAGCTGCTCGAGACCTACGTGGCCGGTACCCTGCGCCGGCTGCTCGCCGAGACGCCGGCGCTCTCGGCGCGGGTCGCCGCCACCAAAGCGCGCGTCCCCACCAAGCACCCGGTCGACGCCGCACTGGTAGAGATGAGCGCCGTCCGCCCCGCCGCCCCCTGAGTCGACGGAAACGCTCAGGCGCGCGGGCGCTTGACCCACAGCTCCAGGTAGTCGGAACCCAAAGGCTCGGTGCGCAGCAGCTCGTAGCTGCCGGGGATCTGTCCGCCGAAGCCGTGGTAGGTGGCGATGCGTGCGCCGTCCTTGGCTCGCGCCAGGAGCTCTTCCGCAAAGGTGAGGTCTGCAAGGCACCGATCGGAGGAGAGCTCGACCGAAGCATCGAGGTGCTCCGAGGCGGGGAACACATTCTCGGCGAAGGGGTTGAAGAAGTAAAACGCGTCGAAGGTCTCGCACGGCACGGTGTGGAACCGCCCGTGAAGGAATCGCGCGCGCCGGGCTCCCAGGGTGGCGGCAGCGTTTTGCGCCACCTCCACCAGGGCGGCACGATGTTCGACCCCGGTGAACGAAGCGCCTGTGGCGAGGGCGCCCACCAGACAGAACTTGCCCGCGCCGGAGCCCACGTCGAGCACCCGCGTCGAGCGATCGGTCACCAGCAGCTGCGCCGCGCGCATGGCCACCGCCACCGGCGTCCAGTAGCGCGACGAAACCTCGCGCACCGCCGGCGGGTAGAGCGCGTCGAAGTCCTCATCGGCGAGCGCGACCTCCCGGCGAAGAAGGTCGGCCACCCGGCGCCCGGGCCTGACGCGCGCCAGTCTCTGCGTGTGAAGGGCAGAGCTATCGGCCTGGACTGCGAGGGTGTCGGGGGAAGGCAGCATCGAGTGAGCGTTGCCGCCGATGTCCTAGCGCAGATCGCCGCGATGGGGCCTTGGAAAGCGCCGGCTGGCACTACTGCGAGACCTCGAGGAATTCCCGCCATTTCGACGGACACGTTTTGACCCTCGCGCCGCACCGCTCGCCCTCACGCACTCACGCCCGGGCTGCGGTGCCGCGTCGGCCATCACCCCACGCGGCAATGCCTTTGCCTTCCACGAATTCCGGCGGTCTCGCCGCTTCGGTCCCGCTGCCACGGTGCGATTGCAACATACATGCGAATCTGAAGCGCACCAGAACTAGAGCCCGAGAACGGCATCCAGAAGCGGGCTCGCAAAGTGGCCGTGGGGGTCGCGGCGACGTACCAGGCGCGCGGTCGCCGCGATCGACGACG
The DNA here is from genome assembly GCA_038210445.1 of Polyangiales bacterium. Lineage (GTDB taxonomy): Bacteria > Myxococcota_A > Polyangia > Polyangiales > Polyangiaceae > JABFRG01. The sequence continues at coordinate 67,798 of JBBQWQ010000026.1, forward strand.
CAGGCCACAGCCCACGGAGCTCGCTTGGCGAAAGGTATACGCGCTGCCCCCAGTGCGGCCTCCCGCTGTGGCGGGCCAGGAGCATTTGCAGCGGCGGGAGCACCAGGTCTGCGCAGAAGGCCGGGGCGGCGAAGGTCGGTATCTCAAAGTGCACGGTCAGGTCGCGATCGGCCTGTGGAGAGAGCGTGCCGGCGAGACCCGCCCCGGTGAAGCGAACGCCGATCGGCGAATACACGTACTGACCCCGCTGCGCCGCCATCTCCAGCGCCGCGAGCAGGGCGGCCAACGCCGGCGCCGCTCGTTCCATGGGCAAGGCCATCTCGATAGACACCACGCGACTGTGGTTGAGGACGCCGAAATCGAGTGCATCGCGCGCGTGCATGACGACCGGGTTCTTGGCTTCGGTGGCGAGCACTCCCCGGCGCAGGGCGCCGCGAATCCATCGAGGATGCACCCGGTCCACCAGCACCGCGGCCATCTGCGAGAGCGTCTGAAGCAGTCGACAGCGCAAGACCGCCGGACGCTGGGCATTCTCCCTCGGCGCTTCGGCGGTCAGCCGGCGAATGCCCACCGAAGCGACCGTGTCGCCGTGGCGATCGGCATAGGGAGCGATCCAAATCTCTGCAGAATGCACCGAAGCTTCGAGCTGCACGCTGAGCACATCGCCCAGCAACGCTTCGGCATCCGCTGCTCCCGGGCCGAGTCGACGAATCTCCCGGTGCTCTGCGATGCGAAAGGCGGGCACCGCAGCGAGGTCCATGGATACCACCGGCCCCAGTCGCCCCAGGTGGGTCACCGCGCGGGGAAACTCGGAGTCTCCCAGCGCGAACCGCGTCACCGGATGGTCGCGCGGCTCGGGGCTGGCAATGGTCACCGCGGTGACCAGCGTCCCCAGCGGCGCCGACGCTCGCACCCCGGAGCCATGACCTCCGGTGCCCACACACCCGGCGACCGAGAGCGACGCGTAGCCGGGCTGGTTGCGCAACGCCATCCCGCGCTCGCCCAACACGTCGAGCACCTCGCCGAAGGACGCGCCGAGGAGCGCGCGCACGTGGCCGTCGTCGGTCCACTCGGCGCGCGGTTCGCTCGAGGTCTCATCGCCGCGATAGAGCAAGTTGCCCCCCGGTTTCGGGTGCGAAAGGGGCGACATTCCCCAGCACGACCCGAGCACGCGAACGCCGCGCGCGGGCGAGATCAAAGACTCTCGCAAGACCTCTTCATACGGCGCGAAGCTGCGCGGTGGCCACGCCCAGGAGACCGCGCGCGGTTCCCAGTCGAGCTCGATGTTGCGGTACTTCCAGCCGGCGATTTCGCCGGTCGGCGCGCGGTACGAGACCGGCGACTCGACGTGCTGCAGCGACTGATACACCTCGCCGGAACCGGGGAACGCCGCCTCCAGCTCATGCATGGAAGGCGCACGCTCGCCCATCGAGTCGACGCCGATCCAATGCTCGGTCAGCTCCTCGCACTCGTCCTCCGCGGTGTCGATCACGCGGCGAATGAATTCTACGACGTGGCTCATGGGCGGGCCCAGCTTTACATTGAAGGATGGAGGCTTCATGTCAAGTGGGAGCAGTTGGAACCGCTGGCCATGCCACCACGCGTGTACGGCGTTCTTCAAGATCGCCGCCGAGCACGTGGTGGAGCATATTCCGCCAAAGCTTGCATTGTACACGGATAGGGAGGGCCGCGCCGAGCTGGAACTGGGGTACGTGCACTTTCGTGCTTCGCACGCGCTGCCCGAGGTTCACGAGATCTCGTGGGCCATCCGGGTGGCTCGCAAGCGAGGTTGGGGCATGGCGTTCTTCGAGATGAACCTCGGCTCCGACCAGCAGGGCTTTCTCGACATCAACGTGCGCGAAGGATTCGAGGTGTTCGCGCCGCCGTTCGCGGCAGCCACCAACCTGGACCGCCGAGAGTTCGCCTTCCGCGATGCGCACGGACACCCGGTCGTGACCCTGCGCCACCAGCCGCGCGGCAGTATACCCCTCCCTTTTTACCCCTTCACCACCGAGGTATGGACCCAGCCGCGGGATCGCCCGCTGCAGCGAAGGCTGTTTCGGTGGTGGGGCACAGCCAACGCCCATCTGTCACCCGGGGTCGCATCGAGCTTCGCAGACCATCCGTTCTTCCGGGGAGTACCGGTTTTCCAGGCGGTTCCGATTCCCTTTCAGGTGATGTCGTCGGCGCGGGAGACGTCGTCGGCCGCCCAGCTGTTCACCGACCCCGCACCCTGGAAGTAGGTGCCGCGCGGCGCGACCGACTCGCGTCCACCGACATTCATGGACGTCGACGTCGGAGACCCTCCGTTCATCGTGCGGCAAACATTCGATCCCCCCTATTTCCTTGCACTAGTCATGCCATGAAGCGAATTTCTGTAACGAAAGCGCATAGTTCGCTCGACGTGTCCGGTTTCATGGATTCGCCTCTCCGGGCGTGTCCGGAATTCCGGACACCATACCGGCGCGAGCGGAATCATGAGGCTATGGTAGGGTTTCCACGGTGACGGAACGCCCGAGTCCAGAGCGCGATTGGGTCGCAAACTCTGCAAGCCCTGACACGGCGGCCAGGGGTGAAGGGTCGGGCCTGGGTGCGGAAACGACCTCCGAGCCCTCGGGATACGTTGCGGCGGGCACGGCGCACGAAGATGCGGCCCCGGTCGACAAACTTCGGCAGGAGCGCGATCTCTACCTCGCCCTCCTGCAGCTCGGTGCCAAAGAGGCCATCGAGCCCTTCATTCGCGAAGCGTTGGGGCTGCTCATGCGGGCCTGCGGCGCCCGAAAGGGATACCTCGAGCTCATCGAGGATCGCGAAGGAGAATCGCGACCGATCATGTGGACCGCCGCCGAGGGCTGCTCCACCGAGGAGACCGAGAGCATCGCTTCGGCGGTTTCGCGCGGCATCGTCGCCGCGACCATGGCCGACGGCAAGACTGTGGTCACCTCGTCAGCTCTCCTCGACCCGCGCTTTCGTGAACGGAGCAGCGTGCGGCGACACAACATCGAAGCCGTGCTCTGCGCCCCCATCGGGCATGGGCCGGCCATCGGGGTGGTGTACCTTCAAGACCGTGGCGAGCTCGGCCCGTTCCTGAACGCCGACATCGCGCAGATCGAGCTCTTTGCGCAGCACGTCGGCGTGCTGGCCGAGCGGCTCATGGCGCGGTCGCGGTCCGAGTTGGTGCACGACTACACCGCCGACGTGCGCAAGCAGCTGCGAGCGGAGGGCTTCGTGGGTCGCAGCAAGGCCGTCGCCGACGCCCTCACGCAGATCGCCCTCGTGGCTCCGCTCGAGGTGACGGTGCTCATCACCGGGCCCTCGGGTACCGGCAAGACGCAGCTGGCGCGGCTGCTCCACGACAATAGCCCACGCGCCCGCGGGCCTTTCGTGGAGCTCAACTGCGCCGCGATGCCCGACTCGCTCATCGAGAGCGAGCTGTTCGGCGCAGCGCTGGGCAGTCACTCCACCGCCGCACGGCGGGTACCCGGAAAGATCGAGGCGGCCGATCACGGAACGCTCTTCCTCGACGAGATCGGCGAGCTCTCTGCCACCGCCCAAGCCAAGCTGCTGCAGTTCCTCCAGTCGCGTCAGTACTACCCGCTCGGGCAGAACCAGCCGGTGCTGGCCAACGTTCGCGTGGTGGCCGCCACCAACGCCGACCTGGCCGAGGCGGTGCGCGACCGACGCTTCCGCGAAGACCTGCTGTATCGCATTCAGGTCATTCCCGTGCGCGTTCCCTCGCTCGCCGAGCGACCCGAGGACATCCCGGATTTGGCGCGGTTCTTTTGCGATCAAGCGTGCAAGGCGCACGGGTTCTCTCGACTCGAAATCTCGGCGGCCACCCTCCAGGCGATTCATCTCTCGGAGTGGCCGGGCAACGTGCGACAGCTGGCGCACGCCATGCAGGCGGCCACCATTCGTGCGGCTGGGCAGGGCGTGAGCACGGTGGGCGTGGCACAGCTGTTTCCCGATCGCGGCCCAGAGCGCGACCGCGAGGTCACGTTCCAAGAGGCCACCCGCGAGTTTCAAAAGCGCCTCCTCATGCAGGCGCTGGATCAGAACGGCTGGAACGTGCTGGAGGCCGCGCATTCGCTCGACATTGCGCGCTCGCACATGTACTCGCTGCTCAAAGCGCTGGGCATCAACCGCCGCGCGAGCCGCGGCCCCGACTCACGCGGCGGCGGCGGCGAGCCTTCGTCCAGTCGCTGATGACGCACGGGCCGCGACAGAGATGAATCTGCGTATCCGTTCGCGCGTTCCTTCCTGGATGAACCTCGGCCTATGCCTGGTGCTCCTCGTCTGTGCATGCAACCGCAAGGCGACGCCGGGTCGAGCAGACGCCGGAGTCGACGCGGCCGCGGCACCGAGCCAGGCCGACGCGGGCGCTTCGGGCGCTCGCGGAAACCTCGACGCCGGCGGTGGCTGCGATTTTTCACCGGGTTTCCACGGGAGCGTGGGCGGACAAGACGTGTACGTCCGGCTCCGCGAAGACCCCAACGATCACGCCCTGGCCGGTCGCTATTTCTACGCTCGAACGGGGCTCGACATCGCGCTCGCCGGCCACGTCGACGGCCGCGGCGAGGTGGACCTGGTGGAGGGCGACCCCGCACACTCGAGCGGCCGCTTCACCGGCCGCTGCGTCGACGGTGTCATCTCAGGCACGTGGAGCAACGGCAAGACCGCGCAGCCGTTCTCGCTGCAGCCGGTGGCCCCGCGGGAAACGCCGCTGGTCACCACCAAGCGCCTGAAGCTGGTTCGCCCGGTGAAGACGGTGGGCACCTTCGGGATGAAGGAGTGCGTCTACGAGCAAACCGTGTTCGAGCTCTTCGGCGCGAAGTCACCGGCAGCGGAGGCGCGCCTGAACCAGCAAGACGCTCGCACCCTGACGCCGCGCATCGTCTCCAAAGACACCTACGAGGACGCCAAGAAGTGCGAGTCGGGGATGACGGCCACCTTCGCCGTCACGATCATCGCCACCTTTCGCGGATTCGTCACCGTGGAGTCCGGGGGGAGCACCGGCTACGACGGCGCGGCCCATCCTGGAAATTTCGTGGACTATGCACGTACCACCTGGGACCTCGAGACTGGCAAGCCGCTGGGCGACAAAGACCTCTTCGCGCGGTTTCCGAAAGCGTTGGTGGAGCGCTGCGTGCAGGCCTACGGCGACGCGCCCAAGGGCAACGCCATCATGGCCGACGGCCACACCTTCGACGTCAGCGCCCGCGGCGTGCATATTTACGGTGCAGACTACCCGCATGCCGCGGCGGTTCTAACGGGCGAGGGGCCCACGCTCCCCTGGAGCGCTCTCCTGCGCGAAGGTGCGCTTCGGAACGACTCGCCGGCGCAGCGGCTCTGGGCCGGTGTTTCTCCCGGCAAGCCGGGCGACGTCGAGTGCCTCCTCGACGACGCGAAGCACCGCTACGCGCCCTAGGTGACGGGTGTTTTTCGTCAATACCTTCGGGTATGCCGGCGCCTCCCGTGCTCACGAACAGGAGTTCGTTCCGCGCGCTGCCCCCAGCGAACGCGCCTCCCTCGGTCTTGACGAAAAACACTCAGTCTCCTGCTTGGCGCTTGTCAGCCGCCGTGCAGACTGGACCGAAGAATCAAGTAGCGTCACGAAAAACACCAGTCACCTAGAGCGATACGACACGGTGGCAAATGCGGGCGATGTCGGCGATTCCGAGGCCCGCTGCGCCGGCGGTGAGCACGTGATCCGGCTGCCTCTGATCAAAGGGCTCGAAGCCTCGGTCGATGAGGAGACGGCCACACTGGGCGAGCGGCGGCAGACCCATGGCCTTTCGCTTGGCATCGAGGATCGTCCAGCCGATGCGGTCCATGGCCACCGGGTCCACCGCGAACATCAGCGCGCCGTAGGTGAAGGGCGAAAAGTTGGGATGGTCCGGTGAGGGCCCGCCGTCGTAGCAGCCCACCAGCGCATCGGCGATGTGGAGCACCACCTTCTGGCGCAGCATGGGCATGGAGGCGATGGCGGGTACGAAGTCGCGGGTCCAGTTGTCGGGCGCGGCGTGCGTACGCGCGACGTTGTTCACCAGGCCGTAGGTCATGTTCTTGAGCGCCATGGTGATGCCGGCGGAGGTGTGGTCCTTGAGCGTGGGCACGTTGACCACCTTGTCGACTTGCTCGCTCACCACGCGACACAACGACGAACGGCGCTTCCGCGGATCGGCTGCGTCGTCGCCCGGATACACGCGCGGCAGTTCCACGAACGTCGCGGCGTCGTAGCCGTCGATGCCGGTCTGCTCGGTGGTGTAGGCCGGCGCGGCGGAGGCGTAGCGAAGGCCGGGCGGCAGCTTGGCCGGATACCCCACCAGGTCGAGCGAGTCTTGATAGCGGTCGAACACCACGATTTGGCCATTGGGAACCCCCGCGAGATTCAGCCCGCGCACGATGGCAGCGACCGTCTCGATGTGGCTGATGACCTGCGGATACCCGGTAGGGTTGACCTTGATGCCGACGCGGTCGCCTGGATCGAAGAACGCTCGCCACGCGGCCGCTTCGTCGGCCTCGCCACTGAGCAACTGCATGCCCCGCTCCATCATTCGACGAACGGGTGCATCTTGCACGCTTCCATCGACCACTGCGCCCGGATGGCGCACCTCCACCACGTAGCCCCGCGGGTGCCGGCGCCTACCGCGCACGACGCTGCGGTCGAGCTGCAGCCCCGCGGCGAGCTCGCCCGGCTCCGGCGCATCGGCATCCGAGCCCGAGCCGCAGCCCACCGAGGTGCCGGCGGCCAGGGCCGCGCCGTACGAAAGTGCCTGCCGCCGGGAAATTCGCGTGCTCATCGGTGGAAGTACGCTCGCTTCGTGCCGGGGTCGCACGCGATTCACGGGTCCACCTTGGCTTCCGAGAAGAGCCGAGATATCCAATGCTTTCGTGCCTTCTCCCGTTCGCCCACCGTTGGTCTCGCTCCGGGAAGCAGCGTGGGTGTGGGCGAAGATAGGCCTGCTCGGGTTCGGCGGTCCGGCCGGGCAAGTGGCGCTCATGCACCGGGAGCTGGTGGAGCGCCGAAAGTGGATCGACGAAGCGCGGTTCTTGCACGCGCTCAACTACTGCATGCTGCTCCCGGGCCCGGAGGCGCAGCAGCTCGCCACCTACATCGGCTGGCTCATGCATCGCACGCGCGGCGGCCTGGTGGCGGGCGTGCTCTTCATCCTCCCGGGCTTCTTCGCCATCCTCGGCCTCAGCATCGTGTACGCCTGCTACGGCCAGCAGCCGCTGGTGCTCGCGCTCTTCTTCGGGCTGAAGGCCGCCGTGCTGGCGCTGGTGGTCGAGGCCGTGCTCCGCATCGGGAAGCGCGCGCTGAAGGGGCCTCTGATGGTGGCGGTGGCGGCCGCAGCCTTTGCCAGCCTGGCCCTCTTTGGGGTCCCTTTTCCTGCGGTGGTGATGGCGGCGGGGGTGCTCGGGCTCGCCGGCAGCCGCATCGCGCCGGGCGCGTTTCCCTCGCCGCCCGAGGTCGCGGTATCGACGGTACCCGGCACCGTGGTGGAGCGACTGGAGGCCGAGGGGCTCCTCGCGCACACCCGGCCGCGGCACGCGCGCACGCTCTGGCTCCTCGCGGTGTTCGCCGCGGTGTGGGCCGCGCCGCTGGTCGTGCTCCGGCACTACTTCGGTGCCGCTTCGGTGTTCGTGCGCGAGGGCGTGTTCTTCTCGAAGGCTGCGGTGGTGACCTTCGGAGGCGCCTACGCGGTGCTCGCGTACATCGCGCAACAGGCGGTCGAGACCTACGGGTGGCTCGCGCCGGGCGAGATGCTCGACGGCCTGGGGCTCGCCGAGACGACGCCTGGCCCGCTCATCATGGTGGTGCAGTTCGTGGGCTTCATGGGCGCATTCCGCCACCCGGGCGGCCTCGCGCCGGTCATGGCTGGGGTGCTCGGATCGCTGATCACGGTGTGGGTCACGTTCGTCCCCTGCTTCCTCTGGATCTTCGTGGGTGCACCCTACATCGAAGCGTTGCGCGGATACCGGCCGCTCCACGCGGCGCTCTCCACCATCACGGCGGCGGTGGTGGGGGTCATCCTCAACCTGTCCATCTGGTTCGGCCTCCACGTGGTGTTCCGGCGCCTTCACGAAGTGACCTACGGGCCGGTGCACCTGCTGGTGCCGGAGCTGGGGTCCATCGACGGCGGAGCCGCAGCCATCGCCGGCATCGCCCTGATCGCGATGCTGCGCTTCAAGGTCGGGCTGCCGAAGACGCTGATGGGCAGCGCCGTGTTGGGCGTGGCCTGGACGCTGCTACGCCGCTGAGCGCTACGTCTGGGCGGCCAGCTCGGCAGCCATCGCTTCCCAAGTTTCTCCGGGTCCGTAGCGGCGCGCGGCGTAGCGTCGCAGCACCCCCGCTGCCTCGGCGTCGACCTCGCCCACGCGGACCGCAAAGGCCTCCAGGGTCTCCGCCGCGCCGCGGGAGAGGCCGCGGGCGTCGAGCGCGCGTTCGAAGCGCAGGAACATCTCCGGCGGCAGGTCGACCACACCCGCTGGGCGCAGCCGCGCCCTTCTCCGGCGCAACACAGCGCGAACCACGAAGCCCACGGCCACCAGCCCCAGCAGCACCCCGACGATGCGCTCCGGGCGCTCCACCGCGTCGCGATAGGCCTGCGACAGCGCGACCCGCAGGTAGTCGAAGAACGCCGAGGCGCTACGGGCGTCGGGCGCGGCCAGCACCGGATTGGGCGGCGTGGGGTCGAAGGTGCGAAACGCCACCGCGCCCCCATGCTCCACGTAGGCCTCGACCCAGGCGTGCGCATGCTTGGAACGCACCACACGGTAGTTGCCGAAGCCGTTGATCTCCACCACGCGATAGCCGGCCACCAGGCGCGCCGGTATGCCCAAGGAGCGCGCCAGCACCACCATGGCGCTCGCGAAGAACTCGCAGTGTCCCTCGCGATTCTCTCGCAAGAACTCCAGCAGCACCGAGCGCGATCGCGAAGGCTTGCGCGTGAGCGTGTAGTGAAACTCGCGAGCAAAGCGCGCTTCGATGCGCTCGAGGCGCTCCTCGTCGGTGGTCGCGCCGGCGGTCCACTCCAGAGCGATGGCGCGAAGGTCCGGCACCAGGTAGGGCGGCACCACCAGGTCGATGGCCGAAGGCGGCGCCGGCGCGGCGTCGCCCGGCACGAACGACCAGGTGCGCGTGAGGCGCGAGCCTTCCACGCGATGCACGCCGTAGGGGTCGGTGCTGCTGGAGGCCGGAACGAACACGCGGCTCCCGGCCGGGGCGAGCACCCAGGCCGTTAGATCCATGGATAGTACATGGGTCACGTCGGGGCCTTGCGGCTCGGTCTCGGGCGCCGCCACTGCACTCGGGCGTCGACTGCTGGTCCAGTAGGTGCCGTCGAACGAGTCGAACGCTGCGCCCCGCAGGTAGTCGGCGGGCGCCCCGGTGAGCCGAAGCACGACGTCGTCGCTCTCGCGAATAGTGCCTTCGCCATCGAGGCGAACATAAGGAGAAAAGCCGGTGCTCCGGCGCATGCCCATGAAGAGGCGCCCCATGCGGCGGTTGGTGAGGTCGTTGAGCACCGGCAGGGCATAGAGCCCGGTGGCGGCAGCGCTCGCGCCCAGAAGGAGCAGCACGAGCAGCGCGGTCTTGGAGGTCCTTCGCAGCGCCAGGAGGGTGCGGCGAACGCCGCTGCGCGAGACCAGCAGCACCAGGGCCAGCGCACCCACCAGGTAGGGATAGGCCGGGCTCTTGAGACCGATGCCGGCGATCACCGCCACCGCCAGCAGGAGGGCGGCATCGGCGGTGGGCCCCAGAAGGCTGCGGTCGAGATACAGCCGCGCCGCGGCCATGGCCATGACAATGAGCGCCAGTGGCAAGGCCAAGCCCCAGTCCTCGTCGGAGGCGCGCACCCAAGCGACGGGCACGAAGGCGACGCCCAGCACCAACACCAGCTCTGCAAAGGTCGACACCTCGCGGCGCGGCGGAATCGCCAGCGCACCGAGCGCGGCGAGGCCCAGAGGCACGCACCAGAACCAGGGCGCACCGCCGAACGCAAGGAGCACCACCATCAGGGCGAAGGGCAGCACCCGGAGCATGCGATTCATCACAACGCCACCGGCTCCCCACGCTGCAGCGTCGCCACCGGCACCTTGGTCCCCAGCGGAACGTCCACGCCCACGCCCACCCGCACCACACGAAGGTTGAACCGCTCCGCGCCTCGAACCAGCTCTTCGCGACTTGCGTCCCAGCCGTCGACCACCAGCACCACGCAGGAGAGCCGCGCCAGATGCGGCCCCAGATCCGAGAGCAGGCGCTCGCGATCGAGCGCCTTGGGCCGCTCTGCGACCGCCAGGAAATCCAGCGCTTGGTCGAGGAAACCCAGGCTCCGGCCGAGGGTGAGGGTGTGGATGGTCGGCCCGTTGGCCAGGAGATCGACGAGCGCCTCGCCGCGACCGAGGTAGGCCACGATGCCAGCGACCAACGAGATGGCCGCCTCGTAGGTCTCCTCACCGGCCGCTCCGCAGTCGAGCACCACACCGATGCGGGTGAAGTACTCCTCCCGGTACTCGCGCACCGCGGGCGTGCCAGTGCGAGCCCAGGTGCGGGCCGAGAGATCGCGAATGCGATCGCCGGGGCGATAGGGGCGCACCCCAAGCAGATCCATCGACTCGCCGGTTTTCGAGGCGAGCGCCACCCCACCCGGCTGGTGCTTCTGCGCCCGGGGCGTCACCAGACGCACCACGTTGGCCGGGCGCGGCACCACGCGAAGCCGTACCTTGGCGCTCTCCACGTACGGCCCTGCCGCCAGGCCCAGGGGTACGATGGCGCTGGCGCGAAAAGTTCCCAACGTGAGATCGCCCCGCTCGGTGAAGCGCGCGCGGGCCTCGGTGCGACCCCCGGCCTCGAAGCCGACCTCGTCGAGGGTGGGCGGGCGCGACACCCAGCGACCGAAGTATGGCAGGAAGGGCCCCTCGATGCGCAGCGGTGCCAGAGGCGGCCCCGGCTCGCGCCTCTGGCACTCGATCGCGAAGACCACCTCGTCGCCAACGTATACCCGGGGCGGCGCGTGAACGCGCACCGAGAGGTCGGGGACCCGAAGCACGCGGCTCACCACCAGCGAGGCGAAGAGCAGGCCGGCGAGGACGCAAAAGAGCACGTACACTTGCGTGTGGGCTACATCGACTCCGAAGGCGCCGGTGAGCAGGCAGGCCACGAAGACCAGCCGCCCTTCCGCGGTGAACGCGCCGTAGAGCCGCCACAGAGCCTTCCCGATGCGCGTGCTGGGGGGCCATGCGTCTTGCCAGGCGACCCGGCGACGGGCCGAGGGAATGAGCACGTAGTTGAGGCGCGCCCAGTTGATGGGCCTGGCGATCTTCACGGCGCGCCCGCGGATGGCCGCCTCACGTGGGAACGCTCACCCCGCGAACGATGCGGGTGATCACCTGCGCGCCGATCTTGCCGCCGTAGCGCAGCTCCGACTTCATCTGCACCCGGTGCGAGAGGGTGCTCTCGGCGGTGGCCTGCAGGTCTTCCGGGCTCACGTATGCGCGCCCGGCGATGAACGCGTGGGCCTGCGCCGCCCGAAAAAACGCGATGCTCCCGCGCGGACTCACCCCCAGCTCGAGCTCGGCGTCCTTGCGCGTGGCGTCGACGATGCGGAGCAGGTAGCGCCCCACCAGCGGCTTCATCTCCACCGCCCGCGTCTTGGCCTGCAGCTCCATGAGCTCGTTCTGGGTGCACACCATGGATACGTCGTCGAGCGGATCGCGGGTGCGGCGCGCGTACAGCATGGCCAGCTCCTCTTCGAGCTCCGGGTAGCCGATGGAGAGGCGCACCATGAAGCGGTCGAGCTGGGCCTCCGGCAGCGGATAGGTGCCCTGGTAGTCGGCCGGGTTCTGGGTGGCGAGCACCAGGAAGGGCGCCACCAGCGGGTGGGTCTCGCCGTCGACCGTGACCTGCGCTTCGTTCATGGCTTCGAGGAGCGCCGCCTGGGTGCGGGGCGAAGCGCGGTTGATCTCGTCGGCCAGAAGCACGTTGGTGAAGAGGGGGCCCTTGTGAAAGGCGAATGTGCCCTTCTCGGGGTTGAGCACCAGCGACCCGGTGATGTCGGCGGGGAGCAGGTCGGGTGTAAACTGCACCCGTGTGAAACGCACCCCCAGGGCCCGGGCGATGGCCTTGGCCAGGGTGGTCTTGCCCACGCCGGGCACGTCTTCCAGCAGCACGTGGCCCCCGGCGAAGATGGCCACCAGCACCTTCTCGATGACCTCGGGCTTGCCGCGAAGGACGGAAGCGAGGGCGGCGCGCAGCGCGATGACAGGTTCGTTCACGGAGTCGGTCGAGGGGCTCGTGGGCAACGGAATTCCACGCTCCAGTTCACTCCGATCGCCGCCCCTGCGCAAGCCCCGAGACGGCGCACTTTGCTCCCACTCTTCCCTTGCCCCTGAATTCGGCTCCCGCCGACTTCCGCGGGGCGCCGGCGCGCGTTCGGTCATTTTTGCTGAGTCGGCGTAGCGGAGTGATAGGCTCGGAAAACGTGGAGGCCTACGATGAAGCGGCTAACTCTAAGTAGCGACGCATGCGTGGAAACGTTGGCTCTGCTCATCATCATGGCGCATGCCGATGGTGAGCTGGACGACAAGGAGAAGGAGGGGGTGCGCGCCGCGGCCGGCGTGCTCAACCTCACCAAGGAGCTGCGCGACCGGGTCGACGCCCTCTTGACGGCGCCCATTCCGGTGGACCAGATCCTTGTCGAGCACCTGAAGCCCAAGGAGCGCGCGTTTGCCTTCGTGGCGGCCACCTGGATGAGCGGCGTCGACGCCAACATCGACCCCAAGGAAACAGCGACCCTCGACGAGATCGCCAATCTCTTCGGCTTCGACGACGCGCGCAAGAAGGAGCTGGTGCAGCTCGCCCGCGATCTCGAGCCCGGCCGAAAGCCCGAAACCAGCTGGTCCAACGAGCTGCTCGCGCTTTTCAAGGCCATCCCGGCGCGCCTCGAAGGCACCGGCGACGTCGAGGTCGTCTTCGATGGGCCGGGCATGCTCTGGACGTAGCAGCTGGCCGTCCCGTGCCCAACGAACGGCCGCCGCGTTCGACGCTGCCCAAGCCAACTCCGGCAAAAGGTCCACGGCTCGCGCTGAAGCCCGTCACGGCCGCGCGCTTTTCGGACCTCGAAGCCCTTTTTGAAGCCCGCGGAGGCCCCAAGAGCTGCTGGTGCATGATCTTCCGGGCGAGCCCCACGGAGGCTCGGGAGACCAGGGCAGCCGAGCGAAAGCGCATGCTCGCGGAGCGGGTACGGAGCGGCACACCCATTGGCCTCCTCGGGTACGTGGACGGCGCACCGGTGGCCTGGTGCTCGGTGGCGCCGCGCGCCACCTTCCGCAATCTCGGCGAGGTCGATGGCGATGGCGTGTGGTCCATCACTTGCTTTTTCGTGCTGCGCGCCTTTCGCGGTCAGGGCCTCACCGCCCAGCTTCTCGAGGGAGCTATCGCCCACGCCAAAAAGCACGGCGCGACGCGAGTCCTTGGCTACCCCGTGCCGCCTGATTCGCCGAGCTATCGATTCATGGGCTTCACGCCGCTCTTCGCGAACGCGGGCTTCGAAACGCTGGGAACGCTGGGGGCCCGTCGCACGGTCGTGCAGAAGCGCGTGTGACGTTGAGACCGTCTGCGCCAAACGGGTACGCCCAGGCCAAGCGTTCACAGGTTGCGACGTCACTCCGGCAGGAAGTCCGAATCGCACCGGGACCGCAGCGAACGACTGTGCGAAATGGCTAACGTTGCGGTCTCGCCCGCCGTTCACCGTGTTTGCGCACCCTGTACATCTGCGCCCGAGCGGAGAGCTCGCGTTCCCACCCGATTCGATGGCTCACCGCGAGATCACAATCCGTAACAACGGGCCGCTATCCGTCGCCGACATCGACCCGGCGCTTGCGGCCACCCCGATCGAGGTCGGAGAGTGCATCGGGGGCCGCTACAGCGTCATTGAACGACTCGCCGAGGGGGGCATGGCGGTGGTGCTGCTCGCGAGGCACATCGAGCTCGAGGAGAACGTAGCCATCAAGCTACTCAAGCCGAGCTTCCTGTCGGACACCGAGCTCGTCGCTCGCTTCGTGCGCGAAGCCAAGACGACCGCGCGCATCAAGAGTACCTATTGCGTCAAGATCCACGACGTCGGCATCGACGCTAGGCGCGGCCCCTTCATGGTGATGGAATACCTGGAGGGTGAGGATCTGGCGCGCCTCCTACAGCGAACGGGTCCCGTCGAGCCCGCCAAGCTTTGCGAATTTGCCATCCAAGTGTGCGAAGCCCTGGCCGTTTCGCACGCCCTCGGCGTCGTGCACCGAGACCTCAAGCCGCAGAACCTCTTCGTGACCAAGAGTGGCAACCTCGAGGCCATTCGCGTCCTCGACTTCGGCATCTCGAAGGTAGCGCTCACCGGCTCGGGGCTCCGCACCGAGCTACCGCTCGCGGAGACAACTTCGCTCTTGGGATCGCCAATGTACATGGCGCCCGAGCAAATGCGCGCGCGCGGAAGGAGTGACGATCGGTCGGATATCTGGTCGCTCGGGGTGACCCTCTACGAAGCTTCGACCGGGCTGATGCCTTTCGATACGAAGAACATTCCCGAGCTCTGCGCGCGCATTCTGGAGGAGACCCCCAAGGCCCCGCAGGAGCATAATCCCGACCTTCCCGCTGCACTTTCCCGCGTCATCATGTGGTGTCTAGAGAAGGAGCCGGACCGGCGCCCGCAGCACGTGGGAGAGCTCGCGCGGGCGCTCCTGCCGTTTGCGCCGGCACGAAGCCAACTTTCATTGGAGCGAATTCTCGCTTCCGTCGCGGGAATGGCCATTACCCTCGACCCTCCTCCACTCAACGCGGGCTCCGCGGCGACCCCGAGCATTCCCTGCGTCCCCCCGCTTCCCGAATTTGTGGCCACCCCTGGAACGCCATGGACCAGCGTCGCAAGGCCGGAAGCACGCGCCTCCTTGCCGCGCTGGCAATGGGCTCTTGCGTGCGTAGCGCTGTTGTCGGCCGGGTTCTTTGCGGTATCGCGCAGGGGCAACCAAGCGCATCCCGAGGTGCTCGCTGCGCTACCCTCTGCGCCCGTGTGGCTACCGGCACC
This sequence comes from Polyangiales bacterium, assembly GCA_038210445.1. GTDB lineage: Bacteria > Myxococcota_A > Polyangia > Polyangiales > Polyangiaceae > JABFRG01. Next base: position 82,875 of record JBBQWQ010000026.1, read on the forward strand.
CGAACCGGCAACCGTCGGCGTCTCGTCCGTCTCAGCGCCCGGCCTTCCGGCAACGCTCCACATTCGGTCTTCGGTACCGGGAGCCCGCGTCTTGCTGCGAGGCGCGCACAGTCCGCTCCCGTACCAGGCAACGATTGCGCCCGGCAGCGCTCCGGAATCGGTGGAGGTGACAGCGCCCGATCACCAGGGTCGCCGCTATTGGCTGGTTCTGAGCGGACAGGTCGAGCTCGACGTTACGCTCTCCCGCGGTCACGGCGTCTCGATCGCGAGCGACGCGGACGCGCGGAAAGCAGCGGCGCCCCCATCGAGCGCGCCCACTGCGCTGCCGCCGGCCAGCAGGCCTGGTCTCGATATTCGCCTCGAACGCTGATGCCGAACGCGACCCGCGCGGTCCATGGTCCATGAATGGTCACGTTGCGATTGGCTGGTGGCACCCGCCTCGGCCGCGCCGACGCTGGCGGCTCTTGCGCATTTTCGTGCGCGCCTCTCGCAGTAGAACTAGTCTCGCCACTCTCGACGCTGCCCATCGCCCGCGATGCGCCGGGCGGTAACGCCCGGTATGAGCTCGCCCCAACACGCGGGGCAGCGGGCCGCGCTGACGTAGCCGCCATGCAGGAAGGCCTCGCAGAGGACCTTGCAGACGGGGCATTCGATCTCGTCCACCCGCTCTCCGAACTCGTCCAAGGCCCCGGCCCGAAAGGGGGGCCAGCCCACTGCGCCCTGCAGCGCCGTCTCCAAGGCTCCGTCATCCCAGTCGAACCACGTTGCGGAGCACACCGGGCACACGTCGACCGGCTCCTTACCGGGCACGTCGAGCACCCACATGGCCTCGGCGCATAGGGGGCAGGCGAGGGTTCGTCTTGCGGTCACGCCGGCGATGCGTCGGGCCACCAGACCCGGCACGAGTCGGCCCTCGCAGCCGGTGCAACGTAGCGCGGCAACCAGCTCGGCGTCGACGACCTCGAGGGTCTGGGAGCACTCGGGGCACAGCCAGTGTGCTGCCGCGGCCGACGGGAACTCCAGCGTTGCGGACGGCGCATCGGCGGGCCAGTTTCGAATTGCCGCGAGCGCCGCCTCCAGTGGCTCGCTTCCGGCCGCGATCCACGCAGCGGAGCAAGACGGGCACACGCTAGCGCGCCGCGCGGCCTCGTCGTCGACCGCCAGAAGCACCTGGCACATCGGGCACGCCATGGCGGCTCCACGCATCGGTCCGCTCATGGGTCCCTTCGCAGGCCGCAGGCGTGGTCAGGAAGGTCGACGATCTTCATCGGGCCCAGTATGGCGCCTCCGCGTTCGTGCCTCAAGCGCGAAGCCGTGCTCGGACGGCGCCGGTAGTAAGTGGAGAATGAAGGCGGCGGCAAGGGCGAAAACTCCACGCCCGGCGATTGCACTGGCCGACGTCGAGTAACTTCCGCCTTCGGCTTCCTCGTCCTTGGTCGACGACCACCTCCGGTCAGACCGTCGCGGCTGCGCGGCTGCCGCTTCAGTCGTGGTGCCTTCCGCCGCCATCTTCGCTCGGGCGATATGACAAATCATTGCCCCATAACCGCACTTGGCAGCGATGTCCGCAAACGGATAGCCCAATTGGAGCACTTTCCCGCCTTCTATGCGCTGGCCCAAGGCATGCTCATGAATTGCCGCCCGATGCGTATCGACCCATTCCGCCGAGGTCACGACGCCCACGCCGCGGTCCTCGCGCGAGACGCGCGCAACTTCGGCGTGGTGGACGTGGACGAGCCGCCCTCGACGATTTGTAACAAGTCGGGTCGTTGAAGGAGCGGAGGTTCCGCTTTCGTACGTTCGAGGGCGCCGTCTGTCCATCCACGCGCTGGATGGCGCCCATCGAATCATTCGATTGGCGAATGCGTGAGAGTACGCGCATCCTGTGCATCGATGAGAGCGCCGGTCGAAGCAACGATGAAGAGGGTGGCCTTGCCCGCGGGAGGCAACCGTGCGCTTCGCAACCTCGATCTCAACCTCCTCTTGACGTTCGAGGCGCTCTGGCTCGAGCGGACGGTCACCGCCGCAGGCAGGCGTCTCGGGCTCTCGCAGCCGGCCACCAGCGCCGCGCTAGCTCGCCTGCGCGAGATGGTAGGTGACCGGCTCTTCGTTCGCGGCAAGCGCGGGCTCGAGCCGACGGAGCGTTGCGTCGAGCTTGCTCAACCGCTCACCAAGCTGCTCGTCGATCTGCGCAGCGTGCTCGCGTTGCGCCCCTTCGACCCCAGCACCACGACCCGACAGCTGCGCATCGGCGCGGTGGACGCCGCAATCGCGGTATGGATCCCGCGGGTCATCGCCCGCTTCCTGAGCGAGGCGCCGCACGCTCGCCTGCAGGTGGTAGCGATCGATCCGGCGCGCGCGAGCGACGCGCTGGACGAAGGGACGATTGACCTCGCGCTCTCGCCCTTCCCGAGCCCATCGACCACGGTGCGCAGCCGCGCGCTTTACCCCGTCGAGCTCGTGCCGACGGTCCGTCCCGGCCACCCGCTGTTGAAGACCCGAGGGGCGAGCCTTGAAGCATTTCCCCGAGTGCACGTGACCTTCGAGGGCTTGCGCGATTCCGTGCGCGCGCAGATCTTGCTCGGCTCCTACCTCGCGGTGCCGCCGGTGCTGGCGCAGACCGACGCCTGGGCCACGCTCCCCAGCCCCTATGCCGATTCGCTCGCGCAGCGGGGCGTGGTCGCGATCGTGCCCATGTCGCCGAAGAAGCGATCGCACAAGTTCACGATGCAGCTCTTGTGGGCCGACGCGCAAGACGCCTCACCCGCGTCGCGTTGGCTACGTGGACTGATCGCCGATGTCACGCGTCCCGGCTGAGGGCGCTCGTTAGAAACACACGTGCAACAGTAGCGCCATGAGTGGCGCGGGAAGAGCCTTGTCATGTCGAAAGTGAAGATCTTGGTCACGAGCATGCCTTCCCGCGTCCGCCGGCGGTCCACCTCGCCATGGAAGACGACGCGTGATCCAACCTCGGAGCTCCCCATGATCCGTCTCGAGAACCGAATCCCTCCTCCCGTCCTCGTCTTCCTCGTGGGCGCAGCCATGGCGGCGGCGTCGAGGTCTCTCTCGGCCCTGTCGATCCCATGGGCGCTGCGTCTCGGGGTTGGCCTCGCGATCCTCGCCGGCGGGTTCGTGCTCGTGGCGCGCGGCTTTCGCACGCTCCGTGCGGCCGGAACCACCATCGATCCGGTCAACATCGATCGCGCGTCGGCGCTCGTAACGCACGGCATCCTCGGCCGAACGCGCAACCCGATGTACCTGGGCTTCGCCACGATGCTCGTCGGATGGGCGGCGGTCCTCGCAGTGCCCTGGGTCGTCGTCGGTCCGGCCTTCTTCGTAGCGTTCACGACCAGGTTCCAAATCATCCCCGAGGAGCGCGCGATGCGGGTCCGCTTCGGCGAGGAGTACGCGAGCTACGTGCGCCGCGTACCGCGCTGGCTGGCATGACGAGCAGCGGGCGAACCAGGAAGCAGGCGGCGCGCTCGCGAACGTAGTCGCAGCGCCCGCCGTGCCTGCGCAATGCCGAGCCGCACGTCGGGCGGATTCGTCCGGTAGGGAGAGAACGCCGATGTGCGGTGGTGTGACCGGTGACGACCGCCGCTGCGCAAGCTACGCTGAACCGATCGTTTGTTGATGCCCTTCCCTGCCCGCACTTCTGGCTCTGTGGCTCTGGCGGTTTCGCTGCTGGTTGCCGAGGCATGCGTGTCGTATGGAAACGGTGGCGGAGAGCCCGACGCCGGAGCACCCACCAACGACGCTGCGGTGGTGTTGCCCGACGGCGGCGCGTGTCCGGGGGCGACCACGTTGTGCGGCGCCGTCTGCGTCGATCTCCAGGCGTCGGCCGAGAACTGCGGCGCTTGCGGCCACGCTTGCGGTGGCCCGCTGTGCGGTGGAGGCCGATGCGAGGCCGCCGTCGTTCGCGACGGGCTCGGCGCCGGCGACGTGCGCTATGCGGTCGACGACAAGCGCGTGTACTTCACGTCGGGCACCCGCGTTCTCTCGTCGGCGCTGGACCGGCCCACCGAGGTCGCGACCGCGCACACCGATCTTGCGCCCTTTAGCGCGACCGCGCTGGCGGTGGCCCAGGGCACCCTCTTCTTCGGCACCGAGTACGATCGCCTCTTCAGCAGCAGCAGTGGCTCGTTTCCGCGGCGCTACTCTGGGCTCCGCGCGTGCAGCGCCAGCGCCACCTGTCCGTCGTCACCGTCGACGCTGTACGAGGTCTTGGGGTCGCGCCCCATCGTGGCCGTGGGCAGCAGCCTGGCGCCGCCGGCAATCGTGTACTTTGCACCTTCTGGCGACCAGTTGCAGTACACCACCTGCGTCGCCACCGGCACCTGCCCCACGTCGCGCAACTTCGTCGACGCCTCGGCGACCTTCATCGCCCTCGACGGCAAGTACGTGTACTACGTCAACGGCTCGAACCAGCTCGCGCGCTGCGACCAAGCGGTGGAGTGCAAGACGCCCACCATCCTGAATCCCACGGTGCTCGAGCCCACCAACCTGGTGGGCATCGCGGTTCGCGACGACAAGGTGTTCCTTGGCTACGGCGGCAATACCGGCGGCAAAGACGCGCGCATTCTCCGCTGCCCAAGCAGCGGCTGCCTGGGCGGCTTCGAGCTGTTCGCAAAAGACCTTGGTCCCATGACCACCCTGGCCGCCGACCCCAGCGGGCTCTACTTCAACGACGTCGACGCGCGGAGCATTCTCCGCTGCGCCGGCTCCGACTGCGCCAAGGGTCCCGAGGTGCTCGCGCAGCGCGACGGGGTCCCGGACGACTTCGCCCTCGGCGCGCAGCTGTACTTCGTAGAGAAGAGCGTGCAGAACGGCACGCGCATTCTTCGCATCGCCAAGTAGGGCGCGTCAGCGATACGCCGGTCCGCCCGATGCGGGCTCCAGCCGCAAGACCGTGCCGACGCTCGCGTGGTCGCCGCCTTGCGAACGAACGAGGCACGACGCCACCCGGTACACTGCGGGTTCGACGTCGGGAGCGCTTCGGTAGCTTCCCTCGACGTACTTGTCCACGTCGAGATCGCCGGCGTGAATCTCTTCGGGCACCCAGAACGCGCCGTAGACGACGCCGGTGGTGCGATCAACGAGGATCGGCGCACACGCGCTCCAGCCGGAGAAGATCCCCGCTTCTTCCATGGCGACCACCACGATCTCGGTTCCCACAGCGATGGGCGCGAGGAACGGAACCTTGAGCGTGGTGGTCATGGCCAGCTACTTACCGACGGCAGCTAGCTTTTCTTCCACGATTCGATCGGCCACCTTGTAGGTGGGCGTCGAGAGCCGCTTGCTGCGCTCGACGATGTCCCAGATGGTGTCGTAGATCTTCAGGGTCTTGTCGGTCGCCTTCTGGGCGTCGTAGCCAAGGACCTCTTGCGCCACGTTCACCAGGCCGCCGGCGTTGATGGCGTAGTCGGGCGCGTACAGGATGCCGCGGGCGTGCAGATCGTCGCCGTGGCGAGGCTCGGCCAGCTGGTTATTGGCGGCGCCCGCGACGATGGGCGCCTTGAGCAGCGGCACCGTGGTGTCGTTGATGCCCGCACCGAGGGCGCAGGGCGCGAACACGTCGCAGGCAAGGGCCGCGATCTGGTCGAGCGTGACCACGGTGGCGCCGAACTCGCGATGCGCGCGCTCGGCCTTCAGAGGGTCGATGTCGGCCACGGAAATCTTCGCGCCCAGCGCGTGGAGCTCCTTGCACAAGTAGTAGCCGACGTGACCCACGCCCTGCACCGCCACGTGCACGTTCTCGAGAGAGTCTTTGCCCAGCTTGAACTTCACGCAGGCCTCGATGCCGCGCCGCACGCCCAGCGCGGTAAACGGCGAGGGATCGCCAGAGCCACCGTGCGAGGGATCGACGCCGGTGACGTTCTTGCTGACGGAGCGGATGACCTCCATGTCGTCGAGGCCGGTGCCGCTGTCTTCGGCGGTGATGTAGTGGCCGCCCAGGTCTTCGATGAACTTGCCGAAGGCGCGGAAGAGCGCCACCCGGTCGAAGTGCTCGCGCGGTCGAATGAGCACGCTCTTGCCCCCGCCGTGCGCCAGGCCGGTGATGGCGGCCTTGTAGGTCATGCCGCGGGCGAGCCGCAGGGCATCGACCACCGCAGCTTCGTCGGATTCGTAGTGAATGAAGCGGCAGCCGCCGAGCGCGGGCCCCAGGCGCGAGTCGTGGATGGCGACGATCGCCTTCAGGCCCGTGGCCTTGTCCAGCTTGAAGTGAACTTCGCCGTAGTCGTAGTCGTTCAGGTGACCGAAGAGATCCATCGTAGTTGCCTCGCCGATTCGCGCCGATTCACGGGCGTGTGGTCCCTCGGCTCTACTCAAGGCGTCGACGTTTTCCAAGAGCGTCGAGTGACGCCATGCAGCATCGCAACATGGTCTACGATGCAGCCGTGCGGCGCTTCGCTCTGATGCTCCTGTTCGCGTGCTCGCGCCCCGCGCCGCTGCCGGCGGAGCGCGCATCTTCTGCCGGCGACGCGGCCTCGGTTGTGACAATGGCCGACGCGAACGCGCCCGTCGATGTGCCAATCGCCGCCGCCGCGCGCGATGCCGGATGGGACGCCGAGGCCGAGCTGGACGCGAAGGCGCCCCTCGACGCCATCGATCTTCACGTAGATCTGGCGTGGCAAGCGCACGCCGGTCACCTCAAGCTGGCCGACGCCACACGCCAGGCCGGTAGCGCGCAGCTGCGAGAGGGTCAGGTGGGCACCATCCTGGCGTCGCTCTTCGTGGAGAAGGCCTATGCCATGACGCCGGCGCAGGCGCGCCGCGAGTACGAGGCTACGTTCGCCGACGCGACGCGCATCTTCGCTCGCGATGGCGCGGGCGTGCTCGCCCCGCCGCTCGCCCGACCTGCGACCAACAGCGTTCGGGTGCGTGTATCGTTCGAAGGGGCCGACGGCTTCGCCGATGATGCCGACGCGGCGGTCGCCTGGGTGAAGCGCGGCGCCTGCGTGTTCGGGCTGGTGCACTCGCGAAGCAATGCGCTCGGCGGCGCGAGCCAGGAGCCCGACCCGGCACGCAGAGCACGCGGCCTCACCGCGGCCGGCCGCGCTCTCGCTCAGCGGCTGGTGGCCGCCGGCGCGATTCTCGATGTATCCCACGCCAGCGACGCCACCGCGGCCGACCTGGCGCAGGTGGCCGAGGCAAGCAAAGTGCCGTTGGTGGCCACCCACAGCGGCATGCGCGCGCTTCATGCCATCCCGAGAAACGTGGATGATGCACTCATTAGGCGCATCGCCAAGAGCGGCGGCGTGGTGGGCGTGTCGTTCTACGTGGGGCACCTGGTGCGCGGCGCTGAGGCCAGCCTCGACGACGTGGTGGCGCACCTCGAGCACCTGCGCGAAGTGGGCGGCACCCGTGTCATGGCGCTGGGCAGTGACTTCGAAGGCGGTATCGTGCCACCGAAGGACGCAAAGACCATCGCTTCACTGCCGGCGCTGGCCGCGCGTCTCCGCGCCCGGGGCTGGCCCGAGCGCGACGTGCGCGCGTTCTTCCACGACAACGCGGCACGGGTGCTGGCGCGCTGCCCGGCGGCTGAGTAGGGCGCGGCCTCAGCCGCTGGTGAGCGAGGCTTTGAGCGTGATGCTGCCCACGCTGGCGAGCGCCTTCGATACCGGGCACCCCTTCTTGGTCTCCTCGGCGATGGTCTGAAACTTCGCGGCGTCGAGGCCCGGCACTTCGGCTTCGGTGGTGAGCTCGATGGCGGTGATGCTGAACCCCTCGCCTTCCTTGTCGAGCTTGACGTTGGCGAAGGTGCGAATGGCCTTGGGGGGCGAGCCCGCCTTCTCCAGGCTCAGGGAGAGGGCCATGGAAAAACAGCCCGAGAGCGCGGCGCCGAGGAGCTCTTCGGGATTGCTGCCCGGCTGACCTTCGAAGCGGGAACCGAGCGAGAAGGGAATATCACCCCCGTGCGCCGGCGACATGACGCCCTTGCCGGTTTTGATGTTGCCGTCCCACTTCGCGCTGGCTTTGCTGATTCCCATTTTATGCGTTTCCTTCGGGGTTCATGCGGCGGTTGTGGGCAATGCACCACACCGTTGGCCGCGGGTGATGTGGGATGTCGTTCGAGGTCAACCGGTTGCGGCGCGGTCGACCGCTTTGCACGGCGGCGATCCATCCCCGTTCGAGTGACGTGCGCAAGCGCCACCAGGTCCGATAGCATCGGCTGGATGTCGGTAGCTCTTCGCGTTTTTGGGTCGTTCTTGTTGGCGATGACCGTGGCTTCCGGCTGCAAGGGCAACGCTTCGAACAGCAGCGGGGCCGCCGCTTCGAGCGCTGCGCCGCCGAAGAGTGAATCGGGCGCCCCCGCGGCGGTGAGCGCTGCGGGGTCCAACGTGGTCGGCAGCGCCGGAATCAGCGCATGGGAGTCGCTGGGCGACAAGGAGGCCATCAAGTCGTTCGGCACGCTGTACCTGCATCAGTCGGTGGGGCAAGACCTGGAAGATGGCGCCGAGGCGCTCGGCTACAAATTCGAGTACTATGGTCCCGACCACCAGGGCGGCCAGGCCACCGCCCAAGGGCTCAACGGGGGCATCTTCACCGACGTGGCAAGCATCGCCAACGGCGCGCCAATGGAGAAAATGGGCGCCGTGCGCAAGGCCCTAGGGGCGCACAAATCGCGCCTCAAAGTGCTGTTTTTTAGCTTCGGATACGCCGACGTGCAGGAGCAAGACCTGCCCGCGGTCGAGGCCGCCTACGCGAAGCTGGTGGCCGACGTGAAGGCCGCCGGGCTTCGCTTCGTACACGTGACCCCGCCGCTGGTGTTCAGCGTGGCCGAGAACGGGCCGAAGATGAAGATGCGAACCTGGATGCTCGAGACCTTCAAGAGCGACACCATCTTCGACCTTCAAGACCTCGAGAGCACCCAAGACGGCAAGCGGTGCGAGGTGGGCGGCGTGTGGCGCATCTGCCAGGGCAACCGCTCGACGACGGCGTGCCCGAGCAAGGGCCAGGGCATCGACGAGGAGGGCGCCGGCCACATCTGCGCCACGCGCGCCAAGGGGTTCGCCAAGGCGATGCTCTACGCGATCCATCGCGCCGGCCGCTGAAGAGCGCACGCAGGGGTGCTACGCTCGCTCCACCATGGACGAGAGTCAGCGCACGCGCCCCCACACGCGCCCGGCCACGGTGGAGATTCAGCGGCTCTCGCTCACCGTCACCCGCGGCCCCAGCGTCGGCAAGCATCTGCGCGCGGAGGCCGGAGCGACGGTGACGGTAGGGTCGGCGGAGGACAACGATCTGGCGCTGGACGACCCCACGGTGAGCCGGTACCACCTGGAGCTTCAGGCCAGCGGTGACGGCGTGGTCGTGCGCGATCTGGGGAGCCTGAACGGCACCTTCTTGGGCGCGACGCGGCTGCGCGACGCCACCGTTGCGGCCGGAGCACAGCTCCGCGTGGGCGACACCACGTTCGTGGTGTCGGCCGCTGCGGAAGCCCAGTCGGAAGAAGCGCCTCTGGAAATTCCCGGCCTCGTGTTCAAGAGCGCGAGCATGCACCGCGTCGCGCAGGCGATCCGGCGCCTGGCAGCCTTCGCAGGCTCGGTGCTGGTGCAGGGCGAGACCGGCACTGGCAAGGAGCTGGTGGCCCGCGCGCTCCACAGCGAGAGCCCGCGGAGCAAGGGCCCCTTCGTGGTGATCGACTGCGGCGCGCTCCCCGGCAACCTGGTGGAGTCGGAGCTCTTCGGTCACGAGCGCGGAGCCTTCACCGGCGCTGCACAACGGCACCTGGGCGCCTTCGAGCGCGCCCACGGGGGCACGCTCTTCCTCGACGAGATCGGCGAGCTCCCAGCCCACGTGCAGCCTGCACTCTTGGGCGTGCTGCAGCGCAAGGAGGTGCGCAGAGTGGGCGGGGCGAAAGAAGTTACCGTCGACGTCCACGTGGTTTCGGCCACCCACCGCGACCTGCGCGCCGAGGTCAACCGCGGCACCTTCCGGGCAGATCTGTACTATCGCATCGCTGCCGCCCGCATCGTGGTGCCGCCGCTTCGCGAGCGCCGCGAAGACGTGCTGCTCCTGGCCGAGCACTTCGCCCGCGAGATCACCGGCGGCGATGGCAGCGCCCTCTCTCCCGAGACGCTCTCCGCGCTCCCGCAGCAGCACTGGAGCGGCAACGTGCGCGAGCTGCGCAACCTGGTAGAGCGCACCATCGCCGAGGGGACCGGCGAGCCGGGGTGGCTCGCCGGCGAACCTGCCGCGCCCAGCGCAGACGCTGCAGCGCAGCCGGCGGAGCGCTATCGCGACGCGCGCGCCCACGCCATCGGCGACTTCGAGCGCCGGTACCTCACCGCGCTCATCGAGAGCGTGGGCGGCAACGCTTCCGAAGCCGCGCGGCGCGCGCAGATGGACCGGCCCTACCTGCTTAGCCTCTTGAAGAAGTACGGCTTGCGCTGAGGCGTCAGTCTTCGAGGGCGTTGGCGACCACGCCCAGCCCTCCCACCAGCGCGAGGACGATGCAGCCCACCGTGGTGAGCGTGGAGATCATGCACGGGCACAGCAAGTTGAGCACCACCACGGCCAGGAGCGGATACGCGAGCAATCGCTTCGCGACGCTCATGGGAAGCAGCTCGGCCACGGTGGCCACGGCCCCGTGCGAGCTGCCGCGCTGCCCAAGCGCGTACGGCGGCGTTGCGACCGGACGCCATTGGGCATCGGCGGGCGGAAGCGAAGGCACGCCCGAATCCGGATAGAAGCGCTCTCCGCAGCCGTAGCACGCGAGATCCGCGGCGCCGAGCTCGGTTGTGCACACCGGGCAACGCTTGGTGGCCGGGGCGGCGCCGGCGTGGCTGCTGAAGCCGAGGTCGATCTCGATGGACGGGAGCGTAGCGCTGCGGCGCGTGTCGCTTGGTCTCGCAGCCCGCGCTGCGCGGGGCAGGTCGAGCTCGGGAACAGCAAGGGTCGGGTTGCGCGAGGTCGTGTGCATGCGCCCCCAAGTAGCAAGCGCTGGACCGCCAAGAACGCCGGCAAATGGAGCGCAAATCGCCATCGTCACATGTGGGGCCACAGCCACGTGTTGGGGAGCGCCAACAGGCAACCGACGACGCTGCGCCCGATAGCGGGTGCTCTTCGCAGGCAACCGGATGCTTCCGCTCCGGGAAACTGCGCGGCGGGCTCCGAGGCGCCAGGAGACCGAGGGAGGACGGCCGACGCCGGCGTGTTTTTCGTCGGCGACGTGGCCATTCCGCTCCGGGAGGCTGCACGGCGGCTGACAAGCGCCAAGCAGGAGACTGAGTGTTTTTGGCCGAGACCGAGGGAGGCGCGTTCGCTGGGGGCAGCGCCCGGAGCGAACTCCTGTTCGTGAGGACGGCCGACGCCGGCCCCCCGAAGGTATCGGCCAAAAACACCAGTCTCCTAGGCTGTTTCGGCGCGGTGGCGCACCCAAAGACCAACGCCGGAAGCCAGCGCCAGCAGCAGGAGCCCGCCCGATACCAGGTAGCCGCCGCCGAAGAAGATGCGGGTGACGCCCGCAGCCAGAAGCGAATAGGCGAACACGCGCTTCCCCAAATTGATGGGAAGAATGCCCAGCGGCGCCAGCCATCGCGGCGGCGGCGTACCGACCCGCTCAAGCTCACGACGCGGAGCGAAGGGGATGACCGGAACCAGCGGCGCGAGCGGCGCGGCCGGAAGCGGGCGCGGGGCCGGCGCGAGCTCGATCTCCACCTCGACCTGAGGCACGATCGCGAACAGGCCCGCGGAAGGCACCGTGCGTCCGAGCGTGGACCGCGGTGGCGCTTGCAGGTCGAGCTCCGGAACCCGCGCGGCAACGGTAGGGTTCGCGCCCGCGAGCGGCGCGCCAAGCGGGAGCGCATCGGCGAGCGCGGCGCGCAGGGCAGCGGCCGACGCGTACCGGAGCTGGGGCTCCTTGGCCAGGCATCGCATGATCACCGCCTCCACCGCGTGCGGCACCGCCGGCGCGCGCGCCCGCAAGGGCTCCGGAAGCACCGAGAGGTGCTTGTGAATCAGCGTCGCGACGTTCTCCGTGGCGAACGTCGGTGAACCCGCGAGGAGCCTGTAAAACAGGGCCCCCAGCGCGTACACGTCGGCCCGGGCGTCGAGCGTGTCGCCGCGGATCTGCTCCGGCGACATGTACTCGACGGTGCCGATGAAGGTCCCCGTTTCGGTGAGCCGGGTGATGGAACCGACCTCCTTGGCGATGCCGAAGTCGAGCACCTTGACCTGCTCCGCCGCGTCTCCGCCCGCTCGCGCGAGCATGATGTTCTCGGGCTTCAGATCGCGGTGCACCACGCCGCCGACGTGGGCCGCAGCCAACGCGTCGCAGAGCGGGAGAGCGATGGCGCCGAATACGTCCAGCGGGAGCGGTCCCAGCCGCCCGATGCGTTTCGAGAGGAGCTCGCCCTCGAGGAGCTCCATGACGAAGAAGAGATCCCCCTCGGGGGTCTCGCCCACATCGAACACCTCGACGATGTTCGGGTGTCGGAGCTTCGCCGTCCGTCGGGCTTCCCGCGCGAAGCGCTCCCGCGCTCCTGCGATGCGCTGCTCCTCCGGCGGCAACACCTTCACGGCAACCATGCGCGTGAGCCGCTCGTCGACGGCGCGGTACACCACGCCCATACCGCCGCGCCCAAGCACCTCGGCCAGGCGATAGCGCTGATCGACGAGATCGCCTTCGAGCATTCCCTCCCACGGTACCGTCGCCGGCGTTCCGAGGAAAGCACGACGCGCGCGATCGACGGATAGCGAGCCCAGCCTGTTGGCCGCGTCCAACAGCGTTGGCTGGCCCCAACACGCCCCCCGCTGCGACGCCGCAGCCTCTCCGCGTATCTTCAGGCGCGGCGCCCGGCGCGCAGTTTGCACATCGAGCGAAGATGAGCTCGTTTCGCACGCCCACCGAACAAGACCCGCGACGATCGTCGGTCGCGCCTCTCTCCATCGGCTGGGGTACGCGTCCGCGCTGTGAGACGCACGGCTTTCTCCTGGACCCGCAGGGCACCTGCCTCCGCTGCGCCAAGGACGCAACGCGCCGGCAGCTGCGCGGGCTGAGCAAGACCTACATGATCGTCGCCGCGGTGGTGGTGACGCTGCTCGCGGCGTTCTCATTCGGGCGCAGCGCCCTGGTGGCGCGGAGCGAGGCGCGCCAAGAGGCACGGGCGGCGGCCGCAGCGAGGGGCACCCGCCTCGTGGTGTACACCACGACCTCGTGCCCGGCCTGCAAGATGGCCAAAGGCTGGATGCGCGATCACGACGTGAGCTACGAGGAGCGGCTGGTCGACACCGATCCGGCGGCCCACGCGGAGCTGGTGAAGCTGACCGGTGGCTCGGTGGCGGTGCCTACATTCCTGGTGGACGACGAGGTGCTCACGGGCTTTGACCCCAAGGGCATTTTGCTCACGCGCGCCATGAAGAAGCACGGTTTGCGGTAGGGCCGACCCCGTGAAAAAGAGCGTTTAGGCCGATCGATTCAAACGGGCCGGTGCTCCAGACCCGTGCGTCGAGCGTCGTCGAGCTTCGCGCGAGCCGCCGGCCACTCTGCCTGGAGCATCGAGAACAGCACGCTGCTGCGCAGGCTGCCGTCGGTGCGCCGCATGTGGTGGCGCAGCACGCCCTCGCGCACGGCGCCTATGCGCGCGATGGCTGCCTGTGAGCGAAGGTTGCGCTCGTCGGTCTTCAGCTCCACCCGCGCGCACCCGAGCGCTTCGAAACAGTGGGCGAGCATGAGCCGCTTGGCCTCGGTATTCACCCGGGTGCGCTGGTGGGGCGGCGTGATCCAGGTGCCGCCTATCTCCACTGCCGGCGCGTGCGGCTCGACCATGCGGATGCTGGTTCCCCCCACCATGGCCCCGGAAGCCGCGATGCGCGTGGCAAAGCAAACCGCCATGCCGCGGCTCTGCAGGCCCAGCTGCATGTCGAGGAGCGCGGCGACGTCGGCCGGGGTACGCACCGGATAGGGAATGTGCTCCCAGATGGAGGGCGACGAGAGCGCTGCCTCGGTGAGCTCCGGAAGGTCGGCAGCCGTTAGGGGCGTCAGGGACACGGTGAGACCCGTGAGGGTCGCGGGCGCGAGGTTCATGCCCTCGATGTAGCGGCTTGTGGTCTATGATGATGGACCAGATTCACGATTCTTCCTAGACCAGATGCGAAGCTTCATACCCCCGCCCCGCCTTCGATCGCCCAGCGGACGCGCCACCAAGTGGATGGCTGCGGCCGAGAGCCTACGCGCGGCCATCGACTCTGGCCGCCTCGCGGCCGGCGAGTGGCTGCCTTCCACGCGGGCCCTTGGCGAGGCCTTCGGAGTCCACCGTCACACCGCGCAGCTGGCCGTCGATGCGCTGGTGGCCGAGGGCCTCCTCGAGGTAACGCCGCGCAAAGGGGCGCGCGTGGCGGCGCAGGTGCAGTCGCCGGTGGCGCCCGCGGCCTCCCGCGGCCAGCGGCGCTTTCCTGGGTTCCGGCTGCGACCCGACCCCGCCTCGGCTCGACTCCCGGAGCTGGGGCCGGGGATCATCGCGCTGCACGCCGCCCTGCCCGACGCTTCGCTCTTGCCGCTCCCGGAGCTACGGGCCGCCTACGGCGATGCCCTGCGCCGCAAAGGCGCCGCGCACCTGTGCGCAGTCGACGCATGGGGTGATCACAAGCTCCGCACCGAGCTACGCCGCTATCTGCGGCGCGCGCGCAGCTTGGTCGCCGAAGACCTGGTGCTCACCCACGGCTCTCAGGAGGCGATTGCGCTGGTGGCCCAGGTGTTGGTTGCGCCGGGCGACGTGGTGGCCATGGAAGACCCCAGCTACCTGCCGGTGCGCGAGCTGTTCGAGAGCATGGGCGCGGAAATCGCGCCCATTCCGCTAGACGCGCAGGGGCTCCAAGTCGACCGCCTGGCAGCGCTCTTGCGAAAGCGCACCGTTCGATGCGTGTATGTTACGCCCAATCATCAGTACCCCACTACGGTGTCGATGTCGGTCCCGCGGCGGGCGGCGCTGCTGGAAATGACGCGGTGCCACGGCGTTCCCATCGTCGAAGACGACTACGATCACGAGTACCACTACGAGGGCGTTCCCCAGGCTCCGCTCGCTTCGTGGCCCGGCGCTTCGCACGTTCTGTACATTGCCACCCTTTCGAAGCTGGTGGCGCCGGCGGTGCGGCTCGGGCTCCTGGTGGGCGATCGCGCGGTGCTCGAAGCGGTCGTCCATCGACGCCGGCTCACCAGCCGCGCCAACGATGGCATCACCCAGGCCGCTCTGGCTTCGTGGATGCGCGAAGGCGGCTTCGAGCGCCACCTACGTCGTGCGCGGCGCGTCTACGCCGAACGCCGCGAGGCCGCGCTAGAGACCCTCGCGACTGCAGCGCGCAAGGTGCCCTTCGTGTTCGATGCGCCGGCCGGCGGCCTGGCCATCTGGACCCAGTGGCCCGAGCATGACGTCATGGCGCTCGCGCGCTGCGCCTACGCCCACGGCGTGCTCGTGCTTCCAGAGGCGGCGCTCACTCGGCGCGCCGACGCCCACGGCATGCGGCTCGCGTTCGGTCACCTGCCGCCGCACGCCTTCGCGCGGGGCGTTGGGCGGTTGGTAGAGGCCGCCAAAATGAAGAATGCCCGCCCTCCGCGATAGAGGGCAGGCACTCGCGTGCGTGATCGCGCGAGCGGCGCGACTCAGGGATGACCAGGCGGCGCGCCGCCGTGGGGATCCATGCCGGGCGGCATCTGCATGCCGGGCGGCATCTGCATGCCCGGGGGCATCTCCAGGTGCGGACCGCCGTCCTTGGGGGCGCCGGCGTCGGCGTTGGGCTTCTGGAACTTCATCACCTCGGCGGTGGCCCACTCCGAGGGCCAGCTCGAGATGATGTAGATGGTGTCCGAGCCCTCTTTCTGGGCGTAGTGCGAGGTGCCGTTGGCCACCTTGCCCACCTTGAGCGTGTACTTGCCGGCATTGTCTTTCAGCGCGACCGTGAGCGTGCCTTCCGGCTGATCGAGACCGGTGTCGGCCGCGGTCTTTCCGTCGGCGAAGTCGTCGGCGTTGAGGTTCTTGTAGGCGCGCAGAAGGTCGGCGATCTTGGTGTCGTCGAAGCGGTCGATGGCCTTCTCTTTGAAGGTGCCGGCCCACTTCTCGCCCTTGGTGAAGGAGAACGCCCCCGCCTTGTTGGTGAGCTGCACCTGGGTGGCGTTGGCGTCGTCGAACTTGAGAATCTCCATGTCGCGCCAGGTCTTCGCCTCGCGCGCATAGAGGAAGCTCGAGTAGCCGGTCACGGCATAAACGCCCGGCTTGCCATCGACGGCGGTCATCTGACCGCGGCCGCCGGCCTTGCCGAAGGTGATGTCGGCCTTCTTGTCGGCCCCCTTGAAGGCCACCACGTGCACGGCCTTGGCGGCGTCGAGCTCGTACAGCTTCTTCTGGTCGTCGGTGAGCTGGCTCGAGATGACCTCGGTGGCCTTCAGCTCCTTCATGTTGTCGATGAGCGCCTTGACGTTCCCCTGGTTGGCGGGGAAGGCCACGGGCTTCACCACTTCCCACTTGTCGCCCTTCTTCTGCAGGGTCACCTCGCCCTTGTCGGCGTTGGTGATGACGATCTTGTCCAGGTCTTCGGGCGCCTTCACGTCGGGAAGGTCGGCCGAGCTGGTGGTGGTCTTGCCGACGGAGTCGTCGGCCTTGGTGCGGTAGTAGACCGCCGCGCCGAGGGCGCCGAGGATTACGACCCCGAGAATGATTCGCTTATCCATGTTCGTTCACGCTTTGCGTTGATGCGTCGATAGAGAGAAAGGGGGCAGGCGGCGCAGGGTGGAGGGCACATTGACTGGCACCTCCACCGCCGCGCCGGCCGCGCTCAGGCGAGCGAGTAGCTCTCGCGAGCCGCCATTCGCACGCGCCACCAGATGAACCCGAAGAGGGCGAAGAGGAGCGGCAGCACCGCGACGAGCGCGATCTCCACCGAACGCTGCTGCGTCTTCCGGGCCTGACGCATCTCTTCGTCACGCTTCTTGAGCTGGTCGTCCGACTCTTCGGAGAAGGTCGGCTTGGAGACGTCGCCGTACACCAGGTTGGGCTCGTTGAGGATCTTCGCCGAGACGGCGAGCAGATCGGTGTCGCCGCTGAGCCAGTCCAGCGTGTTCTTGAAGGCAAGAATCGTCTGGGTGAGGGCCTGCTGCGCGTAGGGACCGGCGATCTGCAGGAGCTGCTCGTCGCCGCCCATGCCGGGCATCTGCATGCCCATCTGACCCATGTCGGGGCCATTGCCGGCGCGAGCGAAGGGATTGGCAAGGAACTGCGATGAAGAGACCACGAGAATGCGCGCCGGCTTGGCCGACTTCTCGGGGCGCTCGACGCCCATCTTGTCGCCCTCGGGGAACGCGGTCTTGAGGTTGCCTTCGACGTTGGCAGCGAGACCGTACTGGCCCCACTCGCCCTTGGGACGCCACTGCTTGAGCGGCCGCAGGTCCACCGTGTCGGTGGTCTCGCGGAGCGAACGCGGCGTAGAGCGAGCTACCAGCTTGAAGTTGCACTGGTCGGGCTTGAGGCCCTCGCAGCGCGTCTCCTTGGGCTGCTTCTCCGGGTGCATGATGACCGAAGAGGCGAACGGGAAGGCCAGCGCCGGAATGCGGAAGAAGGCTGCGAAAGCGGTGTCGAGCAACTGCTCGTCACCGCTGAAGCGGGTGTCGTCTTGCACGTCGAGCATCTGCGGGAAGCGCACGCTCGCCGGGCCGCCCTGGGTCATGATCGAAACGCGGAACGAGCGACCGAAGTCGACGATCGCGTCTTTGCGCATCTCGATGCCGTAGCCGGCGAGGAGCTTCTCGAGGCCGTGGGTATTGAGCGACGCGTTCATGGTGGCGTCGGACGCCTTCACGTTGACCGCCGAGGCGAACACCGCGAGGGTCTTGCCCTTGAGGAGGAACTGGTCGATGCGGCGCAGCTCCTTCTCGGTGTAGTCCTTGTTGGGCTGGGTGATGATGACGCCGTCGAGGGTGTCGTCGATCTCCGCGTCGCCCGCCTTCAGGTCCACGTCCTGAATTTGGTAGAAGTTGAAGTTCGAGGTGAGAATCTGCTGGAGCGACGGCTTGCCCATGTTGGCGGGCACCAGGTTCGCTTCCGTGAGCTTCATCTCGTCGTGGCCGCCGATGACGCCGACCTTGTGCTTGATGTCGTCGCCCTTGTCGCGGAGCTCGCGGATCTTGTTGGTGATCCAGAACTCCAGGCCGTCGGTACGGTCGGGCGGCAGGAACTTGATGGCGTCCTTCTCGGAGCCGTACTTGAAGACGATACCCATGAAGCCCTGGGTGACGGCGGCCTTCTCTTCGGTGTCGCTGGCTTCGCCGAAGGGCTGCTCGACGAGACCGGCCTCTTTGGCTGCCTTCTTCTCGTCCTCGGTCTTCGCTTCGATGATGTTGAAGTCGAACTTCTTGTCGCTGCCAGCCTTGTACTCGACCATGAGATCGCGAAGGTCGCGAACGAAGGTGTCGAGCTTGGGGAGACCACGGGTGACGTATACGTCGACCTTCATCTCCTGCTTCATCGAACGGAGAAGGCGCTTGGAGCCGTCGGAAAGCGAGTAACGCTTGTTGACGGTGATGTCTGTGCGCACGTACCCGCCCAGGGCGGAGAGTGCGTTCAGGCCGATCAAGATGCCAGCCGCGATGAGGAGAAGAACGCCGCTTTCGGTTGCTGCTTTCGCTCTACGTTCCATGGGTCAGTTCCACTTGCGGGATTCGAGGTTGCGGAAGGCGACGAGCGTTCCGAAGATGGCGATGGACAGGAAGTACACCACCGCGCGCGTGTCGATGAGTCCGCGGGAGAACGGCTCGTAGCGCGACTGAAAGCTGAGGAACGCGATGATGTCGCCGGGCAGGCCCTTGAGCGTTTGCACCAGCGAACCGATGACGTAGAGGCCCGCCAGGCTCGCCGAGGTGGCGAAGAAGGCGAGAATCTGGCTCTCGGTCATGCTGGAGAACATCATGCCAATGGCGATGGACGCCGCAGACATGAGGAACAAGCCGAGCATGCTTGCGTAGAACGGACCCCAGTCGAAGGCACCCATGTGCCAGGGAAAGAGGAACATCACCAGCGGGTAGGCGAACACCAGCAGCAGCTGCACCACGACCATGAAGAGCGCGGCGAAGTACTTGCCGAGAATGACCTCGCTGTCCTTCACCGGCATGGTGATGAGCAGCTCGATGGTGCCCATGCGCTTCTCTTCCGAGAGCGCGCGCATGGTGAAGAGCGGCGCGGTGAGCGCGCAGAGGATCATCGGCAGGAAGTTGGGCCCGCCGTTGGCGGTGCTCGACCCGACGAGCCGGCTCATGGAGGCGCGGTCTGCCTGCCAGGTGCCGCCATCGTAGAAGAAGAAGTACAGACCCACGCCCACCAGGGTGAGGCAGATGAGAATGTAGGCGACGGGCGAGGCCAGGTAGGCCCCGATCTCGCGCTTCATGATGGTCCAAATGTTGGCGAGGCCCGAACCCTTGCGTTCGTACGCAGGGCCCGATGCCGGCGATGCTTTGGCGGGAGGCGGTGAGGACTCTTTCTCGTCCTCTTCCTCCTCTTCTTCCTCGGCGTCGTCCTTCTCGTCCTTCTCTTCGTCCGTCACGGTGGCTTCACTCATGGCGGTCACTTCTCCTCGTCCTCGTCGTCGTCGTCATCGTCGTCCTCGTCCTCGTCCTCGTCGTCCTCGGCCTTGGCCGGGCCAACACGGCGGTTGCGGCGTTCTTCGCCGATGGTGAGATCCCGGAACACGTCTTCCAGGGTCTGCGTCTCGCGGTGAAGCTCGAGCAGGCCCCAGCCTTTGTCCATGACCAGCTTGAAGAGCTCGCTTCGCAGGTCGACGTCTTGATCGGACGCCAGCTCGAAGGTGTGCGCACGCTCGTCGGTGGGCAGCTCGGCGACCCGCTGCACGCCGGCGATCTTGCGGAGTGCTTCGGCCACTTCACTGGCGCTGGGCGGCGGATTCTTGCCGCGGTAGGTCGTGTCCTTACCGTCTTCCTGTACGGAGAACTGGTAGCGAACGCGGCCGCTCTTGGCGCGAATCTCTTCGAGGGCGCCGTCGGCGACGACGCGGCCCCGGGAGACGATGATGGCGCGCGCGCATGCGGACTCCACCTCGGCCAGGTTGTGGGTCGAAAGCAGAACCGTGCGGTCCTGTCCGATCTGCTTGAGGTAGTCGAGGAACTCGGCCTTTTCGTTGGGGTCGAGATCGCTCGTCGGCTCATCGAGGATGAGAATCGGCGGATCGTGGATGAGCGCCTGGGCGAGGCCCACGCGCTGGCGGTAGCCGTGGGAGAGCTGGCGAATTTCTTTGCTCAGCACCTGGGCGAGACCGCAGACCTCCACCACCTTGCGCGCCCGTTGTCGGAACGTCGACGCATCGATGTGGCGCAGGTTCGCTGCAAACTGGAGATACTCGATGACGGTCATCTCCAGGTAAAGGGGGGCGCGTTGGGGCAGGTAGCCCAGGCTCTCGCGGACCGCCAAGGGGTTGTCGAACACGTCGTGACCGCGCACCTGCGCCACTCCATCGCTGGGGGCGATGAAGCAGGTGAGGATGCGCATGGTCGTCGACTTGCCGGCGCCGTTGGGTCCAAGGAACCCCACGACTTCACCTTTGCGGACCTCAAAGCTGACCTTGTCGAGGGCACGGAACGAGCCGTATGCCTTCGTCAGATCGTTTGCGTAAATCATCACGTCGGTGGACATCCGACCTCCGGTCGAAAAACACGTGGAGGAAAACCCTCCAGGAGAGAAGCTAGCGAGCCAGAAGGTGCACTCCTTGCGGGTCCGCGGTTTCCGCAAATTGCTGCGGCGAGCGCGAAAACCGCGGGGAAATGCAGTTTATTCCCTCAGGCGGGCGCCATCCTATCCACGGGGTCTTCCCTGTCAACGGGGGAACGGATCGGCTTTCGGAAGAATCCAGTGCCACTGGACGCAGGACAACGATGGCGTGAGGCGATACGGTGCGGTGGAGAGGGGCACATGCGAGAGAGAAAGTTGAGCGCGGCGCTCGGGCGAAGGCAGCTTCTGGCCATGGGCGCGGCGCTCGCGGCGCAGGTCGGCTGCGGCAGCGGGCGCTCGGCGCCGAGCGAGTCGCTCCTCACGCGGCCGCTGGGGCCGGCGGTGCGCTTCGGAGACCGGGACGGATACCAAGAGCCAGCCTTCCTGTGGCTGCGCCCGGAGGCCATCGTGCTTTCTTGGGCTCGCCACATCGTCTCGATGCCGCGTCACGAAGCGACGCCGCGCAACCTCGTCGCCGTCGATGCGCTGGGCCTGGCGATCATCGGAGATCGCATCGTATTCGCCGCGCCCAGCCACGCGGCGGCGAGCGAGCCGCCCTCGGTCGCCCGAATCGTCGCAGTCGACTCGATGGCGCTGGATGGCTCGAATCGCGTGCGCCACTTCGAGGCGCGGGAGACCAGGCGGGGCTCGAAGGACCTTTGGGCGGTCTACGGCGACGGCAAGCGCGTGGTCTTCACCGACACCGACGGCGCCATCTACGAGCTCGACGGAGCGACGCCGAAGCGGCTGAGCGCGGGACCCGCCCACGACGGCGTCGTATGCGATCTGGGCTTCGTCTGGCGCGATGCAGTTTTGGGGGAGGATCGCACCGAGACGTTTCGCCTCACGCGCTGGGACGGCTCCCAGGCGACGATCATGCAGCGCATCGCCCTCCCCTACCCGCGCCCGCTGGTGTCTGTGGGCGATCGGGTGCTCATGGGGGAGCCCTCTGGCTTCACGCGCCTGGGCCTGCGCGGCGAGCGCTCCGAAGCGAGCTACGTGCGCTACCGGGTACCGCCCCTCGAAGGCACGCTGCCGTGGGCGGTAACGGCCAACGGCCAGGAAATCGCCTGGACGCAGACCACGCGCTATGTCGACCTCGGCTACCGGGAGGCGCGCCAGTCGGTGTGGACCTGCAACCTCCGTCAGCCGGACCAGGTGGAGCGCATCGTCGAGGACAGCCCGCCGATAGCGGAGCTGAGCATGGATGGGCGGGGCCTAGCGTGGGTGGAGCTCGGCGACGGAGCCGTCAGGGACAACCCCGGATTCAACATCCCTCTGCTCGTCGCAGCCGACTTCGCGTGAGCACACCGCGCGGGCGCTAGGCCAACGACCGCCAGCAGTTGGTTACCTTGCGACCGAACGGAATAGTCTTTCGGAGCGCCTTGGCGGCGCGAATGCTGGCGCCGCGCATGACGATGGGATCTTGCGGACGCAGCACCATGTCGTAGCGGGCGCGCATGTAGATGTCGGCGGCCACCTGCAGGTCGGTGGTGTCGAGGCCGTCCTGGCGGACGCGATCGATGGTCTCTTCGACGGCGTCGGATGCAGGCACGTCGAGCCCGGTGTCCTCCACCGAGATACGCACGTACTCCCAGAGGTAGACGATGCGCTCCGAAGGGGTGGTGGGGAGCAGCGGGATCTTGAGATAGCTGGTGAGGAACGCCCGCCGGATGGGGCGGAAGAAGATGGCGAGGAGCAAGAGTGGAAGAAGCGCCCATACTGCCTTCTTCGCCGCAGCGGCCATCTGCTCGAGAATGCGCTGAAGCGCGTCTTCGTCGAAGGGGTTCTGCTTGGGCTGCTCCTGCTGGCCGTCGGCCTTGGAGCCCTGCTTGCCCTGCTTCTGCTTGCCCTGTTGCTTGCCGTCGCCCTGCTTGCCGTCGCCCTGCTTGCCATCTTTCTTGGGGTCGGACTCTTGCTGGCTCTTTCCTTTTCCGTCGCGATCGCCCTTGCCGGTGCGGAACAGGTAGGGCGAGAGCACCGCGGTCACGCCGAAGAGAAGAACCGCCGCCACGCCCACCCAGAGCAGGTTGCGCTTGGGCAGCGCGGTGAGCTGCGCGCGCTCCACCACGCGGCGAGCCGGTGAGCCGGAAAGAGCCTGCCAGAGCTCGATGCGCATCGTCTGTTTGCTCACCAGAAATAGGAGCAGGAACACGATGAAGCCGAAGAGCAAGCCGAGCGGCACCGGCATCCACGCCGAGAGCTTGTTCTCCTCCCACTGGGCCACGCGGCCGTCGTGATTCAAGATGACGAACACCGAACCGATCCACCCGATGGCCGGCCAGAACGCTGCGAGCAGCTCGAGGCGGTGGTGGAGCGACATCATTCCGCTGGGTAGACCGAAGCCGAAACAGAACACGAACAGCGCGATGTACGCCCCGATGGACCCCGTCGCGAGCACCGCGAAGATGGCCGTGAACGCGAGAATCTGGATGGCAAAGTAGGCGAGCACGGTGAAGACGAGGAGACGAATGCGGAGCAGCGCCAGAGCCTGCCCCACCAGCACGCCGAGCACGCCGCCGCCCAAGCAGATGCCGAGCACCCCGACCGCCTCGACGGTGGGGTCGTACGCGAAGACGGTGATGCCGAGCGCGAGGCTGCCGGTGAGCGAGAACAGGAAGAAAATGAGCAGCGGCTTCCAGGCCCAGCGCAACGCTTCGAAGAACGACGGGGTCCAGAAGAGGGGGGCGCCCGCTGCCGCGCCGATCTCGATGGGCGGTCCGCCGCGGCCCGCGACGCCGCCTCCGGTGGGGGGCGCAGGCGGAGGCATGGGGGCCTGCCCGGAGCCCGTGTAGGTAGCGGCGTTCACGCGTCCCCCAGCGTAAGGGCGGCGCCCTGTCGTCGCAACAAGAGGAGCTTCACGCCGGCCTGGCTTCGCGTGTATCCTACACCATACTGTATGTGCTGCTCCACCATGCGGGCGCACTGATAGGGCCCGGCCTTGGAAGCGAAGAGCGCGCGAAGGTCGAGGCGATTGTCGTCGGACCCGGCGGGAAACGGATAGGCGAAGAAGCGACGCCACGCACTTCGGTTGGGCCGCGTTGCCTGGGGCTTGCGCGGGTCGACCCACACGATGGAGCTATCGGGCCCGCCGGCCGAAGGCACCGGCGCCAACGCCGAGGTGATCCAGATGGCCGAAGTGCCCAGCGCGTGCACCTCGCGGGCCACCGCCTCCGGCGACAGGTTCGACTGCCAGGTGACGTCGGCCCCGAAGGAGCGCCAACGGGCGGCCTCGCCGCGCTTGGCCTGCAGCGTCCGAAGAAACGTCTTGCCGTCTTGCACCACCGCCGCCGCCAGCGTAACGCGCTCACCCTGCTGCGAGAGCGCGCGGGCCAGGCTCACCCATCCTTCCACCAATAGATCGAGCGCGTCGGAGAGCTCGCCTTCGGCTTGCTTGAGGCCTGGCGGCAGGTAGGTGTCGAGCACCAGCAGCACGTCTTTGGGCTTGTAGGGAACGGTCTCGGGCAGCCGTACGTGCATGGCGCCAAGCTGGATGGAACGCTTCCAGTGGACGCGCCGCGCGTCGTCTCCGCGCTGGTACTCGCGGAGGCGGAAGTAGTCGTCGGTGGGGAAACGATGGGGCCGCGAGAGGGAGCCATCGCCTTCGCTCAGCGCCCGAGGCTTGTTGGCATAGACGATGGTGCGCATCTGCGGCAACACCCGCAGGTCGACCTGCGCCAACGACGCCACGGCGATGCGGGTGAGGCCGAACACGTCTTCGTAGGCAATCTCGGCGGGCCCGAAGAGATACACCCCGCGCAGCGTCTGCATGAGGGGCGCGCGCACGGTCACGTCTTCGGAGGTGGCGTTCCGTTCGAGCGCGAATCGGGTCTCACCGCCCAGGCGCGCGGGCATCGCTTCGGAGATGTGAAGGCGGTAGAGCGGAGGAATCGGGACCCGCCCCAGCGTGAACTCCTCTTCCACGGGATCGCCCACGCCCGCCAGCGCAGGCATCATGCGCCGCTCGATGCGCCCACGCTTGCGAGGAGAGCGCTCGTCGAAGGAGAGGATCGAGAAGGCCGAGGCCACAGCCGCCGCGGTGACGATGAGGTAGAGGAGGCCCATGCCCGCCACCGCCATCACCGCGAACTGCCCCCATTGCACGCCGAGCGCGCACATGAGCGCGATCGACGCGCCAGCCACCAGCCCAATGCCGCGACCCGTGAGCAGGCGCGCGTGGCGGTCGAGCGCAGCGGCAAACACCGAGAATCCGCGGTTGCCCAGGCTCTTCTGCATGCGCAGCTCGCGGCGGACGCGAATGCCGATGGAGAGCATCTGGAGGAAGAGCAGCGGCAGCGAGACGAGCATGAAATAGAAGAAGAAGCTCGACCCCGTCTCCGTCACTTCGCGAACGTCGAACATCGCGCCCGCGGCCACCCCCAGGATCCAAGGGAGCAGGAACAGCAGGCCCGTGTGAAACGCGGCGCGAAGAAGTCGAAAGAGAGTGCCCATAGACGGCGCTATCGAAAGGGTATCCGCGGAGGGCCACGAACGCGAGAGCTGCGTCGGCGGGCCCTTCTGGGGCGCGGGCCCCGCCTATTTTCCCTTGTTTCCGAGCGCTAGGAGACTGGTGTTTTTCGTGAACTACCCGGCCATTCCGCTCCGGGAGACTGCGCGGCGGCAGAGAGCGCCAAGCAGGAGACTGAGTGTTTTTGGCCGAGACCGAGGGAGGCGCGTTCGCTGGGGGCAGCGCCCGGAACGAACTCCTGTTCGTGAGGACGGCCGACGCCGGCATCCCGAAGGTACCGGCCAAAAACACCAGCCACCTAGGTGGCTGGTGTTTTTCGTCGGCTACGTGGCCATTCCGCTCCGGGAGACTGCGCGGCGGCGGAGAGCGCCAAGCAGGAGACTGAGTGTTTTTGGCCGAGACCGAGGGAGGCCAAGGAGGCTCGCC
>JBBQWQ010000027.1:0-96846 GCA_038210445.1 Polyangiales bacterium
CTATCGACGGAGCGACCATCGCTACGCAGGCGCTGGAGACCAACGAACTGACGAGCATCGTGGTGCAGGCCGGCGCGCCGTATACGCAAGAGATTGCGGTGAGTTCCACGGTGCGCATCGACAACGTCGTCGTCGACACCGGCCCCTGATCTCCGCTCCCGACCCACGATGAGCTCGAGCGCCGCGCAGGCTGCGACCGCATGCGACCGCCGAACCATTTTACCGAAGCATTCCGGCGTCGTACCCAAAACGACGGCGGTGATGACGGAACGCCCCACGTGGCCACAAGCACGGGGTCGATGCTCCCCTCGCCCTCTCTCGAAGCCACCCGAGCTGCCCTCGCCCGCGCTGCCCGTGACGAAGCCCACGCGCGGGCCGCGTTCGACGCCGCACATGCGCCGGGCCCAGGAGGTCGGCGCCCGCTGCCGGTCCTCGAACGCTTGTATATTGCAAGTCCCTGTTCGGTTCCCTGGGAGTCGATGCAGGGCGACGACCGAGAGCGCTTCTGCGGCCAGTGCGAGAAGTCGGTGTACAACGTGAGCGCCATGAGCCGATCGGAGGCCGAGGCGCTGCTTCAGGGTCCTGCGGAGCTGCCGTGCGTACGGTTCTACCAGCGCACCGACGGCACCATCCTCACCGCCGACTGTCCGGTGGGCGTCGTGCGCAAGCTGCGGCTGCGCTGGGCCGCGGCTGTACTGACGGTGGCGGCGACGGTGCTGGCCAGCCTGGGCATGTTCTTCGGTCGTCGTCCCGACGCGCTGGTATCGCGACTTCTTCAGTCGAGCGCAGAGGCGCGCAGCAAGGTGTCGGAGGCGCCGGTGAATCCTGTTCCGAGAGCGGGCGGCCCCATGATGCTCCCGGCCCCACCGCACGCGACCGGCAACCCGTTCGGTGTGCCTGCGAAGGTGCACCCGCGATGAGCGCCTATCGCGCGACCTCTCCCTTGACCGAGGCCACCGTGCTGCTCCAGCGTCTGGGCGCCGCCAAGCGCGCCCGCGCGGAGCTGGAGGCGGAGCTCGAACGCAAGCTCCGGCCCCAGCGCCTTCGTCGACGCCTGAGCGCCGCCGTGGCCATGCTCGTGGCGGGCGCTGTCGCCACGACCGCGTGGCAGTACGAGCCGCATCGCACGGCCACCGTCATCGTGCCGGTGCGCGGCGCGTGCCACGACGCCTTCACGCCCCTCGAGATTGTGGTGGCCGAATGCGACGGCACCGAAGGGACCATCTTTCCCGGCGCCCGCTCCCCCGCGCATCGAGGATTCGCCTTCGAGCTGCCGGCCGGCAAGGCCTGCTCATTCTACCTGGCCTACGAGAACGGAGACGGCACCGCGGAACGCGAGAAGCAGGTGGGCACTACGCGCTCATTCCTCGCCGCGCATTCCGCGTACCGATTGGCGACCATCGACGACCAGGAAGACACCTGCGACTTCCGCCGCAAGTGACGCCCCGCACTCACTGACCCAGGCAAATGAGCGCGTACTTCTGCAGATCGGACGACTGGCAGGAGTATGCCGAGTCCTCGGTCCACTCCTTGCCGGGGCGGGCCGTTCCGGTGCGCGTACCGGTCATGCCGCCCTGGAACTGGGCGTTGGAAGCCCAGTCGCCGCAGGTCTTCGGGTTGCGAATGCCGTTGGCCGAGGTGCCGGTCCACCAGCGATCCTTGGCCGGATCGCCGTACTCGTCGCGCACCAGCGCGGCCTCGGGAAATCCGAGCAGCGACGCGTGGTTCGAGAAAAGCACTTTGCCGGTCTTCGGCTCTAGCCACGGCCCGTCGCCTGTGACGTGATCCTTGGCGTCGGTGTTGGTGTCGGAGATCCACGCAACGTACGTGCCCTGGAGCTTGGCGGCCTTGGCCGACGCCTGGCAGCGCTCGTCGGCGCCGGTGATGCCGCCCATGTTGGCGTCGTACACCGCGCGCGTCAGAAAGACGTAGAAGGGCCCGGGCGCAGCGTCGGTGCTGGCGTCGGGGTTGCCCGCATCGGAGCCTCCGGGCCCGGCGTCGGAGCCGAGCGGAGTGCCCGAGTCTTGGGCGGCGGCATCGGAGAGGTTGCTTCCCACGTCGACCGTGTGCGAGCACGAGGCGGCGGCGAGGAAGAGCGCGATCAAAGGAAAGGTGGCGGGTGTCCGCATGCACGGAAGGCTAGCACCACTCGCACCGGTGAGCGGCCTCGGTGTGCGCGTCACAGCGTTCCGAGGCAAGCCTGACCCTTCTTGCAGTCACCGCCCGACGTACGCGCGCACGATACGAACGTATCGCGGGTGCTGGTTGCAGTGGTGCACTTGGTGCGACAGGCGGCCAGCGCGTTGGCGTCG
Organism: Polyangiales bacterium; assembly: GCA_038210445.1. Lineage (GTDB taxonomy): Bacteria > Myxococcota_A > Polyangia > Polyangiales > Polyangiaceae > JABFRG01. The sequence continues at coordinate 2,313 of JBBQWQ010000027.1, forward strand.
ATGCAGTCGAAGAAGTGGAGTTGATCGCAGGAGGCTTGGCAGGCCTCGGCGCCCGACGTGCCGCCACTCGACGTGCCGCCGCTCGACGTACCGCTGCCTTCGGTACCTCCGCAGGTCTTTTGCAGATCGCCGCAGGCGTTGTTGTTCACGCAGTCGATCTGAAACTGGTAGGCGCTCTTGGTGCACTGCGCTTCGCAGGCGGCCTTGTCGCCCACCTTGATGACGCTACAACTGGCGAGCTTGTCGCAAGCCTGCGTGCAGGTCGACGCGGTGGCGCCGGTGGGCTTCGTGTTGGGGGCCTGCACCTTGGTACGGCACGCCGGATCGCAGATCGACGACTCGGCGCAACCCACGAACAGCTCGATCTGGCTCGCCGAGGCGGCGTTGCAGTCGTCGTAGCACCGGGCCTGCTCTCCGGCCGAGTTGCAGTTGAAGAACTTCATCTTGTCGCAACCGCTCTTGCAACGACTCAGGTCTTCGGACGATGCGCCCCCCGGCGTGGCGCTCGAGTTATTGAGCGTGCACGCGGCAATCAGACAAACGAAAGACAAAGCACCGAAGGCGAGACGACGCATGGATATACCTCGGGAATGGCGCGCGACGCGCGGTCACGCGAAAGAAGGAGCAATGCGCTCCGTTGCCCAGGGTTTGGGGAGCCCCGCCAATTCCATCACCGAAAAGTGCAGCGCCGTTTCCGAGCACGCCGATTCCGGTCACGGCGCAAGCAGACTTCACTCCTGCGGCGGGACGATGCGGTCGACCGCGGGCAGGAACATGCTCTTGGGGTAGTTCTTGCGAAAGCGATTGGCGCGGGCTCGGGCGACGGCGAGCTGGTTGTCCTTGGCGAGCGCCTGGATGGCGATGAGCTCGCGCTCTTCGCCGAGGCGGCCGGCGGGGAACCGCTTGGCGTGCGCGGAGGTGGCGTCGAGGCACGCGGAGACGTCGCCGCGCGCGAGGGCGCTGCGGGCGCGGTCGATGAGCGCACGCTCGGCGGCCAGATCGGAATCCGTCGCACTGGTCGACGGCGCGGCGGTGGGTGCAAACGGCAGCGCAGGCAACGAAGTCGGAAGCGCAGCGTCGGAGGCCGGCGCAGAGGGCGAGATGGATCGCGAATGGGCGAGGAGCGCGGGCTCGGAGGCTGGCGCAGAAGGCAACGCGGTGGGGGCCGCGGTCGGCGCAGGCGGAGTGGCCGACCGCTGGATGACGACCCCGGTGCCGGTGCCGGCGGCGAAGGCCAACGCAGCGATGCCCACCACCACCTTGACCGAGAGCGCCGAAGTGACCGCCGCGGCTGCAGTGCCGCCCGCAGCGGTTGCGGTGCCGCCCGCAGTGGCCGCGGCCTTGGCGGTTCCGCTCGCCGCCGCCAATGCGGCGGTGGTCGCGACGCCGGCGCCCACGGTGACCATCACGCGCCCGAGAATGCGCTCCACCTCGGCTGCGCGTGCGGCGCTATTTCCTCGGCTCGCGCGGGCGCGCTCCGCGGAAAACGCCGAGGTGGCGAGATCGCTGAGAGGCTCGAGCTCTTCGTCTTGGGCGTTCACCGCGGGGCTCCGTACTTTCGAATGTGCCGCTCGAACTCGGCGCGCGCCAGCCGAATCCGCGAGTAGGCCGTATTGAGGGGAATGGAAAAGTGGTCGGCTATCTCCTGCGCGGTCCGGCCCTCGATCTCGAACATCACGAGCACGGTGCGCTTGTCGAAGTCCAGGGCATCGAGCCCGCGCTGGCAAAGAATGCGCGCACGCTCCTCCTCCACAAGCTCGTCCGGCAGCGGCGCGTCGTCTTTCATCTCGGCGTCGGTGGGCGCATTGCCCTCGCTTCTGTGCCGTGCCAGACGACGATGGTCGAGGGCCACGCGGTACGCGAACCCGAAGAGCCAGGGCCGCAACGGGCGCGCGGGATCGTAGTCTTCGAGGTGGCGAAACACCGCCACGAACACGTCGTGGGTCACGTCTTCGGTCTCGGCGGCGCTCACCCCGAGGCGCCGCAGGGTCGCCTGCACGTAGTCCACGTTGGCGTCGTAAATCGCGCGAAATGCGGTAATTCTCAGGGCAGCCGACATCTCAGAGGCGGAGCCCCAACGCGAGCCCCAGGCGCCCCACCACCGGGGAGGTCTCCCACAGACGGGCGCCGTCGATGCGGAGCTCGGTTTTGGCGAGCGGCAGCTGTCCGTCGAGCTGCGCGCGCAGAAATAGCCGCGTCGAGAGCGGCAGACGGAGCGACGCGCGGAGCCCCACGGCGCCGTAGCTGCCGAGCTCCTGGCGCGCTACGTCGACGTCGCCGGCGTCGGCGTAGAGGAAGCCTGCGCTGCCGGTAGCGCACACCGAGAGCGGCTCGAAGGGAACGCACGCGCCGACGAGCAGCTGCGAAACCGAGCCGTAGCCGGTGCCGCGACCGCCGCGACCGATGCGCACCGACGAAGGGAGGGTGCTGCTCGCTTCGGCCTCGAACGCCAGATGCGCCAGTACCTTCAGCTCACCGCCCAGCGCGAGCCCGAGCGTGGGCGAAGGCGTGTCGCCCACCGAGCCGAGCGGCCCGAGCCACACCCGCGCGGCGAGCGGCGCAGAGGCAGGAGCCGGCGCAGTGCTGGCGGGCGCGGAGGTGGGCCTCGGTGCAGAACTGGGTGCGGGCGCCGTGTTGGTGGGTACCGGCGCTGCGGTCGCGGTCGCGCTCGCGCTCGCTGGCGCGCGGAGGGCGCTCTCGGGATCGAGCCCCAGGGCAACGGCCACCGCAAGGCTGTCGACCAGCTCGCGGCAGTTGGTCGAGGTGAGGCTGCGCGTGCCGCCCAGGACGAGCTTGCCGGTGTAGGTGCCTTTCGCGAACGTGACCTCCACCGAAACACGCTGGGGCGGCGCTTCGGCACCGCCCTTCGCCGGCCCCTCGGCAAAGGCGTCGTAGCCGAGCCGCGCCGCCACCGCATCGCCCAGCTCGTCGCGGGTGGGGCACCCGGGGGCGCTCGATGCGACGCGATAGTCGAGCACCGCGCGCGCATGCTCGCTGCGCTGGGCTGCAGCGAGGCCCGCGACGAGGCCGAGCGCCACGAGGCAAAAGAGCGCCGCACCGCCGCGCGCAAGAGAGTTCGGGCCCGCGGGGCTCATGAAAGGACCCCCAGAACTAGGATGGCGCGAGGCCCGGCGCAAGGGCGATGGGTAGACCAAGGGGCGAGGGCGAGGGCCCGCAGCGCCGGCAGACGGGGGCTGCGCGCTATTTGGTGACGGATTCGACGGAAGGCCCCAAACGACCGGCATGGAGCCCACCTTGCCCCGTTTCTTTGCCCTGCCTTCCTTCGCGACCCTTGCCTTCTTCGTGCTCTCGGCTGCATGCAGCGCTACCGACGCGGGTACCTCCGGCGACGATCTCACGAGCGCGCCGATTCCTCCGGCGGCGCTCCTCGACTGCTGGGTCAAGGCCGATACCAGCACCACCGATGCGTTCTTCCAGGTGCACGAGGTGCTGTGCGCGAGCAAGGCGCCGGCAACGTATCCGCAGCATCCCGAGCGCTTCATCGTCGAAGTAGAGACCGCGCGCCATCGCTTCCTGTCGGCCACCTTCGAAGACGGCCAGAAGAGCGTGGGCCGGCTGTACAACGACGATTTTCCGCTGACGGTCCGGGCGCGGCTCGCTCTGCCCCGCTCCGCCGCCTACGGCAGCTCATTCATCTTGAAGCAAGCGCTCAAAGTCGACACATTGACCTCGACCACCGCCGCCGCGCCGCTCACGTTGAAGAGCCCGTTCACGCTCTGGCCGGTGGAGATCAAGAACACCAGCGGCCGGCGCTTTTTCGTTACCGGGCGCTACACGGTGCCCACCCAGCCGTACAAGGTTGGGGCGAACTTCACCGTGCCGGACGACGATCCGGAGACCTTCACGCCCGAGCTCTTCGTGGACGCCACCGAGCGCACCGAGCTGGCGCTCGTTGCCCCCGCGAGCGGGGTCATCGACGTGCAAGTGAATGGCATCGCAGCGAGGTTCGACGGCCCGGGAACCTACGTTTTCGATGGCGCCGCGCTCACCAAGGAGGCCAGCGTCGCCCCCCGGCCGCCGGTCGACCCGCCGCTGCCCACGCCCACCTGCGGCGCTGCAGCTCAGGCTCCGTGCACCGGCAACGTGTGCGCGCCGGCCCACCGCATCGAGGGGAGCCTGTGCATCGCCTGCGGAAGCGACGCGCAGACCTACTGCCGCGACGCCCAGGGCAACCCGACCTGCACATCGGGCCATCGCTACGACAGTGGCAACAGCAAGTGCCACGTCTGCGGCAGCGACGGGCAAACCTACTGCCGCGGCGCCAGCGGCAACCCGGCGTGCAATGCCGGACATCGCTACGATAGTAGCGACAGCAAATGCCATGTCTGCGGCAACGACGCGCAGACCTACTGCCGCGACGCCAGCAGCAATCCCACCTGCAACGCCGGACATCGCTACGACAGCAGCGACAGCAAATGCCATGTCTGCGGCAACGACGGGCAAACCTACTGCCGCGACGCCAGCAGCAATCCCATCTGCAACGCCGGACATCGCTACGACAGCAGCGACAGCAAATGCCATGTCTGCGGCGGCGAGGGGCAGACCTACTGCCGCGGCGCCAACGGAAACCCGGTGTGCAACACCGGACTGCGCTACGACTCGGGCACCGCAACCTGCAAGCGCTAGGAGAGGGGTGTTTTTGGCCGACCCCTTGGTGATGCTGGCTTCCAGCGACTTCCCAGGCCACAAGCCCTCAGTCTCCTTGCCTTTCGCGGAGGAAGGCTTCCGTGGTCTCGTCCGATGGGTAGTAGGTCTCGATGCGAAGCTCTTGCAGCACCATGTCGAGCGGCGTGCCGAGTGTGGTGATGGTGGAGAAGAACGAGAGCTTGGCTTCACCGGCCCGGAGCACGATGGGAACGACCAGCGACGGCGCGCGGCCGAGGTCTACCTTCTTGTGCACGAGCGCATGGCTCGATGCGGCGCGTAGCTCGTCGAGGAGCGCGCGACTGCGCGAATCGGTCAGCGCCTCGCGGTGAAGCCGGTCGAGAAAAGCCGCCGCCACCTCCTCCCAGTTGTCGAGGAGGGCGTGCGCGGCCGGCTGCACCATGAGCCGCGCCAGGTTGGGTCGATCGGTTCCCGCGGCGCCCGGCATGAGACGCAGGAGCGCGGCCGCGGGCGCGTTGCTGAAGAGCACGTTCCACTGCGCGTCGAGCGCCATGCTGGGATAGGGCGCGGCGCGCTGCACGATGGTGCGGAGTACACGCATCATGGGCTGCAGCTCGGGCGCGTCGGGCGCTCGCGCCTCGTAGAGGTGAGCGTAGCCTGCAGCAGCGAACAACGGGTTGCGCTCGCGCAGAGGCACGTCGAGTGCTTCGGCCAGCGTGAGCAACATGTCGCGGCTGGGCGTGGCGCGCCCGGATTCGACGAAGCTGATGTGCCGCGCGGAGACGCCGGCGTGGCCCGCGAGATCGAGCTGGCTCATCTTGCGCAGGCCGCGCCAGTAGCGAAGTAGATCGCCGCACCCCTGGGTGGCCCGAGACTCCATGGGGAGAAGCTATCTCCGGTTTCGCCGCGGCGCACTTACCTCGCACGTAATTGTGGCACGCCCTAGGCGGGTGCACAGAGGATGCATGCACACCATCCAGCTGCCGCAAGGTCCCCTCCACTATCGCGATCAGGGCCAGGGAAAGCCCATCGTCTTCGTCCACGGCCTCCTGGTCTCGGGCTCGCTCTGGCAGTCGGTCATCGACCGCATGCCCGAAGGCGTACGCTGCATCGCCCCCGATTGGCCCCTGGGCTCGCACACCACGCCCATGAACGACGACGCCGATCTGACCCCCGAGGGTGTGGCCGCCATGGTCGCCGACTTTCTGGAAGCGCTCGATCTGCGCGACGTCACGCTGGTGGGCAACGACTCCGGCGGCGCCATTTGCCAGGTGGTGATGACGCGCCGCGCAGACCGGGTGGGCCGGGTGGTGCTCACCACGTGCGACGCCTTCGACGTCTTTCCGCCGAAGCTCTTCGCCTATCTCTCGCTGCTCGTGAAGATGCCTTTTCTGGTGCCGGTGATGGCCAAGCTGCTGGCCGCGGTGCCGGCGCTGCGGCGACGCAAGACAGCGTATGGTCTGCTCACCCGCGCGCCCATCGACGACGCGCTCATCGAGGCGTGGATAGCGCCGAGCGCCCGGGACCCGAAGATTCGCCGAGACCTGGTGAAGTTCCTGGCGGGCGTGTCGACGCGAACTACCGAGGAGGCAGCCGCCCGCTTCGCCCACGTGACAGTGCCGGTGTTGGTGGCTTGGACGCCGGAGGATCCGAGCTTTCCCATGCGGCTCGCCGACAAGCTGGTGGCGACCTTGCCGCGGGCGACCTTGGCGACCATCGATCGCAGCTACGTGTTCTCGGCACTGGATCGGCCCGACCGCGTCGCTGAGCTGGTGGGCGGCTTCGTCTGGGACACACCCTCCATGTAGGATAAGGGCGGAGAATTGCGCGCGGGCGGCAACGGTTCGCGCGCTCGAGGGCCAATGAGCGCCAGGACGGTCTCTGCCGTCTACCTTCGTGCACGTACAAGGAGAGAACGCCTTCATGCAGATCGATCGCTCACGATTCCTGGTCCTCACCGGCGCCCTCGCGACGGCTTCCCTCGGCGCGGTGGCGGGCGCCTCCGGCTGCACCATCGTCACCAACAATGGCACCGACGCGTCGGTCACCAGTGACGGAAGCACCCCGCAGAACGACGGCGCGACGACCGGCGACGGAAGCACCACCGGCGACGGCGCGGCCGACGCCAGCACGTGCCTGGGCGACGACAAGCTCTTGAACCCCTCGTGCGCCAGCCTGGCCGGCGACGGCGGCGTGACCAATTGCGTGCAGGATCCCAACATTGGACAGCCCGCATGCGCCGACTTCCAGGTCGGCTTTCGCAACGGCGTAGCGCGCGAAGCGGTGCAGTGCCTGGTGACGCTGCCCACCTGCGAGGGGCTCGCCACCGATCCGGTGGCCGACTGCGCCATCAAGGCCATGAAAAAGTCGTGCCCCACCGCCGAGGCCGCGACGCTGTGCAAGAAGGCAGTGACCGACTGCGCCGCCGCCAGCATCACGCCCACCGTGAGCGAGGCAGAGTGCACCGCCATCGCCAGCGGCCTCAACGCCGCCGGTCGTCAGGCCTTCACCGACTGCGTCACCGAGGGTTGCAGCCTCACCGATACGAGCTGCTTTATCCCCTACGGTCTCGGCGGACCGATTCGCTGAGCGTTCCCGCAGCGAACGCACATGACGTAACCTGGCCTGCATGCAGACCGTCCCCGCGCCGCCAGAATGGTCACGCGACATCTTCTCGGTAGGCGTCACTGGCACCAACGGCAAGACCACCACCACCGCGCAACTCGCCGCCATCCTCGAGGCCACCCTTCCCGTGGCAGCGAGCGGCGGCGTTTTTCGCGCCACCACCGTGGGCTATTTCCTGGGGCGCCGCGAGCTCACGGTCGAGCGAAGCTACGAGGGCTTCATCGCCGCGCTGGACGACGCGCGAGCGCAGGGGTGCGCCTACGCGGCCCTGGAGATGACCAGCGAGGCGCTGGCCCGGGGCTTTTCGCGCGCCTGGCCGTGCCGGGTGGCGGTGTTCACCAACCTGACGCACGACCACCTCGACGCGCACCAGAACCCCGAGCATTACCTGGCCAGCAAGGCGCAGCTCTTCGTCACGCTGCCCGAGAACGGTACCGCGGTCCTCAACGCCGCCGACGAGACGGCCCCGCTCCTGCGCGAGATTCTTCCGCGCGGCGCGCGCGTGCTCTCGTACGCCACGATGCCCAGCGGGGGTCTTGGCGCGCTTGCGTTCCCGCCGAGCCTCACGGCGTCGGAAGTGCGCGTGACGCGCGCGGGCACGAGCGCGACGTTGACCGCCCACGACGCCGCCCTGGGCCTGGAGCGCCCGGTTCCGGTGCAGGTACGCGGAATCGGTGTACCCTTCATGGAAAATGGATTGGCCGCCATCTTGGGAGCCTATGCCGCCGGCGCTCCGCTGGCGTCGGCCATCGAGGCGCTCGCGCTCGCACCGATTCCCCCGGGCCGCTTCGAGCTGGTCGACGCGGCAGGCACCGTGGCTGTCGACTACGCGCACACGCCCGATGCCATCGAGCGCACGGTCGGCACCGCACGCGCGCTTGCCCTTCACGTGACGGTGGTCTTCGGTGCGGGCGGAGATCGCGACAAGGCCAAGCGCCCGCTCATGGGTGCGGCGGCATCGACCGCGTCGCGCATCGTGATCACCACCGACAACCCGCGCAGCGAGGATCCGCGGGTCATCGCCGAAGCCATCGCCGCGGGCGTTTCCGGAGCCGCGAAGCCCGAGATCATCGTCGACCGCAAAGAGGCGATTCGCAGGGCCATTCTCGAGGCGCCGCCGGGCGGCCTGGTGCTCCTGCTTGGCAAGGGCCACGAGAGGGTCCCTTTCTCCGACGTCGACGTCGCCCGCGAAGTACTGCGAGAGCGCTAGCGAGGCTGCGGCCGGAACTGCTTTCGCATCTTCTTCACGAAGGTCTGCGTGCACGCCGGATGCGTCTCCTCGTGCTCCATGATCTCGCGGGTGAGCCGCAGCTTCACGTCTTCGGCGAGGCCCGGTGTATCGCGAATCTCCGTCGCCAGCGCGATGCCCGACGACGAGGTAGGCCAGGTGGGCTTGGCCACCGCTGCGCCGCGCAGGTTGCTGTTCTGGTGGTGCGAGGCCTTGGTCTTGGTCACGTCGTGAAAGCCCGTATCCTCGCTGCGCCGACCGCTGCCGTGGCAGCTCGGGCACTTGGCCACGGAGCCGAAGGAATTCACCAGGCGGCCGTCGCCCCCACAGATGCCACAACTCTCGGCTTGCGTCGGTTCGCCCATGCGCCGAGCCTAGCTGAACACGCGCGTTGCTGCGGCGATATCGCGCGCCCTCGAGCGGAAACGGACGCGACAAAATAGGAAAGAGCCCACGGTGCGGCGCGGGCTCTCTCGGTCTCGAAACGTAACGGGCGGCTGCGCGAACGCAGCCCGTGGACTACCAGCGGTAGTGCGCGAACGCCTTGTTGGCGTCGGCCATCTTGTGCGTGTCGTCGCGCTTCTTGACGGCATTTCCACGGCCGTTGGCGGCGTCGAGGAACTCCGCCGCGAGGCGCTCGTGCATGGTCTTCTCGCCACGGTCACGCGCGTACTGGACGATCCAGCGCATGGCCAGAGCGACGCGGCGCTCCGGGCGCACTTCGACCGGAACCTGGTAGGTAGCGCCACCGACACGGCGGCTCTTCACTTCCAGCTTCGGCTTCACGTTGTCGAGGGCCTTGCGGAAGACTTCCATGGCGTCTTCCTTGTGGCGCTCGACGATGACATCGAAGGATCCGTAGAGGATGCCTTCGGCGGTCGCCTTCTTGCCACCATACATGAGCGTATTGGTGAACTTGGAGACGAGCTTGTCTTTGAACTTGGGGTCCGGCGTAATGCGACGCTTCGGTACTTCTCGACGACGGGGCATAGCTGCAAACCTTCCTTATTACGCCTTCGGCCGCTTGACGCCGTACTTCGAGCGCTTGCGGTTCCGGTTGACCTTGTTGGTGGAGGACGGGCCGATGGCGCCGGAGGCGTCGAGGGTTCCGCGTACCACGTGGTAGCGAACGCCCGGGAGGTCCTTAACGCGACCGCCGCGGATGAGCACGACCGAGTGCTCCTGAAGGTTGTGCCCTTCGCCCGGGATGTACGACGTGACTTCCATGCCGTTCGTGAGGCGAACGCGGCAGACCTTGCGGAGTGCGGAGTTCGGCTTCTTCGGGGTGGTCGTGTACACGCGAACACAGACGCCACGCTTTTGCGGGCAAGACTTGAGGGCCGGAGACGCGGTCTTTACGCGCGCCGCTTGGCGGCCTTGATTGATGAGCTGATTGATCGTCGGCATGAGTCTCTAATTTTCCGCACAAAATGGGGCAGATGCCCGGGAGGGAGGGCGCACTTTACTCAGGGAAAGCCCGGTGTCAAGGGTGCATGGGGCCTTGCGCGGGAGTTGTGCCTGGGAGTTGCGTGAGCGCCGGTCGCGAACCGGGCGCGAACCGGGCGCGCGCACGGGGCGGGAGTCCGGGTCGACTTTCGGATACCATGGAAACGCTGGTGTTCCTTCGTTTCTCGAGATCGATGCGACCTTCTCGCGCGCATTCCCCGGCGCCGAGCGCCCCCGCGCGCCGGGGCAGCCTCGGTTTGGCCCGGGAATCTGCGCGCAAGATGGCCGCGAAAGGCGCGTCATGACCTCGCTCCCGGCCCCGGGCGCACGCGCCTCGGCGCCCGCGCTCTCGGAGCAACGGGCCGTGCTGTTCGTGGCTGCCGTGCAGTTCGTGAACATTCTCGACTTCATGATGGTCATGCCGCTGGGTCCGGATTTCTCCCGCGGCCTGGGCATTCCGCTTTCGCAGCTGCCGGTCATCGGCGGTAGCTACACCGGGGCGGCGTGTATCTCGGGGCTGGTGGGCGCGCTGTTTCTGGATCGTTTCGATCGGCGACCGGCGCTGTTTTTGGCCATGTGCGGCCTGTTTCTGGGCACCGTCTCCGGCGCATTCGCGCAGGGCTTCGGGAGCCTGGTGGCCGCGCGGGTGCTGGCGGGCGTGTTCGGCGGGCCGGCGACCTCGCTTTCGCTGGGTATCCTCGCCGACGCAGTGCCCCCGGAGCGACGGGGCAAGGCCATGGGCACGGTTATGGGCGCCTTCGCGGCGTCGTCGGTGCTCGGCGTGCCGTTCGGTCTGGAGCTGGCGCGACGGTTCTCGTGGCGGGCGCCGTTCTGGGCGGTGGGCATTCTCGGCGCCATCATCGCGGCGCTTGTGTTCACGCTTATGCCGCCCATGCGCAAGCATCTCGAGGGCGAGAAGCACGCTCCGCCCGGCCTCTTGACCCTGCTGCGCGGCGACGCACTGGTGTCGCTGACGCTCTCGGTGGTGGCCTTCGGCGCAGCCTTCATGGTGGTGCCCAGCATCGCCGGCTACCTCACCGCCAACCTGGCCTACCCGCGCGAGCACCTGTGGATGCTCTACATGGCGGGCGGCACCGTCAGCTTCTTCACCACGCGCATCGGCGGGCGCATGGTCGACCGCTTCGGGTCAGCCATCACCGGCTCGGTGGGCACCGTCGTCGTGGCCGCGGTGGTGTTCGCGACGTTCGTGCGCGCGCCGCCTGTGGTGCCCATCTTCGTGGGCTTCGTGGGCTTCATGCTGGGCATGGGCCTGCGCAACGTCTCGGTCACTTCGCTGTCGTCCAAGGTGCCGCGCCCGGCCGAGCGCGCGCGCTTCGGCTCGCTGCAATCGGCGGCCCAGCACTTCGCGTCGTTCCTGGGCGCGGTGGCGTCGTCGCGGTTTCTTTCGGAGCGCCCAGACGGAACGCTGGCCGGCATGGGCGAGGTATGCGTCGCGTCCATCGCCCTTTCGGCGCTGGTGCTTCCGCTCCTGTTCACGTTGGAGCGAAGGCTTCGCGGGCGCGCGCAATAGCCTTCGTGGGTCAGAACGGAATGCGGCGCGCGGTGGGCGAGACGCCACCGGCGCCCACGATGGTGATGCCTGCGCTGCGCGCCCGGAGCACGATGCGGCCGTACGCGCCGCCGCCCCCCGCGCCTTCGCCGTTGGCGGCGCCCACGCTGCCGGCGCCCGGAGGTACATTGGCCGCGCCGCCGTCGACGCCGCCGTCGGCGCCGGGAACCGCCGCGCCGCCCACGCCGCCCACGAAGCTACCGGCAACGCCGCTGGTGCCGCCGGCTGCAACGTCGGCCGCGCGAGGCCCCACCGCGCCCGCCTGGCCACTCTTGCCGCTGGTGGCGCCCCCGCCCCCGCCCCCGCCGTTGGCGGAGACGAAGCCTTCGATGCGAAGTGATCGCGACTCGAGGAGGATGAAACCGCCCGCGCCGCCGCCCGCGCCGCTGCCCAGCACGCCGCCGTTCTGGCAGCCGCCGGAGCCACCGCCGCCGCCCACGTCGACGCCGCCCGCAGGGCCCAGCACGATCGGACCCAGCGCCGAGATCTGAAGGGCACCGCCGCCGGCGCCGCCGGGCGCGCTGCAGGCGGCCTCGTTGGGAATGCCGCTCCCGCCGCCGGCGCCGCCGACCAGACGCACGTCGTTCATGGATGCAGGATACATGGTTCCCGCGAGGCCGCCCACCGTGGCCGCGTTCGACGAGTCGCCGCCAACGCCGCCCAGCACGCCGTGACCGCCGCCGCCGCCGCCGCTGTTGGCGTTGGCTGCGCCGCCGCCGCTGCCGGTGCCGCCCGCCCCGTCGCCGCCCTTGCCGGGGCCCTGACCGCCGTAGAAGCCGCCAGGACCGGGGCCGCCCAGGCTATCGACGCCCGCCTTCACGATGGCGTCGATGCGAACCTCGCCGGTGGCGATGACCACCAGCGGGTATTCGCCCGCCACATCGAGAGGGGTGGCGACGGTGAAATCGTGCACCCGGAGCACGGCCACCGTTTCGCCGGTGAGCGTGGTCTCGAGCGCGATGGTCGGCGCGTTACTGGCCTGCGGCGTAAGCGAAGGTGGCGCGCCGCCGACCCCGGTGCTGATGAGCGAAACGGTGATGGGAAAGTCGCGAAGCCCGGCGTCGGCTTCGAAGCCCAGCGCGACGTTCGAGGGGCTCAGCACGCCCGCGTCTTCCTCGGGCAGCGGCGCGTCTTCCTCGGCGCCGCCCTCGAGGCCAGCATCGATCAGCGGGGGCTGACTCCCGTCGCGACCGGCGTCGGAGACCGGCTTCACGCCAGCGACGGGGTCGAGACTGATGCCGCACGCGATGCCCCCAGCTACAGAAGCGGCGAGAACGAGAAGGGCGATGCGACGCATGTGCCGCAGCTTACGCCGTTTTCGCCGCCGGCGCACGATGCGCTTCGACGGCGGCGCGTCTACTTCGCCTCCGCAGCCGCAAGGCGTACGCCCAACGGCGGACGATCTGCACTAGGCGCACCACGCCGGCCGACGCCAGGACGAGCATGAACGGATCGTAGGGAACGCGGTAGCGGGCCTCCGGGAAGAACAGCATCGAGAGCACCACCAGGGTGATCAAGTGCGCGAGGATGATCATCGTGCCGGCGCGCTTTCGCACCAGCAGAATGCCCAGCAGCATGAGCGGGATGACCACCCAGCGGGTGGCGCCGTTGAAGGTTCGCTGGAGCTTATGGCGGGTGCGATTCGGCGCGTGCTGGTGGGCGCCGTCTTCTTCCGGCCAGGGGTCGTTCAGGTCCCACAGCAGACGCACGTTGTTGAGCGCGCGGCGCACGCGCCAGAACGTGCTCTTGCCCTGCAGGTGCTCCTTGCGCACCCGCCCGAGCACTTCGGGATCGCCGATGTACCCGTCGACGATGACGTGCTCGCGCTCACCGAAGTACTTTTTGGTGGGCGGCTCGAACCAGTAAAACCAGGGCTCGCCGTTGGGGGTTATCCAGTGCGCCTCGACCTTGGCCACGGTGGTGTCGGCAAACACCCGGTTCAGATTGCCGTTCTCGGAGATGAGCCCGAAGCGGCCGGTGAGCCGGTGGTGGCGGGCGCTGCTGAAAATGAGAATGGCCAACCAGGGCGCGGCCACCCGCGCGTACGACCGCCACGCTTTTCGGGGGAAGAGCCGGCGCCGGTGCCGGAGCAGGTAGAGCGCGCCCATGATGGCGAAGGTGAGGATGTACTGCGGCCGGATGGCGAAGAGCAGCGCCGAGGTAAGCCCCAGGCGCACGCCGTAGCGCCGGGTCTCGGCGAAGCGCAGGCAGAGCCACGCGTTCCAGAACAGGAGGGCCAAGAACGGCGTCTCCGACATGAAAAACCCGACACACCACACGATGGGCTGCCACACCGCGAACAGCAGGCCGAGCAGCCCCGGCCCCCAGGTGCTCTTGAAGAATCGGGTGCAGAAGAGAACGAAGAAGTAGGTGGGCGAAGCGCACAGGAGCGCCTGCACCACGCACACCGTGGTCTTGTTCTCGAAGCCGCACAGCCAGAACTCGGCGGCGTACACGTAGTGCGCGCCATACGGATAGAACGCGCGAATCCGCGGATAGCTCGACGGCGCGTGCGACATCAGGTCCTTCGCGCGCTCCACGTAGCCGCCCATGTCGGAGTAGATCGCGTCGTAGGGCGACTGCACTTTGAAGACCCAGTACAGGCGCACCACAATGGCCAGCACCAGGCAAAGCCCGGCGAGGACGCGAACCCGTCGCGATACGGCGCGTGGCATGGGGCCGAGGTTCTACCACGATGCCGGGCCGTGGCATAAGGTCGTCCGTCCCATGCTCTCCCCGCCCCTCGATGCAAGCCCGGACGAGGTTCGTGCGCTGCTGCTTCCGCTGCGCAGCGACTTCTCGGTGGCGGTGGAGAGCCCCGGTAACGCCTTCGCGGTGGGCGCCATCATCCGCGTCGCGCACAGCTTTCTCGCCCGTGAAATCTTCGTCATCGGCGAGGCGCCGTTCTACGCCAAGGCCTCGATGGGCATGGAGAAGTACGAAACCGTGGTGACGCTGCCCGACGTCGATGCGTTTCTGGGCGCCACCCAGGGGCGGCCCCGTTACTGCTTCGAGCGCGAGCACGCCCGCAGGAGCGTGTACGCGGTGGAGTCCTTTCCCAAGAACGTGGTGCTGGTGTTCGGCAGCGAGCGCTTCGGCCTCTCCGCGAGGATCATGGCCGAGGCCGACGACATTCTCGCCATCCCTCAGTACGGTGTGAACCAGTCGTTTCCGGTGGCCATCGCCGCGGGCATCGCCATGAGCGAGTGGGCGCGCAGGCGCTACCACGGCTGAGACCCTTCGAAACACTGCCCGCACGTCACCCGACGCTCGCCGCCGTTGCGCAAGCGCATGGGGTAGGTATCGGGCAAATTTCGCTGGCGCCGGGGAATCGTCGCGCTTTCCTTACGCACGGCGCAGGCGGGAGTGCTAGGAACGAAAACGATGGGTTTCGGCCATTCAGACGAGCGCTCGCAGGGAAGACCCCGGCGCGCCGCGTGGCTGATGCACCTCCTGCAGGTGCTCGTGCTGGCCGTGGCCTCGCTGGCGCTTTCGCGCGTCGCCACGCACGCCCCGCAAGCATCGCGTTCGGTCGTGGTCGACGGCGCACGCGCACAGAACCGCGGCAAAGTGGGCACTCGGCCGTTCGGGCTCCATCGTTCGCAGCGTAGTTCGCATCGGCTCGACGAGCGGGCGCGTGCCATCGTCGACGTCGAAGGCGTCGAGGTCGACGTCAGCGAAGACGGCAACGGTGACGAGCTTCGACACTTGCGAGGCGTGCCCCACGACGCGGCGTCGCGCGTCGATGCGTGGCGCCGGCACCGGCTCCTCTGCGCCAAACAAGTGGAGCTCCAGAACGACCCGTCGCAGCTCGGGTTCGCGCGGCCGTTTCCCCGCGGTCCTCCGGCGCTGCGCGGCTGACGGCGTCCCGGCGCCCGACGCCGCTTGCGTGAGCTACACCTCGCACGTGCGAGCGCATCTCGAATTGCGCCGCCCGTGACGATGTCGTCGTTGCGCGGCCGCCGCCGCGGACCGACGCACGCGTTCGCGCGCCCGCCGCGCTGCGATCGCCTTCACCCGTATTAAACGTGCTGGCCGCCCGCGCGCCGTAGCGGCCTCTTTCGACTGGAAACGACAACGATGTACCGAAACGCAATGCCTCTGCTCCTCACCGCGTTCCTCGCCGCGAGCTGCCACTCCGCGCACGCGGAGCCCAAAGAAGAGGGCCGCTTCGTGGCGACGACACCTCTGCGGCGAGACACCGAGCTGACCAAGGAATACGTGGCGCAGATTCGCGCCATCCAGCACATCGAAGTGCGCGCGCTGGAGAAGGGATACCTTCAGAGCGTCTTCGTCGACGAAGGCCAGCAGGTGGCCACCGGTCACCCCCTGTTCCAGCTCATGCCCCTGGTCTACCAGGCCGAGGTCCAGAAGGCCCAGGCCGAGGCGAACCTCTCGGAGATCGAGCTGAAGAACACCAAGATCCTGGCAGACAAGAACGTGGTCTCGCCAAACGAGCTCTCGCTGATGAACGCCAAGCTCGCCAGGGCCAAGGCCGAAGTGGCGCTCGCTTCCACGCATCGCTCACTGACCGGGCTGCGGGCGCCCTTCGATGGCATCGTGGGTCGCTTTCATGTGCGTCTGGGTAGCCTGGTGGCAGAAGGCGATTTGCTCACCACCCTCTCCGACAACAGCACCGTGTGGGTCTACTTCAACGTGAGCGAAACCGAGTATCTTGAATACAAGTCTCGGGCGACCGGCGACAAAGCCACGCCGGTGAAGCTCATCATGGCCAATGGTCAGACCTTCGAAGAGCCCGGCAAGGTCGAGGCCATCGAGGCCGACTTCAACAACGACACCGGCAACCTGGCGTTCCGGGCAACCTTCAAGAACCCCAAAGGTTTGCTCCGGCACGGCGAAACCGGAAAGGTCGCCATGACGGTACCGCTGAAAAACGCGCTCTTGATTCCCCAAAAAGCCACCTTCGACGTGCTGGACAAGAAGTTCGTCTTCGTGGTCGACGAGAAAAACGTCGTTCACTCACGGCCCATCACCGTCGCCGCCGAGCTGCCGCACCTTTACGCGATTGGCAGCGGCATCGGCGAGCACGACAAGATCTTGGTAGAGGGCCTACGCAAGGTCCACGACGGAGGCACGGTGGAGGTGGACCTGAAGGACCCCAGCGAGGTGCTCTCGCACCTGGAGGTCCCGTCCGAATGAACCCCCTCACCTTTCCTGCTCGCGCCGCGGTGAGGTCCTAACCATGCTCGGCAGCAAGCTCATCCATCGCCCGGTTCTGGCGATCATCCTCTCGCTCATGCTCGTCTTCCTGGGGCTGCTCTCCATGCGGTCGCGCCCCGTGTCGCAGTTTCCGGAGATCTCCCCGCCACGGGTCATGGTCTCACTCACCTTCCCGGGCGCCAGCGCCGACGTGCTGGTGCAGTCGTCACTCATCACCCTCGAGCGATCCATCAACGGCGTTCCCGGTATGAGCTACATGATCTCCGACGCCACCAGCGCCGGCGAGGCCACCATCCAGGTGGTCTTTCAACTGGGGGCAGACCCCAACCAGGCCGTGGTCAACGTGAAGAACCGCATCGACCAGGTTCTGAACCGCCTTCCGGCGTTGGTCCAGCTGGAGGGCGTCATCGTCAATCGCGTGCAGCCCAGCATGCTCATGTACGTGAACCTGTATAGCTCGGAGAAGAGCACCGACCAGAAGTTCCTCTATAACTTTGCAAACGCCAATTTGCTCCCGGAGCTGAGCCGCATCGACGGCATCGCCCAAACCCGCATTCTCGGCTCGCGTCAGTACGCCATGCGGGTCTGGCTCAACCCCGACAAGATGCGCGCCTATCACGTATCTACCGACGACGTAATGAAGGCCATCGGCGAACAGAGCGTCATCGGGTCACCGGGGCGACTGGGCCAGGCCACCGGCAAGCAAGCGCAGTCGCTCGAGTACGTGCTCACCTACAAGGGCCGATACAACAAGCCCGACCAGTACGAAAACATCATACTTCGCGCCAATGCCGAGGGCGAGACGCTGCGGCTCAAAGACGTCGCCAAGGTCGAGCTGGGGAGCGAGTTCTTCGACATCTACTCCAATCTCGACGGGCATCCTTCGGCCGCCATCGTCCTCAAACAGACCTACGGCAGCAACGCCAGCGAGGTCATCGGAAACGTCAAGGCCAAGCTGGACGAGCTGAAGAAGACGTCGTTTCCCGCGGGAATGGACTACGAGGTCAACTACGACGTATCGAGCTTTCTCGACGCGTCGATCGAGAAGGTGCTCCACACCCTGGCCGAGGCGTTCGTTTTGGTGGCGCTGGTGGTCTTCGTCTTCTTGGGAGACTGGCGCTCGACGCTAATTCCCATCCTCGCGGTGCCCGTTTCGCTGGTGGGAACGTTCATCTTCATGCAGGTGTTCGACATCACCATCAACCTCATCACGCTGTTCGCCATGGTGCTCTCCATCGGCATCGTGGTCGACAACGCCATCGTCGTGGTCGAGGCGGTGCACGTGAAGATGCACGAGGCGCGGGTCACGCCCTATACGGCCGTACAGCAGGTGATGGGTGAGATCAGCGGCGCCGTGATCGCCATCACCCTGATGATGACGGCGGTGTTCGTGCCGGTGGCCTTCATGACTGGCCCGGTGGGCATCTTCTATCGGCAGTTCGCCATCACCATGGCGGCGTCTATCGTCATCTCCGGCGCGGTCGCGTTGACGCTCACGCCGGTGCTCTGTGCCATGTTGCTCCGCAACCAACACGGCAAGAAGCGGCGAACCCCCATCGGCATGCTGCTCGACGCGTTCAATCGCACCTTCGACCGGGGCACCGGCGTGTACGTGGCGCTCCTCGAACGCATCGTGAGCCGCCGCGTGATCACCTTCGCCATGCTCCTCTTCTTCAGTCTGGGAATCGTCGGGCTCGACCGGGTCGTCCCCGGCGGCTTCGTCCCCAACGAGGATCAGGGGATGATCTATGCCATCATCCAAACCCCGCCCGGCACCACGCTGGAGCGAACCAACGACGTATCGCGCGAGCTGCAGGATATCGCCAAAAAGGTCGACGGGGTCGACTCGGTATCGTCGCTGGCCGGCTACGAGATCCTCACCGAGGGCCGAGGCTCCAACGCCGGCACTTGCCTCATCAACCTCAAAGGCTGGTCGCACCGCACGCGCAGCGTGGGCCAGATCATCGAAGAGCTCGAGATCAAAGCCAAAGACATCGGGGCGGTCGTCGAGTTCTTCGAGCCTCCCGCGGTGCCCGGCTACGGCGCGGCCAGCGGCTTCTCGCTCCGCCTGCTCGATAAGAACAACGAGACCGACTATCAAGAGTTCGACCGCGTCAACAAGGACTTCATGGAGGCCTTGCGCAAGCGCAAGGAGCTCACGGGTCTCTTCACCTTCTTCGCCGCGGACTATCCGCAGTACGAGGTGGTGATCGACAACGAGCTCGCCATGCAGAAAGGCGTTTCCATCAAGGAGGCCATGGAGAACCTGAACATTCTCATTGGCAGTACCTATGAACAGGGCTTTATCCGCTTCGGAAACTTCTTCAAGGTCTACGCCCAGGCGGCGGCGGAGTACCGGCGCTTTCCCTCCGACGTGCTCAACCTCTACGTGAAGAACGAGCACGGTGAAATGGTGCCGTACTCAGCCTTCATGACGCTGAAGAAGAGCCAGGGGCCCAACGAGATCACCCGCTACAACATGTACAACTCGGCGGCCATCCGAGGCGGACCCGCAAAGGGCTACACCAGCGGCGACGCCATCAAGGCGGTGCGCGAAGCTGCCAAAAGCCTTCCCCGCGGCTACGACATCGCGTGGGAGGGGCTCTCCTTCGACGAGGCCAAACGCGGCAACGAGGCGGTCTACATCTTCCTGGTCGTGCTCGCCTTCGTGTACATGGTGCTCGCCGGACAGTACGAGAGCTTCGTGCTGCCCATGGCGGTCATCCTGTCGCTTCCGGTCGGCGTGTTCGGCTCGTTCTTGCTGCTCAAGGTCCTCGGTCTCGCCAACGACGTCTACGCCCAGGTGGGGCTGGTCATGCTGGTGGGCCTCTTGGGCAAGAACGCGGTGCTCATCGTGGAGCTCGCGGTGCAGACCCATCGGCGCGGGGCGAGCATTCGCGACGCCGCCATCCAGGGCGCGAAGTCTCGCTTCCGCCCCATCTTGATGACGTCGTTCGCATTCGTGGCCGGCCTGATTCCGCTGGTCTTGGCCACCGGTCCGGGCGCCGTCGGCAACCGCACCATCGGCGCCTCCGCGCTGGGCGGAATGCTGTTCGGCACGCTGTTCGGGGTCATCATCGTCCCCGGGCTCTACTTCATATTCGCCACGATCTCGGAGGGCAAATCGCTCATTCGCGACGAGGGCGACGAGCCCCTCACGGAAGAGATGGTGCACAATGCATAGCCGTCTCCTCGCTCTATGCGCGCTCGCGTGTAGCCTGGGCGCAGGCTGCATTCCTTCTCTCAACGGCAACCCGCCGCGCGAAGCGAGCAAGGTAGTGCCCAAGAGCTTCGACCGTGGCGAGGCAGCGTCTGCGTCTGCGGCGCCAACGCCTGCCACCAAGAGCCTGGCGGAAAAGCACTGGACCGAGCTCTTCGCCAGCCCTCAGCTCCGGGGGCTCGTGGAGAGCGCGCTCCGGAGCAATCGCGAGCTGAGCATTCAAATGCAGGAGATCATCGTTGCCCAGAACGAGGTAACTACCAAGCAGGGCGAGTACCTTCCCAAGCTGAGCGCCGGCGCCGGGGTCGGCGTCGAGAAGGTGGGTACCTATACCAGCCAGGGCGCCAGCGACGAGGCCACCGGGTTGCCCAAGAACCTCGGCAACTTCACCTTCGGCCTCACGGGATCTTGGGAAGTCGACGTGTGGAAGAAGCTGCGCAACAGCGCCAAGGCCGCCGACCTGCGGTATCTCGCCAGCATCGAGGCCAGGAACTTCCTGGTGACGCAGATCGTGGCCGAGATCGCTCGCTCGTACTTCGATCTGGTGGCCCTCGACAACAAGCTCGAGGTCCTGAAAAAGAACGTCGAGGTTCAGGCGAGCGCCTTGGAAGTGGTCAAGCTCGAGAAGGAGGCTGCTCGGGTCACGGAGCTGGCGGTCCAGCGCTTCGAAGCCGAGGTGCAGAAGAACAAGGCGCGGGTCTACGACGTCGAGCAAGAACGGATACAAACCGAGAACAGGCTGAACTTCCTGGTGGGCCGGTATCCGCAAGCGGTGGTCCGAGAGCCGCGCGACTTCGACGCACCGCTCCCCGGCGTGGTCGAGGCGGGTCTCCCCTCCAAGCTGCTGGAGAATCGACCCGACGTCCGCCAAGCAGAGCTCGAGCTCGAGGCGAGCAAGCTCGACGTGAAGGCGGCGAAGGCGGCGTTCTATCCGTCGCTCTCCATCGACGCGTCGGTGGGCTATCGAGCCTTCAATGTGGAGCACCTGGTGGCGACGCCGGAGTCGCTGCTCTACGGCATCGGCGGCGGTATCACCGCCCCGCTTCTCAATCGCAGCGCCATCACGGCCCACTATCGAACCGCGAATGCCCGCCAGCTGCAGGCGGTCTTCTCCTACGAGAAGACGCTGCTCCAGGCGTTCACCGACGTGGTGAACCAGCTCTCCATGATCGACAACCTGGGTAAGGGTTACCAGCTCCAGGCGCAGCAAGTGGCGACGCTGTCGCGATCGGTGGAGATCGCCAGCGTGCTCTTTCAGTCGGCCCGCGCCGACTACATGGAGGTCCTGCTGACCCGCCGCGATTTTCTCGAGGCGCAGATGGAGCTGGTCGAGACCAAGAAGCGTCGACTCCAGGCCATGGTGAACGTGTACCAAGCGCTGGGTGGCGGCTGGCGCGCGGTGAAGTAGCGAACCTGGTGACCCCGCCGGCTGGCTCGGCGGTACTTTCTGGCCCACCGCCTCCCTCTTCATGGCTACGCTCCCGCGGGTGAGGGTGCTCCGCGGGTCCGACAACAAGAACGTGGGGAGGGGGCGCTGAGCATGTCTCCCTTCGCCCCCAACGCGAGCGGCGGCATGGATGCGCTGTCCTTCGTGTCTGCATCCCTCGAGCGCAAGGGCGATGCCGCGCGGAGCTTCAGCGACTTCGCCATCAACGGAAGGCCGCTCCACGCCCTGCTGGGGCGCGGTCGAATGTCGGTCTTCGGCGCCCTGCCCCGCGAGGTCGAGCGCAGCTACGCGCGCCTTCTGTGGCCCAAGCCGCACATGCCCTCACGCGCGGTACTCTACGTGTGCGCGCAGTGCGGCGACCTGGGCTGCGGCTACTTCGGGGTCCTTGTGCGGGTGGAGGACGACAGCGTGGTCTGGTCGGACCCGGGCTGCAGCACCCTCTCCGGATCAGGCGACCACCTCGGCCCCTGGCGCGACCTTTGGTTCGATCGCGTCGCCTACCGAAGCACGCTCGGCTACTACCTATAGGCCGGCTCAGCGCAGCAAGTAGCGACAGATGACATCGGACATCTCGCGGGCCCACACGCCACTGCCGAGACCCGACCGCGGATGCCGCAGGAGCTCCATGAAAAAGGAGCCGCGCACCAGGGTGGCAAGCATGTGCCCGGCGGCGGAGACGTCGGTCACGCGCAGGTGCGCCTGGTGCCGGTCCATGAGGCTGGTGGCGACGGCGGCCGACATCTCCAGGAAGAGCCCGGAGGAATCCAGAGCTACCGGGTTGGGGAGCTCCAGCAGCAGCGCCCGATTGAGCGGGGCTTCTGGCAACGTCGCAGCCACCAGCTGATCGAGCGCGGCGCGCACCCGCGCCTGCGGAGATGCCTCGGCGGCGGTCATGGTCACCCGCGTGAGGGCGTGACTGGTGCGTTCAAGGAACCCCTTCACCAGCTCGGCCATCAGCGCCTCCTTGGTGGGAAAGTACGCGAGCAGCTCGGGACGGCTCACCCCGGCGCGGAGGGCGATGCGGCTCATCGACGCTGCACCGTGACCGCCCTCCACCAACACCTGCCCGGCGGCCCGCAGCAGAAGTGTGCGCACCGCATCGGAGCGAACCAGTCGGGGCGGCCGTCGAGACGCCAGGCGAACCTTGACCATACCGTTCTCACCGTAGCGGACCTGCCGACCCGCGCACGTCACCCAAGGGGGTGACACCGGCGACGTTCACCCCCCCCGCGCAGGAGCCCATCAATTGTGCACAGTACACGGACCGGATTGGCCCAATTCTCGCTTTCATCGCGGTCAGGGTACGACCCCCTTCCCGCGTTCAGCACACGAAGCGCGCCGCGTATGGGCGCCCCGTGTGGGCGTGCCGGAGGGCTGCGCCCGACCGTCAGTCTGGCGGGGCAGAATGCCCCGATGCGGCGTTCTTGTCTCACTGTCAGGCAAAAACCTGAGTGCTTTCATGTGGATTGAAACTTGCTGCACGCGAGTTTGCGCGTCCTGCGCGCGCGGAGGTTTTGCCCGTGGCATTGGAAACGAACGCAGTCGCTCGCACCAAGTCGACCCGCAAGAAGAGTGCAGCGCCGGCCCGCACCGCGCCGCCGGCGTCAGTCACGCGCGGAGGCGTCGACTCCGAACGACTCGAAGAGCTGCTGAACGCGCTGCGCGCCCTGGAGGCCGGGGACTTCACGGTGCGCCTCAAAGTGCCACGGGGCGGTGGGACGCTGGGGGCCGTCGCGAAGACCTTCAATGCCGTGGCGAGCCGCAACGAGGCGCTCACCCACGAGACGGTACGCGTCGCGCGGGTGGTCGGTCGCGAGGGTCGCATGGGGGAGCGCGTGGACCTGGGGCCCGAGGTTCCCGGTGACTGGGGCCGAAGCGCCTTCTCGATCAACGCCCTCATCGGCGATCTGGTGCAGCCCACCACCGAGGTGGCGCGCGTCATCAGCGCGGTGGCCGATGGCGACCTCACCCAGAAGATGGCCCTCGAGATCGAAGGGCAGCCGGTGAAGGGCGAGTTCCTGCGCATCGGTACCACGGTGAACTCCATGGTCGATGAGCTGAGCTCCTTTGCCGCCGAGGTCGCCCGCGTAGCCAAGGACGTCGGCACCGAAGGAAAGCTCGGCGGGCAAGCCGACGTGAAGGGCGTCTCCGGCATCTGGAAGGACCTCACCGACAACGTCAATCAGCTCGCCAACAACCTCACCGCACAGGTGCGCGGCATCGCGCTCGTCACCACCGCCGTCGCCAACGGCGATCTGTCGAAGAAGATCACCGTCGACGCCCAGGGCGAAGTACTCGCCCTCAAGAACACCATCAACACCATGGTGGACCAGCTCAACTCGTTCGCCGCGGAAGTGACCCGCGTGGCCAAGGAGGTGGGCACCGAAGGAAAGCTCGGTGGGCAAGCCCAGGTGCGCGGTGTTTCCGGAACCTGGAAAGACCTCACCGACAACGTGAATTCCATGGCCTCGAACTTGACCGGCCAGGTGCGCAACATCGCCCTGGTCACCACCGCCGTCGCCAACGGCGACCTCTCGAAGAAGATCACCGTCGACGTAAAGGGCGAGATCCTCGAGCTCAAGAACACCATCAACACCATGGTGGACCAGCTCAACTCGTTCGCTTCGGAAGTGACCCGCGTGGCCAGGGAAGTGGGCACCGAAGGCAAGCTCGGCGGACAAGCCGAGGTGACCGGCGTCGCCGGCACCTGGAAGAACCTCACCGACAACGTGAATTTCATGGCCCGAAACCTCACCACGCAGGTGCGCGGTATCGTCAAGGTGGTCACCGCGGTGGCCGACGGCGATCTCTCGCAGAAGCTGGTGGTAGAGGCCAAAGGCGAGGTGGCCGCGCTCGCCGACACCATCAACAACATGACCGGCACCCTCGGGGTCTTCGCCGAGCAGGTGAGCACGGTGGCCCGCGAAGTGGGTATCGAGGGCAAGCTGGGTGGTCAGGCCAAGGTGCCGGGCGTGGCCGGCACCTGGAAGGACCTCACCGAGAACGTGAATTTCATGGCGTCGAACCTCACGACCCAGGTGCGCGGCATCGTCAAGGTCGTCACCGCAGTCGCCAACGGCGATCTCTCGCAGAAGCTGGTAGGGGTCGAAGCCAAGGGCGAGATAGCCGCCCTCGCCGACACCATCAACGATATGTGCGACACCCTCGGAACCTTCGCCGACCAGGTGAGCACGGTGGCCAGCGAAGTGGGTATCGAGGGCCAGCTCGGCGGGCAGGCCAAGGTGCCGGGCGCCATGGGCACCTGGCGTCAGCTCACCGACAACGTGAATCAGCTGGCCGCCAACCTCACCAGCCAGGTGCGCGCCATCTCCGATGTGGCCACCGCCGTCACCAAGGGCGACCTCACACGCTCCATCGACGTGCAGGCGCTGGGCGAGGTCGCCTCGCTCAAAGACAACATCAACCAGATGATCGTGAACCTGCGTGAGACCACGCAGAAGAACATGGAGCAAGACTGGCTCAAGACCAACCTTGCCCGCTTCTCGAGCATGATGCAGGGGCAGAAGGACCTGCAGGCGGTCTCCGACCTCATCATGTCGCAGCTCACGCCGCTGGTCTCGGCCCAACTGGGCGGCTTCTTCCTCATGGAGAGCGAAGAGGGCACGCCGGTGCTCACGCTCACCAGCAGCTACGCCTACACCGAGCGCAAGAACGTCTCGAACCGCTTCAAGCTTCGCGAGGGCCTGGTGGGACAGTGCGCCTACGAGCGCAAGGGCATTCTCATCGGTCGAGCCCCCAGCGACTACATTCTCATCTCGTCGGGTCTAGGCGAGGCGAAGCCGGTGAACATCGTGGTGCTCCCGGTGCTCTTCGAGGGCGAGGTGAAGGCGGTCATCGAGCTGGCCTCGTTCCACGACTTCAGCCCCATCCACCAGCTGTTTTTGAACCAGCTCACCGAGAGCATTGGCGTGGTCCTCAACGTCATCACCGCCAACATGCGAACCGAGGAGCTTTTGCAGCAATCGCAGGGGCTGACCCAGGAGCTGCAGAGCCAGTCGAAGGAGCTCACAACCCAGCAAGCAGAGCTCAAGCGTTCGAACCTCGCGCTCGAGAAGCAAGCCCTCGAGCTGGAAGAAAAAGCGAGGCAGCTAGCCAACCAGAACACCAAGGTGGAAGAGAAGAACCGCGAGGTGGAGCACGCACGCGTCGCGGTGGAAGAGAAGGCCACCCAACTTGCGCTCATCTCCAAGTACAAGTCCGAGTTCCTCGCGAATATGTCGCACGAGCTGCGCACGCCGCTCAACAGCCTGCTCATTTTGGCAAGGCTGCTCTCGGAGAACCCCCAAGGTACGCTCACCACCAAGCAGGTTGAGTACGCGAAAACCATCTACGGATCGGGGGTGGATTTGCTGGCGCTCATCAATGAGATTCTCGACCTCTCCAAGGTGGAGTCGGGGAAGATGAGGGTGAGCGTGAGCGAGGTGGAGCTCGGCGACGTGGCCGACTTCGTGAAGCGGAACTTCCAGGCGCTGGCCGAGCAGAAGGGGCTCGAGCTGCGGGTCGCGGTGGACGACGACGTGGCCTCGATGCAGACCGACGTCCAGCGGCTGCACCAGATTCTGAAGAACCTGCTCTCCAACGCGTTCAAGTTCACCGAGCACGGCAGCGTGGCCTTGCGCATCGGTCGCCCGCCTGCCGGCACGCGCTTCCTGCTCGACGAGCTGGGCGCCGGTCGGGTGGTGGCCTTTTCTGTGCAAGATACAGGCATCGGCATTGCCAAGGAGAAACAACGCATCATCTTCGAGGCGTTCCAGCAGGCCGACGGCACCACCAGCAGGCGCTATGGTGGCACCGGCCTGGGCCTCTCCATCAGTCGGGAGCTGGCCCGGCTTTTGGGCGGAGAGATCCAGGTGGAGAGCGAGCTCGATCAGGGCAGCTCGTTCACCCTCTATCTGCCCGAGACGCGGGTGTGGGAGGCCACCGAGACCGAACCAGACGCGCCCATTGTCGACCGTACTTTCGCGGCCGCGCCCGAAGACGGCGCGCGCAAGGTGGCCCCGGGCACGCGCGTCTTGGTGGTCGACGACGACTTCCGAAACATCTTCGCCATGAACAGCGTCCTTGAGGGCCACGACCTCTCGGTGGTGTACGCAGAGAACGGACGAGCGGCGCTCTCGACGCTGGAAACGGAGGAAATCGACGTGATCCTCATGGATGTCATGATGCCCGAGATGGACGGCTACGAGACCATTCGCGCCATCCGCGAGCACGAGAAGTGGAAGAAGCTCCCCATCATCGCCGTCACCGCCAAGGCGCTCGCTGAAGATCGCGAGAAGTGCATCGCCGCCGGCGCCTCCGACTATTTGCCCAAGCCGGTAGACGCCGATCGCCTGCTGCGCCTCATCGGCACCTGGACGGCGAATTGAGCACCGCGCGCGTCACCACCGGGAAGATGCAAGCCATTCGCCCCCTGCGCGAGGAGGCCCAACCCGCGCGCATTCTCCTGGTCGACGATCACCCGCCCAACCTGGTAGCGCTGGAGGCCATCCTGGCGCCCCTGGGGCACCCGCTCCGCATGGCGGCCTCGGGCGAGGAGGCGCTGCGCGAGCTGCTCATGGAGGACTTCGCGCTGGTGCTCCTCGACGTGCAAATGCCGGGCATGGACGGCCTGGAGACCGCGGCGATGATTCGCTCGCATGCCCGCATGCGCGCGATGCCCATCATCTTCATCACCGCCATCAGCGGCACCCGCGCGCGCGTCTTCGACGGCTACGCCCACGGCGCCGTCGACTACATCGTCAAGCCCATCGAGCCCGAGGTCCTCCGGGCCAAGGTGGCCATTTTCGTGGAAATTCACGACAAAAATGAGAAGATCAAGGTGCAAGGCAGACTGCTGCGGGAGCAGCAGGTAGCCGCCTTGGAGCGCGAGAACGAGAGCCGGTACAGAAGCCTCACCGACGCGGTGCCGCTGCCTATCTGGTCGGCCTCGGCCAAAGGTGAGGTGCAAACCTGCAACCGCGCATGGGCCGAGTACTGCGGCTGCTCGACCACGGCTCCGTACGGCTTCACCACGCCACGCGTCGTGCACGACGAAGACCTGCCGCGCGCCCTGTCCGATTGGGAACGCTCGGTGCAATTCGGCGTACCGTTCGAAATGGAAGTGCGGCTCCTCGAGGCCGACACCCAGAACTATCGCTTCCACCTGGTGCGCGGGATACCGCAGCGACAGACCCCCGGAGCTGCGGAACCGGTGACCGGCTTTCTGGTGACCGCCACCGACATCGACGACAAACGACGCATCGAGGAAGAGAAGACCGCCATTCTGGGGCGCGAGCAGCGGGCGCGTGAGGCCGCCGAAGAAGCCAATCGCGCCAAGGACGAGTTCTTGGCCACGATCTCCCACGAGCTCCGTACGCCGCTCCATGCCATTCTTGGGTGGGCCGAGCTCCTGCGGCGCGGCTCACTCGATGCGCTGGCGCAGAACCGCGCCCTCGAGACCATCGAGCGCAATGCCCACGCCCAGGCGCGCCTCATCGGCGATCTGCTGGAGATCTCGCGCATCGAGTCGGGCAAAGTGCAGCTCGACCTGCGACCCGCCGACTTGCCACAGGTGATTCGACGCGCGCTCGAGACGTTGCGCCCGTCGACGGCGGCCAAGGGCGTGGAAGTCCGCTTCGAGACCGATGCGTTTCCCAGTCCCATCATCGTCGACGCCCAGCGCATGAAGCAGGTGGTGTGGAATCTCACCAACAACGCCGTAAAGTTCGGGGCCAAGCACCTCGATGTTTCGCTGCGGCTCTTGGGGAGCACGGTGACCTTCACCATCAAGGACGACGGCCAGGGCATCGCACCCGAGTTCCTGCCTCTCGTGTTCGAGCGCTTTCAGCAGGCCGACAGCCGCACCACGCGCTACCACGGAGGCCTGGGCCTCGGTCTCTCCATCGTGCGCCACATCGTGACCATGCACGGCGGCAGCGTTCGCGTAGAGAGCCCCGGCGTAGGCCACGGCGCCACCTTCACCCTCTCCCTGCCGGCGAGTCGCAGCGGCGCGCACGCCATCGACCTCGGCGAGAAGCCCTCCGGCCCTCTCAACCTGGTAGGCATCGACGTGGTGGTGGTCGACGACGAAGACGACGCGCGGGAGCTCATGTTGGCGATTCTCGGTCGCAGCGGTGCGACGCTCCGCGCGGCGGGATCGGTGGCCGAAGCGATGGAGCTCATCGCCGAGCGCATGCCCGACATCATCATCAGCGACGTTGGCATGCCAGGAGAGGACGGCTTCGAGCTCGCGCGGCGCCTCCGGGCCCTCTCCGCGGCGGGAAAGCCGGCGCCTCCGGCGGTGGCGCTCACCGCCTACGCGAGCAGCGTGGATCGCGCGCGACTGCTCTCTGCGGGGTTTCTCGCGCACCTGACCAAACCGCTGGTTTCCGCGCAGCTGTTCGCCACGATTGGCCGCCTGCTCCACCTCGGCAACTGAGCGGCGAGGCGTGGTACGGTATCTCGCGTGTGGCTCACGCTCCGCTGGTGGATGACCCTGGTGACCTGCCTGCTCCTCACCGGAGTGGGCATCTTCGTCGCCGTGGCTGGCGGCGAAGGGGAGCGGCCGACCGGGATCGGCGCTGCGCTCTTCTTCGGCTTTTGCAGCGCGACCTCTGCTTGGATGCTTCGCGCGCGCCAGCGCAACCTTGCCGCGGAGCGGGCCACCGACGTGCACGCGGTGGGCTCCACGCTTCAGGTTCGATGGGCCCGGACCGTCGTGCCGGCGACGCTGCTGCTGGCGGTGGCGATCGGCTTCTTCTTCGTGTCGGGCCTTCCCTCGCGCACGCCCATTCGCATGCCTCTTTTGGTGGCCGGCTTCGGCACCCTGTGCGCCGGAATGCTCATCGTCGCGCGCATGCTCACCGGGCAGGCCCGCGGCTCGCTCACCATCGGCGAGAAGGGCCTGCAGGTCGAACAGGGCGGCGACCGCTTCTTCGTTCCCTGGGAGACCGTCGAAGGGGTCCAGCGGTCGGAGCTTTTGGGGAGCCCTATCGTCTTGCTCTCGTTGCGTTCGGCGAGCCGGGTCGTGGCGAGCCTCTCCCACCCGTCCGGGGCCGCACCCAGCCGCGACGCGTCGGACGAGGCGCGGGAACGTTTTCAATCCAAGCTCGAGCGCGCGAAAGAGGCGCTGGGGGCCGAGCTGCTGCTCGACCCCGGGCTCTACGGCACCACCGCGCCGCGCCTGGCCCGTACCATCGCTGCGGAGCTGGCACGTCGGTCTAGCCTTGCCGAAAGCGCGTGAAAGCGCGTGAGCGCGGCCCGCGAGGGTGCTACGAAGGGCGCCGTGATTCGGCCTTCGTTGCGACCTTGGGTTTGCCTTCTGGCCGGCGCCTTCGCAGCGCTCGGAACGCCGCCGGTGCGCTCCACGCTGGCACCGCTGGCAGCCCAGCTCGTGGTGGCGCTCATGCTCTTCGAGACCGACTGCGCGGTCGATCGCGGCAAGCGCATTCCGGGCGCGCTGCGCGGCATGCTCTTCGGCGTCGGCGTGAACTTCGTGTCGCTGCGCTTCGTCCCCGACGTCGTGCACACTTTCACGTCGCTGCCGGCGTTCGCCGGGTACCTGGCGCTCTTGCTCCTGGCCTTGGGCCAGAGCCTGGCCTGGGCGATCACCGGGGCGGTCACCCGCGCGCTCCACCGGCTGCGAGTACCCTTCCCGCTCGCCTTCGCCTTTGCGGTGTTCGCCAGCACCTTCGTACCCGCGGTGTTCCCGTGGACCATGGTGAGCGGCCTCTCGGCCCATCCGCTTTTGGTGCAAACTGCAGATATCTTCGGCGAGCGCGGCGTGGCGGTTCTGTGGGCGCTCATCTGCGCCGGCGTGGTCGATGCATTGGCCGGCAAGCGTCCGGGGTCGCTGGTGCTGGCCATCGCCGCCTCGGCCTTCATGCTGCGTCATGGCCTGGTGGCAGGCGAAGCAGTCGACCGGGCACGCGAGGCCTCGCCCCACGCCAGAATTGCCCTGGTGCAGCCGGGCACCGACGCCAAGGAGCGGTGGAACGAAGACCTTCAGGCGCACATCGTGGAGCGACTTCATCGGCTCACGCGTGAAGCCGAGAGCCAGGGCGCGCAGCTCACCATCTGGCCCGAGGCCGCCTACCCGTTCATGATCACCCACGGCGCCAGGAAGGACCAGCCGGGGCCGCGCGGCATCTTGGGCGACGGCGCCCACGGGCCGGTGGTCGCCGGGCTCATCCTGCGCGACATGGGCAACACCTACAACTCGGCGCTGCTGGACGACGACGGCGCGCTCTCGCAGCCGTACGACAAGATGCGTCTCCTCGCGTTCGGTGAGCAGGTCCCCTTCGCCGACCAAATTCCCTGGCTCCGCAAGACCTTCACCCGCGACATCGCGCTGGCCCCCGGAGAGCGCAACGTTCTCTTGCGCAAGGGTCCGTTCAGCCTGGGCGTCCTCAACTGCTTCGAAGACACGCTCACCGCCTCCGGACGCGACGCCGCGCGCCAAGGCGAGCGCGACGCCGCGAACCTCCTGGTCAACGTCACCAACGATGCTTGGTTCTTCGGAAGCATCGAGCCCGATCTGCACGAACAACTCAGCGTGGTCCGCGCCGTCGAGACGCGACTCGATTTCGTGCGCGCCGTCAACCGCGGTCCGCTCTCGCTGGTGAGCGCCAGCGGCAAGCTCCTGGTGCGGCAAAAGCTCGACGAGCCCAACGTGCTGGTGCTCGACGTGGCGCTCTACGACCACGAGCCCACGCTGTACGTTCGCTTCGGCGACGCGCCGCTGGCCCTCCTGTTCGCGCTGGTGGTGGCCTTTGGCTTCGCGCGGACCGTCCGCGGTCGGCGCTCGCAGGAGCGCGATGGGAGCCCTTTTCCCCGGTAGCGTCACGCGCGTCGCCCCCACCCTGTGTCATCCCGAGCGGAGCGAGGGAGCCCCTTCCCAGGGCGCGCAGGTGATTCGTATGTCCCCCGCTTCGCGGGAGGGGAGGCGAGACGCGGGCGCCGCGCGCTTCGCGCCCCCACCCAGTGTCATCCCGAGCGGAGCGAGGGAGCCCCGCTGCGGTTGCTTTCGCAGTGCGCGCAGGTGATTCGCATGTACCCTCCCGCTTCGCGGGAGGGCCTAAGCGCAGCTACCAGCGCTCGATGCGCCAGCCCCTGCGAAGGGCCTCTCGACGAAGGCGAGGGTCCGGGTTCACCACCACCGGTTCTGCCACGTACTCGAGCAGCGGGAGGTCGGTGTACGAATCGCTGTAGAATACAGACTCTCTCAGCGCAAAACCGAGCGCATCGGCCAGCCGCTGGGCGCGAACGATCTTGCCGGGCCCGTAGCAGAGCGGACTCTCCGGCAGGCCGGTGAAAACGCCCTGCGCGTCGCGCGCGAGCTCGCTCGCCACCACGTGTTCGATGCCCAAGAGACGCGCGAGCGGAAGGGCAACGTAGCGGGTCGCGCCGGTGACGATGGCCACCAGGTCGCCGCGATGCTGGTGATGAAGGACGGCGTGCCTTCCGGCGTCGGCGACGTGCGGAGCGACATACCGCGGAAACCACGCGTCGCAACGCGCTTGGAGGTCGGTCTCTCGAGTGCCGGCTAGGGTCGCCACGGCGCGACGCGCCACCGCTTCGGCGTCGATGACGCCGAAGGTGTATTGTGCGACCCAGAAGGTGACGCGGGCGAGATCGAGAAGCGAGGCTTCGCCTATCTCGCGCTGGTAGCGCACGTAGAGAGAAGCGGTCTCGCGGCGTACCAGCGTGCGATCCATGTCGAAGAGCGCGGCCCGAGGCATGGTCGATTCAGCGTGGGCTGCCCAGCTCGACCGTCGGAATGGTGATGACCCCGGGCGTCGATACGGGCGCGGTAACGGCCGGCACCGGCCCCGTGACAACGGCGGCGGGAGGCGCGAACGGCGCAGACGGCGCAGATGCGACCGGTGCCGGTGAAAGCAGGCTGCCCACTTTGAGCCCACCGAAGATGGCCCCACCCACCAAGAGCACCAGCACGATGCCCCACACCACCGAACGCAGGGCGCTCGCCGGGGGCGCTTCTTCGGGCACGGCGAGCGCAGGGTCGAACGCCTCGGGCGGCAAGGGCGGCGGCGCGTGGCGTGCCGGACCGTCGTCCGGGAGCTCCTCCACCAAGGCCTCGAGGACGTCCGAGCGATCGATCTGGATGGTCGCGTTGGGGTTCGCGTCCGACTTCTTCACACCCCCATGTTGCCTCAAAGGGGGTGCGGATGGACAGTCTTGGCGCGTTATTTCTTCGCGCCCCTACAAAACCGAGGCCCACTGCGCGCCGCAGCGCTCGTAGGCGCCGCGAAGCCGATGGGTCTGCGCTTCGCGGAGCGGCCCACGGCCCACCGATTCGATGGCGTCCAGGAAGTGCTCGATGCGCGCGGTGGCCACCAAAGCCGAGCTCACGCCGCCGGTGTACGCCGCGAAACGAATCGCGGTGTCGGCCCAGGGAGCCCACTCGTTCTCGAGCGCGCCGGTTTCGCGCACCAGAGCCTGGAGTCGGTCCCAGTAGTTGGCGAGGTCCGAGCGGTTGGGCCGGGTTCGTTGGCGCCAGGGCGCAGTGCCCAGCGCGCGGCTGGCGATGATGCCCTTGCCTCGCTCCATGGCGATGCGCACCGCGCCGCGAAGCGCTTCCTGATCGAGAATGCTGATGGAGCACGCGACGACGTCGAGCGCGTCGCAATCTGCGGCCCACAGCAGGGCGGCGCCGTCGCCCGCGTAGCCGATGGCCCGCACCTTGCCGGTCTCGCGCGCCCTCACAAGAGGCTCGATGAGCTCGCCGGAGACCAGCTTCTCGATGCCGCAACCGTGGAGGAGGAACACGTCGAGCGCGTCTCGCTGCAACGTGGCGCGCGCGCGCTCGATGCCCGCGGTGACGGCTTCCGGCGTCCAGTCCGATACCCCGTCGACGCCATAGCCGCCCTTGACCACCACCGTGACCTGCTCGCTCCTGCCGCGGAGGGCCTTGCCGATGCGGCGCTCCGATTCGCCATAGCTGCGCGCGGTATCGACCAAACGCACCCCTCGCTCCAACGCCGCGTGCACCAGGCGCTCGGCATACACGTCGGAGAGCGCGGGATCTCCCAGCGGCCCACCACCAAGCCCCAGCGAAGAAGCCGGAAGACCGCATCGGCCCAGTGACGTTTCGGGAATCATGAAGTGACGCTAGCGCGGCGCGACGGCCGAAACTTTCGTGCAAGCGTCATCCTCTATCGTGGAGCCGGCGTCAGGCCTTTGGGCGCGGCAAATGGCCGGAGAAGGCCCGCGTCGTGCGCAAAATGGGGCTCCGGGGCATGCCAAGGCGCGCCTGCAGGTCGGCCAGCTGCGCGTCGGTGGCGAGCGCGATGTCGACCACCTCCACCTGGTCCACTGCCGTGCGGCAGATCGCGCACGAGGCGAGCACCCACACGCGTCCGCGTTCGAGGCCCACCCGCATCACGGGAAATTCCTCGAATTGCCGCGCGCCATTGCGCCCCGGCAGAGGGGCCATCGCCTGGAGCCCTTGGGGCCAGGCGGGCAAGTTCGTCGAGACGACCGCAAGCTGGCCGGAGCGCCCGCACTGCGCGGCGGAGCGTTCGGGAACCGGCGCGTTGCAGGGCGCGCCGAGCGCTGCGAGGGCGGCGGGCAATGGCGAGGGCGGCGGGTACGCGCTCTCGGAGTCTGGTGGCGGAGGCTCGGCGGTCACGTGCTCGGTCTTGGTGCACGCGAGCGCGAGCAGGGCGAAGGCCGCCAGCGCGTGCAACGTCGGTGACTTCATCGGCCCCATGTGAGACTGGGGATCTCGAAGTCGGGCGAGGGCCGCGCCAGGCAGTATCCCTGACCGTAGTCGCACCCCAGGGTACGAATCGCGTCGAGCTCCTCGGGCGTCTCGATGCCTTCTGCCACCACTTCGATGGTGAGGCTACGACAGAGATCCATCATCGACTCGATGAGCCGGTACTTCATCGGGTCACGGTGGACGTTGCGCACCAGGCTCATGTCGAGCTTCACGATCTCGGGCTCCAGCACCGAGAAGCTGTTGAGCCCGGCATACCCTGCCCCGAGGTCATCGAGGGCCAGCCGGTAGCCCATGCCGCGCAAGCTCCGAACCCTGTCCTTGGCGTCGCCGACGCTGTCGAGCGACGCGCGCTCGGTAATCTCGAGGACGATGCGCTTGGCGAAACAGGAGAGCGGTGCGTCTTGAGAGTAGAGGAAAGGGTCGAGGAGCTCCGCGGTGTGCAGGTTGATGAACATCAGCATGTCGTCGCGCGGCGCGATGGGAATCGCCTCGCTTACCAGGGCGCGAACGCGTTGCCCGAGCTCCGCCTGCCTCCCCAGGCGCTCGGCCGCGCTGAGCACGTCGGCCGGTGACGACATGTCGGGCTCGCGGGAGCGGAGGAGCGCCTCGTAGCCGGCGATGCTGCGTCGGCGCAGATCGATGATCGGCTGAAAGACCATACGCATGCCCGATAGCGCGCGCTCGAACGAACGCGAGAGCGACGACATGTCCGAAGGGCTCGACCCTGGCTGCGCGCAGATGTGCAGCGCATCGCGCTTTAGCCGCGCCAGCTGCCCCAAGGTGAAGGCGCGCTCCACGCTCTTCTGGAGCGCATCCATGGTGACCGGCTTTTCAAGGTACTGGTGCGCCCCCAGCTCCACCGCCTCGATGGCGGTCTGGATGGTGGGGTTGCCGGTAACGAGGATGACGGGGATGTCGACGTCGTAGGCCTTCACCATGCGCAGCACTTCGACGCCCGAGCCGCCGGGCA
Source organism: Polyangiales bacterium (assembly GCA_038210445.1). GTDB lineage: Bacteria > Myxococcota_A > Polyangia > Polyangiales > Polyangiaceae > JABFRG01. The sequence continues at coordinate 37,368 of JBBQWQ010000027.1, forward strand.
GGCCGATGTCACAGACCACCACCGAGACGCCACCGTTCATCACGCGATGCGAGGCGCTCTGCAGGTCGGTCGCCAGCAGCACCTCGAAGTCGAGTCGCTCCAGAATTTTGCGGAAGGCTCGGGCTACCGCGGGCTCGTCGTCGACGACAAGGACTCGCCGCACCGTAGCGGAAGGGGACAAGCTCATGGGTGGAACCCCTTGAAGGTTGCGTTGCGTATCCACGTTACGGCATCTCCTTGGCCTGAGCCACGGCGGAGGGCGAGCCCCCGTCCAGGGCAGCGAAAACCGCGTCCACCATGCTCTGGGCGTCGAATGGCTTCTCGACGAAGCGCTCCACCACTTCGTCGCCGCACTGCGCCAAAGCGTCGGCGCTGGCCAGCCCGCTCATGACGACGAAGCGAACATCGGCGTGCGCTTCGCGCATGGCGCGCATCGTGGCTTTGCCATCCATGACCGGCATGGTCAGGTCGACCACCACCAGACGAAAGCGCGCGGGTGCGGCCTGGAAGAGTTGCACCGCTTCGCGGCCTTCGGCGGCAGTAACGCAGGCGAAGCCCACGCGACTGAGCGCGCGGACCACCACGCTGCGAATGGCGTCTTCGTCGTCCACTACCAGGATGGTACCCTTGCCTTCGGTGGGCGGTAGAGCCGGAGGAGGCCTTCGTGAGTCGACGCGCACCGTATCCAACGCGGTGGCGGGAAAGTAGGCTCGGAAGGTGGTGCCCTCGGCAGACGACGTCAGGTCGAGCACGCCGCCGTGGCTCCCGATGATGCCTTGCACCGCCGAGAGCCCCAGGCCGCGCCCGGTGAACTTGGTGGAGTAGAAGGGCTCGAACACGCGGCGCACCAGGTCGTCGGCGATGCCGCACCCGGTGTCGGCTACGGTGAGCTCGACGAAGGCGCCGGCGCGGAAGGTGGGCGAGACGAAAACCGCGGTCTCCGGGGGCTCCGTGATCTCCGTGGCCTCGACGTTGACCTTGACCGACCCGGCCTTGGCACCGATGGCCTCGGCCCCGTTGATGATCAGGTTCATCACGACTTGCCGCAGCTGCGTAGGGTCGGCTTGGATGGCCCGGCAATGGGGGGCGAAGGTCATGTGGAGTGTCACGTTCTTGGGGACCGACGCCTGGATGAGCCGGCTCGTATCGCGGATGATCTGCGCCACGTCGACGGTGCGGAACTCGAAGCTCCCCTTGCCCGCGTAGGCGAGCATTTGACGGCACAGGTCGGCCGCGCGCTCCGCCGAAGTGGTGATGTCTTCGAGGCTCTCGCGCAAGCTCGGGGTGTGTGCCTCTTCCATGGCGAGGCTGGCATTGGCCATGACGCTGGTGAGGATGTTGTTGAAGTCGTGGGCGATGCCGCCCGCCAGCACGCCGACGCTCTCCAGCCGCGCTGCTTCTTGAATCTTGCGCTCAACCCGCGCCTGCTCGTCGTAGACCGCCTTCTGGTCGGAGATGTCGAGACAGCACCCGGTGAGGCCAAGGAACGTTCCCTGGGCGTCGAAGCGTGGGGTGGCGCGAGAGAGGACCCACAGATACGAGCCGGTACGGGTTTGCAGGCGATACTCGACGCCGAAGCCGGTGCGCTCCGCATGAGCCCTGGAGTACACCTGCATGAAGGGCGCGCGGTCTTCCAGATGAATGCGGGTGGGCCAGAGAGCGCCCTCCTCTTCTTCGCTACCGCCCACCGTCTCGAGCCAGCGGGCGTTGAAGAACTCGCGCTCGCCGTCCGGGCGCGAAAGCCAGACCAGCACGGAGATGTCGTTGGCCATGCGCCGGAAGCGCGACTCGCTCTCCTCCAGCTGCTCGGTGGCCTGGCGCGTGGCGGTCACGTCCATGCCGATGGCGAGGAAGCCCGAGACTTCGCCATCTTGGAGCATGGGCACATAAGAGGCGCTGATATGGCGGAAACTTCCGTCGGCCGTAGGGAGCACGCGCTCGAAGGTCTGCTGCTCGCCGGCCAGCACGCGCTCGAAGCGCGGTACGTTCTCCAGGTAGACCGCTGGGGTCATGACCTCGCCGATTGGGTGCCCGCGCAGCGCCTCTGCGTCGACGCCGAGCCATTCTCCGAACATACGGTTCCCGAAGCGGTTGCGCAGGTTCTTGTCCCAGAACGCGATGGCCGCCGGCACGGTGTCGAGCAGGAGCCGAAGGTCGGCGCTGGCGTTCTTGATGTCGTGGATATCGGTGGCCGCGCCGTACCACTGCGCCACCGTGCCGGCGGTGCCCACCGGCACCGCGGCGAAGTCGAACCATCGCCACTCGCCATCGTGGCGGCGAAGACGCACCTGGGTGCGGAAGGTTCCGCCCGACTGCGAGGCCTCGACCCACGACTGACGCACCCGCGGAAGATCGTCTGGGTGCATGAGCTGGCTGCGATCGTCGGGCGCGAGGCTGGTGACATGCGCGACGCCGGTGTACGCGGAGAACTGCGCGTTGGTGTGGGTCACCGTTCCTTCGCGGTTCATGCTGAAGAGCAGGTTGGGCACTGCATCGTTGAGGGCTGCCAGGCGTTCCTGTTGCTCGCGAGCATTCTCTTGGGCGCTCACCACCTCGCTGATGTCTACGAAGGTGAGAATGACGCCGCTGACCTTACCGTCGGCGAGCAGGTAAGGCCGAACGTTGCGCAGAACGGTGCCTCCGTCGCGCAGCCTGAGCTGCCGCTGGCGCGGCTCGCCGTCGACCATCACCTTCTCGGCTTCTGCCACGGTGTCATCATCTTGCACCTTGGAGGTCAAGTGCGAGAGCGGGCGCCCCAGGTCTTGCGGCAGCAGGTTGAGCACCTGCTCGGCGCTGGGGTTGAAGAGACGCACCCGTAGCTCCGCATCGGTGAAGACGGTGCCCACCTGCGTCGCATCCAGCAGGTTGCGCAGGTCGGCCATGGTCTCGTTCTGGTCGCGGATGCGCTGCTCGTGCTCGACGTTGACGGTGTAGAGCTCCTCGTTGACCGAGTGCAGCTCCTCGTTGGTGGTCTGCAGCTCGCCGTTGCTCGCCAGAAGCTCCTCGTTGCTGGCCTGCAGCTCTTCGTTTGCGGTCTCCAGGGCTTCCACCACCGACTGGAGCGACTCGCGCGAGTACTGGAGATCGCGTTCGAGCTGCTCGATGCGCTCCTGCTCGTTGCGCGAGGCGGAGAGGTCGACCTGGCGCGACGGCGGCGCGGCCCGCTCGGCCTCGAACAAGACGAGCGAATACGTGCTTCCGGTGGCGCCGTCGACGAAGGGCTCCACTGCGACGTCGACCACGCCCCCCTCCTCGAGCGGCACGGAGCGGAGAATAACGCGCTCATTCTGCTTCTGCGCGTGGGTGATGCCGGAGGCAACCGCGAGGCGAAGCTCACCGTGGCACAGGCGCGTAATGTCTTGCGTGACCACACCCGGCGTCATCTGCAAGTAGCGGTGGGCGTCGCCGAAGATGTGCACTGCCTCGCGCTTGCCGTTGACCAATACGCCGGTGGGAACGAAGCGCCGCAGCAGGTCTTCGTGCACCCGGCGCAGGTGGTAGTCGGGGGCGCGGGTGCGGCCAGGGCTCTGGGCGGGGGCCGAGGAGCTCACGTCCCAAGGCAAGCGCACGTCGCCATTCTTGCGGAAAACCTTCCAGCTCCGGTCGACGATGGAAAAGGCGCTCTCGGCCTCGCCGATGCCCTCGCTGGGCCCGAGCACCATGGTGCCCTCGCGCTTCAGGGCGAAGTGGAGCATAGAGATGGCGCGGGCCTGGGCGGTCGACTGCAAGTAGATGAGCAGGTTGCGGCAGGTGACGAGGTCGATGCGATTGAACGGTGTGTCGCGCAGCAGATTGTGGGGAGAGAACAACACCAACTTTCGCAGGCGTTCCGACACCCGGTACCGGCCGTCCACCTCGCGCGTGAAGTAGCGTCCGCGAAACCCGCGCGGCAACGCATCGAGGGCCTCTTCGGAGTAGACGCCCTCGGACGCAATCTGCAGCGCGCCTCGGTGCACGTCGGTGGCCAGAATGCGCACGCTCGGTGCGCGGCCGCGCTCCTCGAACGCCTCGAGCAGCAGCATTCCCAGCGAGTAGGCCTCTTCGCCGGTGGCGCACGCGGGCACCCATACCCGCACGTCCTCGCCCTCCGGCAGTCGGTCCACCAGCGCCGGCACGATGCGCTCGGCCAGAAGGTCGAACAGCTCTGCGTCACGGAAGAACCGCGTCATGCCAATGAGAAGGTCTTTGAAGAGGCGCTCGAGCTCGACGTCGTCTTGCTCCACGCGCTCGGCGTAGCGCACGAGGCTGTGGTCGTAGTGGGTGGCGACCCTGCGGGCGAAGCGACGCTCGATGGTCGCCGGTTTGTACTGCGAGAAGTCCACACCGAAGGCCTTGCGGAGTCGGCTGAATATCGACGTCGACGCCGCCGCGAGCGCCTCCGGAGCGTCGCTTGGGCTCTTCACCGGACCGAGGTTGGCGAAGGCCAATACCGCGGCGGGCATGGCGGCGGCGGGAACCGGAGCCTCGAGCAGGCTCGCGAGCGGTCCTTCAAGGGGGTTGCTCGTGAGCACGAGGCCACCTGCCTGGTGAAGCTCCACCAGACCGAGCTCGTCGTGGGGCTTGGAGAGCAGCAGGGCGGCTCCCCGGTCGGCGAACTCTCGCGCCACGTCGCGGAGCAGCGTGCCGGTGCCAGCGGGCACCAGCGAGAGCTGCTGCTCCCGAAGCGCGAGGTCGGCGCGCGGCGCCAGGTAAACGTGATTCGGCCGGAGCTCCACGGGGGCGCCTTCCGCCACCCGGAGCAAGGGCAACTCGGTGAGGAAGGGGACATGCCCACCGTTCAACGCGAGGCCCAGAACAACAAAGGCGATGCCGCTGTCGGCGTCGAACCCCTGGAAGAAGGCTTCGAGCTCCTCGTGGCTTCCGGACGCGTCGATGACCGCCACGTGGCTCGTGGAAGCCCCCGGCTGCAACATCTCCGCTTTGCCGTTCGGCTCAGACCCTTTCCGCATAACCCCTCGGATTGACGAGCGTCACAGTGGACCGCTCGGGTGTCAAGCCCACTCGAGCCATCGGTTGCCGCGCGCGCCGGAAGCGGAAACCCTTTGCGCGAACCGGCGTGCGCAGGGGGCGCGCTGTTTTCGCGTCCACGTGCGCAAAGGCTTTCCCGAACCCGCTTCGGTCGCAGCGCGGGCCCACGGGAGATCGCGCGCAAATCCCAGAACGCCAGCAAGTGGTTCAGTCAGTGAACCAAGCGGCGCGTTCGTTGCAGTGTTCGCATGCGGAGGTTCCCCATGCATCGAACATCGAACGACCCTCGAGCGACGCGACAACACACTGCGGCGACGCGATCGGACGCGGCACGAAGAGCGCTACGGATGGCCGCACAGGTTGCTGCGGTGGGGGCACTGGCCTGCGTCGGAGCGGGGGTCGCCCACGGCGAAGATCGCGCCGCGACTGCCAACCAAACGGCGACCGCGAGCGAGCACGTGGCCGACTTGCTCCGGCTTCAGCCAGAATCCAAGGGCTGCTTTCAGCCAGTAACCTGGGGTCCCCCGGCCCCCCCGGCCTTCGAGGGCGGAAGCGTGGGCGTGGCCGAGCGAGAGAGCGAGGTATGCGGGTGAGCACGCTCGACCTTCGCGAACGACGTCGGTCCGCGCAGTCACGGTTGCCGACCGAGCTGGGTCTCGACGGCGTCGAGCTCGACGCCGGCGAGCGGGCGCGCGCCATCGCCAGCTGGCGCGCGCGCATGGTGAGCGAGTACGTATCGGCTCGGATTTTCTCGGCGCTGGTGCCGCAAGCCATGCGCGCGGCGTTGCCCCATCCCAGCGTGCGGGCACTCACCCAGATGGCGACCGAAGAAGTGCGGCACGCGGAGCTTTGCGCCGAGGTGGTCCGCGGCCTGGGCGCGGAGCCGGTCGCGCCCATGCCGGAGGACCTGGCTCCGGTGCCGGAGCACCGTGACGCCGACCCTCTCGAGGCCATCCTGCGGAACGCCATCGCCGTCGGTTGCTGTAGCGAGACGGTGGCGGTGGCGCTGGTGGGCGCCGAACGGGAGCTGGCGGCAACGCCGGCGCTCGCGCGGCTGCTCCGGAGCATTCTTCGCGACGAGGTCGGCCATGCTCGGTTCGGATGGAGCCTGCTGGAGCGGAGCGCTTCGCGGCTCGACGCTGGGCAGCTGCGGCGGCTCAGCTTTCACCTGGTGACCATCTTCCGCCACCAGCTCGCGACCTATGCGCCGCTGCGCGACCTTCCAGGCGCCAGCGACGCGGCGGTCTCGGTGGGGATCATGGATGGCCCGGCGACCTTTCGGCTGGTGGCGGAGACGCTCGCACGCGTCACCGTCCCCGGCTTGGAGCGCCACGGCCTCGAAGCCGGGCGCGCGCTGCGCGAAGCAACCTCACGCGCCGGCTGAAGCCCCGGCGACCTCTTCGCACCAGGCGTCGATGAGTGCGCGCGCGATGCTCAGTTTGGGGGGGATGATGGGCAGCGCGCTCGGCGAGAACCACCGCGCTTCGGCGATCTCCCCCGGATCCAGCAGGAGGTCGCCACGCACGTACTGCGCCGTGAACCCCACCATGAGCGAGTGCGGAAAAGGCCAGGGCTGGCTGCCGAAGTAGCGCAGTTGATCGACCTCGATGCCCACCTCTTCGCGCACCTCGCGATGCAAGGTCTCTTCGAGCGACTCGCCAGCCTCCACGAACCCGGCCAGGGTGCTGAAGAAGGGCAAAGGAAAGCGCGACGAGCGCGCGAGCAGCGCCTCGTCGCCGCGGCGTACGAGAACGATGATGGCCGGCGAGATGCGTGGGTACATGGCCAGCGCGCAGCGCGGGCAGCGAAGGCAACGCTCCTTCGGATCGCGCTCGGTGGGCGTGGCGCAGCGGCCGCAGAATCGATGGGTGTCGGCCCAGCCGGCCACTTGCAGGGCGCGCCCCGCCACCGCGAAGGTGGCCTCGTCGAAGCGGCCGAATAGCCCGCGCAAACCGACGGTGACGAAGGGCTCCCCTGGCTCCTCCTCGAGCGACAGCGCGAAGCAGTCTACGTCGTCGTAGCGGCCAACGTAGTGCGCCGCGGCGAGGTCGAGCGCCAGCATGGTCAGGTCTGTTTCCGAGGGGAAGTCGGCAACGCCGTCGACGTCTCGAAGAATGAGGCCCTTGGTGTGCACGACGAAGAAGCGAACCCGGGGAGAAAGCGGAGAGGGCGCGACAACGCCAGGAAGGAAGGGCACGCCGTCGGAGATAGGGGGCCGCGCGCAGAATCGCAAGAGCCCCCGCCGCGGGCGACGTCGCACATTTCGCTCCAGGCCCAGGAGTTCAGTGGCGCGCGATGGCGCAATTGCGTGTAGTCGCCCTCAATCGCGGCGACCGCGCGCCCGACGTGTGCGCGAAGGGCGATTGTGCGCAGGCGATTGTGTACCCTACCTGCATGCACGGACCGTCGGCTTCGGAAATCGAGCTCTCGCCCGACGACCTCGAAGAGGTGGTGGCGGCCGACGAGCCCGCCTCGTTCCTTCAGGCAGCAGCGCAAGCGCGTTCGGCAACGACACTCACCGGCACGCATCGGGTCGTGGTGCCGCCCGCCGACCGCGCGGCGGTGCGTCTGCCTGCGCCGACCTCGCTGCTCCCAGACGGCGTGAAGTGGACAGCGCGCGACGGCGAGGGCCCGCTGGTGTCGCTCCTTCGTGCGCGCGCGATCACCGCCGATCTTCGCGAAGACGTGGTCTCGCGACTGCGCGCCCTGCTGGAGTTGGCCCACGGTCACCTGGGCGAAGGCCGGCCGGCCGACGCGTTTCGCGAAGCCCAGAACGCCGCCCGCACCACCGCGCACGGGCCTGCGGCGCACGCCCTGCTACGGGTGCTCGAGAGCAAGCGCGATCGCAAAGACGAGCAGCTCTTGCACGTGGAGCACCTCGTGGCCCACGGCGACCCGCATCTTCGCGCCGATTTTCTCGCGGAGAAGGCACGCCTTCTCGAAGCCAAGGGGGGGCCGAGCGCCGCTTCGGCCCAGGCCTTTGGCGAGGCGCTGGAGCTCGACGGGGAGCACGCCGGTGCGCTCTACGGACGCGAGGCCTCGCTCTTCGCGACCGGTCAGTGGGCAGAGCTCGAGGCGCACCTCGGCAAGCTCGCGGAGCTGGCTGCGCCCCAGGCCGCAGCCTGGCTCCACGTGGAGCGCGCGGTGCTGCTCGACCGACGGATGGGCAAAGCCGACGAGGCACGCGCCGCCATGGACCAAGCCTTGGCGCTCGAGCCGGGCACCGGGCCGGTACGTAGCGCGGCCATCGATCACGCGTTTCGTCATCGCGACGACGCGCGGGTCGCCCGACTGCTGGAAGGCGAGGCCGATCTCGAGAGCGATCCGGTGCGGGCCGCACGGCTAGAGCTCGACGCCGCGCTCTCGTGGATATACGCCAAAGACTCGGCGCGCGCCGAGCACCTCCTCTCGCGCGCCCACGCGCGAGCGCCCACCAGCGCAGTCGTCGATGCGCGGGTGGCGGCAGAGCTGGTGCGCGCGCTCTCGGCGGCGGGAAAACACAAAGACGCTTTGCGCGTGCGAAAGTCGGTGCTCGCGCACGCGGCCAGCGACGGCGCCGAGCTCTTCGCTCTGCGCGCGCTCGCCGGCACCGCCGAGCTCGCGGAGCAGCCCGATGAAGCGCTGGCGGCGCTGGAGCGGGCGCGGGTGCTGGAAGGCGAAGACTCCACGCTTTTGGCCGATCTCGATCGCTTGCTGCTCGCCTCGCGCCAACACCAGGCGCGCTCTGCCATGTGGCTGCGAGAGTCTGCGCGCGCCGAGGGCGACGGGCGAAAGGCCCGGGCCCTTCTGGTGGCCGCCGAGGCCGCCGCCGCCGCGGGAAAGCCCGCCGATGCCGCGAGGCACCTGCATTCTGCATGGGTTATCCAGCCCGGTGGACCGGGAATCTTCGACGCCATGGCAGAGCGGCTCCCCAGCGGCAAGGGCTCGCCTGCAGCAGCCGCCGCTGCCGAGCGCGTGGCGCTCTACGAGCAAGCGCTGCGCTCGGTGCCAGCCGGCGAGATCGCGCGCCGGGTGTACTACCTGGAGCGCATCGCCTGGCTCCAGGCCGACGTGATCGACGACGACGAAGAGGCGGCGCGCGCCTACGAAGAAGTGCTGCGTCTCGACCCAAAGCGCACCAGCGCCATCATGGGCCTGGGAGCCACCGCGGCGCGGTCCGGTGACGCCAAGAAGCTCGCCCAGGCACTGCTCGCCGAAGCGCAGGTGGTGGAAGACCCCGAGACCCGCGAGGAGCTTCGCCTGCGGGCCGCGGAGGTATGGTCCGCGGCCGAGCCGGAACGCGCGCTGGTGCTGGCCGAAGAGCTGAAGGACGACTGGCGGGTCGGCACCCGCGCGTGGGAGCTCATCACGCAGATTCACGCCCGGGCCGAACGCTGGGAGCTTTGCGCGCGGGCGCTCGCCACTCGGCGCAAGGCCGCGACCGACGATCGCTCGCGGGTGGCCTTGGCGCTCGCCGAGTCGTCGATCCTCACCGGTCGTCTGGGCGCCCCGGGGCGGGCCATTGAAGCGCTGGCGGAAGCGGCCCAGGCCACCGCAGAGCCGGCACATGCCCAGGTGCTGCAGCAGGCGCTCATCGCCGCTCTGGAGACCACCGGCGACCGGCCCGCGCTGCTGGCCGCGGTGATCAAGTTCGCCGAGAGCGCTTCGGTGCGCAGCGTCCGCGTAGAGTACTTTCTTCGGGCGGCGGAGCTAACTTCGCGCGAAGAGGGGCGCGACGCCGAGGCGGTGAAGTGGCTCCAGCGGGCCCAGGACGCGCTCCCGGACGAGGCCATCGTCGCCGAGCGGCTCGATCGGCTCGGCGCCCGCGGGCCCGTCCCCGAGACCTTCTCAACCCCCCTCACCAAGGCGGTGCGGTCGCTGCATACTGCAGGCAAAGCGCCGCGACCCGACAGCGTGCTCGCGGGCGCGCCGGGCTTTCCCGAGCTGCGGGTGGCCGAGCAGCTGGCGCGGGCCGCAACGAGCGCGCCCCACCTCGCCAATGCGCTGGCCCTCCAGGTTCCGCTCACCAGCGGGGTTATGGCGCGGCGCGCGGTGTCGGGCCTCGCCAACCTCTTCGCGTGGGTCCTCCCCGAGAGCGAAGACACCGAGCCGTGGGAGCAGCTCCTGGCGCTGGGGAGCCGCGACGCCGTGGTGCTCGACACGCTCGTCTACCGCAGTCGAGGCGCGGTGCGCGACGGCGATGCAGGCGCCCTGCAGAACACCGTAGAAGCCACCCGGCGCCGGCTGGAGACGGCCAGCGACGAGACCGAGCGCATCATGCTGCTGGTCGAGCTCGGGCGCTTGGCGCAGCGGAGGGGCGATCTGGCCGAGGCCGGTACGCGTTTCGCCGAGGCACTCGCCAAGGACCCCACCAGCGTCGCGGCCAGCGTCTTGCTCCTCGGCGTGGCCAACGAAACCGCCGATCGCCCGCGGGCCATCGCCGCCGCCACCGGGCTGGCCGAAGTGGTGGTCGACCCGCGTGCCCGCGCTGCGCTGCTCTCCGATGCGGCGGACCTCTGCGTTCAGGAGCGCGACCCGGCGCGCGGCGTAGCGCTCCTCGAGCGCGCCATCGACGCGGCCCCGGACTCGCTCATGGTGGCGGCGCGGCTCGCCGATCTGCAAACCACCCGCGGAGCCTTCAAGGAGCTGGGGCGGACCCTGGAGCGGGCGCTACGCAACGCCAAGGATCCGGCGTCGATCGTTCCCATGGCCGCCGAGCTGGCGGGCATCGCGCGCACGCGGCTGGGCGATTCGCAGCTGGCCATCGAAGCGCTGGAGCGAGCGCGCGGCGTGGCCAAGGACCACGTGCCCACGCTCTTCTCGCTCGCCGAGCTCTACATCGGCGAGCGCGCCTGGGACAAGACCCTCGAGGCGCTCGCCGACGTGGTCCGCTATTCGAAAGAGACGAGCGAGCAGGTCATCGCCCACGTGGGCCGCGCCAGCATCTTGGGGCGCGCCCTCGAACAGCCCGATGCAGCAGAGAAGGAGCTGCGGGCCGCGCTCGAGAAGGAGTCGCACGATCTGCGGGCGCTCCGCGGCATCTTGAAGTTGCCCAAGGGGCCGAGCGGCGAGGAGCGGGCCACTTTGCTCGCGCGCCTCGCCACCCAGGAGACCGGTCGACCGGAGCGCCAGGCGGCGCTGGTGGAGCTGGCCAGCGTGCGCAAGGGCCTCGGCGACGAAGCCGGCTCCGAAGGCGCGCTGGTGGAGGCGGCAGCGCTCTCGCTCTCCGCCGATCTCTTGGAGCGGTTGAGCAGCACCATCGGCGCCGATACACCCAAGAAAGCACGGGTCCTCGCCAAGGCCATGGCCCGTGCCCGCGAACTGGGTACACCGGCGAACGCGGCGTGGGCTGTGGCGCTGGCCGACCTCGACCTCGCCACTGGCCGCGCAGACCAGGGCATCGAATGGCTCGAAGAAGCGCGAAGGATGGATCCTGCACGCATCGAGACGCACTTCGCGCTGGCCCGCGCCAAGGCCGGGCGCGGTGATCACGAGGCGGCGGTGGCGGTGCTCTCGCCGCTGCTGGAGGGCCCCCCGCGCCCGCTAGACCTCGCCTTCGTGCGACTTTTGGAGGAGAACCTGGCCCAGGGCGGTCGGCCGCACCAGGCATGGGTAGCGCGAGAGCTCCGCGGCCTGGGTGGCGATCTCGACGAGACCGAGGCGGCAGCGATGCGGGTGCGCCGGTTCGCCGGCATCTCTGTGGGCGAGCCCATCGCCGCCCGCGGCATACGAAGCTTCGTCATGCCCGGCGGCATCGGCCGTCACGCGCTCTGGGACGCCGCTGCGTTGACCCTCGGCATCGGCGGCAAGCTGCACAAGCTCGGGCTGCCCGAGCTGGGCGCCAGCAGCCGCGATCGCGTCAAGCCCAAGGCGCTGCATCCGCTGCGCCCACTCTTCGATCAGCTGCTGCGCATTCTCGGGCTCACCGAGGTGGAGCTCGCGGTGTCGGATCGCGTCTCGGGAGCGGCCATCGCCCTCGAAGGCGAACCGTGGCTGGTCGTTCCCGCGGCGCTGACCGAGTGGCCGGAAGGGCACGCGGTGGCCACCATGGCGCGGCCCCTGGTGCGCCTGGCGCTCGGCGTCCCCTGGCTGGGGGTGGTCGATCCTCACGAAGTGCTCGCGCTCCTCGTGGCGCTGGCTCGGCAGGTTTCGCCCAACTTCACGGCGACGCCGCGGGAGCGCATCGAGCCCATGGTGCCGGAGTACGACGCGGCGGCGCGGCGGGCGGTAGATCGCAAGCGCCGGCGCAGCCTGGAAGAGATTGGCGCTGCGCTGGACCGGGCGCCGGCCATCGACGTCACGGTCTTCACCGACGCCATGCTGCGCACCGAGGCCCGCTGCGCCTTCCTGCTCTCCGGCGATCTGCGGGCCAGCCTCGACGCAGTAGCCCAGACCGATCCCTTCCTGGTGGAGGCGCTGCGCATACCGGGCCCTCACGCGGTGGCGGCGGTGCTCGGCCACGGCATCGCGCGCGACCTGGTCGCCTTCGCCATCTCCCACGAAGCGACGCGCCTGCGGCGAAACCTCGGCACCTGCGCCTGACCCAACGGCCGAGCTTCAGGGCGTGCGGGTGCTGTTGGCCACGTCGAGCAGCAGCGGCGCTGCGCGAACCAAAAGCACCAGCCCATCGAGCAGCGCTTGCTCGCGAACCTTTTCGTACCCCGCGAAGAGCACGATGGCTGCGCCCTGCATGGCCGTCACCACGAAGTCCACGGCGGCATCAAAGTTGGGCATCGACGCCAGCTCCGGCAGGAGCAGCTTGCCCTCGGCCTGGATCTTCTCGCGATGGGTGGCGAGCACCGGCACCAGCGCTTCACGCAGCCCCGGCTCGGTGGGCGCCGCAGCGTAGAGCTCGTGGAGCACCCGCACCTCGTCGGTCTTGAACACCGACCACAGCCCGGCAATCGCCCCCTCGATGGGGTCGCTGCCTTTGCTGTGGCTTCGCATGGCTTTGCGAAACTTGGGAAAGAGCGAAGCGCACAGATCGGCGGCGGCCACCGAGAGCAGCGCCTCTTTGGTGGCAAAGTGCTTGAACAGTGCGCCTTGCGACACCCCCGCGCGGGCCGTGATCTCGGTGGTGGTGGTCTTGGCGTAGCCAACCTCTACCAGCGACTGGATGGTCGCATCGAGAAGCGCCTTGCGGGTCTGCGCCTTGCGATCAGCCTGGGAGCGGCGAGGGATCACCGGCGACGACCATAGCAAGCTCCCCCCAACCAAGGAAGGAACACTTGGAAATCAGGCACTTACGCGCGCACGGTCGTGACGCACCAGCGCTCATTTAGAAAGTGACTTGTCACTTTCTAATTATGGAGCCATGGTGAGGAAAGAGAAACCGCATGTCCCCGAAGCTCATCCTCCTCGCCGTCCCCTTCTTTCTCGTCACGCTCCTCGTCGAGGCATGGGCGCGCAAGCGACGCGGTCTCGGCTTCGACACCAAAGACGGCGCCACCAGCGTGGGCATGGGCCTCGGGTTCCTGCTCCTCAACCTGGCGCTCAAGGGCGTCACCTTGGGGCTCTTTCAGCTCATCTACGACCACCGCGTCCTCGACCTCGGCAACCACCTCTGGGTGTTTCCGGTGGCGCTCCTGGCGCAAGACTTCGTGTTCTACTGGACCCACCGGTTCGCCCACGAGATTCGCTTCTTTTGGGCCACCCACGAGGCGCATCACTCGAGCGAGCAATACACGCTCACCACCGCCCTGCGGCAGCCTTGGACCGAAGGGCTGGCGCTGCCCCTCATGCTACTGCTGCCGCTCTTGGGCGTGCCCCCGCTCATGCTCATGGCCGTGCACACGGTGAGCCTCCTCTACCAGTACTGGATTCACACCGAGCTCATCGACAAGCTGGGGCCACTGGAATGGGTGCTGAATACACCTTCTCACCACCGCGTTCACCATGGCAGTAACCCGCGCTACATCGACAAGAACCACGGCGGTATTCTCATCGTGTGGGACCGCTTGTTCGGCACCTTCCAGCAAGAGGACGAGAAGCCGGTGTACGGCCTCACCAAGCCCTTGGAGAAGCGCGATGTGTTCCACGCCTCCTTCAACGAATGGATCGCCATCGGGCGCGATCTCCGGCGCGCCAAGACATGGCGCGGTCGCCTGCGCTGCGTGTTCGGGCGCACCGGAACCGACTACCTGGCCGGCGAGCGCGAGGTCGAAGCGGCAGCCGCGCCGGCACGCGGCGCGCACGGCACGGTCGGGGCCTGATCCGCGCTCAGTTGCGGGGCGGCGGCCCGGGCTCTGCAGCCACCAGGTCCGCCGGGTCGAGCTCTTCGATGTCGCTCTTGCCGAGCGCGTCCTTCTTCGGCGCCTGGCCCTTGGGCGTGGGGCGGGGCACGCCGCCGAAGCGCGGTGACGAGGGCGCTCCCTTGGGCGGCGAGGAAGCAGCTTTGGGGGGCAACGAAGACGCCTTGGCGGCCTTTGGGGGGAGCGACGAGACCTTGGGAGGCGGCGGCGGCTCGGCAGAGTCGTCGCCCTTGGCCGCGGGTGCGCCGCATTCTTCTGCAGCCTGTGCAGCCTGTGCAGCCTCTGCGGCCGCGGCGACAGGCATGACAGGCGCGGTCGCCTCCGCGCCTTCAGGCGGAAGTGCCGGCGCGCTCGACGGAGCCACCAGCGCCTTCGGGAGCTCCGACGGGGGCAATCCTCCGAGCAGCGCCAGGCCCTCCTCGAGGTACGCGATGAACCGCGAGCGATCGAAGGCGTTGCGGCGGGCGTCGCGCTCGACCGCCTCCAGGCGCTCCACCAGGCCCTGCTTCTCCGAAGCTTCGGCGTCGCGGAGCCGCTGCAGCTCACCCACGCGCACCTCGAGAGAGGCCTTCTCGGTCTCCAGCTGCGTCACTTGCTCGCGCACCCGCGCCAGCTCTATCTGCAGCTGCTTCATGGTCTCGCGAAGGGCGTCCAGCGATTGCTGCAGCGAGGCCTCGCGACGCTCGACCGCGCGATTCGCCTCCATCAGCGCGCGCTTCTGGTCTTCGCGCTTGTCGATCTCGCGGCTCAGTTCGGCCGCGTGGGCGCGAAAAAGAGAAGCCTTCTCCTCGTCGTGCGTCAGCGCCAGCTGCCGCGCGTCGCGCACGCGCATCTCCGCCATCTCGTTCTCGCGGCGCTCCGACTCCCGGCGCACCGCTTCGAGCTCACCGATGAGGCGCTCGCGATCGGCGGCCAGGGTCTGCGCCTCGCGCGCTTGGGGCTCGAGCTCACCGCGCAGCACGCCCACCGCGCGCTCGTGCGCCTGGAGCTGAGCCGCCGCCTCGGCCTCGTGGGTCTTGCTCAGCCGCGCCAACGCCTCCTGGTGCGACTCTTCCATGCCGGCGAGTGCAGAGCGGTTCTGGCTCTCGAGAATCTCCACTTCGCTGGCGAAGCGTTGGTCCATCTCGTGCTGCTTGCGCGCCTGGCCTTCGCGCTGCTCGCCCAGGGCCAGCTCAAGCTCCAGCACGCGCTCTCCGAAGGCGATACGCTCGCGTCGTTCGCGCTCCAGCGAGTGCGCCAGCTCCTCGATGTTGGTGAGGCTGTCTTGCAGCCGTTGCTCGATGCCGGCCGCGCGCAGCTGTTGGGTCTCTACC
This sequence comes from Polyangiales bacterium, assembly GCA_038210445.1. Lineage (GTDB taxonomy): Bacteria > Myxococcota_A > Polyangia > Polyangiales > Polyangiaceae > JABFRG01. The sequence goes on from JBBQWQ010000027.1 coordinate 52,879, forward strand.
TCCTGCAAGCGGCCGAGGTTCTCTCGGTGCTCGAGCAAGAGCGCGTCGTAGGCAGCGAACGCGCCCAGCCGCCGCTCCAGCTCCGAAGTGAGCTCCTCGTCCTTGTGGGCGAGCTCGCGCTGGGCCTCGGCCAGCTGCCGCTGCAAGCGCGAGAGCTGCCTGCGCAGCGCCAGCTCTGCCTCACCGGAGTCCGCGCCCTGGGGTTGCGGCGGCGGCGGTGGCTTGCTGGAGACGATGCCCATTCCCTTGCTGGTGAAAGGCACGGTGTTGCGCGGGCTACTGGGCGCGCGCGCCGGCGCCGGCTCGAACGGGCGGTCTTCTCGAATGTCGCCCCGAGGCGCGGGCAGCTCGGTGCGTTCTCGCGGTCCCGGAGGTGGCTCGCTGGGGTCGCGACGGTGGTCGCGCTCGATGGGGCGTTTCTTTTCCACCACGTTCCTCTCATGGTGCCGTGAAACAGAAGTGATACGCAACACTTCTGCGGTCGTTCGGCGCGGGAACGCGGGTCGCAGGGCGCACACATCGTGCGCCGAAGGCCGCGGGTTCAGCGGTGTGCGCTCGGAAGTCCTGCTTCTTCGGCGCGCGCGCGCACTTCGGCGAGCGACCAGTCGCAGAGGAGCTGGCCATTTTCCCACACCGGTACGAGTACATCCTCGTACTCAGTCGCACTGGTGGTTTCAATGCGACGCGTCTCGAGAGCGCCTGTGGTGCGCGCGCGGTAGAGCGAGAGCCGGCCCTTCTTCGACGCCTTTCCCGGGTCGGTGATGGGGTCTTTGTTCACGTCGTGCCAGCGGCCGTCGGCCTCCACCGCGCTGCACTTCATGGCGAAGCGCTGCGTGTCGCGGTTCATGTGCTGCAGCAGCGCACCGCCCATGCCGAAGGCCACGTTGTCGGCAGAGAAGCCGCGCTCGCGCAGGCGAAGGAGAATGCGCCCGATGCTCTCTTCGTTGATGCCGTCGCCCTGGATGATGCGCACGTGGCGCAGCACCTTGAAGCCCTTGCCGTTGAGGTCGCTGCCGAAGTAGCCGTCGAGGGCCACCGCGCACTGCGCGACGATGTCTTCCGGCACGCCGGAGTCGGGTCGAATCACCAGCGTCGCGCCGGAGGCGATGACCTCGTCCTTGAGCGTAGTGCCCCAGGCGCGCAGAGCGCCGAACAGATCGTAGGAATCGGAGACCACCGCCAAAAGCTTGCCGGGCCGAGCGAAGAGCCGGAGCATGTTGCGATACGCGTCTACCTCGCCCTCGCGCCCCCACGACGTAATGGTCGAGTGCTCGGCGGCGGGTATGGAGAACGCGGCCATGGGCTCGCCATAGTAGGCGCGCGCCGCCAGCACTGCGGCCACGGTGTCGCTGCCCATGAAGTTCACCAGGTGCGATAGGCCACCGAGCGCCGCCGACTCCAGGCTCGAGACGCCGCGCGCGCCGAAGTCGTGGAGCTTGAACGGCAGCTGGCCGTCTGGCTGATCGCTGGTCTCCGCCAGGTGGCGGCGAAGGGTGCGCTTGATGTGCCAGCTGATGGTCGCCACCGTAGTCGGGTACCAGACGCGGAGCAAAAGCGTCTCGAGGTACGACGGCAACCAGAACGCGCGCGGGTCGGTGGACTCCACCGTGAAGAGGACGTTGTGCGTCGGCACCACCATGCCCTCCGGCACCGCGCGGATGCGCACCGGCAGCTTGCCGCCATGGGCCTCTACCACGTGCATCCAGCCCTCGAAGTTGAAGGGCACGCCGTGGGGCTCGAAGAGCGCCTTGGCCTCCTCCACGTCTTCCCGAGAGACGGTGCGTGAGAGGTACTCCTTCAAGATGGTCTGGAGCCCGAAGAACACGGTGCGGTCGTAGGTTCCGCCGCGAGACTCCGCGTACGAGAAGGTGGCGGTGACGCCAGGCCGGTACTGCTCCCAGTGCGACGCCTTGTAGGAGTCGGTGTTGAGCACCAGGTTGTTCGCGATGGAGGAAGAGAACGCAGACATGATTGCTCCTTGAATCCCGTGGGTCAGACGCCGCCCAGAAAGTGCACGCCGATGTCGAAGTGGTCCTCGAACATGAGCTCACGCATGGCGAAGAGCTCGGAGAGGGGTACCCACTCGGCCTTGTCGGCGTCGTCCTTGCCCCGCACCTCCGGCAGCTCGCCGGTGGCGAACTCGAAGAAGAACGCGTGGGTGATGGTTCGACCGCGAAGCGAGCGATCGGGCGCATCGAACACCCGCTGCGCCCGGAGCGAGCCACGGAGGACCGGCGCCGGCAGCTTGAGACGCGTCTCTTCACGCACCTCGCGGAGGCACGCGTCGAGCAGGCGCTCTCCCCCGCGCAAGAACCCGCCAGGCCATGCCCACAGCCCCTTGCCCGGCTCCGAGCGCCGCCGCACCAGGAGCGCGTGGCCGGAGTGGACGATCACCGCGTCCACCGTCACGAAGGTCGGAGGGTACGGCGCGCTCGACCAACCGGCACGGTAGGCGCGCAAGAAGTCGTACTCCTTGGCGAGCGCAGCAAACGCCGGCGTCGAACGAAAGCTCTTCAGGAACTCGAATACCGGTGGCGGCACCGCCGACTCCACCAGCATCAGGTTGCCTGCCTCGTTCTCGCGGTCGAGGAAGGCGTCACGCACGTGGGTCGCCGAGAGGCTCATGGCCACGCTCTGCACCTCTACGCGCTTCCACTGGGGAAACATGCGCAGGTAGTAGGAGCTCGCGTCTTTGTCGTGGCCGATGAGGCCCACCCGAACCGGCGCCGCGGCAGCGTCTTTGCCGGCTTCCGCCAGCGCTCGCTTCACCTCTTCCTGAATGGCCCGGCTCCACAGCTCGTCGTTGTCGGCAAAGTCGCTCACCGAGCGCACCACCACGCGCGAAGCGCCGTCTTGCACCGAGTCGGGAATCGAATGGCGGATCATCACCGCCCGTTCCTCTGCGTTCCACGGATTTTTCGTGGTGCGGGGCCGACCCGCAGAACCGACGATGACGATCACCTTCCGCGACTGCGCGAGGGCGCGCTCCAGCACGTAGCGGTGACCGTTGTGAAACGGCTCGAAGCGGCCGATGAAAACCAGATAGTCGAAGGTCGCCATGGGAATCCCCCATGATCCGCGAAGCGGCGGATGAAACGCGCGCGCCGTCTATCGGTGCGCTCTTACCAGTCGTAGGAGCGCACTCCGCGAACGACAAGGAGAAACCTCACGCGGCGGCGTTTCATGGCGCCGGCACCTTCATCGGGATCATGAACATGTAGATGATCGGCTGCGGAGGCCCGTCGAAAGGCGGCGCCTGGGCGGCTTTCAGCCGGTCGGTGACGCAGGTGCCGGCCGGCGCGCCGCGGTAGGGCGGGCCCAGCGCGATGCGATCCACCGTGCCATCGCTTGCAAAGTACACGGTTGCGCCGCCGGTGCCCCACAGGCCGTCGGCGGTGCGGCAAGCGCGCAGGTCCTTCCCCACCTTGTCGAGGGCGACCTTGGCCTTGTAGGGGTTGAAGGGCTTGTGGGTGGCGCTCGCGCTCGGGCGCACCGAGGCGACGGCGGCAGTGGGCAGGGCAACCAGGGTCATCGCGGGAGACGGGGCGGCGGTGGGAGTCGATGACGGCGGTGAGGCGAGCAACGGGGGCGCTGGTGGCGTGCCGGCGGCGCCGGGACCGCTCCCGGTAAGGCGCAACACCACCAGCGCGAGAATGCCGAGGGCGATGGCTGCGCTGAATGCGAACACGCCGTAGAGCGGGCCTTTGCGACGCGGCGATACGTGGGCAATGCCTTCGTAGCCCAGCGCGGGCGAGGTCATCATCGGCGCGCGCGCCGGCGGCACCGGCATCACCAGCACCGCGGGCTCACTGGTGGCGGCGCCGGGAAACAGCGGCATCGGCGGATCGCTGATGAGATCAGCGACGATGGGCTCGTCGTCCGGCGGGGCGCTGCGCGAAACCGGGAACATGGGCGCAGCCGGTCGCGGGGGGTCTGGGGCCAGCGAGATGGCGGCGACCAGACGCGCCTCCGAAGCCGCCGAGATGGATGGCGTGATGGGCGCAGGCTCTTCTTCCCACCCGTCGTCGATGGCCGCGCTGCTGGGGGCCGCGTCGGGCTCCATCATCGGCGGCGCGGGTACCGTGGGAAACGCGTCGACCTGACGCGGCGGAGGCAACGCCGCCTCGAGCGCAGCGGCCATGGCCTCCGAGGCCTCGCGGCTGGGCGCCGGCGACTCCTGGGCAATCGAGGCCATGAGGTCCGCCGGGAGGGGCGCCACCCCGAGCTTCCGCGTGGTGAGATCGTTCTCCGGCGGTTTCGGCAGCGGCGGCGCGGCGCGGCGCGGCGCGGCGAAGGCCGGCGGACGCGACGACCGTCGCATGTGCAGCTTGGTCTTCGGCACGTCGGCGACCGGCCGCTCGGGCACCGGCCGAACCTCGGTGATGGAGGGTCGCTTCTCGATCTTCGGCGGCCGGGGCTCGGTGGTGGCTTCGACGGCCGGCGGCGCCTCCGGCGGCATGGCCATGTCGACTGCCGCCGCAACCTTTGCCGGCGCTTGGCTACGCGCCGGAGACGCCGCCAGCGCCTTCGCGATGGAGTCGGGCTTGCTCGAGGTTGCAGCCAGCGCCTCAGCAAGACCGTCCGCCTTGGCTGCGGCGTCGATCTTGGACGGCAGCGCCGCAGGGTCGAGCTCCGGCTTCGCCTTCGCCGCCGCGACCTTTCCGGCCGAAGGGTTCTTGGCGGGCGAAGCCGCGATCTTCGCGATGGACGGCGTCTTATGCGGGGTGATCGCAGGCTTGGGCGCAGGCGCGGCGGCCACCTTGGGGGCGACCGCGGCAGGCTTCGCGACGACCGCTGCCATTGGCTCGATCCGCGCGGCGGGCGGCGGCATCTCGGGCGACGGCGCGGTCTTTGACAACTCGGCCGCCGGCGGCATCGAGGTGAGCGCGCCGGGCGGAATCAAGCTGCCTTCGAAGGGCCTTCGACGCTCACGCAGCCGCTGGAGGACGGTAGGGTTCCTCTTCTTCTTGGCGGCGAACGGCGGAACGATGCGCAGCACGTCGGCCGATGCCGCCTTGAGAGCGGCCCAAAAGCCGCGGGCATCGGCATACCGGTCGTTGGGGTCGAGGGCGAAGGCCTGCTCGAAGACCCGCTCGACCAAGTCGGACACCTGCACGCCGTGCCCGTGGGCCGAGGGCCGCAACTTGGCATCGAGCACCCGGTCGACGGTGGCCTTCACTTCCTGGTCTTCGATGACCGCGCGATCCGACAGCGTCTCTAGCACCATGAGCGCCAGCGCGTAGACGTCGGTCCACGGCCCGGTCTCGCCCAGCAAGCGATGAAGCTGCTCGGGGGCGGCGTAGGCGGGGAAAAGAATCTGCGCCCCCAGGTTGGGGCGAACCCCCGCGGCGGCCGCGTCGACCGCGCTGCCCACGCCGAAGTCGAGGACCTTCGAGCCGCAGCTCTCGCCCACGCGCACCAGGAACACGTTGCTCGGATGCACCGAAAGGTGCGCGATCTTCTGCTCGTGCGCATAGGCGAGCCCATCGGCCAGGCCTCCCAGGAGACGCATCGTCTCCGTCAGCGAGCGCCCGGTGAGGCGCTTCTCGCGCCGCCGCAGCAGGTGTCGCCCGAGCGACTCGCCCTCGAACCATTCACGCACCAGATAGGGCACCGATGCGCCGGTGCGCGGCGCGATGGTGGTGCCGCTTGCGATGGTCTGGGCGATGTTGAGGTTGCCGCGCGCGAGCTGGTAGTGGAGTCGGCAGCCTTCTTGGAAGTTGTCGACGATCGGACGCGCCAAAGCCGCGTCGAGGGTCGGGGGCAGATTCAGGCACTTGATAGCGACGGTGGCGTCGACCGACAAGTGGCGACCTTTGTAGACGACACTGAGAAGCCCCTCCCCCGCAAATTCGTCCACGCGGAAGTGGTCTCCCAGGATGTCTCCCACAAGGTCGAGGGGCTCACCATCCATGGACTAGCTATTCTGCACTGGTTGCGCGCCAGAACGCCAGTGCCGACCCGATGTCGCACTGTGCGCCGGTCCATCCACATGGGGACCGATGTACACCTCATGGAAAATTGCATCCACTCCGGCTTTGCCCCTCGATTTGCCCACGATCAGCCGAGGCGCTCCAGCACCGCCACCACGTGCTCTGGGCTAGCCAGGCACAACTTGCGCAAGCGGTCGGCGTCGAAGAAGGCCACGGTGGTGCCGGGGCGGGCCACCGCCGCCAGGCCGGAGGCGATCTGGTGGATGGCGTCGCGCACGCCGTAGAAGCTGTCGGCGCCGATGGTGGCCGCCGCCACCGTGCTGCTCCCTTCGAAGAGCGCGATCTCGCCGCGCGCCACAAGGCAGGCGACGCCGGGCACTTCGCCCGCCGGCAGAAGGATGGTCTCGCTGTCGAAGGTTTCGAGGCGCTGGATGCACGAGAGCATCTCGTCGCGCACCTGCACGTCGAGGGCGCCCATGGTCTCGTGCATGGAAAAGAACGAGTCGATGCGGTGAATCTGCTTGGTCTGGGCGATGCGCTCGGCGAACTCCGGAAACTTGTCCATGGCCAAGCGCATAATGGGCGCGGGAATGGTCCACACCTCGGCCACCCGCTCGGCGCGCAGCGTGGCGGTGCATCGGGGATCGTTCTCGACGAGCACGCTCGACTCGCCCAGGAGCCACCCGGGAAAGCACGAGCGCACCAGCCATTGGCCGCCCGAAGGCTTCTCGAGCCACACGCCAATGAGCCCGCTCTTCACCACGAACACGTTCTGCGAAGGCTCGCCTTCGGCCACCAGGGTCTCGCGGGGGGCGAGCGTACGAAGGGTGACGTTGGGCTCGATCCAGGCGCGCAAGTCGTCGGGCATGCCGGCGAAGCTGCGACAGAAGAAGAGGCTTGGCATGGGCCGCAGGCGCGCGCGGCTCTCCTCCAGGAGGACGTGTACCGCCGAGCCAGCGAACGCGTCTTTGCCCAGGAGCGAGAGGCCCATGGCGGCGGCCTTCTCCAGTGAGACCAGGTCGAATCGGTCGCCGAACTCTCGCGCGGCCGCTTCGAGGTATCCCTTGGCGAGGCCGGTCTCGCCGAGCCGAGTCTCCACCTCGGCCATGGTGAGCAACGTGGCGCCGCGCCGGTCGTGGTCGGCCAGCAGACGGGGCAGCAGGTCGCGCGCTTCGCGCAGCGAATCGGGATCGCCCCGACGGATGGCGTTCTCGATGCGGATCTCGGCGGGGTCCTCGGCCATCTCCAGCATGTCGACCTGCTCGAGGCCGTCGTCGGGCGCGGTGAGCTCGCCGAAGTCGCCGAGCTCGTCGGCCAGCCCCGCGGCCGGTTTCGACGATGCGCGCCCGGCTGCCTGGGCGCGGCGGACCGCATCGACCACCGCATCGGGATCGAGCACGGGGTGCATGGCGCCGGTCTCGTCGACCGCCAGGTCGGCCACGTGAAGGTCGCCCGACGAAGCGGCCAGGACCACCGTGACGGTCCACCCTTCCCCGGCCACACGGCGAACCCGCCGCACGTCGCGCACGTCGAGGAGGCGCCCGAATTCCTGGCGCAAGAAGCTCGAAACCGTTTCCCAGACCTGTTCGCGGGTCACCCTGGGATCATAGATGCTTCCGGCCCCAACGGCCGAGTTCCCTGCGCACCTTCAGCCTTCGCCCACCCGCACCCGGGCTTTCACGAGGCGCTCGAAGGCGCAGAGGGCCCCGGCGATGAGGATCCAGACCAGCGAGTGGGCGCTGAGCACACCGTTGCCGCCGTCTTGCGGGTTCGCGAACACGGTGGCCGCCGAAGCCCAGAGCCCCCCTTCTTCCGGTGGGGGCGGCGGCACCAATACCAGCATGACGAGCCAGGTGGTGGTGGTGGCGAAGGCCATGACGAACCATGCGAAGAAGCCGGCCCATAGGCTCATGACCGAGGGGAGCAGGCCTTTGACCATCGCCTTCTCACGGTCCACGCCGTCCATCACGCGGTGCACCGCGTGGTGCCCGATGGCGACCACCGCAATGGGCGACACCCAGAAGCCCAGCATGGCCAGCATCGCCAGGCGTGGCGATACCCGGAACAGCTCGCCGAGCCAGGGAGAGAGCGCGGCAAAGGCGATACCGAGCCCCGTGAGCAAACCGAAGAGCAACACCGCGCTGATCCACGCGACCGGGTCCAAGGCCCACTTCTTCACGGCACACCTCCAGGTGGCTTTCGCCATCGACTGTTGAACCTCGAGGCTACCACGGCGTGCGGCGCCTTTCGACCTGCGAAGGAACAACGGTCCGTGAATCATCCGGGCTAGGCTTCGCGCATGGCTTCCCGAATCATCCATCTCGAGCTGCGCACCCGTGGTCGCGGACTGCTGGAGCTCACCGAGCAAGTCGCGGCGGCAGTGGCCACCTGTGCGCTCGAGCAGGGGCTCTGCACCCTGTTTGTGAGGCACACCTCGGCGAGTCTTCTGGTGCAGGAAAACGCCGACCCTTCGGTGCAGCGCGATCTCGAGCGCTTCTTCGCGCGTCTCGTGCCCGACGGCGATCGCATCTTCGAGCACGACGCCGAGGGGCCCGACGACATGCCCGCGCACGTGCGCGCGGCGCTCACCGCCACATCGCTGGGCATCCCCTTCGAGAAGAAGCGCCTGCTCCTCGGCACCTGGCAAGGCATCTATCTATACGAGCATCGCCACGCGCCGCACACGCGCGAGGTGATCGTTCACTTGGGCTGAGGCGATGATCCCAAGGTCGCGTGAACCCACTTGCCGAAGACCGCGTCGAAGTCCGGCGGGAAGGTGTGCTTGCTCACCCCCGGCTCCTCGCGCCGGAGCACCGCGGCACCGTGCTTCTTGGCCTCTTCGCAGGCGTACTCGGTGAACGCCTGGGTGGTCGGGTGCTCCATTCCGCCCACGTAACAATGCATGGTGCGGCCGCCCAGGTCTTCGTGGGTGGGCTCGCCAGGCGGGCGCAGCCGTTGGCCGGGTGAGAGCACCAGCGCGCCCGCGAAGGTCGAGGGATAGTGGAGCAAGAGGTCTGCCGCGAGCGCCGCACCTTGCGAGAACCCGAAGAGGAGAACGCGTGTAGCATCCACGTATTGCGAGGCGAGCTCGAGAGCGATGCGTACGCGCACCACGTCGCGGGTCAAGTCTTCGGCCCAGCGAAAGGTGTGGTCGCCCTTGGCGTAGGTCGCGCTCACGCCCAACATGGCGACCCCGTTCGCCTTGGCGAGCTCCTCCCAGTCGTCGACGTCGGGCGTCGCGCCATAGCCATGGAGCCACACCACGAGGGGCATGCGTGGGCGGCCTTCGCTTTTGGGTATGCCGAGCAAGCGCGTCTCGTACACGTTGGCGCGCAGGCGCGCGGCGCAACGGCCCTGCGCGTACCCGACCAGCTTGGGCCATCGCGGGTCCTTGCCCAGCGAAGACTCGGCCTCCCCGAAGTCGCCCGGCTCCACCGCGTCTTCGAAGCACTCTTGCAGATAGAAGAATGCAGCGTCGTTGTCGCCCCGGCGCGCGCTCGCATGCGCGAGCCGGCACGACGCATCGGGGTCCTTCGCGCGAGCCGCGAAGTCCTTCGCCGCCGCAGGCTCGTCCGGCGCCGCGGGCTGCGCTAGGGTGAAGGGACGCTGCGGAAACGACGGCGCCGGCGGAGGCTCCATGCCCTCGCGGAGGGCTGCCTGAAGCGCATCCATCCGAAACGCGGCAAATGCGCGCGCTTCCAGAGCCCGCTGCACCAGAATGGCCTCGTACTCGGCGCCGAAGAGCACCGTGTGCACCAGCCCGCAGGCATCGGCCAGATCGAGGCGCGCTGGCACCTGGGCGTTGGGGGCGATGCGCGTGAGGTCTGCGAGTGGTACGCGCCAGAGGCCGCCGCCTGCCAGACGCCCGCGGTAGGCGCACACCTCGGTCGCGGTCGTGGCAAAGCCGCCGCCGCGTGGGTCGCGAGCCGCCGCCATGAGGAGCGGTGTGCCAGGCTCGAAGCCGCACTGTTCGCGAATCAGCACGTCGCGCGCCGCGTCGTCCTTCGGCAGATCATTGCCGCACCCTGCGAAGAGCCCGATCACCAGCGGAGCCACGAGCCGCACCAAGCGCATTCCCTATCTAAAGCAAGAAACGCCGCCGATGCATACGCTCACGTGCTCGTGTCGTATCGGGCTTGCGGGCTTCGGAGGCGCGGCCCAGGCCGCGCCGAGCACCCGCGGCTTCACCAGGAGCGCTCTCCGCGCACGTTGCGCCCCCCATGGGCCTCGCGGGGCGGGCGCGATTGCGCGACGGCTATGACCGCGATCAGGTAGTCGCCAGCTGCTTCTTGCGAAGCGCCTTGCCTACCGGTCTCGCCAGCGCACGCACCAGCCAGCGCGGCGTGTACTTCGACAGCAGGAGCAGCAGGTTGATGATGAACCCGGGAATGACCATGGCCCGGTTCGCATCGAGCGCGCGCAGCGCCACGCGGGCGCAGTGGGCGGCGGTCACCTCGATGAGCTTGGGCGGACTCTGGCCGGTGAAGTTCCCGGCGGTCTTTTCAAACTCCGTAGGCACAGGACCAGGGCAGAGCTGCGTGACGTGCACGCCGGTACCGGCGAGGTCCACCGACAGCGTCTCGGTGAAGCCGGTGACGAAGTGCTTGGTGCCGGTGTAGACCGCGAAGCCGGGCATGTACGACATGCCGGCGCCCGAGCTCACGTTGAGAATGCCGCCGCGGCCGCGGGCCACCATGGGCCCCACGAAGGCGTGCGTGAGGAGCACCAGGCTGGTGACGTTGAGGTCGATCATCGACACCAGCCGCTCCACGTTGGCTCGCTCGAACACGCCCATGTCGCCGATGCCGGCGTTGTTGATGAGCACATCGACCTCGGCTTCACCCAGCACCTTTGCGGCAAGCGCGCGCGTCGCTACCAGGTCGGAGAGATCGCACTTTTCCACCTGCACCTCGAGCTTGGGGTGCAGGCGCACCAGATCGCTCTTCAGCTCTTCGAGCTTCTCTACCCGGCGCGCCACCACGATGAGCTTCCGGGCCCGGCCCGCCACTTGCCGCGCGAACTCGAGCCCGATGCCCGAGGATGCGCCGGTGAGCAGGACCACGCCGCCGTCGATGGGAGATTGCGCCATGCGCGCATCATCGCGCGAGAACGGCCGAGAAGGCTACAGACCTCGGGCGCCTTGCGTTGCGCACGCAACCCCGCGCACCCCAAAGCAAAACGGCGCCATCGTTGCCGATGGCGCCGCCTCGCAGGTTTCAGCTTTCGCTTACTCTTCGTTCACCGCAACGAGCGGCTCGATGGGGCGGGGCGCCGGTGCCGGGGGCACGTAGCGGTCTTCCTCGCCGTCGACCAGGACTCGCAGCGTCTTGTACGCGGGGAGGCCAGTGCCGGCGGGGATGAGGCGACCCATGATGACGTTCTCCTTGAGGCCGCGGAGCGTATCGGTCTTGCCGCAGATGGCCGCTTCCGTGAGGACCTTGGTGGTCTCCTGTATGGACGAAGCGGAGATGAACGACTCGGTCGAGAGCGACGCCTTCGTGATGCCGAGGAGCAGGGGCTCCGCGATGGCCGCGCGGCCACCCTTGTCGATGACGCGGCGGTTTTCCTTCTCGAAGATGTGCTTCTCGGCCTGCTCGTCGACCAGGAAGCTCGTGTCGCCCACGTCCTTGATGCGGACGCGGCGGAGCATCTGACGAACGATGACCTCGATGTGCTTGTCGTTGATGGCAACGCCCTGGAGCCGGTAAACCTGCTGGATCTCGTTGACGAGGTACGCAGCGAGCTCCTTCTCACCCTTCACGCGCAAGATGTCGTGGGGGTTGGCGGGGCCGTCGATGAGCGCTTCGCCGGAGCGAACGCGGTCGCCCGGCTGAACGTGAATGTTCTTGCCCTTGGCGATGAGGTACTCGCGGGCCTGGTCCGTGAGGAGCTGCCCTTCTTGCGAGAACGGGGTGATGAGCACCTTGCGCTTGCCCTTGGTGTCCTTGCCGAAGGAAACCTCGCCGTCGATCTCGGCGATGATGGCGTGGTCCTTGGGCTTGCGCGCTTCGAAGAGCTCGGCGACGCGAGGGAGACCACCGGTGATGTCCTGGGTCTTGGTGGTTTCGCGCGGGATCTTGGCGATGACCTCGCCAGCTTCGATCTCGTCGCCGTCTTGCACGATGATGTTCGCGCCCACCGGGAGGAGGTAGCGAGCTTCCAGCGTGGAGTTGGGCAGAATGCGGGTTGCCCCGGTCTGCAAGTCCTTCATGCTGATGCGCGGGCGGAGCTCGGCGGAGCGAGACTCGATGATGACCTTGCGGGAGAGGCCGGTGACCGGGTCGAGCTGCTCGGTCATGGTGACGCCTTCGACGACGTCGCCGAACTTCACGATACCGGCGACCTCGGTGAGGATGGGCAGCGCGAACGCGTCCCACTCGGCGAGGAGGTGGCCCGGCTTGACGCGCTCACCTTCCTTGACGCGCATGACCGCGCCGTAGACCAGGCGGTGATGCTCGCGCTCGCGGCCGGTCTCGTCGACGATCACGATCTCGCCGTGGCGATTCATGATGCTGACGGTGCCGTCCTTCTTGGTGGCGATCTTCGCAGAGCGGATGGAGACGAAGCCTTCGCTTCGCGCTTCCAGGCTCGACTGCTCGATCTTGCCGCGGGCGGCCGCGCCGCCGATGTGGAAGGTGCGCATGGTGAGCTGGGTACCCGGCTCGCCGATGCTCTGGCTGGCGATGATGCCGATGGCCTCACCGATGTTTACCTTGTAGCCGCGGGCCAAGTCGCGGCCGTAGCACTTGGCGCAGACGCCGCGCTTCACCTGGCAGGTGAGCACCGAGCGGATCATCACTTCTTCGATGCCCGCGTCCTCGATCTTGGTCACGAGGGCTTCGTCGAGCTCGGTGTTCGCCGGAACGAGCACCTCGCCGGTGAGGGGGTCGACCACGTCGTCCAGGATGACGCGACCGAGAATGCGGTCGGCCAGGGGCTGGATGACCTCGCCTGCGTCTTCGAGACGCGCCACCTTGATGCCGTCGAGGGTGCCGCAGTCGAAGTCGGTGATGACCGCGTCTTGCGCCACGTCCACGAGACGACGGGTGAGGTACCCGGAGTTCGCGGTCTTGAGGGCGGTGTCGGCGAGACCCTTGCGGGCGCCGTGGGTGGAGATGAAGTACTGGAGCACCGTGAGGCCTTCACGGAAGTTCGCCGTGATGGGCTGCTCGATGATCTCGCCCGAGGGCTTGGCCATGAGGCCACGCATAGCGGCCAGCTGACGAATCTGCTGGGTGGAGCCACGGGCGCCGGAGTCGGCCATCATGTAGATGGGGTTGAAGCTTGGCTCGAGAGACTCTTTGCCGGTCTCCTGGTCGGTGACCTTCTCTTTGCCGATGACGAGCATCATCTCCTGCGTGACCTTGTCGGCCACGCCGGCCCAGATATCGACGATCTTGTTGTAGCGCTCGCCGTCGGTGATCAGACCTTCTTGGTACTGCTCGATGACGCGGGCCACTTCTTCCTGGGCTTCGTCGAGGAGGACCTTCTTCGCGTCCGGGATCACCATGTGATCCATGCAGATGCTGGAGCCGCTCTTGGTGCCGTGCTCGTACCCGAGGGAACGAAGACGGTCGGCCAGGAGCACGGTGGCCTTGTTGCGGTGCTTGCGGTAGCAGGCATCGATGAGGGCCGAGAGGGCCTTCTTGTCCAAGGTCTTGTTGATGAGCTCGAAGGGCAGACCCTCGGGGAGCACTTCGGAGATGAGGCAGCGGCCCACGGTGGTGTTCACCGTCTTGCGCTGGTTGTTGAACGGGTCGATGACGCGCACACGAATGCTCGTGTGAATGGTCACTTCGCCGTTGTCGTACGCCATGCGCACTTCTTCGGGGTTCGAGAAGACGCCACGGAGGAGTCCCTCGGCGTGGCCCTTCTTGTCCACCGCGAAGGTGCCTTCACGGTAGCCGCCCTTGGCGTACTTGCGCTCGCGGGTGGCGTAGTACAGCCCGAGGACGATGTCCTGGGTGGGGTTGATGATGGGCTTGCCGTTGGCGGGAGAGAGGATGTTGTTGGTGCTCATCATGAGCACGCGGGCCTCCATCTGCGCTTCCACCGAGAGCGGCACGTGCACGGCCATCTGGTCACCGTCGAAGTCGGCGTTGAACGCCGCGCAAACGAGCGGGTGAAGCTGAATGGCCTTGCCCTCGATGAGGACCGGCTCGAAGGCCTGGATACCGAGACGGTGGAGGGTCGGCGCGCGGTTCAGGAGAACCGGGTGCTCGCTCACCACTTCTTCGAGGATGTCGAAGACCTCGGGGCGCTCTTTCTCCACCATCTTCTTCGCAGACTTGATGGTGTTGACGTAGCCGCGCTCTTCCAGCTTGTTGTAGATGAACGGCTTGAACAGCTCGAGCGCCATCTTGGTGGGGAGGCCGCACTGGTGGAGCTTGAGGGTGGGGCCGACGACGATGACGGAACGACCGCTGTAGTCTACACGCTTGCCGAGCAGGTTCTGACGGAACCGGCCCTGCTTGCCCTTGAGCATGTCGGAGAGCGACTTGAGCGGGCGCTTGTTGGGACCGGTGATGGTCTTGCCGCGACGACCGTTGTCGAAGAGCGCGTCGACCGCTTCCTGGAGCATGCGGCGCTCGTTCCGGATGATGATCTCCGGAGCGTTGAGCTCGAGCAGGCGCTTGAGGCGGTTGTTGCGGTTGATGACGCGACGGTAGAGGTCGTTGAGGTCGCTGGTGGCAAAGCGGCCACCGTCGAGCGGAACGAGCGGGCGGAGATCGGGCGGGAGCACCGGGATGACGGTGAGCATCATCCACTCCGGACGGTTGCCGGATTCGCGGAAAGCTTCCGTGACCTTGAGGCGCTTGACGATCTTCTTCCGCTTGGCTTCGCTGGTCGAACCGCGCATCTCTTGGCGGAGCGTTTCCGAGAGGGTGTGAACGTCGACGCTCTTGAGCATCTCGAGGATGGCTTCGCCGCCCATGCCGGCGGTGAACTTGTCGTCGCCGTACTCGTCGAGGAGCTGCATGTAGCGCTCCTCGGAGAGGAGCTCGCCCTGCTCGAGGCCGGTCTCCTTGGGGTCGATGACGATGTACGCCTCGCAGTAGAGGACCTTTTCCAGGTCCTTGAGCGAGATGTCGAGCATGTTGCCGATGCGGCTGGGCAGGCTCTTGAGGAACCAGATGTGGGCGACCGGCGTCGCGAGGTTGATGTGACCAAGGCGCTCACGGCGCACCTTGCTCTGGATCACCTCGACGCCGCACTTCTCGCACACGATACCGCGGTGCTTCATGCGCTTGTACTTGCCGCAGTTGCACTCGTAGTCCTTCACCGGTCCGAAGATCTTCGCGCAGAAGAGGCCATCCCGCTCGGGCTTGAACGTGCGGTAGTTGATGGTCTCCGGCTTCTTCACCTCGCCATGCGACCACTCCCGGATTTTTTCCGGAGAGGCCAGCGAGATGCGGATCGCTGCAAAGCTGAGCGGATCCTTGGGCTTTTCGAAGAAGCTGAAAATGTCGCGCATTGAGGGAATGCCTTTCAGTAGCAAGTAGCGAGAAAGAACTTGTTGAAGGAGCGGAGGCTCACTTCGGTGGTGCCGCAGATTCGGCGGTGGTCGCGGTGCTGGCGATCGCGGGGGGGGAGGGTGCGGGCGCTTCCGGCGGAGCCGGTGCCTGAGTTACCGAGGAGTTCATGACCCACCTGCAGTCGCCTTGTTCGTGCCGCACCTGCCCGTTCAAGGCGTATGTGGTTTCCGAACATACTTGGAGATAGACGGCGCGGCGGCCACAACCACTGACACCGCGCGTATTGCCGTCGATTTGGTGAAATTTGAGCTGTGTTTCCGGACAATCAAGCTCGAACGCGGCCCTTCCGCGTATCGGGTCTACGGTTGACCCGATGGGGTAGCTGCTCACCCGGTACGGTTGCGAGGCGCAACCGCTTACCGTGAAAGCAAGGAAGGCGAGGAATGGTGCGACGTCCGTTGCGAGCCCCGCAAAGCTAGGGAGGGCGCGCGGAACGTACTTTTGTACGTGAGCACGACCGACCGACGATTTGCGGGGCGCAGCAGGACGACGCATCATTCCTCCGCGGCGGCGTCCTTGAGCTGTCCAGGTTCCAAGAGCTCGATGTTCAGGCAGAGCGCTTGGAGCTCTTTGATGAGCACGTTGAAGGACTCGGGAAGGCCCGGTTCCAGCGTGTGCTCGCCCTTGACGATGGCTTCGTACATGCGGGTACGACCCATGACGTCGTCGCTCTTGACGGTGAGGAACTCCTGGAGCGCGTAGGCGGTGCCGTAGGCTTCCATGGCCCAGACTTCCATTTCGCCGAGGCGCTGGCCACCGAACTGCGCCTTGCCGCCCAGCGGTTGCTGGGTGACGAGGGAGTAGGGGCCAATGCTTCGGGCGTGGATCTTGTCGTCGACCAAGTGGTGGAGCTTGAGGACGTACATGACGCCCACGGTCACTTCTTGGTCGAAGGCTTCGCCGGTGCGACCGTCGAAGAGCACCGCTTGACCGGACTCGGGGAGACCGGCGAGTGCCAGGCTCTCTTTGATGGCCTTCTCGGGCGCGCCGTCGAACACCGGGCTTGCGTAGTGCACGCCCTTGGTGAGCTTCTGCGCGACCTTGCGGGTCTCCTCTTCGGAGAGCTTCTCCAGCCACTTGTGGACCTCGGGATCGCCGTCGTAGATGCGGAGCACGTGCTCTTTGATCTGCTTCGACCCGAACTTGTGGTCCAGCATGTATTGAAGCTGCCAGCCGAGAACCTTCGCGCCCCACCCGAGGTGGGTTTCGAGGATCTGGCCGACGTTCATGCGGGAGGGAACGCCGAGCGGGTTGAGTACGACGTCGACCGGGCGACCGTCTTGGAGGTACGGCATGTCTTCTTCCGCCATGATGCGGGAGACGACACCCTTGTTTCCGTGACGGCCGGCCATCTTGTCGCCGACCTGCAGCTTGCGCTTGATGGCGATGTAGACCTTCACCATCTTGATGACGCCGGGCGGCAGCTCGTCGCCCTTGGAGAGGCGATCGATCTTGTCCTTGAAGTGCTCCTCGCGGACCGCGATGATCTCTTCCAGCTCGCGAACGCGGGCGGAGATCTCTTCGTTGTCGTCCACCGGGAGCTCGGCCCAGTACTTCTGCGGCACTTCTTCCAGGGCCGCGTCGTCGATCTTCTGACCCTTGGAGAGCAGAACCTTGCCCTTGTCGTCCACCAGCTTGCCGGTGGTCGTCTTGCCGAGGAGCTGCTTCTTCAGGTGACGGAAGAAGGAGTCGCGGAGGATCTTCACCTCTTCGGAGCGCATGCGCTCGAGGCGAAGACGCTCGCCGTCTTCGATCTCCTTCGAGCGATCGTCCTTCTCGGTGCCCTTGCGGGAGAAGATGCGCGCGTTGATGACGATGCCACCCACGCCCGGCGGGACGCGCAGCGAGCTGTCGCGAACGTCGCCCGCCTTCTCGCCGAAGATGGCTCGCAGGAGCTTCTCTTCGGGAGAGAGCTGGGTCTCGCCCTTGGGGGTGATCTTGCCGACCAGGATGTCGCCCGGCTTCACTTCGGCGCCGATGCGGACGATGCCGCTCTCGTCGAGGTCCTTGAGGGCCTCTTCGCCGACGTTGGGAATGTCGCGGGTGACCTCTTCTTTGCCGAGCTTGGTGTCACGGGCAACGCATTCGAACTCCTCGATGTGAATCGAGGTGAACACGTCGTCCTTGGCAATGCGCTCGGAGATGAGGATGGAGTCTTCGAAGTTGTAGCCCTGCCAGGGCATGAAGGCGACGACCACGTTCTGGCCGAGCGCGAGCTCGCCCATGTCGCAGGAGGGACCGTCCGCGAGGACGTCGTTCACCTTCACGCGCTCGCCGGTCCGCACGATGGGCTTCTGGTTGAAGCACGTCGATTGGTTGGAGCGCATGAACTTGGTCATCGGGTAGATGTCCGGGATCTCGGCGCGCTCGCCGTCCGGTCGGACGACGATGCGGCTGGCGTCCACGCTCTCCACCACGCCATCGCGGCGGGCGACGATGCAGACGCCGGAGTCGCGCGCCAGGCGCTGCTCCATGCCGGTGCCCACGTAGGGCGCGTGGGTACGAACCAGCGGCACCGCTTGGCGCTGCATGTTCGCACCCATGAGGGCGCGGTTCGCGTCGTCGTGCTCGAGGAAGGGCACCAGGGCGGCGGCGACCGACACCATCTGGTTGGGTGCAATGTCCATGAGCTCGATCATGTCGGGCGTCACGACCTTGAACTCACCGTTCCAGCGGGCAGAGACGAGCGCCTCCCGGAACTTCCCCTTCTCGTCCATGTGGACCGAGGCCTGGGCGATGTACTTCCCTTCCTCTTCGAGGGCGGAGTACCAGTTCACATCTTCGGTGACTCGGCCTTCGAGCACGCGGCGGTAGGGCGTCTCGACGAAGCCGTACTCGTTCACGCGAGCGAAGGTGGAGAGCGAAGCGATGAGGCCGATGTTCGGGCCTTCCGGCGTTTCGATGGGGCAGATGCGACCGTAGTGGGTCGGGTGAACGTCGCGAACCTCGAAGCCCGCTCGCTCACGCGTAAGACCGCCAGGTCCGAGCGCCGAGAGGCGACGCTTGTGCGTCACTTCGGAGAGCGGGTTGGTTTGGTCCATGAACTGCGAGAGCTGCGAGCTACCGAAGTACTCCTTCACCACCGCGGAGACGGGCTTCGCGTTGATGAGGTCGTGCGGCATGAGGGTGTCGATCTCTTGCGACATGCTCATGCGCTCTTTGATGGCGCGTTCCATACGAACCAGACCGATGCGGTACTGGTTCTCCATGAGCTCGCCGACGGCGCGGACGCGTCGGTTACCGAGGTGGTCGATGTCGTCGACCGAGCCGCGGCCGTTCTTCAGCTCGATGAGGTGACGAACGGTCTCGAGGATGTCTTGCGCGGTGAGCACCTGGGTGTCGAGCGCGGGGCGCTGCTCTTCCGGCACGTCGCGGTAGAACTTGTAGTTCAACTTGAGGCGGCCGACCTTCGAGAGGTCGTAGCGCTCGGGGTTGAAGAACAGGTTGTGGAAGAGGGTCTTCGCGGTCTCGAGGGTGGGCGGGTCGCCCGGCCGGAGGCGCCGGTAGATCTCCATGATCGCGTCTTCGGTGGTCTTGACCTTCTCGGCCAAGAGCGTGTCGCGAAGGTAGGAGCCGACGTTCAGACCGTCGATGAAGAGGATGGGGAACTCGCTGATGCCCGCTTCGCGGAGCTTGTCGAGCTTGGCGGGAGAGAGCTCCTCGTTGCACTCGAGGATGACCTCGCCCGTCTCCGGGTCGATGAGGTCGCGCGCGGCCACCTTACCGGTGAGCTCTTCGGCGTCGGCGGACAGACGGTCCACCTTCGCGTCCTTGAGCTTCTTCATCGCCGCCTTGGTGAACTTGGAGTTCTTCTTGACGACGATCTCCGTGCCCACCTTGATGTCGCGCGTGGAGCGCTGACCCGACAGGAGCTCGTACTCGACGCTCTTGGCGAACTTGCCACCCTTCTCCAGGTACACCGTCTCGGTGTTGTAGAAGTAGTTGAGCAGGTCCTGGGTGGAGTACCCGAGGGCGCGGAGCAGCACCGTCGCGTGCATCTTCCGACGGCGGTCGATGCGGACGAAGATGACGTCCTTGGGGTCGAACTCGAAGTCGAGCCACGATCCGCGGTAGGGGATGACGCGGGCGCTGTAGAGCAGCTTGCCCGAGGAGTGCGTCTTGCCCTTGTCGTGGTCGAAGAACACGCCCGGCGAGCGGTGAAGCTGGCTCACGACGACGCGCTCGGTGCCGTTGATGATGAAGGTACCGGTGTCCGTCATCAGCGGGATTTCGCCGAAGTAGACCTCCTGCTCCTTGATATCGCGGACGATCCGCTCGCCACCCTCGCGGGTGTCGTAGATCATGAGCTGGGTCGTGACCTTAATGGGCGCCGCGAAGGTCATGCCGCGCTGGCGGCACTCTTCCACGTCGTATTTCGGTTTCTCGAGGTTGTAGCTGACGAAGACGAGCTCGCTCGTCCCATTGAAATCCTTGATCGGGAAGACGCTGCGGAAGACGGCCTGCAAGCCAACCTCCACACGCTCTGCCGTCGGTACGTTGATCTGTAGAAACTTATCGTACGACGACTTCTGGATGTCGATCAGGTTGGGGATCTCGATGATCCGGCTCACCTGTCCCAGGTTCTTGCGGATTCGGAAGTTGGTCTGGACGACGCTCGCCATCGGTGCTCCTGCAATCTGAGGGCCTATGCGCTCGCGGCACGCATTGAAGCCCTACGGTCTCGAAACTGCGACGAATAAGAGGTAAAGAAAGAAACGCCGAAAGGACGGACCGGAAAAACCTTGCTTTCTGGTACGTCCGAATTGGGACGTCGCGAATTATCAGAAAAAGTTCCGGCGCGCTACCAATTGGAATGCGTTTTGCTCTCCGCGCCCGTTCAGTGCCGGCGCCAGAGCCCTGGTGGGCATCCAACCTACCCCGGACGCTACGCGAATTCATGAATCTTTTCAACTTCATGGAAAGTTGCTCGTGACGACCCCCCGAACGCGGCTGCTGCGGCGCACGGCGCCCTGGGCTCCAAGAGAGTGGGAGAGCACCCCACCTTTTTGGCCCATCGCCCGATGGCTCCGGCCATTTTTCTCCTGCCCCACCTTCCCGACGGTGGCCTTTACGGATGAGGTGCTGGCCCCGGCGGCGGGGGTGCGCTTCGTGGAGACACCTGCCCTGCCCCGGCGGCGCCGACGCCCGGCGCAGCCAGGCGCAAGCGCGGCCGCCGCGGACTACGACGCGCGGATCGTCCGCGAGGGCGTGGTGCCGACCCGGCCCGGCTCGTTCCACGATCTCATGAACGCCCTGGTATGGGCGGCCTTCCCCCTCGCCAAGGCGGCGGTGCACCGGCGGCAGCTGGGGTTCGTGGAGCAAGCCCGGCGGGAGGGGATCGCCGGACGGCGCACGAAGGCCCACGACGCGCTGGCGATCCTGGACGAGGGCGGGGTCCTCGTGGCGGCCCGCGAGCCGATCGGCACGGAGGCCGATTTGGCGGCGGCGCTGGCAGGCGGCGCGGCGCGTCATCTGGTCTTCGGCCACGGCATCTACGAGAGCCTGGCCATCGCGGGGCCCCGGCCGCTGGTGGGTGCGCTGGTGTTCCCGTGGGAATCGGGCGACGACGACGCGGTGCGCGAGCACGTGGACGCGGCCCTGGCGCATCGCCTCGCCGGAGCGGGCGCCCCGGAAGCGCCGCAGACGTACCTGCGGGTGCCAGTGCCCGCGATCTGGCCGGCGTGACGCAGCGGGTCGTATTCGTGCATTCTACATGCACGCCCGCGAGCCCCTGCAGATTCCCCGCTGTGCGCATACGCCGACATCGCGGGCAGCACGTTTCTCGGGTGCCCGCCTACGCCGCCGGTGACCGCTCACGGCGCCGATGATATCGGATGAGTATGACCTCGATTGGGGACGGCGCGGGCGGTGCGCACGGCGACCGGACGTTGCACATCAACCGGGTGCTGCGGAGCGTTCACAAGCTGCACCGTCTCATCGGAGCGGGCGAGTCTGCGGAGCACGTCGTCCTGCGCATCGCGCAGCTCCTGGTGCAAGAGTGCGGCTACCGCGCCTGCTACCTGCACCTGCCGGCCTCCGGCGAAGAGGCGTCCATCCGGGGTGCGGCGGGCGATCCGGCGCTGGCCGCCGTGCTCACCGAGCTCGACGCCGCAGGCACGCTCCCCAGCTGCATGCAAGAGGCCGCCATCTCGGGGCTGCCGGTCACGCGGCACGCCCACGACACCGCATGCAGCGGGTGTCCAATCACCCGTCGCTTCGGCCCCACCGACGAAGCCATCGCGCTCCCCCTTCGCATGGACCGCATGGACCGCATGGACGATGCGCGGCGCGGCACACTCCTGGTGGTTTTTCGCCCGGGTGAGCTGGGCGGCGCCGAGGAGCTCGCGCTGCTCCAGGAAGTGGCCGAAGACATCGCCCTCGGCCTGCGAACCATCGAGGCCGCGCGCCGCGCCCGCGCGCAGGAGAGCCTTTATCGCTCGGTCTTCGAGACCATGAGCGAGGGCTTGCTCCTGGCCGACCTCGTGCGCGACGCACTTGGCAGGATCACCGAAGTCCGGGTGGTCGACGTCAATCCAGCCTTCGAGCGCCACATCGGCCGGAGCCGCACCGAAGTGAAGGGCAAGGGCATGCGCGAGGTGTTCGGCCCCACCGTGCATCGCCCGCCCTACGAGGCCGCGCTCGCGGAGGGGCCGCAAACGTACACCTTTTACAGTGCGCACCTGGCGCGGCACCTTCGCATCACGCTCACCGCACTCGACGCCACGCGCGTGTCTTGCGTCTTCGAGGACGTGACCGAGCGCGAGGAGATGATGGCGGCCCTGGCAGAGAGTGAGCGCCGCTACCGCGTGGTCACCGACAACATCTCCGACGCCATCTGGATCTTCGACGTCGACGAGCGGCGCATCACGTACACCAGTCCGTCCATTGAACAGCTACGCGGCTACACCGCGGCCGAGAGCCTCGAGCAAGACCTCTCGCAGATGCTCACACCCGCCAGCTACGAAGACATGATGGAAAAGCTGGCACGGCGCCTCGAAGCATTCCGGTCCGGCGAACGTGGCGTGTACGTGGACCTGGTGGAGCAGCCGAGGAAGCAGGGCGGCGTGGTGCTCACCGAGGTGACCACGCGCTTTCAGACCGACGCCGTCACGGGAAAGCTCGAGATCTTCGGCTGCTCGCGCGACGTGACCCAGCGGCTACGGGCGGAGCGCGAAGCTCGAGCGACCGCGCAGCGATTCGAGCAGGTGGTGCAGCATATTCCCGACGCGGTGGTCCTGCTCGACCCCGCGCTTCGGCTCCAGTATGTGAACGCCGCGACCTGCCACATGACCGGGCGCCCGATGTCGGAGCTCGTAGGGCGCACCATCTCGGAGGCGTGGAGCGGCGGCCACCTGGCGCTGGTCGAAGGTGCGGCGCGCCGGGCCATGGCGGAGCGCCAGGCGATCACCGACGAGCGCGAAGTGAGCATGCGCGGCGGCCAGCATCACCTCGCAGTCACGTGCATTCCGCTCCTCGACGACGCAGGCGAGCTGGCGCAGTTGGTGCTCCTGACGAGCGACCGGAGCGCCTCCCATCGGGTGGAGCAGGCGCTGCGCGACCAGCTGGCGGTCCACGCCCAGCTCGCCAAGGTGGGCGCCTCGGTGCCGGGCGCCATCGTGGCTTTCGAGCTCCGCGACGAGCGCATGTCGTTCCTGTTCACAACGCCCGCCATCGCCGACATCTACGGGCTTCCGCAGGGCACGGTGATGGGCGACTGGAACGCCGCGGCCTCTCGGCTCGGAGCAGACCGTACGCGGGTGCGCGCAAGCCTGGGGGAGTCGGCACAGAAGCTCACCCCCTGGCACGACACGTATCGCTACGATCACCCGACCAAAGGCGAGCGATGGCTCGAAGCCTGGGCCATTCCCGAGCGGCACACGGACGGCGCGGTGGAGTGGCACGGGTTCATCGCTGACGCCACCGATCGCCGGACCGCAGACCTTCGCGTGGCCCGCATGACGAGCATGTACCAGGCGCTCAGCGACACCAACGAGGCCATTGTGCGGGCCGCCTCCGAACGCCAGCTCTACGAGCGGGTGTGCAGCATCGTCGAGCGCATTCCCGGCTGCGCCATGGTGTGGTTCGGGGTGCCCGACGCTGCCCGTACCAAGCTGGTGCGGGTTGCCACCGCTGGGCCTCTTTCGGCGCGGGCGGGCGTGCCGGAGCTTCGGCTCACCGACGATCCAACGCATTCCCATCAGCCACTCATCTGCCAGGCGTTCGCGCAAGACCGGGTGCGGTACCGCAACGATCTGACCACCACCTCGCTGCCCACGGAGCACGCGACGCCCATCGGGTCGGCGATCGGCTTGCCGCTCCGGCGCAGCGGTCGAGCGGCCGCAGCCATGGGGGTCATCGCCACGGAGAACGGATACTTCGACGACGAGATGGTGAAGCTCTTCGAGGCCATGGCGCTCGACATCTCGTTCGGCCTCGAAGCGATGGCCGGCACCGCTGCGCTCCGCGCCAGCGAGGAGCGGTATCGGTCGCTCGTCGAGAACCTGGAAGACATCGTCTTCACCGTCGACCTCGGCGGGGCCTTCGTGCTCGTGAGTGGGTCCATCGCGCGCTTCGGCTTCACCCGCGAAGAGCTCATCGCGCGGCCGCTCTTTCAGCACGTGCATCCGGACGACGCGCTGGTGGCCGAGGCCGCCCTGGAAGACGTCCGTCACGGCCGGCCGTCGACCATCGACGTTCGCCTCGACGACGCCGCTGGCCGAACGCGCTTCCTGCGGGTGTCCATGCGCCCGGCGATGGACGGCGGGACGATTCGCGGCGCCCACGGCATCATGACCGATCGCACGCGGCAGCACGAGACCGAGGAGCAGCTGCGGCTGTCGCAGAAGATGGAGGCCGTCGGGCGACTGGCCGGCGGCGTGGCCCACGACTTCAACAACCTCCTCTGCGTCATCGGCACCTACACCGACCTGGCGCTCGACGCGGTGCCGGAGTCCGACCCGCTCCACCAGGATCTTACCGAGATACGCCAGGCCAGCACCCGCGCCGAGGCGCTCACGCGGCAGCTCCTGGCGTTCGGGCGGAAGCAGGTCATGCAGCCCGTGATCTTCGACCTCAACGGCCTCGTGGCGGGACTGGAGAAGATGCTCGGGCGCCTCATCGGCGAGGACGTGGAGCTCACCGTGGTGCGCGGCGAAGGGCTGGGGCAGACCAAGGCCGATCCGGGCCAGATCGAGCAAGTGCTCATGAACCTGGTGGTCAACGCCCGCGACGCCATGCCAAAGGGGGGCTCGCTCATCATCGAGACGGAGAACGTCGACCTGCGGGGCGACGAGGCCTCGGCCGTGCCTGCCGGCGCCTACGTATGCCTCTCGGTCTCCGACACCGGCGTGGGGATGGACCCGCGAACGCAGCGGCGCATCTTCGAACCGTTCTTCACGACCAAGGGCGCCGGCAAAGGCACTGGCCTCGGGCTCGCCATGGTGTACGGCATCGTGAAGCAGAGCGGTGGCAGCATCGAGGTAGATAGCGAGCCCGCGGTGGGGTCCACCTTCCGCATCTACCTGCCGCGCATCGCCGGTGCGGTGGCCGCGGCGCAGCCCACCGTGAGCGGGCGCACGCTCCGCAGCCGCGGCGGGCAGGAGACCATCCTGGTGGTCGAGGACGAGGAGTCGCTGCGGAAGATCGTCGCGCGCGTGCTCACCGCTGCAGGCTATCGCGTGGTGTCGGCCTCCAACGCCGGCGAGGCGCTCCTCTTGTGTGAGAAGCACGGAAACAGAATCCGCCTCATGCTCACCGACGTCATCATGCCCGGCATGAACGGGCGCGAGCTCTCGGAGCGTTTGGCCACCATGGTTCCCAACATGAAGGTCCTCTACATGTCCGGGTACACCGACGACGCCATCGTCGACCGCGGGGCGCTGGCGCCGGGAACGGTGCTCATCCAGAAGCCGTTCACGGCCGACGAGCTCAGCGCTCGGGTTCGGGCCGTCCTCGACGATACCGAAGGGCAACTTCCGGCAATTTCATAATTGTTTCGATGTGTTCGCGGAATGCGAAATGTTTTGCGCAGTGCGACGTGCGTTTCGCACATGGTCCGCTACCATCGAAGGTATGGCCGCGCTTGCCCTGCCCTTTCCCGGAAGAAAAACCCTCGGCGCCGCCCAGCGCCGCCTCCTCTGTGCGGTGTCCGAGGCCTTGTTCGACGGCTGCAGCGACGTCTCACCCGGGCGCCTGCGGGCCGACGTCGACGCGGCCATGAGCCTCATCGGTGCTGCGAGCGCCCGGGTGCGCTGGGGTTTTTCGCTGGCGCTCTGGCTGGTGCAGCTCTCGCCGATCCTCCTCGGCATGCACTGGGCGCGCCTCGAGCGGCTGCCAGTACCGGAGCGCGTCGCGGTGCTCAGCGCGCTCGAGCGCTCTCGATGGACGAGCCTCATGCTGCCCTTCGTGGGAGTGCGAACGGTGATGATGCTGATCTTCTACGAGCATCCCGCGGAGCTCCTGGCCATCGGCTTCGCCGGCGCGACGCGTTCGCGGCACACCCGTCACCTGGCGGTGCTGCACGCAGCCGCGGCGCACGTGCCGACGCCCATCGAGAGCGGCGTTCGCCTGCGCGGCGAAGGCGAAGCGAGCGCCGACAGCGACGCACACATCGAGGTGGCATGACGCTCGTTCGCGGCCGCGATTGCACCGAGCCGCTCTCGCTCCGTGCCGACGCAGTGGTGGTGGGCTCCGGCGCCGGCGGCGCCGTGGTGGCGCGCGAGCTCGCCCGGGCGGGGCTCTCGGTGGTGGTGGTCGAGGAAGGGGGTCACTATGCGCCTTCCGAATACGGACGCTTCTCGCCCGCGCGTTCCATCGGCACGTTGATGCGCGAGGCAGGCCTAAGCGTAGCCATGAGCCTCGCAGAAACGCCGGTCATGAGCGTGCTCGCCGGGCGCTGCGTGGGCGGCTCCAGCGTGCTCACCGGCGGCGTGTGCTTTCGCATCCCCGAGGCGGTGCGCGCCGAATGGGAGCGCGATCATGGCTTGCGCGGCATCACCGAGGCTGCGCTCGCGCCGCTCTACGAAGCGCTGGAGAAAGACCTGGGCGTGGAGACCGTGCCGCACGCGATGCGCTCGCGTTCCACCGAGCTATTTGTGGAAGGGGCCGAACGCATGGGCATTTCCATGAAGAGCCTTCGCCGGAATACCGATGGCTGCAAGGGCGCGTCGCGCTGCAACTTTGGCTGCCCGAGCGGGGCCAAGAAGAGCGTGGACGTGGTGATGTTGCCGGAGGTGCTGGCGCGCTCCGGCACCCTGCTCTCGGACGCGCTGGTGGAGCGCGTGCTGGTGGAGCACGGCGTGGCCCGGGGCGTGCGAGGTCGTTTTCTGCGGTCCGCCGACGGCGAGCCCGAGGTGCCCTTCGAGGTTCGCGCGGAGCGGGTGGTGGTGGCCTGCGGCGCGCTGCACACCCCGATGCTGCTCTCGCGGAGCGGAGTGCGCTCACCGCACCTGGGCCGGCACATGACGCTGCATCCCTCGTTCCGGGTGGGCGCGCTCTTCGACGAGGACGTGCAAGGCTGGGACGGCGCGATGCAAAGCGTGTACTCCGATCACTTTCAGGACGACGGCATCACGCTGGTGGGCGCCTACACCGCGCCGAGCGTGCTGGCGGCGGCGTTTCCCGGGGTCGGGCGCGCGCACCGGCGGCTCACCGCGGCGCTGCCTCGGTTGGCGTTCTTCGGCGCCATGATCCACGACGAGGCGGCCGGGCGCGTGCGGAGCTTCTTCGGCCGCGAGCCGCTCATCACGTACGCCATGACCCAGCGCGATCGGGAGCGCATGTGGCGGGGCATCGGCATCCTGGCCGAGCTCGCCTTCGCGGCTGGCGCCCGCGAGGTCCTGCTCCCGATCTTTGGTCAGGATCCCATCGCGAGCCGCGCAGACCTGGCCCAGCTGCTTCGCGCGCCGCCCTCCGCACGGCGGGTGGAGGCCATGTCGTTTCACCCGCTCGGTACCGCGCGCATGGCCGCAGACCGCGCGCGGGGTGTGGTGGGCGAGAGCGGCGAGACCTTCCAGGTGCAGAACCTCTTCGTGGCCGACGGCAGCGTGTTGCCCACAAGCCTGGGCGTCAACTCGCAGCTGCCGATCATGACCATGGCGCTGAAAATCGGCCGCGGCATCGCGCAGGCCGCGGGGAGCGGTCGCAGCGCCGCGTAGTCAGCCGCCGACAGCCCGAACCACCAGGGCGACGTGCGCGAACACGAACCCGCTGGCAATGCACACGAGCGCGTGGAACACCTCGTGGTATCCAAAGACGCGCGGCCAGGGGTCTGGGCGCTTGAGCGCGTACACCAGTGCGCCGGCGCTGTAGGTAAGGCCGCCGGCCACCAGCATCGCCATACCGGCGGTACCAATCAGCGGGGCCCGGTGCACTACCTGGAAGATGAGCATCCACCCGATCCCGACGCAGAGCAGCGCGGTGAGCCACTTGGGCGCATGGGGCCAGGCGAGCGACTTCACCACGCCCACCCCTGCGCCGCACCAGATGGCGAGAAGCGCTCCGTGACCTGCGCCTTCCGGGTTCACGAGGGTGAATAGCGGGGTGTAGCCGCCGCCGATGAGGAGAAAGATCGCTGCATGATCGAGGCGCCGCATGCGCGCGCGCGCCGCAGGCTGCCAGTCGATGCGGTGGTAGCAGGCGCTGGTACCGAAGAGGTTCAAGAGCGTGGCGCCGAAGACCAACGTGGCGATGCCACCCGAAGGCGTGCGCGTCTGGAGCCACAGCGCGGCGGTGGCCACCAGAGCGACGAAGAACGAAACCTGATGCAGCACCCCACGAAGCCGCGGCTTCACCGCAGCGACCGGCGCGGGCGGGGCCGAGGCCGAGAAGTCTTGCGGTGACACTTTGGTCGAGGGGCTCATGGCGCCTTGCGGTGTATCGCGACTCCAGCCGCTGCGGGACACTTTTCGCGACGCTGGACGCTCACGGAGAAGGTGCGGTACGCGTGCCCCTCGATGAAACGCCACGACCACGCGTCGGGAGCCGCTGAAGCGCTGGCCTTGCCGGAATCGGTGCGCGAGCGCCTGGTTGCGTTGGCCGAGCGAGCGCGAAGCGGATCCCTCGAGCTCGCCGGCGTCGGAAGCTTCCGCGTGAACACGTATCACCCGTATCCGCCCAGCGATCCTCCGGCCCCACCCAAGCGGCTCCCCTTTTTCGCGGCGACCCCGGCGATGAGAGCCTTCGTCAACGGTGGGCCAGCGCTGCCTCCTGCCCCCACGGACGACCCCGCGGCCGATGCGCTGGCGGCGCAGATCGTCTCCGCCCTGGTTCGCTCGGACTCGGTGGAGGTGGTTGGCTTCGGAACGTTCGAAGTGCGGGCGCGAGGCGCCGAGAACGGCCTCACGTTCGTGGCCTCCTTGGCGCTCAAGCAAGCGCTCGACCCCGGAAACGCCTGAGTCGGCAGGCTTGGGTTTCCCACCAGGCCCGCCCACGGTAGGGTGCGCCCATGGGCAGGCCATGCGCAGTGATCGCCATGACGTTGCTCGTTGCGTGTACTACGCACCCAACCCCGGTGAACGCCCCGGCGGCCCCGCCGACACCGGCCGCCGTTCCCCCGGCGCGCCTCGCGCGCCTGCGCCGCGCGGTGAACGTCACCCGGTGGTTCTGGCTGCCGGAGAACGGCGGCAGCCCGGCGCACTTCGCGGGGTACCTCGGCGCCCCCGAGCTCGCCTCGCTTCGGCAAACCGGCATCCTCACCGTTCGGCTGGTGGTGGCGCCGAAGCTGCTTCTGCGTTCGGATGCGCCGGGCTCGCCGAATCCGCAGCTGCAGTTCCTCGACGCCGCCATCGATCGCATCCTCGCGCAGGATCTGGGCGTGGTGCTCGACCTGCAAGACGACGACAAGGCGGCCTGGGAGACCAAGCCCGACTACGTGGCGACGATGCTCTCGCTCTGGACCACGCTCGCCACGCGGTATGCGGCGAAGGATCCCGAGCGCATGTTCTTCGAGATCCTCAACGAGCCACGCTTCGAAGGGCGCGGCAGCGACTGGAGCGCCCTGCAAGCGCGCTTCGTGACGACGCTCCGCGGCGCCGCGCCCGGGCACACGCTCATCGTCACCGGCAACGCTTGGGGCGGCATCGACGGGCTCCTGGCGCTGGCCCCGGTGGCCGACGCCAACGTGGTCTACTCGTTCCACTTCTACGAGCCGTTCCCGTTCACCCATCAGGGAGCCACCTGGGCCGATCCGGGGCTCGCGGACTTACACGGCGTTCCCTACCCGGTCACCGGCGCCGCCTGCGAAGTGGCCATCGCCCGGGCGAAGACCGAGGCTGCCCGCGGCACCCTTCGTACCTACTGCGCCGAGGGATGGTCCGCGGAGAAGATCCGCGACCGGCTCACCCGGGTTCGCGACTGGGCCGCGCACCACCAGGTGCACGCCTGGATGGGCGAGTTCGGTGCATACTGCAAGGACGTCGACCCGAGCGCACGCGTGGCCTGGATTCGCGATACGGCGAGCGCAGCCGACGCGCTGGGCATCGGCTGGGCGCTGTGGGGCTACGACGACTGCTTCGGCCTGGGCCGCAAGAAAGAAGGAGAGCGGCGCATCCTCGACGAGCCGGTGGCGCGGGCTCTCGGGCTCCGCTTTCGCTGAATCTCAGGGGGCGGCGCGCTGCGCCCGCAGCCACTGGTTCTGAATATCGGCGCCTTTGGTCCACCCCTGAGAGAGCTGCTTCTGAAAGGTCTCTTCGATGAGGCCGCCCACCATGAACACCTTGGCTTCGATCTGCAGCTCGATGTCGCGGCGCACCTTCTCGGGACCGAGCTCGGTGGCGCGGAGCACGCCTTCGACGCGAATTTTATCGGCCATGGCGCTGGGAATGAGCTTCCATCGCCACACCTTGGTGGCCTTGTCGAACGCTCCCTCCTCGCGGTAGCGGAACGACCCCCCCAGCAGCTTCGAGAGTGCCGGCGGCAGCGAGAGCGTGGGCTCGATGGCCGTGGTGCGCACGATCTTCTCGTCGGTCTCGGTCTGGCTCACGGTCTTGTAGTCGCGAAAAGCGAGGCCCTCGAGAAACAGCTTGGCGTTGAGGGCGGGGTCGAAGAAGCCCGACCAGAAGGCGTCCAGGCTGCATTCGATTTCGTGGGTGAGCTCGAGTTTGGGCATCGTCCGGCGAGGTTATTCAAATTTCGCCGCGCGGTCGAGGTCGCGTGACCGCGCGGCGCACCAGCGCACGAAAAGCGCGGCCAGCGGGATCCAGGTGCGTGCGTTCGTGCCAGCACAGCGACAGCTCGGTCGCGTGCTTCGGTAGTGGAGTCACGAGCGCGCGCAGCCCGAGGCGCCGAGCCACCACTGCGAACAGCGACGACGGCAGCATGGTGACGAGATCGCTCGCGGCCACGACCTCGGCCGCCGCGGCGAACGTGGGCACGGTCATCACCACGGGCCGGGGAATGCCGGCCTTGGCGAAGGTGGCTGCGTGGGGGTCGCGGAAGTTCTTGCCCGGCACCATCTCGACGCGCACGTGCTGGAGGTCGGCGAGCGCACGGCGAGAGAGCCTTCGGTCCGGCGCCGGGTGGTGATCGCGCGCCACGAGCAGGCTCGGATCGGCGCCGAGCGGCTCGAGATGCAGGCCGGGCCCGCGTCCGGCGACGCCCACGTGCAAGTCGATCTCCGACGACCCGAGATCGCCGAGCGAGACCAGCGCGTCGATGCCCACCACCCGAAGGTGTGCGCGCGGGAGCTCCTCGTGCATCGCGCGTGCGACGCCCGGCACCCACACCACCTGCCCCACGTCGGCGACCGCCAACGTGAACGAGCGCGTGCAGGCGGCGCGGTCGAAAGGCGCAGCGGCCAGCGCCACTTCCAGCTCCCGTAGGGCGCGAGCGATGACCGGCGCGAGCTCGGCCGCGCGCGGCGTGGGGACGATGCCGCGCCCCTTGCGGGTGACCAGCGGATCGCCCAGCGCGTCGCGAAGCCTCGCCAGCTGGTTGCTGACGGCGGAGGGCGTCACGTGGAGGCGCTCGGCGGCACGGGCCACGTTGCGCTCGGTGAGCACCGTGTGGAGGACCCGAAGGAGGTTGAGGTCGAGCGACGCAATACTCACAATTGGTGATGTTATAGGTAATGAATCATCACTTCCAGCGAGGCTGCAGCGATCGCAGGATGAGGCCATGGTTCGCTTCATTCCCTGGTTCGGCGCGCTGGCCCTGGTCGCCTGCCCGTCGCCCTCCACGTCTACCCCTGCCGGAGGCTCCCTCATTTCACCCCCGCAATCGGAAGTCATCCGTCAGGTACCGGTGCTCGACTCGTTCCTCTCGCATCGGGAGCAAGGCTCCGGCGCGCCCATGGTGTTCCTCCACGGCAACCCCACGTCGTCGTACGTGTGGCGCAACGTGCTGCCCCGACTCGCGGACCGGAGGCGCTGCATCGCGCCCGATCTCGCTGGCATGGGCCGCTCCGGCAAACCCGCGATCGGCTATCGGTTCCAGGATCATGCACGCTACCTCGACGCCTGGTTCGCCGCCCTTGCGCTCCGCGACGTGGTGCTGGTGGGCTACGACTGGGGCGGTGTGCTCGCGCTCGACTGGGCTGGCCGGCACCCGGAGCGCGTGCGGGGCGTCGTGCTCTTCGAGACCCTGCTCCAGCCGCTTCACTGGAGCGACTACCCAGCGCGCGGGGCTGCACTGTTTCGCACGCTCCGTACCCCCGGTGCGGGCGAGCAGCTGGCATTGGACGAGAACGGCTTCTTGCCGGCCTCGCTCGGCAACGGCGTCAAGCGCGGCCTGGCGGAGCGCGATCGCGCAGAGTACTACGCGCCGTACCCCGACGCCGCTTCGCGCCGCCCGCTCCTGCAATGGACCCGTGAGCTTCCCATCGACGGGGAACCGGCCGACGTGATGGAGGTGCTCGCGCGCAACGCCGCCTGGCTCGAGGCCTCACCGGCGGTGCCAAAGCTGCTGCTCACCTTCGACGGCGCCGGCCTGAGCAACGCGCCGGCCGTGGTCGCCTGGGCCCAGCGCGCGATTCCTGGGCTCGACGTGGTGCCGCTCGGCCCCGCCGGTCACCACGCGCCGGAAGATGCGCCCCAGGAGATCGCCGGCGCCATCGGGGCCTGGCTCGACCGCACGAAGAACCAGGGCGGCCCGTAACGAATGCCGCTTCCCCGCGTACCGGCTGTATGCACCGATGGTCGTACCTTCTCCTCCTCCTCGCCGCCTGCGAGCGCTCCGGTGCCGGCGTGAGCGCTTCCGACGCGCCGCTTCCGGACCCGGCCACCGCGAGCGCAGTGAGCGCCACGCCGGTGGTGGTCGAGCTGTTCTCTTCGGAGGGTTGTTCCAGTTGCCCGCCGGCCGATCGCGTCCTGGCCGAGCTCGATGACAGTGGGGTGCCCGGCGTCGACGTGGTGGCCCTCGAGCTGCACGTCGACTACTGGAACAACCTCGGGTGGGCCGATCCCTTTTCGCGTGCATCCTACACAGAACGACAGGGGCGCTACGGGAAGGCGTTCGGGCGCCGCGGGGTGTACACGCCGCAGATGGTCATCGACGGGCAAGCGGAGCTGGTCGGCTCCGACGCCGCGGGCGCGCGCAAGGGCATCGCGGCAGCGGCGGCGCAGCCCAAGATCGACGTCAAGCTGATCCGGGCGGGCACCCAGGTGCGCATCGAGGTGCCGGCGCCGCCGGGCGAGGCGCTGGAGCTTTACGTTGCCCAGGTGGAGCGCGGGCTCGCCACTCGCGTGCTGGCCGGCGAGAACAGCGGTCGCACGCTGCCCCACGGGCCAGTGGTGCGCGAGCTTCAGAAACTGCGCGATCTACCGGCGAGCACGCAGCCCTTCAATGCCGACGTGAGCGCGCCCGCGGGCCGGGGCGTCGTGGTGTTTCTTGCCGAGCCCACCACCATGAAGATTCGCGGCGCCGCCCAGCTCCGCTGACCGCGCCTGCTCAACGCGAAGGTGCGTTTGCACCGAGCTCAGTCGGCTTCGTAGGCGCCCACATCGCCCATCGGCGCTCCGCCGTGGCCCTTGGGGCGCGGGCAGCCGGCGAAGTCGTCGGTGGGGAGCGCGTCGCCGGCGGGCACGCGATCGAGAGCTGCAGAGCCAGGCCCGATGCGCAGATCGCCGTTCGCAGCATCGACGAACATCGGATCGCCGGTGGCGAACGCTCCGCCCAGCGGCGGCGCCGGCCCCTCGGCGCAGTCCGAGAGAATGCCGTTCGAGAGGCTGTACGCCGCGTCGCCCTCGACCGCGTTGGTGCCGCGGACGAATAGGTTTCCACCAACCACCGCCGGCTCCTTCAAGCCATAGAGGCCGATGCCTCCCTTGAAGCCCACCAGCGTGTTGTGCAGGATGCGCGCGGTGACCTTGCCCACGAGCCCGGAGCGGGTGAGCACCATGGGCCGCTCCACCTCGAGAAAGGTGTTGTTGCGGATGAGCAAGTCGACGCTGTGGGTCATGGTGTCGTAGCGGGTGCTGGCGCCGATGCCCGAGGCTCGCCCGATGAACTCGTTCTGCTCCACCGTGACCTTCACGTCGGCAGAGACCAGGCCATCGATGGATCGCGCGGAGATGGCGTCTTCCGCCGAGGAGCCCACGAAGCGATTCCAGCGCACGATGAAGCTGCCGGTCTGGTTGAGGATGATCGACCCTGCGATCTCGAAGCCCTCGAAGGTAGCGCCAGACCCGAGCACCGAGATGCCGCCGTCGATTTTGGCGCCGCCGCAGCCGTGCAAGTTCACATAGGCAGGCACGCGCCAGCCTGCGCCCAGCGTCACGCCCCGCACTTGAATGGTATCGCCGGCCTTGGCGTTGGCGACGGCGTTGGCCATGGTCGACTCGGTGGGGACCTCGATGACCTTGGGGGCGGTGGCGTCGAGGCACTCAATCACCAGCTTGCGGCACGCCTTGCCGGGGACCACCGCGGCGTCCTTGTCGAGGACCGCGCTGCCGTCGCTGCTCGCGGCAGCGTCTTGGGCGGCTCCGCCGTCGGTCACGTCGGCCGGCTTGAGGCTACTGCAAGCGCACGCGAGCGACGCAAGCGCCAGCAGCCGCGGGGTGAAAAGCATCATCGTGCTTTCGGCATAGCACTCCGGCGCACGGTGCGCGACGACCCGGCTACGGTCGAGTCTCCCCACGCAGCGCGCGCGTCTGCAGCGAAGGGGCGAGGTGCCTCTCGGTGCCACATACCCGGCCACACAAAAAAACACCCCGGCTCCTGAGAACCGGGGTGCCTCGAACCATCGGTTGCGAGCGGCTTCGCGGCCTTGCGACCGAGATGCCGTCGCCCTCGACTACTTGAGCTCGACCTTGGCGCCGGCGTCTTCGAGCTTCTTCTTCATCTCGTCGGCATCAGCCTTGGAGACGCCTTCCTTGAGGACCTTCGGTGCGCCTTCGACCAGGTCCTTGGCTTCCTTGAGGCCAAGGCCGGTGATCTCGCGAACGACCTTGATGACCGAGATCTTGTTCGCGCCGCCATCCTTGAGCTCAACGTTGAACTCGGTCTGCACCTCGGCGACGGCCGCCGGCCCGGCGGCAGCGGCGGGACCCGCGACGGCAACCGGAGCGGCTTTGACGCCCCACTTGTCTTCGAGGGTCTTGATGAGGTCGGCGATCTGGATCACCGGGAGGTTCGAGAGGAAGTCGACAACTTGGTCTTTGGTGAGGTCTGCCATTTGAATTCTCCGTATCTGTAAACTTTGGAACTTGTGCGAGGCGTTCCCCGAGGGGACGGTCCGCGAACGAACATGGTGAAAGGGCCCAGGCCCTCGGCTTCAGCCCTGACGCTCTTTGGCGGCGAGGACGTAAACGAGGTTCTGGGTGGGTGCCTGGAGGAGTGCCACGAACTGCTGCAGCGGCGCTTGAAGCGTCGCAAGCAACGTCGCGCGGAGCTCGTCCTTGCCGGGGAGGTTGGCGAGCTCTGTTTCGACGCGCTTGCCGTCGAGGAACTCACCGTCCAAAATTCCCGCCTTGACCTGGAGCTTCTCGCCCGCCTCGCCCGCGTCCTTCTTGAACGCTTTGACGACCTTGGCGGCCGCGGAGGGGTCTTCGTAGCTCCACGCGATGCCGGTCATACCCACAAGCGACTTACCGAGCGTGTCGCTGTAGGCCTTGCCCTTCACGGCGTGCTTTACCAGGGTGTTCTTGACGACCTTGTACTCGACCCCTGCCTTGCGGAATTCCGCACGCAGCTTGGTCGCGTTGGCGACAGTCAGACCCTTGTAATCCAGGAACACGGCAGAGGTCATGCGATCGAATCGATCTTTGACCACGCCGATCATTGCGGTTTTGGCCGTCTTCGTATTGGCCGTGGATGCCATCTTACGCCTCCTCGGTCTTGCCCATATAGACGCCAGTGTCGACCTTTACCCCGGGGCCCATGGTCGACGAGACCGTGATGCTCCGGAGGTAGGTTCCCTTGGCAGTCGAGGGCTTGGCTCGGACCAGTTGATTGATGAGAGCGTTCGCGTTCTCTGCGAGAGCTTGTTCGGTGAAAGAGGCCTTGCCGATGCGGGCGTGGACGATGCCAGCCTTCTCGACGCGGTACTCGATCTTGCCGCCCTTGGCTTCGCGGACGGCGCTCGCCACATCGAACGTAACCGTTCCGACCTTGGGGTTGGGCATGAGGCCCCGGGGACCGAGAACCCGACCGAGCTTACCGACGGCGCCCATCATATCGGGCGTCGCGATCACGCGATCGAAGTCCATGAATCCTTCGGAAACCTTAGCCACCATGTCGTCGCTTCCGGCGAAATCGGCGCCAGCCTCACGGGCCTCGCGCTCTTTCTCACCCTTGGCGAACACGAGCACGCGAACGGTTTGACCCGTACCGTGCGGGAGCACGAGCGCTCCGCGAACCATCTGATCAGCGTGCTTAGGATTCACGCCCAAACGGATCGCGACATCGACCGTCTCATCGAACTTGGCGAATTTCGCTTTCTTTACGAGAGCGACCGCCTCATCGATCGTATATTTGCGCGTTTGGTCGACAGCACTGTCTACCTTGGCGCGGTTTTTCGATACCTTCGGCATTGTCCTCCTTTACGGCCTTTGGGTCTTTGGGACTTTCGGGGCCTCCCACCGGAATCCGCGCTCTTGCGAACGTGGCGGTGGTGGTTGAGGTTACGGTGAGCACCCGGACCATTCCGTGAGCTCCAAATTGGTTGGCTCCGTTCGCGGAGCCGGGCGGTCAGCTGACCTCGATGCCCATGGAGCGCGCGGTGCCGCGAACGGTGCGGATCGCCGACTCGATGTCGTTGGTGTTCATCTCCGGCATCTTCTGCTCGGCGATCTTCTTCACCTGGGCTTCGGTGACCGAACCGACCTTGGTCTTGTTGGGCTCCTTGGAGCCCGAGCCGGGCTTCTTGCCGGTGGCGAGGCCCGCTTCCTTCTTGAGAAGGACGGCGACCGGGGGGTTCTTCAGGATGAAGGTGAAGGAGCGGTCGGAATAGACCGTGATCACCACGGGGATGATCATGTCGCTACCCGCGGTGCGGGCATTGAACTCCTTGCAGAAGCCCATGATGTTGACGCCGTGCTGGCCGAGCGCCGGACCGACCGGGGGGGCGGGATTGGCCTTGCCGGCGGGGAGCTGAAGTTTGATCTGACCGGTGACTTTTTTCATGACTCTACTCGCTGTGCTCCTACGAGGTCACTCACGGTGGAGGGTTCGTAGTGGTGTCGCTGATGGTTGAACCGGGACCCGTGCCCCGAAAAAACGTTATACCGCTCGCTTCTCGACGTGGGCGAAGTCGAGCTCCACCGGCGTTGCGCGGCCGAAGATGCTGACCTTGACCTTGAGCTTCTGCTTCTCGGGCATCACCTCTTCGACGGTGCCGGAGAAGTTGGCGAAGGCGCCGTCGATGACGCGAATCTCGTCACCGGCCTCGAACGAGACGCGGGGCTTGGGCTTGACCGCGCCTTCGACGATGCTCTTGCGGAGGTCGTCGATTTGCGGAGGCTTGACCTCTTGCGGGCGCTGATTGCCGATGAAGCCGGTGACCTTGGGAGTGTCCTTCACGAGGTGCCAAGCATCCTCGCTCATGTCCATCTCCACGAAGATGTAGCCGGGAAAGCTGGTTTTCTGCTTCACGCGCTGCTTGCCGCCGGCGCGCGTTTCTTGAACGGTCTCAGTGGGAATGAGAACTTCCCCGAAGATCGCTTCTTTACTGTGCTCCTTGATCCGCTGGAGAAGGGATTCCTTCACGCGGTTCTCGAAGCCAGAATAAGTTTGGATGACGTACCACTTCTTCGCCATGGCGATGCCTCAGATGCCGTAGACCTTGTCAGTGACGAAACGCCAGAACTGATCCAAGAGCGCGAAGAAGATCGTCGCGACGATGGTCGTCACCACGACAACTGTCGTGGAGTTCGTGACTTCTTTCTTGCTGGGCCAGGTGACCTTGGAGAGCTCCTCGGCCACTTCCTCGGCGTACTGCCGGGAACTTGCTTTGCGCCAGTAGTAAAGCGGAACGCCGATGCCAAGGGCGATGGCGATGGGATAAATATACGTGTCGGTGGGCTCGCCGGCCTGGGGCCACTTCTTGGTAACCAGGTGCCAGACGCCGGCCACGATCTTGGTGGCGAGGAATGCGATACCGATGCCGCCCGCGAAGTACGCCGCGTACACGAAGCGCGTGTGGCCGAGCTGCGAGGTGGCCTCTCCGTCGCCCTGGAGGCCCGAGGCCTCGGCGCCGGCCGTGGCAAGCTGCGCTCCGCCTTCGCCGAGCGCCTCTTGGCCCTCGTCCGCAGGCTCTGCGGGAGGCGTTTCGCCGTCTTTTTCGGTTTCGTCTTCGGTAGCCATGGTGGGAGCACTTCGCTCGGATTGCCTGCGATCAGCAAGCCCCGAGAGTGGGACCGCGGCTTATAACCCGAAGTGTGGGCGTACGCCAGCAGTTGAAGGGGGGCGCATCGTGCCAGAACGAAGTTTCGGTGCAAGGGAAAAGGGCCAAGGGCCCTACTGAACGAGTGTTCGTGCGCAATTCGCCGGGATTCTTGCGAGGAATGGGCGTCCAACACGGGATGTGGCGAGGGAATTCCCTCGCGCGGGATGACCGCGAGGGACGAAAAAAAGTTCAATCGCGGTGGGCGAGGCTCCCGTCTCCAGAGCGACGGAACGGACTCGCCGGCAGCTCGTCGGTGGCGGAAGTGGCCCAGCCCCGGAGCAGGTCGAGGAAGCGCTCGAGAAGATCGGGATCGAGCTCCACGCCGTCGAGGTCGGCCCGCAGGGTGTTGCCCTTCCACATGAGCCGGGGGCTGCGGTAGTGGAGGAGCGAGAGGGTCTCGCGCTCGCCCGGCCCCACCAGCGGCGCGCCCTTTCCGAAGACCGAATAGGCGGAATCGAAGTCGGCGTCGCCGGTGGCCTTGCGCCCCATGAGCCGGTGGTACCACTCGCTGGGCACCACCTGCAGCGAGCTCGGCCGGGTGGTGGTCACCGAGGCAATCATGAACGGGATGCCCGCGGGGTCCATGGAGGTGGCGAGCTCGAATGCCTGGCCGCCGAAAAGGCCGCGCATCTGCGGCAGCGGGTCTTCGTCGAAGGCCAGATCGCGGCGCTCGGCCAGCTCCTTCCAGGTGGCAGTGGCCCCGGCGAAGGTCGACGCCTGGCGAACCTGCTGCTCGCCCGCGGCCCGGCGGCGGCGGTCCTTCTCGTACAGGTTCATGATGTAGCGCGAGATGAACACGCTGAAAGCACTACCATGCGCGGCTCGCCGGAGCCACGCGCCGCGAGATAGACACGGCGGCTTCACGGAACCATTCGGGCGCGGTCAAGGAGATGCGTGCGTAGCAGGGGCTGGGGGACTCGAACCCACGACCTGCGGATTTGGAATCCGCTGCTCTACCAACTGAGCTAAACCCCTAGAGGGACTACTTCGTTTCGGTGTGCATGGTGTGCACGTTGCACTTGGGACAGTGCTTCTTCAACTTCAACTGCCCCTGCTGCGTGGGCTTGCGAGTGGTGCGGTAGTTTCTGCTGCCACACACTTCGCAGGCGAGGCTGACATCGATGCGGTCGCCCATGGTGGGGTGGTCTCGGGGAGCCGGAGAGGCAACCGGGGACTTAGCAAGCCCACAGGCAGGCGTCAAAGGCGTTCGGCCACCCACATGTGGAAGAGGCCGGCCCCGGCATCGCCCGGCACCGGGCGCGACGACGAGAGGTAGATGCGGCAGTGGTCTGGCGCGACCCAGGTGGGGTAGTCGTCTTGTGCGGACGAGAGCTCCGGCACCGGCGCCGACCGACCAAAGCCATCGGCGACGGTGGTGCGGCGGCCCACGAAGATGTCGAGGCCCTGCCCCGGCTCGCCTTTGCGGCTGTGATACAGAAACTGTTCGTCCTCGGAAACCACCGGCGCGTTCTCTTCGTCGGCGGAGTTCACGCCTTCGACGTTGCGCACGTCGGTGACCACCCCTGCCCCGTTGATCTCGGCCACCCAGATGTCGAGCTGCCCCTTGGTGGGGCGCGCGATCGACGAGAAGTAGAGCGAGCGGCCGCTCGGGTGCAGGTAGGGCGCGGCTTCGGCGCCGCTGGCAATATCGAAGAGGCTCTGGAGCTTCGGCTTGTCGAAGTCGGAGGCGACGTTCACGCGAGAGGCAGACCACACGCGGGCGGTCTCCGAGGTGTACACGCCGGCGTCGTCGGGCAAGCGCGAGCGCGACGACTCAAAGAAGAGCAGCTTGCCGTCGGCGCTGATGGTGGGCCAGAACTCCGAGGCCAGCGGCTCGTTGACGTTGGGCAGCGGGCCCACCACGCGGAAGCGATCGCGCACGGTGCTACGGGTCACGGTGTACAGATCGGTGAGCGTGGGCGGCACCCCACGGGAGATGAACATGGTGAGCTCGTCGGGCGAGAGGCGCCCGGAGACGATGGGCTCCGACTCGAGCCCGGCCACCAGGTGAGGCTCCCCCCAGGGACGGTCCTCGCACCGCGTTCCGGTATCGGGCGTCGAGGCTTCGGCGCCGCCCTCGTTGCCCACCGGCGCCGAAGCTACGCAACGGAATGCTTCCGTGTTGCACGTGAGGCCCGGGCCGCAGTCGGCCGACGTGCGGCAGTCTTCGACCGAACGCCACACATTGCAGGTTGCAAGCATTGCCAGCGGTACCGTCAGAAGCGCGAGGCGTCTCACGGCGCGTACAGTAGGTCGGGGGCGGCCGGCGCGGTAGAGTTTGGCGGCGCGGTGGGCGCGGGCGGCGCGGTGGGCGACGCTGACGGAGCGGACGAAGCCGGCGGCCGGATGCGTGCCCCTCCGGCAATGTGCGCCCCACTGCCCCGCGGCGACGGCGCCGAACCGGCGGTCGCATGCGCGACAGCGGCGGTCGCATGCGCGACAGCGGCGTTCGCCAGAGGTACGCGCGTGGGCGCGACGGAAACGCGTGGCGCGACGGAATCACGAAGCGGCGCATCGGCGGCGATGGAGGCGGCAGCCGAAGGCGTGACCGCGGGGGTCGAACCGCCGCGCAATGCAAAGTAACCGAGACCGGCCATGGCCAGCGCGGCCGCCACGAGCGCGACCCTGCTGGAGTGGCTGGCGGTAGCCGGAAAAAACGCGGCCTTCACCGCCGCAGCGTCGGGCAGGCGCAGGTCGGGCGAAAGCACCAGGCAACGGCGCAGCGCACGGCGATAGCGCCCCGGCACGGCGTCGAGCGCCTTGGGGTCGCTGACCTTGAACTCCTTGTTGCAGAGGAGCCGATACGCGACCACGCCGAACGAATACACGTCCGAGGCGAAGGTGGCCGGTTCGCCGCGCGCCTGCTCGGGGGCCCATGTGGCAGGCGTACCCACCAGCTGCGCGCGGCTCTCTTCGACGCCGGCCATGCGCGCCAGGCCGAAGTCGGTGAGCATGACCCGACCGGTGCCCGCCACCAGGATGTTCTGCGCCTTCAGATCGCGGTGAATGACGCCCGCGGCATGGGCTGCGCCGAGACCGTCGATGATCTGCCGCAGAATGGCCTCGGCGTCTGGGTCGGGTCCGGGCCCGAGCGGGCGACTGCGGGCAAAGCGCTCCGCGAGCGTCTCGCCCTCCACGTACTCCATGGAAAGGTAGGCCACGCCATCGGCCGTACCGGTGTCGAAGACCCGGCACACGTTCGCGTGGCTGATCTTCCTGGCCAACAGCAGCTCTTGCGCCACTTGCGCCGCGTCGCCGCCGCGGAACACCTTGAGGGCGACGTCGATGCCGAGGCGTTGGTCGAAGGCGCGGTGCACCGCGCTGCTGGCCCCCGATCCCAGCTCTTCGTCGAGGCGATATCGACCGTCGAAGATGGTGGTCTCCAGGGGCGCGGCAGGCCCCGGGCGCGCCACCGCAGCGGTCGCTCGACAGAGCGAGCACTGCTCCACGTGGAGGTCGAGTGCGGCTCTCCGCGTTCCGCGCAAGGTGCCGAGGGCCCACTGGAGGAGATCCTCTTCCGGCGGGCAAGCGCCCGACGACGTGGAGCCCGCGGCGTCGGGGCGAGTCGCGTCGACGTCATCCGTGCGCGCCTCCGCACCTTTGGCCGAGCCTGCGATTCCCATGGTCCCGGCTGAGCGTAGCTCGAATCCGGGCGGTCGGCCGCGGGTTTCGGCGGGCGCTGGGCGCGGTAGCCCTGGTAGGCTCGTGGGCGATGATCTCCCTGCGCGACCACCTCGCTGCGTGCTTTCTCGGGAGGTTGCCCGAAGACCTGCGGGCCGCCGAAGACGCGGCCGATCTGGGGGAACGGCTCGAAGAGAAATGGCGCATCGGCCAAGAAGAGCACCCCGACGTGTCGCTGGCGGCGGAGGCGTTCGCGCGGGCCCTGGGAGACCGCCGGAGCGCCCGGGCGTTTCTGCTGGACGAGGTGTTCTCGGGAGACTTCTTCGTGGCGGTGGCAGCTTTGGAGGGCGATCGGGTGGCGCTCCGGACCTTCGAAGACACGGGAATCCGCCCGCTCTACGGAGCGCTACGCCGGGGAGGCGCCCAGGACGACGTGATCGAAGAGGTGGTGCGCACGGTGCGGGAGTCGATGTTCCTCGGAACACCACGGCGTCCACCGAAACTTGCAATCTACACGGGTCAGGTGCCGCTTTTGGCGTGGCTCCGGGTGGTGGCCCAGCGCGAGCTCCTCACCTTTCTGCGGAAACGGAAGCGCGAGGTTCCGAGCACTGCGTTTGAAGACTTGGGGCGGGGTATGGCCGAGCGAACCCCCGAGCTCCTGGCCCTGCAGAGGGTCGACAAGACGCGCTTCGAGGGAGCGCTTCAGGCGGCCATGGGCACCCTGGAGCCCGAGGAACGACGGCTCCTCCACTGGCACCTGAAGGAGGGGCTGGGCATCGATGACATCGCGCCCCGCCTGGCGGTGCACCGCGCCACCGCGGCCCGCATGCTGACGCGCGTGCGCAAGCGACTCTTCGACGGCGTGCGCGCCGACCTGCGCAACAAGCACCGCATGGGCAGCGCCTCCATCGACAGCCTGTGCGCGCACATGGCCGCCGATCTGGATCTGACCCTCTCGCGCATTTTGTAGTAGCCTGGCGTACATGTTGGGGTGGGCCTCACGCCACATAGCCTTCGCGATGACGGCACTGGTCGTCCTCGCTTCCACCGTGCCGGCCGCGGCGGACGACGCGCCTACCGAGAGCGCGGCCCGCGAGACCGAGGCGCGGCAGGCCATGCAGCGGGGCATCAACCTGTACGGGCGCGGCGATGCCCAGGGTGCCCTGGCGGAATACGAGCACGCGAAGACCTTGGTGCCCGATGCGAACCTTCCGTACCGCTACGCGGCGGAAGCGCTGATCACCCTGGGGCGCACCGCCGAAGCCATTGCCAACCTCGAGGGCTACCTGAAGCAGAATCCCAACGTGTCGGACGCCGAAGCGGTGCGGAGCAAAATCGCGGCGCTCCGAGAGCGGCTCACGCCGGGGCACGTTCGCATCCGCGCCAGTGCCGCCGGCGCCAAGGCACACGTAGATGGCGGGCCGAGCCTCGAGCTCCCCGCAGAGGTCGACCTGCCGCCGGGCCCGCACACCATTTCTGCGGAACACCTGGCGTTTCGACCGAGCGAGCGCGTGGTGATGGTGGTCGGCGGAAAGTCGGTGGAGGTGATGGTCACCCTCGAGGCCTCTCCGACGACGAGCCCCCCCGCGCGGGACGCGAGCCCGTGGCCCACCGTGGGTCTGGTGGTGGCAGCGACCGGAGGCGTCGTTTTCGGCACTGCGCTGGCGCTCGATCTCACCGTGCTCCGCGCTCGCTTCGACGACGTCGACCACGCCGCGGCGCGTGGCGACTCCGGTCTCGTCGCTTACCAGGACGACGCGCGCACCACGCGCAGCGCCGTGCAGATCACCTACGCGGTAGGCATCGGCATGGTGGTGGCGGGCCTCGGCCTGTTCTTGTTCGCCCCCAAGACCACCGCGCATGCGGCGCAGCTCCTGGGTCCCGTTCGCTTCTGAGCGACGGACCCACTTCGGCGACAAAAAGCGAAACCCCCGCATCCGACGAGTCGGTGCGAGGGCTTGGCAGGTGAGACCGCTCGATTACTCGAGGATCTTGGTGACGATGCCGGCGCCGACGGTGCGGCCGCCTTCGCGGATGGCGAAGCGCATCTGCTCTTCGA
>JBBQWQ010000028.1:0-95481 GCA_038210445.1 Polyangiales bacterium
CGCCCCGGCGCGCGCGCTCCCCCCCCCGCGGCGGGCGGTCCCCACCCCTGTGTTACTCCCCCACCCCACTGCGCGCCCCCCTCTGCGGCGTCGGTGCGCGCCAGAGGGGCCCCCTCGCTCCGCTCGGGGTGACGGGGTGACGCCGAAACGGAGCGAGCGCGGACCTCCGCTCGGTGGGCTGTTCTCACGCCAGAGGGTCATCCCTACCGCTGTGTGGGACCCCCTCCGCGGCTTCACGGGCCTCCGCAAACGCGGCTACGCAGGACATGGGTGTCAGCGGGTTGTT
The DNA here is from genome assembly GCA_038210445.1 of Polyangiales bacterium. Classification (GTDB taxonomy): domain Bacteria; phylum Myxococcota_A; class Polyangia; order Polyangiales; family Polyangiaceae; genus JABFRG01. The sequence goes on from JBBQWQ010000028.1 coordinate 287, forward strand.
GCTCGGGAGCGACAGGCGCCAAAGGTGGGCGCGCAAAAAGCGTAGAGGTTACGTAAGCGGCGCGCAGCGCGGTGCCTGGTGACGCGATTGCAGGTGTCGGGCGATGAATCCGAAAAACGTATGAACATCAACGAACACAATCGAGCGCGCACGCACCGCTGAATATTCCCGCGGCCTGGTCCGTCGAACGTCGACAGACCAGCGCTCGTTCGCCTGCGCGGACGGGTCGTTTTTGACACACACATCCAGCTACGCGCAGCGCGACCGGTCAAAAAGGTTGCCCTTGGCGCACCATTCGTTGAATCTTACGAATCGATTTCCCCCCGCCACTGTGCCGGGGCGACGCGAAGCACGCAACTTTACGAGGAGAGGCATCTGATGAACTTCAAGTACTTGGTCGGGGCAGCGGCGGTAGTGGTGGGCATGCCCATGCTCGTCAACGGGTGTTCTTCGGATCCCTTGGGCGCACTTTGCTGCAAGGACTTCACGGTCGGCGCGGACATGACCAAAACCGACTTCGGTGTCGACGCCTCGGTGAAGGGTCAATTCGCAGCATTGGCGCAGGCCTCCGGTGACCTTTCCGGCGCCGCCAGCGACATGCTCACGGAGGTCGGCAACTCGTGCCGCGCCATCGCCATCGACCTCGGTGCAACCGACGCCGAGCAGAGCGCAGCCGAAGCCAAGGGCGCACAGGATGCGGTCGGCGAGTGGTGCAGCCTCGCTTCGGCGAAGATCACCGCGTCGCTCGGCGGCGTGAAGCTCACCATCAAGGCCGAGGCGCCCAAGTGCGAGGCCTCGTTCAAGGCGGAAGCCAGCTGCCAAGGTAGCTGCTCCGTCGACGGCAAGTGCGACGTCAACGCGACGCCCCCCACCTGCGAGGGCGGCAAGCTCGAGGTCTCTTGCTCCGGCAAGTGCGACGTCACTGCGACGGCGCCGAAGATCTCCTGCAAGGGCTCCTGCACCGGCAAGTGCGAAGGCTCCTGCGTCGCCCAGGGCGGCGTCCAGTGCAACGGCACCTGCGATGGCACCTGCACCGGCAACACCGCTGCTGGCACCGCCAGCGGCAAGTGCGAAGGCACCTGCAACGGCAAGTGCTCGGTCACCGCGCCCGGCGTTCAGTGCACCGGTCAGTGCGACGGCCAGTGCGACGCTGCCTGCGAAGCGACCCCCGGCTCCGCCAGCGTCCAGTGCGACGGCTCCTGCAGCGCCAAGGCGACCCCCATCAGCTGCAAGGGCGGCACCCTCAAGGCTTCCTGCCAGGTCGACGCCAAGTGCGACGCGAACTGCAAGGCGAGCGCCCAGGCGAAGGCCGAGTGCACCCCCGGCCAGCTCACCATCGACGGCACGGGCGGCGACAAGATCCAGGCTGTCATCGACACCCTCAAGCTCAACCTCCCCCGCCTCCTCCTCGCCATCAAGGTCCGCGGCGAAGCGGTCGTGAACGCCACCGGCAGCATCAGCGGTAGCCTCAACGTCGTGGTCGACCCGGGCAAGCTCGGCGTCAAGGGCTCGGCCTGCCTCGTGTCCATCGGCCAGGCGCTCGTGGAAGCGACCGGCAACGCCAAGGTCGCCGTCGAAGGCGGCGGCAAGGTCACGGCTTCGGCCGGCGTGAACTGACCCCTAGGTCCGTTTCGTAACCAAGACGGCGCGCTCGCAAGGGCGCGCCGTTTCGCTTTTCGTGGCTACCGGTCGAGCAGCTGCGCGCGGAGCTCGTCGATGGGGCCGCCGGCAATCATTTCGATCAGGCGCCAGCGCAACACGCCCTGCTTCTGCGCCGGTCCGACAAAGGAAAGCTGTTCCCGCATCCACATTGCAAGCCCCGTCGCCCGCGTGTCACCGCGGGCCTCCAGTCAGGCGATGCCGCGCTTCAGAGCCTCGGGGTAGTCGTCCAGGACGAGGTGGTCGGGATCGACGAGGTCGAGACCACGAAAGTCGACCCCGAAGAACTTCGCCTTGGAAAAGTCGATGTTGACCATGGGGTTGGGCCCGAACGTCCGTGCGTCGCGTCCGAATGTCGCGGCAGCAACCACGTCCCGCTCCGCACTTCTGCCGATGGGGCGTCCGAAGGTGATCAACGTCGTGTCTCCAACGATTTTCCATCCGCCCTCGTCGCTCGTCTCGACCGACAAACGCTCCCGCTTGCCTTGAAACGCGCCAGAAAACTGCGCGCAGAACCTAAGTCCCACGGTAAGCGAAGGGCCGCGTCCTAAGTCGAGAGAAACGGTCATGGACGAGCCGAGGAGCTCGTTGGTCTCGGAGTGAACGCGCGGTCGCCCCCGTGCTCCTCGAGCATGATCATGAGCATGTACTTGGGGTCTTCCTGGAGCACCAACTGCCTATCGTGCGGCGTGAAGGCCACACCCACGCTCCGGGCGATGCGCGCGAAGAACGGGGCGAAGTGCGGCGCGACGGTCCAGCGCTGCGCGCAGAAGATGGTGATCGATTGCCCCACGGTGCCCTGCTTACCTTCGGACGAGGAGGACCTTCTTCTCCAGCAGATCGTCCATGGCGAAGCGGACGCCTTCGCGGCCGAGGCCGGAGTCCTTCACGCCGCCATAGGGCATGTGATCGAAGCGGACGGAAGCGGTGTCGTTGACCACCAGGCCGCCCACGTCGAGGTCGCGATAGGTCTGCGCGATGACCTTTTGCGAGTCGGTGAAGACGGAAGCCTGGAGACCGTAGCGGGTGCCGTTGACGGCGGCCAGTGCTTCGTCGAGTGCAGAATACACCTGAATCGTGACCACCGGTCCGAAGACCTCTTCTTCCACCACCTTGAGGCCGCGGCCGGAGCCCTCGATGGCCAGCACCGTAGCGGGCACGCGGTTGCCGGTTCGATCGCCGCCGGTGAGGCGCTTGGCGCCGGCGGCCACCGCCTCGTGGACCCACTCGTCGACGCGCTTGGCGGCGCCTTCGTCGATGAGGGGGCCGAGCACGGTGGCCTCGTCGAGCACGTCGGCCGGGGCGAGCGCGCGCGTTCGCTCCACGAGCTCGCGGGTGAAGGCCTCGGCCACGCTCTCGTGCACGAAGATGCGCTGGGTCTTGATGCACACCTGCCCCGCGTAGGCGAAGGCGCTGCCGGTAAGCGACGTGGCCGCGTGCGAAGGCGCGTCGGCGTGCACGATGGCCGCCGCGTTGCCGCCGAGCTCCAAGGTGACGAGCTTCTTGCCGCAGATGCTCTTGAGATGCCAGCCGACCTTGGCGCTGCCGGTGAAGGAGAGGTTGGTGAAGCGATCGTCTTTCACCAGGCGCTCGGCCACCTCGACGTCGCAGGGGAGCACTTGCAGCGCACCCTCGGGCAGCCCCGAGTCGCGCACCAGCTCCGCCAGCGCCAGCGCCGTGAGCGGCGTTTGCGGGGCCGGCTTGAGCACCACCGGCACCCCGCAGGCGAAGGCCGGCGCCAGCTTGTGGGCCACCAGGTTGAGCGGAAAGTTGAAGGGCGAGATGGCGAGGAGCGGTCCTCGCGGCACGCGCGTCCACGAACCGGTGAAGGGCTCGCCCGGCTCCGTCGCATCGGCGGCGAAGACCTCGCCGCCGATGCGGCCCGCCTCTTCGGCGCCCCACTCGAACGTGACGATGGCCCGCTGCACCTCGGCCCGCGCGTACTTGATGGGCTTGCCGGCCTCGCGGGCGATGAGCTCGGCGAAGGTCTCGCGGCGAGCCGCGAGACCTTCGGCGATGCTGCGGAGCGCGCGCCTTCGCAGATGCGAAGGCGTGCGCTTCATGGGCCCGAAGGCATCGCGGGCAGCTGCGCACGCGGCCTCCGCGTGCGCAGCGCCCGCGATGTGTACTTCGGCCAAAGTCGCGCCGGACCAGGGCTCCACGACGGGCGCGCGGCGCGCGCCCTCGTGGAGTCCGCCGGCCGCCGCGACGCGCAGTTCGGGGAGGTTCATTGGCCTGCGAGCTTCGCGCCTCCGGCGCGAAACGGCAAGGCCATCAGACCAGACCGCGCGCGGTCAGCGATAGCGCGCCAAGATGGGGCCGAGCGCAGCTGCCCGCGCTTCTGGCCACTTCTCTCGGGGGGTGAAAATCGCGCTCTTCAACGCGTCGTGCGAGCGCGTGGTGGCGTTCGGGTCGAGAGCGGCAATGGCCCGCGTGAGCACCCGCTGCGCCAGCTTGGCGTTGGCGCCGAGCTGCGCAATCACGCCTTCTACCGACACCTCTTCGTCGTGCCAGCAATCGAAGTCGGTCACCATGGCCATGGTCGCGTAGGAAATCTCGGCCTCCCGGGCCAGCTTCGCTTCCGCCAAGTTGGTCATGCCGACCACGTCGAAGCCCATGGCCCGGTGAAAGGTAGACTCGGCTCGCGTGGAAAACGCCGGCCCCTCCATGTTCACGTAGGTTCCGCCGTCCTGGCAGCTGGCGCCTTCGGCCCTCGCCGCAGCAACGAGCAGCGGCCGCAGCACCTCGCACACCGGCTGGCCGAACCCCACGTGGGCGACGATGCCGCCGCCGAAGAACGTGCTCTCGGCGGGATCGCGCTTGGTGCGATCGAAAAATTGATCAGGAAACACGAACAGGCCCGGGGGCAGCGTGATCTTCAACGAGCCCACTGCGCTCACGCTGATGATGAAGCGCACCCCGAGCTGCTTGAGCGCGTGGATGTTGGCCCGGTGCGGCAGCTCGCTCGGAAGGAAGCGATGCTCCCGGCCGTGGCGTGCCAGAAACGCAACCTCGCGGTCACCCACGCGGCCAATGCGCAGCGAATCGGAGGGTGGCCCGAAGGGAGTTTCTAGGGTTCGCTCCTCGAGGGCGGTGAGGCCCTCCATGGCATAGAGGCCGCTGCCGCCGATGACCGCAATCTTCACATCGCCCATGCCACCCCTCTACCCGGAATGGCCGACCGGTGCACGCGCCGCGAGCTTCAAGCGGCCCAGCGCATGAGGCGAGCCATCCTGGGCCCCGCCGCCACCGCCAGCGGCCGCACCGCCAGCGCCACCATGATGCCCGCGGGAATGTCGAGCAAGTAGTGCCGCTTGCACAGCACCGTGGAGGCGGTGATCGCCAACGCCAGGAGCCCCGGCAGGTGCCAGAAGCGAGGCGCGCGGGCCCTCCAAAATAGTGCAGTGTACACGCTAATCGCCACGTGCATGCTGGGAAATACATGAAAGCCGTGGTCGAGATCGTACATGGCCTGCAGCGCCTGGCAGGCCGCGGTGCCGCAGGCGTGCAGGTCGGGCTGGTTCATGCGCGAGGGAAGGAGCAAGAACGAGCAGAAACCCAGAAGCGCGACCCCCACGTACCCGAGAACCCCCTCGTACAGCCACTGCCGGCGCCGGCTCTCGAGGAAGAGCGCCGAGGCGATGAGGGGAAAATACATGTAATAGGGCCACACCATGGGCGTCCACAGTGGCACCCACGCGTCGAGACGCGTCTCCGGCTGAAAGAACGCGTAGCCTTGCTCCAGCAGCGCTTGGTTTCGGGGGTTGAGCCCCACGTAGAGCACCACCAGAGCGCCACCCGATACGAGCGAGCACGGGACCAGCTCGCGCAGGCGTGGCTTCGCGTCGTCGTCGTGGCCTCCGAAGTCCGTCACGGGCGCATGTTGTATCATAGGAGCCACCGCCCCTCCCGCGTTGACAGCCGACCCCTGTGCGATAGCTTGCGCCCGCCATGCGGCGAGTCTCGTGCCTGCTCCTCACCTTCGCGCTGCCGGCCACCTGCTCCGTTGGTTGCGAGCGCACCCTGCCCCCGCTGGGCGAGGCGGTGCTGGTGGTCGACACCGATCTCCCGGTCCCCGCGCTAGCCGGCGTGCTCCGGGTCGACGTGTATCGGCTGCCCGAGGGCGGCGGCGGGCCGGTGTGGGTCGACAGCCGCGAGGTGGTCCGTGAAGACCCGCGCGACTACCCCGCGAGCTTCAGTGTATATTCCCCGGATCCCGGGCGCGACCTGCGCATCCTGGTGCGCCTCCGGCTCCATCCCTCGGCGCGCGTGCGCAGCTACCGCGGGGAGCGCTATTTTCCCCGCCCAAGCCTCGACGACGGGCCGCCGGAAGAGCTGCTGACGCCCCCGGTGCGCGCCGACGGTGACGCGCCGCGGCTGGTGGTCTTGGGAAAAGACGTCACGCCCCGCGCCGAGCCCGATCCGGCTTTCACGGTGGACCGGATGGTGTCGTTCCGGCTGCGCGAAGGCGCGCGCGGCGAGGTGCCGGTGACGCTCCGGGGCGATTGCATGGGCACCCAAGCCGATCTCGTCGGCCAGCGAACGTGCGTCGACACCGAGAACGTCCGGGCCGACGTTTCCGATGCGCAGCTTTCGGAAAGCCACGCGCGGTCGAGCCCCTCGCAGGCTGGCGCATGGCCCATCGCCAGCGGGCCGCGGATCCCCTGGAGCTGCGACGACCCCAACGTGCTCGCCGAGCGACGGCTCGGTACACCGGGCCTTTACGACGAAGAGGTGTGCGTTCCCGGAGGCGCGTTCTTCCAGGGAGATCCGCGAGCCGACCGCACCGAGGTAGACTCGCCCTTCGAGATCGACACCGGCCCCCGGCGCGTGGCCGTGCTGCCGCGGTTCTTCGCCGACCGCTACGAAGTGACCGTGGGTCGCTTTCGCGCGGCGGTGGCGCGAGGGCTCACCGATGCGCTGGTCGTGCGCAACGACGCGCCCTTGGACTTTTCCAGAGTGCCCATGGGCGCGTGCACCTGGTCGACGTCGCCGCAGGGCCGCGAGAGCTCCCCCCTCAACTGCTTCGAATTCTCCCAAGCCGTGGCCTTCTGCGCCAGCGTGGGCGCGCGGCTCCCTACCGCCGCCGAATGGGAGTACCTGGCCACCAACGCGCACGGTCTCGCGCGCGGCGAGCCCAAGACGCTGTACCCGTGGGGCGATGCGCAAGAAACCACCTGCGGCACCGCCATCGTGGAGCGGGGCTTTCCCAGCGAGCCGACGCCGCACACGTGCAAGCCGCCGGGCCCCGCGCCGGTCGATGCCATCGCCGCGTCGCGTTCACCGCTCCGCGACACTTCGCGCCTGGGGCTCATGAACCTGGCGGGCAACCTTTCCGAGCTCGTCGCCGACCGCGCGCTCCCCTCTCCGGCGCGCTGTCATCGCGTGGCGGGGCTGCTTTCGCCGCGCTGCGAGAGCGCGAGCGCGGTAGACCAGGGCGCCTGGCGCGGCTCGAACTGGACCGATTCGCTGGCGCCCAGCGTGCAGCACAAGGATCGCCCGGATCGCCGCGCCAACCCCACGGTCGGCTTTCGTTGCGTGCGCGCACCCCGCGTAGACGCGGTGGGCCCGTGAGAGCCATGGTGGTGACGGTGGTGATGGTGGTGATGGTAGTGGCGCTGGTGATCGCGGGCGGCGCATCGTGTGCAGAGCGCACGCTTCCCGCCGATCCCCAAGTGGTGCTCTTCGTCGACACCGACGCGCCGGTGGCCGCGCTCGGAGCCACCGTGTCAGCAACCGACCCCACACCGCTGTTCGGCCGCCTCGAGATCGCCATCTTCCGGCCCGGCGAGAGCGAGCCCTGCGACGGATGCGTGCGGGTGTTCTCGGTAGCCGACCCGGCGTTCCGAGAAGCTCGCGTGTCGATCGGCGTGCCCGCGCGCGCTGGCGAAGGGGGCACGCGCGCCCGCCTGCGCCTGTTCCGCGGCAACGGGCTCGGTCCGCGACCGCGCTCGACCCTCGAGAGCGTCGTGCTCCTGCCGCCCGCGGCGGGCCCCATCGAAGCCCACGTGCTCCTCTCCATGGACAGCCTCGACGAGCCGCGCGGTACGCTGGACGATCCGCGCCCGGCGCTCGCCGGAGCCTCTCCCGCTTCTCAGGTCGGTAGCTGGGGGGGAGCCGTCCGGGCCGGGTGCGGCGGCGCTGCGCCGGAAGGCGCCGCGTGCATTCCCGGGGGCGCTTTCTGGATGGGTGCGAGCGACGAAGACCCGCGCGACGAGCGCCTGGTGATCCTCTCGCCCTTCTTCCTCGACGCCACCGAGGTGACCACCGCCGCATACCTGGGCGCCGGCGGCACCTTCAAAACGCCCCCGCGCGACGCGCCCAATACCGAAGCCACCGACTACTGCACGGCCGCCCGTGGCCCGTCGAGCCTTCCCATGAATTGCGTCACCCGCGAGGCCGCGCAGGCGTACTGCGGCGCGCGCGGCGCGCGGCTCCCTACCGAGGCCGAGCTCGAGTACGTGGCGAGCAACTTTCGAGGCGACGCGTTTCCGTGGGGACCCGAGTCACCCCGCTGCATCGACGGCGTGTTCAGCAGACTGGAGACGCTGGCGGGGCCCACCGCGTGCACGCGCGAAGATCGCCGAGCGTTCCCGCCCGGCCCCGCCCCGGTAGACCGCGACCGCGGCGCCGAACGCGATGCCGTGGAGCTGCCAGGCGGCACCATCTTCGACCTCGCCGGAAACCTGCTGGAGATGGTGAGCGACGAATACCAGTCGCGCGGGGGCACGTTCTGGTCGGAGCGACGCGTTTTCACCGACCCCGTGTGCCCCACGCGCGAGGTGCCGAACCTCGTTCCGGTGCGCGGCGGAAGCTATTCTTACCCGCGCAGCGCACAGGATTCCCGGGGCGATCGCCAGGGCGAATCGTTCACCCGGGGCTTTCGCTGCGCGCGCAGCGCTCGCTGAGGGCCACCGCGCCCGACGCGTCAGCCCTTCTTGCCGACGACGCCGAAGCTTGCGCCTTCGGGGTCGACCGCCACTGCGATGTAGTCGCCACCCGGCACCTCGTGCACTTCCCGGACGATGGTGCCGCCCGCAGCCTTGACCGCCGCCGCCGCCGTGTCGACGTTGGCGACGCGGAAGTACGGCGTCCACGCCGAGACCGGCATCGCGGCAGGCTTGCCCATGATGGCGCCCACCGTCACCCCGTCGTTCTCGACGAAGTGATACTTGCCCATGGGGCCCATATCCATGGGCTCGGGCGTACCCCAACCGTAGAGACTCGTGTAGAATGCAACTGCATCGCCGGGCGCGTTGCACGCAAGCTCGTTCCAGGTGCACGCGCCCAGTATTGTGGGCGAGAACGCGGTGCTCACGCCTCCGCCCGGAGGCGGCGTGGGGGTCATGACGTAGTACGGCGCGTCGCAACAGTCGGAGACCATGGCGATGCGACCGGCCATGGGAACATCGCGCGGGGGCAAGTGCACCTTGCCGCCCTTGGCCTTGACAGCAACGCACGCCGCATCGCAGTCGTCGACGCCGATGTAGCCGAGCCAGCCGGGGCGCGCACCGTTGCCGAGCATCTCTGCGGTGAGCGTGAGCAGGCCGCCGGTCAGGTTGCCGTCGGAGCGGCTGATCATTCGATAGTCCATGGCCGGGCTCGACGAAGTCTCGCCGATGCTCCAGCCGACGACCTTGTCGTAGAACGCCTTGGCGGCGGCCGGGTTCTTGACCAGTAGCTCGTACCAGAGAAAGCTGCCTTGCGTCTTTGCCATGGGATCCTCGTCTCGGTCGGTGTGTTGGGGGTGTGGTGGGGGGACTGCGGTAGGGGGGACTTCAGCGGCGCTTGCGGCGTTGCGGCGGGCGCTGAAACAGGAGGGTCAGGTACGACTCGAGGTGGGCGATGGCCTCGAGCACGGGCGCCGGACGGCCTTCGGCCTTGGCCAACACGAACCCGCCTTGAAGGACCGTTTGCGTGAAGCGCGCCAGCCCTTCGGCGCTCGCGGGCACTCGGACCTCGTACAGCGCCAACGCCTCGCGGAAGTCGACCTCGAGCCGCGCGGCGTGGTCGGCAATGGCAGCGCCGCACGCACCGCGCAGCGCGCCCGACGTAGCGAAAGACTCTTGCACGACGGTGCCAGCGAAGCAGCTGAAGCCTTCGATGGGCCCGCAGATCATCTCGGCGCGCAGCGCGAGGTAACCGAAGATGCGGTCGAGCGGGTCGGGCCGCGCGTGAAACGCGGCGGCGGCGAAGAAGGTGCCCGTGACGTCGGTCCAGTGCTGCGACGCGGCGATTCCCAGCGCTTCCTTGGTGGCGAAGTGGTGAAAGAAGGCGCCCTTGGTGATCCGCGCTGCGCGGCACAGATCGTCGACGCTGGTGCCCGCCCACCCCTGCTTGCGAACCAGCGCCAGCGCGGCATCGAGGATCGCACGACGCGCGTCGCCCCGGGGAGGACGGGCGACGGCAGCGGCGGGTGAGGACATCTCCGATGCATACCAACCGATTGGTATGTTTGCAAGCCTCGTTCTTTCGCGCACGGCGCGGAGGCAGCTTTCAGGGAAAGCAGTCGATCGTGCGGGTCCCGCCGCCGAGCATGGGATAGCGAAGCTCGATATGGCTGGCGTTGCCGGACCAGTCGCCGACGTGCGTGGAGCCGCTCTGGTCGAAGGTGCCGTTGCAGTGGAGCGCGGTGGTCGTGCGCTGGTTGACGCAAAGGCCCCCCTGCGAAAGCCAGGTATCGGGGAAGCCGTTGCAGGTCCACGAGCGATCGCAAACGCCGCAGGCATTGACGCCCCCGGACGAGCTGCCCGAGCTACCCGATGAGCCCGAGCTACCCGCATCGCGCTCGAAGCCTGTGCCACCCGACGAGCTGCCACCCGACGAGCTGCTGCTGCTGCTGCTCGAGGAAGAGGAAGAGCTTCCGGTGCTGTCGTCGCTGCTGGTGCCGCCCACCGCGCACGCGGCCGCCGCACAAGACAGGCCCACAATGGCGAGGTACCAGCGCTTCACGGGGAGTGGTACGCCCGTGCCCCGCATTTCTTCCCGCCCATGCTACGTTCGTGGTTCGGGAGGTGTCGCGTGCCTAACTTTCGTCCCAGTCTCGTGCTTGGCTCGGCGTTGCTGGTCTCTGCCGCGGCCTGTGGTGGTGGTGGCGGCGGCAGCAGCAGCGGCTTCGAAAGCTCGAGCGGCACCGGGTCGTCCTCGGGCGCCGCGTCCTCCTCTGGCGACATCAGCTCCAGCTCCGGCGCCAGCGGCGTCACCAGCGACGGATGCAGCGACGCCGCCAAGCTCGTGTACGTGGTGAGCAGCGAGAACGATCTCTACAGCTTCAAGCCCGACACATTGCAGTTTACACGCATTGGCACGCTCGACTGCCGCGCCGGCGGCGTCGCAACCCCCAACAGCATGGCGGTCGACCGCACGGGCACGGCGTGGGTGAACTACTCCGACGGCTCGCTCTTCAAGGTCAGCACCAAAGACGCCACCTGTCAGTCGACGCCCTTCCAGCGGCTGCAGCACCAGTTCGAGCGGTTCGGCATGGCGTTCTCGGCCAACAGCGCGGGCGCCAAGGAAGAGACGCTCTTCGTGGTGGGCATCACCGGCTCGACCGGCGCCGCCAACGACGGCCAGGGCCTGGGAAAGATCGACCTCGGGAGCTTCAAGCTCGACCTGGTCGGCGATTTTTCCGGCTCGCTGCGCCGCAAGGGCGCCGAGCTCACCGGCACCGGCGATGGCAAGCTCTATGGGTTCTACACCACCGTTCCGGCCAACCTCGCCGAGATCACCAAAGACACGGCGGCCACCCCCTCGCCGCGCACGCTCCCTGGCGTGCAGACCGGCAGCGCCTGGGCCTTCTCGTTCTGGGGCGGCGACTTCTGGTTCTACACCGCGGCGCTCGGCGAAACGTCGAAGGTGACGCGCCTGAAGACCGCCACCGACAACTCCATCTCGGTCGTGAAATCGAACCTCGGCTTCATGATCGTCGGCGCCGGCGTTTCTACCTGCGCCCCCACCACGCCTCCCAAATAGAGTAGCCGAGCGAATGACCGCCTCGCGTCGCGCGCTGTTTCTCTCGGTCGTCACCCTGGCCCTCGGCACCAGCGCCGTGGGCTGCCCTTGCGTAAAGGGCGCGGTGAACGACAGCCCCTCGCTCCGCTGGTGGCTCTTCTCCAACTTCGGCGCGCAGAACGTGTGCCCCGAGGTGCAGAAGCGAGGCGTGCCGCTCAAGCTCCAGGCGCTCGGCAGCTCCAGCATCGGTCGCTTTTTCCCCCAGCAGTGCAGTGTGGTGGTGAACGACACCACCCACACCATGATCGTCAACATCACGGGCAGTGGCTACGCTTCTACCGAGGTCACCAAGCGCGTGGGCTTCTACTGCGGCATGTCGGTGGAGTACCGCCCAGACTTTCGCTTCGAAGGCGACACCATGTACGTGTGGGGCGTGTTCAACCGCCTCATGGCGCCGCCCGATCTGCGTATTCTCGGGGTCGAGAATCCACTGGTGAACCTGGCTACGCAAACCCCCGCAGGCAGCCTGGCCACCATGCTTGGGCAAGGCATCGTCACCAGCGAGATTGGCCGCGGCTTCACGGTAGTGCGTCAAGACGACGGCGACGACTTCGCCATGGGCATCCTGGCGCCGCCGGAGAAACCGCGGAGGCAGTTCGTTTCCGGCACCGACCACACCGTGCTGGCCAGCGACGTCTCGGAGATTCGCCCACAGGCCCGCGAGTACCTGGGGCCCTTCGAGGTGCCGGGCAACGGCCAGGCGCTGTTCTTCAAGTTTCGCAACGACGGCAATCCGATCGTCTCGCTGGTGGTCACCAAGCAGACCGGCGATCTGTGGCGTCAAGCGTACGAGACCGCGCAGCCGCTGGGTCCCCCGCCCGGGCCCATCCTCGGCTCAACCACGCTGCAGCCGGGGCTCGGCAGCCAGACGGTGCCGCTCGCCAAGGGCTCGTACTACCTGGTGCTGGAGAACCAGCAGGCCGCAGGCTTCGCGCCGCTGGGCATGCCCATTCCGTTCACCAACGCCCCTACCACGGTCAGCTACGCAACCGAAGTGGGCGACCGTCCCTGACCGCGCAGCGCGGCGGAACGCGCCGAAATACGGCTCCGGAACGGGGCCGAGACGGGGACTGGGCAGAAGCCGCGCCCATATTTGTCACAGGTTCTGGGGCTCGTGATAGTTTGGTCGAGCTTCGATGAAGACCGTCCTCGCCCGCCCTGGGTCCCTCTATGTCGGCAAAGTGGAAGACCACGATGCCATCGTCATTGCCGATGCTTCCGCCGGATGGATGGTCCCCAAGGGGATTCGCCACTGGGAGAACGAGGTGACGGTCATTTCGCGCGACGACATCACCGACGCCGTGCGCGCGCAGGTGAAGGCTACCTTCCCGGAGGAGCAAATTCCCCCGGCGAAGCTGCCGCTCGCCTTTCACGCGGCCTCGTCCAGCCCCTTCGTGGCGGTCTCGCGCAAGCTCGTGCCCGAGCTGGTGGCGCTGGGCGTTCGCGCGCACACCATCGGCGCCGACCGCGCGAGCTCCGGGTTCTTCTACTTCGCCGAAGGCGGCACCGACGCGCCGGTTCGCATCCAGGGCGAGCTCTTGACCCTCATCGGCCCCACGCTCACCGGCGACGAGACCACGGCGCTCATCGAGCAGCACCTGGAGAGCGTCATCGACCGCCTCCTGCATCACCTCTCCAAGGGCGCCCTCTCCGAGGTCGCGGTGGAGCTCGCGGCCGCACTGCCTCGGCTCAACGCCGACGGCACCGGCCTCGAGGGCGTCGACCTCGACGCCTTCGAGCAAGAAGCGCAGCAGATGGTCGCCGCTGGCAAAGGCTGGGAGAAGGAAGCCCGGCAAGTGTCGGAGGCCCTGCAAAACAGCGAAGGCCCTTCCGCTCCGGTGCAGCTCTTCGGCATCGCCAAGCGTGAGCCACAGTTCGAGCTCACGGCCGAGCTCGACGGCACCAAGGTCATCCTGCCCCGGCGCCCGCGCTGGGTCGTGCGCGGCGAGCCGTCGCGCACCATCGCAGCCGGCACGTCGCCGTCCACGCCTCCGCCGCCGGTGGCGCCCGCGCCGCAGCCGGTGGCCAAGGCGCCCGAAGTGCGGCCCATCGCCGCAGCACCTGCGCAGGCACCCGCGCCCGGCCCCGCTACGCCGCGCGTCGCCCCCATCGCAGCTTCGGCGAAGGCGCCCGCGAGCGCCCGAAATCAGGTGGCGGCGCCGCCGCCTTCGGCACCGAAGATGGGAATCGCAGCGAGCCGCGCCACCGAGCCCAAAGCTTCGCCCAAGGCGCCGCCGGTGCAAGAGGCACCCAAGCCGGTTCCGCAGATTGCCAAGATTGCCGAGCCCAAGCCCTCGCCCAAGGCGCCGCCGGTGCACGAGGCGCCGAAGCCCGTCGCCGAGACGCCCAAGCCGCACCGGGTCGACGCGCCCACGCCGCTCCAGCCGATGCCCATCACGATGCTGAACGAGATCCGCAACGATGCGGCGGCGTCGAAAGAGGCAACGCCCAACGCCCAGCCGGTGGTCGAAAAGCTCGCCGAAGCCACGAAGCCCGTGGCAGCGCCGGTCGCCGCTGCGACGCCGGCACCTGCTCCGGTGGAGCCAGCTCCGGTTCCGGCAGCGCCCGCATCGGCGCCGCAAATGGCCGCGCCCGCGCCGGTCGCCGCCGCCGCGACGCCGAAGCCGGTAAAGGCCGAGCCCAAAACCGAACGCACCGAGGCCGCCGCCAAGCCCGAGCCCAAGCCCATGGTAAAGGCCGACGCCAAGACGGCGATCGCGAAAGAAGCCCCGTCCGGCGGCGCCGGGAAAATCGCCATCGTGTTCGTGCTTCTGCTGGTCGCCGCCGTGGCCGCCTACCTGTTCATGAAGCGCTGAAAACGCGGCCATCGTTCGCGCGCATCCCATGATGGCGTTGACGATGGCGGCCCTGCGCGCCTACAGATGGCGGCATGAGCGAAGTCACCGTTAGCCGCACCATCAGCGCCGAGGATCCCATCCCCGAGGTGAAGAACGTCGTTCTCGTGATGAGCGGCAAGGGCGGTGTGGGCAAGAGCACCGTGGCCACCAACCTCACCATGGCGCTCTCGCGCCTCGGCCACCGGGTAGGTTTGCTCGATGCCGACATCTACGGGCCTTCGATTCCCACCATGTTCGGCGTGAGCGGCAGGCCGGTTTCCATGGACGGCAAGAGCATCGAGCCGCTCGAGCGCTTCGGCGTCAAGCTCATGAGCATTGGCTTTTTGCTCGAAGACTCCAAGGCTGCGGTCATTTGGCGCGGCCCCATGCTCCACGGCGCGCTCCAACAGTTTCTCAAAGACGTACATTGGGGTCCGCTCGACTACCTCATCATGGACCTGCCGCCGGGCACCGGCGATGTGGCGCTCACGCTCTCGCAGCGGCTGGGCGTCACCGGCGCGGTCGTGGTGACGACGCCGCAAGCAGTGGCCACCGACGACGTCTACAAGTCGGTCTCCATGTGCGAGAAGGTCAACATCCCCATCCTCGGTGTGGTCGAGAACATGAGCTGGTTCATCGACACCGCGGGCGTCAAGCACGAGCTCTTCGGCAAGGGCGGCGGGCTCGCCATCGCCGAGTTTGCCAAGGCTCCACTGCTGGGCCAGCTGGCCATCGACCCGGCAGTGCGCGAGTGGGGCGACAAGGGCACGCCGATCGTCAAGGCTGCCTCCGACAACGTGGTGTCGTCGTCGTTCATCCAGATCGCCGAGAAGCTCCTGGAGGTCATCGAGGCGCGCGGCGGCGATCACGCGGCGCCGGTCATCGACCGCAGCGGCGGCCCCGGCGGCAAGAAGCGCCTGCCGGTCACCAAGAGCTGAGCGACGTTCAGCGAACCGGACAGCGACCGAAGCCGACCACTGGGTCCAGCTTGGCGCCGCAATCCCGGCACTCAGTATCCGAAAAGCATGCGGCGGAATCACTTCCGCAATTGGGGGCGGGCACCGGAAACCCGTCATGCAGGCAACATTGTCCCGTGAACTGCCCGCTGCAGCAGATCTGAGCGCAGGCCTCGGCGTTCGTCGAACGGCACACCAGCGAAGGGGAGCCGGCGCTGGCCACCACGCACTTGTAGATGTTGAGCGGGTCGCTGCACGAAGGATGGGTCAGCGCGGTCGCATTGTATACCGCCTGACCATCGACACACGCGAAGGGTGGAACGCGCGCCGCGTCGGGCGGCACGTTGAAGCCCGAGTCGGCGATGGCGTCGGAACCGCCACCGTCGCGCGCCACCTCTACCGGGTCGACCACGTCGGAAGAGCACAGGCCGCCGCGACACGTTTCACCTGGCGCGCACTCGGGTCGGTGGTTGACGCACGAGGCTTCGAGCAGCACCGGCACCACGCCGGTTTGGTGAGCGCTGTAGCGAAAGCGGCGCGTCGAGAGCAGGCAATTTTCTTGGCTCGGGCTGGTGCAGGTCTGCGCGCTCTGCCGGGTAGTGGTCCCCGCCCCGCTGTGCACCAGGCCAGCCATGACCGCGACGATGCCGGTGTCGGCGCCATCGGGTGTAAGATACAAGGTGCCCAGCTCGCCACCGGCGCCGCGGGTGCACGCGGACATCTACGCGGCGGGCGCCCCTTCGCGCATCCGCTGTTGCAGGGTGGCGTCGTCGCGCCCTACGAAGATGCTTAGATCGTTGAGAGTGTAGGCGGCGCCGCTCGACGTGTCGCACGCCATGTCGGTACGCAGCACCATGCGCATCTGCGTGGGCGACTGGCACGAGGCCGCGCACAAAAACAGCGCGACCACCGCGGTGGCGCCGAGCGCACGGCCGAATCGGACAGACCCAGTGGCAGGAAGACGGCTCATTTGCACGCTCCGAACCCCTTCGCTTCATCGAAGGTTCCGCTGCAGTTGTCGCATTCGGCCTTGTCGAAGCAGGGGGTCGGGTCGGTGCCGCAGCCACCGAGGTTTCGGCGAGACACCGGCACGCCATCGACGATGCAGCACGTGCGCTGCGCAGGGAGGCGGTTGTTGCAGCAAGGCGTCTGGCACGAAGGGTCCGAGAGGAGCGTACAGATCGCGCGCAGGCCTTCCTTGGTCTGCGTCAAACAGCGCAGCGTGTTGTCGGGGGACGCGCACGAGGGGTCGAGCGGCGGGTCCGGCGTCCACACGACGCTGGTGCTTTCGCAGCGGAATACGCTAGGGGGTCCCGCGTCTACCACGGGGGGCTGCGCGTCACCCACTGCTCCGTCGACCCGCCCGGCGTCGAAGGGGTCGGCAGCGTTGCCGTCGACCATGTCCGATGCGCAGGCGCCGGCACGGCAGGTTTGCCCGGGAGCACACTCCGGGCGGTGGTTGACGCACGAAGCCTCGAGGAGCACCGGCACCACCCCGGTTTGGTGGGCGCTGTAGCGGAATCGGCGGATGGAGAGCAGGCAGTTCTCCTGGCTGGCCGAGGTGCAAGCCTGGGCGCTCTGCCGCATGGTGCCCGCGGCGGTGGCGTGCACCAGCCCGGCCATTACCGCGACCATGCCCTGGTCGGTACCATCGGGTGTAAGATACAAGGTTCCCAGCTCGCCGCCGGCGCCGGGGGTGCACGCCGAGAGGTAGGCCGAAGGCGTGCCCGCCTGAATCCGCTCGCGCAGGGAGGCATCGTTGGAAGCTACGAAGATGCTCAGGTCGTTCACCGCATAGGGGGCGGTGCCGGTGGGCGTGCCGCAGGGCAGGTCGGTGCGCAGCACCATGCGCATTTGCGTGGGCGACTGACACGAGGCAGCGCCCAGCCCAGCAGCGACCGCGAGCCAGAGCGCGCCGGTGCGCGCAAGTTGCCTACTGCGCCCCACCACCGTCTTGCCCGAAATTCCTTCCAACGGCTTCATTCTTCCAATGACTCGCCGCGAAGCGCAGCGCTTGCGGCCAATGCACGCATACTGGCCAGCGTATCACCGCCGTGACCTCGGCACCCCTCTTGTCGCTGCGGAGCCCAATTCCTGCCGTGCAAGGTTCTTACGTAAGCGCACCTAGGCCTCCGTTCGGCGGCACGCCCGTACAGTCCCTTCGGGACTTGGCTTCGCGGAACCATTCGCTGCTAGTCTGCGTAGCAGCTTGAACCTTTCCCATGTCTCTTCCTAACCTCGGCGAAATTTGGGACGAAAAGTACCGCATCGAGCGCGTGCTCGGTGAAGGCGGCATGGGCATCGTTTTCGAGGCGTACCACCTGCGGCTGGAGCAGCAGGTGGCCATCAAGTGTCTCTTGCCCCACCTCAGCGGCGACACCATGGTCACCGCGCGCTTCGAGCGCGAGGCCCGGGCCGCAGCGCGGCTACGCTCGCGACACGTGGTGAAGATCCTCGACGTCGAGACCCATCCATCGGGTGTACCCTACATGGTCATGGAGCTCATGCGTGGGCGCGACCTGCAGGTCGAGGCCGAGCAGAGCGGCGGCCGGCTACCCTTCCCGCTCCTGTGCGACTGGCTGGTGCAAGCCTGCGGAGCCCTCGACGAGGCGCACCGCGCCGGCATCATTCATCGCGACCTCAAGCCCTCGAACATCTTCCTGGCGGAGGAGCCCGGCGAGCGCGTGGCCAAGGTGCTCGACTTCGGCATCGCCAAGTCGAACGCCATCGTGCCCGGCATCACCTATGCGTCGGGCGGCGGTCACGGAGCTATCTGTGGCACGCCGCAGTACATGTCGCCCGAGCAGATCATCGATCAGGAGATCGACGGTCGAGCCGACCTGTGGGCCATGGGCGTCATCGGCTACGAAACGCTGGCGGGGCGGCCGCCGTTCGAAGCCCAGACCTTCACGGCGTTGGCGGTGAAGATCGCCAATCAGCCGCCGCAACCCTTGGGCGAGATCCGGCCCGACCTGCCGCCCGCCTTGTGCGCGGCCATCATGCGCGTGCTCTCCAAGGCGCCCAGCGACCGCTTCGCCGACATGCGCGAATTCGCGCAGGTCCTGTCGGTGTTTTCGTCGCGCGGCGGCGGCGATCTGATGCGTTGGGCAAACGGCCCCAGCCCTTCTTTTGCATCGGTGCCGCAGCTCCCGGTGGCGCCAGTACCGAGCGAGAGCTTGCGCGCGGTGAGCGGCGATCCCGCGACGCTCATCAACCACACGCTGCCTGGCGCTTCGCCCAGGAGCGGCAACCGCAAGTGGATCTTCCTCGGCGCCGGCGCGGTCGTGCTCATGCTCGCCGGCACGGTGGGCGTGCTGACCGTGGTGCGCGACCGCACGGCCGCCTCAAGCACGTTGCCCACCGCAGCTCCGTTGCCTTCGCCCAGCGCCTCTACGCTCGGCCTCGGATCTGCCTCGCCGGCGCCCTCGACCCTTGCGCCGGCGGCAGCGTCTAGCGCCGCGCTCCTGGCGCCGACGGCGCCCGCCACGGCCGCGGGTGGCAACGTGCCGACCGCCCTGGGTAGCGGCCACAAGCCGCTGCCCACCAACCCTTCTGCCAAGCCCACCGCGCCGGCGCAGTCGGGAGGGCCCACGAAGCCGCCAGCGCCCGCGTCCACTCCACCCAATCCCATTCCCCTCTTGTGAACGGACCGATGCGCTTCCGACCGCTTCTCGCCTTCGCACTTCTTTCGATCGCAACCGTGACGGGCCCCGCGCTCGCCGCCGAACCAGCCCCCGTCGACGCCGTCGCCGCGCAGGCCGCCAAGCTCAAGCAAGAGGGCACCGACGCCTACAATGCGAAGGATTGGGAGGTGGCGCTGGTGAAGTTCCAGGAGGCCTACGCCCTCACCAAAGAGCCGTCGTTCCTTTACAACAAGGCGCGCACCCTGGAGTCGATGGGCGAGCTACCCCGCGCGCTCGACGCCATCGAAGAGTTCGACAAGGCGGCGCCGCCAGACCTCAAGGCCAAGGTGAACGGCCTCGAGCAGGTCATCGCGGGCATTCGCGCCCGCGTGGCCACGCTGGTGATTCGCAGCAACGTCGTCGACGCCGAGGTGCGCATCAACGATCGCGTGGTGTCGAAGACGAAGATGCCCGAGGTCAGCCTGCGGGTGAAGGTCGGCAGCATCAAGATCGACCTGGTGTCGCCCGACTACTTTCCTTGCTCGCTCACCATCAACGATCTGCGGGGCGGCGAGGTGCGCGCGGCCACCTGTGAGCTGGGGGCGAAGAATATCCAGGGCATGTTGGTCATCGACTCGGTCGAAGGCTCGCAGATCTCGGTCGATGGCCGCGAGGTGGGCACCGGCAGCTACGAGGGCTACGCCCGCGCCGGCGCGCACGAGATCGTCATCACCAAGTCGGGTTCCGGCACCTACCGTACGTCGGTGCTGGTGCGCGCCGGCGAAAAACGCCCGCTCAAGGTGTCGGCGCTTCCCAGCCCGCCGGTGACGTCGCGCTGGTGGTTTTGGACGACCCTCATCGGCGGAGCGGTGGTCATCGCCGGCGGTACCGTGGCCACCATCATCGCGCTGAACACCGAACGCTCACCCGACTCCGGCACCATTCTGCCGGGCAAAGTGTCTACCGGCGGCTTCCGCTTCTGAGCAGCCTCAGCTCTTCCGCACTCAACTCTTCCATTGGCCGCTCTTCTTGGCGGCGCCGAAGAGCTCCACGTCTTGCTCCTTCTTGAGGAGCACGCCCAGGTAGGGTAGCTCGCGCACCCAGCGATCGCCGCCCACGCCAGCGGTCTTGAGCACGGCGATCCAGTCGATGAGCTCGCTGGTGGAGGGGCGCTTGCGCAGGCGCGGCAGCTGGCGAAGCTCGTAGAAGGCGACGATCGCCTGGTCGACCATCTTCTGCTCGACCTCCGGGTGGTGCACCCGGACGATCTGCTTCATGAGCTCCTGGTCGGGAAAATCGATAAAATGGAACACGCAGCGACGCAGGAAGGCGTCGGGCAGCTCCTTTTCGTTGTTGGAGGTGATGATCACCACCGGGCGCTCGGTGGCCACCACCTCGTCGCCGGTCTCGGTGACGATGAACCGCATGCGGTCGAGCTCGTGCAGCAGGTCGTTGGGGAACTCGAGGTCGGCCTTGTCGACCTCGTCGATGAGCAAGACCACCCGGCGTTTCTCCCCGAAGGCGCGGCCCATGGGCCCCATCTTGATGTAGTGGCGAATGTCCTTCACGTCGCCGTCGCCAAAGCGTGCATCATACAGGCGCTGGACGGTGTCGTAGATGTACAGGCCGTCTTGGGCGCGGGTGGTGGACTTTACCGGCCAGTGAATGAGCGGCGCGTCGAGGCTGGCCGCCACCGCCTCGGCCAAAAGGGTTTTGCCGGTGCCGGGCTCGCCCTTCACCAGCAGCGGTCGCTCCAGCGCCAGGGCGCAGTTAACCGCGGCCGAGAGGGCGTCGTTGGTGAGGTAGGTGGTGGTGCCTTCGAACCGCTTGAACCCTGGTTTCACGCTACCTTTTTGCCCGACGCGCCGCGGGAGCACAAGCGCGGCGAGCAGGAAGCGCCGTTCAGAGGTCCCACATGATGCCCACGCCGGCGCTCACCGAAAAGTTGAAGGCGCTGGCATCGGTGGATGTAGTGACGGCGCCGCTGGAGACCGCGCGCGAGCCGATGAGCGTGAAGGCCAGCTCCGGCGCGATGCGGAAGAAGAAGTGCTCGGTGGGGCGGTAGATGAACGGCACGTCGAGGTCGAAGAGCATGCCCGAGAAGGTTTCCTTGGTGGTCGACTGGGCGTTGCCGCTGGAGCGCGCGAGCGAAGCGTAGCCCACACCCAGCCGCGGCCAGATGCCGAAGCGATCGCCAAACGAGAATAGGTAGCCCACCCGGGGCAGGAGGGTGATGCTGGTGGTGGCCGGGAGATCGACGCTCTGCACCGGCGCGTTGGGGTTGGCCTGCACGTCGATGGTGGTATTGGTCACGGCGAATTCGACCAAGGCTCCCACCGAGAGGTGATCGATGACGAAGAAGTCGGCGCTGGGGGAGAACCAGAAGCGCGTGTACTTGTTGGTGGTCTCGGTGTTGTTGGCGCTCTTCACGGTGACGCGGTTGAGCGAGAACCCGAGCGGGCCGGCGTAGCCCACGCCCTCGATGGTGCTGATGCGAAACCCCGCCAGCTGGTCGATGACCAGCGTCTTCTGCTGACCCATGGGCACGAGGAGCTCGCGGTCGGCAGCCTGGGCCGACGTTTCGAAGAGCGAAGCCGAGAGGGCGAGAGCCGTCGAGAGAGCGACCGAGAGACCGACGCGTGCATTCATGGGCCCTAGCGGACCCAACTTCTTCGCTCGAGGCAAGAGGGTCGTGCGCCGGAGCGGAATCGTGCCGGCGCATGCACCCGCGCGGGGTGCTAGAACCATAGACGTGATCGTTCGCCTGCCCCCGCTGCCCGCCGCGTCTGCGGCTGCCATCGACCGCGCCAAGCTTGCGCTCGCGCGCGCCATCGGCGACTCGCGCGTGGCCGTGGACGCCGAGGCCTGTGGCGCATTCGCGAAAGACGAGAGCGAGGCCGACGGTCGCCTTCCCGACATCGTGGTGCATGCGGAGAGCCTTGCGCACATCGAGGCCACCCTGCGCATCGCCGAGGAGCACGGCGTCCCGGTCACGCCGCGCGCGGGCGGTACCGGGCGCAGCGGCGGCGCCATTCCGGCCGCCGGTGGCATCGTGCTCGCCACCGCCAAGCTCTCCCGCATCAAAGACCTGGACCGCAAGAACCTGCTGGCCGTGGTGGAGCCGGGCGTCATCACCGGCGATTTGCACGCGGCGGCCGAGGCCGAGGGGCTGTTCTATCCGCCCGACCCCAACTCGTGGAAGAGCTGCATGATCGGCGGCAACGTGGCCGAGAACGCCGGCGGCCCGCGCGCCTTCAAATACGGCACCACGCGCGAGTACGTGCTGGGGGTCGAGGCCTGCCTCATGGGCGGCCACACGGTGCGCAGCGGCAAGCGCACGGTGAAGGGCGTGACCGGCTACGACGTAACGGCGCTGCTGGTGGGCAGCGAAGGCACGCTGGGCGTGTTCAGCGAGATCACCCTCAAGCTGCTGCCCAAGCCCCGAGAGATCGCCACTGCCCTCGGGCTCTTTCGCGATTCGACCTCGGCCCTCGACGCGGTCACCGCGGTGCTGCACCACGGCCTGGTGCCCCGGTGCATGGAATTTCTCGACCCTTCGGCGCTCGACGCGCTCCGCAGCCAGGGCGTTGCCATCGACGCGCGCGCCGCCGCACTGTTGCTCATCGAGCTCGACGGCGGCCACGTGGAGGCCGACCTCATGGACCTGGGCGAGGTGCTCACCGCCGCGCCCGGGAGCATCGACGTGCAGGTGGCGCAAGACGCCGCGCGACGCGACGCTTTGTGGGAGGCGCGAAGAGCCATGTCGCCCACCACGAGAAAGCTTGCAAAGTACAAGATATCGGAGGACGTGGTGGTGCCGCGCTCGGCCATGAGCGAGCTCCTCGACCGGGTGGCTGCCATCGGCCTTCGCGAGGGGGTAAAGAACCTCACCTACGGTCACGCCGGCGACGGCAACCTGCACGTAAACTTCTTGTGGAACGATCGCGCCGAAGACGACGCGGTGGAGCGCGCCGTGAGCCAGCTGATGGATGCCACCCTTGCGCTGGGCGGTACGCTCTCCGGCGAGCACGGCATCGGCCTCACCAAGCAGAAGTACATCACCCGCGAGCAGGGCCCCGCACTGGTGCAGCTCGAGCACGGCCTCAAGCGCGTGTTCGACCCCAAGGGGCTGCTGAATCCCGGCAAGATCTTCCCTCCCGACGGCACCCACCGCGCCTGCTGACCTCCCACGAACGTGCATATTGCACGGGTTGCGGCGTCGGTTGCGGATTGCCGCTCGAAGGATCGCTCAGCGCGGAACCGCGCGCACGGTGATGCAGCGGCTGCGCTCCGGCGGCAAATCGACCTCGCTGCGATACGAGGCGCGGAGAGCAGGCGCCGGGCCTTCGTCCCACACCACGCAAACCCGCTTGTCGGAGGCCCCGCGAAGCCGCATCGCTCCGGGGAGCGCCGCCTGGTTCTCGCAAGTGATGCGGGCCTGCGGCAGCGGAAAGCTGGCCCCGTCCTCGTCGAACACCACCACGTCCCAGCTGGCGTGAAGACTCGGCGGGCACGCCACCACCACCTTGAGGGGAACGCCCACGGCCAGGGTGCCGGCTTCGTAGCTCGGATCTTCGCCTTCGACCCGCAGCGAAACCTCGCGGCCCTTGGTGCGGTGATCGCCGTGCTCGCGATCGCTACCGCGGATCACGAGCAGCACCCCGGCAGCCAGGGCCACCGCTGCCATCGTCGGCGCGCCGTAGCGCAGGAGCCGAAGGCGCGCCGTCGGCTTGTTGGCCACCTTCGGCAGAAAGGCCGGCAGCGGACGCTGATCGTCCTCGATGGCCCGCAGCGCTTTGCGGCACGCTTCGCAGGCCCCCAGATGCGCGCGCACCGGCTCAGCCGCTTCGGGCGGGAGCTCGTCGAGCGCATAGGCCTCCAGCGCCAAGAACGAGACCGGCTGGCCCACGCAACGGAGCGTCACGACGGGGCTCCTTGCAGACTGCACGCAGTTTCACGAATCGTCTCCAGCCGCTTGCCCACCGTCTTGCGGCTGAGCCCCACCACCGCGGCAATCTCCTCCTGCGGCAGATCGTCGAAGTAGTGCAACACCAAGATCTCCGAGGTCTCGTCGTCCAGAGTACGAACCAGCTTCTTCAGAAGCTCGAGGTCGTCGAGGCGCTCCACGTTGCCGCGCGCCTGCGGCATGAGCGACGCATCGTTCTCCGCCAGCAGTCGGGCGCGATTGCGCTCGTCGCGGAGGAGCGAGAGACATCGATTGGTGACCGCGCGATAGAGATACGGAAGGTCCACGTCGTGCCTCTTGGTCTCGTACAAATCCTGAAAGAGCGACTGCACCACGTCGAGTGCGTCGTCGCGATTGCGAAGCACCCGCTCGGCCTTGCGCAAGAGAGCGCGCCCGTAGCGGGTGTAGGCTTCCATCTACTGGCACGTACCGGCGACGAACACCTTGGGAACGCACCCGGCGGGAGCCCCGGCACCGGGCGTGCAGAGCTGGTAATCGTGCACTACCTTATCGCCCTCCTCGGTGGCGCGCTCGGTGGGAACGTCGCGCATGCCCACGCTACGAACGCCTTTGCATTGCCCACTCTGGCAGTCGGCATCGATTCCGCATGGCTGTCCCGCGGCGCGGGCGCCCTTGCGGTCGCACAGGGCAAAGCCTACCGAAAGGCCGGCGACCCCTCGGGTGGTGCACGCGACGCCGGGGCCGCACGCTATCTCCGGAACGACGGGATTGCACTCGCTGCAGGTGGCGGCCAGTACCTGGCGGGAAGCGCACTCGGCCCCGGACGAAGCGCGCGCGCCGAGCGGTAGCTTCGTACGCGGCAGAGGTGCAGGCGCCGAGGCGCACTCGCTGGCCGAGAGCAGCTGCAGGCGAATCTCGGCGAGCACCGCGTTGCCGGGGCCCTTCTTTTCGAGCACCACGCGCATGCCCTCGTGGGGCGGAAGGATGAAGTCGGCCTGCACCTGGCGGAACGAAACACTGGGGACCGGGTAGGTGTAGTCGGGCGTTCCGTCGAGATCCCAGTCGATGCTCAGGATCATCTGCGCCGAGGGAGACACGTCGGCCACGCTGGTGAAGCGAAGGCACTGAGCATTGGAGGGTGTATTCTGCACAATGCGCGCCGGGACGCCGACGAACTCCACGCCGGTGTCGGCGTCGTGCCAGGTGGGCGCCTTGCGAACACTACCAGCCTCGGTCTTCCAGGCGCACAGCTCGTCGCCACACCAGAGTCGAAAGGTGGGGTCTTGAAGCACCGGCTGGCCGCACGATTCGCCGCGCAGGAGCACGAAGAAGGCGAGGCAGGTGGCGGCAGATGCGATTCGACGTCTCATCGGTCGGTCCTCAATTCTACGGCGAACATCACCGAAGGGCCCCCCACGTTGAGCACGTCGCCCAAACGATTCTTCAACACCGGCGCGTACTCGTAACCTCCTTGCAGCCGAAAGGCGGCATTGCGGACGTTCACGCTCACGCCGCCGGCGCCCGAGAGCAGCGGGCCCCAATCGACAGACGAGGTGTCGCGCGCGGCGCCGCTCACCGTGGTCGTATAGGTGCTGGGTGCCATGCCCAGGCCTACGCCGGCCAGCGCGTACAGCGAGAGCACTGGCTCCACCAAGAAGATATCGCCGCGAAAATACAGGTCGGCGCCGTAGGAGCTGTAGCGAAACTCGTCTTTCGAGGCGCCAAAGGTGCGGCGGTACTGGTCGCGGGTGAGCGTGTGCAGCACCACGCCGGTGCGAAAGTACTTGTTGAACGCCCGCGAGGCGCCCAGAGAGACGCGGAGCGGCGGCGTATCGAGGTCGAAGGCGCCAGGCTTGTTGTCGTAGCCAAACTCGCGCAGGCGATCGGTGTACTCTCCCTGCGAATTGAAGTTGATGCCCACCCCCACCTCGGCGGCCCAGTGGTCGAGCTCGCTCTCGTCGCCCTTCTTCTTGGTGGGTGTATCCTTCACCGAAGTACAGGTGCCCGTGTCGAGGGTGTAGGTGGCGTCGTCTTGGAGCGGCGCCGCGCACACCAAGGCCCGCTGCGCGTCGGGCTCGCGCACCACCGCCTCGTAGCTGCCCGCCGGGAGCGCCAGCAGGAGCTTGTTGCCCGCCACCTTTTGCACCTCGGCGGCGATGGCGCCGCTGCCCTTGCGCGTCACCAGCACCTGCCCCTGAAGCGCCGCCGGGAGCGCCAGCTTGGCGCGGGAGAGCGAGGGATACGTGAGCGTCACGTCGCCGCGGCCCGCCAGATCCATCTGCAGCGTCACGTGCTGGCTACCCACCTGGGTGCGCGCGGTGGCCGCCAGGGTGCGCCGGTAGGCGTAGCGGTATGCCTCGTCGAGGGTCACACGCCCATCGCCGTCGGCGTCGCCGGCGCCGCGCAGGCCCACCAGCAGGTGATGGGTGAAGTAGCTCGAGCGCAGCTCGTCGGACTCCTGGCTCAGCTCCTGGGCCGAGCTCGACGCCATGACCGCCGCCCCCTGCGTGGTGAGCTTGGCGACCGAGTTGAAAGAGAAGTCGGCCGCCGGCTCGGCGCCTTTGGCCCTTGCGTAGGCGCCGCTCTGGCACGCGTCGAGCACCACCAGCGAGAGCGTCGAAGGCAGCTGCGAGAGCCGCTCGCGCAGGAGCGCCACCGAGACCTCTTCGGCGCCCAGGTTCAGGGCGGCGGCCCGGGCGTGCCCCGAGTAGTAAAAGTAAAAGACCGCCTGCTCACCTCGCTCTTTGTGGGCGCGAAGCTTTTGGGCCACGTCGTCGATGGCCGCCACCACGTCGCGGCCGCTCGGGTGCAGGAGCACGCGCAGATCGGGCGCCTCGTGCTGGCCGAGCTCGCGCAGCACCGCCGCGAAGCGCACCGCGTCGTCCTCTGCATAGCGAAGCGCTTCTTGCCCCTGCCCGCCCTGGTTGGCGCCGACGATGACCGCATAGGCGCGCGGATGGGGCGTGGTGGCCAGCGTCGCATCGTCGGCGAGCGCTCCGCGGCCGGTGGTCATGACGCCGAGCGAAGCCAGGGCCGCAGCGAGAAGAGGATGTCGAAGGCAAGCGCGCATGGGGTTCGATCGGGTTAACGCGTGAGGCGCAAAGCTTGGGAACGATGCCCGGCGCATTTTCAAAGTGGCACTATATGCCCATATATTCACAGGACTTTCCGGGCCCGAGACCCGACCAGCCTTGCCGTCGGGGCGCGTTTCGACTTTCATCGGCCATCCCATGAATAGCGCTGAAGGCCCGGAGCCGTCGCCGAAGAAAAGGCCGCGCATGAGCGGACCTCTGGACATGCTGGAGCTCGGCCAGGGTCTCTTGACCCCCACCGAAGAGCGGCAGATTCGGTTCGTGCGCAAGACCTTCGAGAAGGGCCCGGTAGACCGCGCGGTGCGGATGCTGCAGCGGCGCCTCGGCTCGGTGTGGATCGAATACTGCACCCGGAACGTTCGCAAGGTGCACGGCGTGGAGCGTTTGCCGCGCCTCGACCCCGACAAGAGCTACATCGTGGTGTCGAACCACCGCAGCTTCTTCGACCTGTACGTGATCACCTCGTTCCTGGTGTACCGCGATCTCTTGCCGCACCGGATTCTCTTCCCGGTGCGCTCCAAGTTCTTCTACGACAACCCGCTCGGCCTGGTGGTCAACGGCCTCATGAGCTTCTTCGCCATGTATCCGCCGGTATTCCGCGAGCGAAACCGGGCGGTGCTGAACCTGGCAACGCTCGACGAGGTGAGCCGGATCCTGCGCCAGGGTGGCGCCTTCGTGGGGCTTCACCCGGAAGGCCAGCGCGGCACCGGCGACGATCCCTACGAGCTGCTCCCGGCCAAGTTCGGCATCGGCCGCATCATCTACGGGGCAAAGGCCACCGTTCTGCCCGTGTTCATCAACGGCCTCTCCAACGACATCAAGGGTCAAGTAAGAGGCAACTTCGACGGCACCGGCGGCGACGTGAACGTGGTCTTCGGCGCACCCGTGGAGTTCGATGGAATGCTCGAAGAGCGCGGCAATCAAGGGCTTTTCCGCCGCATCAGTGAGCGCGCTCTGGCCGACGTGAAGAAGCTCGGCGAGGAAGAGCGCGGAATTCGTCAGCGCACCGCCGCGCGCTGAATCTGGTTCAATCGCCCGATCGCGGGTCGCAACGCTTGTGTGGGTGCGCCTTTCGCGCGAAACTTTCAGTCCTTGCTGCGCCTCGGCACACAGGCATTGGAGAAGGAGGCGCGGCGGCTCGCGACGCTGAGCGGCTACGACGTGCTCGACACGATCGCGGAGACCCGCTTCGACGAGGTCACGCGCCTGGTGGCAGACATCTGCGAGGTGCCGATGGCGTTCATCACGCTGGTGGACGAACGGCGCCAGTGGTTCAAGTCGCGCATCGGGCTGGGGGTGAGCGAGACCGTCCGTGAAATTGCGTTCTGCGCGCACACCATCGAGCAAACCGACCTGTTCATCGTGGAAGACGCCTGGAAAGACCCGACCTTCGCCGAGAACCCACTGGTGCTCGCAGACCCTCACATCCGCTTCTACGCGGGCGCGCCGCTCATCGCCCCCAACGGCGACGCGCTGGGCTCGCTGGCCATCGCCGACACGGTTCCGCGAAAGCTCACCCCGCTGCAAAAACGGACGCTCGAGGTGCTGAGCCACCGGGTGATGTCGGAGATCGAGCTGCGCGCCTCGGTGCGGTCCCTCGCGGGCGCCTCGGCGCTGAGCGAGGCGCGCCGGGCCTTGGTGGAGCGCCAGCGCGCGGCGATCATCGAGACCTCGATGGACGGATTCTTCGTGGTGGACGAGGCCGGCATCATCGTCGACGCCAATCGCGCCTACTGCGACCTGGTGGGCTATTCGCTCGCCGACCTTCGTGGACGGAACCTGCTCGAGCTCGAGTGCGGAGGCGGCGACGAGGC
Source organism: Polyangiales bacterium (assembly GCA_038210445.1). GTDB lineage: Bacteria > Myxococcota_A > Polyangia > Polyangiales > Polyangiaceae > JABFRG01. Next base: position 29,206 of record JBBQWQ010000028.1, read on the forward strand.
ACCATCTATCGGCTCGGTCCCGCTGGCCCCCGGGCAGGGCCGCCGCTTCGAGACGCGGCAAAAGTCCCGCTCCGGGGCGACGTTGCTCCTCGAGGCTACCGTCACCTGCCTCGATGCCACCGCGCCGCAGCGCTTCTGCTTCGTTCGCGATGTTACCCAGCGCACCCACAACGCCAAGGCGCTCGAGGCGAAGAACGATCTGCTGACGGCGCTGGGCGAGGCGCAGGCAACGTTCCTGGTGGGCGCGAACCCGCGCGAAGCTTTCGAGGTCTTGCTGCGCCACCTTCTGCGGCTGACCGAGAGCGAGTACGGATTCATCGGCGAGGTGCGCAGCAACCCCCGAGGCGAGCCCTTCCTCAAGGTCCACGCGCTCACGAACATCCCGTGGAACGCGGAGACGCGGGCATTCTTCGACGAGAACGCTCCGGCCGGACTGGAGTTCACCAAGCTCGCGAGCCTCTTCGGCGCGGTGATGACCACGGGCAAGACCGTCATCGCCAACGAGCCGGCCACCGATCCGCGGCGCGGTGGGTTGCCGCCCGGGCATCCACCGCTCGACCGCTTCCTTGGCATTCCCTTTGGGAGACCCGGCGGCGGCGGCGGCGGCGGCGGCGGCGGCGGCGGCGGCGGCGGGATGGTGGGGATGGTGGGGATGCTGGGCGTGGCGAATCGGCCGGGTGGGTACGATCAGCGGCTGGTAGACGACCTCGCGCCTTTCCTCTCGACCTGCGCCTCTCTCTCCGAAGCATTCCGGAACGATCTCCGGCGGCGGGAAGCAGAGGCCTCGCTCCGCGCCAGCGAACAGCGGCTGCGCCACACCCTCGACGCCGCCAAGCTCGGAACCTGGGACTGGGACGCCCAAAGCGACGTGCTCCAGCTCTCGGACCGCACGCGCGAGATGTTCGGCATCGCGCCCGACGCCCCCATCGAGCGGACGCAGGTGCTCGCGCAGATTGTTCCGGAGCACGCGGCGCTCAACCAGACGGCCATGGCCCAGGCGATGCGCGGCGGTAGCGGCTACGACGTGGACTACCAGATTCGAACGCCGCTCGGCGCACTCCGCTGGATTCGCATCATGGGGCGCGCCACCCATGGGTCCAAGGGCCGCACCACTCGCATGGAGGGCGTCGCTCTCGATATCACCGAGCGAAAGCTCGCCGAGCAAGCCCTCGCCGAAGCCCAGGCACGGCTCGCCGCGGCGCTCGGTGCCGGCGGCATCGGCACCTGGAGCTGGAACGTAAACGCCGACGTCGTCGACTGGGACGACAACGCGGCGCAGCTCTTCGGCGAGGCAGTGACCGAGGGGGGAACCACCGTCACCGCTTTCCTCGGGTGCGTGCACCCCGAAGACCGAGAGCGGGTGCAGGGCACGATGTTTGCCGCCATGCAGAGCGGCCAGCCCTACGTCGACGAGTACCGGGTACGGCGCGCAGACGGCGAAGTGGTGTGGGTGACGGCGCGCGGCGCCCGGCGAATGTCCGCGCACGGCGAGCTTTGGATGACCGGCGCGTGCGTCGACGTGACCGAGCGAAAACGCCTCTCCGAGCAGCTTCGGCAGTCGCAAAAACTCGATGCGGTCGGGCAGCTGGCCGGCGGCATCGCCCACGACTTCAACAACCTACTAACCGTCATTCGCGCCAACGCTTCGCTCCTTACCCACAGCGCAGAGTCGCCCGCGACCATGGAAATCGCCGAGGAGATCGCCGACGCCACCGAGCGCGCCGCGGCCCTCACCCGGCAGCTGCTGACCTTCAGCAAGCGCCAGGCGATGCAGATGCGCAGGCTCGATCTCAACGCGGTCATCGAAGGCATGAAGCGCCTTCTCGCGCGGACCCTGGGCGAGAACGTGCAGCTGCGCGCCGAGCTCGCCGCCGAGTTGCCGAGCATCCTGGCCGATTCGGGCATGCTCGAGCAGGTGGTTTTGAACCTTGCGGTGAATGCCCGCGACGCCATGAGCAGCGGCGGCGACCTTGTCATCGCCACGGAGGTGCGCGAGGTGGGCGAAGGGGAGCTGCGGGCTTCGCTCGGCCCTCGCTGCGTCGTGCTGCGCGTGACCGACAGCGGGTCGGGCATCGCTCCGCAGCACATGTCGCGCCTTTTCGAACCCTTCTTCACCACCAAGGAAGTGGGCAAGGGCACCGGCCTGGGCTTGGCTACCGTGTTCGGCATCGTGGAGCAGCACAAGGGACACGTGCGCGTGAGCAGCGAGCCCGGCGTGGGGACCACCTTCGAGCTGCTGCTGCCCATCGCAGAGGGCGCCGCAGATCCGCACCCCAAGGCCACGCGGGGGGCCGCGCCGCGCGGCACCGAGACGATTCTGGTGGTGGAAGACGAAGACGCAGTCCGCAAGCTGGTGCGCACTATCCTGGCGCGGCAGGGCTACACGGTGGTCGAGGCCGCTACTGGCTCCGAGGCGCTGCGCGTGTTCGAGAGCTACGCCGGCCACGTTCACATGCTCCTCACCGATATGGTGATGCCGGGTGGGGTCTCCGGGCCCGATCTGGCGCGGGCCATCCACAACCGGGCTCCCGACATACGTGTACTCTACACAAGCGGGTACTCGCCCGACATGGTGCCGAGCGCCTCGCCCTCGCCTCACGTGTGGTTCCTGCAAAAGCCTTACGATCCCACGCGCCTGTGTCGCGCGGTGCGGCAGTGCCTGGATGGCTCGCCGCCCGACCGCGATCCGTAGCTACTTGGCTTCTGCGAGGGCGAGATCGATGACGCGGCGGAACTTTCGCGCCGGCTGCGCGCCGGAGATCAAGTAGCCATTGATGATGAAGGTCGGCGTCCCCGAGAGGTGGGCGTCCTCGGCCATCCTGGAAGTCGCCTCCACCGTAGCTCGGTGCGTGCGGTCGTCGAGGGCGGTGGCGAAGCGGCGGCCGTCGAGGCCGAGATCGCTCGCATATCGGTCCAGGTCGTCGCGCTTGAGGTTAGCCTGGTTGGCAAACAGCTTGTCGTGCATGAGCCAGAATCCAGTGTTGCCCTTCTGCCGCTGCGCTTCTTGCGCCGCCTCTGCGGCGAGCTGAGCGTCCGGGTGCATGGGGAGCGGCCTGTCGAGCCACACCAGCTTCACCCGGCCGCTGTACTGGAGCAGCACCAAGGAAAGGTCTACCTGCACGCGCTTGCAGAAGGGGCACTGAAAGTCTGCGAGCTCCACGATGGTGACCTTGGCGTTGGCTGCGCCTTTGAACGGCGCATCGGTGATCTCCGGGCGGTGAAGGTCGAGGGTGCTCTTCTCGAAAGGCGTCTGCGCTTTGCCTTCCTTGACCAGCTCCTCGTACACGCGCGAAGGCGCGACCCCACGCGCGAGCGCTGCCTGCGCCTTGACGATCTCGTCGTCGATGATGGCGCGAAACTTTTCGATCGGCTGGGCGCCGCTCAGGCGTCGACCGTTGACGAAGAAGTGGGGTGTGCCGCTGGCGCCGAAGTCTTCGGCCAGGTCTTGATCGGCCTCGATAATCGAGCGAAAGGTGTTCTGGGCGATGGCGCTGCGCACCCGCGGCCCGTCCAGGCCTAGCCCTGTAGCTGCACTCTGCAATTGTTCGTCGGCGAGCCCGGTAGACTGCATCGTGAAGAGCTTGTCGTGTGCTGCCCAGAAACCGCTGTTGCCTTTCTCGGCGTAGGCCTCTTGCGCCAGGTTGGCGGCGGCCACTGCCCGGGTGTGGAAGGGGAGCGGGTTGTGCTTCCACACGATGCGAACTTTATCGCCGTAGGCGCGCTCGATCTGGTCGAGTGTATCCTGCACGCGAAGGCAGAAGGGACACTGGAAGTCGGCGAACTCGACGATGGTCACCAGGGCGTTGGGGTTGCCGCGCACCGGGCTCCTGCCCACCGGCACATTGAACACCGCGAGGGTATCCTCGTCGGGCTCTTGGCCCACGGCCCGGGCAGCGCCCGCCGCGCTGGGCGTCGCGAAGTTCTCCTGGGAAAGCGTGACATAGGTGAGGTCGTCGGCCAGCCCCGCAGCGCGTCGGGTCTGCGCCTTGGATAGCTCGGCGTCGATGGTGCGCTGAAAGGTGGCGAAGGGCTGCGCGCCAGAGACCGACACCCCGTTGACGAACGCAGCCGGCGTTCCCTTCACACCCACGCGCACCGCGAGCGCATGGTCGTCGTCGACCTTGGCGCGCCAGCGATGCGAGGTGAGCCCCGCGCGGTAGGCCTCCAGGTCCTTCACCCCGGCCTCGCCGGCCCACGTGACGAAGTGGCTCTCGTCGAGGAGGGTCTGGTTGCCCATCGCGAGCCGGTGAAAGCGCCAGAACGCTTCGGAGCCGGCCATGGCCATGACGCCCTGCGCAGCTTCGGCCGCCGGGCGGGCGTTCACGTGAAAGGGAAGCGGCTCGTTCTTCCAAATGATGCGCACGCTCTCTTGCCCGTAGGTGCTGCGTACTTGGTCGAGCGTAGGGTCGAGGCGCTTGCAGAAGGGGCACTGAAAATCGGCGAACACCACCACCGTCACCGGTGCGCTGCGGCTGCCCCACATGGGGTCGTTCGACGAGACCGAAACCGGCGACGCGTCGTCGCTCCAGCGCGGCGGCGCAGGGGCAACCGGCGCGCTGCGCTTCGTTCGATAGAGCGCGTACCCCGCCGCCCCGCCGCCCACCAGCACCAAGAGCAGCAGGCCGACGATGGCCCCCATGATCATCACCGGCGCGATCCACGCGTTTCGCGAAGGCGGCGGCGCGGCCACGTGCGGCAGCGGACGTTCGAAGGGCGGGAGCACCACCGGCAGCGACGGCCGCGTGGAGGCCGACGTTGCCACCGTGCTCTCGAACACCGCCCAGGCGTCGCGCGCCGAGGTAAAGCGCATGCGCGGATCGCGAGCCACGCAGCGGCGAAACCAGGCGTCGAAGCCCAGCGGCACCCGGGCACCACGGTGACCCTCGCTGGCGCGAACGCTGGCGAGCGGAATGTCGCCGCTGAGGATCTCGCGAGCCAGCGCAGCAGGGTCGCCCGGGTGCTTCCAGAACGAGATCCCCGTGTAGAGTGCAAACGCCGCCAGGCCGATGGCCCAAATGTCGGCGCCGGCCGCCATGGTGTTCGCGGCCCCGAAGAGCTCCGGTGCGCGCCACGGCGAGAACGGAGCGCCCGCCGCCGCGCTCTCCACGACGAGCCGGCCCACGCCCAGGTCGAGGAGCTGAAGGCGCACCAGCGTCGCGTCGTGAGGAGCGGGCGAGAGCAGGAACGTCGCGGGCGACAGGTTGCCGTGAACCATGCCCGCCTGGTGGGCAGCGCCAAGGGCAGCGCAGAGCTGCGACAGCAGCGCAGCAGCGGTGGCCGGCGGCGGCGGCCCACGCTCCGCCAGGCTCTTCGCCAGATCGGTTCCGGCGGCGTACTCCCGGAGCAGCCAGGGGGTGCCTGTGGCCTCGTCGACCCCCACCGTCACCGGCGCCACCAGGTGCTCGCTGCCGAGGTAGCTGGGCGCGATGGCGTCGCGCTCGAAGCGCGCACGAGATTCTGCGTCGCCCACCAGCACCTGCGGGAGGAGCTCCAGCACGCGCTCCTTGCGCTGGCTCAGGTGCTCGACCACGTACGCCGCGCGGCCACCTCGTCCCTCGTCGACGAGGCGACGGAGCACCCGGTAGTCGACGGCGAAGAGAGCGTCGGGCCCGAGCCGCAAGGGTTCGTTCATGGCCGGATGCTGCAGCCCCACGCCCCTGCGGTCAAGGCTGGCGCCGGCCGCAGCGCCGCACGAAAGATTGTGAATGGGTGCTAGGCTGACGCTCCATGAAGATCATTGGCATCCTGCTCGCGCTGGTGGTGGTCGCAGTGGCATTTATCTTCGCGTTCCGGAAGAATGGCGACGAAGGGGTGAGCGACGGCGGACCGCTTGGCGTCACCACGCTCGGCGCGCCGCCCCCCACCGACGTAGCTCGCAATGCCAAATCGGCTGCAGACTACACCAAACGGCAGACCTGCCTCGCCGAATGCGCCTCTGAGGAGCGCACCTGCCGCGCCACCTCGCTCGAGAACGAAGCGCCGTGCGTGCAAGCGCGCTCCGGGTGCGAAGGCCGCTGCCCCTGAGCGTGCCGGGCGTTCAGATGAAGAGCGGCGGATCGTCGGCGTCATCGTCCACGTCAGCGAAATGCTCGAAGTCCACCTCCGGCTCCTCGCCTTCTGGATTGGCTCCGGCGATCGCGCGGAGGAGATAGCTCTCGCCCAGGGCTGCCTCGTCGCGCGCGAGGTCGGGATTCGTGAGCGGGAACAGGCAGTCGGGGTCGCTTTGCTTCATGATGCGCCCACCTGGCAACAGCCATGCCGCGGTGCGAACTGCCGCACGCACCGCGTATTCCAGCGTTTCGCAGCTTGCTCGCTTGTGGCGACCTGGCACCGATGTGGCGCCTCGCCTCGCCCGCCCGCGCGCAGGGTGCGGAAAGCAGCGGGGGTTCGCACGGCACGCGCATTGCCTAGCTTTCGACCACAACCCGATCTTCGAGGAGCCGCCCATGAGCACGCAAACGCAACACGATTCCCACCGCCCCACGTGGTGGACCAATGAAGTCCACGAGTCGGCCTGGGAGCGCGCGAAAGCCGCGCTCGAGCGCGATTGGGAGCAAACCAAGCGCGACCTCGGTGGCCGCGGGCCCGACCTGAACCAAGACGTGGGCGACACCCTCAAGCAGGCCGCCGGCCAAGACGTGGTGCCGGCGCCCGGTCAGCCCAACATCGAGGGCGGCACCGAGAACCCGAACTGGGAACGCGATCGCGAGCCCGCGCGCTTCGGCGTGGGCGCTCGGCAGCAGTATGGCGAGCAGCACCCCGTGTGGACGCAGGACCTGGAGCAGAAACTCTCGGGCGAGTGGGAAGCGGGCACCTCCATGATCAAGCGCGCCTGGTCCGACGTGCGCAACGCGGTGCGACGCGGCTACGAAAAGGTCATCTGAGCGCCGCGCCCATCAGACTGCGGAGATGATTAGCGATGCATTGGTACCGCCGAACCCGAACGCGTTCGAAAGAACGTGCTGAACACGCTTCTCGCGGGCCACGTTGGGCACGATATCGATGGGGCACGCGGGGTCTTGCTCTTCGCTGTTGATGGTCGGCGGGATGAGCCCACGATGCAGCGCGAGGAGCGCGAAGATGGCCTCCACCGCGCCGGCGGCGCCGAGCAGGTGCCCGGTCATGCTCTTGGTGGCGCTCACCGAGAGGCGGTGGTCAGCAGCATGTGCGCCGAAGACCCGGAGGATGCCCTCGGCTTCGGCGCGATCGCCGGGCGGCGTGGAGGTCGCGTGGGCATTGAGGTAGCCAATGGCTTCGGGGGCGAGGCCCGCGTCGCGAAGGGCCATGCGCATAGACCGCTGGCAGCCCTCGCCCTCGGGAGCCGGTCCGGTGAGGTGGTGCGCGTCGCTGGAGGCGCCGTACCCGCGCAGCTCTCCGTAGATGCGCGCCCCGCGCGCCTTTGCCCGGGTAAGCGACTCCAGTACCAAGATGCCGGCGCCCTCGCCGCACACGAAGCCGTCGCGGTGCTTGTCGAAGGGACGGCTCGCTTTCTCCGGCGCGTCGTTGCGGCGCGAGAGGGCATACATTGCCTGAAACCCGCCGAACCCCACGGCGGTGATGGTGGCCTCGGCGCCGCCCGCCACCATGACGTTGGCCTTGCCGCGGCGAATCCACTCGGCCGCTTCGCCGATGGCATGCGCGCCGGTGGCGCAGGCGCTGGTGGTGCCGAAGCTCGGGCCCTTGAGCTTGTGGCGCATAGAGACGTGCGCCGCGGCCATGTTGGCCATCATTCCAGGAATCGCATACGGACTGATGTGCGAAGGCCCCTTTTCGACGATGGTCTGCGCGGCCTTTTCCATGGCCCATAGGCCACCAAAGCCCACGCCGATGAAGCACCCCGCGCTCTCCTGCTGCTCTTCCGTCAGCGTGAGCTGCGCGTCGGTGATGGCTTCCTGAGCCGCCACCATGGCGAACTCGGTGAAGCGGTCCATCTCCTTCCGCTTCTCCTGCTCGATGTGCTTCGAGCCGTCCCAGTCCTTCACCTCGCAGGCAAAGCGCACCGAGAACTCGGCGGGGTCGAAATTGCGAATGCGCGCCGCGCCGCTCTTGCCCTGCAGGAGCGCATCCCACGAGGTTTTCAGGTCGTGTCCCAGCGGCGTGACCGCTCCAACTCCTGTGATGACGACCCGTTCGCGGTCCATTGAACCCCCGACATAGCCCAAATTCCAGGCTCCGGCGCCTCTCGACTTACAAAAAAGCCCTGTGCGCGCCGCGGTACGCAGCCAAGCTGTGCGAGCGCCGGCAAAAACCCGGCAAATTGCAGCACTGGAGTGGGCGGGCAGCTTGTCAGCAGCGGCAGAATATGGGCCAATATCGGCATGAAGGCCTCTTCGCAGCGCTCCGCTTGTCCGCCGTTCGTCGCAGCCCTGTTCGTCGCCCTGTCGCTCGCGGGCTTGGGCTGCGGAAAGTCGCCGCCGGAGAAGGGCGCCGAGAGCCCCGCCAAGGAGACCACGTCCACCTCTTCCGTGGGCAGCGTGGGCGCGCTCGCGAAGGTGGGCGAGGCGGCGCCCGACTTCGACCTCAAGGACCTCGATGGCAAGTCGGTGAAGCTCTCCGACTTCAAGGGCAAGACCGTGGTGCTCGAGTGGTTCAACCCCGGCTGTCCGTTCGTCCGCAACGCCCACACCAAGGGTCCGCTGGTGACCACCGCCCAGAAGGCCATGGACAAGGGGGTGGTGTGGCTCGCCATCAACTCCGGCGCGCCGGGCAAGCAGGGCGCCGGTGTGGCGGCCAACGTCGAGGGGAAGAAGACCTACAACCTGAGCCACCCCATCTTGCTCGACGAGAGCGGCGACGTTGGCCACAAATACGGCGCCACCAACACCCCACACATCATGATCGTCGATGCCAAAGGCATGCTGGTGTACCGCGGCGCCGCCGACAACTCGCCCGACGGCGAAGGGCAGTCGCCAGAGAATGGCAAGCTCGTGAGCTACATCGACGAGGGCCTCACCGCCGTGGCCGCCGGGAAGCCGCTGGCGACGGCAGAGACCAAGGCCTACGGCTGCTCGGTCAAGTACGCGTCGCACTGATGCGCTTCCTGGTAGTGGGCGCCGGCGGCATCGGCGGCATCGTCACGGCGTCGCTGGCCGGAGCCGGCCAAGAGGTGGTCGCCAGCACCACCAATGCTTCGATCTTCGAGACCGTGAGCCAGCACGGCTTTCGCTTGCGCGAGGCGGGCACCGACCGCGAGGTGCGCGCGCCCATCGCGCTGGGCGTTCCCGATGCCAGCCTCGGCAAGTACGACTACGTGCTCCTCGCCACGCAGCCGCCGCAGGTGGAAGAAGCGGCGCGCATGGCGCTTCCGCTCCTGCAAGCCGATGGACGCATGGTGTGCCTACAAAATGGGCTCTGCGAGGCACGTGTGGCGAAGATCGTGGGCCCCGAGCGGGTGCTCGGTGCGGTGGTGGCTTGGGGGGCCGCCATGCCGGAGCCGGGCGTCTACGATCGCACCGCCGAGGGCGGTTTCACCCTCGGCCGGCTCGACGGCGAGACCGACGCGCGGCTCGTGGCGCTATCGCAGGCGCTGGAGGCCATCGGCCCCACCGACATCACCACCAATTTGAACGGCAAACGCTGGAGCAAGCTCGCCATCAACTGCGCCATCTCGTCGCTCGGCACCCTGGGCGGCGATCGACTGGGCGAGCTCATGCGCCATCGCTTCGTACGGCGCCTCGCCCTGGAGGTCATGACGGAAGTGGTGGAGGTCGCGCGCCGCGAGCAGGTGTGCCTGGAGAAGGTCTCTGGCACCATCGACCTCGAATGGATCGCGCTCACCGCCGAGGAGCGGACCGCGGCGGGCTCCGCCGGCCTGGTTGCCAAGCACAGCTTGCTGCTGGCGGTGGGCTTCCGCTATCGGCGCATGCGCAGCAGCATGCTCTCCGCCATCGAGCGCGGTCGCACGCCGGCGGTCGACTTTCTCAACGGAGAAATCACCCAGCGGGCGAAGGTGCACGGCATGCAGGTTCCGGTGAACGCAGCGGTGCAAGACTACGTTTGGCATCTCTCGCGGGGCGAGCGCACGGCCGGCCTCGAAACGCTCCGCGCCCTGTTCGACGCCACTGCGCCGCACTGAAGGCTCGCGATGCTGGGCCCACCGGCGTTGACATGCGGCGCGCCGTGAACGACAAATGGTGCATGACCGCCTCCGAAGCGCCGCTTCTGGTCGAGCACCGCGAAGAGCTCATCTACCTCCTCACCGAGGCCGCCGAAATCGAGCACGGACTCATGTGCTGCTACCTGTACGCGGCCTTCAGCCTGAAGAGCGACGCGAGCGAGGGGCTCTCCGAAGAAGAGCTCTCGGCGGTGCTCCGCTGGCGCCGCACGCTCCTCGACGTGGCGCGCGAAGAGATGGTGCACCTGGCGCTGGTGAACAATTTGCTCTCGGCGGTGGGCGGCTCGCCGCACCTGGCGCGTCCGAACTTTCCGGTGGCGCCCGGCTATCATCCGGCAGGCGTCACCGTTTCGCTGGCGCCGTTCGACGTGGCGACCATCGATCACTTCGTGTTCCTGGAGCGGCCCGAGGGGGTGGAGCTGGCCGACGGCAAGGGCTTCGGTACCGCGCGGGCCTACGAGCGCACCTTCCAGCGCGGGCGCATCGTTGCCAGCGCGCAAGACTACGCCACGGTGGGCCACCTGTACCGCGGCGTCCACGAAGGCCTGGTGGAGCTGGCCCGCACGCACGGCGAAGCGGACCTGTTCGTGGGCGATTCACGGCTGCAGGTGGGCGCCGATCTCTTCTCCATGGCCGGCGTCTCCAAGGTCGTCGACCTCGCGTCGGCGCTGGCAGCCATCGAGACCATCGTCACCCAGGGCGAGGGCTCACCCGCCGATACCGCGACGGGTCACTTTCGTCGCTTCTCGGAGGTGCAGAGCGAGCTCGCCGCCCTCCTGCGAAAGAACCCTTCGTTCGTCCCGGCGCGGCCCGCCGCGCGAAACCCGGTCATGCGAAGGCCGGTGACGGCTGCCGATCGCGTGTGGGTAGAGGCCGAGCCCGCAGCCACGCTGCTCGATCTCGCCAACGGCGCCTACCTCTTCATGGCCCGCGCGCTCGACGTGCTCTTCTCGCGCCCGGAGCTCTCGCCGGAGGCGCGGGCGGTGGTCAGCGACGCCTCGGTGACGGCCATGTACGCGCTGGTGCCGCTGGCCGAGCACCTCACTACGCTTCCCGCCAACCCGGAGCTTCCCGGTGTGAACGCCGGACTCACCTTTACCATGCAAAGGAGCGTGGCGGCGCCGCCCGAGCCACACGCGGCCTTTCGCACCCTGCGCGAGAACGCTGCGGTCCTGGCGCTCGGCTACCAGACGCATGCCCGGGGAATCTCCCCTCGCCTGGACGCGGCCATCGAAGGCCTCTCCGCGTTGGCCAGTCGCTTCGCCGACGGCCCGCGCACGGTGCCGCCACCGGTCGCGACCGATGCCCGCGCAGCGGCGCCTCCCACTGCCGTGCCGCCGCCCAGCGGCCCCTCGCCGTCGATCGAGCAGGCGCGCGGAAAGAGCCTCCTCCTCCGCTTCGAGGCCAAGCGCTGCATTCACGCCCGTCATTGCGTGCTGAGTGCACCCAAGGTCTTTCTGGCCAACACCCCCGGCGAGTGGATCTTCCCCGACGAAGCGCACGTGGAGACGCTGGTCACGGTGGCGCACGACTGCCCGTCGGGCGCCATCACCTACCAGCGACTCGACGCCGGCCCCGACGAGAGCGCCCCCGAAGTGAACGTGCTCCGGGTGCGCGAAAATGGACCTCTGGGGGTGCATGCAGAGCTCGCGCTCGAAGGTCAGTCGCCCATGTTTCGCGCGACGCTATGCCGCTGCGGCGCCTCGAAGAACAAGCCCTTCTGCGACAGCTCCCATGCGGCAGCCGGGTTCGCCGCCAGCGGCGAGCCCAAGACCGACACCGTCGACCCGCTCCTCCGTCGCAACGGCCCGCTCACCATCGTGCCGCGAAAAGACGGGCCGCTGGCGGTGCAGGGCAACCTGGAGATCTGCGCCGGAACCGGCCGTACCGTGCGCCGAACCACCCAGTGCGTGCTCTGCCGATGCGGCGGCTCCAAAACCAAACCGTTCTGCGACGGAACGCATCGAAGCAACGGGTTCACCGCCGACGGCACCTGAGTCTCGAGCTCACCCGCGAAGCCCGAGCGTCGACGGCACGTGGAAGCCGAAGACCGTCTCGGATGCCGAAGACTCGGCAAAAACGTCGCCGTCGTGCTTGCGGACGATGCGCAGCACGGTCGCGAGCCCCATACCGCGTCCGGGAAACTCCGACGGCCGGTGAAGCCTTTGGAAGGGACGAAAGAGACGGCCCACCTGGCCCATCGAGAAGCCCACGCCGTCGTCGACCACGCACACGAACGTCGCGTCGCCCCGCTCGCGCGACTCCAGCCGAATCGTCGGGTGGGCGCGCGGTGCGCTGAACTTCCAGGCATTTCCCAGCAGTTCGTCGAGCACCGTGTCCAGCAGCAGTGCGTCGCCCCGAAGGCGCAGGCCCGGCTCCACCGTGGTCGTCACCGTACGCGCTGGCGAACGCCGCCGAAGATCGGCGTCGATCTCCAGAGCCCGGGCCGACACGTCAACTTCTTCGAGGACGAGCGGGCGCTGGGCGGTGCGAACCAGACGCGTGAGCCCTTCCAGGAGCTCGCTGAGATCCACGCCCGCCGTCGCCACCTCGCCCGCCAGCTCACGGGCTTCGCCGGCGAGCTGCTCCACTGGCAGGCGTTGCAGGTCTTCGCCAAACGTGCACAATGCACGCAATGGGGCCCGCAGATCGTGCACCAGGGCGTTCACGAAGCCGTCGAGGTCCGCCTCTGCGGCGCGCGCGGCGCGTTCGGCCGCGCGCCGACGGTCCTCGAGGTGCGTCACGTCTTCCACCTGGAGGAGCCGGAGCCCAGAAGAGGGGTGGAGCGAGCGATAGCGCAGCGCTCGGACCGGCGCGCGCGCGCCCACCAGGTACAGCCACAGCACCACCGGCGGCACCGCTTCGCCCCGCAGGAAGCGGACCACCGGCCAGACTTGGTACGGCACCCGTTGCTCGCGTTCGTCGCGCAGTACGACGCGTTCGGCGAGGTGCGCGTCGTTCGGCGCGTGCCCTTGGTGGAGGCGCGCAGCTGCCGAATTCCATGCTGGCTCCAAAAGCGGCTCGGCGCCCGCCACGACGAACCCGTCGTCGCTCTCGGCCAGCAGGGCGAGCAGGGCCGCCGCGCTCATTCTTCCGAACGAGGCTTGGGCGCAGACCGCGCATTCACGCGATCGGCAGCCAGCTCTGTGATGCGTCGCACGTCGAAGGGCTTTTCGAGTCGCAGGTTTGGCACCTGGTCGAGGAAGGCGCGCGCCTCCGGCGTGAAGGCTCCGCCGGTGAGAAACACCACCCGCGACTGGTGCTCCGGCGAAACCCGCCCCAATTCGTCGTAGAGCGCCATGCCGGAGAGGCCGGGCATCATGAGGTCGCAAAACACGAGGTCGAACGTCTCTCCCTTGCGCAAGAGCTCGAGCGCGTCGGCGCCGCGGGTGAGGGTCACCGTGTCGTGGTGCCGACCCAGAATGCGCGCCAGCACCGACAACACCTGGGGCTCGTCGTCGATCAAGAGAATGCGGCCGCGGCGCGTCGCGGGAGCCGCCGCCTCGACCGCGGGAGCCGCCGGCGTCGGAACGTGAGGAGCCGCGGGCAGCGTGACCCGAAACGTACTGCCTTCACCGGTCTTGCTCTCGGCCACGATGATGCCTCCCATTCCAGTGACGATGCGATGACATATGGAGAGCCCCAGCCCGGTGCCGAAGCCCACCGGCTTGGTAGTGAAGAAGGGGGTGAACAGCCGACCGAGCACCGCCTCGCTCATGCCGGCGCCGGTGTCTTTCACCTCGACCACGACGCTTCCGTCCGGGCTGGTGCGGGTCGAGAGACGCACCTCACTCTCGTCGGTGCGCTCCTCGGGAATCGCCTGAATGGCGTTCATGATGAGGTTGAGGAACACCTGGCCGAGGCGCGCGTCGTTGGCAACCACCAGAGCCACTTCGCCGTAGTCTTTCACCAGGCGAGCTCGATGCCGCATCTGGTGCTCGGTGAGCCGCAACGTGACGTCGAGCACCTGCCGCACGTCGACCGGGCCCACGTGGTCTTCCGGAGACCGGGAAAACAGGCCAAGATCGCGCACGATACGACGAACGCGGTGGGCACACTCCTGAATGTCGAGGAGCTCGGCCTCGAGCGGTGGAGCGATGCCCGCGCCCTCGCGAATGGTCTCGAGCGCCACGTGGGCGTTGGCCAGCACCACCGAGAGCGGGCCGTTGATCTCGTGGGCCACGCCGGCCGCCAGCAGGCCTACCGAGGCCATGCGGTCGGCCGCCGCCAGCTGGGCCTGCACTTCCTTCTGCGCGGTCACGTCGTGCGCCACCCCCACCAGCCCCACCACTTCGCCGCTCAAGCTGCGCCGGGCCGAGAGGCGTACGCTGTAGTGTCGCGCTCCTCGAGGCGACTCGGTGCTGCACTCGTAGAGCGCAGGCTCGCCGCGGAATGCGCGCTCCAGGGCCTGCTCGTGCAGCGCGCCGTGCTCCGCTCCGAACAGCTCCGGCACCGAGACGCCGAGCGCGCGCGAGGGCGCGCCCGGTACGTCGGGCGCGCGGCCATAGAATCCATCCACTTTGCCCGAGCAGCCTACGGTGAACACGAGGTCGTCCATGGAATCGACCAGCGTGCGAAACCGTTCCTCACTCGCGCGGAGCGCCTCTTCGATGCGGCGCCGGCTCACCCGCTCGCCTGCGTCGCGAAGCGCGCGGTCGACCGCGAGGCACAGGCGGAACGAGCGGTCCTTGAGCACGTAGTCGTCGGCGCCCGCTTTCAGCAGCTCCACCGCCAGCTCCTCGCCGATGACGCCGGAGAGCACGATGAAGGGAACGTCGCGGGAGCGCTCGCGCACGATGCGAAGCGCCTCGTGACCGGTGAGCTCCGGCATGTGAAAGTCGGAGATGATCACGTCCCACGGCTCACCGTCGAGGGCGGCGCGCAGCGCAGCCGCGGTGTCCACGCGATGGTGCGTGGTGTCGAACCCGCCACGCCGAAGCTCGCGAACGGCCACCGCCGCGTCGCGCTCCGAGTCGTCGACGATCAAGAGTCGAATTACCCCACCCATGTATCTTCCATGGAAAGTGTACCTCGACTCCCCGCCAGCGCCCAAGTTTCCGTGCGAGCTGCCAAATGCACCCTCACAGCACGCGTCACTCCTTGACCGCGGGTTCGTTGGTGAGCACCCAGTACACCCCCAGGCGCCCCACTGTTTCGGCGAAGGCCTCGAAAACAACCGGCTTTCGCACGAAGCTGTTGGCGCCGCTGGCGTAGCTCTGGAGACGATCGCGCTCTTCGTCGGATGATGTCAGCACGACCACCGGGAGCAACTTCGTGCGCGGGTCTTGCCGCAGCTGGGCGAGAACGTCGAGCCCGCCCACCTTGGGCAGGTTCACGTCGAGCAGCACCACCACCGGCAGCGGCGCGCCCGCTCGGCTCTCGAACTCGCCTTGCCCGAAGAGGTAGTCGAGCGCTTGCTGGCCATCGCGCACCACGTCGACCTCATTGCCGAGGTTGACCTTTCGCAACGCGCGGAGCGTCAGCTTCTCGTCGGTGTGATTGTCTTCCACGAGCAAAATGCGACCGGGGCGGGTGTTCATGCGGGCAGTTCCTCGGTGGGCGAGCTTTCTTCGACAGTGAGCGAAGGCAGGGTGAAACGGAAGGTGGCGCCCTGGCCGGGCGCGGCCTCGGCGGTGATGGTGCCTCCGTGACGGGACACGATGCGGCTGGCGGTGGCGAGGCCGATACCGATGCCGGGAAATTCGTCCTCCCGGTGCAGGCGCTGAAACGGGACGAAGAGCTTCTGCGCATGGCTCATCGAGAAGCCAGCGCCGTTGTCGCGGACGACGATCCAACGGGCGCCATCGCGCTGCTCTGCGAAGACGCGAATTTCCGCGGCCGCGCAGCGTGCGGTGTACTTCCACGCGTTGCCCACCAGGTTGCGCACCAGCGACGCCATCATGCGCGCGTCGGCGCGCACCCGAAGGCCTGGTTCCACGCGAACCTCGACCTGCCGCGCGGGCTCCGCCGCGACGAGCTCGCCGATGGCCACGTGGCAGAGCTCGGAGATGTCGACCGCCTCGGGGTGGATGTCCGGGCGCGTGGTGCGCGAGAGCGCCAGGAGCGCATCGATGAGGGCGTCCATTTTCCGGCTGGCCCCGATGATCTCTCCCAGGTACTCGCGGCCCTCGGTACCGAGCGCCCCTTCGTACTCCTCCTCGAGGGCGCGGCTGAACCCTTCCATGGCACGAAGCGGCGCCCGCAGATCGTGGGCCACCGCATAGGCGAAGGCCTGAAGCTCCTCGTTGGCGGCGCGCAGCTCGGCGGTTCGCTCGGCCACGCGAAGCTCGAGGTCGGCGTTCAGCCGCAACACCTCGGCCTGGGCAATTTTGAGATCGGTGATGTCGGAGATGGCCCCGATGGCCTTGAGTGGCCGCCCGCTGGCCGCGTCGCGCGATATCTCGTAGCGCACGCGAACGTGGCGCAGGCTCTCGTCGCGCCGCACCAGGCGAAAGTCGTGCACGAAGTCGGCATCGAAGGGGTTCGCGAACACCGCGTCGCGGTCGTCTGGATGAACGTGGCTCGCCACCAGGGGCAAGGTCGGCGTCACGCTCCCCACCGGGTAGCCGTAGATGCGATACGCCTCGTCGGACCACCGGTGCACGGCCGCCGGCGCCCCTTCGGCGGTGAAGTCGAACTCGAAGCTACCGGTGTGACTGACGCGCTGCGCCCGCGCGAGGTTGCTCATGGCCTCCAGCGCCGTTTCGGCGGCCTGCGCGCGGTCGGTCACGTCCTCGGCGTAACCCACCGCCCCGGAGATGGCGCCACTATCGTCGTAGAGCGCGGTGAGGCCCCCTCGGAGGACGACGTTGCCGACGCGCTCTTCGAACGACACCAGCTCGCCCCGCATGGCTGCCAGGTGGCGCGCGCGGCTGAGATCGCGCCGGCCGGGTACCGTCTCGTGCACAAGGCGCCCGGGCAGCATGCGCGAGGCCAGCCCCGAGGTGGCGAGGCCCGCCCCACCCACGAAGGTGATCTGCAGGCTGCGATCGACGCTCCACACCATGACCGGCACCTGCTGCAGCAAGAGCCGTAGCCGCAGCTCGTTCTCGCGCGTCGCCTTGGCCGCCGAGGCACGTTCCGCAGCCGCGGAGAACATGTGGGTCAGGGTTCGCAGCACCTGCTCATCGTCGTCGGACAGGGCGACGCGAGAAGCCAACGTGAGGATGCCCAGCAGCTGCCCGGTGGGCGCTTGCAGCGCGAACGTCGCACTCGTGGGGCCGCTCTCGCCCCAGCCGGCGCGCACCGCCTCCTCGGCTGCGACGACGGTCGATGGCGACCGCAACGTACGGAGGCCGTTCGGAACATCGCCCGCGCTGGCGACGAGCTCCAAGGCTTCTTCGGGCAAGGCCTTGAGCAGCGCCACACCGTAGGCGTCGAAATGGGCTCCCAGGTTCTCGAGAATGCCGTGCGCCGCGCCTGGCTCCAGCGGTTCGATGCCTGCGAGGCGCTGCGAGCAATGGAACAGCATGCCTTGCAGCTCGGTTTGGCGCGCCACGGTGCGCTCGGCCTCCACCTGCGCAGTGACGTCGCGCAGGTGCAAGACGACCACTCCTCCGGCGACCACGCTACCGGAGTAGGAAAACATACGGCTCCACGGGCGATCGCGCCGAGCCAGGCGCAGGACCTCGCTTCGCACCGTCTCTCCGCGCAGGAGCCGAGGCACGGGCCAGCTCGACACCGGAAGGAGCTCGCCGGCGGAGGTGTGCAGCTCGTAGATGTCTGCGAAGTCTTCCACAGGCCGGTGGAGCGAGGCGTCGGGGGTGAGCTCGTGCATGGCCAGGGCGGCGCGGTTCCAGTGCACGATGCCGCCGGCCACGTCGGACAGAATCAAACCCTCTTCGAGCTGCTCGAAGACCGCCCGCAGATCGTCGAGCCCCAGGCGCGCCTCACCCCGTGCCACGTCGCCCGCACGGGGCGGTGTGGATCCGATCGATCCGACATCCTTCGACTCGTCCATTGTCGCGCGTCCCCGAGAGTCGCGCCCAGACCGAGCGCGCTCGAAGAGTAGGTGCGCCTACCTGGGATTACAACCGAACCGGCGCACGGTGCGGATCCTGCATTGCGTTATTCAACACAAGTCCCCGAAAATGTCGCGCATTGTCCATTGCATAGCATAACGCAGTGCCCCATAACACTCTAACGCACCATGTCACAATTGCCCCGCATCTGGCGACTTCCGGACGGCGATCCGCTGCTGCTTCGACCCATCGGACCGCGCGACAAGGCTGCCCTCGAGGCCTTCGCCCGCGGCCTCTCCGACGCGTCTCGCTACCTGCGCTTTCATGCGCAGTTGACGCAGCTTCCGGCGAACGCCTCTACCGTGCTCACCCACGTGGATGGCTACGACCACTTCGCGGTGGTGGCCACCCACCCGGCGGACCGCGCCATCGTGGCGGTTGGGCGAATGATTCGCGAGACGGAAGATCCCAATGTGGCGGAAATCGCCATCACGGTGGGCGACGCCTACCAGCAGCGCGGCCTCGGCACGGTGCTGCTGCAAGAGCTGGTGGAGCAAGCCCCGGCGCGGAGGGTCGGCGTGCTCCGCGCCTACGTGCTCGCGGCCAACGTCGGCATGCGCCACCTGCTGGCAGCTTCGGGCTTCCCGCTGGTCGAGCGCGAGAGCGGCACCATGGATCTCGATCTGTTACGGCGCGCCACGCACGCGGCCTAAGGCTCAGCCGCGGAGCGTGATGGCGGAGCGAACCAGCTCCACGTCGACCGGCAGAGCGCCCAGCGGCTCACCGTCCACGTCCAGCAGGAAGGGACCCGCGTCCGCGTTCTCGAGGGTGACTCGAATCTTGTCGCAGCGGAGGTGCGTGGCAGTGGCCAGGTGCTTGGCGGAATAGATGCGACCCGAGGTGAGCGCAAAGGCGAGCTTCGAGGTGGACTCGAGGGCAATCACCTCGAACACGCCGTCGCTCGGATCGGCCATGGGCGCCACGTGCATGCCGGCACCGAAGAAGCGGCCGTTGCAAATGGCCAGCACATAGGTGTGGAGTACATGCGTTTCGTCCTTGCCGGCCAGCGACAGCTCGCAGCGGAGCCGCCCCTTTTGCACCGCCAAGAGCCCGCGCACCGAAGCGCCGAAGTAGGCAGCGGTGCCGCCCAGCATGCGCGATGCGCCGGCCACGTACTGGTCCACCAGGCCCCCCAGGCCGCAGGAGAGAATGTTGACGAAGTGGCGCTCGCGGGTCTCGCCGGCGCGGGTCTGGTACCGGAAGCGGCCCACGTCGAGGCTGCGCGTCTTCCCCGAGGAGATGGCGGCGAGGTAGCCGTCGAGCCGGTGCTCGAGCTCGAGGGTCTTGCGAAAGTCGCCGCCGGTGCCCTGCCCGATGAGCGCCACTTCGGTGCCGCGGCGCTTGGCGCGGAGGACGCCGTCGACCACGTCGCTGAAGGTGCCGTCGCCGCCCACCGCCACCACCAGCTCGTGGCCTTTCTCGGCAGCGGCCTGGGCCAGCTCCACCGCGTGGCCTGCACGGGTCGTCTCGCCGACGTCGCAGCTGCCGAGCGCACGCTCGATGGCCTTGCGCATTTCCGGGAAGGTCTTGCCGGTGCGGCCGCCGCCGGAGGTGGGGTTGACGACGAGGTAGGGGTTCATTCGGGCCACACGACGCCACGCTCGCGGAGATCGCGCACCGTGTCGACGAGGGTCTCTTGCGCATCGCGCGGCGCGAAGCCGAGCTCGTCTTCTGCTTTGCTGGCGTCGAGGTACCAGGTGAACTGCGCCATATCGAGGCTCACCGGATCAACGGGGCTGCGAAGGCCGAAGCGCTTCAGCGCGTCGGTGAGCACCTGCACCCCCACCCGCGCGAGATCGGCTGAGTGGGGAATGGCTCCCCCTGCGGAGGCGGGAAACGACGGCATGGGGACGAACGGCGCGCGCACGCCCGACACGCGCTCCAGGCGCCCGAAGAATTCGCGCAGGGTCATGTTGCAGGCGCCGAGCAGGTAGCGGTGCCCGGCCCGACCTTGCGTGAGCGCAGAGGCCGCGGTCTTGGCCACGTCGCGAACGTCGACGAACGAGAGGCCGCCCGGCGGCACCGCGGGGATCTTCTTCTCCAAAAAGAGCCGAACGTCTTCGGTAGACGATCCGTGCACGTCGCCCGGTCCGAGCAGCAGTGTGGGGTTGAGGCACACCACCTCGAGGTCGGCGCGGTTGCGATCGAGCGCGGCCTTCTCGGCGTAGAGCTTGGAGCGGTAGTAGGGCCAACGCTGGATGAGCGCGAGCGGGGTCTCCGTTTCCTCGTTGGCGATAGCGTTTTTCGACGCGCTCACCGCGACCACGCCGCTGGTGGAGATGACCACCGCCCGGCGCACACCGGCAGCGGCGCCGCCGTCGAGGACGTTCTTGGTGCCGTCGACGTGCAGCTTGTAGAGCATCTCGGCGTCGTCGGGGTCGCGCGAGACTTTACCTGCAGAGTGCACCAATACCGCGCAGCCGGCGGCGGCGGCTTCTACGCTCGAACGGTCGAGCACGTCGCCCCTCGCCAGGGTAACGCCCAACGCCTCGAGAGCCGGCGAAGGACCACGGGTGAGCGCCACCACTTCGTGCCCCGCATTGCGCAGGGCCTCGGCGGTGTGAAGACCGAGAAAGCCAGTGCCCCCGGTGAGTAGAACGCGGCTCACGAGACGCTCCCTTCCGGACGATCGAGCTGGAAGACGCGCTGGAACTCCATGAGTAGACTCACGTCGTTGGACTTGATGGCGCCGGAGATGAACTCTGCCGGGCTGGGGGTATAGGCCTCGCGGACGATCTTGGTGAAGATGTCGGGCGTGGTCTTGAGCACGCAGTCGGCGGTGCCGCCTTCGGGCTTGCCGCGCTTGATCTCACAACCCTCGGGCTTCACCATGACCGTCCACTTCGCCATGTCGTCGCCCCCCAGGGTGAAGTAAAACGAGAGCGGGCTCTTCACCGAGGCCGGGTGGAACTTGCGCTGGAGATCGCCGAAGAGCGTCACCAGCGGGTGCTCGGTCTTGGCCTTCACGGGCTCCTTGTTACCGGGCGTGAGCGACTCGAACTCGAGCACCTCACCGCGGCGGAGGGCCAGCACAGCTTCGCGCGCCAGCCGCGCCACCTCGCGCGATGCGTCGGCGAGCTTCATGCCGGCGGTGAGGCGCTTCATCTCGGCCACCGTGAACGCCGGGCCGATGCGGGCCACCAGCTCGCGCTGCTTGGGGAGCCGTGCGCCCTTGGGCATGGCCTCGCGGGTGCCGCCCAGGTACACCGGCAAGATGTCGACGCTGTAGTAGAGCGCCAGGTGCCCCACCAGCGGCTTGAACTCGTGGATGTCGCCGTCGACCGAGCGGGTGCCCTCGGGGAAGATGAGCATGGTCTGGCCCGACTCGATGACCGAGGCCGCCTGGCGCTCGCTGGCGCGCAGGCCCGCCTTGCGGTCGATGGCCTTCAGGTTGGTGAAGTTTTCGAAGAACGTGCGCTTCCACGACTCGCGCTCGAAGAAGTAGTCTTGCGCGGCCAGCGACACCACGTCCTCGCCGTAGGGTCCGAGCGCGTGGCGTACGAAGCCCATGTCGAGGTGGCTGGCGTGGTTCGCCACCACGATGGTGTTGCGATTGTGGGGAATGTAGGCGCGCCCGCTGACCTTGGGCTTCATCATGTCGCCGTAGAAGAAGTCTTGCACCTTGCCGATGAGCTTCTTGCCCGAGTCCTTTACGAAGTCGGGCAGGTCCGGCACCTCCGGCTTCGCGGCGTGCGACTGCCCCTGGATCTGGTAGCGCGAAGGCGCGGCCGAGGGGCGCACCGAAGGCACCGCCGCCACGTCGACCAGGCGCTCCACGTCGGCCACGGTGATGCACTCCTGAAGGGCCGTGGGTTCCAGCGTGCCGTAGCGCGCTTCGAGCGCGACCAAGAGCTCGGTGAGCGAGAGCGAGTCGAAGCCGAGGTCGCCCACCATGGTGCTGGTGGCGTGAATGTCTTCCAGGCGCTTGCCCTTTACCGAGGCGATGGCCACGCGCACCGGGCTCTGGGTGGGCGCGTGGGCGTCGGGCTTGGCCTGGGCGGTCATGATGCGCTCCAGCAGCGCCTTGACCTCGTTGCGCTTCACCTTGCGGGTCGCGGTGCGCGGGAGCTTGGCCTCGTAGAGGTGCACCACGCCGGCCTGCTGGTTGTAGGGCAGCTTGCCGATGGCCGCACGCAGCGACGAGAGGGCGCGTTCGCTGCGCTCGGCGCGGGAGACGCCGTCGTCGGCTTCGACCACCGCCAGGCATGCAAGCCGCTCGCCGCCACTCGGGGCGTCGATGCCCACCAGCGCCAGCTCGTCTACGTGGGCCACCTTGCCGAGCACGCGCTCCACGTCGTCGGGGTAGATGTTCTCGCCGCTGGCGGTCACCACCACGTCCTTCGAGCGGCCGACGAGCACCAGGTTGCCGCGCTTGTCGAGCTTGCCCAGATCGCCGGTGCGCAGCCAGCCGTCTTGCAGCGTCTGCGCGGTGGCCTCCTCGTCGGTATAGCCCAGCATGATGCTCTTGCCCTTGGCCAGCACCTCGCCCACGCCGTTGGCGTCGGGCGCGTCGATCTTGATCTCCACGCCGGGAATGGCCTTGCCCACTTGCCCCGGCGCCGAGCCTGCCTTGGCCACGGTGAGCACCGGCGAGGCCTCGGTGAGGCCGTAGCCCTCGGTGAGCTTGAGGCCCAGCCCAGCGAAGAGCTTCTGCGTGTCGTGCGGGAGCGCGGCGCCGCCGGAGATGAGAAAGCGAATGTTGCCGCCGAGGCCCTGGTGCACCTGACCGAAGAGCACCTTCCCGAGGTCGAATCCTACGTTCTTGGAGAGCCAACGATTGAGCTCGCCGCCCACATTGAGGAACGCCTCGGCCACCGCTCCGCGCGCCTCGATCTGCGAGAGAATGCGCCGTTCGAGCAGGTGCCACACCGCAGGCACGCCCACCATGCCGGTGACGCGGCCCTCGCGCAGACCGCGGTTGACGCGGTCGCCGGTGAGCTCGTCGAGATAGATGATGCGCGATCCGCGCGAGTACGGCAGCAGGAAGCCGCAGCTGAACTCGAAGGTGTGGTGGAGCGGCAGCACCGAGAGCACGCGGTCGCTGGGGGTGATGGGAAAGAGCGGCGCCAGCGAGGCGATGATGGCGGTGAAGTTCCCGTGCGTCAGCATGACGCCCTTGGGCTTGCCGGTGGTGCCGCTGGTGAAGATGAGGCTGGCGACGTCGGCCTCGTCGACGGTCACCGCGGGCCGGAGGAGATCGCCCTGTTCGGCCGCCATCTCCTCCAGGGTGCGCACCGGGAGCGAAGGCGCGGAAGCGCGCAGGTGGGCGCCGCTCTTCTCTTCGACGTGCGCGTCCCAGATGGCGAGCTTGGCCTGGCTCTCGGCCAGAATGTTGGCGAAGGCCTTTTCGTCGAGGTTGGGGTCCACCGGGCAGGCCACGCAGCCGGCGCGCACGATGCCGAAGAACACGATGGGCCACTCCGGATGGTTGAGACCCGAGAGCACCACGCGATCGCCCTTCACCAGGCCAGCGGCGGCGATGCACGCGGCCACGGCGTTGGCGCGGCTCTGCACGTCGCGGAAGGTGACGCGCGAGAGGCCGGTCTCTTCGAGCCTTTGGAAGGCCAGGGTGAGGTCGTGGCGCTCGGCCATCTGGTCCACCAGCGACGCCAAGGTCGCGTGGGCTTGCAGCGGCTTGAGCTCCTTTTTGTAGCGCTCCTCGAGCCAGGGAATGACCCGCTTCTCCATGGCCGGCATGTGCTGGTTCATCCAGTAGTCGGCCCAGTCGATCTGGTCCGGGCGCCAGGGCAGCTTCTCTTGGTCCTCGGGCGAGAGGCGATCGTATCCGGCGCGCGTATTGGCGCACGAAAAAGGGCCTTTTTGGTCCCAGGTGAAGGGCGCGAAGAGGCCGATGATCTCGTCGATCTTGTCTTCTTGCTTGGCGAAGCCTTCGAGGGCGCGGGCGCCGCTCTTGCCCACTTTGGCAACGGGCCCGGGCGCAGCCTTGAGCACCGCGGCCATCTGCCGGGCCAGCTTGGCGAAGGCGCGGGGGCCGGTGGTCTCGAAGCGCTCCTTGGAGACGACGGCCGGCTCCATGTGTGCCTGGAAGAAATTGAGGAGCGGGTTCCCCTTGCCAGTGCGCTGGTAGTACTTGCGCTTGTAGAGCCCGATGAGCTCGCCGAAGCGTTCGCTGGTGCTGGGGTTCACGTCGCTGGCGCCGTACTGGTACACGCTGGCGTGGGTGCCCTCGAGGAGCTCCGCCAGCGAGATGATCATTCCCGCGCACACCACGTCCGAGGGGATGAAGTCGATGATGGCGTCGCGGCCGACGATCTGGTGGTGGCCCTTCATGACCAGGAAGATGATGGGCGCGCTGGTGCCGATGCCCTCGTTCCAGCCGGGGAACGGGAACGACATGGTGCTCTCGCAGCACGCCGGACGGGCAATGGAGTAGGTGATGCCGCTGCGGGCGATGATCTGCTCGCCGATGCTCTTGGTGTACGTGTAGGTGTTGGGCCAGCCCCAGTGGCTCGCGCGCTCGCGCCCGGCCTCGGCCAGCCGGGCACTCACCCAGCGGCGCTTCACGTGCTTGAGCTCCGACTCGAGGGGCGGACCCTCCGAGGGCTCACCGCGCATCTCGAGGTTCTTCTTGGCGCGCTCCAAAAACTCGCTCTGACGAAAGGCGTCCTCGCAGCGCGACTTCGCCTGCGCCACGATGTCGAGGCAGTCGGCGATCTCGCGCGCCGGGTCCCAAAGGTCGCGGCCCAGCTCGTCGGCGCGCGGAAACGGGTGGGTAGAAGGCACTTCTTCGTAGATGAGCCCCTTGCGGTTGCCCACCACGTAGCAGGTGCTGGTGTGAAAGAGCGGCGCGGCCAGCCCCTCGCACAGGGCCACCAGGTTCTGGGCCCCGAAGGCGTTGTCGAGGGCCTCGTCGAGCGGCGGGTTGAAGTCGACCACGCCGGCCACGTTGACCACGGCGTCGATGGTGCCCTTGAGGTTCTTCACCAGCGTGGGGTCGATGCCGCACAGCGGCTTGCCCACGTCGCCGTCGATGGGCACGAACTTCTCTTTGAGGAAGTCGTTGAAGCCGTCGCCGTGTTGCGCGCGAAGCGGCTCGAGGGCTTCGCTGGTGGCAACCTCGGACCAGAAGCGCTCCTCGCTGGTCTTCTTCTTGCTGCTGCGCACGAGCAGGTAAATCTTGCCGACCCCGGGGTAGCGGTGCAGCAGCATGCTCCAGAAGATCTTCCCGAGAAACCCGGTGCCGCCGAGGATGAGCAGCCGCGCGCCTTCGAAGATGCGGGCCGGCTCGAGCGGGGTCGGCGAAGACCGATGCGCGACGACGGGGCTCTGCGGGGATACGTGGGCGGAGGCGCCATTCTCGAGGTGCGTCGACGTGCCGTTCTTCATGGGTAAAATGCGCCGGTTTTTCCGAAGATTCGGGGGAAACGGGACTTACCAAACGGCAGCCGCCCGAGCAATCAGGACGGTGACGCGGGCCCATCCGTCACGGAGGCGCAGTTTCCTGGAATCTCGTTGACACACTCCTTCAACCGTGATCCCAAAACGCTATGAATCGCCGGGGTGCGGCCTTCGCGGCGTGGTCCGCGTGGTGCGTGGTTTTCGTTGCCGTCGCGGCGTGCGCGGGCGACCACGGTCCGCCGCATGGCACCCCGGGCGACGGCCCGGCTCGCCACGTAGCGACGTGGTGCTCACGACGGCTGCCGATGGCTCGTTCCGGTGGAGACCGCGGTAGTGGGCACGCCGCACCCTCACGTGCTCCTGGTGTTCCAGCTGGCGAATCGGCTGACCGCCGTGTGCAACGTGTACCTGCACTTGGGCGAGGTGCTCGATGTCGGGACCATGGCCCTCATCGAGCGATTTCTGGTGGCACGGCATTGCCGAAGAGCGAGCGCCGGAGCGCACTTGATGCGCGCAGGTGAGCGCACTGCGCTCTCTGAAGCGCGCGTGTGTTCTGTTCGCCTGGTGTGGTCTCGGAGCGCACAGCATCTCGGTTTTGCGCTTGCATCGCCGCGAATCCAGGACGACAAGACATTGTCTCGTGCCACAATCCGAAAGCGGAGGGACGTAGGTCATCAGTTGTTGGGAAGCACCATGCAAGTCGGCAAGTACCACCGCATCGCTGAGCTGGCCCGGGGAGGGATGGGCATCGTCTACGTCGCCGTGACGCGCGGCCCTGGAGGGTTCAGCAAGGTCTTCGTGCTCAAGGAAGTACGGCATGAGCTGGTCAGCCAGCCAGAGTTCCTCGCCATGTTCCTGGAGGAAGCGAGGCTCGCGGCACGGCTCAGTCATCCGAATATCGTCCAGACCTACGAGGTGGGAATCGACGGGCCCCACCACTTCTTGGTGATGGACTACTTGGACGGGACGGTGCTTAGCCGAATTCTTCGGAAGCGGGATGAGCGCTTCACCGTCGCCCAACAGCTCCGCGTGTTGGCTGAAGTTCTCTACGGTCTCCAATACGCCCATACCGCGGCTTCCTATGACGGATCGCCGGCTGGTGTGGTGCACCGCGATGTGACTCCCCAAAACATCTTCCTGACGGTGGATGGTCAGGTGAAGCTCATGGACTTCGGCATCGCGAAGTCCGTCGACTCGCAGGTGGAGACCCGCGTGGGAACGCTGAAGGGCAAGCCCTCGTACATGGCGCCGGAGCAGGTTCGCGGCAACGCCGACAACCGTTCGGATCTATTTTCCATCGGCGTCATGCTTTGGGAAAGCGTCGCGGGCCGACGCATGTGGGGCCAACGCAGCGAAGTCGAGACCCTTACCGCGCTCCTCGCTGCTAACATTCCTAAGCTCGCCGAGGCCGCACCCGCTGCGCATCCGCGCCTGGTGGAGATCGCGAACCGCGCGCTCGCACCGGACCCGGCGCTGCGCTTCCAGAGTGCGCAAGAGTTCTCTTCAGCGCTCGACGACTATCTAGCGAACGAACAAGCCGACAAGGCCTCGCTCAAGCAGGCGGGGCTGCTGGTGGCGGAGCTCTTTCAAGCGGAGCGGTCTCGTGCGCAAAGCGCCATCGAGTCGTCGCTCAAGCACCTCGCTGCCGGCGAAGCGCCAAGCCAGTTGCCGCGCCTCGGCGTGGGGGACCTCCGCACGCCGAGCGGGCCGTCGGTCAGCAGCGGAGGCTTCGCCAACTCGACGCGCACGATGGCGACGCCTCCTTTTGTAGCCACCCCAAAGGCGTTTCCGCCTGCGACGCGTCGCTGGCCGTTGTTCGGGTTGATTGCGGCCGCAACGATTCTCCTCGTCGGCGGAGCATTGGTCGCTTTGGCCTTGCGAGGGAAGCGTGGCGACGCGGGCGAAGCCGGCAAGAGCGCCTCTTCTTCCACGGTGCCGCCGGCGCAGCCCCTACGCGCCGCGCCCAGCGACGTCGCGATGCCGGCTCCGACGCAAGAGACCGTGCAAGTGGTCTCGTTCTCCGTCAGCCCAAGCTCCGCGCAGCTTTGGGTGGACGGAAGAGGCGCACGACACGGGGAGGAAAAGAAGTGTGCGCCGGGAGCCCAGCTGCACGTGCGCGCCGTCGCCCCTGGCTACGAGCCGGTGGAGCGCGATGTAGAGTGTAAGACAGGGCAATTCACGCTCGCGATGGCGCCCATCCGCGGGGGGCAGCCCCAGCACTTTCAGCCGGTCCGGCCTCCGCTCGCCGGCCCCTCGTCCGCCCCACCGCCGGCGGAGACGCGATCGCCCGAGGCGACGCCGCTGGGAACGGGCAAAGTGCCGTTCCGGCCGGTCGACCCCAACAATCCGTACGGAACCAACTGATGATGAAACGAACTCTTTTCGCCCTCCTCGTTTGTGGCCAACTCGCAGTCGCCGCCCAGGCCGCCGGGCAAGACCCCAGCAAGGAGGCGGGTGCCCACTTTCAGCGCGCCCTGTCGCTGTACCAAGAGGCAGACTACCGTGGAGCGCTCGCCGAGTTTCGGCGGGCCAACGAGATCGCACCCAACGTCAACGTCCTCTACAACATTGGCCAAGCGGCCTATCAGTTGCAGGACTACGCGCAGGCCTTGGCCAACTTCGAGCGCTACGTTGCTGAAGGCGGAACCACCCACCGCGCCGAAGTGGAACGAACGCTCACCGTGTTGAGGACGCGCATCGGAAAGGTCGATCTGTCCGCCTCGCTTTCGGGAGCGGAGCTCTTCGTCGATGACGAGTCGGTGGGCCACGCGCCGCTCGCCAAGCCGCTAACGGTCAACGTGGGCAAGCACCGCGTCGCCGCCGCGAAGGAGGGGCACGCCACCGTGGCGCGCACCGTCGAAGTAACGGCCGGAGATACCAAGGCGGTTTCGCTCATTTTCGACACCATCGCGGGGGCTGGAAACGCGCTGGGGGCCCCCGTGACCGTGGCGCGTAAGGACCCCAAGCCGGAGGCAGATAGCAGCCTCAACGTGCCCGCCATCGCTACCTGGTCCGCCGCTGGGGCGTTGGCCGTGGGCGGTACCATCACCGGCGTCTTGGCCATCTCGAGCGCCAACGATCTGAGCGACTACCGGCGCCAAGTTCCCGCCAACCAACCCGAGCTGGACCGTCGCGCGCGGGCCACCACGACGCTGGGGCTGGTGACCGACGTCCTCGTCATCAGCGCGGTGGTCGCCGCCGGAGTCGCGCTCTACTTAACGCTGAGCCATAGCAGTCCAAAGGCGGTGGGCAAGACACCATTCGTCCTTGGTGGGAGCTTCTAGTATGAGCATGCGCGGAAACCTGGCTTGGACCATTGGCGCGTTCTTGGGCCTCTCGGCCTGCACGCTGCTTCTAAACCGAGAGAGCCAACAGTGCGCCACGAACGCCGACTGCGCGCCCTTGGGTCAAGGGCTCACCTGCGTCGCCAACCTTTGCACCGGGAGCGGGTCGAACGATGGCGCCGCCGCGGACGGAGGCACGGACGCCGCTGTGGGCTTCGACGGCTGCTTCGCCGGAACCCCTTCCACCAGCCTCGAACTGCTCAACGCGTGCACCGCTGCCCAGTGCGCGCCATCAACTGCGCGAAGCTCGGTTTGTGCGACGGCGGTGCGGCTCCTCCTCCCACCCCGCCCCCGGATGCAGGGGCGGCCGCGGCGTCGGATGCGGGCCCCTCCACCGCAAGCGTGAGCTGTTACGATCCTGCGTTGCGCCCCAATGTCGTGTACGTCACAGGGTCGACGAATCTCTTGCCGTTCCTCAAAGCTGTCGCTCCGATTCTCGCGCAGGGCACCCCCGCGTACACCATCGTGTGGCAGGTCTCGAGCTCGTGCGCAGGCGTAAACGCCGCCTTCAATCCAGACTCCACGAAGCGGCTCATCAAAGAGGGGCCCGGAAAGCTGACCGTGTACTACGACGCCACCGGCGTCGAGGTGCCTTGCCTCTTGGAGCCCGCGGGTGCACCGGTCGACGTCGGAGAGTCGGATATCTTCGCAAACTCCTGCGCGGAGAAGCTCGGGTTCAACCCGGCGGACCCGGCGGTCGGCGAGTACTTTGGTCCCATTCAAGCCATTACGCTGACCGTGCCAGCGACCTCTTCGCAGAAGAACATCAGCGCCGAGGCGGCGCACAACATTTTCGGTCGCGGCGGTTCGCCCCCTTGGACCGATCCGAACCAGCTCTTCATTCGTTCCGACTCCACCGGCACCACGCACCTGGTTTCGCGAGCGATTGACGTACCGCCGGCGCAGTGGTGGGGCATCGACAAGAAGTCGGCGTCCAACATGGCCGACCAGCTCCAGGCCGTACCACAGGCATTGGCAGAGCGAACCATCGGAACGATTTCCGCCGACTTCGCCGACAAGCGCCGAGGCAACCTCACGGCGCTCGCATTTCAGGCGACAGGGCAGGGCTGCGGTTTCTGGCCGGACTCCACCCCGTTCGCACGTGACAAACAGAACGTGCGCGACGGCCACTACCCGATTTGGGGACCTCTTCACTTCTTCACCCGCTTGGAAAGCGGCCAGCCTAGCGCGGCGGCGGGAGCCTTCGTGCTCCGGTACTCGGTCGCCAAGCTCGATGACGCCTTGGTGAAGGCCGTGGCCGACTCCGGCACCGTTCCCGCGTGCGCGATGCTCGTGTCACGCGATACCGAGATGGGTCCGCTTCGCCCATTCCGTCCGGCGCGCCAATGTGGCTGCTACTTCGACTCCCTTACCAAGGGCAACACGACGTGCGCCACCTGCACGACCGGCAACGAGTGTCCGGCATCGGCCCCGGCATGCAACTACGGGTACTGCGAAGTGCAGTAGCCGAGGTTCTGGCGCGATCAAACTCCGAGCAGCTGGCGGCGACTATCCTTGCGGGCGCTGTTTGATCCCTCACTTGCCGATTGGGTCGTCGTAGCCGAGGCTTTTCGCCGGTGGCCTCTCGAGTCCACCGCTGGGTTCGGCCGGGGATGGATTTCCGACAACTCGCTCATCTCGGACGCGCCCGGCGCTCAGATCCACACGCCGTACGTCCAACATCCGAGCTGGACGATGCAGCTCCGCCACGACAACCTCACGGCGCGATTCAGCTGCCGCTCTCAGCCCAGCCACATGTCGGCTCGCCGCACGCACGGGATGGCTATTCCAGGCAGCGGAGGACGCCTTCGGAGGTCTTGGCCTTCATGGCGCATGCGAAGTCGTCGGGCTGCACCTCGGTGGTGCAATTCTTGAAGCCGTCCTCGGCACGCGCTTCCTTGCGCTCGCGCTCTTGCTCGGCGGTCACCACGGCGGCAGAGGCGTCGGGGTTGTTTTCGCGCACGACGATGCCCGCGTAGTGGTCGATGAGCTCGTCGCACTGCTTCTGCGACACCTTCTTGCTGCAGGCGGCGAGAGCGATCGAGAGGGTGAACATGGCTCCGAGCACGACGGCGAGGAGACGACGGCTTCCGGTGCTCAGCGACCGCACTTCGCCATCTCTTCAGAGGTCTGTGCCGACTTGATGCAGGCCATCACCGAGTCGCTGATGCGCTTTCCCACGCACTGCTTCAGGTCGGCTTCGAACATCGACTTGAGGTCGTTTTTCTTCTTGTCGATGGTGGCCTGGTCGGCCTTCTCGAGGGTGCGCATCTCTACCTCGACGTTCTTGTCGTAGATGAGCCGGCAGTCTTCCTCGGTGGCGATACGACCGCAACCCGAGAGCAGGACCACGACGCCTAGGGCCAGGGCGGCGGTAGAAACGAAGGAGGGGGGGCGCAGCATGAGGGGCGTTTCGATGGGGAAAGGCAGTAGCACAGCCGAGCCGGCCTGTCAGGCCGGGAGCGAATTCGGGCGCGGAGCGACCGCCGAAAGCCGCCACCACGTGCGGCGCGCGATGTCCCCAAGGCCTTCTTTTTGGCTGCCGCTTGCCTGGATGCTACACTCAATTTCGTGCCAAGAACCCAGGCCCTGGTGACCCCCGAAGAGTGGCTCGAGCGAGCCATGGCAGCGCGCTCTTCGGCGCTTCGCGAGCGACACGCGCGGCACGGGCTGGCGTCGCGCAGCCCCATCGATCGCACCACCCATGCGATGCTGCTGCGGCAGCTGTATCTCTCGCTCTTCGAGGAGCGGCGCTTCGGCGAGGCCCACGAGATCGCCGTGCAGGCCTCGGAGCTGGCGGTGCTCACCGACGTGCTCCTGCAAGACGCAGCGCGGGCGGCGCTGGCCGACCACGACCTCGACGCGGCGCTCCTCCACCTGCGCTCCGCAGCTCGCAAGGGCCCCGCCTCGCGCAGGCCGTTCCATCTCTGGACGCTGGGCTCCATACTCTTTCTGGCGCAGCGCTACGACGAAGCAACCCGGGCGCTCGCGCAGGCGGCCCGTTGGGGCACCCGCGACAAGCCGCTCTACCGCGCGCACCTGGCGCTGGCAAAAATCGCCTCCGGCGGCCGGGCCGACAATCTCGAGGACGTCATCCGCGATCTGGCGGAGGCGCCATGTGGTCAGGGGTATGGACGCTTCGTCTTGGGACATCTGGCGTATGCCGCCGCCGAGTGGGGTCCGGCCAAGCGCTACCTCGAGGCTTTCGTGCGAAGAACCGCCGCGGCGCCGCTGCTGCAGTCGATCGCGCTGGCGGGCGAAGTGTCGATGGCCAAGGCGACGCTCGCGAAAATGTTGGCGAACTGAACCGTGAACGAACGGGCGATGTCTGTCGCCATCAACCGTCGTTGCCGTGACGCAATGAGCGCGTTGCGCAAAAAAGCAGGCGCGGAACGAGTGCGAGGCGGTACTCTAAGGAACGTCATCCACCAGGAGGCAGGCACGGATGTCCCGTCGAGTTACTCCCATTCTGATCGCGTTGTTCGCCCTTACGGCTCTGCTCTTCTTTCCGAGCGCAGCCTTTGCGGCAGAGGGTTCCGATACCGGAACGTTCGATAAGCTCCTGGCCGAGCACGGTATCGGCATGGCGCTGGGCGGGTCCTTCGTGGCCGGCATCATCGCGAGCCTCACCCCGTGCGTATTTCCCATGATCCCCATCACGGTCTCCATCTTCGGAGCCACCGAGACCACGTCGCGCCTCCGCGGCGCTGCGCTCTCTGGGGTCTACGTGCTGGGCATCTGCACGCTCTTCACGCCGCTCGGCGTGGCGGCAGGCGCCACCGGCGTCGGCATGGGCGAGGTCATGGCCAAGCCCTACGTCATCATCCCCATCGCGCTCATCTTCTTCGCGCTCGCGGCGTCGATGTTCGGCGCCTTCGAGCTGGCGCTCCCCTCCAGCATCACCAACCGGGTCTCCACGGTCGGCGGTGTGGGCTTCAAGGGCGCGTTCGTGCTCGGGCTGGTGCTCGGCCTGGTGGCCGCCCCCTGCACCGGTCCGTTCCTCACGGCGCTCCTGCTGTACATCGCCAAGACCAAGGATCTGCTCCTCGGCGGCGGCGCCATGTTCACCTTTGCGCTCGGCCTGGGCCTCCCCTTCTTCATTGCCGGCACCTTCGCGCTGAACCTGCCCAAGGGCGGCGCCTGGATGATGGGCATCAAGTGGGCGAGCGGCGTGGTCCTCGCGTATATGGGCTTCAAGTACCTGCGCGATCGCTGGCCCGAAGTGTTCCGCGGCTGGATGTCGCCCTCGGTCATCCTCCTCGCCGTCGGCGGCGTCGTCTCTGCGATCGGCCTCGGCCTCGGCATCGTGCACATCCTGGCGGAGCGGCGAAAGTCGCCCATCGCGCGGCTCTCGAAGCCCATGAAGCTGCTCTCCATCGTGCCGGCGATCCTCGGCATGTACATCACGCTCTCGTGGTTCGACGTGCCCAAGGCCATCGCCGGCGCCATGGCGTGGGAGACGAGCGAAGAAGCGGGCCTCGCCAAGGCCAAGTCCGAATCGAAACCCACCATCGTCGACTTCGGCGCCTCCTGGTGCACCGCCTGCAAGGAGCTGGAGCACGAGACCTGGCCCGATGCGCGGGTGCGCGAAGAGGGCAAGCGCTTCGTGGCCATCGCGGTCGACGCCACCGACGACGAGGACAAAACCGTCGAGGCCTTGAAGAAGAAGTACAACGTCGTGGGCCTGCCCACCGTCGTGCTCCTCGACAAGGACGGCAAGGAGCAAGCGCGCTTCAACGAGTTCGTGAAGCCCGAGCGCATGGCCGAGGCCTTGAAGAAAGTCCAGTAGGCAGGAAGCAGGCATAAGGCCTCGCTCCCGGCGCGGGTCTCCTTCCGAGCGAAGGAGGCCCGCGCTGCTTTTGTGGTGATACGCTTGGCCCCGTGCGGAAGGTCGTTTGGTTCCTGGGAATGGTCGCGTGCTCTCCCGCGGGCGCGGCCGCGCCGCCACCTTCGCGCGTCGAACCGCAGATCGCCCGGATCGGTGCCGCAGCCGGCGGGCCGGCGCCCATACTCACGAACGAGACGCCGGCCATCGACGCCGATCCAGTTTGGCAATACGACGAGGCCGCCGCCCGCGAGCGCGCGCGGAAGGGCCGGCGCCCGGTGCTCGTCGACATCCGCGCGGAGTGGTGTGGGGCCTGCAAGGAAATGCAGCAGCAAACCTGGACCGACCCGCGCGTTCGCGAGGAAGCCAAGCGATTCGTGGCCATCGCCATCGACGTCGCCAACGACGATCCGGGCGTCGCCGCTCTGCAAGAGAAATACGGCGTCGTGGGGCTCCCCTGCGTCGTGCTCCTCGACAAGGACGGCAAGGAGCAAGCGCGCTTCAACCAGTTCGTGAACGCGGAGCAGATGGCCGAGGCCCTGCGGAAGGTCTGGTAGACGCGAGGTGCTCCCGCGCCAGGTTAATTGCCGAGGAGAGCAGGTTCCATGAGCTGCGCGAGCCACGCCATCACCGCGCGGACACGCTTGGGGACGCTGCGGCCATGGCCGTGCACGAGCGAGACGGGCATCGGCTCGCAGGTGAGCTCGGGCAGGAGCTCGACCAGCTGGCCCGACTTGAGCGACTCTTCCATGCCGACACGCGGCGCCTGGATGATGCCGAGGCCCGCGAGGCACGCAGCGCGGTAGGCGTCGGTGTTGTTCACAGTGATGCTCGCGCGCATGGGCGTGGTTCGATAGGCGCCCTGGTGGGGATACTCGAAGCAAGGCTCGTCTCCCCCCAGCGTGAGCGAGTAGTGTACGAGCAGGTGGCGGTCGAGATCGCTCAGCGCCCGCGGCGTGCCGTAGCGCCGTAGGTAGCCTGGGCTCGCGCAGTTGACCATGCGCAGCTCGCCGAGGCGCCGCGCGGTGAGGCCGGAGTCGGAGAGCGTGCCGATGCGCATCACGCAGTCGAAGCCGTCGCGCACCACATCGACCCGTCGGTCGGTGGTGCTCATCACCAGCTCGAGCTGCGGATGCTGGGCGAGCAGCTCGGGCAGCCGAGGGATGATCAGATTGCGCGCGAAAGAGACGGGCAGGTCGAAGCGGACGCGGCCGCGGAGCGTGCTCGTGGCATGGAACATCGCGGCGAGCTCGTCGGCCTCATCCACCAGCAGCTTGGCCCGCGCCAAGAACTGCTCGCCGTCGGGGGTAGGTCGCACCGCGCGGGTGGTGCGCTGCAGCAACCGGCTCCCCAGCTCCGCCTCCAAGGCCTTCACGTGGAGCGACACCCGCGACTTGGGCATACCCAGCTGTTCGGCGGCCCGCGAGAAGCTGGCCAGTTCCGCTACTTTGACCAGGATTCGTAGGTTCTCGAGCTCCATTGTTTCACCTGACGGAACAGTCTGTCGGAATGTTCGAGCATTCTCCAGCGCCATCCGCGGGCTATCTAGGAAGGCATGAACACCCCCGACAAGACTCCGTCCCTCGCGCTCGTCACTGGCGGAAGCCGCGGCCTCGGCCGCAGCATGGCCTTGCACCTCGCCGACCACGGCGTCGACGTGGTCGTCACCTATCGCAGCGGCGAAAAGGAAGCGCGCGAAGTGGTCGAGGCGGTCGTCGCCAAAGGTCGCAAGGCCGAAGCCCTGAAGCTCGATGTGGGCGACAGCCGATCCTTCGGCGCCTTCGCCGAGACGCTGACGGCGGCGCTGCACAAGACCTTCGGTCGCAGCACCCTCGACTTCTTGGTGAACAACGCCGGCATCGGCATCCACGCCGGTTTCGCCGAGACCACCGAGGCGCAGTTCGATGAGCTGGTGAACATCCACCTCAAGGGCACCTTCTTCCTGACGCAGAAGCTGCTGCCGCTAGTCGCCGACGGCGGCCGCATTCTCAACCTGTCGTCGGGCCTCACCCGCTTCACGCTCCCGGGCTTCGCGGCCTACGCCGCCATGAAGGGCGGCATCGAGGTGCTCACCCGCTACATGGCGAAGGAGCTGGGTCCGCGGCGCATCGCCGTGAACACGCTGGCGCCCGGGGCCATCGAAACCGACTTTGGCGGCGGCATGGTGCGCGACAACGCGCAGATGAATCAGGGCATCGCCGCCCAGACGGCCCTGGGCCGCGTGGGCCTGCCCGACGACATCGGCGGCGCGGTGGCCATGCTCCTCGCGCCCGAGAGCAACTGGCTCAACGGTCAGCGCATCGAGGTGTCTGGCGGCGTGATGCTCTGACGGTCAGCCGGAAGTGAGGCGCCCGCTTCGGTAGTCCTCGATGGCCTGCTCGATCTCGGCGTTGGTGTTCATGACGAATGGTCCGCGGCGGGCCACCGGCTCGCCCAGCGGCCGGCCCGCCAGGAGCAGCACACGCCCGCCCGCTTCGGTGCCCGAGAGCACAGCCATCGATCCCTTCCCGAGCACAGCCAGCTCGCCCTTCTTCACTTCGCGACGACTCTCGCCTACCCGCACCGCGCCGTCGGTGACGAACACGAACGCGTTGTGACCGGGCGGGGTGGGCTGCGCGATGCGCGCGCGCTGCTTCAGGGTCAGGTCGAGAAACGTGGGGTCTACATCGATTCCCGAAACCGGTCCGGTAGCGCCCAGCGCGCTGCCGGCCACCACGCGCACCCGCGCATCTTCTTCGGAGCGCTCGGGAATCTCGGCGGCTGGAATGTCTTGGTAGCGCGGACGGATCATCTTGCGCGCAGCGGGCAGGTTCACCCACAGCTGAAAGCCCCACATGAGGCCACGCTCCTGCTTCGGCATCTCCGAGTGCACGATGCCGCGACCGGCGGTCATCCACTGCGCGCTCCCGGGGCCGAGGCGCCCGCGGTTGCCCACGTTGTCGCGGTGCTCCATGGCGCCGTGGATCATGTACGTCACGGTCTCGAAGCCCCGATGCGGGTGATCGGGAAAGCCGGCGATGTAGTCGTTGGGGTCGTCGGTCTGGAACTCGTCGAGCATCAAGAACGGATCGAGCATCGAGAGCGCGCGGCTACCCAGCGCACGATGCAGACGCACACCAGCGCCGTCGGTGGTGGGCTCCGCCTGCACGATACGCTCCACCTCGCGGACGCGCGGCGGGCCAGAGGGCGGCGCGACGGAGGGCAGTGCGCTCGCGACCACCGAGTCGTCACCTTCGCGTTTCACGAGGAGCGCCGCGGCCACCGGAATGGCCGTGGCGCCGGCGGCAAGACCGAGCTGACGTCGCGTAAGACGCATACGAAAAGGTTACCACGCGGCAGCGCTCCACCGAAGCGTGCGGAGGTGCCGGCTCTGTGGTACGGCGTCGCGCCATGAGCGATTTCGACGTGACGTTCCCCAAGCCGCTGGCCGAGCTCTCGGAGCTCGAATTCGACGACGACAACGGCGACGGCATCGACTTCGAGCCCTACCAGGAGTTCCAGCCGGCAGAAGAGAACGCCTCGTGGATGCAGGCGTGGACCGGCAACAAGCAGCTCACTGGCGAGGCGTACCGGGTGTTCGGCCAAGACGGCACCGGCGGCTACGCAGCCTTCTGGATGGTCGACCCGGCAAAGCCCGTGCTCGAGCAGCCGGTGGTGTTCTTCGGGTCTGAAGGCGAGCTGGGCGTCGTGGCCTCGAGCTTTGGCGACTACCTGTGGCTCCTGGCGGCGGGCATCGGCCCCATGGAAGCCGTGGAGTACGGAGCCGGCGACGACGACGAGCCCCACGAAGCGTTCACCGCCTTCGCCATGAAGCACGCCAAGGCCCACAAGAAGACCGGAAAGGAAGTGCTCGAGGCAGCGCAGCAGGCCTTTCCCACCTTCGAGGCCGATATCCGTGCACTCTGCAAGTAACTGAAGCTACGAACGACGCGGTTCGGGGCCTGTATCCGGGGCGTAGGCGTCGTCGTAGTGCACCGGCTCGGCCGGCGGCGCAGCTGCCGCGGGAGCAGGCGGCGCGGCACTTGCGGCTGGCTCCGCCGTGGGCGCGTTGCCCGCGGTCGACGCGATGGCGTCGGAGGCCTTGTGGATGACCTCGTCGATGCGCGTGCCGAGCTTGTCGAACACGTCAGCGGCATCTTTCATGGTGCCTTGCGCGAGGTCTTCCACCCGCTGGGTGGGAATGCGCTCGACCGCGCTCTTGGCAGCGCGGATCAAGTATCCAAGGCCCTCTTTCAGGTCTTCCACCGGTGCGCGCTTGGGGTCGTCGCTCATCGGGCGATGATGACCACGAAACCGCCCGCTGTCCAGCGACCGCCGCGCGGCGCCCTTCCGTCGGAGACGACGACGCAAGGTTCACGACAGGGGCGATGGCAAAGTGCGCCGCGGGCACGCCGAGGGGCGGCGCGAGAAGCGCTATCGATGCCGCCCGCAATCGTGCTATCGGTACCAGGTTTCCGGGGGGTCGGTTTCCCCGGGGCGGGGGGAACGTCGTGCGCGGTTACCCCCGAGATCATGGGCGCACGCGGAGCAACGAACGAAAATGAGAATGCGATCCTTCTTGGGGCTCGGCGCCTTCGCGCTGGGAGCCACCCTGGCCTGCTCGTCGGGTGGAACGTCGACCACGTCGAGCAGCGGCGAGGTGCCCTCGAACACCGTCGATTCAGGAGCGTCCGACCTCGACGCAGCGTCCGAGGCCGCTACCGTCGACGCGCGGGTCGAAGCGGGTCCCTCCGGGTGCCCGAAATGCAACGCTGCCGGATACGACTGCGTGGCTCCCGCGGCCGGCGGAAGCGTCCAGCTCGACGCCGTGAAGCAGCCAGACGGCAGCTGTAAGCTCAGCAACGGCCGCGTGACGCTCACGTGCGGTGGGTCGGGAACGGCGGCCAACGGCGCCCCCTATTCGTGGGTCGAGGGGGCCGATGGAAAGCTGCAGCTGGGCACCGGCCAGTCGCAGCTGCAGTGCACCCCGAAATAGCTGTAGAGCACATTCGAATCGCCGCGCTTGGTCGACACCGGAAAGCCCTTCCGTGGTGACGGAGCGCGCCACCGCAGCGGTCGACGACGCGGCGAACGAACGTGCTACGATCGAAGGAATGTCGCGGAGATGGTTTATCGTCGGATGCAGCGCGGCACTGGCCGCGTGCGAGTCGTTCGAGGGTATAGCGGAGCCGGGTGATGCGGCGGCCGACGTCGCGCGCGAGGCCGGAGCTCCCCGCGACGCAGGCACCGATGCAGACGCCTCCGCCGACGCGGGCGACGGTGGCAGTGTAGACGCAGGCGCCCCGCACTTGGTGTTCCTCTCGTCGAAACTGCTCTACGGCGACATGGCGTACAAAACCCAGGCAGGCAAGGACCTGGCAGGCGTCGACGGCGCCGATGCCGCGTGCCAGGACGAAGCCAACGCGGAGGGGCTCCTTGGAACCTATGCGGCATGGCTCAGCACCGACGGCGAGGACGCCATCGACCACATCGGGACGTTTGCAGGGCCGTGGGTCCTCGCCAACCGCACCGCAGTCCGGGTAGCGCTCGGACGCGGAGATCTGGCGTCCTCGCTCCGGGAGCCCATCGACTCCCTGGCCAACGGGACCATCGCCAACGGAAACATGAGCACCTTCACGGGCACCGGAGCCGACGGCAAGCGAGCGGCGACCGCGTGCAGAAACTTCAAAGTGAAGGACGGCATCGTGCTCGCCACCATCGGCGACCCAACCTCACGCGACAAGTGGACCGCGAACGACGGGTTCGCCGCGTGCAACGCGCCGCGCCGGGTCTATTGCTTCCAGCGCTAACGCATCTCCAAGAGCTCCTTGCCGCGGCGCGGTAGACGCAGCGCCATGCCGCAAGCCCAGCGAACGAGACGTGTGGTTCTTGTCGGCAGTTCGACCGGCCACGGCAGCCGTTGCGCGGCGGCCCGCGATTTCGCCGATTTTCGCCGGGCTACCCGTCGTGTACCGTCGCACTATGAACGAATTGCCTTCTTCCCGGCTCCGCGCGCGCCTTGGCCTTGCCCTCTTGCTGCTGCTGGGCGCCTCGGGTTGCGCCAACACCGCCACCGTGAGCTCCAATCTGCCGCTCCAGCGGGTGGTCGTGTACCGCAACGGCATCGCCTACTTCGAGCGCGGGGGAAAGGTCGACGAGCAAGAGGTAAAGTTCAAGATGAAGGAGAGCGCGGTGGGCGACTTCCTCGCCACCCTGGCGGTCATGGAGAAGGGAGGAAGTAGCGTGCGCGCCGCGGCCTTCCCCATCAAGAGCCCGGAAGACGTCATGGAGTGCGATCCCGATCCGCTCGCCGCCCTGCCGCGGCGAAAGGTGGCGGGCGAGGAGCCGGAGCCGCGCTTGCGTGCGTGCACCGACCAAGAGCGAAGGCACATCCGCGAGGTGGTGCTGCAGCTCGACGGCAAGCAGCACGATCTGCAGGTGGGCTACGTCACCGAGGCGCCGGTGTGGCGGCCCTCCTACCGGCTCGTGGTCGAGGGCAACGGAACCGCCTCGATGCAGGCTTGGGGCATTGTGCAGAACCTCTCCGGCGAGGACTGGAAGAACATCCGCCTCTCGCTGGTGGCCGGCGCGCCGCTGGCCTTCGAAGCAACGCTGGGCACGCCCGTGATTCCCACCCGCCCCACCGTGACCGACGAAGGTGAGGTCATCGCTGCGGTGCCGCGGTCGGAGACGTCGCTGGCGCAGCAGGAATACCGGAAGCAAGAGCGCGCGAAGGCTGCCGAGGCCCCTCCCCCTCCTCCGGTAGCCGCCCCGCCTGCCGACAGGGCCGAGGCCTTCAAGGAAGACGGCGACGAGGAGTCCGACGCACCGTCGGGCGGCGCAAAAGGCGGCGACGCCTCGCGCGGGCGGATGTCGGCCAACGCTCCCAAGAAGGCGGCACCGAAGTCGGCTCCCGGCGGTGGAGGCGCCAGACGCGACGCAGCCCCGGCGCAGCCGACGATGCAGCCGGCAGCGCCGCGCACCGTGACCACGCCTTCAGCCCCCCGTAATTTGCAGTCACTGGCCGCAGTGAACGCCACCGGCGGCGTCACCCGGTACGACTTGCCGGAGCCCGTTACCATTCCCGACAAGGCCGCCACCATGGTCATGCTGCTGGCCAAGAAGATTCCGGGCGACGCGGCCTTTTTGTTCGCGCCCGACGGCGCCGTGCCCGACTCCTTTGCCCATCCCTTCCGGGTGGTGCGCTTCGTGAACAAGAGCGGCGGCGCCCTGGAAAAGGGCCCCATTGCCGTATTCGATCGAGGGGCATTCCTGGGTCAAGGCATGGTCGATCCGCTGCCCGAAGGCGCCACCGCCACCGTGCCCTTCGCCCTCGACCGCGCTATCGCCGTCGACCGCTCGGTAAAGCACGACGAGCTCGGCGAACGCGTGCGGAAGATCGAGAACGGCCAGCTCATCGTGGAGCGCGACAGCGCCACGCAGACGCTGTACCGCATTCGCAACGGCGCCGACACCGTGGCCAAGGTATTGGTGAAACATGCACGCATCTCCGGGAGCCACCTGGAGAAGGCGCCGCAGGGCACCGAAGACAACGTGGGCACCGGCTCGGCGCTGGTGCCCTACGATCTCGGCCCACGCAGTGAAGGCGAGCTGCTGGTCGACGAGCGCATCTCGGTGGAGCGCAACGAGGCCTGGACCTCGCCGGTGGCCGACGCAGCAGT
Organism: Polyangiales bacterium; assembly: GCA_038210445.1. Lineage (GTDB taxonomy): Bacteria > Myxococcota_A > Polyangia > Polyangiales > Polyangiaceae > JABFRG01. Next base: position 70,530 of record JBBQWQ010000028.1, read on the forward strand.
AAAGGCTTTGCTCGCCGACCCCAAGGTCGACGCCGCCACCAAGACCGCACTCACCGAGGCATGGAAGCTCCGCAGCGAAATTCTGCACCTGAACGACGTGCAGAGCGAGCATCAGCGGGAAGCCGTCGAGCTCTCCAACCAAAGCGAGGAGACGCGGCGCAGCCTGCGATCCATCGAGAAGAACAAGATCGCCGACAAGCTTCGGGCCCAGCTCACCAAGCGCCTGGAGGATCTCTCGAAGCGCAGTGAGGAAGTGGGCAAGAAGCTGGTGGAGGCGCAGGCCAAGCTGGCAGAGATTTCGGTGCGCTTCCGCGACCTGCTGCGCAGCATCAAGTACGTGGCCCCGGTCACCCTCAAGAAGTAACGTCAGACGTGCACAGCGGGGGCGGGAGCTGGAAGCGATTCGGCCTTCCACTCCCGCACCGGCAGTACCCGCGATTTCAGCAGCGCGATGACGTCTTCGTCGGTGCGCTCTTTTCCGTCGAGGCGCACGAAGCGCCGCGCCAGACCGCGCCACTGACCGGTCCACAGCATGACCGACACCATGAAGAAGTCGACGCCTTCGAAGACGATGGCGCCGGCCTTTATGTAGGTCTCGACGTTCTGCTCCAGCTCGCCCGGCAGCTCGGTCCAGTGGCGGTTGGCCCGCAGGTGATGCCCGATGTGATAGCCGTCGTTGAAGCACCGCTGATTGTAGGTGCTGTTGATGCACGTGATGGCGTTGCTGAGGCCGTTGTTCTTGGCGCCGGTGTTGATGAACGCGTGCTGACCCCAGTTGCCCACCATCATCATGGTGCGACACACGATGGCCGGCAGCAGAAACGCCACCACGCCGAACCGCAGATCGACCCACATCACGAATGCGATGATCGAGACGTGCACGACCTCGCCCAGGAGCGCGCGCTTGGCCATGGTGAAGCGCCGCTTGCGCGTGAGGTAGGCGGCGATCTCGTAGAAGCCCAGAAACAAGAAGCGCCCCAGGTACACCAGGAAGTGGGCAAAGCTGTCGCGCCGATAGGCGATGGTAGACGACAGGTCTTGCGACATGTTGTCTTCGGCGTGGTGCATGCCCATGTGGTGGTCGCGGTAGCCGGTGGGAATGCCAAAGAAGAACGACATCGCATACGGGTGCGCGCGGCCCAGCAGGTGCGGCGCACGGATGAACGGCCGGTGCATGGTGTTGTGCAGCATCAAGATGACCGGCGGCACGAAGAAGCCCCAGGCCGCCAGGTACACCGCCATGGCGCCCAGCTTGGCCAGCTCGGGCACCCGCACGTCGTGCGTGTGGAGCACCAGGAAGAGCGCGGTCATGAGCCCGCCCATGACGGCCACCATGCGCAGCGTGAGGCGCACGAACACCTCGTCGCGCGCATCGAAGAGGCACTTCTTGAACAAGCGAGAGAGCGCGCCGTTGCCGTACGAAGGGGCGACCTTCGGATCACGGACGAGGAACGGGAGGTTCATGCCGAGTTTTCACTAGCGAATCCCGGCGCGCGCGCCAACGAATCGGTGCGTGCAAAAATTGCTCACCCGGGCGCGGCTCGATTTTGCGAACCAGTTCGCGATCGTAGCGGCCCAACTCGCGCAAACGCTGCGCGAGCGATCAGGGGTTGAACATGTCGCCGCCACCGCCGCTGGGCGGCGGCTTCTTCGGATCCGCAGCTTTGGGGTCGGTAGCCTTAGGATCGCTGGGCTTGCCGCCGGGCTTCTTGCCGCTCGTAACAGCCACCGCTGGATCCTTGGCCGGCGCTTCGGGAATTGGGCACTGCTGCGAGGCAAGCGCGCGCTTCACCAGCGAGGTGAAGTCGTCGGCTTCTTGCGCCTGCCTCGCGGCGTGACGCCCGAGCTCGGCCACCACCTTGAGCGACGATTCGATTTCCTGGCCCACGCTCTGGCGGTTCTCGCCAAAGGCGCCATTGTTGAAGTCGCGGGGCGCTGTGGCGCGGAGCTCGGCGCCGGTGTGCTCCAGCTGGCCGATGCCCGGCACCATCTTGCGAAGGCGCTCGGCGCGCTCGCGTTCCGCCTTGATGGTGGCCTCGAGGGCGCGGAAAAACGGACCTTCGGCGCGGCCCTCGGGGCCAGAGATCTTCACGTCGGGGCCCTGCCCCTCCATCTTCCACGGGCCCGCGCCCAGCTGCGCCACCGCAGCGGCAATGGCCTCGAGGGTAGAGACGTCGGGGGTGTCGGGCATGAGCGAGAGCTGCGTCCACAGCGCCTTGCGCGAGTTGCGTCGCTCGTCGTCCCAGGCCGAGGCCTGCGCCTGGTAGTTGTGCACGTCCTTGAAGTAGCCGTCGTAGCTCGCATTGCCAGTGGCGTAGAGCTCGCCACTGGTTACGTGACCACCGTGCGTCGTTTGGGCGCAGGCCGCGGACAGGACCAGGAGTGCACAGGCAAGAACGCGTTTCATCGTAGGTCCCCTTACTACGAAATTCTGCCCGTGCACCTTCCCTCGCGAGGGCGCAAAGGTGCACGTCGTGCCGGCTCAACCCGCTCCGGAGAATCTACGGCGTAGCTTCTCGGGTGCAGGAGAACGGCGCACCCGCGACGTCGAATGCCTCGCCATTGGCGGTGAGGAACACGATGACGCCCCGGCCGTCGAGCCCCAGCGCAGCTTGCGCCTGGCCCGCGTTCATGTCGGGGGCCGACACGGTGAAGGGGCTGCCCACGGGGGCGGCCTTCTCGTCGAGGAGCTGACCGCGCACCTCGTGACCAATCTCGCCGTTGCGGCTGCCCTCTTCGGTCCAGAGCAGGAGCAGTCGATCGTCGGCGACGCGCGTGAGCGAGGGCGAGAGCAGAGAGCCGCCCAGACCGCCCGAAGGCTTGAAGAGCGTGGGTTCCCCAGCAGCGGAGCCCGGGACGTAGCGCAAGATGCGCAGCTTCCAGGTGTCGTCGGGCTTCGGCAGATCGGCCCAGGCGAGCACGGCTGCGTCGTCGAGCGCCGCGATGCTCGGAGAGCCCACCTGGCCGCCCAGGCCCGCGATGCGCTGCGGAGCGTCGCCCGGCTTGGTGGTACCCATCCATACAGTGGTGGCCTGACGGTACGCGTAGGCAAGGCCATCGCTCCCGAACGGTACGCCGCGCAGCGCGTCGATGTCGCCACCGGCGACCGTGAACACCCGCTCCGGCGCGGCGGTTTCGTTCTTGAGCCACACAAAGCCGTCGCCAATGAGGCCGATCGACTGGTGGGTGCCCGCGAGCGCGCGCTTTTTGCTGATGCCGAGCGCCACCGCGTCGTACTCGGGGCTCGGCGTGAGCTTGGTACCGAGCATGGGTACCACGCGTCGAATGTCGGAGACCGCGCGCACCTTTGCCGTGTCGATGGGGGCGAGCGATGCCGGGTCGAGCTTCATGGCCACCGCGTCGCGGAGCGACGATGCGAAGCCGATGGCAATGCCGTCGACGCCCGAGACGACCTCGACGCCGGTGCGGACCATGGCCTTTTGCGCCACCGGTCGGGCCGTGCCGGTGAGGCGGCACGCGCTCGGAGCCTTGGCCGCTGGGGCCAGTGGGGCCGAGGCCGACGAAGAAACCACGACCGTGGGCGCCAACATCGTAACCGTGGGCGCTGGCGCAGGGTCCGACGACCCGCTGGTGGCGCTCTTGCCAACCCAGTACGCGCCCACCGCAGCCACCCCCACTGCCACCACGAGCGCGACCATGGGCACACCGCGCGAGGCCGGCGTGGCGACCCCGCGGCGCCCATCGCTTGGCGGAATCGTGGGCATGCGACGGGTGTCGTCGGCGCTGGGATCGATGTCGGGCGGCGGGAGCCGATGCAGGCCCATGCGCTGCGCCGCATCGAGCCGCAGGGTTTCGTCGGCGTTGATCGAGGGGTCAGACGGAGGAATCGGCGGCGGAGCGCTGGGTTGGCGCTTGCGCATGGCACCGAGCGGCTGCGGCTTTTCGGTCACCACCGCGGCGGCGTACGGCTTCAGGGCCGGGAGCTCCACGGTCTGGTCCACCAGCACCGGCGGCTTCGAGAGCAGCGTTTGGGGCTTGTCGAGCTTCCGCGTCAGGCCCTGCGATCGAACCGACGCCGGCTCGAAATCGTCGGCGCTCAGCTCCTCGAAGGAGCTCGGGGCCGAGCTCGGCGCCGCGTCCTTCGACGAGGTGTCGAGGAGCTGCGACATGCTCACCGGCGCATAGGGGCCCGAGACGTCGGCGATGCCGCTGGGGGCCGAGTTGGTATCGGGAAGGATCATCGACGTGCTCACCGGGTCGGGCGGCACGTCCTTGGATTGCACCTTGGGCGGCGGCGGCGCTTTCGAGCCGGCGGGCGCCTTCGATACGGCCTTGGGCCTCTGTTCTTCTTCCAAGATCATGTCGCTGTTGATCTCGTGGGTACTCGAAGGCGGCGGCTCTTCTTCCCAAGCATCGTCGACGGGGCTGCGACTTTTTAGCGAGCCCGTCACGGCGGCCGCCATCGATGCCACCATCGCGCCCCGCACCGGCGTGTCGGCAGTGGCCCGGGGGGCCGAGGGGACTTCCTTTTTCACCAGGCCCACGCGTGCGACCGCCTGGGCCGCCGCCATGGCGGTGGCCGCCGGAGACGTGGGAGTGGGCGCAGCGGACCGGGGAATTTCTGGCATCACCGCGGCCGTGCCCTCGTGCACCGGCGGGGGCTTGGTAATGGCCCTGGGCGCCTGCTCACCGTTGGGCGAAGGAACGATGATCGGCGCGCCTTCGCTGTCGGGCGGCCCTTCTTCCGCTTGCGGAGCCCCGGCGTGAATGATGAGCGTCGATGCCCCGCGGCGAACCGGCACCGGCACCTCCAAGGTGGACGCCTCGGCGCTCACGATGGAAGAATCGGACGGCGGCATCGGGCCGGCCCGCAAGGTGCCGCCGCGGGTTTCGATGGCCAAAGGCGGTGCGCTGTCGCGCTCGAAGCTGAGTGCGGGTGCCTCGGGCCGGGCGGCCGAGACCTTCGGCACCGGCGCGTAGGCAGGCGGGGACGGCGGCTCTTCGTCGTCGGCGGCCGCGCCTCCGCGTTGCGCCACGGAGTGCCCCGGCAGCAAGCCACCCTTGGGCGGCACGACCTTTGCGCCGGCCACCACGCTGGCCCGGAGCTCGGGCACGTCGCTGGCAGGCTTCCAGTCGAGGTAGCCCCGCTTCCAGACGGGCGTATTGGTGGAAAGGAGCCCCTTGCTGAAGGCTTCCTTGAGCTCACTCTCGGACACTGCTCTCTGCTTGCCGTCGGGCTCCGCCCAACGCCAGAGTTCCTCGTCTGCCATTGCGCCCCATCATACCCCGTCTTGGGGGCCCGGCGGGAAGTTCTCGGCCAGAGCACAACACAGCGCGACCGGGCGAACCACCCGAGCGCCACCCTTGCGGAGAGCCGCGGCGCAGGCGTGCAGGGTAGCCCCGGTGGTGACCACGTCGTCGACCAGAAGCACGCGGGTCGCAATGAGCCGCAGCGAGGCGCCCGCGAACGCGTGCTGAACGTCGCGAAGGCGCGCAGCCCGGCCCTTTCCCGCCTGCGGCGCCGTGTCGAGCGGCCGAGAAAGGCAATCGGTGACCAGCGCGCCCCCCACCGCCTGCGCCACGCGCGCCCCGAGAAGCGCGGGCGAATTGTAGCCCCGCTGTACGAGCCGACGCGGGTGAATGGGCACCGGAACCACTGCGATGGGCGCGTCGAGACCCCACGATGGGTCGTCGGCCAGCGCCGTGACCAGCGCGCCGGCCAACAGATCGCCGAGCGGACGCCCGAGGTGGGGCGCGCCGCCGTACTTGAAGCGCACGATGGCTTGCTGCAAGGCGCCCCCGTAGAGATAGGGCGCGAACACCTGCTCGCCCTGTAACACGATGAAGGGACTCGGGTTTCGCTCGGTGGTCTGGGCGCACTGCGAACACAGCACCGCCCGCCGCCCGGCGTCACCGTTGCAGGCCGCGCAGCGGGGTGGCGCCAAGAAGTCGGAAGCCACGGCGACGACGCCCTCGAGAAACCCACGCGCGAATGCCGGAAGCATGGGCTTCCTCTCGGCGTCTTAACCCGAAAGTTGCCTCACAAACGTTCTCGGCGCGCGGGTCGGTACTAGGATGACACCGTGGCAACCAAGGCGGCGGCGCGCGCACGGGTCGAGTCGAAGCGCAACGAAGACGACGAACCGGAGTCCATCCCCGCCCCCGGGGTGAAACGCCATCATTTCCTCGATCCCCGGCGCGCGAGCGGACGCCTGGTGCTGGCCACGGCGGTGGGCATCGTGGCCACGTGCTTTGCGCCGGTGCATCTCGATTGGCGGGTCCGTGCGGTGCTCGGATGGGACACCGGCGCCCTCTGCTTGCTGGGCATGGCCTGGAATATCCTGGTGCGCACCTGCCCGAAGGAGACCCAGCGCCGCGCCGGCGCCGAAGACCCTGGGCGCAGCTTGATCTGGGCATTCACCGTGCTCGCCAGCTTGTTCAGTCTGTTCGCCGCGGTGTTCGTGCTTCGCAAGGTGCGCGCCTGGACTGGCTTCGAGGGGCAGCTCTGGACCGGTCTCGCGCTGCTGGCGGTGGTGCTCTCGTGGCTGGTGACGCACACGCTCTACACCTTTCGCTACGCGCACCTGTACTACCGCGGCGGGCGGGCCGACGGGCTGGATTTTCCCAAGGACCAGAAGCCGGCCGATATCGATTTTGCCTACTTCGCGTTCACCATCGGCATGTGCTTCCAGGTCTCCGACGTGGTGGTGTCGTGCACGCGGGTGCGCCGGGCGGTGCTGGTGCACTCGCTCCTCCTTCGTCTACAACACGACCATCTTGTCGTTGGCGCTGAACGTCGCCTTCAACTTGCTGGGCGATTGAGTATCTCGGCTCACACCCCGGAGCCGCGCACGACCACCGCAAAGGTCTTGGCGAGAATGCTCATGTCGAGCCAGGGAGACCAGGTCTCCACGTACTTCACGTCGACCCGCACGCGGCCTTCGAAAGGCATCTTGTGGCGGTCGCTCACCTGCCACATGCCGGTGAGACCGGGGGTGGCGCGGAGCACAATGGCTTCCTTGCCGTTCATCTCGGCGAGCTCGCGCTCGAGGTAGGGGCGCGGGCCTACCAGGCTCATGTCGCCTTTGACCACGCTCCACAGCTGCGGAAGCTCGTCGAGGCTGTACTTGCGGAGCACGCGGCCGACCCGGGTGACGCGCGGATCCTTCTCGAGCTTGTGGAAGGTGGCGTACTCGCGGGCGAGCGCCGGATCCGATGCGAGCACCGCGGCCAGGCGCGCTTCGCCGTCGCCGTACATGGTGCGAAACTTGGCGACCGTGAAGCGCTTGCCGTGCTTGCCCATGCGGGTCTGGAAGTAGAGCGCCGGGCCCTTGGAGTCGAGGCGCACCGCGGCGGCGATGAGCAGGAGGATGGGCGAGATGCAGAGCACGCCGAGGAGCGTGAGCACCAGGTCGAGCCCGCGCTTGGCCAGGTGCGGAAGCGAGAGCACCGCCAGGAAGCCGAGCAGGATGGGCAGCGCGCGGGTGAGGAATGTGCGTGCATAATGCACGTTCGAGGAGCCGTGCGGCGCGAGAACGCCGAACGCTGCGGTGGCGACCATCGAGGCGGCCTGAACCGAGCTTTGGAGGCTGGGGAGGCGCGTGGCGACCAGCGGCAGGGTCGGAATGAGCATCACGGCCACGAGGCCGATGAGACCGAGCGAGCGCGGGGTCAGGCTGCGGTTGGCGGGCGTCTGGGAGGGGCTCACGGGGAGGTCCTGTCGCACGGCTCGTGCCACCGGCGCGGCGGGCGAAATCCTTCGAAATTCGCCGCGCGCGTGAATGTTCGCGAGCGACGGATTTTTGACGTTCCGTCGCCCGGCTGACCCCGGGTCGCCAAGCGCGGAGACGGGGGCAACTCCTGACAACGCGTGACAACGCGGTGACACGCACCTTGGGCAGAGTGGCGCGGTGCCGCTATTCCGCTACCCCGAAGACCGTTCGCCGATCGCGCTCATCGCTCTGTTTTTCGCCTGCGACGTCGCGGTCTATGCGCTCGTCGACTCGCCGTTGGTGCTGGCGCTGTGGGTGCTCTTGGGCATCGTGCCGCGCGGCGGCGTGTGCGCGTTCAACCACCATCACCAACACCTCTCGGTGTTTCGGCTGCCGATTCTCAACCGTGCGCTGGAGCTGATGTACGGGCTCCAGACCGGCATCACCAGCCACGGCTGGGTGCTGCATCACGCGCTGGGGCATCACGTGAACTACCTCGACCAGCGGGTCGACGAGTCGCGCTGGCGAAGGTCGAGTGGCCGCACCATGCGTGAGGCGGAGTACACGCTCATCGTCGGCGCCACCGCCTACCTGCGCGCGGCGCGCGTGGCCCGGCGCACGGCACGCTACGGACGGACCTTTCTGATCATGACCGCGCTTACGCTCGCCATCGCGGCCGCCCTGGTGGTGGCGCGCCCGCTTCCCGGCCTTGTGGTGTTCGTGGTGCCGATGGTAGGCATGCTCTTCTTCACCGCGTGGGCCACCTACACCCACCACGCGGGCAAGAAGACGACGTCGCACTTCGTCGCGTCGAACAACATCGTGCACCGCAGCTACAATGTGCTCACCGGCAACCTCGGCTACCACACGGCGCACCACTATCGCCCGGGCATCCACTGGTCGCGCCTGCCAGAGCTGCACGCGTCGATAGCCCACCAGATCCCGGCCGACTGCTACCTGAGCCCGGGCCTGCCCTGGAACTTCGGACAGCGCATCGTCGGTCCACCCGCGGGCATGCCTTATGCGGCGGGCTCGAGTGTGGCCGACGATTGCTTGCCCACCGTGCCTCTGGCCAAGGCCCTCATGGCGCCGTCGCCGTGAAGGGTGTTTTCCGGTGCCCGCCTTCTTTCGCGAGTCGTCAGATGCGCAGGTGCTCCCGGCGGAGCACGTCGGGCACCGGCGCGAACGCCAGCGCGCGCTCGAGCACGTTGCGTAGCTCGCGCACGTTGCCCGGCCAGGCGTAGGCGGTGAGCTCCTCGATGGCACCGGCGGCGAGCGCCGGGATCTTCGTCTCCGGCGAGAGGAGCCGAAGAAAGTGCCGAGCCAGGGGCAAGATGTCTTCCTTCCGCTCGCGCAGCGGCGGAATGCGCAGCGGCACCACCTGCAGGCGGTAGTACAGGTCCTCGCGAAAGCGCCCGTGCTTCACCAGGTCTGCGAGATCGCGGTGGGTGGCGGCCACGATGCGCACGTCGACCTGGGTGGCCCGGCGATCGCCCAGCGGGAACACCTCGCCGTTCTCGAGGAAACGAAGGAGCTTGGGCTGCACGTCGAGGGGAAGCTCACCCACCTCGTCGAGAAAGAGCGTGCCCCCGTTGGCAGCGCGAATCACGCCCGGGTGATCGCTCACCGCGCCGGTGAAGGCGCCGCGCTTGTAGCCAAAGAGCTGCCCCTCGAAGAGCTCGCGCGGGACCGCCGCGCAGTTGAAGGCCACATAGGGTTTGGCGCTCCGGGCCGAGGTGTCGTGAATGGCGCGCGCCACCACCTCCTTGCCACTGCCCGACTCGCCGGTGACGATGATGGTGGCGCGGGAGCCGGCCAGCTGGGAGATCTCGGCGCGCACCCGGCGCATGGCCTTGGAAACGGCGATGAGTCCGGGAATGTCTGCGCTCCCGTCTTCTTTGCCGGCGCCGTCGACGCTCTTGCCCAGGCCGCGCAGCCCCGCCACCTCCAGCACCAGCGCGGCAGTGACGGTGATGACCGAGAGCGCCGACACTTCCTCCGACTCCAGCGGGCCCTGCACGCCCAGGCGAAAGCGCCGGCCCATGCCATCGCCAAACTCCAGCCACTCGTACACTTCGGCAGGGAGCTCGGCGCTGTCGACGTGGAGCGTCTCGCTGCGGCCGTTGGAGTCGACCTCCTCCAGTCGCGCCGGCCGACGCGGCACCAGGGCGCGCGCCAGCACGAACAGCTCGCGCAGCACCAGCGCCGGCGCCGAGCCGCGCACCGCCAGGCGCTTGAGGGGAACCACCAGCGACTCCACGTCGACCCGCGCGGGAGCGGGGGGCAGCGATGCGCCGCGGCGTAGATCGCGCAGCACTGCAGTTCCCACCCGGGCGGCGAGCGGGGGCACGATGCCGGCGGCCAGCAGCTCGGCCTCCACCGCGTCGCGATCTTCGCGCCCTCCCGGCTCCTCGTGAAAGGTGTCGATGCAGGCACGCGTGTATCTTGCAAGCAATGCGTCGGGCAGATCGTGCGCCATCTGAAAGGTGGCGATGGCCGCCTCGATGAGCTTGCGCCCGTGCACCCAGTCGCCCTGGAAGGCCAGCAAGATGGCCTCGGTGCGGAGCAGGTGGGCGGCGGCCCAGGGCGATGGCGCGTGGTCGAGCATGCGCGAGGTGCGGCGCATGTGCAGCCGCGCCTCGTCGGTGCGCCCGGCCAGCACCAGCACCGCGGTGCGAAACAGCAGCACCTCCTTCATCAAGAAGGGCCAGCGGCCGGCGGCGGCCTCGGCTTCGGCGAATGCAGCGACCACCGCGTCCATGTCGTCGCTCATGGTGAAGAGGCGCTTGGCCTCCACGTAGCTCGCGTAGGCGCGGGTCATGGGCTGCATGGTCGGGTTGTCCCAGGCGAGGAGCTTCGCCCGCAGGTTGGCCATGCCCTCGCCGTCGCCGCGGAGCGCGTAGTAACGCGAGAGCGCGGGCACCGCCACCACCGGCGGCATGCGCGTCTCCTCCGAATAGGCGTCGGCGCCGGCCATGGCGGCCCGGGCGTCGTCCATCCGTCCGAGGCGCAGGTACGACTCCACCAGCGCGCGGGCGCAGAACACGGTGTGCACGCTGGGCGCGATGCGCGCGCGGTCGGCCACCTCGAGGGCTCGCTTGGCGGTGGCGATGGCTTGCTCTGGGTCTGCCAGATCTTCGAGCCGGCGCAGCGCCACGTACGAAAGCGCGCGCGCCTCCACCAGCGACGCCGAGAGCTCGCGCGCACGGTCGGCCAGCTCCTCGAAGCGCACCGCCGCCTGCGCCGCTTGCCCGGCAAACAGGAGGGCGAACCCCCGGAGCTCGTCGAGGTGAAGCGCCATCAGCGGCGCCAGGCTCTCGCGCTCGAACAGCTGCCCGCGTCCGATGGCCCGCACCACGAGCGGTTCGTCGCCGGCGAAGAGCGCGGCCTGCATGGTAGCGAGGGCTGCCAGGAACTGCGCGTCGAGGTCCTCGCCTTCGGCGGCCCCCTCTTCCACGCGCGCCACGCGCACGTGCACGCGACCGAGGTCGAACAGCTGGCCATCGGGCAGCGAGTGCACCAGCGCCGCGGTCGCATGCACCCACAACGCGATCCTTCGGGGCAGCTCGGCGCTGGCTTCGGTGCGCAGCGCCGGCGTAAGCGCACCCAGCGCCCGTCGCGCCGAGCCCCGCTGCGTGGCTTCTACCAGCGCCAGCCCCACCGAGGCCAGGGCGCCCGCACAGCGCGTGGGCGCCACCTCCGCCGAGAGAAGCTGCAGGAGCTCGGCTTCGCCCCGCCGCCAGTCGCCCCGGAGAATCTGCTCGAAGGCGGGCAAGGCTGCGGTGCCGTCGCGATCGGCCGCATCGTCCGTGGCAAGTTCGAGACCTTCGCCGCCCCGCATGCCGAGAAGGCGGACGCGATCGTGCGTCCGTGGCCTCCGCGCCTCTTTCGCCTCCAAGGGAAGCTCCCAGCGGTACACCGTTTGCGCGGTCACCCCGACCTGAGCGGCGAAGGCGGCGCGGCTCAAGGCGCCGCGGAGGCGCCGAATGGAATCTGGGGACAGAGGGTCAACCTGATCCAGCGCCATCGCCTGGTTATACTCCAATTATTTTTTGGATACATACCGAACCATCCAAGCGTGCACGCGGATGGTCATCCAAACGCGTCATCGCAGATAATTCCTTACAATTTCATCATGCTCGAACTTTGACGCGAACTGGAACGAGATTCGCTTCATCAGAGCGCACCATGGCAACCGCGGCAGCTCAGCTCCCCACAAGTGATGTCACCGAAGCGATCGACGCCCGTTCCACCCCGAGCAAGACGGCGGAGTCCAAGGGCGCCGAGCCCAAGGCAAAAGCCGAGGCCGCGCCGGAGCCCAAGAAGCGCAGCCGCGCCAAGATCGTCCTCCCGGTCCTGGTGGTGCTGGCGCTGGCGGCCGGCGGCATCTCGTACGTGACCAGCGCCGGTCGCGAGACCACCGACGATGCGCAGGTCGAAGGCCACGTGGGCAACGTGGCCTCGCGCGTCTCCGGGCAGGTGATGAAGGTGCTGGTGAAAGACAACCAGCCGGTGAAGGCCGGCGACGTGCTGCTCGAGCTCGACGATCGCGACTACCGCGTGAAGCAGCTCTCGGCCAAGGCCGACCTCGAGGCGACCAAGGCGCAGCTCCGGATGATGGAGACCCAGCTTGCCATCACGTCGCGCAGCATCGACTCCAATCTGGCGGTGGCGCGGGGCGGCCTGGCACAGGCAGCCGCAGTGGCGGGCACCTCGCAAGCGGGCATCGATCAGGCCAAGGCCGACATCATCTCTGCGGAGTCGCGAAAGTCGCTGGCGCAGCAGGAGTTCGACCGCACCCAGAAGCTCTTCGCCGATGGCGCCATCTCCAAGGCCGAGTTCGATCGCCAGAAGGCGAACCTCGATCAGCAGACCGCGCAGCTCACGCAATCGCAGGCGCGCCTCGCCAGCGCCCAGGCCGGCGTCTCCAACTCGGCCGGCACCTTCGAATCGGCGCGCGGACGCCTCATCGCCGCGCAAACCGGACCGGAGCAGATCGAAGCGGCCAAGGCGCAGGTGGCGCTGGCGCAGGCCCGGGTCGACCAGGCCGCCGCCGCGTTGCAGCAGGCCGAGTACAACCTTGAGTACACCAAAGTGAAGGCCGAGATGGACGGCGTGGTCGCGCGCCGCACCGTCGAAGTGGGCCAGCTGGTTTCGCCGGAGCGGCCGCTGATGGCGCTCGTTCCCTTGGAAGACACCTGGGTGGTGGCCAACTTCAAGGAAGACCAACTCGCGGAGATGAAGCCCGGCCAGAGCGTAAAGGTGAAGATCGACACCTTCAGCGGTCGCACCATCACCGGGCACGTCGACAGCCTCGCGGCCGGCACCGGCTCGCGCTTCTCGCTCCTTCCGCCCGACAACGCCTCGGGCAACTTTACCAAGGTGGTGCAGCGGGTGCCGGTGCTGATCAAGCTCGACGCCCACCCCGACCTGGTGCTTCGCCCCGGCATGAGCGCCAACGTCACCGTCTACACCAAGTAAGCCCATGGCCAGCGCACACGAAGGCGAGATTTCAGGGTCGAAAGCCGGCATCACCGCCGTGGTGATGGTGGCGGCGCTGATGGCGATGATCGACATCACCATCGTCAACGTGGCGCTGTCGGACATTCGCGCCAGCTTCGGCACCCCCATCGACCAGATTGGCTGGGTTTCGACCGGCTACATGATGGCGAACATCGTCATCATCCCCATGACCGGCTGGTTCCAGCGGCGCTTTGGCTACCGCAAGTACTTCGCCGCCTCGCTGGTGGTGTTCACCATCGCCAGCGCCCTCTGCGGCATCTCTTGGAGCTTGCCCTCGCTGGTTCTCTTCCGGGTGCTGCAAGGGCTGGGCGGCGGGGCCATCATTCCCACCGCGCAGAGCATTCTGTTCGCGCGCTACCCGAAGATGGAGCACGGCATGGCCTCGGGCCTCTTCGGCCTCGCCGCCATCACCGGGCCGCTCCTCGGCCCCACCATCGGCGGCTACCTCATCAGCTGGTTCTCCTGGCACTGGATCTTCATCGTCAACGTGCCCATCGGCATCCTCGCCACCATCCTCACGCTGCGCTTCATCGAGCAGCCCGGCTTCGCGCCGCCCAAGGGCGACGCGGCCAAGATCGACGTGTTCGGCATCGTGCTCCTGGCCATTGGCATGCCCGCGCTGCAGTACGTGCTGGAAGAGGGCAATCGCGAAGGCTGGTTCGAGAGCCACGTGATCATCGTGCTCTCGGCCGTGGCGTTCATCTGCCTCGTCACCTTCGTGGTGCACGAGCTCGAGACCAAGAACCCGGTGGTCGACCTGCGGGTGTTCGCCAACCGGAGCTATGCCGCCGGCACCGGCATCAACTTCCTCACCGGCTTCGCGCTCTTCTCCGGCAGCTACCTATTCTCGCTCTATGCCGGCTCGGTGATGCGCTACACCGCGCTCGACACCGGCAAGGTGTTCCTGGTGGCCGGCTCCATCTCGGTGGTGCTCATGCCCATCGTGGGTAAGCTGGCGCCCAAGTTCGACGGACGAAAGCTGCTCTTCTTCGGGATCGCGGTGGTGACGGTGAGTCAGGTGATCGCCTCGCGGCTCACCGCCGAGGCCGGCTTTTGGGACATGGTGAAGCCGAACCTGGTGCGCTCGGCGGGCCTGGGCTTCATCTTCATTCCGGTGACCATGGTGGCGCTTTCAGACCTGAGCCCGGAAAAGCGCGGCAACGCCACCGGCCTCTTCAACCTCACCCGCGAGCTGGGCGGCTCGCTGGGCACCGCGCTCATGGGCGTGCTCATCACCAACGGCATTAAGCGCAACGGCTCGTACCTCTCGGAGAGCGTCAACGTGTACAACCCGGTAACGCAGGAGCAGCTGGCCGGCCTCACCGGAAACGTGGGTAACCGCACCTATAGCTCGCAGCTGGTGGGCGAGAGCATTCTCAAGCTCAAGGTGACCATCCAGGCCATGGTGCTCAGCTTCGAGTCCGGGTTTCGCATCGTGGCGCTGGCCATCTCGCTGGGCTTCGCGCTGCTGCTGCTGCTCAAGAAGCCTCAGCCCAACGTCAAGATCGAGGGCGCACACTGAAAAAGCGGCGCCGATACGCGCCGCGAACCTGAAACCGCGCCCGTGCTGCATCGCGCAGCGCGGCGCTCGAGCCTCGGGCTCGGCTATTGGTGTACAATGCATATAAATACGACAGCGCGACGAGGAGTATCGGGACGAACGCTGGCCATGGGCTCGGCCTTGTGGCTCACCTCCGCGGTGGCGGCGGCCCAGGGTGCCCAGGGCGCCCAGGCCGCTTCCGCGGCTATCACCGCCGAGAACGTGGCCGCGCGCGCCGAAAAGAGCAGCGTCGACGTGGCCAGCAAGCAGGCCGACGTGGAGGTGGCGGCGGCCCAGCTCGATCAGGCCTTCGTGGGCTACTTTCCCAAGCTCCAGCTCCTGGCCCGCTACTCGCGCCTCTCGGACATCGACGCGCCGCTGCTGGGGTACGGGCTGGGCGCGCCCACCGTGCCCAAGACCGACGACGTGGTGCCGGTCCCCGCCGGCGCGCCGCTGGTGCAGATTCCGCAACGCTTCCCCGTCATCTTGAACCAGGCCACCTTCCAAGCGGTCTTGGCGGTCCCGGTCTCCGACTACCTGTTTCGCATCACCCAAACCTACGCCGCCGCCGAACGCGGCAAAGACGCCGCCGAGGCCCAGGCCAAAGCCGCCCGACTCAAGGTTCGCGCCGACGCCAAGTTGCTGTATTATACATGGGCACGCGCGAAATTGACACAAGAGGTGGCGACCCAGGCGGTGGCCCAGGCCAAGGCTCACCTCTCCGACGTCGAGAAAGCCTTCGACACCGCCGCCGCCAGCAAGGCCGACGTGCTGCGGGTGGAGTCGCAGGTGGCGGTGGCGGAGCAGCTGGAGACGCGCGCCAAGAACCTGACCGAGGTACTGGCCACGCAGCTCGGCACCGTGATGCACGAGGATAGTGAGCGTGCGCTGGCGTTGGGCGAGGACGTCGCCGGGGAGCAAGCCTTGCCGCCCGCCGAGCCCATGCCGCGCCTGTTCGCCGAGGCGCTCGACAAACGGTGGGAGCTGAAGTCGCTCACCGAGTCGGCGCTGGCGCTGGAGAAGCAGGCCGCAGCGGCGCGCTCCGCTGGCTACCCGCGCGTCGACGTGCAGGGCGAGGTGACGAGCGCCAACCCCAACCAGCGGTACATTCCTCAGCAAGAAAAGTTCCTCACCACCTGGTCGCTCTCGGCGCAGCTCACCTGGACCCCCAACGACGTGTTCTCGGCGGGCGCCGCCGGCCGCGCCCTGGAAGCCAAGCGGGGTCAGGTCGACGCCCAGCGACGCGGGATCATGGACGCCCTGCGGGTGGAGATTGCCCAGGCGGTGGAGGCGCGAAACAACGCCGAAGGCGCGCAAAAGACCACCGTGCGCAGCTTGGCCGCCGCCGAAGAGTCGTATCGCGTGCGGCGTTCACTCTTCCAGAACGGCCGCTCCACCAGCGTCGAGCTCCTGGACGCCGAGACCGAGCTCACCCGTGCGCGTCTCGACGCCATTTCCGCCCGCATCGACGCCCGCATCGCGCTGGTACGGCTCACGCACGCGGTCGGGCGCGACCGCTGAGCTATCGAAGAAACAGGGGGGGCGCCGCGGTTGCGCTATCGTGGTGGCGTGACCAAGCGGAACGACCTTCGGGCAACGCAAAGCTACCTGCGCTCGAACCCCGCGGCCGCCTTCTTCATGGCCGCGGTCTGCGTGCTCGCCGGCGTGGCGAGCTTGCTGGGCTACCTGCGCGCACAGTCCGCACCGTTCCAGTGGGGGCTCGCGCTGGTCGCCTGGGGGTTCGCCATATTCTGCGTCGCCAGCGGCGTCCGCGGCCTGCGCGAACGCTGATTCAAATCGCGAAGTCGACGTCGCCGGTGCCGCCGGGGAGCTCGTCGGAGAGCATGGCGAAGAGCACGTGGTCTTCCCATTTGCCTGCAATCTGCAGATACCTCTGGGCGAACCCCTCGCGGCGGAATCCGAGCTTGTCGATGACCCGCAAGCTCGCCAGGTTGTTCGGCATGATGGCGGCCTGAACGCGGTGGAGCCCCAGCGGCCCAAAGGCGAAGGCCAACGCCGCGGCCACCGCCTCGGTGGCGATACCTCGACCGTTGCACTCGCCATCGACCCAGTAGCCGAGGTAGGCGCCGTGGTAGGCCGAGCGCCACACGCCGCTGAGCGACACGCGCCCGACGATCACCTCCGGCCGCTGCGCCTCGAACACCCACAACGCGTACTGCGTGCCGGCGCGCCACAGCTTGCGGTCGCGGGTGATGCTCGCGGTTACCGAGGAAAGCGATGTGGGGTCGCCGACGGCTTTGGGCTGCCACGGCGCCAGATGCGCGCGGTTTTTGCGCAGCGCACTGCGAATGGCGCCCACGTCGGCGGCGCGCGAGGGCGAGAGCACGAGACGCGGGGTGGTGAGCGTCGTGGAGAGCGGTGCTTCCAAGCAGGTGGATGGTACACGGATAACCCGCCGGCGCGAAAGTCAGTCTTTGGTGCTGAGGTAGGTCGGCGCCCAGATCCTAGCCGCGACTTTTGCGTCTGCGCGCCGCTTTTGCCCGTACCTTCGGCGCCACCGTCTCCACCGCCGCGGCTTCGGGAAGAAGAGGCATCTCGAGCGTCGGGCGATCGTACGCGTCGGTGCCAGCGTTCTGCGCGTCGGCCTCGAGCGCCGCCACGAGTGCATCGGGGAAGGGCGCAGGGTAGCGCTCGGTGACGATGGCCGCTTCGTCGTCGATTTCGAGGTCGAGGGTCTCGTAGTCGTGGTGCGGAAGCGCCGGAGTCTGCGGTCGGTCGATCATGGGACACCTGCGAGGTTGCGTGACGCGCGGGCATGCGGCCCGTTCGCGGCGAGAGCTGCAACCGTCGTACCGGCGCCATGAGCCGCACCGACGGCCGCAGGCGCAGAAGAGTCGTGCGGGCTTGGACGCCACGTTGCGGGGCGCAATGCCTCACTCCCCGGCGCGCGCCGGCCTTTTTCCCGGGCAAACTGCCCAATGCCTCGACGGCACGCACCTTGCGGCAGGAGGGTACGGGTAGCGCGTCGCTGCCCACAGCACACCAAGGAGAAACACCATGAGCAACGAGCAAAAGCGCGCCGAGGGTCTGGTCGAAGAAGTGACGGGCAAGATCAAAGGCACCGTCGGCAAGGTCATCGGCAATGAGCAGATGGAAGCCGAAGGTAAGGCCAAGGAGCTCAAGGGCGAGGCCAAGCAAGCGGCTGCCAAGGCAGGCGAGCGCGTGAAGGGCAAGATCGAAGAGATCGGCGGCGCCATCAAGAACCGCGTCGGCGCAGCCATCGACAACGAGCAGATGCAGGCCGAAGGCAAGGCGACGGAGCTCAAGGGTGAGGCGCGCCAGGCTGCGAACAAGCCCAGCAAGTGATCGGGAATGCCCCCGCGACGTGATGGCGGCGAGAAGCATTGTCTTCTCTGCCGCCTTCCGCGCACCTGTCTTATCGAAAGAGTGGAGCTCGCATGGAACCGCACGACAAACGAACTGAAGAGGCGGCGACCGGCGATGCGCTCATGAACACGCTCGAGGAAGCCCAGCGACTCATGCGCCTGGAGGTCTTGCTGGTCAAAGAAGAGCTCCGTCAAGAGGCCAAGGCGATGAAGACCGCCACCATGGGCTTCGCCGCGGCCATCGCGTTCGCGCTCACGGGACTGACGCTGTTGGCGCTGTCGGGGGCGCTGGCGTCTGCGTCGAGCACCTCGGTGACGATGGGCCTTGGAATCGCGGCATTCGTGGCCGCGGCGCTGTGCGCGTTCATCGCCTTTCGCAAGGCGCCGAAGAAGCCGCTGTTGGAAGAGGCATCGGCAGAGGACGGCCGCGTCGGCGACCGGGCGATCCGGGAAGGAAACGCATGAGCGCGCAAGACAATCTCGAGATCGCCGTGGAGCAGTCGCGCCGTCGCCTCGCCAAGCTGGTGTCCCGCATTCGGGTGGCGGCCCATCGCGAACCTCCGCCGGCGACGGCGCTCGCCGAGGTGCAGGAGGCGCCCTTGACGTTGTCGGCACCGGCCCTGGTGGGCGCAGCGGCGCTTGGAATCGTGGCCCTGGGCGCCTGGGCGACGTACCGCCTCTTTCGAAAACGGCCCAGCCGGCTCGAACGACTCATGGAAGGCTTCATGCCGCCGCCGCAGCCGGGCCTGGTGCGCACTGCGCTCCGCGCTGCCGCGCTCAATCTTCTGGTGATGGGGGCAACCGAGATCGGTCGCCGCGCGGTGACCCGAGCGCTCTTGGCGTCGGACGAGACCGCAGCCGGAGAAGACTCTTCTAGCGAGGCGTGAAGTGCAGCGAGTAGCTCGCCATGGTGCGACCGCCCCGGGGCTTGCGGAACTCGACCTTCTCGAAGACGCCGACCACGCAGGCGCGAAAGGCTTCGCCCGCGATGATGGTGCGCGGATGGGTGACCTTGGCCACGCCGCCCGCGGGCTCGATGAGCAGGTCGACCCCGAAGTCGCCCCCCTTCTTGGGGTCTTCGGCAGCGGCGAAGCACGCGCGAAACGCCTCGAAGTGAGGCTCCACGGACTTGAGCACCGGCTCCTTGGTGATGGCGTCGTTGGGGCCGCCCCCGATGTGGAGGCCGATGTTGCTCACCGCCACGGCCACCGCGACCGACGCCGACGGCGGAGGCAGAGGAGCGGAAGCGGCGTCCGTTGTCGAAGATCCGACAGACGCGTCGGCGGCTGTCTGGGGCGGCGGCGCCGATGGAGCGACGGTTGCCGGGGGCGGCGAAATCGCCGAAGGCGCCGTGGTGAGGGGCTTCTCACCACAGGCCGACAGGGCGAGCGCGAGTACCCGCAGCGAAGCGCGCGAACGAGGCGTCCAGAACACGGCCATGGTGTCGGCGCACCTTACGCCTGTCGTCGCCCGAGGCAACTTTGCGGGGCGCGGACCCCTAAAAACTGACAGGACGCTGTCAGCTAAAGGAAAAAAGTGCACAAGATTCGCGCCCCAGGTAGAGGCTCCGGCATCGGAGCCCCCGCATGCGCTACGTCATCTCTATCGGCATCGTGTTGACCCTGCTGGTCGCGCTGGTCGCCATCAAATTCAAGCAAATTTCGTCTCTCATCCACATGGGCGAGGAGATGGAAAAATCCGGGCCGCCCCCGGAGGTCGTGGCCTCCGCCTCTGCGGCGGATGCTACCTGGGACGCGACACTGACCTCGGTGGGCAGCGTTGCCGCCGCCAAGGGCGTCAACGTGAGCACCGAGGTTCCCGGCGTGGTCGCCGCCATTCGCTTCGAGTCCGGCGCCACCGTCAAGCAAGGCGACGTGCTGGTCGAGCTCGACAGCCGGGTGGAGCGTGCGCAGCTGGCCTCGATCCTCGCAAGGCGCGATCTGGCCAGCGTGACCGCCGAGCGCAGCCGATCGCTCGTGGCCAGCAAGGCAATCCCCGCCGCGCAGCTCGACAACGACGAGGCGCAGCTCAAGTCTGCCAAGGCCGATCTCGGCGCCCTCCAGGCGCAGATTGACCGCAAGGTCGTGCGCGCACCGTTCGCGGGCCGCCTCGGCATCCGCGCGGTGAACGTCGGTCAGTACCTGGGGCCGGGCACCATCATCACCGTGCTCGAATCGATGGATTCCGTGTACGTCGATTTTTCTGTTCCGCAGCAGCGAGCCGGCGACGTGAAAGTGGGCACCAAGGTCACCATCGCCATCGCGGGCGCCAAAGAAGACAAAGGCGGGAAGGACGCCGGCCCGCCGCAAGACGCCACCTTCGAGGGTCTGGTCGCGGCCATCGAGCCCAACGTCGACCCCACCACCCGCACTATCAAACTGCGCGCCAGCGTTCCCAACCGCCAAGACAAGCTCCGTGCGGGCATGTTCGCCAACGTGTCGGTGGCGTTGCCGCAGCGCGGGGGCGCGGTGGTCACAGTGCCGGCAACGGCGGTGGTGCACGCTTCGTTCGGCGATTCGGTGTTCATCATCGAGCCCAAGAAAGACGCTGCGGCCGGCGCCGACGGGCAGGTCCCCAAGATGGCGCGCCAGCAGTTCGTGCGCGTGGGCGAAGGCCGCGGCGACTTCATCGCCATCGCCGATGGCCTCAAGGCGGGCCAAGAAGTGGTGGTGGCGGGTGCGTTCAAGCTGAAAAACGGCTCCAGCGTCATCGTCAACAACAGCGTCAAGCTCGACCCGCAGATGGCCCCACAGCTGGAAAACCACTGATGAAGTTCACCGATATCTTCATTCGAAGGCCGGTGCTGGCCATCGTCGTCAGCCTGGTGATCATCATCGCGGGACTGCAGTCGATTCGCTCGCTCAACGTGCGGCAGTACCCCAAGCTCGAGAGCGCCAGCGTCACGGTGCGCACCGCGTACATTGGCGCCAACGCCGACCTGGTGCGCGGCTTCATCACCACGCCCATCGAGCACTCCATCGCCGCGGCCGACGGCATCGACTACATCGAGTCGCAGAGCGTTCAGGGCCTTTCCACCATCAACGTGCGGCTGAAGCTCAACTTCAACGCAGCCAACGCGCTGGCCGATATCAGCGCCCGCGTCAACCAGGTGCGCGCCGACTTGCCGCCAGAGGCCGAGGTCCCGTCCATCTCCATCGAACCTTCCGACGCGCAGCTGGCGTCTATGTATCTGAGCTTCGGCTCGCCCATCCTCGAAGAGAACCAGGTCACCGACTACCTCATCCGCGTCGTTCAGCCGCGCCTGTCGGCCATCGAGGGCGTGCAGCGCGCTGACATTCTTGGTGGTCGCACCTTCGCCATTCGCGCCTGGCTCAAGCCCGACCGCATGGCCGCGCAGGGCATCAGCCCGGCCCAGGTTCGCCAGGCGCTCGCCGCCAACAACTACCTGTCGGCAGTGGGCCAGACCAAGGGAGCGTACGTGCAGGTGAACCTCACCGCAACGACCGACCTCAAGTCTGTCGACGACTTCAAGAAGCTCGTCATTCGCCAGCAAGGCGGGGCGCTGGTGCGCCTGGAAGACGTGGCCGACGTGGTGCTCGGCGCCGATACCTACGAACAAGACGTGCGCGTCTCCGGCAAACGCGCAGTGTTCATGGGCATCTGGGTGCTGCCCAACGCCAACTCGCTCGACGTCATCGCCAAGGTCCGCACGGAGATGGACATCGTCAAGAAGGAGCTGCCCACCGGCCTCGAGGGGAACGTGGCCTTCGACGCGACGACCTACATCGAGAACGCGATTAGCGAGGTTCGGAAGACCCTGTTCGAGACGGTGCTCATCGTCATCCTGGTCATCTTCTTGTTCCTCGGATCGCTGCGCTCAGTGCTAGTGCCGCTGGTGGCCATTCCGGTGTCGCTCATCGGCGCGGTCTTCCTCATGCAGGTGTTCGGCTTCACGCTGAACTTGCTCACGCTGCTGGCCATCGTGCTCGCGGTGGGCCTGGTGGTCGACGACGCCATCGTGGTGGTCGAGAACGTGGAGCGGCACATCCGAGAGGGCAAATCGCCCACCCAAGCGGCCTACCTGGGCGCCCGCGAGCTGGTGGGTCCCATCATTGCCATGACCATTACCCTGGCCGCGGTGTATGCGCCCATCGGCTTTCAGGGTGGGCTCACGGGTGCGCTCTTCCGGGAGTTCGCCTTCACGCTCGCGGGCGCGGTGTTCATCTCCGGCGTGGTGGCGCTCACGCTCTCGCCCATGATGTCGGCCAAGCTGCTCAAGGCCAACCACAAGCCCAACTTCTTCGCGCGCCAGGTGGACCGCGGCTTCGAGGCCCTGAAGCGCGGCTACGCGCGGCTCCTCGACGCGACCCTGGGCGCACGGCGCGCCGTGTACATCGTATGGATCGCCCTCTCGGTCCTGGTGATCCCGATGTACATGTTCACGCCGGCCGAGCTCGCCCCCAACGAGGACCAGGGCGTGGTGTTCGGCGCCATCGACGTGCCGCCCAACGCCACCCTGGAGCAGCTCACGCCGTACACCGAAGAAGTGAACCGCGTCTTCATGCAGACGCCGGAGTTCGAGAACAGCTTCCAGTTCACGTTCCCCACGACCGGCTTCGGCGGCATGCTGGTCAAGCCTTGGGATCAGCGGAAGCGCAGCATCTTCCCCATCCAGGCCGAGGTGAGCCAGAAGCTCGGCAACATCTCGGGCGTGCGCGCCCCCGTGTTCCTTCCCTCGGCGCTCCCCAGCGCTGGCTTCTTCCCGCTCGAGGTTATCCTGGCCGGCACCGGCAGCCACGAAGAGCTGCTGCGCTACGCCGAGAAGCTGGTCGACGCGGCGGCCATCAGTGGTCAGTTCGCGTTCCCTCCGTTCACCGACGTTCGCATCGATCAGGTGAGCTCGGAGATCGTCCTCGACCGCGACAAGGTGGCCTCGATGGGGCTCACCATGCAAGGCGTGGGCGCCGACTTGGCGTCGATGATGGGCGGTAACTTCGTCAACCGGTTCAACATCGACGGCCGCGCCTACAAGGTCATTCCGCAGATCGAGCGCAACGCGCGGCTCAACGCGGAACAGCTGAAAGACATTTACGTGACCGGCCCGGAGGGAAAGCTCATTCCCCTGGCGTCGATCGCCACCATCCGCAGCGGCATCGAGCCCCGCACCCTCAACCGCTTCCAGCAGCTCAACGCGGTGAAGATCTCCGGCGTCACCACCCAATCGCTCAACGGCGGCTTGAAGGTGATGGAGGACGAGGCGAAGAAGATCCTGCCGGCCGGCTACCGCCTCGACTACACCGGCGAGTCGCGGCAGCTGCGGCAGGAGGGCGGCAAGTTCCTCCCGGCGATGGGCCTGGCGGTGGTGCTCATCTTCCTGGTGCTCGCGGCGCAGTTCAACTCGTTCCGCGATCCGTTCGTCATCCTCATGGGCTCGGTGCCGCTCGCCATGTTCGGCGCCATGATCTTCACCTTCCTGAAGTTCACCGGGCCGCCCGGCATGGAGTTCGGCCTCACCCAGGGGTGGACGACCACGCTCAACATCTACTCGCAAGTGGGCCTGGTGACGCTCGTCGGCCTGGTGTCGAAGAACGGCATCCTCATCGTCGAGTTCGCCAACTCGCAGCAGGAGCTGGGGATCCCCAAGATCGAAGCGGTACGCATGGCGGCCCTCACCCGCTTGCGCCCGATCCTCATGACCACCATCGCCACCGTGGTCGGCCACTTCCCGCTCACGCTGGTGACCGGCGCCGGCGCGGTGGCCCGTAACTCCATCGGCATCGTGCTGGTGGGCGGCATGACCATCGGGACCATGTTCACCCTGCTGGTCATCCCCTCCGTGTACGTGCTGCTCGCCAAGGACCACCAGAAGACCGAGAAGGTGCGCAAAGAAGACGAAGCACCGGCGTCCGACGGCGCCCTCCCCCAACCGGCGGAGTAGTCAGATTCGCTGCGGCCCGCCGTGACCGACGCACGCAGTGGCTTCGGCCTCCGCCTTCGTCGGGCAGACGCCTGAGGCGGGGCACGCGCTCCGCATCAGCTGGACCGTAATGTCGGCGCAGGTAGCGTAGTCTCGCTCGCTACAGACGTCGCCCGCTAGACACGGCCCGCCGGCGGTGCCGCGGGGCAGACCGGCGTCCACCGTCGGTGGCTTGGGGTCGACGCCGCAACGGAGCTCCGTTGCAGGCGATGGCGTGGACGCCTGTCGGGTGCAGAAGTCGGCGCACGTTGCCTCCGGTCCCGCGCAGCTCCCGAAGCGGTCCGACCACGTACTCGCGTTCGAAGCGCCGGCTTGGCAAGCGCAGTAATAGTACGGGCAACCATCGACGCGGTCGACCGGACAGCCCAGCGGATTCACCGGTCGCCCCGCCTCGCCCGCGTCTCCCGCATCGGCCGACGTGGCTCCACTATCTGGGGGACTGGTGCTGCTGCACGCCACCACGCACGAGAGCGCCGCCGCGGCTGCGAAAAGGCACAATTTCATTCGAAGCTCCTGTGGGTCACGGGGCGGTGATCCGGAGAACCCCACCCCGCGGCGCACACTTCTCCTCGGCTGCCTCGGCAACAGTGGGGCAAATACCCGAGTCCGGGCAATCGCTGCCCAGGCGCTCGATGACGTTGTCCTTGCAGATCGCCTCCGCGAAATAGTTGCACAGTCCGGCCATGCACTGGGCTCGCGGCGCCACGTCGGAGCCGGCGTCGCCGAGCACCGGTGCGGTGCCGCACGCGGAGGTGCGGGCCCCGTCGTCGCTCACGCACGCCCGCGCGCACGCACTGGCCGCGCTCTCGCACGCGCCGGAAGGCGCGGTGCCGAGAACCTGCGGGAGGGACTTGCCATTCTTGCAGGTGCAGGCATACACGAGGCAACCGTCGAGGAGCACGGGACATCCCGTGGGCCCCGCGTCGGCGCC
>JBBQWQ010000029.1:0-89632 GCA_038210445.1 Polyangiales bacterium
CCCTCCGCGTCGCTGTGCTTCGAGAGCGCCAGCGCGTAGCGAGGGGCGCCCTTTGCCGGCGCCTCCCCCTCCGCCGCCAGCGGAGTCACCGCCACCCGAAGCTCCGGCCGGGTGGCGTCACGGCGCGTCAGGGTGAGCTCGCACGGCTCCAGCAGTGGCCTTGCAATGCTGGCCTCCGGGTCGACCAAACGCAGCGCGCCCTCCGCGGTGAGCGCGCGCAGCGAGAGCAGGGGGGCGCCCAGCAGCCGCTCGGCAGAGCGGTTGGCGAACACGATGCGATCGTCGCCGTCGGCCGCGAGCAGACCCACCTCGAGGCGATCGAGGAGCACGCCGAGTTGCGCCGGGTCGAACGGGGCAAGCACTGCAAGAGCCTTCGGGGGAGCGGGAGCGGACATCGGGTGTACGTCGGAGAGGCAGGGTAGTCGGTCGCGCCACGAACACAAAGGTCGAGGCGATGGGCGCAGCGAGGCAATGCGGCGCAGCGAGGCAATGTGCCCCGCGCGCCGACGCACGCGGCGCAGGGCCAGTGCCCGCTACAGGCCGCGAAGTCCGGCGCAAGCACCGCGTGCCTAGCCGGCACGGTTCTCGCTCAAAGCGCCCCCATGATGTCGTTTACCTATCGCCTCCAGAGTGCGGAGGGGAAGTCGCTGGCCCACTGCATTGAAAATGGCACCGAAGCGTTCGGGGATACCGACGCGGCGGCGGTCGCGGCGCTTCGCGAGGCGCTCGAGGACAAAATGGGCCGAGCCGACGCGGTGGCGCCGCCCACCCACCCTACGGCCCCCCGCATCGAGCTCCGCCAGGCGGCGACCGAGGAGCCCTCGCCCCAGGGACCCGGCGAAGCGCCGCCCGCGGGAAGCGCTGCCTGAGGCCGCGCGCTTGAAGCGCGTTTGAACGCGCTTCGCAGACCCTTATAAAGCAAAGGCCCCGTCGCCTTTCGGTGACGGGGCCTCGGTTGTTCGCGTGGCCTCAGGCCTTGGGCTCGGAAGACGGAATCTCAGCGTTTCGCCCCTTCCGCTCGGCCTCCCGAAGCGCAGCCCCCTCGTCGCCGTCGAGCGCTTTCTTCGCCTCTTCTGCCAGCGAGGCGGCGTCGCCTCGCTTCACCGAGCGCTCGACGCCCTCGCTATAGTTATGCGTGGCCTCGTAGCTGCCTTCGCCCTCCACCTGTTCGGCGTTGGGCGCGGGGGTCTGCGGCTTGTTGTTCGGATTCATGGTCACACCTTCTTCTCGATGTCGTCGAGCGACTTGCCCAGCGCCGAGATCTGCGTTTCCAGGTTGCTCTTGGTGGCCTCGAACGAGTCGGCGGTGGTGGCCGCCACGTTGGAGATGGACTTCTTCAGCGCGTCGGACTGACTCTGGATGTCTTTGATAGCCGCTTCCAGAGCGGCCTTGGGCGTCTTGGTACTCTTCGCGGCGCTCACTTTGGTCCGGAGGTCGATGACGCGCTTGTCGACGGAGGCCAGGTCCTTTTCTAGGCTCTTGCGGAGGTCTTCGCGCTTCACCACAAGGTCCTTGTTCAGCTCGTCGGCTTTGACCGCTGCCTTGTTCTGCTCTTTGACGATGGTGTCGTTGGCCTCGATCTGCGCCTTGTTGGCCTTGTCGTTGGCCTCGCTCTGCGCCTCGATGCTCCGCTGATTCGCGGTGCGCTGGGCCTCCGCGACCTCCTCCGCCTTCTTGTCGGCGGACTTGTCGCACCCGGCGACGGTGGATAGCGCAAGCAGCGAAAGCGCCGTGATGGCGGTCGTACGGAACATGAATCGAGCTCCCTTCAAGGTTGATGTTGCGGAAAGCCTGTGCAGCGCGCGTGCCATGCGAATCGTCAGGACTTTCGCGGGCTTTCGTCGCTGCGACCCTTCCATCACGCCACACCTGGGGCGCCATCGCACCCGCAGCATCGCCGAGACGACACCGGGCCAGTCACCTGCACAGGCCGCGGCGACGTGCCTTGCGCTGCTCGCACCTCTCTGACTTTTGGTGAACGACCTAGCTCTTCCGGTCCGAGAGACTGCGCGGCGGCAGTGAGCGCCAAGCAGGAGACTGAGTGTTTTGCGTCAAGACCGAGGGAGGCGCGTTCGCTGGCTGCAGCGCGCGCAGCGAACTCCTGTTCGCGAGCACGGGAGGCGAACCCCCGAAGGGCTAAGCCAAAAACACCAGCCACCTAGGTGGCTGGTGTTTTTCGTCGGCTACGTGGCCATTCCGGTCCCGGAGACTGCGCGGCGGCAGAGAGCGCCAAGCAGGAGACTGAGGGTTTTTGGCCGAGACCGAGGGAGGCCAAGGAGGCTCGCCGGTCGCTCGCTCTCTCTTCTCGTGAGGACGGCCGACGAAGGCATCCCGAAGGTATCGGCCAAAAACACCAGTCTCCTCTAGCGGGAGATTTGGAGGGTCACCGCGCCGCCCGAGGCTCCCGCGCGATACGGCGGCAGCGTGCTGCTGTGAATGCGCAGCTCGCCCGCGTGGCCTTTGCACACGTCGATGGCCATGGCGAGCGAAAGCCCGAGCCCCTGCACGCCTGCCCGCGGCGCAAAGGAGATGGCGGGATCGAAGCCGTCGGGAAAGCCCGGCCCATCGTCTTCCACCAAGAGCTCCACGAACTTTTCCGCGGGCCGCATGCTCACCTGCACGCGACTCCGCGCGAAGCGAAGCGCGTTGGCCACCACCTCGCAGGTTGCCGCGGAGAGCCAGCGCGCGTCGAGCGGCAGCGAAAGCGCCTCTTCGCCGATGGCGCGTTCCAGCGTCACATTGCGTCGCCCTTGGAGGACGACCGCGACGTCGGTGGCGGTATCGACCAAGCCCCGCAGATCGACCGGTTGCCGGTCGAAGGTCACCCCGCGCTGGAGCTCGGAGACCATGGAAAGGCGGTCGGCCAAGCGCAGCAGGCGGCGCACGCCCCGGTTGGCCATGACCACCATCGCGTCGCGCTCCTCGGGCGTCTCTCGTTGCGACAGCTCCTCGAGGGCGTTCTGCACCACCCCGGCCGGCGAGCGAATGTCGTGGGCCACCTGCCGCAGCAGTTGCTGCGTGACGTAGGCGAACGCCTCCGGCGACGCGGGGGCCTTCGCGGTCACTAGGCCGTCCCTGCGACCGGGGCCGCGGGCGCGCTCTGTTGTGCCTTGACGCTTCCGCTTGCGTTCTTCTCCTCTTCGAAGCGTTCGAGCTTGCGGTACAGGGTGCGTCGGTCGACGCCCAGAATCTGCGCGGCGCGAGACTTGTTGTCGCCCACCAGCTTGAGCACGCGCTCGATGTAGCGACGCTCCAGCTCTTGCAAGCTCACCACTTCGCTGGCGTCGTCGGCTGCGATCACGAACTGGTTGGGCCGGTAGGCACGCACGCGATCCGGCAGGTCGTCGACCATGATCTCGCCGTAGCGGGCCAGCGCCACCGCGCGCTCCATGGAATTCTCGAGCTCGCGGACGTTGCCCGGCCACTCGTAGTGCACGATTTTCTCCGCGGCGCCGTTGGAGAGCACCAGGGCCTTCTCGCGCCCGCCGCGCCGGGAGAACTCGGCGAGAAAGTGTGCGGCCAGCTCCAGCACGTCTTGGCCGCGGCTGCGCAGCGGCGGCAGGTCGATTTGCACCACGTTGATGCAATAGTACAGGTCTTCGCGGAACCGCTTGTGGAACACCTCGGCTTCGAGGTCGCGGTTGGTGGCGGCGACGATGCGAGCGTCGAAGGGAATCTCGGTGTTGGACCCCACCGGCCGCACCTTGCGCTCCTGGAGCGCGCGCAGCAACTTGGGCTGCATGTCGATGGGCAGCTCGCCGATCTCGTCGAGGAACAGCGTACCGCCGGAGGCCTGCTGAAAGAGGCCCTTGCGCTCGGACTTGGCGTCCGTGAACGCGCCGCGGGCGTGGCCGAACAGCTCGCTCTCG
This sequence comes from Polyangiales bacterium, assembly GCA_038210445.1. GTDB lineage: Bacteria > Myxococcota_A > Polyangia > Polyangiales > Polyangiaceae > JABFRG01. Next base: position 3,870 of record JBBQWQ010000029.1, read on the forward strand.
ATGAGCGAAGCGGGTACCGCCGCGCAGTTGATGGCCACGAACGGCTTCTCGGTGCGCGGCGATCCGGTGTGGATGGCGCGCGCGATGAGCTCCTTGCCGGTGCCGGTCTCGCCGAAGATGAGCACCGATGCGTCGCTGGGCGCGACTCGGTCGATGAGCTCATACACCCGCCGCATGGCGACGCCGCTGCCCACCACGCTTCGCGGCTTCTTGTTCTCGGCGACGGCGCTGCGGAGGCGCACCACCTCCTCCTGGAGCCTGCGGTGCTGAACGGCCCGGCTGATGGAGAGCGAGAGCACCTTGGTGTCGACCGGCTTGGTCAAGAAGTCGTAGGCGCCGACGCGCATGGCGGTGACGGCGGCCTCCATCGACCCCTGCCCGGTGAGGACGATGACCGGCAGGCCAGGGCGCATGCCCACGATACGCTCGCATAGAGCAAAGCCGCTCATCTCGGTCATGCCGACGTCGGTGATGACCGCGTCGATCTCGGCTTCGCCGCTCAGAGCATCGAGCGCGTCTTGCGGCATCGTGAAGGTGGAGGTGGCGAAGCCCTGTCGCTCCAGCGAAGCCGAGAGCAGGTCGCACATGCTCTCGTCGTCGTCCACGATGAATACTCGTCCGTTGCTCTTGCTCATGGCGTCGTCCCTTCGGCTTGTAGTTCCGTGTCGCGCGCTACGTCGAAGCGTACGGGCATCGAAAGAATGAGGTGTTCGGCGGTCACTTCGACGCGCGCGCCGCTCGCCTGAAATTCGAGGCGGGTCTTGGGAAGCACACGGGGCAGGTCGGTGCCCACCTGCAGCGTCTCTGCGAAGTTCCAGCGCAGCGCGTTGTCTTCGTCCTCCAAGGCGGCGTTCACCTGCCCGAGGATGGTGCTGTCGATGAGCCCCGGCGAGTGCTGCAGGTCGAGGTTCGAAAGCTCGAGCGCGAACCGCAAGGCAGGTCCGGTTGCCGCATCTTCTACCGACGGACGAAGAAGCACGTCGACCGCGAGCACGGTGGCGCGAATGCCCACGCCGGCCACGCTCCACTGCACCGCCCCGCTGGTTCGCACGTGGAGTCCCGCGCCGGGCACCAACGTCACCTCGGTGGGCGGCGCCAGCTCCACGTAGCGCTCGCCTTCCTTGTCGATGAGAATGCGCAGCGGCGTGAGCGCCTGCAGCGCAGTTGAGAGATCTTGAAGCGTGAGAAGGGCCCGGAGTTCCACGATCGCCCCCAGTGCACGTCTCGGACCGGACCCGAAGTATGCGGAACCATTCAGATGCGGCGGGGCCCGGGCAAAGCGCGCTGAGGCATAATGCTACATCTGTGGCGCGCTTGCAAGGGCGCCACGGCGGCGCGCGATCGGGGCCTGGGGAGCGTGCTCCACGGCGGGCCGAAGGCCGTGGCTCTGTCGGAGCGCCGACAACACGGTGTCGTGACACCGATCATCGGAGCTACCCCGCACGTACGTCACTTCCACAATGGCGTCGCGCACGAGCTCAGACGTACGCTCTTGCACGCGGCTCGCGAAGGTGGCGGGCGCTTCCTTGGGAAGACGAGCGACCACCACCGATTCTCCTTCACCCGCCACCGGGCCGGCGAGGTAGGGAAACCAGCTGGCGTCGCGGTCTGCGACGATGAGACGGACGGTTCGGTAGGTCGACATGCGGGGGTAGGAGAGCAAGGGGCGTGCCTTGGGTCCGCGTCCGTTCTCCGCACGATTCAAGCGCGCCCTCCAGCCACAAAGGAACCCGGCGGCAGCATACGCCGCACGTGGCGAACTGACGCACCCGTGACGAACTGCCCCGAGCGCGCGAACCCCTACGATTCCTCGGGCGCCAGGAACGTGCTCGCGAGCTGATGGCACGCCGGTTGCGTATCACCGTCGCATCATGCTTCTCGATGGCTCGCTCCGACTTATCGGTTCGCTCGGTGAAGGTGGCATGGGCAACGTCTGGTGTGCCCACCACCGGCTTCTCGGGTGCGACGTGGCGGTCAAGGTTCTCTCGGGCGCGTTCAGTGGCGTCCAAGAGTTCCGCGAACGCCTGGTCCGCGAGGCGCGCCTCACCGCGCGCGTCGACAGCCCTCACGTGGTGCGCGTGCTCGACTGCAAGGCCCCGCTGAATAGATCTCCCTACATCGTGCTCGAGAAAATTGACGGCGAAGACCTGGCCACGCGCATGGACCGCGCCGGCGTTCTGTCGTTGCCCGAAGCGCAGACCGTGGTTCGCCAGCTCTCGCGCGCGCTCGCTTCGGTGCACGCCGCGGGCGTGGTGCACGGGGACGTCAAGCCCGAGAACGTGGTGGTGAGCGAGAGCGGCGGCGGCCTGCGCGTGAAGCTCATCGACTTCGGCGTTGCGCGGGCCGTCGACGAGGTGCCTTTCGCCAGCGACGTGCATCCTTCGGGCACTCCCTCGGCCATGAGCCCGGAGCAGATCTGCGCGCCCACCGAGCTCTCTTCGCACTGGGACGTATGGGGGCTGGCGGCGCTGGCCTACACCCTGCTCACGGGCAGGTGCGCCTTCGATGGCGACTCGATCGAGAGCGTCCTCTTCGCCACCACCCAGGGGCCGCGGGTGGCGCCCAGCACCTTTCGCGACGAGCTTGGCCCCGCCGTCGACGCACTCTTCGAGCGCGCCTTCTCGCGCGCGGCGTCCGAGCGTCATGCCTCGGTCACCGACTTCGCCGACGCCTTCGACGCCGCGCTTGCCGCGGAAACCGAGACGCGGCAGACGCCCCCCGCGGAACGGAACGCCCTCGCTGTGGGGCTCCGCATCGATGTGCGCGAGCGCGCCGAGACGGTGCTGCCCTTGGTACGCAGAAAAGTGCGCACGCCGCTCGCCGCCTGAGCGCCTGTCGCCGCTCACACCACGGAGAGCTCGCCTGCGGGGGGCGCCGAGGTGGGGAGGGTCACGTGAAAGGTGGTTCCCGCCTGAGGAGAGGAGTCCACCACGACCTTGCCGCCATGGGCCATGACGATCTGGTCGATGATGTACAGACCCAGGCCGAGCCCTTCGCGCTTGGCGCGTTCGGGCCGGTGCTGAAACGCTTCGAAGAGCGAGGCGCGCGCCTCGGCCTCGATGACCCCTGCATTGTGCACGGAGATAGCGGCGTCTCTCGCCGCGTCGCGGAACACCGACACCTTCACTGCGGCTCCGGCGTGGTGACGAACCGCGTTCGCCAGCAGGTTGGTGATGACCTGCTCGAGGCGTGGGCCGTCCCAGTTCCCCTCCAGGTGATCCTCGCAATCGATCTCGATTGCGCAGTGGGGCGCAGTGGCACGAACCTCGGCGACCGCCTTCTTGGCCAGAGCCACCAGGTCGATTGTGGTTCGCTGGACCGGAATGCCGCGGCCCAATCGCGCGCGGGAGAGATCCAGCAGGTCTTGGATGATGCGGGTCATGCGGCGGCCACTGCTCTCGATGCGTTCCGCAGCCTTGAGCGCCACCGGCTCCTGGGCGCTCGAGCGCACCATGTCGGCCGCCATCAGAATGGCCGAGAGCGGCGTGCGCAGATCGTGGCTCACGATGGCCACCAGCTCTTCGTTGAGGCGCAGCGTCTCTGCGAGCTCGCGCCGCTGCTCGTAGAGCTCGAGGAAGGTGTTGGTCTTGTGCCTGAGAATGTCGGTGTCGAACGGCTTGAAGAGAAAGTCGACCGCGCCCGCCTGATAGCCGGCGAAGAGGTTCTTTCCGTCGCGAATTCCGGCGGTGAGGAAGATGATGGGGATGCTCCGGGTGCGCTCCGCGCCGCGCATGAGCTCCGCCAGCTCGAAGCCGTCCATCTCCGGCATCTGCACGTCGATGATGGCGAGCGCGAACTCGTGCAGGAGCAGCAGCTCGAGCGCCTCGCGACCGGACCGCGCCAGAACCAGGTCGAGCCCGGGACGCCGCAGCGTGGCCTCCAGGACGAGCAGGTTCTCGTCCAGATCGTCGACCAGGAGGAACTTCGCAGGTGCTCGCTCACGTTTCATGAAACCTCCGCTCTACCACATACGAAGGTCGCCACTGCGTCCAGCGATCCCACGAACTGGGGCGCTGCCGCGGCGATGGCGGCGCGGGGCATGGTGGGCACTTCTGCCGACTCCGGCGCCTCCACGGCGACCGTGCCGCCGGCATCGCGCACCGCCTTGGCGCCGGCCGCGCCGTCGGCGTTGGCGCCGGTGAGGACCACCGCCACCAGGGCCGGTCCGTAGGCGTCGGCCGCCGATTCGAAGAGGACGTCGATGGATGGACGCGAGAACCACACGTGCGCGTCCGTCGTCAGGCTGAACGTGCGATCGCGCTCCACCATGAGGTGATAGTTCGGGGCGGCGAACCAGACCCCCGGCCCCACCGGCTCCTTGTCGAAGGGCTCGCGCACACTGCCTTCGCAATAGGGGGCGAAGAGCTCGGGCAAAAGGCTCTTGCGCCGCGGCGGCAGATGCACCACGACGAGGATGGGCAGGCGGCAGCGGGCGAGCCGCGGGAGGATCGCCTGCAGCGCCTTGACGCCGCCGGCCGAGGCCCCGACCACCACTGCTTCCACCACCGGCGAAGCTCCCTGGCGAGGCGCAGACGTCACAGTCGGCGGTACCATCGGTCCTCCTCGACGAAGTCGGAAAAAGCGGCCGCGTGCTGGGAAAAGCGCAGCGTTTCCTTGGTGCCGAGACCGAGAAACCCGCGCCGACAGAGCGCGTCTTTCATAACGCCAAGGGCGCGGTCCTGGAGCTCGCGATTGAAGTAGATGAGCACGTTGCGACACGATACCAACTGCACCTCGGCGAAGACGTTGTCGGTGGCCAAGCTGTGATCCGAAAACACCATGTGCTTACGCAGCGAGCGGTCGAAGAGCGCTGCGCCGTAGGCGGCCGAATAGTATTGCGAGAGCGAGCAGGGCCCGCCCGCCGCGCGGTGGTTGGCGGTGAAGGTCGCCACGTTTGCGAGCGGGTACACGCCCGCCTCGGCCTTTTCCAGGGCCCGGGGGTTGATGTCGGTGGCGTAGATCATCGTGCGGTCGAGCAGACCCTCTTCGCGGAGAACGATGGCGAGCGAGTACACCTCTTCGCCGGCGCTGCAGCCGGGCACCCACAGCCGCAGCGAAGGGTAGGTGGCCAGCACCGGCACCACTTGCTTGCGGAACGTGAGAAAGTACGAAGGATCGCGGAACATCTCGCTCACCTGCACCGTGAGCTGCTCCACCAGCTCGGCGAATGCGGCCGGCTCATGGAGCACGCGCTGTTGCAAATGCGACACGGTGTCGCAGCCCAGCTTGGGCAGCGCCGCGGCCACCCGCCGTCGCAGCGAGGCCTCTGCGTAGCCGCGAAAGTCGTAGTGGTAGCGCATGTAAATGGCTTCAAGCAGCAGTCGAAGCTCGATGTCGAAGGTAGCGTCCACGGCTATGCCAGCCACACGCGCACGAGCGAAAGGAGGAGCTCCACGTCGAAGGGCTTGGCGATGTAGTCGTTGGCACCGGCCTGCAGGCATCGCTCTTGGTCGTCGGGCATAGCCTTGGCGGTGAGCGCGATGATCGGCACCTTGGCCAGGGCGCCGCCACGCTTGCGAATCTCGACGATGGCGGTGAGGCCATCCATCTCCGGCATCATCAGGTCCATGAGCACCAGATCGACTTTTTTTCCGCTGTCGAGGACCTGCAGCGCTTGCACCCCATTGCGCGCGAACACCAGCGTCACGCCCTTTGGCTCCAGCAGGCTGGTAAGCGCGAACACGTTGCGCACGTCGTCTTCTGCGACGAGGATGGTGCGCCCCTCGAAGACCTCCTCGCGGTTGCGGAGCCCCTCGAGCATGCGCCGCCGCTCGGGCGGGAGCTCCGCGGCCACCTGATGAAGAAACAACGTCACCTCGTCGAGGAGCCGCTCCGGCGAGCGAGCGCCCTTGACGATGATGGAGCTCGAGTAGCGGCGGAGCTGCTCTTCCTCCTGCGCGGTGAGCGCGCACCCGGTGTACACGATGACCGGGGGAAACGAGAACGCCTCGTCTTTGGCCAGTCGCTCCAGCAGATCGTATCCCGAGCCGTCGGGGAGTGTGAGGTCGGTCACGATGCAGTCGAAGCTCACCTTGGCCATCTGCGACAGCGCCTCGGCGACCGAAGCTGCGGCCACGATCTCCACATCGGGGCCGCCCAGCAGTCGTGAAATGGCATCGCGCTGCACCGCGTCGTCTTCGATAATCAGAAGGCGACGCACGCTGGCGAACCGCTCCTTGAGCTTGGTGAGTGCCTCGGCGATCTCGTCTCTTCGCACCGGCTTCAGCAGGTAGCCCACCGCGCCCAGGCGCCGGGCCGCCGCGCTGCTGTCGGCGCCCGAGATGACGTGGACCGGCACGTGGCGCGTGGCCGGGTTGCGCTTCATGCGGTCGAGCACCGAGAGGCCGGAGTGATCGGGCAGGCCGAGATCGAGCACCACCGAACTGGGGACCAGCTCGGTGGCCAGGGCCACGGCATCGTCGGCGGTCTGGGTCACTACGCACTGAAAGCCGAGGCTGCGCGCCAGGTCGACCAGGATAGACGCGAAGGAGGCGTCGTCCTCCACCACCAGCAAGAGCGGCATGGTGCGGTCGAGGTGCTCGCGGTCGTCGCCTCCGGGGAGCGCGCCCTCGATGCGGGGCCGGGGAGGCACGGGCGTGTGCACGCTGACCAGCGGCGCCCGCAATGCAGAAGGTGGCGGCGCATCCGGTCGCGCATCCTGTCGCGCTTCGTGCGGCGAATCCTCAGCGACGCGCGCCGCCACGTGGCGCGGAATCCGCAGCGTGAAGGTACTGCCCTGGCCGGGCTCGCTGCGAACCAGAATGTCGCCGCCCAGAAGGCGCGCCAAATCGCGGGAGATCGAGAGGCCCAGGCCGGTGCCGCCAAAGCGTCGGTTGGTGGTGCCGTCGGCCTGGCGAAAGGCGTCGAAGATGATGTCCTGCTGGGCCGAAGGAATGCCGATGCCCGAGTCGGCCACCTCGAACACCAGGTCGCCCCCTTCAAGCCGCGCCGCCAGCCGTACGCTGCCCCGCTCCGTGAACTTGAAGGCGTTGGAGAGCAGGTTCTTGAGGATCTGCTGCGCCTTCTGCGGGTCGGTGGTGAGGTCTACCTCACCCTGTACCTGCGCCTCGAAGGTGAGGCCACGGTCGCGGGCGACCGGCTCGAAGGTGCGCAGCACCGGGTCTACCAGGCTCGCCAGCGTGCCCCCAAGCGGATTGACGTCCACCTTGCCGGCCTCGATCTTCGAGAGATCGAGGATGTCGTTGATGAGCGCCAGCAGATCGTTGCCCGCGCCGTAGATCGTCTCCGCGAAGCGCACCTGCTCGTCGGTGAGGTTCTTGGTGTCGTTGTTCATCAAGAGCTTGGCCAAGATGAGGGAGCTGTTGAGCGGCGTTCGCAGCTCGTGCGACATGTTGGCCAGGAACTCGGACTTGTACTGGCTGGCGCGGGCCAGCTCGGTGGCCTTCTCGCGGAGGTTCGTCGACGCCCGGGCCAGGTCGTCCTTCTGCGCCTTGAGGCTGGCGTTGGCGGCCTCCAGCTGCTCCTTGCGCTCCTCCAGCTGGGCGTGGGCCGCCCGCACCGCGTCGCCTTGCTGCTGGAGCTCCTCGTTGGTGACGCTCAGCTCCTCTTGCTGCGCCTGGAGCTCCTCGCCCTGGCGCTGCGACTCCTCCAGCAGATCGCGTAGCCGCGACTTGTACTCCGACGATCGCAGCGACGCGCCGAGGAGCTCGCCCACGCGCGCCATGAGCGAGAGCGCCTCCGGGGAAGGCGAGCGGAAGAAGCCCAGCTCGAGCACGCCTTGGCCCACGCCTTCGGCCACCGCCGGCACCAGCGCGACCTCTACCGCGTCGTGCTCTCCCACGCCGGAGGCTACCCGCAGGTAGCCCTTGGGGAGCTCCTTCAGATGCACGAAGGACTTCTTCTTCAGCGCCTCGCCAGCGAGGCCTTCCTCCTTGCCAAACGACGACCGCGCGCCCTCGGCGAGCGCCACGCTCCCCCGTAGCTGGAGGCGATCGCCTTCGCACACGTAGAGCGCGCCGATGTCGGCGCCGGTGGCGGCTGCCAGCTTCTGCACGGTCCGCCGGGCGATCTCCTGGGTGGATATGTCACCCTGAAGTTCCAGCGCCAGCTCCATCTGCTGGGTACGCACCCAGGTCTCCGCTTCCATCGCCTCGCGCGCGACGTCGGCGCGATCGAGCGCCTCCATAAAGGTGGCGCCCACCTCCTTGAGCTGCTTGCGCGACACGAACCCGATGGTGGCTGCCAGGAGCAGCAAGAGCGGGAACACCACCGCGAAGGAGAAGCGGTTGGCGGTAGCGAGACTTGCCGCGCGATCGTCGCGCAGCGCCTTCTCGTCGTCCATGAAGGCTGTCATGGTCTCGCGAAAGGCGTCCATGCGGGCCTTGCGCGTGCGAATGGCTTCGAGCGAGCCCGCGACCTCGACGTCGCCTGCGAGGACCTTGTCGCGGCTCACGCCCTCTCCCCAGAGGCGAAAGCGACGCTCGGCTTCTGCGAGGCGCCGAACCTGCTTCGCATCGTCTCCCACCAGCTCCTTGAGCGCTTCGAGCGACTCTTCCGGGTGCGCGTGCACATAGGGGTCGAGAAAGCTGCGATCGCGGGTGAGCAAGTAGCCGCGGAGCCCCGTCTCCTGATCGAGCACCTGCTTGAGGACCTCAGAGGCTCGCGCGAGAACCGCGTCGGTGTGGTCGAGCAAGTGGGCGGCGTCCGACAGCCGCGCGATCTGAACCGTGAGCAAGAGCGCCGCGATCACCAGGCTGGCGACGGGCATGACGATCGCGAGACGGAGTGGCCGCGAGAGTGACGAGCGCGAAGGAGAAGGCACGCGGCCGCGCATGCACGTCGCATTCCTCCGTAAAGCTTAGCAATTTCGGATAGGCAAGCGCGCGCCCCAGTGTGGCAATTTGCCACCTGGGGCGTTTTTGGGCGAGCGTGGCGGAAAAGCCGCCGCCCGCGCGCGGCGAGATCTTGGCGTCAGCCCGACTTGCCGCTCACGCTGGCGCTGGCGCTCACGCTGATGCTGATGCTGGCCTGGGCCTTGGCCGCTGCCGAGAGCGACGCGCCGAAGCACGCGGCGCCACTGATGCCGATGTCACCCACCGCCGAGAACGCGCCCACGGTCTTGCCGGCCACTTCGAAGATAGGGTCCTTGAGGGCGACGGTGAGGTTGATGGCCACCCCGATGTCCTTGATGCGAGCGCGGAACGCCGCCAAGAGATCGGCGTCGCCTTCCACAACCAGGTCCACCTGGGGCGGCGGACAGCTCACCTCGGCCGAGGCTTGCGCCTGACAGCTGCCGTGGCACTCCGCGCTCCCGGAGCAGTCGAGCTTGCCGGTGCAAGTCGGAGGCGACGCGGCAGCGCTGCAACTGCCGTGGCAGGAGCCGTTGCAGCTGGCGCTACCCGGTTCGAGCTCGCAGGTGCCGTTGCACTTGCCCTGGCAGGTGACGCCGCCGGTGGCGCTGCAGCTACCTTTGCATTCCGCCTGGCAGGTGCCGCCGGAGAACTGACCGGTGCAGGTCGCCCCGCAAGAGCCTGAAGCCGCGCCCTGGCATGACCCTTGGCAAGTACCTTTGCATGCGCCCGAGCTCTCGGTGCCGTTGCAGGTGCCGTTGCAAGTACCCTGGCAGGTGCCCTTGAAGCTCGCGGTGCAGCCGGCGTCGCAGGTGCCGGTCCAGGTGGGCGCGGTGCAGCTGCCTTCGCAAGTGCCCTTGCACGCCACCGCCACGTCCGAATTGCAGGAGCCCTGGCAGGTGCCGGAGCAGGTGGCGGAGGGCGCCGTGACGTCGCACTTGCCGCTGCAGCTGCCGTTGCACGCCACCACCAGTTTGCCGGGCTCGCACTTGGCCGCCACGTCGCAGTTCGCGTCGACCTTGCAGGCTCCCTCGCAGCTCGCCTGCGCGCGGATGTCGGCGCTGCAGTTGAAGGCCACGTCGAGCTTGACGGTGACGCCGCTGCCGATGGCGGTCTTGATGCGCGCGTTGAGGATGCCGCACGCGTCTTGCGCGTTGCTCTTGCTGGCGTCGAGCCCCAGGTCCTTGTTCATGCCGTTGCAGATGCCCAGCCACTTGGCCTCGACCTCGGCGGCCTTCTGCGCGAGCTTGGCAGTGGCGTTGCCGTACGCCTTGAGCGTTGCTTGCGCCTGGGTGTCGCCGAGCCCGGTGCAGCTCGATGGCGCGGAGCCATCGGCGGTGGACGAGCAGCCATTGGCAGCCGAAAGGAAGACGACGGCGACGCCGAGAGTGCCGCCTCGAACGAGGTGGCGTGCGAGAGACGTGTGCATGAGAGCTCCTGGAAAAGGAAAAGTCGGAAGAAGAGAAACGGGAGAACGCTCAGGCGGCCAGCGGTCGGGCCGCGTGACGGAAGGCGCGGAGGGCGAGATCGTAGGCCTCCTCGAACGTCGACGCCCGAACGGGCTCCGCCAGGAACGGTGCGCTCACGACGAAGTTGCGCTCGTGGTCCACTTCGACGGTGAGCGAGAGGGAGAAGACGGATGCTTTCATTCGAGCCTCGGGTGTTTGGTTCGGTGGCGGACGGCGTACCCTGGAGCAAGCCACGTGCCCGCCTCACTTGCTACCGGCAGGGCCTGAATGGCCGCGTTTGGCCGAGTGACGCCCGTTGGCAAGGGACTCGCGTGCGACGAGAATGCCCCGCATGGGGCAGGGTGCCACCGCGCGAGCCACGGCACTGAATGCAGATTGCCCGCAACTCGCAAGGCGCGAGTGCGGGCAAACAGGACGCGTATCGTCGACTTACTTGCTGCCTTCGGTCTTGGGTCCGAGGACGATCTCGACGCGCCGGTTGTTGGCGCGTCCTTCGGGCGACGCGTTGTCGGCGATGGGCTCCGCCTTGCCCTTGCCCTCGGCCTTGACCTTGGTCTGGTCGACGCCGCGCGAGATGAGGTACTGGCGAACCGCATCGGCCCGGCGCTGCGAGAGCTTGACGTTGTAGTCTTCGTTGCCCTGGGAGTCGGTGTGACCGAGGATGGTGATGTCGCGACCGTCTTGCTTGAGAGAGTCGGCCACCTGGTTGAGCTTGGTCTTGGCGGTTCCGAGGAGCTCCGATTTGTCGCTGGCGAAGAGTACGCTACCGGAGAGCGTGATGACCATGCCGCGGGGCTCGGTCTTCACCGTGGCAAACCCGGCCAGGAGCTTCTGCGCCTCGGCCGCGCGGCGCTCGGCCTCTTCGCGGTTCTTCTTCTCGTTTTCCAGCTGCACGCTGGTGGTGGCGAGCGCCTTCTTGGCCTGCGCGAGCTCGGCCGCCGTCTGCTGCCCCTTGGAGTCTTTGTAGGCCTGGGTGGCCTTCTCAATATCTTCCTTCTGGGTTATCGCCAGAAGCTCGCGGGTCCGCGCTTCTGCCGCTTGGGAGCGCCGCTCGGCGGTGTAGGCCAGGTCCTTGGTGTCTTGCGAATCGCCGTCGTCGTCGAACGAGTGCTCGGCCGCGTCGAGCGTCTCCTTGGCGGAGTGCAGGCCGGCCGGATTCAGCTGCGCAGAAGGGCCCTTGCTCGCCCGATCGTACGCGGTGCGCGCGCTAAGGAGCTCGGGAGGTACCGTGCTGCCGCAGCCCACCGCAAAGAGGACCAGTGCACCGAGCGAGCTCATCGTAAGCGTTTTCATTGGGGGGTTCCTTGAACGGCTTGGGTCTGGGACTTCGCCAGGTCGGTGGCCTGCTGGACTTCCTGCTTGGCCTTCGCTTCCTTGGCGAGGGCGAGCGCGAGCTCGGCGTCGGCCTTGGCGCGAATGAGCATCATGTCGGCGCGCTTGTTGTCGCCGTCCTTGAGCACTACGTTCGCCTTGGCGATCTGCTCTTCGGAGAGCTTGTAGTGCAGCTGGGCATCGGGCTGCTTGTCGGCTCCGAGCTCCATGGCGCTGCGATTGGCAGATTGCGCGTCGGCCAGGCGCTGGGTGGGCGCAGGGTAGGCGGTGCCGCAACCCGCAGCAGCCACGACGGCCGTCGCAGCGGTGGCAAAGGTGAGCATTCCAAGTTTCATATTCATCATCATTTCCTCGTGTTCAGAACGATCCAGCGGCGCTGAGGCCGTATCCGCCGGTCCCGATGTGCGTCGGGGCCGCGTGAAATTTTTCTCCGCCGATGAGGTACCAATGGCGGGTGACCTTGTTGGGGAGGAAGAAGCTGGTGACGACGCCCAGCGCGCCCAGCCCCTGACCAATGCCGTCGGCGATGAGCAGCACCTTCCCCAGCGCATCGCCGTCGGCGCACGGGCGGGCGGAACAATCGCGGTTGGCGAGGTCGAGCCAAGGGCCGACCACCGGGTAATACAAGTTGGTCTGGTCCGAGGGGCGGTCGCTGGTGAATGCCACGATGGTGGCGGGCACGTAAGAGCCCACCAAAACGAGCGTGCTCGTGATGAGCAGCGGACGGTTGACCCAGGAGCGGGTCGACGGCGCGGGGAGATCGGAGGGGGTGCTCGGACCCGCCGCCGCGCCCGAGGGATCGGCCGGCATTCGCCCAGGCGATGTCACAGGACCCGCCGGGTCCGCCGGGGGGGCGTCGTCTGCAAGCGCGCTCACGCTGGAGGTGAGCGCACATGCCAGGGTGAGAGCTGCAACGAGATATTTGCGCATGGGTATTAAGGCTCCGCGGCGAGCGTGGCCGAAGCGGCCTCGCTGTCGGTTCCCAACGAAGTGCAACCGTCGTGCCGCCAGGCGTCATGGTCAATCCCGCGGCAAATGCCGAGCGCGAGGTGTCGCGACCGGGGCACAAATGCACGCCGTGACCGTGCCGCCCCGTATCGCATCGGCTTCAGCGGGTCGGCGTGAAGGCACTGCGGAGGCGAACCTCGGAGTCGGCCACCAGCGCCGTGTCGCGGCACTGCCCGAGCACCTCTACGAGCGCGCCGACAAGCTCCAGCACCGTACGAAAGCGGCGCTCCGGCTCCCGGCGGAATGCCCGCGCGAATACCGTGTCGACGCGGGGTGAAAGATCGGGCCGGAGACAGCTTGGCGGCAAGCAGGCCGCGGAGCTCGCGCGGAGAAACGTCGACACCCGCGAGTGCGCGTCGAAGGGCGCCGCGCCGGTGAGAAGGTGATAGGCGAGCACCGCGAGCGCCCACACGTCCCAGCTGGTACGCGGATCGAGCGGAGATAGCACTTGCTCGGGGCTCATATAGTCGGGCGTTCCTGCAGGGTATCGGTCGCTCTCCAGGGTGCGCTCTTCCACGCTGCGCGAGACCCCGAAGTCGAGGAGCTTCACGGTGACACCGGGCTGCGCGCCCCCGAGCGTGCGCGCGAGAAACACGTTGGTCGGCTTCACGTCGCCGTGAACGACACCCGCCGCGTGCACCTCTTCGACAGCGGCGCCCACGCCGCGAACCAGGCCGGCAGCGGTGCGCAGCGGCACACGGCTACGGGCCTTGGCGAAGCTGGCGAGCCCCTCGCCGCGCAGCTCCTCGAGCACCAAGAACGGCCATGGCGCCGCGTCGTGGATGGCCAGCAGGCGCACCACGAGCGGGCTGTCGATGCGGGCAAGGATGCGGCCCTCGCGCAGGAGCCGGGCGTGTCCGTCTTCGCCGGTCGCCAGATCGCTCGGAATGAACTTGACGGCCACCGGCGTCGGGAAGTCCCGGTGGCGTGCGCGCCACACCGAGGCCATGCCCCCGCGGCCCAGCGGCAGCAGCAGCGAGAGGTGCTCCGAGGCATCCTCTCCAAACCGTCGGTCGCGGGCTGGCTCCACACAGTACCCCGCAGCAAGGAGGGTGCCGTCACCGGGTGCGCGGCCACGAACCTAGGGGCTGCGGTGCGTCTCTGAGGGCGCGGCTGTCGCTCGCCACTTCATGCACGCAGCTCGGAGCACACAGTTGCAGTAGCGGCTTCCCACATTACGCCCGCGATTCCCTTCGCTTCGGCGGTTCCGTGGCGAAAGCGCTGGCGTTCTCTTGGCCACGGCTACGCCACTCCCGAACCGTAGAGCAATGGGCGAGCCGCTGTGACATGCACGCGCGTTGGGGCGCATTTGTACCGTCGGGGCGAGGGGAGTCGGGCCTTCCGCTCCCGTTCTCAGGCAGTTTTCCCGCCATTTCATAGGTTCTTTCAGCCGCAGACCGACTCCTTCGCCTTGGCACGCGACCTGCTCAAGGCGTCGAACATGAAAGGGCTACCCATGAATGCCAGCGCAATCGGCAAGCAACTCTCTTCTCTGCTGTCTCGAGCGCACCTTTCGGCTCTGCGCGACGACGCGCTCGCTTCTGCCGGGCTCGAACGTCGCCGACCGGTCTCTCGGGCCGCAGCGGCCGTGGGCTTCGCTGCGTTGGGCGCCCTCGGAGCCACCCTCGCTGTGGCGTTCGTGCCGCAGCTTCGCCGTCTGGTCGTGGGCAAAGACGGCGTCGCCGCCCGCGCCACCGCTCTCGCCGCAGCCGCGACCAAGGAGCTGTCGCACGCCGGCGAGGTCGTGGCGGAGACCGCCCGCGACGTCACCGGAGACATCCGTGAGTTGGTTCGCAGCGACGCGCAGCCCGCCGCCAACGGCAAGCGCAACCACGCGGCGACCAAGCAAGCCCGGTCGACCGGCACCTGAGACTGCGGTCCTCACCACCTTTTCAACCCCTTACTACTAACTGGAGTTTTCTATGCTTTACGGAGCCATTGCCTTCTTCGTCCTCGCCCTCGTCGCGGCGTTCTTTGGTTTCTCGGGCATCGCTGCCAGCGCCGCCGGCATCGCGAAGATCTTCGTCCTGGTCTTCCTCGTTCTGGCGGTCCTCTCGTTCCTCTTCGGCCGCCGCTCGCGTGCTTAACGCGAAGCGCCCCGCCGAGCTCATCTCACCGATCTTTCATCCTTCAGGAGCACTCATGAACCGTTTTGGAATTGCCACGTCTGTCCTCGCCCTCTCCCTCGTCGCCGCTGGCGGTTGTGCAAGCGACCCCAACAAGAAGGTTGAGTCGGCGGAGAATCAGGTCAACCAGTCGGAGATGGAGACTGCCAATAAGGACAACGCGCAGCACGCCGAGAACCGCGACAAGCAGGCCGAGACTACCTCGGGCATCCGCCAAGACACCGCCGGCGGCGCCAAAGACTCCAAGCTGAAAGAAGTGGACGCCAACGCCAAGCTGGAGGCCGCCAAGGTCGAAATGAAGCGAGACCGCGAAGCCTACGGCGTCAAAGCCAAGACCCGCTTCGATCAAGCCGACGCTCGCGCCACCGAGGCGAAGGTCAAGTCTGCCAAGCTCACCGGCAAGAAGAAGACCGAGTTCCAGGCGTCGCTCAAGGGGTACATGACCGCGCGCGACGAAGCGACGAACAAGGTGCAGGCTTTGCCGCAGGTGGCCGACGCGTCGTGGACCGACGAGAAGACCAAGACCGACACCGCGCTCGATACCTTCGAGAAGAGCGTGGACCAGCTGCAATCGCGGCTCTGATCCCATCTGCTTCGTGAAAGCCCGAAGGCCCCCCGCCTTTGGGCTTTTTGGCGTTCGAAGGCCACGGCGATGCCGAAGCACACGGGCACCCCGATGAAGGTTTTCCCGCGGCACCTTTTGCAAAAACGCCCCACTGTGTCGAAAGGCGCTAGCGCGCAAAGGCTTTCGGTCCTCGGTTTTGCCGCAATTTACAGGTGCTTGGCCATGGCACAACCGATGCACCAAGTTTGACCCGTGATCCTCAACTTCAACCACGTCTACTACTTCCACGTCGTCGCCACCGAAGGCTCCATCGTCCGCGCTGCCGAGAAGCTGGGCGTGACGCAGCCGACCGTGAGCGAGCAGATTCGAAACCTCGAGCGAGCTCTGGGCACGCCGCTCTTCGAGCGGAGCTCCATGGGGCTCAAGATGACAGACGCGGGGCGCCTGGCGTTTGGCCAGACCACGGTGATGTTCCAGGCGAGCGAAAGGCTCCTGGAAGGGCTCTCGCAATCCGAGCACCCCACGCCGCGCACGCTGCGAATCGGTATCAGCAGCGCCGCTTCGCGCAGCGTCGCCGCCGACTTCCTCCTGCCGATGCTGCAGGTACCGGACTGCCTTCCGAACATAAAGAGTGGCGACACCTTGGACCTCATGCGTCAGCTTCGATCGCACGAGCTCGACCTCGTGCTCAGCGAGAATCCGCCGCCGACCATCGTGGGCGACGGCTTCAAGGTGGTCGACCTCTACCGCCCGCGCCTGGTGGCCATCTCTGCCTCGCCGCGCGAGGGCGCGAGCCCGGTGAAAGATCCGTGGCAAGAGCTACCGCTCATCAACTACCGGCCCGGCTCGCCCTTCCGCTGGGAGGTGGAGCATCACCTGCGCGAGCGTGGCATGCACCCGCGTCTCATTGGCGAGACCGACGATGCGCTCTTCATGCTCGAAGCGGTGCTACGCGGGACGTGCATTGCCTTCGTGCCGCGGAGCGTGGCGCGCGACGCCATTCTCCAGAAGCGCGTGCGCGTGCTCACGGTGCTGCCGCCCAACGGCATCTCCCTCAATGCGGTGTATCACGATGGTGGCTCCCTGACCCAGACGACGCACGCCGTCGAGTTGCTGGTGGCCTACGCGCGCGATCAACTCGATCCCGAGTCCTGACCGGACCGGGCCACTCCCTGGCGCCGCCGCGAACCCGCGGCGGCGCTTTTTTGTCAGCGCCCGGCCGCGCGCCCGATGTGGCGGCCGCGTGTGGCGTGCCTGAGCCGGTGAGGCGAACTGCCTCCTCTCGTGCGCGGCGCGCAGTCAAAACCTCGGGAAAGCTGGCCTATTGCGCTTGGCACGGAGGCTGCTCTGTCTTGATAGCTCGGAGGTCTCCTCATGCTACGCGCAGCCATCTTGTTCTTCGTCATGGCCCTCATCGCGGCCTTCTTTGGGTTTACCGGCATCGCGGCCAATGCCGCGTGGATCGGCAAGATCATGGTGTTCGTCTTCATCATCCTGGCGATCGCGTCGTTCATCATGGGCCGTCGCAGCCCCGCCTGAGCGCTCGACGCTCGCGACCTCCTTTACCGACTCGAGGATTCTCATGAACCAGTCTTCCGAAACACCAAGCTTGCGAGAAGCCGCGCCCCGTCGCGCGGCGCCCGAGGCCGCCTGCCATGCCTTCGCGCTCTCTCACAAAGGTCACGTTCGCGAGAACAATGAGGACCAGTACCTGGTCGCCAACCTCACCAGCGCGATGCAGGTGGTGAGCGCGAGCATGTGCGACGCGCGCGTCTACTTCGGAAGCGCGCCCTCGTCGCTCTTCGCCGTGGCCGACGGCATGGGCGGCCACGCCAAAGGAGAGCACGCTTCGGCGCTGGCGCTCTGCTCGGTCGAGAACTTCATCCTCCGCACCCTCGGGCGCGTGACCCCGTTCGGCCTGGGTGCGCAGGACCTGCTGAAGGCGTGCTTTCAAGCAGCCGACGCCTCGGTGTTCGGCAGCTCGGAGCGCGACGCCGCGCTTCGCGGCATGGGAACCACCATGACCCTCGCCCTGCTCATCGGCAACGAGTTGCACCTTGCCCACGCCGGCGACAGCCGCGCCTACCTACTGCGCAAGGGAACGCTCTACCGGTTGACGCGCGACCATACCGTTGCGGGTGAGCTGGCGGGACAGGGGATCATCAACGCGCAAGAGGCGGAGGAGCATCCGATGCGCCACGTCGTCACCAACTTCGTGGGCGGCGGCCACCTCGGCGTCTCGCCCGACCTCGCCCAGATTCAGATGAATGTGGGCGACCGCGTTCTGCTCGCGACCGACGGCCTGACCGATCTCGTGAACGAAGAAGCTTTGAAAGAAATACTCGCCGCCGAGCTGAGCCCCGAGACCTCTGCGGGCCGACTCGTCGACGCTGCGCTCAGCGCCGGCGGCACCGACAACATAACCGCCCTCGTCGTCACCTTCGACGCGATTGCTTGACCCGGAGATCATGCCATGAACCAGCCCGAGTTCCCGCCCAAGCCCACCCCGTCCCCCGATCCGGTGGGGCCGCAGAATCCTGCGCCCAGCCCCGACCCTGAGCCGCGTGGCCCGCAGCCGAGCCCCGACGCGCCGCGAACTGCGCCGTCGCCGTATCCCGATGTACACGACACGCCCCCGCCCGATCTTCACGACGTTCCCCCTCCGAAGTTCGGCGCCGCCGCCGGAGGCACGCTGTGAAGCCCAACGACTCCGACCACGATCAGTGGCGCAGCCGCATCCACGACGCGTGGGCGAGCTTCCGCAAGGAGCACGACCATCTCGGTCATCCGCGTGAAGGCGAGGGGACGCCGCGTGCGCCCCGCGCCGACGGACCGTCGACCACCGCCCACCGCGCCTGACAGACCGCGGCGTTGGCTCGCGGCACTGGCTGCGCTACCTTCCTGGCGTGGCTGGCGAACCCTACTTTCCGAAGCCTTCTGCGAAGAGCGTGTACCGCGAACCCGCGGCATTGGCGCCGGAAGCCCCCGCACGGGCGGCGCCGCCGAAAAAGTTGGTCGTGGTGTCGCGACCGAAAGACCACCCGGACATGCGCCCGGCGCCCCACGCGCGGGGCACAAGTGTCGCGCGCGCCGACACCTACTGGGAGCGACACACCGCTCTCAAGCGGTATCCGCGGCCCTTCGGTGTGGTGTGCGTGGCTCTGGGTGGCTGGGTCACCTGGAGCACGGTGGATTCGCTGCTCCACGGGGGCATGTACGGGCGCGTCACCACCGTGTTCGGACCGGTGATGCTCCTCTCCGGCGCGTGGGTGGTGCTCTTCGGATACCCCATCGATGCCGCAGACGGACTCCCGCCGCGCGCGTGGACCGCGGGCTACCTGGGTGCGGCCCTGCTGGGGCTGGTGGTGGGCATCGGCCTCGCGCTTGCGCTGGCGTCTACTGCGTGATCGGCGCCTTCGAGGCCGTGACCTTGTCGACGGTCTTTTTCGCGTCGTCCATCACGAAGGCGCAGCCGCTGGTGAGGACCTTGGGGCCGGCGCTGCGACACGCTGTGCTGCGCAGGATGGGCTCGCTGCAGTGACAGCTGGTTCCGTCCTTGATCTCCCCATCGCACTCCGGCGCCTTGGGCTGGGTAATCTTGTAGAGGCGGCGCGCTTGGGCCTTCTGGAACTCGGGCGGGGTCGCTTCGCCGAGAATGGCGATGGCGAAGGCCACCGCCGGCGAATACTCGTCGTGGAGAAGATCGCGAGGGGTGCGCGCCAGATCGGCCTCGGCGGCTTTCTCGACCTGCCCCTTGGTGCACAGCGGTTCTTCTTGTGTTGTGGTATCGAGCGGCGAGAGCGGCCCCTTGTCGCTGCAGCGTGCGGCGGTGGCGCACGGCTCGGCATCGAGGATGATCTTCACCTCGGGGCAGGTGCCGCCGCCCTTGAGCACGGCCAGGGCGGCCGCTGCCGCGAGCGGATTGCCCACGGCGGTCTCCTTGTTGAGGCCCTTGAGCGCGGTGCACCCCAGGGCGGCCGCCTCCTTCGGTTGGTCCTTCACCAACGCGCGCAGCAGAATGCCCACCGCTGCGGGCTCCGGCACCGGCGACTTCTGCAGCAGCTCTTCGACGCGCGCGTGAATGGCGCCGGTCTGCGCGTGCAGGTCGACCACCGTCACGGCGCGCCGGAGCGACGCGGTGTCTTTTCCGGGCGCGGTCACCACTGGGGCCAGACGCTTGGTGAGCTCGGCTTTGCCTGGAGCCTCGAGCATGTCTGCGCCCTTCCACCACTCGCCCTCGTCGGGCAGGTCGGCGACGTCGGCGAGCGCAGCGGCGAGGCCCAGGTCGCCCTTGCTCTCCTTGAGCGCCTTGAGAAGGGCTTCGCGCGAAGCACTCTTGGCGTACAGATCGCGAAATGCAGCGTCGAATGTGGGAATCTTGTTCCAGTCGACGTTGTCGTAGAGGCCCCCGAGAAACACGCCCGAGCCCACCGCGTACACCACGCGGTTCTTTCCCTTTGCGGTCTTGTACGCAATGCGGTTCGCGTCGCGGGTCATCTCCGGTGGCACCGCGAGGGGCAGGTCCTCGTTCGGGAGCGCGAAGGGAGCGCGGCTACCGACCACCAGGGTCTCGCTCTTGTCGGCGGTGCGCGGCGTGATGCTCGCGACGTCCATGGGCGCCGCGGTGGCGGTGGGGGCCGTGCTCTCCGGCTTGGGCTTGTCGCAACCGAGAGAGACCAGCAATGCCGCCAGGAGCACCTTCTTCATGGGAACAGAGCTACCACGCTTTTCGGGGCGGGTGCGCGCGCGAACGCGCGCCAGAACGCCGGCACCGCACCATGCCGCGCTGCGTGAATCCCGGTGAGAGGCCTGCTACATCTGGGGCGTGCGGAAAACCGGATTGTGGGAAGGCCTGGCTGCGCTCTTCGGGGGCGTGGGATTCATCTGCGGTCGGCCGCGCAACTGGGGCTATGCGAGCGTGCCTGCGCTCGTCGCCGTGGTGCTCACCAGCATCTTCGGGACCGGCTTCGTGTGGCTAGCTGTGTGGGGGGCCGCCAAGATCGTCGACCCTTCTTCGAGCACCTGGGCCGAGGTCGGCATGTGGGTCTTGCGCGCGGTGCTGAGCATCGTCGCGCTCCTCCTGGCGGGGCTCCTGGGGCTCACCCTTGCGCAGCCGGTCTCGGGCTTCGCGCTCGACGAGCTGTCGCGCCGTCAAGAGCGCGAGCTGGGCGAGGGCCGCGAGTGGCCCGAGGCCCCCGGCGCGTTCTTTCGATCGCTTCGGGTCACCTTCTTCGGCCTCCTGTTCGGTGTGGCGGTGGTGGCCTCACTCTCGGTCATCACCTTCTTCATTCCCATCGCCGGGGTGGTCACCATCCCGCTCAAGTTCTACGCGACGGGGCTGGTGGTGGCGTGGGACCTGCTCGACTATCCGCTCGGCCTGCGCGGCCTCGGCGTGCGCGCGCGCATTCGCTGGTGCACCGACCATCTGGCCGCGGTCTCGGGGCTGGGCCTCGCCGCGGGGGCGCTGTTGTTGGTGCCGGGGCTCGGCCTTCTGCTGCTGCCGATCGGCGTAGCGGGCGCCACGCGTCTGGTCGTGCTCTCGGAAAAAAGCCCCGCGTGAGAGGCCGCCTCGTCCCGTCCGCCCTGCTGTGTGCGGTGATGCTCGCGCTCACGCCCGGAGCCGCCCAGGCCCAGGAGACCCCGCGCCGCGGCCTGCGCTACGATCTGCGGAAAGACTTCGGCGCAACGTTCGTGCTCTTTTCTCTCTCGCTGGCGGCCGAGCTCGCCAAGACCGATCTGGCGCCCGCGCACTGCCGGCTCTGCGACAAAAGCCCCACCGCGGGCTTCAACGTCATCGATCAACCGGTGCGGAGGGCTCTGCGCTGGAAGAACGCGCGCCTCGCGGCGCTCCTCAGCGATTTTGGCCTGCTGACGCTGCCGATTGGCGTGGTGAGCGCGGTCTTCGCGTTCGCCGCCATCGAGGGCCAGCCGCGCACCGGCGTTGTCGACGTGGCCATCGTCGCCGAGGCCGCCGGCACCGCCATGCTCCTTACGCAGATTGCCAAGTTCACCGCAGCGCGGGAACGGCCTTTCGTGCACGCCCTGCCGGAGGGCGAAAAGGCGCGCACCCAGAACCCCATCGACAACAACCTCTCGTTCTTCTCGGGACACACCGCCATGGTCTTCGCCAGCGCCACCGCCGGGGGTACCGTTGCGTCCATGCGCCAGTACTCGACGGCGCCGGTGGTCTGGGCGCTGGGCCTGACGGTGGCCGCAGCCTCGGGCTACCTGCGTATCGCCGGCGATCGCCACTACTTCACCGACGTGCTCACCGGCGCGCTCGTCGGGAGCGTGGTGGGCGTCGCCCTCCCGCTGCTGCTCCACCCGCCGGTGGTCACCACCAAAGCGCCGGGCGCCGTGGCTTCGCCCCTGGAGGGCAACGGCGTGCCGGTGGTGCCGCGCTCCTACGGCATGATGTCTTTCTCCGGCACCTTCTGAGCGCCCAAAGCCGTGCTACCCTCCTCCCGGAGGTCATCATGCGCGCGTTCGCTCTTTGTGGAGTTGCGTTGGTCTTCATCGGTTGCACCACGTCGCCCACCGCCGGGTCTTCGTCCGGCGCCAGCGGCTCCGGAGCCAGCTCGTCCGGCGGCGGCTCGAGCGGCCGCGCCGGCGGCAGCAGCTCCGGGGGCAGCTCGGGCGGCGCGTTTGCCTGCGCGCCCGCCGCGAAGAAGGGCGAGCTGTACGAGCTCGCAGCGCGCAACCTCGCCGACGACGAAGACGTGTCGATGTGCCAGTTCCGCGGGCAAGTGCTCCTCATGTTCAACGGCGCCTCGCAGTGTGGCAACACCCCGCAGTACAAGCCTCTTCAGGAGCTGTACGCCAAGTACGCGGCCCAGGGGTTCTCGGCGCTCGGGTTTCCCTGCAACCAGTTCGGCGCGCAGGAGCCCGGCACCGGAGCCGACATCAGCACCTTCTGCAGCACCGAGTACGGCATCAAGTTCCCGCTGTTCGCCAAGGTCGACGTGAACGGTCCGGGTATCCACCCGGTGTACCGGTGGCTCAAGGCGCAGCCGATTCCGGACGCCGACCCCAAGGGCGATATCTCCTGGAACTTCGAAAAATTCCTGGTGGGCCGCGACGGCAAGGTGGCGCGGCGGTTCGCGCCCGGCACCCAGCCCGACGCGCCCGAGGTGGTGAGCGCCATCGAAGCCGAGCTCCAAAAGCCCGTACCCAAACTGTAGATTCCCCGCTGCGGGGGTGCGCCCGGTGCACAAAGTCGCTATGGTCCGGGCACCGTGTCCGACGAAGCCACAGCCGATGCCGACGCTCCCAAGGCAGGCAGCAAGCGCGGCGCCTTCGAGACGGTCTCGGGGCTCGTCGACCGCGTGCTGGCCGGGCCGCTCGATCTGCTGGACGAGATCGGCGCCACCATCACGCTCGGCGGGCAGGCGCTCATGTGGGCGGTACGGCCGCCGTTTCGCGTGGCGCCCATGCTCGCTGCGCTCGACTTCATCGGCGCCGGCTCGACGTTCATCGTCGGGCTGGTGGGGCTCTTCACCGGGATGGCCTTCACCGTGAGCGTCATCGTCGGCTTCCGGCAATTCTCGGCCGAAGGCATGGTCGGCGGCGTGGTCGCGCTCGCGCTCGCGCGGGAGCTCGCGCCGGTGCTGGCGGCGGTGGTGGTCACCGCCCGCGCCGGGAGCACCATGGCCAGTGAGCTCGGCAACATGCGCGTGACCGAGCAGGTCGACGCCATCACCACCATGGGCATCAGCCCGGTGCAGTATCTGGTGGTGCCGCGCATCTTCGCCACCACGCTCATGCTTCCCATCCTGGCGACCTTCTTCGGCCTCGCGGGCATGGGCGGCGCCTACGTGGTGGCGGTGCTCTGGCAGAACATCGACCCCGGTCTGTTTTGGGACAAGGTGCACCAGTTCGTGCACTTCTCGGACATCCGCATGACCCTGGTGAAGGCCACGCTGTTCGGCTTCATCGTGAGCGTCATCTGCTGCAAGAAGGGCTTTTTCGCCTCCGGCGGCGCCCGCGGCGTGGGCGAGGCGACGGCCAAGGCGGTGGTGGCGAGCATCGTGGCCATCTTCGCAGCCGACTATCTCGTGACCACGGTGATGACCGATATCTGAGCGATTCCGGCATGTTGTAGGCCGGGGCCCGGTCGCCTGCGGGGCCACCTCGTGCGTTCTTTCGAAACGGGTTTACAGTTCGGAGCGCCTCCGCGTCATACCCGGTGAACGCCGAACCGGAGATTGATTCCCATGCGAAAACTTCCCTTTGCCCTTGCTGCTCTGGCCTCCCTCTCGGTGGCCGCTTGCGGCTCCCTCGACCCCAACGCCGGCGAGAAGATGCCGCTCGCCACGGTGACCGGTCAGCTCACCAACCCGCAGGCGGTGCAGACCACCTCCAACGTGCGCATCGCGGTCATCTGGCGCGCCGAGCTCTTTGGCAAGTTCAACTCTGCGGTCGACCTGCCGGTGCAGCCGGTGTTCCCGTCGAAGTTCAAGATCGACCTTCGCGATGCGCCGCCCGCCGACGTCTTGTGGGACCCTTTCGCCAAGGCGCAGAACCCTAGTGATCCGCCGCAGACCGGCGGCAGCTCTCCGCCCCAGCCCGCCGACCCGGCGGCGCCCGGCACCCGCGGAGCCCAGGTGGGCCTCCAGGGCGGCGCCGCGGTGGGCCCGAGCGTGCGCGTCGGCGTGGGCGCCGTGGTGGCCTACGAAGACCTCAACGGCAACGGCAAGCTCGATCTCGTCGACGAGAACGCGGCGCAGTTCCTCGACCGCATCGTGGCCGCCAACGATCAGACGCTGCTCATCTACTTCGACGGCGCCCCCCCCGCCGATCCCGAGCTTCGCGACGGCAAGGGACAGTACCCGACGCCCGGCTACAACCTCTATCGCCAGGGCACCGGCTGCGCCGAGACCGACTTCGGCGGCGCTGGCACCAAGGGCGGCGCTCCGGCACCGCCCTGCACGCCGATCGCTCCCGAGTGGCTTGCCATGACCACGCTGTACGATCTTGCGCTCGCCACCGACCCCAAGTTCGGCACGCTCATGTGCAAGAGTGGCAACGACTCGGTCTCGTCTGCCTCCGGCGGCGGCGCCGCGCATGCGGGGCGCCCGGCGACGTATCCGCCCAGTGCCGACCCCAACCTGTTCTGCTCCACCGACGGCAGCGGCTACACCTACGGCAAGTCGAGCTGCACGACCATCAGCCAGGGCCCGTGCCGCGGAAGCGTCACCACCTGCACCCCGGTCGATTTCTGGGAGCGCCCCACTCCGGTGCCCGCCGACTGGCCCTGCACCGCGAAGTGAGTGGAACCGCGCGGCCAATCACGCGCGGACCTCGAAGACCTCTATCGGAGGTATGGCCTCTTCTTGCGCCGTCGTTGCCGGGTGATCCTGCGCGATCCGGAGCAAGCCAACGACGCGCTGCAAGAAGCCTTCGTCAAGGTGATGCGCAGCGACGTCGCTTTGGACTCGGTGGAGCAGCCCTTGCGGTGGCTCTACCGGGTCGTCGATCGCGTGTGCCTCGACCTTTTGCGCCGCCGCAAGACTACGCCCACCAGCGGCGCCGGCGACGTTGACGAGGCGGAGCTCGCGGCTCCCTCAGAAGGCGGACGGGGGCCGGAGCATGCCGCCGAGGAGCGCGACCGCGTTCTCCGATTTCTGGTCGAGCTCGACGACGTCTCGCAGCGCATCGCCCTGCTCTCCTTCGTGGACGGCATGAACCAGGGAGAGATTGCCGAGGAGCTCGGCTACTCCCGCGTCACCATCAACAAGCGCGTCCAGGCCTTGCGCCAGCGCGCGCAATCCCGTCTTCGCGACGGCATCGCAGATTCCCCGTCCGTCTCGGAGCAACCATGAGTCACCTGGCCCAACATCGTCTGGAAGCGCTGGCGGCCGGCGATGCCGACGCAGCCGCGCTCGCGCACCTCGAGGGCTGCGCGGCCTGCGCCGCGGTGGTTTTAGAGCTCCGGGCAGAGCTCGAGACGTTTCGTCTCGAGGCCGACGCGCCGGCCTTCGTCGACGCGGTGGTCGCCCGGGCAGCCAAGAGCCCCGACGCGCCGAAGCGAGCGCCCGAGGTTGCAGCCCTCGCTCTTCCGCCGCGCAACGTGACCGCGCTCCGCTTCGTCACCCTGGTGGCGCCGCTCTTCGCCATCGCCGCAGCGGTGGTGCTCTACCTGCGCACCCCCGCGACCCTCGTGACGCAGCCCGGCCCGGGCAAGGAGCCAGGGACCAGCGACGTCCGTTTCAAGGGGGGCCTTCAGCTGGCCGTGGTGCGCGAGCGCGAAGGCGCGCAGTCGCGCTTTTCGGGCGAGGTCTGGGTGCGCCCGGGCGACCGTATTCGCGCGGAGATCGCCATGGACGGGCAGGCCCCGCTCACCGCGGTGTTGGTGAAGGACGCAGTCGAAGCGGGCAACGCCGACGAGGCCTGGGTGCTCCTCACGCCCACGCTGCTCGATGCGGGCGTGCACTTTTCCCCGGAGTCGATTCGCTTCGACCAGGAGCGCTTCGACGGCTGGCTCGTGGTGGGAGAGCCCGACAAGGTCGCGACCGCGCGAAAGAGCCGGAGATGGGACGAGGTGCGTGTTATGCGAATCCGGTTCGAATGATCCGCTTTCTGGCCCTCGCTCTCGTGACCTTTGCCCTGTGGCTCACCGCCGCGGCGGCGGCGGCTGAGCCCTTGCGGGTGCTGGTATCGGTGAGCGCCAAGAGCGGCCTCCCGGCGGACCGCGCGCTCAAGCACGCCACGCGCGACGCCGATCGCGTACAGGAGACGTTCACGCGGCTGGGCGGCGTGAGGAAAGAGAACGCCATTCGCGTGGTGGAGCCGACCCGCGCCGAGCTTCTGGCAGCGCTCGCGCGGGCCGCGGCCATCGCGCGCACGCGGCGCCCGGAAGAAGTGACCTTCCTCTTCTATTTCAGCGGCCACGGCGATCGCGCCAAGCTCCACCTGCGGGGCGAAGAGATGCCGCTCTCGGAGCTGGCGTCGGCCATGGGGGCGGTGCCCGCGGCGCTTCGCATTGCCGTCACCGACGCCTGTCGCAACGCCGATTTGCGCGCCAAGGGGCCCACCGCCGAGCCGGGCTTTGCCATCTCCATGACCCCGCCGCCCAGCGCCGCCGGCGCCGTGTGGGTGCATGCCTCGGCCGACGGCGAGGTTGCGCAAGAGTCCGACGAGCTCGAGGGCGCGGTCTTCACCCACTACTGGCTCTCCGGGCTGGCGGGCGCCGCCGACGCCGACGGCGACAAGCGCGTCACGCTCTCCGAGGCCTACACTTTCGCCTACAACCAGACGCTCTTTCGCAGCGCCCAGAGCGCCGGCGTGCTGCAGCGCCCCACCGTCGACGCCAGCATCAAGGAGTACGCGCCGCTGATCATCACCCAGCTGGGCGCCCAGGCTGCGCAGCTTCGGCTACCCATCTCCGCCGACACCCACTACCTGGTGTATACCGCCTTCGCCCACGCGGTCATGGCCGAGGCCTGGAGCTCCCCCGACCGGCGCGTCGAGCTCGGGCTGCCGGCTGGCCGCTACGTGGTGCAGCGGCGCGGCGCCCGCAGCGGCGCGGTGGAGATCACCCTGGGCAAGGGGCAGGCGCGCGAGCTCGAAGCCTCCGACTTTCGCGACGTGCCCGAAGAGACGTTGGCCAAGAAGGGTGGCGAGATGGTGCTTCGGCCGCACGAGGCGAGCCTGGCCTATGGCGCCGACGCCTCCGGCTTCGCCGATTTCGGGCAACGAATGCGTGCTCAGTACATGTATTCGTTCGATGGGTTCGCGGTGGGCGGAGGGGTCGAGGGGGGCCTCGCCAACGGCGTCACCGAGGCCAACGCCGTCGAGACGCGCCTCTTCGGCGGTCGTCTGGCGGCCGAGGCTCGCGTTCGCCTGGGGCCTTCGGTAGGGCTTCACTTCGGCGGCGCGCTCCGCGGCCTGTACGTGCACCAAAACCTTCGACGCCGCGACGCCGACGTGGTCGCGCGGGCCGGATACACCACCGAGAGCGACTCGTCGGCGTTCGCCTGGGGCCCCGAGGCGCGGGCTGCGTTTCGCTTCGATGCCGGAGCGCCGGCGTTCCTCGAGCTAGGCCCGTGGGCCTCGGTGCTCTTCACCAAGAAGGGCGATGCGGTCTCGCCGATTGGCGCGCTGGGCGCGGAGATCACCGTGGGCGCCGCCTTCTGAGGCGAGCGTCGCGGACGGGCGCAGCACCGTCAAGTTCTAGCCCGGGCTTCGTGTAGCATGGGCGGTGCATGCCGAAGCTCATCTCCCGGGAGGAAGCGCTGGCCCAGATTCGCGCCGAGCGGGGCACCGAGCCGTGCCTGATGTGCGGCATCGCGGCGCGCCGCATCGGCGCCGTGCACGCGCTCCACGAGGACGCCGATTTTCTGGTGTTTCTGCCGCGTTACGTGCGCCGCTGGGGCCAAGTGTGCGTGATGCCCCGGGCGCACGTGCGGAGCTTCGGCGAGATGACCTCGGCGTCGTTCGGCGCCCTGTCGGCGCTGGGGCACCGGGTCGCTACCACCCTGGAGCGGGCGCAGCGGCCCAAGCGCGTGTATCTTGCATCGACCGGGAGCAGCGCCGGTGAGCTGGTGAACAGCTCCGAGCACATGCACCTGCACGCCATCCCGCTCTACATGCCCGACGACAAGCCGTCCGACATTTTCTCCTGGCGCGCGGGCGTGTGGGTAGGGAGCGACCAGGAGTGGGCCGAGCTGCTCGCGCTCTATCGCGCCGCCTGGGCCGAAGGCGCGTAGCTACTTGCCGGTGCAGAAGGGCGGCATCGCGCTCTCGCCGTGGGCGTAGGCGGGCGCCGGCTGCTTGCGCCGCTCGAGGAGCGTGGCCAGGGCGCTCAGCTTCTTCGGCTCGAACGCGTAGGCCGGAAGTTGGAACGCGAGTGACGCTTCGAACGCCGTGCGCGCCAGCTCCGGCGGGCCGCGGCGCAGCAGCGCGATCTCGCGTTCGAGCTCCTGCTGCACGGCCGGCGTGCCCACCTCGAAGCGCTGCACCAGGAGCGCGTTGCTCACGATGTACTCGCGGTAGGCGACCTTGCCGCCCTCCTTTGGCCGCACGTGGAAGATGGCCGCGATGCGCGCCGGCGTAGCGTCGGCCAGCGGTACCGGCCGGCCTTCCATGTCGGCGAACGCGAGCGCAGGGCGCTCGGCAGGGGCGAAGCGTCCGACGACGGCGCCCGCGGCGAGCTCGATGCGCACGAGGACGTCGCCGTAGCTGCGAAGGCCGCGCGGCGCCGCGGTGGCGAAGGCCGCGGTCCAGGCGTAGCGCCGCGCTCGGTGCGCAGGGTGCTCGAGCAGCACGCGCGCGAGGCGGCCGTCCTCGTCTTTTCGCGCCGCCACCCGGTGGAGCGCCTCCAGGTACTCGGAGCGAAAGTTGCCGGCCCGCTCGGTAGACCACAAGAGCGCGCCCTCCTTCGCCATGCGAGCTGCCTGCTCCTCGCTCGTCCAGGAGTAGAGCTCGCGCCGCGCGAAGTCGTCGTCCTTCACGCCATAGGCATTCAAGGCCGCTGCGCCGGTGGGGGCGGTGCGACACGGCGCTGTCGGGGGCCCGCCGTCGGGTGGTTCGGGGGCCGCAGGCGGAGCCTCGGAGACCGACTCAATGGGCTGGTGCCAGCCCCCATCGGGCCGCCCGCATGCGAGCGCCAGCGCGGCCAACGTCGGCAGGCCTCTGCGCATCGATTCAGCTGAGCGAGAGCATGCGTTCGATGGGCAAGAGCGCGCGTTCCACCAGACCTTCGCTCATCTCCAGGCGCGGCGTCAGGTCGCGCAGCGCCAGGTAGGTCTTCTCCAGGGTGTTCTTTCGCATGTGCGGGCACTCGTTGCAGGCGCAGTTGGCCTCGGGCGGCGCCGGGATGAAGACCTTGTCCGGCGCGCCCTTTTGCATCTGGTGCAAGATGCCGGGCTCGGTGGCCACGATGAAGGTCTTCTTGGGGCTGGCCAACGCATACTTGAGAATGTTGGTGGTGGACCCAATGTAGTCTGCAAGTTTCAGGACCGGCTCTTCGCACTCCGGGTGGGCCACCACCAGCGCCTCCGGGTGCCGCTCCTTCAGGCCCAGGATCTTCCGCTCGCTGAAGGTATCGTGCACAATACAGCTACCCTGCCAGAGCTCCATCTTGCGCCCGATGCGCTTCTCGAGCCAAGCGCCGAGGTTCTTGTCGGGCCCGAATAGAATGGTCTTGTCCGCCGGCAGCGAGCGCACGATCTTCTCGGCGTTGGAGCTGGTGACGATGTAGTCGGAGAGGGCCTTCACCTCGGCCGAGCAGTTGATGTAGCTCACGGTGATGGCGCCCGGATGTCGGGCCTTCCACGCGCGAAACTTCTCGGGCGGGCACCCGTCTGCCAGCGAGCACCCGGCCTCCATGTCGGGAACCACCACGATGCGCCCGGGGTTGAGGATCTTGGCGGTCTCGGCCATGAAGTGCACGCCGGCGAAACAGATGACGTCGGCTTGGGTCTTGGCCGCCTCCTGCGCGAGCTGCAGCGAGTCGCCGATGAAGTCGGCCACGTCTTGGATGTCGGAGTCCTGGTAGTAGTGCGCCAGGATGACCGCGTTCTTCTCCTTCTTCAGCCGCCCGATCTCGGCTTCGAGGTCGAGCGAAGAGTCGATGCGGCGGCCTTCGGGGGTGGCCCGGCCGGCAATGGGGAGCTCGCGAACGTTCATGTACGCCAACGTAGCGAAGGAAGCCGCGGCTGGTAAGGGGTGCCGTGATACCATCGACGACGATGCGTTCTCCTTTCGCCGTCGTGCGCGATCTGGTCTCCGATGCCCGGGAGAAAGTCTTCACCGCCGCGCGGTTCTCGCACCAGACGGGCTACCTCTGGGAGGTGCGTCCGAGGGCGGTGGCCGAGCTTTTGCGGGCCTTCGTGACCGGCGCCCAGAACCCCGCCACCGCGTACCGCATCGCCGCCAAGAATCATCCCGAGAAGGTCGCCTTGGTGCACGGCGAGCGCCGCATCCCCTTCGGCGATCTCGACCGACTCATCGATAGCGCCGCGCACGGGCTCCGCGCGGCCGGCGTGCGCCGCGGCCACAGCGTGCTGCTCGCCATGAAGAACTGCCCCGAGCTCGTCGTCGCTTCGGCGGCTGCGGGCCGTCTGCGCGCGTCGTCGGTGGCCGTGTCGTGGCGCTCCACGCCGCGCGAGCTCGCGTACCTCGCCAATCACTCCAAGGCGCGTCTGGTGGTTTGCGATGCCGATGTGTTCCGCACCCTCGAGGCGGCCCAGGCCGACCTATCGCAAGACCTGCTTTCGAAGGTCTTCGTGGTGGGCGGGGGCGGGCAGGGGGCCCCGTTCGAGCGCCTGCTCTCGCACGAAGACCGCGGTCCGTTCGTCGACGACGCGCCGGGCGAGGACGCGGCGGTGGTGATTTACACCTCGGGCACCACCGGAAAGCCCAAGGGCGCGGTCCGCAAGTTCCCGCGGTCGGCTGCCAACGCCGCCTTTCGGTTCCTGTGCGAGGCGCCGCTGCGGGTCGAAGACGTTCACCTGGTGGCGTGCCCCATGTACCACTCCACGGCGTACGCGTTCATGACCTTCTCGCATATCGTGGGCAACACCGTGGTGCTCATGGACGAGTTCACGCCCGAAGGGTTTCTCGCCCACGTCGACCGCTACAAGGCGAGCACCACGGCGGTGGTGCCCACCATGCTGCACCGGCTCATGCAGCTGCCCGAGGCCGCGCGGCGCCGCCACGACGCCCGCTCCCTGCGCGTCGTGTTCAGCGGAGGCGCTCACCTGCCGCCCACCGTGGCGACGGCGTTTATGGACGCCTTCGGCGACACGCTCTACAACTTCTACGGCGCCACCGAGACCGGCCTGGTCACGCTGGCGTCGCCCCGCGATCTGCGGAGCGCGCCGGGCACCATCGGGCGCGCGGTACCGGGCAACGAAATTCGTCTGCTGGGCGAGGGGGGCGCGCCGGTCCAGCCCGGTGCGGTGGGCGAGCTGTTCGTGAAGAACGATCTGCTGGTGAGCGGCTACTACGACGACGAAGCCGCTACCCGGGGCAGCATGCGCGAGGGCTTCTTCAGCGTGGGCGATCTGGCGCGGGTCGACGATCACGGCCGCTACTTCCTCGAGGGGCGCAAGCGCGACATGATCGTTACCGGCGGGGTCAACGTGTATCCTGCAGAGATCGAGCACGCGCTCATGGCCTGCCCCGGCGTGTCGGAGGTGGCGGTCATCGGGCGAAAAGACGAGGAGTGGGGCGAACGCGTGGTGGCCTTCGTGGTACCGGCGGGCGACGTCACCGAAGGGGAGCTGGTCGCCTTCGCCAAGGAGCGACTCTCGGGCCCCAAGCGCCCGAAGGAGTACCATTTCGTCCCTTCCTTGCCCCGGAACCCCACTGGCAAGGTGCTCAAACGCGAGCTTTCGGATCGGCTTCCCCCGTGAGCCCGCGCTCGCTGCGGGAATCTTCCGGTCGCGCGGGTTGTTCCACCGCTGCATGATCCCTCGCGCGCCGTACCTGCTCGGACTCGCGGTGGGTGCGCTCGGCATTTGCCTGGGCGGATGCGGCGCCAAGGCGCGGACGCGCACCGTGGAGGGGCCGGTGGTCATGACCGGTCCGGAGCACCCCCCGGGCGATGCGGCGCCCGAGACCGCCGCTGCCTCGTTGCCCGCGTTCGGTCGAAGGGCCGGGAGCGCCTGCGGCGGCACGCTGGGGCCCGGTGCATCCTTCACCGACTTCGTGGCGGCGGCGCTCTTGCCCACCTGGGACCCGCAGAAGAAGCGGTTTGTCCCGAGCGCGCCGGCGGGGCGGCGGGGCGAGCGCGTTCCCCCCTCGGCCAGCCCGTCGGTCGCCACCGACTGTCTGGGCCATACCCAGGCCTTCACGAGCGGCGATGCGGGCGCCGTGGAGGTGTTCGTCAAGAAGCTCTCGCTACCGCTCGCGCACCCCTTTCGCGACGGCGCCGACGAGGTGGCGCTGGGCTGGGTGTACGTGGGAAGTGAGCTCGGCCTCTGCGCGGCTCCCCAGGGTTTCATGGCCGTGCTCCAGCGGCGCGCCGATGCGCTCGAGGTCGTGGCCTCCACCGCGTGGGTGGGCTCGTGCAAGACCGCAGACGGCGTCGCCTCGGTGCTCGACGTGAGCGGCAAGCCGGCGATCGTGGACCTGGAGGGCGACGGCGGCGAGGAACGCAGCACCGGCGCTGAAGCGCGCATCTACGGGCTGCGCGGTCGCGACTTGCCGTTGCTTGGGTCGGTCCCGGTGGCCCTCGACGAGACCCGCCCGCCGTTCGCCTTTCCCGCCTTTCGGCGCACCATGCGCGCGACCCTGGAGAGCCACCCCACGGGCCTTCTGGCGCGGGAGACCTGGACCTTCGAGCCCGCCGCCCCTGGCAAGGCGCCCCCGGGAATCCGAACGAAGTCGGTGCCGCGCGTGTACGAGCTGCGGAGCGGAAAGCTTTGGACTCCCAAGGTGCGGCCGCCCACGCCCTGAGCTTCGTCGGGTTGCGCGTGGTTTCTCGGCCCGGGTCCGGTTCTGCGCTATCGTAAACGACGTGCAGCAACTGCCCGCCCTCGCAAAGGTGTGCCCCAAGTGCCGGGAGAGCTTCAGCCCGGAGGCTGCGTTCTGCCCCAACGATGGCGCGCGGCTGCTGGTGAAGGGCGACGAAGACGCTTACATCGGCGCAACCATCGCCGGCGACATCGAGATTCGCGTGCTCGCCGGCGCCGGGGCCATGGGCCGGGTGTACCGCGGCTACCAGCGCGGTACCCAGCGCGACGTGGCGGTGAAAATCCTGCACGGCGAGCTCTCGGGTCGTAAGCAGCTGGTGCAGCGCTTCCATCGAGAGGCGAAGATCGCCGGCAAGCTCCATCACCCGCACGTCGTCGACGTGTACTTCACCGGCGAGCTCCCGGACGGCGCGCTCTACATCGTCATGGAGTACCTCGATGGCGCGTCGCTCGCGGCAGCCCTCCAGGCCGTTGGTGGGCGCATGTCGCTCGAGCGGGCGCTCGGCATCGGCATCCAGATTGCCGAAGCGGTGGGCGAAGGCCACAAAGTGGGCATCGTGCACCGCGACATCAAGCCCGAGAATGTCATGCTGGTGGTGCGCGGCGACACGCCCGACTGGGTCAAGGTCCTCGACTTCGGCATCGCGCGCGCGACGCTCCCCGACGAATCCATGGAAACCGCGGCCGGCGCGGTCTTTGGCACCGCGCGCTACATCTCGCCGGAGGGCGCCCAGGGGGGCGTGGCGACGCCGGCGAGCGACGTGTATTCACTGGGCGTGATGCTCTACCAGATGCTCTCCGGTCGAACGCCCTTCGACTCCGAGCAAGCGGTCGGGCTCCTGGTGAAGCACGTACACGAGGCGCCGCCCCCGCTGCGCAGCCTGCCCGAAACGCGTCACTTGCCCGAAGGGCTCGAGCGCCTGGTGATGGACAGCCTGGCCAAGGACCCCGCGCAGCGCGCGCCCGATGGTCGAGCGCTGGCCACTGCACTCCACGGCGTAGCGCATGCATACCACATCCATTTGCCGCAGGGCATGGGGCGGCCCAGCCTGGCGCTGGTGCCCCCGTACGCGGTGCCGCAGAGCCGCGCGCCGTCGCCTGCAGGTTTGCAGGCGTCCAGCGTTGCTCCCCATCCGGGCTACCTCCCGCCGGTGGCCTCGACCTCGCCTTCGCCGGGGGCGCCGGTGCACTTGCCGCTCGCCCCCACGCTCGACGATCGCTCGGCGCACCCTGGGCTCGCCCCGCAGCTCACGCCGACCCACACCCCGAGCTTGCATCCGCCGCCCGCCAAGAGCCGCGCCTGGATGGTCATCGCACTTCTGGCCTTCCTGCTGGGCGGCGCGGTGGCCGCCATTGCCATGCAGCGCTCTCAGCCCAAGGTCGACGTGGAGCGCGTGGCCTACCTGGAGAACGTGCGCGGCGTTCTCGCCGACGGGCACTACGTGGCGCCGCCTGGCGAGAACGTGAAGGACCTGGTCGACCAGGGTCTTCACAAATGGCCGGGCGACAACGAGCTGAAGCGGCTGCGCTCCGATGCCGAGCACGAGATGATCACCATGGCCATCGCCGCCCGCGAGTCGGGCGACGTGATGGGGGCTCGCAACCTAGCGCGCGACGCCTACGGCCTCGACCCCACCGACAACTCGGCGCGCTACATGCGCGCCCAGGCTGACGACGACTTAAAGGGGATCTCCAGCGGGATCACCGTCAACGCCGGCGCCCCGCGGCTGGTGTTCGAGTCGCCACCCATTGCCAAGCCCGGCGAGCGGGTGGAGATGACGTGCCGGGTGGTGCCGGGGCAGGCCGGTTCCAAGGCCAAGGTGTCGAACGTGCGCGTCTCGCTCTTGCCCAATGGCCAGACCACCGGTGGGACGCCGGTTTCGCTGAGCCAAACCGACGCCTGGAACGTCCGCGCGCTGCTCACCGCGCCGGCAACCGTGGGCAGCTACGACGTATCTTTCGAGGCCAGCGTCGACGGCGTGGTGGTGCGCGCCATGCGCGATCTCGACGTCGCGCCCTGAGCAGGCTCTACTTCGAGCGCTCGTGGAGGAGGCGACCGACGAGGTTCCGCACCTCGGTGGCGTCGAAGGGCTTCTCGATGTGCGGGTTGGGGATGCGCTCGAGGAAGGCCGCCCCCGCCTCCGTGAACGCCCCGCCCGAGAGAAACACCATGAACGGCGCCAGCTCCGGGAAGTGAGCGTTGACCTGGTCGTACAGATCCATACCCGACATGTCCGGCATCATGAGGTCCGACAAGAGGAGATCGAAGTGCTCGCCCGCCACCAGGAGCGCGAAGCCTTCGCGCGCTGACGTAAGGACGGTCACCTCGTGGTCTCCCAGCACCCTGCGCAGGGCCATCCCCACCGAAGGTTCGTCGTCCACCACCAGCACCCGGGCGCGCGCCGTTGCCAGGCGCGAGCGCGGCGCGGGGGCTGCTATCGACGGCGCCGACGCGGGCGCCGGTGAAAGCACCACGCGAACGCAGGTCCCGCGGCCCTCTGCGCTCTCCACGACAATCTGCCCGCCCATTCCCGCGACGATGTTGTGGCAGATGGACAGACCGAGGCCGGTGCCGGCGCCCACCGGCTTGGTGGTGAAAAAGGGGTCGAAGACGCGATCGATCAAGTGCGCCGGAATCCCCTCGCCATTGTCGTGGACTTCGATGACTGCGCGCCCGGCGCCGTCCACCCTCGTCGCGATGCGAATCTCGCTGATGTCGGCTTGCGCTTGAGCAATCGCCTGCGCCGCATTGACGATGAGGTTGACGAACACCTGGCCCAGACGCGCCTCGTCGGCGAGCACCGAAGGGAGTGGTTGGTAGTCGCGGGTGAGCCGGGCGCGGTGGCGAACCTCGCCCTGCGTCATGTTGATGGCCAGCTCCAGAACCGGACCGACCTCGAGGACCGAGAGCTTCTGCTCTTCGGCCCGCGAAAACGTCTTCAGCGCCCGGACGATCTTGCGGATGCGCTCCGCGCCGGTCTGAATGTCGCGCGCCATCTGCCGCAGATCTTCGGCGTTGTCTCGGAGCTGCTCGCAGCCGGCCCCGTCGAGCTCCTCGACCAACATCGCGGCGTTGGCAGCCACGAAGGCCAGTGGGTTGTTGATCTCGTGCGCCACTCCCGCGGCCAGGGTCCCCATCGAGGCCATGCGCTCGGCGAAGATAAGCTGTCGCTGCAGCAGCTCTTGCCGCTCGGTCGCCTTTGCCAGCTGCTCCTCGGTGTTCTTCTGCTCGGTGACGTCGCGCGCGGCGGCGTACACCAGACCACGCTCGGGGTCGGCCACCGAGCGCCATTCGAACCAGCGGAAGCTGCCGTCCTTACAGAGGTAGCGATTCACGAGGTGGCCGAGCGCGTCGCCGGAGGTCAGCCGCTTGCGGCCGGCCAGGGTCGCCGCGCGATCGTCCGGATGCACGAACTCCACGGACGGTCTCGACTTGAGCTCGTCGGCGGTCCACCCCAAGGTTCGCGTCCACGATGGGTTGACGCGCTTGAGATACCCGTCGAAGCCCGCGACGCTCAGGTGGTCGAGCGACATCTCGAAGAAGTCGCGGCTGCCGGAGGGGAAGGTGGGGTCGAGTGCGTCGGCGTCCACGCAGCTCCCGGCGAAGCCTGCGAGCTCCCCGCCCGCGCCCGCGTAGGGAGCCCCTCGGTCCACGACCGCCCGGTACGCGCCGTCCGCGCGCCGCAAGCGATAGACGAGCTCGAACGGTCGCTCCTGCTCGACGTGCTCGAGATAGCGCCTGCGGCACGTTTCCACGTCGTCGCGATGCACGGCTTCGAGCCAGCCCCATCCCGCTTCGCACGCGAACGCGCGACCGGTGAACGCGAGCCACGCCGCGTTGAAGTAGCTGCGGCCCCCGTCCGAGCCGCTGCGCCACAGCATTCCCGGAGAGCGCTCGACCCAGGCGCGAAAGTCTTCGAGCGTCGGGGCGGAGGGCAGCTCACGCGCCGCGTCGAGCGGTGGTTCGGTGCGTGCCATGAGGTCCCTCGAAGGATAGCAGGTCGCGCTCCGGCCCCCGGGATTGTCCGCCGCCGTGCCGAAGTGACACACCCGTCGCACGGCGCTTCTCCGCGCGCGTGAAGGTCGATGCGCTCAGTGAACCTCGACAGAGACGTCGTCGAAGGCGAAGCGCTGGGCCGCAGCGGGGCCATAGGATGTGACGTTGCCGAAGCGAAGGATTTGCCCGGCGCCGCCCACGGTGCCCGATAGCAGCAGGTTCGCGCGGACCTGCCCGTTGACGGAGACCTTGGCGGAAGTGGGCGTGAGATCCACGTCCACCTCGTTCCACACGTTCAGCGCTAGCGTCCCGATGGTGGCGCTTTGCTGCACGGTGCCGATGGCCGCGCGCGCCGTCACGGTGCCGTCCTTCGCAAGGTAGAAGTCGATGTACTGCTGCTGCGGCTGCTGGCCGATGCCGAAGATGAGCAAGTAGGTGTTGCTGGTGGAGCGCTGCGTGGCAATCCAGGCAAAGTGTAGATGCGCTTCGGTGGCGGCCGGGGCGGCAAGATTCTTGTCGGCCTCGCCTTGCACGTTTCCGGCGTCGTCGATGGCGGGAATGTCGACCAGCATGGCCTGCGGCGCCGAGAGCGCGGAGCGGGTGCCCACGCTCAACATCGTGGCGTCGCCGCTGAAGGTGAGCTCCGGGCTCAGCGAGGTGATTCCGTCGAAGTCCTGGCAGTACAGCGTCGACCCTGGCCAGCGACGAACCAGGTTGCTGCAGTACGGGAGCCGCGGCGCGTCGCTCGCAGCGTCGAAGATGGGGCCGCCTTCAAAGCTGGGACCATCGGCGCGCGCCTCGGCGTCGGAGGAACCCAGGGGGGTGGGCGGAGGGTCGAGCCCCGCGACAAGGGCGCAGCCGCCCACCAGGGCGAGGAGCAGCGGGGCGCGCAGGGCCCGCAGCGCGAACGGCTTCTTCATTGGAACGAGCTCGTGTAAGATGCACCTATGAGGCCGGGGCCGACGGTGGGTGCGACGCCGGTCTTGGCGGCGCTCGGCGAGAGCACGTACAGGACCACGCCGGCGCCGGCCGCGGCCAGGCCGAGGCCAAAGAGCACGGTCGAGGCGGTGGCGGTGCCCTTGCCCGAGTCGTAGCGATCCTGCGCGCCTCGGTAGTCTCGGCAGTCGGCCGAGGTACGGCAAAGGCTCTTGGCGTCGGATGCCAGGCTCAACGTGCGAATGCCGAAGAAGGCGCCGAGCCCGAGCCCCAGCGCTCCGGCGCCCATGAGCGCGATGGCCACCGGTTTCTGGACGCTGCCACTCTCGGTGCTCGTCGGCGTTGCGGCATCGCCGGGCGGACCCAGCTCGATGCGCAGGGGGAAGGCGCGTTCGCCGCTCTTCACCGTGAAGGAAACCTCGCGCGCAGCATGCCCCGGGGCGCGGATCGTGAGCCTATGGGGGCCGGGATCGACCGCAAGCTCGGAGCCCACCACCGCCAGGTCCAGGGCCAGCGCGTCGAGCTCGAGGGTCACGCCGGGCGATCCGCGGACCCCTGCGTCTGCGGAAAATAGTACTGTCGGAACCCGCGGCTCGAGCTCCGCGATCTTCTCGGCGAGAACTTTGTCGCGCGCGTCGTGCCGGCTCTGCGCCAGCGAAAGCCCGGCGCGAAAGGTGGTGAGCGCCGCCGCCGCCCGGCCGTCTTTTTCGTAGCAGGCGCCGAGCGCCGCCAGGGTGCCCACCGCGCCTTCCAGCTTCTGGCTCGCGGCGAGCTTCTCGCACGCCTCCTTCAGCCGACCTCGAGCAAGCAGGGCCTTGCCGTCTTGAAACAGCGTCTCCGCGGCGGACGAAGCGCTCTGCGCGCGCGCCGCGTGGGGAAAGGTTGTCAGGAGCAGGGCGCCGAGAGCGAGCTCAGCGATGATCCATCGCGCGTTCGAGGGCATCGGGTTTCTTGGGGGGAAGGGAAGAGCCGGAAGGCTTGGGTGTAGCAGTCTTGGGCCCCGCGGAGGAGGGAGACGATGCACCGGGCGCCGGATGCGGAGCGGCGATCACCCGCGGCAAGGTGCTCGGCGCGACGCCGAGCGACGTGTCGACCTCGGGGACCGTCGCCGTCGCCGGCGGCAGCGCGCTCGGGCGGAGCGAGACGGTGGCGGCCGGCGCTGCGTCACCTCCTTCGTTGCGGCCCGACACGATGGCCACCGCAAGGCCGGCCACGATGGCCGACAGAACCAAAAGCCCGGCCACGGCATACGAGAGCCGGAGCGGGCCAACGACCTTCTGCACCGCCGCCTGCGCCGGGGTGTGGTCCGCCATCGAAGGCAGGCGCGCGGTGGCGTCGGGCGAGCGAACCGGGGGGAACGAAGGTAGCGCCGCGGGCGCGAGGAGGCGCGGGGTGGGCGGGGCCACGCTCTCCGGGCCGATGGCCTCTAGCGGGAGCTTGAGCACCGTGCGCTCCGCCGCCTCCAGCGTTTCTCGTCGGGTCGCAAGGTGGGTGGCGAGCGCGCCGCGCATGAATTCGGCGACGTCCTCCGGGGTGGCGCCGAGGCCGAGGTCCAGCATCGCCACGTCGAGATCGCGCCGCAGCGAGAGCGCGGTGTCGTAGCGATCGGCGGGATCGTACGACAGGGCCCGAAGCACCACCGACCGGAGCCGCTCGGGCACCGCGTCGGGAAGCGGCTCGATGGGGCGCCCCAGCGAGATGTTCACCAGGATCTTCGCGTCGCCCTCGCCGCGATGCGGGTACTCGCCGGTGAGCAGCCAGTAGAGCAGCACGCCCACCGACCACACGTCGGCCCGCCGGTCGATGAACTCGGCGGTGATCTGCTCCGGCGACATGAAGCGCACGGTGCCTTTGAGGACGCCCGTGTTGGTTTCGCCGGCGAGCCGCGAGCGCGCCTTGGCGATGCCGAAGTCGATGAGCTTGGCCACGCCGTTGGCAGACACCACGATGTTCGCCGGCGACACGTCGCGGTGGACCACCTCTTCGAGCTCGCCACTTTCGCTCCGCAGCTCGTGCGCGGCGTGGAGGCCAGCGCACGCATCGGAGACGATGCGCAGCAGAACCGGCAGGGGCACCAGGCTGGCGGGCGCAGCGGCTGCATCGCCGGCTCTCTGGCGGAGCACGCGCACCATCTTCCCGAGCGACTCGCCGGCCACCCACTCCATGACCAGGTAAAGGACGCCGGCCTCCTCGCCGATATCAAGCACCCGCGCGACGTTCTCGTGCTCGATGCGCGACGCGATGCGCGCCTCGTCGAGGAACATCTGGCGAAAGCTCGGCTCCGCGGCGTGCTCCGGCAGCGTGGTCTTGATCGCCACGTAGCGCTCGAAGTCTCGAAAGTTCAAGGCGGCGTCGGCGCTCTCCAGGCGCCCCGGTCGGGCCCGCGCGCACCACACCTCGCCCATTCCGCCGCGGCCCGCGCGATACAGCAAGGTATACCGGTCGATTCTGGCACCCGGTGCGAGGCTCACGTCCCCATTGTGCCTTCAAACGCGGTACAATGCGACGGTGGGCCCTGCTGTATCGTCCATTCTTGCCTGCAGGTACCGCCTCGACGCGGTCA
Source organism: Polyangiales bacterium (assembly GCA_038210445.1). Lineage (GTDB taxonomy): Bacteria > Myxococcota_A > Polyangia > Polyangiales > Polyangiaceae > JABFRG01. Next base: position 44,096 of record JBBQWQ010000029.1, read on the forward strand.
TCGGTCGTGGGGGCATGGGCACCGTGTACTCGGCCACCGACACCAAGACCGGCGCCCACGTGGCCCTCAAGCTGGTGGAGCGCGACGCGTTCGGCGACCACCTCATGGCCCGGCTCGAGCGCGAAGCCCAGGCAGCGCAGCGCATCCAGAGCGAATTCGTGCCGAGGGTTCTCGACGTGCAGCGCGAGGACTCCGCCGGCGGTCTCTTCGTGGTCATGGAGCTGCTGGTGGGCGAGACGCTGGCGCAGCGCTTCGCGCGCAGTTTGCCTCTCGAGTGGAGGGAAGTGGACTGGATCGTCCGCGACGTTCTGCGGGCGCTCATCGACGCGCACACCGCCGGCGTGGTGCACCGCGACCTCAAGCCCTCCAACATCTTCCTGGAGCGCCGCGAGGACGGCCGCCCGCGGGCCCGCATTCTCGACTTCGGCATCTGCAAGCTCGATACCGACGAGCACATGGAGAAGCTGACCGTGGGCGGCGAGACCCTGGGAACGGTAGCCTACATGGCGCCGGAGCAGATTCGCGGCGCCTCCCAGGTGGACGAGCGCGCCGACCTGTATGCGCTCGGCAGCGTGGTCTTCGAGGCGCTCACCGCCGAGCTCACCCACGAGAGCTCGGGGCAGATGGCCATGCTGGCGCGAAAGCTGGAGCGCCCGGCGCGCCCCCTCGATGAGTGGGCGCGCGTGTACGTGCCGCCCAAGCTGGGTGCGCTGTTGGATCGCGTCCTCGCGCGCAAGCCCGACCTCCGCTTTCGCACGGCCCAGGAGATGCTCAAGGCCTGGCGCACGCTCGGTGAGCCCACCCTGGCGCCTCGGCAAACGCTGCGCACCGAGGCCGAGCCAACGCTCTCGCCCACCACCACCCAGCGGCCCACGAGCTTCCGCGCGGGCACGTCGGGCGTGGCGGTGGCCATCGCCGCCGGCGTGGTGGCGCTCGTCGCGGCCGGCGTGCTCGTGGTTCGCAGCCACAACGCAACGGCCATCACCCCTGCGGAAGATCTGCCCGCCGCGGCGTCGACGTTGGGTGAGGGGCCGCCGCCGGAGGCACCGCCTTCGAGCCCGCCTACCTCCGCAGCCATCGCCGAGCCGCCGCTCGAGGACCTCGACGACGGACCGCTCGTGAAGGGCGGCGGCAAGAAGCCACGGAAGTGGAAGAAGCCGCGCGCAGGCAGCGCCGCAACTGCCACAGCGACGTCGGCCGCGCCCAAGCCCACCGGCACCAGCCCGTATCAGATTTCGCCCAAGCCTCGGTACTGATGGTCTTCGCCCGCCCGCTCGCTCTCCTCGTTGCCGTTCTGCTGCTGGCCGGCGCAGCCCGCGCCGATGGCAAAGAGGACTCCCGCGCGGCCTTCCTGAGCGGCGTGGCCATGGTCGAGCGCGCCGATTTTGCCAGCGCCAAGGAAGCCTTCTTGAAGGCCTACGAGCTCTTCCCCCACCCGAGCATCCTGCTGAACCTGGGCGTGGTGCGCGGTCGTCTCCAAGAGTACGTGGAGGCAGAGCGCGACCTTTCGCGGTTTTTGGCCGAAGACGGCGGCGCCAGCGAAGAAGACATTTCGCGGGCCCGCGCCGCGCTCGCCGACGTGCGCACCCACCTGGGAACGGTGCGCGTGCGCGTCACCCCCGAGAGCGCTTCGGTTTACGTGGATGATGCACCCACTCCGCTCCACAGCGGCGATCTCCGTCTTGCCGCGGGCACGCACGCGCTGCGCTTCGACGCGCCGGGCTTCCAGTCTGCGCGCCGTTCGGTGGAGCTCCGCGCTGGCGGTACCGTGGCGCTCGACGCGGCGCTCGAAGCGGCTCCGGCGTTCGCACCGAGCGATCGCGGTACCCGGCGCACGGTGGGCATCGTCGTGCTCGCCAGCGCCGGCGCGGTGGGCGCGTTCGCCACGTTTTCCGGGCTGCGCGCGCTTTCGCTCGCCGACGCGTACAACACGCCCGGTGAGCCCAAGTATCGCGACGGCGCCACCCGCTCCGAGGGCCTCACCTTTCGCACCCTGGCCGACGTGGGGCTGGTGACAGCGGTGGTGGGGGCGGCGGTGGGCCTCTACTTCGTGCTCACCAGCCTCGGCGACGACAAGCCTTCGAAGGTCGGCGTGCTCCACTTCTGAGACGCGGTCCGCTCCGGCTGTGGCCAGCGTGCTACGCTCCCCGGCCGTGCAACGGTTCACGCTTTCGCGCGCGCGCTCGCTCCGGGAAGAGGCGGCGCACCTGGGCTTCGCGGCGAACGAGCGTCGAGCGCGGTTTCGAGCGCGGCAGCTCTCCACGCTGTCGCGCCGCATGCTCCCAACCTTCGCAGCGGTGGCGCTCATCTCCGCGGTCATGGGCGGCGTGCACGCCGCCACCAGCCCCGTCACCGGGCCCGGCATCGTGGTGGAGATCGTCCTCGCGGCCGCCCTCGCCGGGCTGGCGCCGGTTTCGCTTCTTCTGCGCAAGAAGCGCGAGGCGTTGCTGGGGCTCTCGGCATTTGGCACCCTGCTTGCGGTCCTCGGGTGGGCCATTGCGATTCGCCTCGACGATGCGTCGCACACCGAGCTCGGGCTGGTGCCGGTGGTGGTGTTCGTCTGCTGCGTGGTCACGCTCGAGCTCCCACCGCGTGCGGTGATGGGTCTCGGAATTTTCAGCTTCCTGGCCGTGCCCCTCTCGGGCTTCGACGCGCCGCTCTCGCTCTACGCGCTCGCGGTGGGGTCTACCGTGGGCACCACCGTGCTGGCAGCCGGGCAAAGGCGCCGCGAGCTGCTGGTGTTCCGCGACACCGAGCGCCTCGCCAGCGCCCTGCGGCGCATGCGCCGGCTGCAGGAGCAGGTCGTTGTGGTGGAAAAGCTGGAGGCGCTGCGCGTCTTGGTGGGCGGCATCTCGCACGAGCTCAACAACGCGCTCGCCATTTCCATTGCGTCGCAGAGTCAAGCCACGCGCGCTCTCGACAAGGGGAGCACCGACGTCGCGAAGCAAGCCCTCGACCGAAGCGCTGGCGGCCTGCAGCGCATCCAGCGCACCGTCGACCGGCTGCGCCGCTTCGCCATGGCGGGCGAGGGCGAGCTCGACGCCGCCAACGTGGCCGCGATGCTCGACTTCGCCCTCGAGAGCGCCATCGGTCGCGCGCGCTCAGGAGTCGTTGTCGACCGCGCCTACGATGCCGAGCTGCAGCCGGTGCGCTGCCACGTGTCGGCGCTCGCCGAGGCGCTCTTTCAGGTTGCGCGCAACGCGGTCGAGGCCATGCCCGCCGGCGGGACCATTCGCGCCGAGGCTCGCATGGAAGGCCCTGCCATGGTGCTTCTCGCGGTGAACGACGGCGGTCGAGGCATCGCCGAGGCCGATCTCGCCAGAGTCTTCGACCCCTTCTACAAGCCCGAGAACAAGGTGGCCAAGAGCGGCCTCGGGCTCTCGGCGGTGTACGGCCTGGTGAGCGCCATGGGCGGCACCGTGCGCATCCAGAGCCAGGTGGGCAAGGGAACCCGCGTGGAGTTGCTGCTGCCGACGCGCATTTAGGAGACTTGATTCTTCGGTCCAGTCTGCACGGCGGCTGACAAGCGCCAAGCAGGAGACTGAGTGTTTTTCGTCAAGACCGAGGGAGGCGCGTTCGCTGGGGGCAGCGCGCGGAACGAACTCCGGTTCGTGAGCACGGGAGGCGCCGGCATACCCGAAGGTATTGACGAAAAAGACCAGTCTCCTGGGTACTACTCGGCGTCGGTGCGCATCCAGCGACCGCCACGCACCTCGTAGAAGCTTCCGTCGCGCGCGGCGAAGTCGCCGACGAAGATGGTGTCACCTTCGGCCCCGCGGAGGGGCAGCGCGGCCGCGCTCGCCACGTGTGCGCCGTCGAAGGTCGCCGCCGGCGGAGCGTCCCAGGAGCGAACGCCGGTCGACGCCTCCCAGGAGCGGTACGCGTTGTAGTGCGAGACGAAGCGATCGATGTGGTTGCCGGTGGAGATCATGTGCCACGCGTTGGCGCTGGTCGAGCGGATGGACCCGGCGTTGTACGCCGCCGCGATCTTCGGCGGGTCCTGCGCATGCTGCTTTCGCTGGTACGACGTGGCCATATACCGAACGCCGACCTGGAACGAGAAGTCCGGAGAGCTGTGCATTCGAGCCTTGCAGGTGGTGCGCGAGATGCCGGTGACCGCAGCGCAGGTGGAGCCGGTCACCTGCATGGGCCCCGACGAAAGCCCATCGCTGGAGCCGGCCGGGTTGGTGCAGTTGGACTCGGTGAGCGCGGTGGCCACCACGCTGGCGCGGGAAATCTTGTACGTGTCGGCCCACTTGCGAATGGAGGCGCCGTAGCGCGCCATACAGGTCGAGACCGAGCTCACCGAGCCGGTGAGCGAGCCCGACTTGAGAAGCACGCGCTGGTTGCTCACGGCCCACGAGCGTCCGCCGAATACATTGTGGTAGCCGCGGGCCGGGTCCAGCGTGCCGCGCGATACCGCCAGCGGCGTGAGATCGCCCACCTCCGGCGCGGGCGTCGGAAGCAGCGGCTCCTCGGCTTCGCTCGGCAAGTCCGGAAGGTCGCTCTGCGCGACGATGGTGCGCCGCAGCGTGACCGTTCCCTGGGCGCCTTCGAGGATCGCGCGTACGTCGTGCGTCCCTGCCGCGAAGGTCGTGGTCCAGGTGAACAGGCTACCCCGGCGGCAGTCCTCTTCCGGCGCCGAAGGATCGCAGAGCCCGATCTCGCGCCCGTCCACCAGAAATCGAACACGCTGCATGGCTGCATCGTTCACTTCCACGGCCAGCTCGATGGGCTCCTGCGCCGTGGCCGCGTCGCTCGGGCTCACGAAGGTGCCCGACGTCACGTCCGGCGGAGGGGCTGCGGCTTCGCTGCCGCAGGCGGCGAGCAGGGGCAGGGTGAGGGCGACCGGGAGCAGTACGAGGGTTCGCATGGGCGCCACCAAGCATAGAGTCTGCCAATCCCGGGTGGAGGGCTTCGCGTGCGGGCGCCGTGCGATTCGGAAGCACCCCGATTGGAAACGAACAGCAGGGGGCACTCTGCTGTGGGTCCATGCGGGACATCGCCCGGCAACGTAGGCGCGAGGAGCTGCGCGCGCGCCGTCGCGAGCCTGCGCGAAGATGGCGAACGACCGCAGGTGTCGGGCAGCGTCGACACACCGGGTCGGTGCGCTAGCGGATGACGTGGACGCGAATCGTGTTGGTGGTCCCGCGGACGCCGATGGGCGCGCCGAAGACGATCACCACGCGCTCGCCGGGGCCGGCGAGGCCGGCACCCATGAGGTCGGCGCTGCACCAATCGACCAGGCGATCGGTGTCGTTCACCTGGGGCATCTCCCGGGGAATCACACCCCAGTACAGCGCCATAACCCGGCGCGCTTGGGGGCTCGGAGAGAAGGCGATGATGGGCACATGCGGCCGCGCCAGACTCACGTTCATGGCCGACGAGCCGCTCTCGGTGAAGGCCACCAGGTACTTGGCGCCGATCTCCTTGGCGGTGTTGACCGCGCCGCGCGCGATGGCCTCGGCCACGCTGGTGGCGCGGGTGGCGTAGGGCACCGGCTCGTAGAACGGGCTCCCCTCGGCCTCCATGGCGATGCGGCTCATCATCTCGGCCGACACGAAGGGAAAGTCACCGGTGGCGGTCTCTCCCGAGAGCATCAGCGCGTCGGTGCCGGAGTACACGGCGTTGGCCACGTCGCTCGCCTCGGCCCGGGTGGGCCGCGGCGACTTGGTCATCGACTGCAGCATCTCGGTGGCCACGATGACGGGTCGCCGGACGCGGCGCGCGACGCCGAGGATCTGCCGCTGGATGACCGGAACACGCTCCGGCGGGAACTCCACGCCGAGGTCTCCGCGGGCCACCATGACGCCGTCGGAGGCCGCGACGACGCTCTCGAGGTTCTCCACCGCGTCGGGCGTCTCGATCTTGGCGATGATGGGCACCGGGCGCCCCCACTCGTTGCAAATTTCTCGCACCAGCGCGATGTCCTCGGCCCGGCGCACGAAGGAGAGGGCCACGTAGTCGACGCCCAGCGAGAGGCCGAAGTTGAGATCCTCTTTGTCCTTCTCGGTGAGCGCGCCGACCCGCATCGTCTTGCTCGGCAAGTGAACGCCCACGTGGTTGCGCATCTCGCCACCCTGGGTGACGGTTGCCTGCACGCGGTCGCCGTCGATGCCCACCACCAAAAGGCCGATACGTCCGTCATCGAAGAGAATGCGGTCGGAGACGCGCACGTCGCCGGCGAGGCCCTCGTACTGGATGGGGATGACGCGCTCGTCCTTGGACTCGTCGCCTTCGACCAGGGTGACCTCGGCGCCGGTCGGCAGCAGGTAGCGGGCGGGGAACACGCCGGTGCGAATCTTGGGGCCGCAGAGATCTTGCAGGGCCGCAACCGGCTTCTTCTTCGCCTCCGACGCGATCCGGAGGCGCTCGAAGCGGCCTCCGTGCTCCTCGTGGTTTCCGTGCGAAAAATTGAACCGGGCGACGTCCATGCCCGCGTCGATGAGTTGCCCAAGGCCGCCTTCGGTGTCGCATGCGGGGCCGAGGGTGCACACCAGCTTGGCGCGTCGAACCTTCATGGGCGGCAGCTTGCCATGTCTGCCGCGATATCGTCGAGAAACTTCTGGTATAGGGGGCGCATGACACAGCCTGGGTCACTGGTACGAAATGAGCGTGGCGAGCTCTGCCTGGGGGGCGCGTCCCTGCGCGACCTGGCCGACACCTACGGAACGCCCACCTACGTCTACGACCTCGACGCGATGGTGGGCGAAGCGCGCGCGCTCCGCGCCGCCTTCGGCGAGCACCCGCACGCCATTGCCTACGCGGTGAAGGCCAACAGTGCAGGACCCATCGTGCGCGCGCTCCACGCCGAGGGCTGCGGCGCCGACGTGGTGTCGGGCGGCGAGCTTCGGCTCGCCCTCCGCTGCGGCATTTCGCCCGACGAGATCGTCATGAGTGGCGTGGGCAAGACCGACGACGAGATCGACTTCGCTCTCACCCGCGGATCGCGCGGCATCCTCGCCATCCAGGCAGAAAGCCGCGAAGAGATCGCCCGCCTCGCAGCGCGCGCCGTGGCGCTGGGGCGGGTGGGCCGCGTCTCCCTTCGGGTCAATCCCGGCCTCGACGACATCGACACCCACGCGCACATCCAGACCGGGCACGACGAGGCCAAGTTCGGCATCGCCAAGGACGACGTTTTGGGGTGCGTGCGCGAGCTCCCAACCAGCCTCGAGCTGCAAGGCCTGGGCGGCCATGTGGGCTCGCAATTCACCAGTACTGGCGACTACCTGCGGGCCGCGACGGTGCTCTTCGAGCTGGCGCGCGGGGCGTCGGCGCTCACGCCGCTTCGTTTCGTCGACACCGGCGGCGGCTTTGGCATCGACTACGGCGGCGGGTGCCCAGCCTCACCCGCCGACTTCGTTGGCGAAACACTGGCCCTTCTTCGCGCGAGCGGCCTCGGCGACCTGGCCCTGCACGTGGAGCCGGGGCGGTCTTTGGTGGGCGCGCACGGGGTGGTGCTGGCCAAGGTCATCCAAGAGAAGCGCGCCGGGCACCGCAGCTGGCTCATGATCGACGCCGGCATGAACGATCTCGTCCGGCCGGCGCTCTATCAAGCGCGCCATCGCATCGTGCCCGTCACGCTCGCGGCCGACCTCGGTACGCCCGTCGCTGCGCGCGTGGTGGGGCCCGTGTGCGAGAGCTCCGATGACTTCGGCACGCATGAGCTGCCGCTCTCGCCGGCTCCGAAGGCGGTGGCCGTCCTCGACGCCGGCGCCTACGGCTACACCATGGCCAGCGAATACAACGGGCGCGGCCTCCCGGCCGAGGTGTTCCTGCAGGGCGGTTTGGTGGTGGCCCACAAGGCGCGGCCTTCTGCCGATGCCTGGGCCGAAGAGCGGTCCGGCGTCGGCCGCTGATCGTTCATCGGATTGGGATCCGGCGCGCCGAGGTAGTATCGTGATCTCATGGCGATCGTGGTCCCCACCCGCGCACCTGGCTGCGCAGACGATGCGGCGCTCCGATGTGTCCGTTCTTCGCGCCGAGGAGCCCGATGCGTCCGACGCTAGCGCCCCCGCAGGTAGACGCCGAGCGTCGTCCGGATGGCACCTGGATTCTGCGCTCCCGTCACGCGCTCCCGGCGTATCCCCGCCACCTCACGGAGCAGCTCCGGCACTGGGCCAACCGCACTCCGGAAAAGGTCTTCCTGGCGGAGCGTGACCCGGACGCCGAAGGGTTTCGACAGATCACCTACGACGCCGCCCGCACCACCGTCGACTCCATCGCCCAGGCGCTGCTCGATCGCGGCCTCGGGCCCAGCCGCCCGCTCATGATCCTCTCCGAAAACTCGGTGGATCACGCGCTCCTGGCGCTGGGCGCCATGCAGGTGGGGGTGCCGGTGGCGCCCATTTCCACGGCCTACAGCCTGGTGTCGCAAGACTTCGCCAAGCTCCGCACCATCCACGGGCTCCTCGGGCCGGGGCTGGTCTACGCTTCCGACGGCGCGCGCTACGCCAGGGCCTTCGAGGCCCTCGAGGTGCCCGCAGCGCAGGTGATGACCAGCCGGCAGACGCCGCCCGGTGGGAGCGCGTTCGAGGCGCTCACCGGCGTTTCGCCCACCCGCGCCATGGAGGCGCGCTACCAGGCGATCCCGCCCCAGGCCATCGCCAAGATCCTCTTCACCTCGGGCTCCACCGGCGAGCCCAAGGGCGTGCTCAACACCTTCGAGATGCTCTGCTCCAACCAGGCGGCCATCGCCACTGTCTGGCCGTTTCTCCGCACCGAGCCGCCGGTGGTGCTCGACTGGCTCCCGTGGAGCCACACTTTCGGGGCCAACCACAACTTCAACATGGTGCTCTTCCACGGCGGAACGTTCTACGTCGACGACGGGCGCGCCACGCCCGAGCTCGTGACCCGCACCGTGGCCAACCTGCGCGAGGTGTCGCCCACCCTCTACTTCAACGTGCCCCGCGGCTTCGATCTCTTGGTGCCCTACCTCGAGCGCGACGACAGCCTGCGCGACGCCTTCTTCAAGAACCTCTCGGTCATCTTCTACGCGGCGGCGTCGCTGTCGCAGCCCACCTGGGAGCGTCTCGAGGCGCTCTCCATCGCCGCCCGCGGCGAGCTGGTGACCATGCTCTCGGCCTGGGGCTCCACCGAAACGTCGCCGCTCGCCACCACCGTCCACTTTCCGATTCGCCGGGCGGGCGTCATCGGCGTACCAGCGCCGGGCACCACCATCAAGCTCGCGCCGGTGGGCGAGAAGCTCGAGCTCCGGGTGCGCGGCCCCAACGTCACACCCGGCTACTTCAAGCGGCCGGAGCTCGCCCCCTTCGACGAGGAAGGCTTCTTCCGCATGGGCGACGGCGGGCGGCTCCTCGACGAGAGCGATCCCGCCAAGGGCGTGGTCTTCGACGGCCGCATCGGCGAAGACTTCAAGCTCTCTTCGGGCACCTGGGTGCACGTGGGCGCGGTGCGCGCACTGCTGGTAGAACGCCTTTCGCCGGTGGCCTTCGACGTGGTGCTCGCCGGCCTCGACCGGCCCGAGCTGGGCGTGCTGGCGTTCGTTGCGCTCGCCGAGGCGCGTGCACTATGCACGGAAATGCCGGCCGGTACACCCCTGGAAGACCTGTGCCAGGCGGAGCCTTTGAAGGAGCACCTGCGAGAGCTCATCGAGTCGCACAATGCGCTGCATCCGGCCACCAGTCAGCGGGTCGCGCGCGTCTTGCTCATGGCCGAGCCGCCCAGCATCGACGCCAGCGAGATCACCGACAAGGGGTACATCAACCAGGCGGCGGTACTTCGGCGGCGAGCCGCCCTGGTGGAGCGGCTCTACCGCGGCCACGGGCCCGACGTCATCGTCTTCGACGACGCCTGAGCCTGGGCAGCCTCAGTCGTCTTCGCGACGGATGATCTTCGTGGTGCTGATGCTGCCCGGGGTGGGCGTCAGTCGCGAAAGCGGGTTCGGGACCTTGGTACCGCCCGACGGCGTCATGCGCGTTCCAGCGGCGGGGGTCATGCGGGTGCCGCCGGCGGGCGTCATGCGCACGGTGGGCGGCGGCATGGTCTTGGCCCGCACCACCTGACCTTCGAACACGATCTCGACGCCCACGGTGCGGGCGCGCCGCACCAGCTTGTCGACGTCGACGCTTGCGCTCACCAGCAGGCCCCCTTCCGGCGACGGGTCGAGGAAGAGGTCCGAGGTGGTTCGCCGGGTGCGCAGCAGATCGCGCACGTTCGCGTCCTCCACCCACAAGAAGCCTGCAATCTGCACCAATTCTGCGCGGCCCACCACCACGCTGGCGGCGGCCAGGGTCTTCGATAGCGTGTCCGGCAGCGCGGCCACCGTTTCGATGCGCTGACGAAGCGCGTCGGCTTCCAGGCCCGCCGAGAGAGCCCGCGCCAGCGTCTGCGGCGCCACGATCAGGTCGAGCTGATCGGCCACCTTGCCCACCTCCACGAAGGGGCCCAGGAGCAGAACGTGCGCCACCTTCGCGCTGCCCGAGAGGCGCAGCACGTGGCTGTCGAGGAACTTCGATTTGACCGCATCCGCGTCGGCCGGCTTTTCCGCCACCAGCGCGCGGCCACGGGGCGTCAAGCGGAGCGCTAACGCGCCGCCTTCTCCGTCTTCGTCGCCCACATCGAGCAGCCCCAGCGCCGGCAGGCTCTCGTGCACGATGCGATGGGCCACCAGCATGGGCTCGGTGATCTCCACCCCCACCCGCTCCGCCCAGCGCCGGAACAGCCGCGTCAGGCCGGGAATGCGTGCGTCGCTACCGAGGTATCCAGCCAGCGAGGCCCAGGGGATCCAGCGGTTGTCGCCCAGCTCGCGAAGCGCCTCCACGACCATCTCCCGAACCACTGCTGCGGGCGAGAGATCGCGCGCATCGGCGGCGAGGCGCAGGGTCTCTGCCTCTGGCCGACCTTCGTCCCAGGCCCCGCCACGTCGCCACGACGCGTACAGGTGCGACGATAGATCGCCGGTGGGGAACGAGCCGGGCGGCGCGTTGGGCTGCGTCGCGGTGATGTCCCACAAGCCCATGCTGCGCGAGAGCGCGACCAGCAGCGCCACGTGATTGGGTTCGCGCCCGAAGCGCGCCGACAGGCGCTGCACCATCGACTTGGGCGTTCCCACGCCCGGCCGCACCTCGCTCTGCCCCTCGCGCGCGGCGAGCGCCAACGCCATCGCCAGCGGGCCCGCGTCTTGCGCGAACTTCGCCCGGCGCGGCGCGTGATCTTCTTCGGCGACGAAGCTCCGCACCTCGGCGCGCCGCGCTTCGCGTTCCTCGTGGCGCGCTGCGCTGATGATGCGCGAAACCTCCGAGGGCACCACGTGGCGATTGGGGTGGAGCGGCACCAGAAGGCCGCGGCGCTCGAGCGAGAAGCCGATGCCGCGGCGCGAGGGCGCGGCGCCGCTGGCCGTGCGCAGACGCAAGGGCTCGCGTTCGAGCTCCAGCAGCTCTTCGGTGTACACCTCGCCGCCTTCGCGCTCCACCGAGTCGAGGACGCGCCGCTCGGAGGGCGGCAGGCCGTCGATCTCCTTGGCCAATCGTACCGGATCGGCGAGCACGTCCCAGGCGGTCTCCAGCGCGAGGCCCATCGGCGGCGGCGCTGCGCGCCCCAGGTAGTGCGCGGCGATGGCCGCCTGGGCGTCGGGCGTGGTTTGCGCGAGCAGCGCGCGGATGCCGCGGGGATCTTCGCCCTCCCATGGCCGCAGCTGCACCATGAACGCGGCCGGCAGAAGAAGCTCGAAGCTGCCCTTGCCGCCGCGCGCGAACACGAAGCCGCGGGCGATCAGCGGCTCCACCGCTTGCGGCAGCGAAGGCACCACCAGAACGCCGCGCTGCTCCGCGATGCGATGCAAGAGCTCCACGCTCGCCGCCGGAAGACGCGAAGGCTCGCGCGCATCCGGAAGGGCAGCGAGCACCCGGGCCACCTGTTGCGGAGGGTCCAGTCGCTTCGCCGCGTCGATGCGCAACCCGAGGCGCCCGATGAGGGCCTCGAGCTCTCGCGGCGGCAGCGCCTGGAGAATCTCGGCGAGCTTCGGGCACTCGCGCGGGGGTACGGTTCGCGTAGGCAAAGGGGGTGACCTCGGGGCAAAGGCTACACCCAAGGGGTTTGCTTGGTAAGCCGTGTATTGTCGCACCTGCACGAGTATTCGACTATGCTCGCGCGCACCGATGCGGACCGACGTCACGCTCTCATGGCCGGGCCGGCGCGACGGCATCGGCGACGCGCCCGGGTCGGGCGAGGGGGCCGCGTCGTGCCGCACCGTGGAGCGCTGCGGCGACGCGGGCCATCGGCTCGTGTTGGGCGACGCGCTCGACGTGGCACACGCACTCCGGGCCGAAGGCATGGCAGGCAAGGTCGACCTGGTCTACGTCGATCCACCCTACGCCTCGCAGGCGAACTACGTACACGAGGCACGTCTCGACGGGCCCGCCGACGGGCGCGTCACGCGCAAGATCGCCTATCGCGACACCTGGAACGGCGCCTCTGGCGGGGTGCCAGCCTACCTCGACATGCTCGCGCCGCGCCTTGCCGCCATGGCCCATCTGCTCTCCCCGCGCGGCACGTTCTGGGTGCATCTCGACTGGCGCGCCAGCTACCTGGCCCGGGTCCTCCTCGACGAGATCTTCGGCCGCGACGCCTTCCTCAACGAGATCGTCTGGCGGCGCGCGCCGAACCTTGGGCGGCAGGCGCAGAGCGCGCAGTTCGGGCGCACCCTCGACACCATCCTGGTTTACGGACGCGCAGACGCCACGCTCATGCCCCCCACGCGCCTCGAGCCCATCGAGCCTTCGTCGGTGCGCATCGACGATGCGGGACGGCCGTTCACCACCGCACCCCGCGGCGATTACACCGACGCGTCCATCGCACGTCTCGATGCCGAAGGGCGCGTGCACCGCACCGCATCTGGCAAGGTCTACATCAAGTACTTCCTCACCAAGATGCCCGACGGCACCCACGCGCGCGAGCGCCGCATCGATGCCCTGTGGACCGACATCGCGCCGCTTCGCCACGCGGCCGCCAGCGAGCGCACCGGCTTTCCCACCCAGAAGCCGCGAGCGCTCCTGGAGCGCATCATCACCTGCGCCACCGAGCCGGGCGCGTGGGTGGTCGATCTCTTCGGCGGCAGCGGCACCACGGCAGAGGCGGCGTTCGCCACCGGCCGCGTCGCCATTGTTGGTGATCGCACGCCGCTGGCGATAAGCACCGCGCGCTCGCGGCTCCTCCGCGTCGGCGCCGGCTTCGCGGTGCAGACCCTCGGGGCCTCGTTTCCCAAGGCGCCCGAGGAGTCGGTCCGCGTGCGCACGAAGCGCGCGGCCGAGGGCGGCTGGGAGGTGACGCTGCTCGAGCCGAAGGAGCCCGCCGCCTGGGCCATCGACGCCGAGGAGAGCGGCTCGGTGTTCACCTGCAGCTGGCACGCCGAACGAACCCTGGGGAAGAAAACGGTGACCTGCCCCATGAGCGCCCTGGTTCCCAGGCCTCCGCGTGCGGTTCGCGTGTACGAGGACAGCGGCGCCACGACCACCCAGGTCCTCGGCAATGGCGCCCCGCAGCTCGCGCTCTTCGGCGAAGGAGGCGCACGGTGATTCTTCGCGATGCGGTGCACGGTCTCGTCTCCTTCGAGGGCGAAGAAGAGAGCGTCATCGAGACGCTCATGGACGCTCCGGAGATGCAACGGCTTCGCCGCATCCGGCAGCTCGGCGTGGCCAGCGTCGCGTTTCCCGGCGCGGAGCACACCCGCTTTTCCCACGCCGTGGGCGCGGCGTGGGTCATGAAGAAGCTCATTTCCCGGCTTCGCGGGCTCCACGAAGACCTGCCCTTCTGGCAGCGCGTCACTTCTGATCGCGCGCGCGATGCCCTGGCCGCGGCCATGCTCCACGACCTCGGTCACGGGCCGCTCTCTCACCTGTTCGAAGACGCCTTGCCCGGTTCGCCGCACCACGAGGTGTGGACCGAGCGAATCGTGCTCGAGCCGCGCACGGGAGTGAACGCCATTCTCACGTCCATCGACCCGGCGATGCCGGAACGCGTTGCAGCCCTGGTGCGGGGCGTCCATCCGCTGCCCTATCTCGCCAAGGCGGTGAGCGGCACCCTCGACGTAGACCGCTGCGACTACCTGCTGCGCGACGCGCATTCCACCGGCGTCCGCTACGGCCTCTTCGACCTCGACTGGCTCCTCCGCAGCTTGCGCTTTTCGCCAAGCACCGAGGGCACCGCACCCGGCCTGGCCATTGATGGGGCCAAGGGGCTGCCCGCCATCGAGGGGTTCATCCTCGCCCGACTCTTCATGTTCCAGCAGGTGTACCTGCACAAGGCGACCCGGGCCGCGGAGTGGATGATCCGCACCGCCCTGGCGCGCGCCAGCCACCTGCTCTCCGACGGCCTCCGGCTCGCCGGCACCCCCAAGGCTATGGTCGACGCGGCGCGCGGCGCCGAGGTGAAGCTCGACGACTACCTCGAGCTCGACGACGCGGCGCTCGCGGTGGCCATGCGCGACTGGGAACGCAGCCTCGACCGCCCGCTCGCCGACCTGTGTCTCCGGGTGCGCTCGCGGACACTGTTCAAAACCTACGAGCTCTTCGGCGACCTCGCGGGCGAGCAGGGGCGGGAGGAGGCGCACCAGGTGGCCCGCGATATCGCGCGTCAGGCGGGCAAAGACCCCGACGTGTACGTGGGCATCGACGTGGCCGAGGTGATTCCCTACGAGGAGACCGATCCGCTCCTGGTGGTGTTCCAGAAGGGCGCGCCCCGGCCGCTCTCCGAGGTCTCGTTCTTGCTCGGGCGCCTGGCCGGGCAACGGCTCTCGCGAACCCGCCTCATCGTCGCCCATGAGCTCCGCGACCAGGTGGCAGCGGCCCTCGCCAATCGCAACGGCTAGGCGATGGGCTTTTTGGGGTCGATACCTTCGCGGGGGGGCCTGCGCCTCCCGTCCTCACGAACAGGAGCTCGCTCCGGGCGGTCCTTCTTGGCCTCGGTCGGTCTCGACGCAAAAAAGCCCATCTCCCTTCTTCCTCGCGTCATGCGCGGGTTCGCGGGGTGGCGAAGTTCCTGACCAGGGGAAGAGACTCGCCGTGGGCTGCTGCTCGCTCGCGTGACGTCGGTGTATACTACACCGGTTGGGCGCTGGGTCAGGGAGCGCCGTTGATGGTCTTCCAGGTTTCTTGGCCGAGCGCGCAGTTGTTCACTTGGCGCTGCATCGCCTGTTGGGTCTCGGCGCTCATGGCGGTGCGCTCGCCGGCGAAGCGGAAGGAGGCGTCGACTTCTTTGCGGAGGCGCACCAGAAGCTTGTTCGCTTTGAGGTCGTAAATGTAGATGCGCGCCGGGTGCCGCACCAAGGCGAGATCGGCCACGGTGATGGCGCCGGCGTCGGCGGTGGCGCGCGCCTCTTCGACGTCCTCGTCCAGCACGAACAAATAGAATTCTGCCTTCTTGACGATGTCGATGGCGAGGGGAATCTCCTCGCGCTTGGCTTTCTCGTACTGCTGCTCGAAGACCCGCAGGCGCATGTCGTCGCCCGATTCTTGTACCTCGTGCTCCCATTCGTCGGTGAGCACGCGGGTCGCCTGATACGCCTGCTTGAGGTTCCAGGGTTGCTCGGCGAAGGCGCCAGCGTCGGCTTGGCCTTGCCCCAGCGCGGCGTTGGGCTCACGCAGCAGGCACCCCGTGAAGGCATCCTTCACCGAGAACGGGGCAGCCTTGCGCAGGAGCAGGGCGCTCTGCGCGTCGGCGGTTCGAACGCGCAAGTACACGCCGGGCCGCGCACGAAAGTCCCAGGTCTTGGCCTCGGGCGCCACCTGATCGCCGGCGTAGGGCCCGGCACCCTCGATGGTGACCCTCTCCAGGGCATCGCGCAGCTTCTCCCATTCCGCGCCCACCGTGGTGCGCGCAGCTCGCTCCTGCGAGAGCAGTGCCTCACGCGAGTTGTCGAGACTGCGGCCCCAGATGAGCCGATAGCCGCCGAGCACGGCGAGAATGCCGACCACCGCATAGATGAGCAAGTTCGCCGTGGGGCGGCTGTAACGCCCGCGGAGGCGCTGTTCCCGGCCCTCGTGAACTGCGCTGAGACCCGGCTTCTTCTCGTTTTCTCTGGCCATGGATGTGCCTTGCAAGCCTAGCATTGGGGGGTCTCTCTCGTCTCCGCAGCCCGCCGCGGGTTCGAGTTTTCTCCGGCCTTCGATGCGTCGGCTCCGAGAAAATTACCGCGCTGTCGCATTGGCGCTGCGCGCACCGAGGGGCGTCGGCAGCCCACGGTCGAGATGCAGGGATCCATGCACCTACGACAGACGCGTGCCCCGAAGGTTCCTCCGGGGGCGCGGCGATTGGCGGTTCCGATGGGGTCGCCGTGCGATATCGTCAGCGGGCGATGGGAGACGAGGAGCGACTGAGCGATTTCGAGCTGGCGCGGCTGTCCATCGCCAAGGTGGGCTTCCGGGTATCGTCGGAGCTCCGGCGCGGCTTCGACCGCGCGGTCGAGACCAGCGCCAAGACCCTCCAGGTTCGTCGCGTCGCGGTGTGGATCCTCTCCGGTGAGCCCGAGCCCAACGAAGACCTCACCTGCCTTCGCGGCTTCGACCTCGAGACCGGCGACTTCTTCTCCGGCACAGTCCTGAAGATGTCCGAGATGCCGGCCTACGCCGCGTGCGTGCGCGCCCGGCGCGTGCTCGCGGCCGACGACGTGCTGGCCGACCCTCGTACCCAGGAGCTGACCGAGCACTACCTGCGCCCGCTCGGCATCCGGTCGATGATGGATGCGCCGATCTATCGCGCCGGCCACGTGGTGGGCATCGTCTGCCACGAGCACGTCGGCGAGCCCCGGGTATGGACCGAGCGGGAACGCGACTTCGGCGTCTCGGTGGCCGACATGCTGGGCGCCATGGTGGAGCAAGCGGAGCGCATCGAGGCTGAGGAGCGCCTCTCGCGCACGTCGCGCATCGAAGCTTTGGGGCAGCTCGCGGCGGGCGTTGCCCACGACTTCAACAACGTCCTCCTGGGGGTCTCGCTGGAGGCCGAGCAGCTGGCGCGGGGCTCCGAAGAGCCCGCTGCCGTTCGCCTGTCGTCGGCGGAAATCATGCGTCATGCGGACCGCGGAACGCGCCTCGTGCGTCAGCTGCTCACCTTCGCGCGATCCGCGCCCTCGCAGGTGGTGGGCAGCCCACGGTGCGACGCGGTGTGGGTGCTGCAAGACATGCAAGCGCTCCTTCGGACGCTGCTCACGGGTCCTTGGGACGTCACCGTCGAGCTCCCGCCTGGCGAGCTTTCGGTGGCGCTCGATCGCACCGAGCTCGAGCAGATCGTCATGAACCTGGTAGCCAACGCGCGCGACGCCATGCCAGCGGGCGGCAACGTGACCCTTTCGCTCGCGCTTCACCCGAGCGGTCACGACGTTGAGCTTGCCGTCACCGACACCGGGTCGGGCATCGCCGCAGCCGCACGCTCGCGTATCTTCGACCCGTTCTTCACCACCAAGCCGCCCGACTCCGGGAGCGGTCTTGGCCTCTCCATCGTGTTCCGCATCGTCGAGCGCGCGCAGGGCTCGATCGCGGTGCAGAGCACCGAGGGGGTCGGCACCACGTTCCGCATCCGTATCCCCCGCATACACTAGCGACAAAAAAAGCGAAGGCGCCGGTCTCGCGACAGGCGCCCTCGGATTCGCTGCGAAGCGCGGACTACTTGGCGTTCTTCATGACCATGAAGCTGACGTTCGGGTACCCCGCGAACGCGGCCGTCTGGAACACGCTCTTCACCACGACTGCCTGCACGTCTTGGTCTACCTGGAGCACCACGACGCCGGGGAACTCCTTGTTCGGGTACAGCTGCTTCCAGCGGTCGCGCTTACCCTTGAGCTGGTTGAAGAGCTCGTCGATGCGCTGGAGGCGCTTCGATTCTTCGACCGCGCGCGAGTTGCCCGCGGGAGCGCCGTCTACCAGAATTTGGCTGCCGTTCACCGCCACGATGGGGGCGTCGAGCATGTCGGTGGCGTTGGTGGCGCTGGGGAGGTTCAC
Source organism: Polyangiales bacterium (assembly GCA_038210445.1). Classification (GTDB taxonomy): domain Bacteria; phylum Myxococcota_A; class Polyangia; order Polyangiales; family Polyangiaceae; genus JABFRG01. The sequence goes on from JBBQWQ010000029.1 coordinate 62,047, forward strand.
GCCCTTGGCGGCCGGGGTTTCGCCCGACGCGCTGAAGGTCATGAGGAGGAACACGACGGTCACGACGAGGAAGTCGATCATGCTCGTCAGCGAGAGGCCCGCGTTGACGCTGCGGCCTCCGCCACCCTGAACGCGCTTCTTCACGAACTTCAGGGGCACCGCGTGCATCAGCCGTCGTCCGGCAACATGAATGGTCATGGCGTCTCCCTCAGTTCACGGAGAAGGTGACGTTGAAAGAAGGCACTTGTTCCGTCTTCCCGCCGAGGTTGAAGTTCCGCTGCGGCGTGTAGATGGCGTCGATGACCGCGATGACGAAGACGTAGGGCGTCTCGTTGTCGGTATGCAAAATCGCCTGGTCGAATTTCTTGTCGGTGCCATCGCGGTGGGACCCGTTGGTCTTCCACTCGGACTCGATCTTGGCCGCGAGATCGCGGTACTGCACCAGCTTACGGCCGCCGCCGGCGACGGTGACGTCGTCCTTGCGCGGAACGTCTACCGAGCTGACCACCGTGGAGCCTTGCTTCCACACGAGGACGAACTTTTCCGGAGATCGCATCTCGACGTGGAGCTGCTTTTCGGGCTCCACCTTGTCGACCTCGACGTCGGGTCGCGGAGGACCCGGGACCTGCGCGTTGGCATTGATGCGCGCCATGTGTGTCCACACAGCAGTGATGAGAAGGAACGAGATCGTGACCATGAGCAGGTCGATCATCGGGATCATGTTGATCTCCGAGTCGAGGTTCCTGCGGCCACCACCGCCTCCGCCGTCTACGTTTACGCCACCCATCGCAATACTTCCTGGTTCGAGAAGAGGGGAGCAGGGTTCACTGCTCCCCCAGAAACGAGGCTACCCGTGCCAAACAAGTTGGCGGCTGCTCAGCCCACGCCGGAGAGATTGACCTTCTGGCGGTTGGTGACGACGAGGTTGAGCACTTGCACGCTCGCCTCGTTGATGTCGTCTTCCAGCGCCTGGGTCTTGCCGTTGAGCACGGCGTAGCCCACGAGGCCGATGAGGGCGACGATGAGACCGAACGCGGTGCAGTTCATGGCCTCGGAGATGCCTTCTGCGAGGATGCGAGCCTTCTGGCTCGGGTCCACGCTCTCGCCGGAGACGGCGCCGAAGCTCGTGATGAGACCCGACACGGTGCCGAGGAGGCCAGAGAGCATCGAGAGGTTCGCCATGAGGGCGAGGTAACCGGTTCGCTTGGCGATGCGGGGAATCTCTCGGAGAGCCGCTTCGTCCATGGCCGCCTGAACTTCTTCGTCCGGACGGTTCACCTTCACGAGGCCAGCCTGCACGATGCGCGCGAGGGGCGCGTTCGCGGCAGAGCACATTTTGACGGCCTTCTGCACGTCACCGGCGAGGATGCACTTCTGCATGGTCGCGAGGAAGACGTCCTTGTTGATCGACGAGCCGTAGAGATACAGCGCGCGCTCGATGATGATGCCGATGGTGAGGATCGACCAGAAGAGGATGATCCACATGCCCCAACCACCATCCTTGAAGTGCTTCCAAATACCGGCCATGAGCGTATCTCCGTGCGAGGGGCTGCTCCACGTGTTGTGCGGAGCGAGCGCGAGTTCGTTGTGCGTTCAGTTACTGAGCTGGGTAGCTTGGGCTTCCGTTTTGTTCCCACATCGCGAACGAGTCGCGTGGGCGGGAGGGGCGAGAGCCAATCGTGACGTAAGCAAAAAGAAGAAGAGCGAAGCGGGTCATACTCGAAGAGCTCTCGCGCGGCGATATCGATCGGCCGAACGCTCGCAGGTCGAGCGGGCGGAGCATCGCGATTTGGACACCCGCCGTCAATAGAGTTTGGGCGATCACGGTGGGAAAAATCGAATGCGTTCAACGTCTTACGCATTTTCTTTTGGGACTGTAATTCCGGCCGGGGTAGCTGTGCGCGAGACCCCCATGCGCTTCCGTTGGGTCCATTCTTTTCCGCGTCTGCTGAAGTGGTGTCTGGCCCCGCCGCGCTCGAGGTTCTGCGCGTGAGGCTCGTGAAGCCATCAAGATTGCGACGCGCGGCGCGCGAGATGTGCGGGCGAACGCCCGTCCGCGACGGTGCTCGCGGGCGCCAACGAAAAACATCGCAGCGGTGTCGTTGACTTGTGCGATCGAACGAAGATATCGTCTCTGTGTTTCGCGCTTTGCAGTTGGTCGCATGGCCATGAAGCGCGCAGATTTTCGGGGCAAGCTGCCCCGGTTGACTTGCGAAGCCGAGGACGAAAGGAGCATCACGGATGTTCGTACTTCTGTTGAGTGGGGCCCCTGCTGCCGCAGCGAGCGGAAGCAGTGGCGGGTTCATGGACGCCTTCAAGGAGAACCCGTACTTCATCGTGGCCAACCTCCTCGTCTCGGCGATTGTCATCGCGATGATCGTGGAGCGCTTGATCTTTCAGATGACCAAGTACCGCGTGAACTCGAAGGAGTTCTTCGCGCAGGTGAAGAAGCTAGTGACGGGCGGCAATATCGACCGCGCCATCAAGCTGTGCGAGGCGGGCGACTACCCGACGCTGCAGCTCGTGAAGGCCGGGCTGACGCACGCCAACAAGGGCCCCGACGAGATCGACGCGGCCATGAGCGAAAAGGTGGGCGAGCTGAAGCCCGCGGTGGAGAAGCGCGTGGGCGCCCTCTGGTCGATGGCGAACATCGCGACCCTCATCGGTCTCCTGGGTACGGTGTTCGGTCTCATCCACACCTTCGCCAAGGTCTCCGACGCGGCGCTCTCCCAGGCCGATCGTCAGCGCGCGCTGGCCAATGGTATCGCAGAAGCCATGTACAACACTGCGCTCGGCCTCGGCATCGCGGTGGTCTGCATGATAGCCCACGTGATCCTGCACACCCGGTCGAAGACCATCCAGCACGATCTGGATGCGACCCAGGAGCGCGTGTTCAACCTGCTCACGATCCAGGCGCGGCCCGGCGGCGGCCAGTACTGAGACATGGCCGAGCCCGAGCGACTCAGTGCTGCGCAGCGGAGCAAGATCCGCCGCTTGTCGCAGCCCAAGGAGCTAGACCCTGACGAAGAGGGCGGCGAGCTCAACATCATTCCGTTCCTCGACATCGTGATGAACGTTCTGATGTTCGTGCTCGCTACCATCAGCGTCACGTTCACCGCGACCATCGAGACCTCGCCGCCGCGGGCGGGGGGTGGGCGCGCGAACGCCAATCAGGCGCCGTCCCTCAGCCTCACGGTCATCATCGTGGGCGATGGCTTCAGCATTAAGGCGCGCGGCGGCAACATCGCGCCCGGGTGCGCCGATGCCGGCCCTGGCCTCGCCATTCCCAAGGTCAACGGCGAGTACGACTACAACGGCCTCAAGGTCTGCGCGGCGAAGCTGAAGGGCCTCTCCGACGACTTCAAGGAGGAGCGTCAGGTGACCCTCAGCGCCAACCCCAACATCCCCTATTCGGTGGTGGTGGGAACCATGGACGCGGTCCGTGCGTCGGTGCCTCAACCCGGCTCCGACAATGCCGCAGAGCTCTTTCCCGAAGTGAACTTCGGGCTCGCGAGGTGATGCCTTGACCCAGAAACCTCCCACGCAAGGCGCGCCCGTCGTCACCCTCAAGCCCGCGGGCATGGTCACCTTCAAGCGCGAGCTCCGGAAGGAGATTCGCCGCCGGGCCGAGGCCCCCGAGGTGAACTTCCTGAACATCACCGCCATGCTCGACATGATGACGATCATTCTCGTCTTCTTGCTCAAGAGCATGTCGCAATCGAGCGCGTCGCTGCCGCAGAACAACGACCTCACCATCCCCAAGAGCATCCTCCAGTCGGAAGCTTCGCAGGAAGGTCTGCCGATCCTGATCTCCAAGAGCGGCATCACGGTCGACGAGAACACCGTGTGTCCGGTGCCCCCCGACGCCACCCACGGCATCGAAGGCAAGTACAAGCGCAGCGGCGCCAACGACCTCTACATCGTTCCCCTCGCCAACGCTCTCCAGAGCTGGCGCGAGAAGGACCGTCAGATCCGCGCCGGCCGCGGGCTCGCCCCCGACGCCAGCGAAGCCATCATCATCGCCGACAAGGACACGCCGTACCGCCTCCTGGTCGAGGTCCTCTTCACGCTCGGGCAGACCGAGTTCGCGAAGTTCCACCTCATGGTGCTCCAAAAAAGCAAAGACGGCTGAGCGCCCCGCGGCAGCCCTCCGAGGAGCCCGCCCGAAACGGCGGGCTTCTTCGTTTTTGTACGCCCATCTGCGCGTCGGCCGAGCCCCTCTCTAGGTGACCGGTGTTTTTCGTCGGCTACGTGGCCATTCCGGTCCGGGAGGCTGCGTGGCGGCGGAAAGCGCCAAGCAGGAGACTGAGGGTTTTTGGCCGAGACCGAGGGAGGCCAAGGAGGCTCGCCCGGAGCGAACTCCTGTTCGTGAGGACGGCCGACGCCGGCATCCCGAAGGTATCGGCCAAAAACACCAGTCTCCTCTAGGGGATGCCCAGGAGCGCGCGGAGCTTGGCGGCGCCCACGGTGGTGGCTTCGGCGTTGTCTTCGAGCTTCTTCATCGCCGAGCCGGCGCTCGTGAAGATGATGTAGGTTACACCCGAATCAGTCCCCCCGCTTTTGGGGTTGGGATTGATGGCGAGGCGCTCGGCCATGGCGTAGGAAGCCTCGCCGATGATGGCCGAGGGGCCGGCGTCGCCCACCACCCCGTACGCGATGCTGTCCTTGTAGAGGACGGCGACGGTGCTGCCCATGGCGATGCCGTGCTTGCGGTAGTCGAAGCGCGTGCCGGCCAGGGGCACCACCACATAGGGCAGCGTGGCGGCATCCAGTGGCAGGCCCTTGGAGTCGGTCCCGGCGGTGCTGGGCAAGAACGAGGGATCGGTGGTCTTGCTGCACTTGGCGGAGACCTTGCCGTCGCAGTCGATGTCCATGTCGGCGGTGAAGAACACCGCGTCTTGCAGCTGACACACCGGAACGACGTCGCCGCTCCCCTGATCGAGCGCGTACTTGCCGGTGGAGATCTGCGTGCATGCGGTGGTCTTGGCGCGCACCAAGGCCGCGAGCGTGGGCTCCGGCTGCACCTGCGCGTCGGCCGTCGCGCCGCTATCGAAGGCGACCGCGGCTACGTCGGCGCTCGCGTCGTTCGCAGGTTCGAGCGTGATGGGCTCGCTGCCGCAGGCGCAAAGGACGAGTCCGACGCTGAGCACGCGCATCGACTGCACCACGCGCTAGAGATCGGGAACGCAGTAGTCTTTTCCGCCAAGCGCAAAGCAACACTGCAGCAGGGGGATGCAGGCGCCGCACGAGCTGGGGGAGATGCCGCCCAAGCCGACGAGGATCGCGTTCTGCGCATTCTTGCCGGAGGGACAAGTGTTGGAGGCCGCCGAGTCGGGGACCACCACCACGTCGACCACGCTCGCGTCGCTTCCCGAGGAGCCCGATGAACCCGAGGAAGAGCCCGACGAGCTCGACGAAGCGCCCGTGTCCTTGGCGGTCGCGGCGTCCTTCGTGCCGCCCGACGAAGAAGTCGAGGAGGAAGACGACTTCGCCGTCGCATCACTCTCCGTTTCGTCGTCGATGGGGGCGTTCGCACACGCGGCAAAGAGAGCGGCCAAGGCAAAGAAGGGAAGGGTACGGCGAAGCATCTTGGATGAAATAGTTACCCGAAGTTCATCCGTATGCCACTCGGATTTCGCGCGGTCTCGCGAGCGCATGCGCGAGCCTTCGCGTGCGTCACGCCGCGTCATGCTTTGTGCGGACATTGTCCTACCTCGCTAGTCGGCGAGAGTCGGGCGGACCGACGCCACGTGGTAGCGACGCATCGACACGTTCATCAGCAGGCCGATGCCCACCATGATGGTGATGACGCTGGAGCCGCCCGCAGAAAACAGGGGCAGCGTCACGCCCACCACCGGCAGGAGACCGGTGACCATGCCCAGATTGAAGAGGGCGTGCCAGAAGATCAAGGCACCGACCCCGATGGCGATGACAGCTCCGAAGCGGTCTTTGGCGGTGGAGGCGATGCGGATGGCCCAGATGACCAGGAAGCCGTAGAGGAGCACCAGCAGCAGGCACCCGAGAAAGCCCCAGTCTTCGGCGAACACCGCGAAGGGAAAGTCGGAGTGCTGGTCCGGGAGGAACAGGTACTGGTTCTGCGTACCCTTCATGAAGCCCTGGCCCGAGAAGCCTCCGTTGCCGATGGCGATGCGCGCGTGGTGCGCGTGCCAGCCGGTGCGCTTCACGTCGGCCTCGGGGTTCAAGAACGACGTGATGCGGTTTCGCTGGTAGTCGCGGAGCCCGTACGCCCAGATGAGCGGCAGCGCCACCGCCGAGGTGACGGTGAGCGTGGCCAGGCTCTTCCAGCGGATGCGCGTCATGAGGCACACAGAGACGAAGATGAGCCCGTGAATGAGCGCCGTCCCCAGGTCCGGCTGGCGGAGAATGAGAAACATCGGCACCAGGGCGATGCCCGCCGGGATGGCGAAGTCCTTCAGCGTGCGTCCGAGCGTGTCCGGGGGATCGTCGTGCAGGTACTTCGCCAGGGCGATCACCATGAAAATCTTGGTGAACTCGCTGGGCTGCAAGCTGAAGGCGCCGATGTAGATCCAGCGGGAGCTGCCGCGGACGTCGCGCCCCAGAATGAACACCAGCACCAGCAGCACGATGCCCACGCCGTAGAGCACGTAGCCGTGGCGCTCGTAGTGCCGGTAGTCGATGGCCGCCACCACGGTCGCCAAGAGGCCGCCGGTGACGAACCAGTAGATCTGCTGGAGGTGCATCTCGGTGAGCCCGGCGCGGGCCACGCTGGTGGCCGAGTACAGGTTCACCACGCCGATGACGCCGAGCGAGCAGGCGGCCAAAAAAAGCGCCCAGTCGAAGTGATCCATGGCCTGGGTAGAGAGGCGCTTGTTCAGCATCAGTGCCCTCCATGCGGGGCGGGCGGCGGCCGCTTGGGGGCCGGCGGCAAGGGGGCAGTGTTGTTGCGGGCCGCCTGAAGGCGAGTGTAGTCGCGCACGATCTGCATGGCCACCGGCGCCGCCTGGGTGGGGCCGGAGCCGCCGTGCTCCACCAGCACCACCACCGCGATCTCCGGCGACTTGGCCGGCGCGAAGGCGGCGAACCAAGCGTGGTCGCGGGAGTTGTACCAGGCCTGCCGGGGATCGTCCTTCCCCGAGAGCACGTAGCCGGTCTGGGCGGTGCCGGTCTTGCCGGATATGTCGAGCGCCGGATCGCGCACCGGGTAGGCGGTGCCGTGGGGCTCGTTTACCACCGCGTGGAGTCCGTCGGTGATGCGCGTCAGGGTCTCTGGGGCAATCTGCGCTTTTTGCCGCACACGGGGCGCGAAGTCCTGGGCCACTGCACCGTCGGCGGTCTCCACCGCGCGCACGATCTGGGGAATATACACGGTTCCACCGTTGGCGATGGCGGCGTAGGCCAGCGCCAGCTGCAGCGGAGTGACGGTGGTGGCGCCCTGACCGATGGCCGAATTGAGGGTAAAACCGGTGCGGAACTGCCCGCGATAGCGCAGCGTGTACCAGGAGCGATTGGGGTTGTTGCCGGGCGACTCGGGGTTCACGCCGAGGCCGGTCTTCTGCCCCAGGCCGAACTCCGAGGCCACGCTGGCGATGGGGTCGAGGTCTACCGCCTGCGCCAGCTTGAAGAAGTAGACGTTGCAGCTTTGGGCGATGGCCTCACGCATGTTCACGCGCCCGTGCACGTGGGTGCAGCGGAAGATGCGATGACCGAAGGAGATGAAGCCGTCGCAGCGCTCCCGGTCTTCGGGGTTGATGCGCTTGCGCTCGAGGCCTGCCATGGCGGAGAAGGGCTTGAAGGTCGACCCCGGCTGAAAGGCGCCGGTCATGGTCTTGTCGAGGAGCGGCCGCAGCGAGTCGCGCGCCAGCTTGTTCATGGCCTCGCGCAGGCGCGCCTTGCCGCCGCCGCCGGAGAGATCGTTGGGGTCGAAGTCGGGCTTCGAGTACAACGCGAGCAAGCGCCCGGTGCGCACGTCGACCACTACCGCCGCCCCCGAGAGGTGCACGCGCATGGCCTTCTCGATGGCCGCGGTGAGCTCGATATCCACGGTGAGCCGCAGATCGCGGCCCGGAATGGGCTCTTGGCGGAGCGGCTCGTCGAGCAGCCGCGCCGCCTCGGGGCCTGCCCGGTAGCGCCCGTGGGCGTCGACCACGCGCTTCTCCCAGCCGCGGTGGCCGCGCAAATGGCTCTCCCAGGCGCGCTCGATGCCGGTGGCGCCAATGCTGTCGCCCACGTCGTAGCCGAGCGGGTTGACCTTGGCCTTCTCTTCCGCCGTCATGAGCTCGTAGCCCTCGGGGTGGAAGTGCTCGAGACGCTCCTTGTCGATCTCCCCCACGTACCCGAGCATATGCGAGCCGAGGTTCTTGAACGGGTAGTAGCGCACCGGCACCGAGACGATCTCGGCGCCGGCGTTCTCGGTCTCGTGCTGCCGGAGCTCGGCCACGATGTCGCGGGCCAGGTCTTCACGCACCAGAATGGGCCGCCAGCAGGGCGAGCGGTCGTCGTCGGTGGCGCACACTTCGCGGATGCGCGCTTCGAGGCGGCTCCGCTCGTCGGGGTTCAGGCGCAGCGTGTCGGCTACCCGCGGAAAGGTATCGGCTTCGTCTTTCCGGCGCCGGCGCTTCACCGGCCGCGCGCTGGGCATCACTCGGCCGGGCACGATGTACACGTTGTGGGCCGGCCGGCTCGAGGCCAACACGCGCCCGTAGGCGTCGCGAATGACCCCTCGCGTGGTGGGCAGGTTGATGCGGCGAATGATGTTCTCGTGGGCGGTGTTGCGGTACTCCGCGCCGTCGATGATCTGCAGCTGGAAGAGCCGCACCACCAGCACGATGAAGGCTACGAAGGCCACCAGCGCCATCCACTTGTAGCGCTTCCGAAACTCGCTCACGTCGGAGCGCGGAACGAGGACGACGCTCACGGCGCGGTGGTCCCGCTGGGGAGTCGGCGCGGCGTCTGCCCGGCGGTGCCGCTGGCGCGCGCGGCCTCGGCGCCGCCGTGAATGCGCTCGGCGATGCGGAACACCAACGGGCCGGTGAGGGCGGTGATGATCGCGTGGGGCACCGCCATGGCGAACACCGACCGCGGCACCCAGGTGTCCTTGCCGAAGAGCGCCAGGAGCACCAGCACGATACCGCTCTGCACGAAGGTGAAGGCCAGCGTGAGCAGCAACTGCATCCACCGGGTCTGCGCCGCGAGGCGGAGGCTGGCCACGCGGGCCAAGGTGAAGAGCGCCACGTAGGTGAAGGCGTAGAGCCCCACCGGGGCGATGCCCCACAGGTCGGTGACGTAGCCGAGGACGAACGAGATGCCGGCGCCGCGCGCCAGCGAGTACTCGTGCACCCCCATGAAGAGGATGAGCGGGATCACCAACGCCGGCACCAGGCCGGGCATGTGCGCGTAGCGTGCCGGCACGTGCAGGCTCTCGAGGACGCGGACCCCCACGTTGGTGACGCGGAAGAAGTTTTCTTGGGCGAGCAGGAGCACGAAGCCGAAGCCGAACATCGCCGTGTGGCGCATCGTGCTCATTTTCCGCCCTTGACTGTCTTGGGGTCCACCCGTTCGTCTACGAGCGGGGTCACCAGGATGAGCACGGCGTCCAGGCGCGAGAAGTCTACCGTAGGCCTCGCCTCTACCTCTTGGTCGCGCCCCAGCTCCTGGCGGTTCACCTTCACGACCTTGCCCACCGGGATGCCGCGGGGAAAGAGGTTACCTTTCCCGCTGGTGACCAGGAGATCGCCCTCCCATACTTCGTCACGAGAGTCGACGTCCTCCACCTTGCAGGCGTAGCGCGTGGGGTCGCCGGTGCCGCGCAGGATGCCCCGCGCGTGGGTGCGCTCGTCCTCCACGTCGACCTTGAAGGCGGCATCGACGGTGAGCTGCACGTCGACCGAGTCGCCCGCCACGTGGAGCGTGGTACCCACCACGCCGTCGGGCGAGATCACCGGTAGGCGAGGCCGGACGTTCTTGCCGCCGCGATCGAGGATGACCCGCGTGACCCGAAAGAACTCGGTAAAATCGCTGCCCACCACCTGGGCGCTGATGGTGTCGCCGGGCGTCGCTTCGCGCAGCTGCAGCAGGCGCCGGAGCTCGCGGTTCTCGAATTCGCGCTGCTCGAGCCGGTGCACGGTCTCCTTGAGGCGCGCGTTCTCGTAGCTCAATCGCTCGTTGTCGCTCTTTACGTCCACCAGGTAGACGTAGTCGGAGAACAAACTGGATATTCCCCGGGCAATGCTCGACGCGCCAAACTCGATGGGCGCGCTCACCCGGAGGATGACACGGTCCATGCCGTTGAGATTCTCTGGCTTCGCCATGTTGGCGCGGAGCACGAAGAACGGCACGACGAGCAACAGGACGACGATCCCGATGTCTCGGTATCGCTTGAACGCCTCCACGTGAAGGTCGGACGATCGGGCCTTACCCGATCGTCACCTCCCGGAGCAGCTCGATGTGCTCGAGCGTCTTGCCGCTGCCGAGCACCACCGCGCTGATCGGATCGTCGCACACCATCACCGGAAGGCCGGTTTCCTCGCGGAGTAGCACGTCGAGGTTCGAGAGCAGCGCGCCGCCGCCGGTGAGCACGATGCCCTTGTCGACGATGTCTGCGGCCAGCTCCGGAGGCGTCTTTTCCAGGGCCAGGAGCACCGCTTCGACGATGGCGTTGATGGGCTCGGTGAGGGCCTCGCGAATCTCGTCGGAGTTCACGACCACGGTCTTCGGCACGCCGGCCACTAGATCGCGCCCTTTTACCTCGGTGCTCACCTGCTCCTCGAGGGGGAAGGCGTTGCCGATTTCCATCTTGATGCGTTCGGCGGTTTGCTCGCCGATGGCGAGGTTGTACTTCCGCTTCATGAAGGCCTGGATGGCCTCGTCCATCTTGTCGCCGCCCACGCGCACACTCTGCGAGTAAACGATACCGGCGAGAGAGATGACCGCCACTTCGGTGGTGCCGCCGCCGATATCGACCACCATGTTGCCGGAAGGCTCGGTGATGGGCAGGCCGGCGCCGATGGCCGCCGCCATGGGCTCTTCGATGAGGTACACCTCGCGGGCGCCCGCGCTCTCGGCGCTCTCCTTCACCGCGCGCTTTTCCACCTCGGTGATGCCGAAGGGTACGCAGATGATGATGCGCGGCTTCACCAGCGTGCGCCGGTTGTGGGCGCGGGCGATGAAGTACCGGAGCATGGCCTCGGTGATCTCGAAGTCGGCGATGACGCCGTCGCGGAGTGGGCGCACCGCCCGAATGTTGGCGGGGGTTCGCCCGAGCATCTCCTTGGCTTCGCGGCCAACCGCGAGCACCTTGTTGCCGCCCCGGGCGTCGCGCTGGACCGCCACGACGGAAGGCTCACAGGAGACGATACCCTTCCCGCGAACGTAGATGAGCGTGTTCGCGGTCCCCAGATCGATCGCCAGATCGTTCGAGAACAGGCCGTGGAGCCAGTCGAAGATCATGTGCGGTCGTTCCTCCGAGGTTGGGGTTTTCGATACGAAGAAGAAGCCGAAGAGAAAAGAAGCCCAGAAAGGCGAATGGACGGCCTGGTTAGCAACCCTGGCCGCCCATGTCCAATCACGCAGGCGGAAACTGAAACGATGGGATCAGTTGGCAGTGGGTGGGTCCGGCAGAGCCGGATCAACCCTTCGAGATCTTGCCTTCTTTGTGCGGGAAGTGCTTCCGGCACGTGGGGCAGAACTTCTTGATCTCGAACTTCTCGGACATGGTCCGCTTGTTCTTCGTGGTCGTGTAATTCGCGCGGCTGCAGTTTCCGCACGTCATTTTGATGAGATCTCGCATGGCGCAGCTCGGTCCGTTCGTCCGGAAGAGGGTCCCGGAGGGAAGAGGGAAGGGTGGGAGCTTTTAGCGTGGTCGCTGGCGATGTCAATGGAATCGGTCTGCCTGGGTGCCGGACGAGCGCAAATGTTCCGGCGCCCGCGCTTTCGGAACCTACTCTTTCCCCGGCGTCTGCCCACAAATAGAGGCCATTGCTGCCGATTCGCGTCCGTTTTTTCCGCAGGGCCGGCAGAGTGCTATCCTCACGCGCATGAAAAGGGGGGTCGACCGCGAACGCGCTCTCGGGCGCCGGCAATTCACGGCGCTGGCGCTGGTGCTGGCCGGCTGCGGGAGCGCGCGCGACGACGCTGCGCCGCCGCCGCCGCGGGTGGCCCGGCGGCCCGACATCGATCCTGGGCTGGGGCCGGTGAAGGCGCGCATTCCGGCGCCGACGCGGCCGCAGCCGGCGGGCTTGCGCTTCGACGACGCGTACCACGATCGCGCAGCGCGGGCCGTGGTCTACAGCTGGACCACGCCCGCGCAGGCGACCGCGCTGCGGCAGGATCGCGTCCTCTTCACCCAGACCGCCCGCGCCGACTTCGGGCCCGGCTTCCTCTACCGGGTGCTGGGCGAGCTCGCGGCGGGCGGCAACGCGCTGGCCCAGGAGCTGGCGAAGCCCGAGTACGCCAAGGGGCGCTACGCGTGGGTCAACCCCTGGGCCACCAGCCTGGGCTTTCAGGGCGAAGAGTACGGCGCCGAGCTCGTGCGCATCGAGCTCCGGCCCGAGGCGCGGTTCGTGCGCATTTTCCGCAAGTCCGGCGCGATCGACGTGGTGGGCCTCGACGGCACGGTGGTGCCCACGGCGCTGGCGCTCGCAGACCCCGAGCGGCTCGCGGGCGCCTACTTCGTCAACGAGGACGAAGGCGGGGGCGGCTCCTTCGCGACCACGGTTCTGCCCGGCACGTACCGCGAGCTCTACGTGGGCAACCTGGCGATGGTGGCGCGCTGGTCGCTCGGCACACAGGCCATCGCCGACGTCCTCCGAAGTGCCGCCGCGGCGCTGCGGCAGCTCGCGCCCTTCAACGGCACCCTCACCGAGACCGACGCGCAGTGGAAGGCGCGGGTCGTGCTCCGCCAGTGGAGTCTACCGCCCGACGATGCGACCGCCAGCTACGAGAGCTCGCTCTGCTTCGTCGACCCTTCGTATCGACCCACCACGGCCAACCTGGAGGCCCTGGCGAGGCACCTCGACACCCGGCTCTTCACGCCCGATCCACTGGAGCAGGCGTACCCCTGAAATCTTGCGCAAAAAAGAGAGAGGGGCCCCCCGCGGATATCGGTATCCGCAGCGAGGCCCACGCGTGAACCCTAGACGTGAACGACGGAGCCGTGATCGGCTTAGTCTTCGTCCTTCTCCCAGTCGTTGACGCGCCCGGCGCCACCGCCGCCGCGGCCTTCACTGGTGGCGCCGCCGCCTTCGAACCGCCGCTTCTTCGGTCCGTCGTCGAAGCTGCCACCCGGCTTGCCGCGCCGTCGATCGTCGAAGGGCTTGCGTTGCTGCGCAGGCGGAGGACCGCCGAAGCCGCCGGCGCCACCCCCGCCGCCGCCGCCGCCGCCCATGGGAGGGCCGCCGAAGCCACCGCCGCCGCCCATGGGAGGGCCGCCGAAGCCACCCCCACCCCCGCCGAAGCCGCCCGCCGGCCGCTCGGGGCGCTCGCCCTTCGGCTGCGCGATCTTGACGTTGAGGCGACGACCGCGGAGGTCCATGTCACGCAGGCCTTCGATGGCCGTCTTGGCGGCCTCGGAGCTGGCCATGGTGACGAAGCCGAAGCCGCGCTTGCGGCCGTCGGGATCCGTCGGCAGGTGCACCCGCACGACCTGGCCTTCGGCCACGCCGTTGATGAGGACTTCGATCTCCTGGGGCGTGCAATCGTACGGGAGGTTGCCAACGTAGAGCTGGCGATCCGGAGCCGGGGGGGCGCCCATGCCGGGGCGCGGGGCGAACCCGGCGCCACCCTCGCGCGGACCGCTGGAGCGCGGGCCACCGGGGCCGGCTTCGCCGCGGGCTGGAGGATTCGCCTGGTACGGGCGAACGAGGATGGACTTGCCCATCTGCAGAGAGCCGTCGAGCGCTCCGCGGGCCGCTTCCGCTTCTGCAGAGGAGCCCATGGTCACGAAGCCGATTCCCCGCGGGCGTCCGGTGTCACGGTGCCGCGGTAGGCTTACTTGAACGACCGTGCCTCCGGTCGACTGAAACAGTTCTTTGACTGCTTCCTCTGAAATGCTGTCCGGCAATCCGGCTACGAACAGCTTCGCTTCGTCATTACCCATTTGAAAAACACTTCTCCGATTGTCCTGCGACCCAACGTGGCGCCCCAGAGGCGTCCCAGAGGCGTCCCACGCGAACGTTTTTTCCGCTCGGGCGAGGCGTAGTTGCCTCCTCTGCTCCAGAGTATCTCGGGACGTGGGTCCGTCAACTACCATCGGCGCGGGGCGAGCGCTGCAAAATCCCTACGAAAGAGCGAATCAGCACCCGCAAGAGCGGCGCCAGGAACGAACGGACTGGCGCGGTTAGCCAGCCCTTCCGCGGCTCCCGGCCGCTGCTTCCCGCGCGCTGGCACGCCGTACCGGGAGGGCGACCCCAAAGGCTGAGCCTATCTCGGCGCCGGTGGCTGGGTCGAGCCGAGGCTCCACCCATGCGCGCCCGCCGTGGCTCTTGGCAATGTGCTTGACCAGCGCCAGGCCGATGCCGGTGCCCCGGACCTGCACCCGGAGCTTCGGATCACCGCGCACGAACCGCTCGAAGATCTTCGTGCGGTCGTCGGCGGCGACGCCAGGGCCGCGGTCCTTCACCTGGATTATCACCTCGCGGCCGCGCACCTCGGCAGAGACCACGATCTCCTTTCCGGAGGCAGCGTACTTCAGGGCGTTGTCGACGAGGTTGGAAAGACCGAGGGCGAGGGCGCGCTCGTCCATGTCGAGCTTCGGCAAGTCGGGGCCGAGCTCGATGCGCAACGTGACGCCTTCGCGCTCCGCCCGGTACCGGTGGATTTCCACCGCCCGCGCCACCGCATCGCCCACATCGCCCTCCTGAAACTCGAGGCTGCCTTTGCCGCGCTCGACCCGGGCGAAGTCCAGCACGTTCTCGATGAGCGCGCTGAGGCGCTCGCTCTCGCGCAGGATGATGCCGACGTACTCGTCGCGCTTCTGCTCGTTGGCCACGCGCCCGCTCTGGAGCATCTCGGCGAACATGCGCACCAGCGCCAGCGGGGTCTTCAGCTCGTGGCTGACGTTGGCCACGAACTCGCTCTTCAGTGCGTTGGTGCGCCGCTCCTTCTCGGCAGCGACGAGGATGGTGACCACCCCCGCCACGATGACCACCGCCGAGAGACCCACCATGGAGAGCTCCAGGGTGCGGCGGCTCTGCACGCTGCTGGCGATGGCCTCGCCGGAGGCCGGCGAAACCTGAACGCGCCAATTGTAGAGGGTGGTGGGAAAGCGAACGCCGACCGTGAACTCGCCGGTGCGCAGCGGCGGGCCGAAGATGAGCCGGCCCTCTTCGTCGACCACGTTGAGGCGGTTCTGACCGCCGGAAGCCTCGCCATACAGCGTGGGCAGGCTCTCGCGCACGATGCGTCCGATGTCGTGCCAGGCCACGATGACGTAGCGGCGACCTTGCCATTCGCGTTGCCAGTAGCTCACGAGGTAGCTCTGTCCGCTGTAGGTGCGGTGCAGGTGCCGGAGCTCGTCGGGGGGCTGTTTGGCGAGCTCCATGTCGGCGACCATGCGCTGCACCAGCAGCCTCCGGAACGAGTCCTCTTCGCGAAAGCTCGCCGAAGCGCGCGACACCAGGCTGAGGACGGCGCCGGTCTCGTCGAGCACCACGATGGCGCGCACGGTGGGCGTCTCGCGCCGGGCCGTCGGCAGCCAGTGCTCGCCGATCTCCGGGAGCTTTTGGGGGTCGGCCACCGCCATGATGGCGTTGTCCTGGTCGACGATGTTGCGATCGAGACGGTTGGCTTTCTCGGTGGCAAGGCCGAGCGTCGCCTCCACCACCGCCTGCTTGCGCAGCTGATCGAGGCGCAGCGTCGTGCGGAACGTGAAGTAGGTGATGATGGCCACGGCGGCGAGCACCAGCGGCAGCAGCACGAAGCTCGTGACGCGCTCGCGCCTTCGCCGGTCCATCAGCAGACCCGCGGATCATGCGCACCGTGTGCGCGCCATCGCCCCATCGCAGGCACCGCACGCACCTTCAGCCCCGCGCTTTGGCGGCGTTCGCGCTGTCGGCCGGCGGCGGCCGTGTGATGCGCCGGGCATCGAGCACCACGCCGCGAGAGCCGATGAACTCCGCGAGTTGCTCCGCGATGTAGGTGAGCGCGTTGGCGTCGTCGGTGGTGAACGGCGCGCCGTCCTTGGGGTTGATGAACTCGACCGCGCCCATGAAGCGACCGCGCGGCCAGAGCGGCGCGACCACCAGGTTCTTCAGGCCCCCAAACACCGCGAAGCGCGGCGGCGTTGCGCCGTCGGGCTGGAAGATGACGGCGCTCCGCGAGCGCGGCGCCGAACCCAGGAACGGATCGAGGTCCGCATGCCGCGCCAGCAAGAGGGCGTGGGCGTTCGGTCCGCGCGCGCAGGCCACCACGTATTCGCGTTTGTCGACGTCGTAGAAATGGACAAGCCCGCCCTCTGCGGGAATCTTCGAGAGCGCCAGGTCGAGGCAAAAGTAGCCGGCGGCCACCGCGTCCTCGTGGAAGTTCATGGCGTGCATCTCTTCAAAGAGATCGGCGATGAGCTCGTCGCCGCTGAGGCGGTTGACGACGGCGCCGTTCGCAGCGGAGATGCTCAGCGGCTGGGTGTTCACCTTGGCGGAGCCGTCGGCTTCCGGCGCGGTCGCGGCTGCCGGCGCCAGCGGCCCGAAGCTGGGTACCGGCTGCGGCGCGAGGGCGGGGTTCGACGCTGCGGGGCCTGCGGCATTCGTGCCCGGCGCGGTGGCCGGACCGAGGAACATGTCGCCGAGCGACGACGCCGCCGCGGGCGCGCGGGAGACCTGGCTCGGCTCCTTCAGGGCGGCCGCCAGGCTTGGACCCGGACCCGGTACAGCCGAGCGCATGGAGCTCGGGAGGGCACTCGGGTACTTGCGCGGATAGCGCGCGACCGGCGCGCCCTTCCAGTCCTTCCACTCGACCACCACCAGCGGCGAGATGGTGGGCTTCCCGGTGAAGATCTCGTCGAACACCGCGATGTTGATGAAGCGCGCCGCGCGGTCTTCGGGGATCTCGCGCTTGAGCTCCTCGAGCATTTGGAGCGCGAAGGCCTCGGCCTCCGGCTCTTCGGTGCCGATCGCGAGGGCGTACGAGACCTCGCGGTAGGTCAGCGGCGATGCCTCAGACGGCTCTTGGTCGCGGCGCGACAGCATCGTCGCGGCGTACTGCTGCTGCGGCGGCGCCGGCGGCGGCGGCCTTTGCGAGCCCTTGCTGCTGGGCTTGGGTGCCTGCGCTGGCCGAGGCGGCGCCTTCGGGGCCACCGACTTGGGGGCGATGGGCGCGGTTGCTGCGGGCGCTTGTGCGGTTGCTGCGGGCGCGGGCGCGGGCGGCGTGGGCGCCGCTGCGGGCATTTGCGGCGACGAGCCGTGGGCCGCCATCACCTGGGTGCGGCCCACGTTGCTGAGGTTCGTGGTGGGCGCCGCGAGCGGCGGCGGCGGCCGCGACGACACGATGGCAGCGGTGCCAACCGATGCCATGAAGCTGGTCGAGCGAGCCTTCGGCCCGCCCTCGTCCGTCATCGGCGGCGGCGGCGGCGTCGCGTGCGCGGGCGTGGGCGCCGCGAGCGGCGGGGGCGGCTCCGAGCGCTGCGGCGTTCCGTCGGCGTTGGTTGCGCGAATCACGAAGCGACGCCGGGTTCGCGGGTCGACGGCGCGGTAACCCTCCTTCAGCAGATCGATGGAGAAGTCGCCGAGCGCGCCCTCATCGCCGAGGGCAGTGCGCGCCTGGAGCAGCGCTTTGTGCCACGAGTCCGCCATGAACGTGAAGGACGTGGTCGCGGCGGGATCCCCAGCGACGGAAACGTCGACTACCCACCGCATCGGGGACTCTCGCACAATGGCCTCACAGCGCCTCTACCTTCGCACCTACCCTGGGGGGTCGGCAACCGGTTCTCGCGCACGGGTGTAGAACGCTGCTTCTTGGGTCGTGGTTCGGCGTGAATCTCGCCGCGACGCTGCGGGTCCGTTCAGTCCGACCGCAGGCCGTCGGAGGGCCGGAGCCAAGCGGCATACAAAGCCGGCAGAATCGTCGCGAGCAAGCAGATGACGATGGCGATGCCGCCGGTGATGAGGAATTCGGTGGGGCGCACCTCCACCGGGAGCTTCGAGATGAAGTACACCTTTGGGTCCAGCGGGAAGGCGTAGGCCCCCAAGCCCTTGCACCCCAGGAACCCGAGCGCGAGCCCGAGGCTCGTTCCGAGGAAGCCAGTGATGCCGCCTTGGTAGAGGAAGATGCGGAGAATGGCGCTGTCTTTGGCGCCCAGAGCCTTGAGCAAGGCGATCTCCTTCCGCTTGTCGAGGACCACCATGATCAAGGTCGCGACCACCGTGAACGCCGCCACCACGATGATGAGCGCCAGCACGAAGCTCATGCCGATCTGCTGGATGAGGAGCGCGGTGAAGAGGCCATGGTTGAGCTCCTGCCAGTCCATCGTGTGGTACACGCCGTTGGCGAGCACCTTGTCGATGTTGGCGGAGATCTCCCGCGCGTGGTCGATGTCGTCGACCTTCATCTCCACGCCGGTGACGCTGTCGCCGTTCTCGTAGAACGCTTCGGCCTCGTAGAGGTCGGTGTACACCAGCTTGGAGTCGTACTGATCGAAGCCCGCCTCGAACACCGCGATGACGCGGAACTGCTTGGCGATGGGCGGCTTCTGGCTGCTGCCGCCGAAGCTCATGCCCACCATGGGAGATGTAATCTGCACGCAGTCGCCCATGGTCACGGCGAGCTGGGTAGAGAGCGACTTTCCGATGATGAGGCCCGGAAGCGCGGCCACTTGCTCGGGGCTCTTGCAGGGGTCCGGGTCCACCGAAGAAGGCAGATCGTCGTCGTCCGGGAGCTTGCTGGCGAAGCCGCCGTCGGGTGTGGTGTCGCCGGCGGGGGCCGGGGCGCCTGCGTTGGCCACCGCCGGCGCGCCGGCGTCCTGCGCCGCGGGGGCCGGGGCGCCGGCCTCGAGGGCGTCGCGATCGCGCCGAATCTGGTCCTCGATGACGTCCAAAAACGAGCCCGCGTCGCGCTGCTGCAAGTCGCGCAAGGGCGACGAGGTGGAAGTGGCGGCTGGGCTGTTGGGCTTTTCCGGCGGCTTGGCGCCGGGCTTCCGCAGGCCCTCCATGGATCCGCCGACGATGTGCTTCGGAAGGTCGAGCACCTTGGGCATCAGGTCAGGGTCGACGCCTTTGAGCAGCACGCCGGTGGCGGTGCGATCGCCATGGGTCACCATCATCGGGTTGATGATGAAGGGGGCGACGCCGGTTACGCCGGGCACCTTCTCGACCTTCTTCATGACCTCGCGATACTCGCGGAACTCGAGCGAGTATTTGAGCACCAGCACGTGGGCGTTGACGCCCAGCACCTTTTCTCGGAACTGCTCCTTGAACCCGCCGGTGACGCTCATCACGATGGAGAGCGCAGCGACGCCGAGGGTGACGCCGAGGGTGGAGAAGAGCGTGCCGACCGAGACGAAGGCGCGCTTCTTCGAGGCGAGATAGCGAATGGCGATGGTGAGGGGGTAGCCCACGAGTGGTCTGGCTACCTACCATGCCCGCGGGCGAGCCCGCTACCTGCGCCGCTGCCCCGTGCAAAGGCGACCGAGGGAGCCAGTGGCGGGCCCGAGCAAGGGTAGGGTGGTACGCGGGCGATCCACCGCCGATATCGCGCCGCGGATGGACTCCGATTTCCCCGACGGGCGAAAACGGGTTAACCTTCTCCACGGGCGCGTCGCTCCGCCCCTCTTCGCATGAAACCTGGCACTCCTCCCTCCACGCTCGTGACGCCGGAAAGCGAGCTATCGCCCGACCTGGCCGGGGCGGCCGGCGAGCACGCTGCGCTGTCGCGCTCCTCCGATCGCATCGTCGGCTCCACCATCGATGGCCGCTACGTCATCCAGAAGGTGCTGGGCGAAGGCGGCATGGGCGTCGTCTACCTGGCCCGGCACGCGCTCATCGACAAGCTGGTGGCGCTCAAGGCGCTCCGCTCCGATCTCTCCTCCGACAAGGAGATCACCACGCGCTTCCTGAACGAGGCGCAGGCCGCCTCGCGCATCGGAAGCCCGCACATCGTCGACATCTCCGACTTCGGCGTGCTCGCCGGGGGCAGCGCGTACTTCGTCATGGAGTACTTGCGCGGCGAGAGCCTGGCCGACCGGCAGGCGCGGCTCGGGGTCTTCTCGATTCGCGGCACGCTCCACATCGGCAAGCAGGTGGCGCAGGCGCTCGCCGCGGCGCACGCCGCGGGCATCGTGCACCGCGACATGAAGCCCGACAACGTCATGCTCATCGAGCGGGGCGGCGATCCCGACTTCGTTAAGGTGCTCGACTTCGGCATCGCCAAGGTGAACTCGCAGGTCACGCGCCTCACCCGCGCGGGCAGCGTCTTCGGGACGCCGCAGTACATGTCGCCGGAGCAGGCGGCTGGCGTTCCGGTCGATCACCGGTCCGACGTCTACGCCCTTGGCATCATGCTCTACGAAATGCTGAAGGGCGGCGTGCCGTTCACCGGCGACAACGTGATGAACATCCTGAGCCATCACATGTTCCATCCGCCGCCCCCGCTCCGCGATGGTAGCCGCGCCGATCTGCCGCCAGAGCTCGAGTCGATCGTGATGAAGTGCCTGGCGAAGAAGGCCTCGGAGCGGTACGCCTCGATGGGCGAGCTCCTGGCCGACCTCGACGCCTTCGAGCGCGGCTTGCCGCCCATGGCGAGCCACGAGCTGCTGGCCGATCGCAATCGCTTCATGGCCCCGCCCACCAGCTTCCCGAGCGGTCCGCGCCCGGTGACCGCGACCGTGCGCACCCTGCCGCGCATCACCGGCGGCCGCTTGCCCTGGCTTCTCGGCGGCTTGGCCACGCTACTGGTGGCCGCGCTCGCGGTGACGCTGGTGTTGGTGCGCGCCCAGCGGCAGAAAGAAGCGCTGGCCGCTGCGTCGGCCGCCGCCGTTTCGTCTGCACCCACCGTTGCCCCTGCTGGGCCCGCGGTTCGCCTGGTGGTGGTCAAGGTCAAGCCCGAGACCGCGCTCGTCACGTTCGTGGGCGGGCCCCTCGACGGCTCCCAGCGCGCGGTACGCAATGGGCAGGTTCAGGTCGAGGTGGCAGAGGGCCATCCGGTGAAGTTGCGGGTGGCTGCCGAGCACTTCGTGGACCAGAACATCGCCGTGCAGGCCAGCGACGAAGGGCTCGTCGTCGAGCTGCGTGCCGCCGCCGCGCCGGTTGCCCCCGCCACCGGCCTCCTGCCCGGCGGTGGACCCATCAAGAAGCTCCCGACCGCCGCCGCGACCACCTCCGCGTCCGCCGCCCCCATTCCTTCGGCGGTGCTCACCACGCGCCTCGAGTCACCGGTGTGCAAGCCGCCGTCACACATGATCAAGAATGTGTGCTGCGGGCCCGGCTACAACAAGCTCGACGCCTACAGTCAGTGCCTGCGCGACTGAACGGTCGCCTTCATGGCGCGAATTTGGTGCCGGTCCAGGCGTAGCTTCGGTTCTTGGTCTTGCCCCAAGGGAGAAGCAGCGGCTCCACGCTCCCGCCCGCGGCGTCTTCCGGCCATGGGTAGGTTTTCTCGGTCCAGCCCTTGGCCACGCCGGGCCGCACGTCGATGTCGAAGCCGCGCCCGCTCTTGGCGGGGATGAACTGCACCATGCCCTGGATGCGGCTTTTGCCCTGGCTTCGGCCGGTCTCGATGGCGAAGACGCGGCGGATACCTCGCTCTTCGACGCCGTACACGAAGATGCCGTCGCTATCGACCTTCTCACCGCCGTTTTGAATGTGCCGCGTGCCGCGCACGATGATCTCGGCGTTGCCGTCGCCGTTCAGATCGCGCGCGGTTACGTCTTGGATGTCGGCGTCGCCTTCGAACTGATCGAGCGAGAGGTACTCGTAGCGGCTGCCGCCGCGAAAACCGGGGCCGAACACCAGCAGATCGCGCCCCAGCAGGAGCACGCGCTCGGGCTTCGCGTCCTCGGCCACCGACACCGCCAGGTCGAAGCGAGGCTTGACCTCGGCGCCCACGCCGCGCGCCTTGCGAAACTCTTCGAGCGCGCGGCCGGAGATGTCGGCGCCCGCCGAGACCTTGGGGGTGGGCACGTCTTTCGGAAAAGCACGCTCCGGCTCACGGGTGGCGACCGCAGCCGGGGCCGCTCCCGCTTGGGTCACTTCCTTGCCGCGCACGAACTTGCCACCCTCGAGCCTGTATGCGCGCGCGCGCACGGTGCCCCAGGGGAGCAGGATCGGCTCGGAGCCTTCCAGCGTGGCCTCGCGGTAGCTCGCAAGGTCCCAGCCGCTGGCCTTGTCGACGGTGATCTCGATCTCGCCCTTGCCGATGCGTGCGGCGTTGGCAATCCGCTTGTCGCCCTTGGTGACGGCGATCTCGTGCCCGAAGACCACCTCGGGTTCGTCGCCACGAAAGCTCCACACCTCCAGGAGCTCGCGCGTCGTTCCTTCCACCGGAATGCGTCGGCGCACCAGGAGATCGTCCTTGCCGCGGCCGCTCACGCTGCGCGCTTCCACGCCCAGCACGTCGCCCCCGAGATCGCGGAAGAAGAACTGCTTGCCGTCGCGGAACTTCGGACCGCACACGGTGAGGAAGTGCCCGTACACGGCGATGCGCTCCTTCGAAGCGTCACCCGCCACGTCGGCCAGCAGGTCGAAGGCCGGAGCAGTGTCGGCGATGCCCTTCGGCTCGAGGAGTCCCTCGAGCACCGCGATCTCTGGCTCGGTGAGCAGCTGGGGCAGCGCGCGCGGGCTCCCGAACGTGCCGGTGGCCACCGAGGCCTTGCCGCCTTCGGTGACGTAGCCCAGGGCGCCGCGCAGGCCCATGTGAATGCCGGTCTCGCCGAAGGCGCTCCACGGGATGGCCACCTCGAAGGTGTATCCTGCACCCTTATGAGGGGCCTCGACGATCTTCGCGCCAGCCGCCACCTCGCCGCGCTTGGGGCCGCTCACGAAGCGAACCACGCCCGCCGTCTCGCCGGCCTTGCCCGCGAACAGGCCCACCTCGTGGTGCACGAAGCCGTTTGCCGTGGGGAAGGCGATGGAGAGCCGCGCGTGGTCCTCGCTCTCGGCCGCTTTGCCGGTGCGCACGAAGGTCGCCGCCTCCACGTCGCCGGCGATGTAGAGCTTGGCGTCGTCGTACTGCATGGCGAACGACGCCTTGGCCTTGGAGCGCCCGGTCTCGAGCTTGGCCGGCGAGAGCTTGGGCCACTCGCGGAGCAGGCCATCGACCTTCACCTTGGCGTCGTCGAGCACCAGGCGCGCCATGAGCGGCGGTCCGAGGGTGGTCGGCGGCTGCGCGTTGTCGCTGCCGCCCAGCACCGAGAAGCCGCCCTGGGCCCGGGCCGCCTCGCCGATGGAATCGCCGTCGCCGCCGCTGTGATCGTGGTCGCTGCCAGCCTTTTCGCCGCCCACCTTGGCATCGTGGCCGCCCGCGCCGCCGCAGGCGACCAGGGTCGCGAGAAGAACGACGGGGGCGAGGGAGCGGGCTCTTTTCACGACGGACGTCTCCGGGACATGGGACCGAAGTCGCTGGCCACGACCCCGGTGCGTTGCATCAGCTTGAGCAGCTCGAAGACGGGAACGATGGCGAACGAAAGGCCCACCAGCAGGAGCCAGTCCATGATCGTGAGCGTGTAGGTCGAGAACACCGCGCGAAGGGCAGGCACGAAGATGGTGACCAGGTGAATCGCCGCGGAGAGGGCCAACGCCACCACCAGCGGCCACGGGAACACCGGGCGCACGGTGGCCACGCTGCGGGTGGGCGACCGGCAGTTGAGCGCGTGGAACAGAGGCGAGAGCGCCAGCAGCGAGAACGCGGCGGCCCTGGCGAACAGCGCGCGTGCCGAGTCGTTGCCGGTCTCGCTCCAGGGAATGAAGTAGCAGGCAACCGCGCTGCCGCCCATGACCACGCCCACCGCGGCGATGCCCAGGTACTCGCGCTTGCCCAGCAGCCCGTCTTTGCTCTTGCGCGGCGGGTCCATCATCTGCGTCGGGTCTGGCGGGTCTACGCCCAGCGCGAGCGCCGGGAGGCCGTTGGTGACCAGGTTGATCCACAGGATCATCAGCGGGCGTAGCCCCAGCATCTTCGGGAAGAAGGCGGTGGCGAATACGCACACCAGCAGCCCCGCGTTGGACGAGAGCAGGAAGAAGATGAACTTCTGGATGTTGCGGTAGATGGCGCGGCCTTCGCGCACCGCGTCGACGATGGTGGAAAAGTTGTCGTCGGCCAGCACCATGTCGGCGGCCTCGCGGGCCACGTCGGTGCCGTCTTTGCCCATGGCGATGCCGATATGGGCTTCGCGCAGCGCCGGCGCGTCGTTGACGCCGTCGCCGGTCATCGCCACCACGTGGCCCTTGCTCTTGAAGGCCTTCACGATGCGGAGCTTCTGCTCGGCGGTGACCCGGGCAAAAACACGTGCATATTCCACGCGATCACCGAGGTCGGCGTCGGAGAGCTTGGTGACCTCGGCGCCGGTCAGCGCGATGGCGCCCTCGTCCCACAGGCCGAGCTCACGGGCGATGGCCACCGCGGTCAGCTTGTGGTCGCCGGTGATCATGACCGCGCGCACGTGGGCCTCGGCGCAGGCGCGAATGGCCTCCTTCACCCCTTCTCGCGGCGGGTCGATCATCCCCGCGAGGCCCAGGAACGTCAGGTGCTGCTCGATGTCGGTGCCATCGTCGTCGTGGTGCTCCAGGTCCTCGCGGCGCGCCATGGCCAGCACGCGAAGCGCCTTGCCGCTCATACGCTCGGCTTCCCGAAGAATGCGCTCGCGACCCGCGTCGTCGAGCGGTCGCACTTGGTCGCCCATCGCCACGTGGGTGCACAACGGCAGCAAGATGTCGGCGCTGCCCTTGGTGTGCGCCACCCGGTTGCCGCTCTCGTCCAGGGTCACGACGGTCATGCGCTTTCGATCGCTGTCGAAGGGCATCTCGCGCACCACCTGCACGCCGGGCGCCACCGACTCCTTGGGGGTCCCGCCCTTGGCGGCCAGGGTGAGCAGGGCACCTTCGGTGGGGTCGCCCACCACGCGATACGCGCCGTCTTCCTTGCGCTCGATCTTGGCGTTGTTGCACAGCGCGCTGGTGGCCAAGAAATCGCGCAGCAGCGGCGACCCTTCCTGCGTCTCGCCCTTGGCGTCGACGATGTGACCGTCCGGGCCGTACCCTACGCCGGTGACTTCGAAGCCCTGGCCGCCGGCGTACACCTCGCGCACGGTCATCTCGTTTTGCGTCAACGTGCCGGTCTTGTCCGAGCAGATGACGGTGGCCGCGCCCAGCGTCTCCACCGCCGCCAGCTTGCGGATGATGGCACCCTTCTTGGCCATGCGCTGCATGCCGAGGGCGAGGGTGATGGTGGTGATGGCCGGAAGGCCTTCAGGAATGGCCGCCACCGCCAGGCTCACCGCCTCGAGGAGGAGCGCGTGCCACTTCTTGTCGGTGAAGACCATGCCCCAGACGAAGAGGAAGAGCGAGAGGCCGAGGCAAACCCACAGAATCTGCTTTCCGAAGCTGTCGAGGCGCTCCTCGAGGGGCGTCTTGGTCTCGTTCGGGGCGTTCATGAGCGCCGAAAGCTTGCCGAGCTCGGTGCGCCCGCCGGTGGCCACCACCACCGCGCGGCCCTTGCCGCGCACCACCAGCGTGCCGGTGAAGAGCATGTTGGCGCGATCGCCGAGGGGCGCGTCCTCCTCCAGCGCCGCGAGCGCGTCCTTGCCCGCCGGCATCGACTCGCCGGTGAGCGAAGACTCCTGCGCCGCGAGATCGACGGTCTGCAAGAGGCGCGCGTCGGCCGCGATGGCGTCGCCCGCCTCGAGCTCGAGGATGTCGCCGGGGACCACCTCGGCAGCGGGGATGCTGGTCACCGAGCCATCTCGGAAGACGCGCGCCGACGGCGCCTGCATCTTCTTCAGGGCGTCGAGCGCCGCCTCCGCCCGTCGCTCCTGGTAGTAGCCCAGCACCGCGTTCAGCACGACGATGAGGAAGATGGCGATGGCGTCGCCGTATCGCGCGAGCGTGCCCTGGCTGGCGTCGCTGTTGGTGGCGCCGGTGACCACTGCGATGACCGCCGCCACCAGCAGGGTGATGACGATGGGGTTGGTGAACTGTCCGAAGAACTGCAGGAGCGCGCTCTTGCCCTTGGGCTCCGGCAGCTCGTTGGTGCCCAGCTCGCTTCGCCGCTTCTCGACCTCCGCGCGCGTCAGACCCTTCGCCGCATCGGCCCGGAGGCGCTTCAGGACGGTTTCAGCGTTCCCCGCGTGCGGGGAGAAGTCGAGGTCCAAGGAGTCCGGGGTGGGGGGCACGGCTCTGGGACAGCTATCACAATCGCCGTCTTCGGCGCAGGTGAGTCGCTCCCCGCGCGCCGTCCCGGGCCACGAAAATGAACCCCTGGTTCTGAACACTTCGCCTACGCACCGGAGGTTCTCGAGGGGCCGGCTGGTGGATCTGCTGTTAACCAGGGGCGAGGCCGCAATCACGCGAACCGGGCGCGGCCATCTCGAAGCACTTCCGTAAGTGTCCGCCCACTCTATGGTCGCAAGTACATGATATTGTTGAGTATCGATCCTGAACGCCGGGTCCCTGGTGCGCCCGTGCAGCGCTGGCAAGATGCTTGCAGCCTACAGGCATTGCAGTCTACAAGGAGTTTTACCATGTCGCTATCCGTCTTCCCCGCCGCCCCCACCTCCGCAACGCCCGGCTCCGGCATCCGCGAGAGTGTCGCCGCCCTCTCTGCGCGTTTGCTGCAAGTGCTCGCCGCCGCCCAGGAGGCTGGTACCCGCATGGACCTCGATGCGCTGGCGTCGGCGCTCGGCGCCGACGTGTCGGCAAAGGAAGACGGCGTGCGTGAGCGGGCTCTCCGCCGTGAGGACGTACGCGCCCTCGTGGCCCAGCTCGACGGCGAGGGCTTCGTGGATGCGTCGCGCATGCGCCTCACCCTGGCCGGATTCGCCATCGCCAAGTCGCTCCCCGAAAAGGCCACCGGCCTCCGCCTCGTGCGCTGAGCGCGAGGCGCTCCTTGCGCCGCTGCACAACGAAGAACGGGCGACCGCCAGAAGTGGCGCGTCGCCCGTTTTCGTTTTCGTTTTCGTTCTCGTCCGGGCTAGGTGGCTCGTGTTTTTCGTCGGCTACGTGGCTCTTCCGGTCCGGGAGGCTGCGTGGCGGCGGAGAGCGCCAAGCAGGAGACTGAGGGTTTTTGGCCGAGACCGAGGGAGGCGCGTTCGCTGGGGGCAGCGCCGGTCGCTCACTCTCCCTTCTCGTGAGGACGGGAGGCGCCGGCATCCCGAAGGTATCGGCCAAAAACACCAGTCTCCTAGCGGCGACGTCGGAGGAAGGCAGCCGTGAGGGCGAGAAGGGCGAGGGGCGAGAGCAGCGAGGCTCTGTCGCCGCGGCTGGTGTGGCAACCGCAGCTGCCGCCTTCCCCGTAGAGCGGCTCGCTGCCGCCGCTCCCCTTTTGCACCAACACCTCGACCCGCGACGCGGGGCTGAGGAGCGCGCCGTCGTCGGCCCGGAGCACGAACCCGAGCACGGTGCCGGGCGCGACATCGGGCGCCACGAACGAGAGGTTCGCGGTATTGGCGCCATTGAGCTGCACGCTGGGGCCC